>NZ_AMZO01000006.1 GCF_000331515.1 Photobacterium marinum
CCATCTCTCCGTAAGTGCGGTGAATAATACTGGGCTAATTAAACCCTGTAAACCCTTTTTTTATAAAAAAAACCTTCCTGCTCAACCATTAAACAAAGCAAGAGTATTTCATCAATAAATAAACAGAATTGATTTACCTCGCGACGAAGGGACGAGAGTCAATTGCCCAACATTCCAAGGGTATTCAGTGTCCATAGGCAGACACAAAATTAACACATACGAAAAAGCCCCTGTCTTTCGACAGGGGCTTTAATCAGTGGCGGAGCGGACGGGACTCGAACCCGCGACCCCCGGCGTGACAGGCCGGTATTCTAACCAACTGAACTACCGCTCCAA
Organism: Photobacterium marinum; assembly: GCF_000331515.1. GTDB lineage: Bacteria > Pseudomonadota > Gammaproteobacteria > Enterobacterales > Vibrionaceae > Photobacterium > Photobacterium marinum. The sequence goes on from NZ_AMZO01000006.1 coordinate 337, forward strand.
TTCTGTATGAAGCCCGGCTTGCGCCCAACCTCTAGAATGTGGCGGAGAGATAGGGATTTGAACCCTAGATACGCTACAAACGTATGCCGGTTTTCAAGACCGGTGCTTTCAACCACTCAGCCATCTCTCCGTAAGTACGGCAAATAATACTGTGCTATTTAAATGCTGTAAACCCTCAAAATCACTAACCGCTCATCTTTTGTGCCCAAAAAGCCGCATCCGATCATTCCTCAGTCAAAAGAACCCAAAATAAATAGAAAAGCCCCCGAACAATGATGTTTTGGGGGCTTTTTTTCTAATCAGGTAACCTTTACAGGCTCATGATTTTTTTGAACTCTTCTTCAGAGTATTTCTTTTCTGTACTCTTAGTCAGGTCTGTCATCATCTTATAGCGAATTTCTGTCGCCATTGATAATGTACGCTGCAGCTGGCCGTATGAATAATCAGAAGCCATGTTAAGCGCAGCCTGCTTGTCTGACTTATAAAGCGACGTCAGCGTCATATCCAAATTGCTGACCTGCTTGTACAGTTTTGATTCTTCCTTATCCCATGTTTCTTTCAGCATTGGCAGGTACTTATCAGGATTTGCTGATGCCAGTGCTGTCAGGCTACGGAACTGCCAGTAAGCCGACTGATCGGTGTACGTATCGCTACCTGTCTGATAAGGCGTTGGATACTCCTGCAGACTAGAGTAGATTGGTACTAAAACCGATTCAGGCAATACACCGAAGCTCTGCCAGATCAGGCCCTGAAGCTCAAACGGCATTTCTTTACGAAGCTGAATAATGTGGGATTCAAGCTGGCGATCAACACGAATCGGACGCTTGGCTTTCGCTTCAAGCTCTGTACCCTTATAAGTCGCACTCAGCACTTCAGCTACGTCATTGACTGAAATCTTCTGATCCGGCTTCATAAACAGCGGATACTGATCTTGGCGGGTTGCCTGTTTTTCAGATGATGTCAGCATCTTCTGCCCCAACCACTCACGGTCAGTGTTATAGAGATCCCCTGTCACACCAAAGGCTTTAGCAAAATTAAATGACTTCGCATTTGGTTTGTCCAGCAACTGATGCTCTTTAACAAACGCCATCAAACCTTTTGAATGCATCACATCTTTGCTGCTTAGATTAACGCCATGAACGCGCAAGCCATTTGCAATCATTGCGTAGCTGTCATCCGGCACTTTCACTGCAATCCAGTGATGACCTGAACCGATTTCCACCAGCCATGCTTCGTTCACATCAGCAATGTAAAGGCTATTACCTTCACCGGCACCATACTGTTCAACATATTTGCCCAGCAGCGCAACCCCTTCCTTAGCTGTTTTCACCTGAGGTAGGATCAACGTCGGGATCACCGCTTCAATCACTCCATTTTCTACCAATGGATCGGCTTTCTGAGCTTTGTCATTTACTTCCGCACTGGTGGTAGCTGAAATCGCAACATTGTATTCGTTAATACCGCGCTCTTCGTAAAACTTGCCATGGCTATCTACCGTATTCGCATCCCAGTCCGGAATTGCAGAATATGCATAAAATTGCTCCGGCATTGGAACAACCAGGCCATTCCCCAGTTTCCAATCACCAGCTTCATTTTTCTGTGCTGGACGAAACGCAAGGTGTTTATTCCAGTTATTAACACCGAAATCTTCGTTACGGGCAATCATGATACTGCCGTCAACGGAAGCGCCTTTACCCACAATCAGGCCAGTACACGCATTAGCACTCATACTGAGTGCAGACAGAATTGCAGCAGAGACAAGAGTCAAAGACATTTTGTTCATCGTAAATCTCCATATTCGGGGAAAATCCAAGTGAATAATAATTCACAATAAATGCATTAATTACTTATTTATGCTAATTATGTCAATAACTAACGCTATCGCAGTCTATATTTCTATCTAATTGTTTGTTGTTTAGCCGATCACGCTACTGAAATTGGGATTTTCGGAATAATCAATAACATGATCACTTCGATGTTTATTCTCGATTGCAGGTTGCTTCAGGAGAGATTTGATTTAGAAATTGAGTGGTAAGAAAGGCTGAGTTGAAAATGTCCATACCGGCAAAGCAGCAGGTATGGACGGATATAGTTTTACTGCTCGTTAAACGGGAAGGTTTCCCAATCCCACTTATTATAAAGTTGTTGGATTTCACCCGACTTAAGCAATTGAGGGAAACGTTCGTCAAAGATGTCTTTTAGCTGACGTCCGCGCTCATTGTTACTAAATGCCATGTACAAATTAAGCTGCATGATCGGTTTGATTTCATAATCAGCCTCATTGAAATAGCCTTTTTCAATCTCTTCTTCCAGTTCTTCCTTGGCGTCCAGAAAGAAATCCAGACGTCCTGCCTCAAGCAACTTAATCGCCTGTTTTCTTGACTTGTATTCCTTGTTTTTAAACTTGGTATCCATATAGTCGTTATAGCCGTAGCCCTTAATCCAGCCCACATTTTTCCCGGCAAGACTTTGTTCCCCCAGCCAGTTCAGGGCATCATTTTTCTTATAAAGAGCCGAAACCAGATCTGCATCAAAATGCCATTGAGGATACAACACACCATCAACTTCATCAGAATATGCACCAAGCCAGGCATCCGCTTTTTCTTGCTTCACCAAAGAAATGCTTCGCGCGTAAGAGGTTGTGCTGTAATTAACCCGGATACCCAGGGGTTCATAAACCAGCCGCATAATATCCCAGTAAAGACCACTGCCATCCTCTAGAGTGGCATCTTCCCACGCCTCACTTACTAAATTAACGTCAGCAGGATACTCTGCGGCAACAGTGCTCAGGGAAGAAAGTCCCAAAGCGAATACCGATACCGCCAGTATCAGTTTATGTTTGAACTCTTCTATCATATTCATTGTTAATCCTTTCTCATGAATCAGGCTAAAAGCAAATCTCATACCTTGAAGTGGGCAATTTGCTGTTGAAGTTCTGTTGCCAGCTGCGCGGAATCATGACTGAGCTGCTCAGTATTAACCGCGCGATCCACCGTTTCCCGGCTCAACTGCAAAATAGTTTCAACTATTTGATTGATCTCTTTCACCGCATAACTCTGCTCTTCTGAGGCGCTAGCAGTCTCATTGCTCATTTGAGATACCGTGCAGATTGCCGGCGTGATTCTACTGATCGATGTCTCTGCATCAGATGCTTCATCAACAACTAGCTGAACATGTTCCAATGCTTCTACCATCACATTTACTGCATCCTTAGAACCGTTTTGTAGCCGTTCAATAATTTGAGTGATTTCGTCTGTCGAATCCTGAGTTCGCATTGCCAATGAGCGCACCTCTTCAGCCACAACAGCAAAACCTCTCCCCTGCTCCCCGGCCCGAGCTGCCTCAATAGCAGCATTCAAAGCCAAAAGATTAGTTTTGTCGGCAATATCTTTAATCACCACTGTCACAGTACCGATTTGCTCACCGTCTTCGGCCAGTTCCTGAAGTACCTCGGTTGTTCGCTGAACTTTTTCTGCTAACGCTTCAATGTTCTTGACCGCTTGATTAACCACCTGGCAACTGTGTTCCGCTAGTTTCTGCACCTGATCAGCCGAATCAGAGGTAGATATTGCCCCCTGCGCGACTTTTTCATTCGCCTGGCTCATTTGCATAATGGCTTCCGCAATAGTGTGGATACCATCCATTTGTCTATGGAGATCATCATTTGTTTCATGACTTACCGATACCGTAGCACTCACACTGCTTAACACCGACTCAGAGAGTCGCGATACCTGACCAATAATTTGTTGCAACCGGCAGATGAAGTTGTTGATCCCTTCCCCAACCAGGCTGATTTCATCACCGGAGTCAGTATTAAGCCGTTGCCGAAAATCCCCACTTTTTGTGATTTCCACTGTCGTTTGAATGTTTTTACGAAGAGGAGACAGCACGACATGATTAACCAGCAGCATCATCAACGCTGTAATTGCAATTTCCAGCAATACAATCTCGATCGCTAGTTCACGAAGAAACTGTTGCAGTTTGTTATGAACCAAACTGTCATCAATATAAATTGTTACTTCACCAACAGATTGCTGACCGTTGCCATCGTCATAATGCAGTAATGACTGAAGACTATACGAGTTTGAGGATGGTGCCGCGCTAACATCGACAATACTGCCATCTGGTGACTTCGCTCTGAACAACATAAGTTCGCCATCACTCTTTACAGCAATGGCTGCCATAAAATCGGCATTCATCTCTAAATCAACACTTTCAGCCAGAAATTCGAGATCAAAATTCCATACCGATTCCGGCAAGCTGAGCTGTAACCGCTGAAGGCTGTTCTCAGTTCTAACCTGAAGTTGCTGAAAAAGCTGAGAACGCGTTTCATTATAGCTCATCCAGCCAAAACCCGCTAAAAAGCCTGCCACAACAAGGACAAAAGGGGCAATGATCCTTAATTGAATACTCTTTACGTTCATAGGACACCTGTATTGAATTTATTATTCGCTACAGTCTGCTCACGTCAGAGATACGACAAAACTTAAAATGAGCAAATGGCAGCCGCCCGTACAACTAAGATCCTTATCCATAAAGAACCTTACGTTTTTATTCCTATTTCACAATAACCACACATTGCACACGGTTACATATCAATGGTGGACTAAAAAAAGAAAGCATCAAGGAAGGAAACCGATGAAATCATTTAATATGAGACCATGATCGATATTCACACAACTGCGCATTTAAGCATGCTCTCTCATCTCTAATTCAATCCCCCCGTTTCCTATTTTCAGCGCTAAGAGTTGTTAGAAAGGCACTCGTGACTTGTTTTAAAGACAAAAACACATAACTCTCCTAAAAAACGCATGTTTTTTAAGCGTTAAAAAATTCACATTTTGAAAAAAATTTACATACCAATTTTTAGACAAAAAAGTCCTTAAAATCAGCAATGTATTCGCTAAAGGTATTAATCGGTTGTAATTTTTTGTCATAAACAAATGAAATGGTTAGACCAGATTACACAAAAACCGTGATATCTTTCACAAAATCAACTGACCACGTTAACAATAAGGAATAATAATGATCATCTTCAATGTTGATTCAATGAACCTGATCTGCAACACGCTACAGAAAACACCAAAGCAACAATTCAATACATTCTTCTTCAACGACGGATGTCAAAATCACCAGGTTGCTGATTTCACAACCCTTGAAGAATACTTCGATGTACATGGTATGAGTCAGGCGATCACAACTGGTTATAAAATCACCTTTATCGGTGGTGGTGAGCTAGTTACAAAAATGGATGGTGAAAGCCTGCAGGTAATGCCATTCACATGCCAGCCTGAAACTAAAGCTGATTATGGTATCAGCACGAAAGTATCAAAATACATGTTCTGATTTTCTATCAGAAAACATAAAAAATGGCGCGTGATGGTTATCAAAAGAGAAGAAGAAAATCAGTCAGCAGGAAGCAAATCATAGCGCCAAAGCAACTCATCATCTTCAGTTCCAGCGCTTAACAGAGATATCATGAGGTTTAAATGTCATTAACGAACCAATCTGCTCCGTTAAAAAAAATGCTGTCGCTTTGCGAAAAGCTCAAACTAAATATCAACGATGACATTGTTAAATTCTGCATTGCTGCCGTTTTAATGTGCGGCAAACGGCATGATATCAACTACGAACATGCCTTGTTATCAGCCTATAATTCGCCTTCAATAATCCTAATGAATGCATTGCAAGGAACAAGGGAATATCAACTCTTTCTCAAAGCGCTGAACTTCGAAATTAAGCAATACGTAAACCACAGCCCGAGCTTTTAAGAGGATTGTATGTCTATTGCATCGCACAAAGTTGATGGCCTCGCCTGTAAATTTCCTAATGCAGGAACTCAGGCTCCATGCTTTATCCTTGCGGACAACAGTAACACCGATATATCCCTTTCCGATTTAGAAGGAAAAAATATACTGCTCAACATTATTCCTTCTATTCATATTGCCGAATGGGCACAATCACTACGCGATTTGAATCTGCTAGCTGGCAGGAACAAGCATATCCACTGCTTGTGCCTTTCAGCCGATCTACCTTTCGCCATTGAGCAATTCTGTCAAAAGGAAGGGCTCGACTATATCCATACCGCCAGCTTCTTCCGGGATCCGGTTTTCACTGAAAACTATGGACTCCAAATTAATACCGGAGCTTTAAAGGGAATGTCAGCACCAGCGGTGATCTGTCTTAATACAGAAGGAACCATTATCTATAGTCGTAAGTTCCCCCATGACAACTTACTCCATGACGATAAGCTAAACGGCTTTCGTGAAGCGATTAAAGCGCTCTCGTTACAACCTAATGTCCAAGCCGAGTTTACAGTGTAAAAACGAAAGTGTTCCCGCCCGATTCAAACGGGACATCCCACGCTTTTATTTAACTGACAAAGACAAAATATGCTGAGGCCCCACTGGACCGCCTAGATAAAGTTGCTGTGTATCGACAAAGCCACAAGCTAAATACAAAGCTCTCGCTTTGGGGTTTCTCACATTTACTGTTAGCACTAGTTTTTCACTTTGTGGATAGTTGTCTTTCACAAAAGGACCAAGCTGAAAGCACGCTTCTTTACCATATCCCTTTCCCTGGCGAGCTTTATCAATAAAGAAAGATCGTAACCCTAAATCGCCATAAGTCCGGAATGTCTGATGATTGGCAAAACTACGATCAATAAGAAAGAAACCGATCACCAGCTCTTCTGCATCTGTTTCCTTCAGACAAATAACATAAAAATCTTCTTCTGCTTTTTTCTCTGTCCAGGTATCAGATACAGGCAGCACAAACTCAGCCTGAGATTCAGTTACTGATAGCCCGCATAATATCTCATAGTCACTTTCTGTTGCTTTCCTAAGCTCCAACATATTTCCTCCATAAATTAACCCCAAACCACACCCAACAAGACTAATGCATTAGATGGAATATAAGAAACCAAAACCTAAATGATCTTTTTGTGATTTTTCTCTTGATTTAAAACTCACCCAACCTGTTCCAATTGTTCATTTTTTGACTGGATTTTTGAACTAAATCATGCTCTTATGGCTCACCATCTGTGGCGGACACGATTTAAATCAAAAAAGATAAAATCCTTTTATGCGTCAGCCATTTTGAGAGAAATATTTTCTAATTCGAACGTCATATTTCTATCTGAGGGAATTTTTTTCTCCCTTAACGAGCGTATGCTATCGATAAGCATCAGAAAAAAGTGAAAAAAAATGCATGCTGATTTCATAGAACAGCAACGGCAAACAATCACATCAATTCGGGTGTTATCGCAAAAAAAATAAGAAATATGACCCTACATCGATTTATGGCTGGAGAATCATAATGGCCGATTTACTGAATGCTGAGCAGTCAGCACAAACAAGCTATCAACCCGCTTTGCATGGCAAAGCAGACATGACAGAACAGGAATGGAAAGAAGCGATCAAGTTCGACAGCGTCGATATCGGCTGGATCGTGATGAGCATCGGTATGGCCATCGGTGCGGGGATCGTTTTCCTTCCGGTACAGGTGGGCGTAATGGGACTTTGGGTATTCCTTTTGTCTTCCGTTATCGGCTACCCAGCAATGTACATGTTCCAAAAGCTGTTCATTAACACCTTGGCGGAATCCAAGAAATGTACTGACTACCCAGGTATTATTTCAGGTTACCTCGGCAAAAACTGGGGGATCCTATTAGGTGTGCTTTACTTCATCATGCTGGTGATCTGGGTTTTGGTTTACTCGCTTGCCGTGACCAACGACAGCGCGTCATACCTGCATACCTACGGTGTTACCGAAGGTCATCTGAATGACAACGTATTCTATGGTCTTGCCCTGATCTGTGCGTTGGCTTTTATCGGTTCCAAAGGTGAAAAGCTGCTATTTAAACTGTCCGGTTTTATGGCAATTACTGTTTTATCACTAGTTGCCGTGATGGGTATCCTGCTCGTTGCCCGCTGGGATCTTGCTAACATTCCGGCAGTCGGCGACATCGGCCCGATGATCAAAGATGCCATCATCACCCTGCCATTCACCCTGACTTCAATTTTGTTCATCCAGTCTCTGAGTCCGATGGTGATTTCATACCGTTCACATGAAAAGTCCATCGAAGTAGCACGTTATAAAGCAACCCGAGCAATGAAGATTGCTTTCTTCTTGCTATTTTTTATCGTGTTCTTCTTTGCTGTTTCTTTCACTCTGGCGATCAGCCAGGAGCAAGCAACAGAAGCCATGCACAAAAACATCTCAGCACTGGCAATTATCGCTAGCTACTTCCCAGGCAGTTGGGCAACAATCACTGGTATCATAATCAACATCTTCGCGGTTGTTACTTCATTCTTTGGCGTATTTCTGGCTTTCCAGGAAGCATGCCGCGGCCTGGCGATGAACGTGCTGCTGCGTAAATTCAAAGAATCACAGATCAACGTAGCTCTGGTAAACAAACTAGTCACCCTGTTCATCATTCTGCTGGCATGGGGTGCAATTGCTATTAATGCTCCGATCCTGTCATTCACTTCTGTCTGCAGCCCGGTCTTCGGTCTGGTTGGCTGTCTGATCCCGGCTTACCTGGTATACAAGGTTCCGCATCTGGCGAAATACAAAGGCATGGCAACCAACATCATTATCTTTACCGGTATCCTGCTGTGTATCTCTCCACTGCTGGCATTCCTGTAAATAAACCATCGGCTAAGCAAACAGCTGAATAGCCCAAAAACAAAAAACCCGCTTGGTTAACCGAAGCGGGTTTTTTAATATCATTTTTTGGCCATTAGCTGCGGATTTGACGAACGCGGAATGAACGTCCTTTCATCTTGCCATTTTCTAGCTTTTTCAATGCAGGGCGAGCCACATCACGGTTAACCGCGACATAAGCACAGAAATCAAAGACATTGATTTTACCTACCTGGTTACCGGCAATACCGTTTTCACCGGTTAGCGCTCCCAGAATGTCACCGGGACGGACTTTCTGCTTCTTACCGCCACCAATCTGCAAAGTTACCATTGCCGGGCGATGAGTTGGCTGATCCAATAGATGCATCGGTGGTAGTTCTTCACCTTCGATGGTTTTGTCCAGGTAGTCTTCAAGCAGAGCAATCTTATAGTGTTCTTTGTCACTGAAGAATGAGCAAGCCACACCTTTACTACCTGCGCGACCAGTACGGCCAATACGGTGAACATGGACTTCTGTATCTCGCGCCATATGGTAGTTCACTACCGCGTCCAGAGATTCAATATCCAAACCACGCGCAGCAACATCGGTTGCAACCAGCACAGAAGCACTCTTGTTGGCAAAACGCACCAAAGTCTGGTCACGATCGCGTTGTTCCAAATCACCATGCAGAGCAATCGCACTGAAACCGTAATGCTCCAGCTCATCAGCCACTTCCTGAGTTTCTCGCTTGGTATTACAAAATACCACTGTTGATTCCGGACGATGGTGAGACAGCAACAGACGTAATGCCGTCAATCGTTCATCGTTGCTGTCTACCTTGTAAAAATGCTGTTGAATGCTGCTGTTGTCGTGAGTGGATTCCACCTTCGTCATCACCGGTTTAAACATAATGCGTTCGGCAATTGACTTGATCTGTGCCGGATAGGTCGCACTGAACAGTAAAGTCTGGCGACGCTTCGGTGCAGCATCAATAATGGCATCCAGCGCGTCCTGGAAGCCCATTTCCAGCATACGGTCAGCTTCATCCAATACCAACAGATTCAGGTTATCAAGATTCAGGAAACCTTTACGGACATGCTCTTCTACTCGCCCAGGTGTACCGACAATAATGTGTGCACCATGCTCCAATGAACCGATTTGCGGTCCAAACGGCATACCACCACAAAGTGTCAGCACCTTGATGTTGTGAATAGTACGAGCCAGCTTACGGATTTCTTTCGCTACCTGATCAGCCAGTTCACGCGTCGGGCAAAGCACCAGCGACTGAATCCGAAAACGCTTCACATTAAGAAGGTCCAACACACCCAGGCCAAATGCAGCAGTCTTGCCCGAGCCTGTTTTACCCTGTGCAATCACATCTTTACCAGCCAGAATATGCGGCAGACTCTGCGCCTGAATTGGTGTCATCGAGTTATAACCCAATGACGACAGGTTTTTAAGTAACTCTGGTTTCAAATCCAGGGTCGAAAAGTCAGTCTGGCTCACAGTCAGTTTCCTATTTGGTTCAGATAAGATGCCGGGCGAATTATCACGGCAACAAAGGAGGGTGCACAAGTTCTCACTGAGGCTAGCCGGCCTTTCCCCGTTAACCTCAACCCAATACACCAGCAAGGGCAGCGACACTACCAGTCTTTGACGATAAATGAAACAAAAAACGGGAAGACCGCAGATCTTCCCGTTTATCGGTTATTTAAACCAGCTTTAAAAACATCACACATGATACTTTTGCGGGTTATTGTGCATATCAAGAATTTCAACAATCAAATCACCGGCGTCAGTGAGATGAGTTTCATTCCAGCCACCATTTGTCGGCATATCCGGAATTTCGTTTTCAGGTTTAAGAACTGATGACGCTTCATCAACATTAGATAGTTGCCAGTTAACTGAACTGATACCACGGTTATCCAATTCAACCTGCCACGCTAATGACTCATCCCGATAAACCTTACCATCGCCAGATTCATCCACACTCCCCCACTCAGAAACCATAACTGCCTTATTGGCATTAAGCGCAGTATCGATGCCGTTAAGAATATCCTGACCTATCTGAGTATCCAGACCATGAGATCCAGCATAGTAGTGCGCACTGTAAATGACATTTTCATCGATAATATCTGCATTGACAGCAACTTCAACCTTCTGACACCATTCTGGCGTACCGACAATGATTAAGTTTTGTTTATTGCTCGGCGAATTTTCCCGAATGGTGTTGATCATTTCGTTCGCCCAAGGGACATAAATGTCATGCCATTGATCTACAGTTTCAATGCCATTCTCTCTGTTTGGCTCATTACCCAATTCAAAAATCACATTAGGTAAATGGCCGTAAATTCGAGACATTTCTGCAAAGAACTCTTTAGCTGCTGTCCAATAAAAATTCTCACCACCAGATCCGTCATTTTGATTCCAGATCCAGGGGCTATCATTGAGGACATGCCAATCAATAATGACGTACTGTCCGGAGGCAACGGCTCCGGCGACCAATTCAGCCACTTTACCTTTCAAAAAACCACTATTGATATAGTGGCTGCTATAGACGCTACAACCATCTGCCCCCTCACCCAACGAGCATTCATCTTCATGGAAATAGCCACCATAGTCAGGGGTATTCAAGCTGGTATACACAGGCGCGCGAACTATCTGTGATCCCCACGTTTCAGCCATGTAAGAAACAGAGCGGGCATTAGCAAACGCCTTAGGCCCTATATTTTCTCCCTCTTTCGGACCAAATCCCAACCCATAAAAACTGATCCCTTTAAGCTGAACATCACTTTCAGCTTTTAAGCTATATATTTTGCCATTTCTAATTTCTAAATAACCGTAACGGTCAACAGCAGATCCTTCTGGTGCTGCAATGTTCTCAGATAATTTGATATTCATAATTTGCTTTCTCATTTTTATTGAAAAATAAGCCAACCGGAAAAAACAACTTAATATCTCCAACAAAATCGTAGAGCAGAAATTATTATTAACATAACCCATCACCTGTATTTACTCTCTTGTTTGAATTCCCTAGCAAAAAAAACAACCAACTCACATATCAATTTCACATTAACATTCCCTGAAGCGATAAAATCAAAGTTAACAGCTTTTTACTCTTCAAAAAGTTATTGCGCAGTCGATCGCAAAAGCATGTCAACAGCAATTATCCGTTACCAATAACTTGATAATTGGGAATAAAAATAAGAATGTAATTTGATGTAATCGCTAATAACATTTCTATCGCCAATACTCTTTTTCATACTCTTTGTTTTCAACGTAAAATAAGGGGGGAAATATGATAAAAAAACCACTGCTGTCCATCGCACTTGCGGCAGCATGCTGCTCACAGGCTTATGCCATTACACCTGCAAGTTTAAACCAGCTCGGAAACGGACTTGATGTCACTTACAGCGTGCTAGATAACACCCAGGATGAATGGCGCACATTCCGAGGAGCACTGTCTCTGACCAATAACAGCGCGACAGACTTACCGGCATCTGGCTGGGCTATCTATTTCAGCCATATACGCATGTTTAAAACTGTCGCCACATCGGCACTAAAAGTTACCCATGTGAACGGCGATATTTTCAAGCTCGAACCAACTTCGCAGTTCCAACCTCTGAAACCGGGAGAAACATTTAACTTTGAGTTTGATGCCGGTGACTGGCTGGTTGCAAAAACCGATGTCATGCCGAACTGGTATCTGGTATCTGAAGATAAAGGCCAGGAAATTACCGCGCTCATCACCAGTACCAGCAACACTATCAATGGCAAAGTACCGGTAAAACCTAGCGATGAATTACCTTTCGTCAGCGACTTTACTTCAGCCAAGCAATGGAAACGCTACAACAGCAGTGCACTGGCTGATCATTACGACCCGTTTACAGCAAAAGACCGCTATGAGCGTAACGCCGATCTAAACGAAATCGACAACCTTGCCGGCGTTGTTCCAACACCAGCGGCGATAACAGTCGGTACAGAAACTGTCACCCTAAATAATAACTGGGTTGTTACCTTCGACAACGGCTATCAGGAGCAGGCAGAATATTTGGCCAAACAGCTGGGGCTACAAACAGTAAACTGGACGCCTGCGACATCGAATACCATCCACATCGGTTGGGGCTCAGTGACGGTTGACGGCCAGCAAAAATGGGCTGAAGCTTATAACCTTGACGTAAATACAACCACCAACACCATCAAGATCAAAGCCGTTGATCAGGCCGGAGCCTTTTATGCCGCACAAACCTTACTACAATTGAAAAACGGTATGGCGATTCCGTCAGCCAATGTTGCCGATGCTCCTCGCTTCCATTACCGCGGCCTATCTATTGATACTATCCGTAACTTCCGCAACAAAGATTCTATGCTTCAGTTGCTGGAACAAATGGCAACATTGAAACTAAATAAACTGCACCTTCGTCTTGCCGATGATGAAGGCTGGCGTATCGAAATTGCAGCTCTGCCTGAACTGACAAAAGTGGGTTCAAAACGTTGTCACGACGTCACAGAGCAGAAATGTCTGCTGCCGTTCCTGGGCGCGGGTCCAGATGGCACAGCTGAATCAAACGGCTTCTTCTCAGCCGAGGATTACCGTGAAATTCTTCGCGTCGCCAAGAATCTGAATATTGAAGTCATCCCTGAACTGGATATGCCGGGCCACGCCCATGCCGCAATTAAGTCAATGGAAGCCCGCTACCACAACTTCATAAAGCAAGGTGATGCTGCCAAAGCCAACGAATACCTGCTGACTGATTTCAATGATAAGACTGAATACCATTCAGTGCAGATGTTCAACGACAACGCAATGAATGTATGCATGGAATCAACTTACAAGTTCGTGGATACCGTTGTTGCCGGACTGGTTGCCCTTCATCAGGATATCCAGCCACTGAAAACCTTCCACTTCGGCGGCGATGAAGTTGCCGGAGCCTGGAAAGACTCCCCAATTTGTCAGAACTTTATTGCCAACAATAACAAAGGCGTGACGGATGTTTCAGAACTCAGCCGCTACTTTGTAGAACGCATTTCGACAATCACCGCCAACCATGGCCTGAACCTGGGCGGCTGGGAAGACGGCCTGATGCACAATAACAAGGTTTACCCACGTAGCCAGATGGTTAATAAGCAAGTAGCCGGTAACGCATGGCAAAACATCTGGGAATGGGGTGTTGCCGACCGAGCCTACAACCTAGCTAACAACGGCTACGGCGTTGTTTATAACCAGGCCAGCCACTTCTACTTCGACCATCCGTACGAACCAGATCCGGAAGAACGCGGCTATTACTGGGCACCTCGCTTTACCGATACCCGTAAGTCATTCGGCTTTATGCCTGATGATCTGTTCGCTAACGCCGACTTCACCCGTGCCGGTGTACCAATCACCAAAGAAGAAGTACTGGCTAAGGCTGGTGTGAAATCACTTGAGCGTCCGGAGAATGTTCTGGGTCTGCAAGGGTCAATCTGGGCGGAAACCATTCGTACAGAAGAGCAATTCGAGGGCATGCTGTTCCCTCGCGCTATTGCACTAGCAGAACGTGCATGGCATACCGCACCATGGGAAGCCCATGACAATAACAAGGTAGCAGCAGATAAACCTGCACGTAATGCAGATTACAACCGCTTTGCTAACCTGCTCGGCCAGCAAATCCTGCCGGATATGGAAGCCGATGGCATCAGCTTCAACCTTCCGGTTCCGGGTGCTGTCATCGAAGCCGGTGTGCTCAAAGCTAACTCGCCATTCCCTGGCCTTGCTATCGAGTATTCAACCGACAATGGTCAAAGCTGGCAGGCGTATGATCAGGCAAACCCACCAGCGGTAGCTGCACCGGTTAAAGTACGCACTGTATCCGGCGAACGTAGCAGCCGCACAACAAATGTGAACTGATTAACCTGTAATGAAAAATAGAAACAATGTGCCATAAAGCAACTCAATAGAACAAAGCCCCGATTTGTAAGAACAAATCGGGGCTTTATTAATTCACTGCACAACCATATAAGAATAAACGGATATTTTGCCGGTATAACTGTTCCAAATAAGCAATGGTTTCTTCCTGTGAACAATTTTCTCGTTTAAGTGGATAAAAGAAAAAAGGCATCATCACCAGCGCATTAAAGCTGTCTTTTAGCAGGCAGACATCTAGTTTCGGGTCGATAAAACCTTTTCCCTGTAAAGTGGTAAATATTTTTATATGGAAAGCGTCGGTATAAGCCAGAATGGATTTATCAATAAAACTTCGTCGTGGCCCATCTTTCAGTACCAGGGTTTTATATATAATTCCGAGCAATTCCGGATGTTCAATATCCAGATAAAAGATCGTCATAAATAAATCTTCGATGGTATTGCGGGTTGCAGAGGCTTTTTCCAACTGATTCAACCTGGCAAAGAATGGGGAATAAATATCGTCAAACACCGCCTTATATAGCCCTGCTTTGCTTTTGAAATAGTAGCTAATCAAAGCAACATCAACGCCCGCGTCAGCGGCTATCCGCCTTGTAGTAACCTTCTCATACGGGTGCTTCATAAACAACTTTCGGGCAATCTCCAGAATCACTTGCTGACAACAAGTCTGATCCGCCTCCTGCCTTGGCCTGCCACGGGTTTTAGCTAACGCATTCATTCCTTTCCTGATCGATTGCAAAATATTTGGCTGATTACACCTTAAACAAATTCAGAAAAAACCAAACCTGTTCATATTTCTGATATTTGGTAATGAATACCCCAAAAGCATTTGATTTAAATCAATCCATTATTAACGAATTCATCAAATGACTAACTTTGCGGAATAATAAAGCCAATAAAGTGAGAACCCGATCAACCTGTTTATTCATGACCTTTACTTACAATAAAGTTGAGCAATACCAATATATAAAAAGCATAACTTGTCGTGCCTGAGGTCTTTAAAATCGAATAGTTACAATATGAATCCGACATTTTCTATATAAATAGAAATGAATTAAAAATAGAGCCAATTAATACAATAATCATACTATGGGTTCATGTGAACTATTCCCGCCCGGCACTTATCTGTCAGACAGAAGATAGAAAAGGAATCTCTTATGAACGTACCTGGAAACGAGAATAGTGCCCCCGTCAATGAGCTCCCCGGAAGCTCTGTCCCTACGCCGCAACAATCTTCACAGCAACAAAACAGCCAAACCAGAAATCCGCCCGGTTTCATCGAACGTTTCTTCAAACTCTCCGCCCATAACACCACCCTCTCCACAGAAATTATCGCCGGGATCACCACTTTTATGACCATGGTTTACATCGTCTTTGTAAACCCGCAGATCTTGTCTGCCGCCGGAATGGATCCCAGCGGGGTTTTCGTGGTGACCTGTATGATCAGTGCCCTAGGCTGTATCGCCATGGGGCTGATTGCCAACCTACCGATTGCACTGGCGCCGGCCATGGGGCTTAACGCCTTCTTTGCTTTCTCCGTTGTTGTCGGTATGGGAATAAGCTGGCAGACCGGTATGGGTACCATTTTCTGGGGGGCGATCTGTTTCGCCCTGATGTCGCTGCTTGGGATCCGCTCATGGATCCTGAGTAACATTCCGCGCTGCCTGAGAATTGGTATTCCGAGTGGCATCGGCCTGCTGATTGCGTTAGTCGGCCTCAATAACGCTGGCATCGTGGTTGCCAGCCCGGCCACCATGATCACCGTCGGCGATTTAAGCTCATTGCAATGCGTGCTCGGAGCCCTGAGCTTCTTCATTATCGTTATCTTAGCTTCCCGTGGTATTCATGCCGCTGTGCTGATTTCCATCGTGGTCGTAACTACCATTGCCGCAATAATGGGCGATGTCACCTTCACTGGTGTTATCTCAATGCCACCAAGCATTGAGAATACCTTCGGCCAGCTCGATATTGCAGGCGCTTTAGATCTGGGACTGGCCGGTGTGATTTTCTCCTTTGCCCTTGTCAGCCTGTTCGACAGCTCCGGCACCATGATTGGGGTAACGGAAAAGTGCGGAATCACCGATGACCGTGGCCGCTTCCCTCGGATGAAACAGGCCTTGATGACAGACTCAATTACCTCCGTAACCGGCGCCTACATGGGCACCTCTACTGTTACCGCTTATATCGAAAGTTCGGCTGGGGTTGCCGTCGGTGGACGCACAGGTCTGACTGCGGTTGTCACCGGACTGCTGTTTATCGTCGTGATTTTCTTCTCACCGCTGGCTGCCATGGTGCCGGGTTATGCCGTAGCCGGTGCTTTGGTTTACGTCGGTATTCTGATGTCATCCGGCCTTGCAAAGGTGAACTGGGGCGACATGACAGAAGCAGCTCCCGCTTTTGTTACTTGCATCATGATGCCGTTCAGTTTCTCTATTACCGAAGGGATCGCAACCGGATTTATCACCTATTGTGTAATGAAAGCAGGCAGCGGGCGTTGGCGTGAAATCCACCCCGGCGTCGCCATTGTTGCACTGCTGTTCATTATTAAATTTGTCTTCGTCGACGGTCATTAATCAGGAGAAAAATGATGTCGAATCTAATGCACAAACATACCCAACAAATCAGCAGGGAACAGCTGCTCCGAATACTCGCAGTACAACGCAGAGAAAAACCTGCGGCACTGAAGCTGACGAACCTCTCTGTGCTTGACCTGATCAACGGCGAAACAATTCCCGGCCCGATTGTGATCGACCAAGGACATATCGCCGCCGTTGGCGCAGAAGCAGAATCGCTGAACGCAGAACGAACGTTAGACTGCCACGGCCAAACAGCCGTTCCCGGCTTTATTGACGGCCACATGCACGTTGAAACCTCAACCATGACCCCGTTTGAATTTGAACGGACAACCCTGCCGCTCGGCACCACAAGTATTGTCTGCGATCCCCATGAACTGACCAATGTTATCGGTAAAGAAGCTATCGAGTGGTTCCTGCGTTGCAGCGAGATGATGACGCAAAATATGTTCGTCCAGATCAGCTCCTGTGTTCCGGCCGTGGCCGATCTTGATATCAACGGCAGTGATTTTTCCCTGGAAGAGATGAGAGCCTTTGTCGGCCACCCGCATGTTCTCGGCCTGGCCGAAGTGATGGACTATCCTTCCGTTATCAACGCCAATCCGGCGATACACGATAAACTTTCTGCCTTCAGCGGCCTCAATATCGACGGTCACTGTCCTCTGGTCAGCGGGCTTGATTTGTCAGCCTATGTTACCAGCGGCATCCAGAACTGCCACGAAACCACCAACTTTGAAGAAGGAAAAGAGAAGCTCACCAAAGGCATGGCGGTAATTCTGCGTGAAGGATCGGTAGCGAAAAATCTTGATGCTCTGGCACCACTCATCACCGAATACAGTTCCCCGCAATGCCTGCTGTGTACCGATGACCGGAATCCACATGAAATCGCCAAAGAAGGCCATATCAACTATATGGTTAAACGGCTGATCCAGCATCACAACATACCGCCGCATCTCGCTTATCGGGTTGCATCATGGTCAGCAGCCCACCACTTTGGTTTGCGCCGCCTTGGCCTGATTGCTCCCGGTTATAAAGCAGACATCAACCTGGTTCAGGATCTTCATCAGGTTGATATCCAAAGGGTGCTGATTGGCGGTCAATTTGTTGATGAACTCAGACTCGACGAATCAGTTACCAGTAAACTGGAAGCCTCTGCCCCACCGTTGCAGCCAACTATGCAGCATGCTCCCCTCACAGCAGAAGAACTTGCAGTCTCACTACAAAACGGGGATTACCATGTCATTGAAATTGTCCGCAATGAACTACTTACCAACCACCTTGTCTGCCACTACGACGGACAAGAGTTCGATCAACCGGGTATCAACAAGCTGGCTGTTGTTGAACGCTACGGCCACCAGCTACCGCCGGTAATGGGACTGGTAAAAGGATTTGAACTCAATCAAGGAGCCATCGCGACCAGTGTTGGTCACGACTCTCATAACATTGTCGCTATCGGCGATGACGAACAGAGCATAGCCCTGGCAGTTAATCACCTGTTAGATATCGGCGGTGGTTACTGCGTCGTCCGGGATGGAAAGGTGACAGCCGATCTTAATCTGGCGTTAGGCGGGATCATGAGTCTCGAAAGCTCTGAAAACATCACCAGCCAAATCGTAGCATTGAAAGCAGCGGCAAAGGCGATCGGTATTACCGTTGACGAGCCATTTGTTCAGATGAGCTTTCTTGCCCTGCCGGTGATCCCATCACTAAAAATCACCGTAAAAGGGCTGGTTGATGTCGAACAATTTAAAGTCATCGAACTACAGAAGGAGTGATACCTTACTGACGGCTCGCACCGCTTTCATGCTCCAATAGCCAGACTTTTAAGTCCAAACCTCCGGCATAGCCTGTCAGCTTGCCGGAGCTGCCAATCACCCGGTGACAAGGGACAATAATCGGAATCGGATTTTTTCCGTTTGCAGCACCAACTGCCCTTACCGCTTTCGGATTGCCGATTTGATTGGCGATATCAGCATAGGAGCATGTTTCACCGTAAGGTACATGGTTAAGTGCCTGCCATACCTGACGCTGAAAATCGGTACCGTGCATCTTCAGCGGCACATCAAAATCCTTCAGCTTGCCATCAAAATAAGCGTCCAACTGCTGGCAACAATTGGTTGAGACTGAATTAGGCTCCTGTACAGCCTCAGGATCAGCATCAAACTCAATCGCAATAACCGCTGAATCATCAGCGACAATATTCAGCCAGCCGATCGGAGTGTTTAATAGCTGATTATTCATGACAAAAGGCTCCATAAATACAAAGTCAAATAGCTGCGCCAGGGAGCAGCGAGAGTATCATCAAACGAGGTTGGCAGCATCTCTAGTGCCTTCTTTACACCCAAATCACCGGAGAGAAAAATATCCGGGTCGCTGAGCCCCCTCATTCGCAGGTAGTTCACTGTCCACGGGCCAATTCCCGGCAGCTCCAACAAGGCTGCGTGATCATCCAGGGAATTATCGCTGGCCGCATAATCTGAAAACAGCCTCAACGTTTCCCGTCTGCGTTGCGGCATCTTTAGCTTTTCAAGATCAAAGCGACTGACCTGCTCCGGGCTCGGAAAAAAATACGGTGTTTGTGCCGAATCCACCGACTTATGATTATCCGGATTAAGTGCCACAAACTGCCCGACCAAATTTCGTGCTGCTTTCACTGACACCTGCTGCCCCAATATCGCCCGGATCCCGGCTTCAAACGGGCTCCAGATTCCCGGCAGACGAATCCCCTCCATCGCCAACGACTCACAACCCAGCGCCCGACTGAGCTGACTTTCTATCAACCGAACATCAGCATCCAAATCCAGACAGCGGCGAATATTCTTAATCACCCGAGGTAAATAACTGAGTTCTGAAAGCTGTAACTCAACCCGAAAAGAAGCTTTATCCGGCTGATGATGCGCGGTGAAATAACCAAAACAGTTGCCATAATGAAATGTCCGACCGTAACTGTTATCGCCCAGCCATTCGAGCCCGGGGATCAAACGTGACGCGAAGAACTGTTGCAGATAAGCCCAGTTATATGGCGGACGATAAGCCAGGGTAATTTCAATGCTTTTACCTGCAATCTTTTTGCCTGTTGTAACCGAGCCTTTACCCTGCTTACGGATCTGCGTCGGGGTAAGGGAGAACTGTTGCCTGAAACAGTCATTGAACCTGCGAATACTGTTGAATCCGCAAGCCAGTGCCACATCGGTTATAGGCATTCGGGTATCATGCAGCAGCTTTTTCGCCAGCAGGCACTGCTGATACAGACTGTATGATTTGGGTGACAAGCCGATTTCATCGCTGAACAACTGGCGCAAGTAACGCTCAGTGATCCCCAACCGTTCGGCAAGGCGGGACAACGGATGCTCAGACAATGCCCCTTCATCAATCAGGCGCAACGCACGATTCAAAGTGGCATTTTTCCCCAACCATGCCGGAGAGCCGGGCGCGCTGTCAGGGCGACAACGCAAACAAGGGCGATAACCAGCATTAGCTGCAGCTATGGCCGTCGGAAAATACTCGACATTTTCTTCTTTCGGGGCCGGAGCCGGACACACTGAACGGCAGTAAATACCGGTGGTTTTCACCGCAGTAAAAAACAGCCCGTCATAACGGTGATCTCTGGCAAGTCTGGCTTGCTGGCATTGGGCGGAGGTCAGTTCCACAACTCGGTTCTCTTCCTGTTTTAACGTCCTTATGCCTTTAGTCTAAAGACATTAACCAGTAAAACTAGCCAGAATCGGTAGTGAATACTGGCACTCCGAGCTGCGATAAATCAATCCCTGATCCTATTTCAAATTCAGGCGTTTCATTAAGCGGTGTAAATTGCCCGGATTGACTTTCAACTGCTTCGCTGTTGCGCTCAGGTTTTTATTGTTCTCCAGATAAGTACTTTCAACCAACTGAGTCTGAAATTGATCCACAGCTTCTTTTAATCCAAGTTGCCGGTATTCATTCATATCAGTATCTGTAATGACATCTGGCTGGTATTCGGTATTTTGTGAACCGACTGACTCACCAGAAAGATTAAAATGCCCCGGCTGCAATATAATCTGATCTGTCTGGCTGTTTGATTTTGCGATAACCGATGCTCTGTTTATCGCATGCTCCAGTTCACGGACATTACCGTGCCATGGATAGCTCTGAATGATAGACAAGGTTCTCGCATCAAAACTAATATTGGCTACCGCTAACTTATGTGCACAACGCTCAGCAAAGAAGCCAGCAAGAAGAACAATATCTTTATCCCGCTCTCTCAATGGCGGAACAAACAAAGGAAATACACTCAGGCGATGATATAAGTCTGCTCTGAAACGACCTTCTTTCACTTCCTCATGCATTACACGGTTGGTAGCTGCAATGATACGAACATTCACCTTGATATTTCTATCGTCACCTACTCGCTGAATATCGCCGTATTGCAAAGCTCTGAGTAGTTTCGCCTGTAAAGGAAGCGATAATTCACCAACCTCATCTAAAAACAAGGTTCCGTTATCCGCCAGTTCAAATTTACCTTTACGGTTACTGATTGCTCCGGTAAATGCCCCTTTTACATGCCCGAACAGTTCACTTTCTGCCACTGATTCCGGCAGCGCGGCACAATTCAGGTAAACAAGAGGGTGATCTGCGCGAGCAGATTGAGCATGAAGGGCATTGGCTACCAACTCCTTACCGACACCCGTCTCCCCCATAATCAATACAGAAAGATCCGTATCAGCCACTGCATCTACCTGCGCCTTAAGCTCGAGCATAGACTGTGACTCTCCAATGATCTCAACTTGCTGACTAAGCTTGTGAGAGCGTCTTGGCGTGCTGGCTTCGATCCCTGCCGATCTCTCCAGTTTTTCCATCAACAGTGCTGTGTTCAGGCTACTTGCTGCCAGCGCACTGATAATTCGCAGGTCGTCATTTTTGAAGTTATCGAACTGAGTCGGATCAAAGGCATCTATTGTTACCGCGCCTATCAGGCGGTCTTCCAGCATAAGCGGTAAACCAATACAGGAATGGACTTTGAGCTCTTCCTCATGACTAGGGATAAGACCATCATAGGGGTCTGGCAGATCACTGTCAGACGGAAAACGCACAATATCACCCGCCCTTGCAATGGCTTCGAGGCGTGGGTGCAGTTCAACATCGAATCGTCGCCCGAGTACATCGGCACTCAAGCCATTAATGGCCAGCGGAACAAACTGCTGATCACGAAATAGCAGCAAGGCTGAAGCATCACAATTCAGCGTCTGCCTGATTGTTGAGAGCAATCTGTCGAACCTGTCCTGATCAGAGATACCAGATGTAATATCCAGTGCGACCTGTATCCACTCTTTCCCAACCTGTTCCATAACCATGTTCGTACCCATAAGCTTTGTTTTACTAAGAAAGATTGTATCTCAAAGACAATCATTCATCTTTGTCCAAATGATAAAAACACACCAAGCATGAATTTACATATCTGATTTAAAGCAAAAAAAAACGAATCCACTTTGAATCTAAATGTCTAATTAAAATTCTCTGGATTTTATCAAACGCCTTTGTCATTTAAACAACAATTATCCTTATGACAATACGCCCAATCATATCAAATTGACAAAACAAGAACCCACAAAACCATAAACCACTGATAAATAAGAAAATAAAAAACTGGCACACATCATGCTCTTATATCTGAAAACGTCGTAACTGTTTTAAGGAAATAAGATGACTATTCATGTAAAAAATAACATCCATTGGGTTGGTCAACGTGATTGGGAAGTTCAGGACTTTCATGGTACCGAGTATAAGATGACCAAAGGTACCAGCTATAACAGCTACCTGATCCGTGAAGAAAAAACAGTGCTTATCGATACTGTCGATCACCGATTCAGTCATCAGTTTATCCAAAATCTAGAGATGGAAATCGACCTGAAAGAGATCGATTTTGTCGTAGTTAACCATGCAGAAGAAGACCACTCCGGCGCGCTTTCAGCACTGATGGAGAAAATACCAGGTACACCGATTTATTGTACTGAAGCGGCGATCGATTCTATCGTTGGCCATCACCACCACCCCGAGTGGAACTTCAAAACAGTTAAGACGGGCGACACCATTGATATCGGTAACGGCAAGCAGCTTATCTTTATTGAAGCACCTATGCTGCACTGGCCGGATAGCATGATGACATATCTCACCGGTGATGCTGTTCTGTTCAGTAATGACGCTTTTGGCCAGCACTACTGTGATGAGCACCTGTTTAACGATGAGGTAGATCAGAATGAGCTAATGGAGCAGTGCCTGCGTTATTACTCCAACATCCTTACGCCGTTCAGCAATCTGGTGACCGCCAAGATTAAAGAGGTACTGAGCTTTAATGTCCCGGTAGATATGATTGCCACATCACACGGTATTGTATGGCGCGATAACCCAACTCAGATTGTGCACCAGTACCTAGAGTGGGCTGATAACTACCAGGAAGATCGTATCACCATCTTCTACGACTCTATGTCGAACAACACCCGCATGATGGCTGATGCCATTGCCCAGGGGATCCACGACTTTGATCCGAAAGTGGCGGTTAAGGTATTCAATGTTTCCAAACACGATAAGAACGAAATCCTGGCTAACGTATTCCGCTCAAAAGGTATCTTTGTCGGCTCATCCACAATGAACAACGTCATGATGCCTAAAATCGCCGGTATGCTGGAAGAGATCACTGGCCTGAGATTCAGAGGCAAAAAAGCGGCAGCCTTCGGCAGTTACGGCTGGAACGGTGGTGCGGTAGACCGTATTCACGCTCGCCTGACAGATGCCGGATTTGAAACTGCACTGAGCCTGAAAACCAAATGGCGTCCGGACGGCAAAGCCATGCGCGAGTGCCGTGAACACGGTCGCCAGATTGCTAAGCAATGGGCTATACATTCAGAAGCAACCCTGCCTTCAGCTCCGACTCAGTCAACAACCAAACCAGAACCGATAGCGCCGATCGCAGAAGTCGTCCCAGCCAAACAAAGCTCTCACCCGGCAGACTGCCAGTGCATGATCTGCACCGTATGTAACTGGATTTACGATCCGGCGACTGGTGAGCCGAATCAGGGTGTTGAACCTGGTACACCGTGGAATGAAGTACCGGATTACTTCCTGTGTCCGGAGTGCAATCTGGGCAAAGACGTATTCATTGAACACAACAAAAGCAATGGGGAGGCAGCCTGATGACAGATCCTCTTATCATCATTGGTAGCGGCTTTGCCGCTTACCAACTGGTTAAAACCTTACGCCGTAAAAACAGTGATATAGCCATACAGGTATTTACGACGGACAACGGTGATGAGTACAACAAACCGGATCTCAGCCATGTCTTTAGCCGTCGGCAGACCGCTAATGACCTAGTCTCAATGACGGGTGAAGCATTCGCCAGCCACTACCAGGTAGAACTGTTTGCAAATACCAGAGTAGAGGCGATCGACGCTGAGGCGCACTCCATCATCGCTAACGGCACCAGTTACCGGTACGCGAAACTTGTTCTGGCAACCGGTGCCAACGCTTTTGTACCCAAACTCAAGGGTAATGCTGTCGATAAAGTGATCACCCTTAACAGCCTGCAAGAGTACCGGGAGTCTCAACAGCATATCGCAGGCTCTCAGCGTATTCTGATCATGGGCGGCGGACTTATCGGGGTGGAACTGGCAATGGATCTGGCATCCAGTGGCAAACAGGTTCGGATTGTTGAGCCGGGTGAACAACTGATGGCGAGTGTAATGCCAGACTTTGTTTCAACACCTTTGGAGAAACAGCTACGCAATGATGGTCTGCAAATTGATAGCCGTAACTATGTTACCGCGATTAATGACGCTGACGACGAACTGGCGGTATCTACCAACAATGGCACTGAATACCGGGCTGATTGCATCATTTCAGCCGCCGGACTGCTTCCAAATACTGCGCTGGCAAAACAGATCGGAGCAAACGTAAATCACGGTATTGTTGTCGATAGTCAACTGAGAACCAGCATCAAAGATATCTATGCACTTGGCGATTGTGCTGAAATCAACGGCAAGGTAATGGCGTTTCTACAACCGATCATTCTGAGTGCGAATACGCTTGCCAGTCACCTGCTGACCGGAGCTGGCGAGCTGAAAGTTCCGGCCATGATGATCAAGGTAAAGACACCCAACTATCCCGTTCAGTCTGGTGGACAATTTAACGCCGAATCAAAATGGCAGGTTACGTTTTCAGACCAAGGGGTACTGGCAAAAGCCTATAACCGGGAACAGCAACTCACAGGTTTCGTGGTCACCAAAGAGAATGTAAACCAGGCATTTCCGTTATTTCGAGAACTTCAAACAGCTAATTCAAAGAGCTAGGAGAGATATTATGAGTCATCAACGCATTCCCAAAAACTGGACAATCCAACGCTCAACGCCATTTTTTACCAAAGAGAACGTACCTGCGGCGCTACTTTCCCATCACAATACAGCTAAAGGTGTATTCGGCCAGCTTTGTGTAATGGAAGGTGTTGTAACTTACTTCGGTTTTGCCGACGAAAACGCCACCGAGCCGGAAATTAAAGTCGTTATCCCGGCAGGTAACTTTGCTACCAGCCCTCCGCAGTACTGGCATCGGATCGAACTAAGTGACGATGCCCAGTTCAACATTAATTTCTGGTCTGAGTCCGACAAGACAAATCAGAAAATGTACAACACCAAATCCGACACTTAATAAGCCTTCAGACAAGCGATACAAAACTTGGATCATCGGGCAGGCTGCTGCCCGATTACAGTTATATCGAACTGCTGATATTCGTTCTGAAACACAAAAGCTATCTGGATCAGACTGACAAATTCGTGAAGAAGTATCGCTCTAATTCCTCAATTTGCCCGCTGCACAGCAATTTCATCGCGCCCTTAATATGTTCCAGCGGCCAATCCCACCACTTTATCGTTAACAGTGATTGAATCGACTTTTCATCAAATCGCTTTTTTACCACGATATTGTTACCGACAACGACAGAGTAAGGCTCGACATTTTTTGTAATCACAGCCCTGGCACCTATCACGGCACCATCACCGATTTGAACGCCTGGCATAATCATCGCCTCACTGCCAATCCAAACATCATTGCCTATTACAGTATCACCCGCTCTCAGGAATCCATCCTGAACATCGCCACCAAATGTTTCTGCTGAAAAGGGAAATGTTGAGATCCAATCAATGCGATGGCCCTGATTTCCCGCCATCATAAAAGTGGCTCCCGACGCGATGGAGCAAAACTTTCCTATGCGCAGCTTGTCTACATCTCCAAACTGACCGCTTGCCCATACTTCCTTGGTCGACTCGTCCCCCAGCAAATAGCGAACAGCCTGATCTTCAAACGACTTTGAATGATAAAAACCCGAGTAATAGCTGTAGTCTCCAACCTCAATATTGGGGTTGGAGACATGCTCTTTTAAGTTTTGGCCCTCAAGCCAACTGTTGAATAACTGCATCTGTTACCTTCCTACTCTCTGTATTGCCGGGAGTTTAAATCCTCTCTATTATTTCCAGTAGCACTCATCTAGTTATTCAGAATTACCATATGGAAATAAAGTGGCTCACCTATATCCCCATCTACATCGCACTGTGTGAGGAAAAAAGTATTGCTGGTGCAGCAAGGAGGCTCAATTGTTCAAATGCGCACGTGAGCAGGCAGCTAAAGCAACTTGAAGACATTCTGTCTGTTCAGTTGATACAAAGGACAACCCGCCAGTTCAACCTTACTTATGACGGCGTTGAGTTTTACAAGCAGGTGAAGTACTTATTTGAGAGTGCTGAGGTTATTAACGAAAAGTTATGTTCAACAGAAAAGGTAGTTGGCAAACTGCGTGTAGCGGCTTCAGCATCATTCGGTGCGATATTGTTAACGGAGCCCTTAGCTCAGTTTTATCAGGCGTACCCGAGATTAGAGATAGAGATTATCTTTACAGAAAGTCCGCTGGACCTCATGGAGTCGGGCTTTGATGTTGCATTTTTCATGACTGACTCCCCGCCGGAAGGTTATGTCGGGCATTATCTTCGCTCACTGCATTGCAAGCCATTCGCTCATGAGAGTTATATTAAAAGCCACGGTGAGATTGAACATCCTTCCGAACTCGACAAGTACAACCACATTCTTTATAGAAATACAGAGTTCATGTTAGATAACTGGACGTTTCAGAATAAAACGACCAAGGAAGAAGTCCTCATCAAGCTAAAGGGCGCGTTCAGTGTCAATCTTGTCTCGTCGATGGTTGATGCCATGTTAAGCGGGTGCGGTGTTACCATGCTGGATGATTTAGCGCTATCCAAACTGCCGCAGGAAAAACGAAAAGAGGTTATTCAACTTGTTCCCGATTGGGAAACAAGCCCGATATTACCTTTGTATATTCTCTATCCCAAAAGGGAACATTTACCCAAACGTACCAGAGTATTCGTTGATTTTTTTCGAAACCACTTAAAAGGTGTTTGATCGCCAAAGCTCAAGTGCTCAGCATGTTGGCGATGCTTAAGTGTTTCAACAATAAAGTGATTTGATGGTATCTTTCAGCCACAAAATCTTGGGATTGTAAGCATTGCGCTTGTGCCAAATCATCGTAAATGGAATAGAGAGGCTCCTGCGAAAATCACGGCCCCCGTAATAGCAACAGATTTTCGACCGACAGAATCAGCTATTTTCCCCGCAAAAAGCATGGTGCTTGCCATACCTGCCAAATACACAGAAAAAGCGATGTGAAGCTGAGCTTCTGTTGCATTAAGGTCAGCGGCAATCTGGGGGAAACCAACAAGATCGATAGCGGTAGGATACAACAATACAAGAGTGAAACTGCAAATAAGAAATCGGAGCATGAAAACCGCACAAATCAGTTGTGAGGATAATAATGTTGTAAATAGTTACATGCGAATGGGTTCTACGACAGCAGGTATTTCCATTGATGACAAACGCTAAAATTAATGAAGTAAAGGACCATGAAAATGAACGGAATTATAACCACCGACTCAGTTATACTTCACTACGAGGTGTATAACAGCACTTATAATTTCTGGTCGACCAAGCTGATATGACTTTTTCAACATGCTCTTCTGATAGGTGTTGGCTAGTTCACACATCTTTTTATCTATAGTCAGTCACTATATGTATAATGATCCTCTCACAACACATCCCTATTGGAAGGATGAATCATGTTAAACCGATTTAAGTAAGGGATTTATAGAGTGGATACTATTAATCAACATTGGCAATAAACATTACGATATTAGAAAAAATTTCAGCCATCACAAAAAGCGCCAATTAACATTTACTTATTGCACATCAAAAAATAGCATCACCAACCAGTTTATAAGCCAATAACCAACAAAGCCAGGCACAATAAAAGCAAGAATCATAATAATAAAATAATTTAATGCCAATATAACAATATGCTTCATTATTATTCTCTCCACTTTTTATTTTATAGGTTTACGAATTTAATTAAAATTGCATAACTAAACTGACAGCCAAGAAGGCAGTTTATTATGATCACCAACATGAAACTGTATATTTCTAATTTAGCAATAACAGACTGTATTTACCCTTCAGATAACTTTTAGCATTCCCAAATAAAGTGACCACCGTTTGGTAGCGGTGGTCATTTTGCTAAGTTCTGGACAAAGCTTTCACACGCGATTCGCGTTACCAGCATTACTTTATGCAGAACTTGCAAGAGAACATTCTGTACATCGCTCATCTCTGACATATTTTTAAATCGAAACGTTCTCTATTCTCTTAAGACACTTTATAATCAAGGCTTGTTTACCATCGCAAATATGTCTGCATAGTAATCCCTGATTTTATGCTCTCCATAGGTTGGAGCAATAGAGTTATTTCCCATAACAGTTAAGAAAAACTCAGCAGCACCACCCCACTTCTCAGGTAAATGTTTCATTAAACACAAAGTTAAGCGCCTTAAACAGTCAGGTAATCGGACAATATTCACGTCTTTACACTGTGCTTCAAAAGCAAACTGTGCAATCTGAGTAGTTGTTAATACTTCAGGGCCACCAATGTCTAGTTCTGTCAAGTTAGAATGAATAGCCTCAATACAAAATGCAGCGAGATCTTCACCATGAATTGGGTTTAACTTTATCGATGAGGAGCCAAACAAGCAAACACTACCTTTTGTTGCCATGTGATAGATTTCTTCCAAATCAGAGAAGAAACCATTTGGTCTAATAACGCATGGTTGTAATCTTTCTGAGCTAAGTAGACGGGTAGAAAACCTTTCCTTGGCTCTCAACATACGAACATTGGAATATTTTGGCGCATTGAGCGCTGAAATATAGATAAATTTGTCAACTCCTGCTTTTTCAGCCTCTAGCAGAATATTTAGATTGGCTTGATAGTCGATATCCATATACTTCAAACCATCTTGTTGTCGAGTAATACCTAAGCAAGAGATAACGACATCGACATCATTGCAAACGCCTTCAAGCTGTTTCTGATTAGTAACTTGCACCTCAATAATCTGTGCTTCATTTATCCCGTTTACTAGTAACTTTTGCTTGTTGCGAGCCAGCGCAACAAAGTCCTGCCCACGCTCTTGTAGTTGCTTAACAATATACAGGCCTAAGTAACCAGTCGCACCCACAACTAAAACCTTTTTCGATGTCGTCATCATATTTCCCTTAGTTTTTACGGTTAATTACTCCGTTAATGTTCGGCGGTACGGCTCTTCTCTTACGCCATGAGAAAGCACTAACTTAATCATGAAAATTGGAGCTATCCACTCAAGACCAACAGGGGAAGGAATAAGCTGAGCAAGAATGATCGATAGCATTACGATCAACAACGCGACAGGGCGTTGTAGGTACAAAGGTGTAAAGTGAATAAATATAATTGATATCATCATCATGCCATACCAAAAGAAGGCATAAGACCATGCGATGTCAAAACACAGTGGAATCGCAAACAATTGAAAATGAATAGCTGGAAATAGGAATTTACTTCCAACCAATTTTCCCAGCCAATTAACATCTAAGTTTTGGTCGGTATAAAGATACCGCTTCATTGAACCTAGTGAGTTTGTTAGCACACCACCAATCATATCCAAGGTTAAAACTGCTGCTACGACAAGTTGTAACACACTCCAATCAAGCTCTTTCCACGCAAAAAAGTATAGGATTACAGGTGCTATGAATGCAGCATAATTTGCAATTGCACTCTCAGCTTTAGTCGCACCATAGCCTGTTGTGAAATTAAACTTGCCGTTGCACTGCCAGTTGATAGGTGCATCTTTTAAGGTGATTTGATCTTTGGTCATATTGTCCCCTTCATTTGAAATTATTACGGACGAGCAATAAGGCAATCTTATTTAGTCCAATCGGTCTAAATAAGATTAGCCGATCAATTTTGATCTTGTCAACGGTTTTTGGTCCAAGTGGTCTTTTAAATCTTGCTCTTTATCGTCCAGTGGACTTTTAAAGGAAATGAGAATATAGTCCAAGTGGACTTTAAAAGGGGCGAAAACATGCCAAAAATCGTTGATCGAGAAGCATACCGTAATGAATTAATCACTAAAGCCGTTGATATTTTTTCAGAACACGGGCTGAACGGATTAGGAATGCGAGGCATTGCAGAAGCATTGGGTGTGTCCAAAAGCGCTCTTTATCATTACTTTTCCAGTAAAGAAGAGTTATTTACCGCCTGTACAGAGTTTGTGCTGGAGCCACACTCACTTTACGGCGTAGATAGTACTTCAGCTCTACCTGAAGACAAGAAGCAAGCCACAGTCCAATTGATAAAAACCTTGGATAGCCGTTTTAAGGGCGAAATGACGGTACTACTGGACTATGTCAAAAATAGAGACAGCCAAGATATAGCGAATGATAAGCTTCTAAAAATGGCTGACAGCAAATTCCTAGCAGAGCTAAAGAAAATCGTAGGCAAAGAGAATGCCAATCAGGCATATGCTTTGTTACTTGGTGGTTTAATGACCCGGCTACTAAATGGCAACCAAACCAAAATTGAAGAGATAGCTTCTTGGATCCTCCAACTTTCTGAGGGGGATGCGAGTTAGCGGATATTCTTTTTTACTCGGGAAAAGGAGTGAATTTGAGCAGGGGACTAACACATTTTGCCGAGAACCGAGTTATGTCTTTTATCTAGCTTGCATAAATTACTGGTTATAGTCACTTTTTTGCTAGAAAATGGGATAAACCGCGCATTGATAGCCGAGTTCTTTCAAACAGTTAATAGCGGTTGTCTTCCCCGAACCGGGCCCACCTGTAAATACGATAAAGTTATTCAATAAAACCTCTTTTTATGGTTAACACCTACGATAAGGTGCCCCACACTAAACCAGCAAAACACACCGAACTAAACCGTCGAGTGTAACGAATCACCTTGCTAGTTGCCGCTCACCTCTGCTTCCATTTGCTTGAGATACTCTTGCATAAAACTGGTTCGTATTTCAGCCTCAGCTCGCGCGGAGTCGGTTTTCATAGTACTAGCTAGAGACAGAAGCTTTGTATAAAAATGGTCTATCGTGTACGAACTATCGTCAGGAGCTCGACTTATACAAAAAGCATCGTCATTTGAGTACAAAGGGCGTCCTAACTTCGAGCTAACTTGCAAGCACCTTGCGATTCCTATCGCCCCCAACGCATCCAATCGATCAGCATCTTGCACGATTTCAGCTTCCAGCGTTTTGGGAGTAATATCAGCACTGAAGCTATGTGCCAAGATTGCATGACGTATTGCCCCTAAATACTTCGATGGATAGCCGATATCTGCCAAAAAATGTACCGCTTTATCCGCTGCAAATTTAGAGCTTTGACTTCGATTTGGGTGATTTTTTTCAAATGAAAAACAATCGTGTAAGTAAGCAGCTGGAACAACTACCTCTTCAATTGCATGCTCTTTCTGACACAGCGATTTGGCCGTGTTTACGACACGTAATACATGGCTAATGTCATGTGCTAAATCTTGAACCATTTCGTCTTGTATATATTCAAGAAGCTTAGCTTCAAATTGTTCAACTAATGTCACTCAACACTCCTTTGCAGCTCACACTCGCAATAAGGTACCCCGTACAAAACCAACAAAGCACACAAAACGTCACTCAAACCGTCGAGTGTAACGGGTTACCTTGATTGTATTTTTATAGCGCAATTGAAGATTTTTCAGGCTTTCTTCACAAACTGAGCAGTCACCATCATTTCACCCGCTCCATCAACTTTGCAGTCGAGTTGGTGATCCTTACCATCGACGATTCGTCGAATGACTGCTTTTGTACCAATCTTAAGTACAAGTGAACTGCCTTTTACTTTGAGATCTTTAGCTAAAGTGACCTTGTCACCTTCTGCAAGCAATGTTCCGTTGGCATCTTTAACTGTAATGGTATCTTCAGCCGCGACTTCTGATGGATTCCATTCGTGAGCACATTCTGGACACACTAAATGATTTTGATCTTGGTAAACGAATTCAGACTGGCAATTTGGACAAGGTGGAAACGACATAACTTACTACTTCTGTGACTAATTTGGTTGTATATGATACAGCCCATTAACAGGCTTAGCGAGAGAATCAGATCGAACTCAAAATGAAGGGATAAGCGATTTAGTTTTCAGCTTCATTGCGCTACAACGCCTGCAATAAGAGCCCCTACAAAGCATATAAACGTCATATCTAAAACGTTAAGTGTAACGAGTCATCAAGCTTTATACCTAAGGCACTTGATAAACTAAGTCAAAGAAGACCATGTAAAAACGTTACGAGTATCAGCTATACCACGATTGGGTGAAAATCAGACAACCGCAAGCAACAATTAATCACTACGATCTACGACCTGACTGAGCCCTTGCTTGGCGGCATGCTCAGGAAGGTTGGCACCCCAAATATCTACTTTGCCAGCTTCGGTCTGAATGACTCGTTATAGCTCCTATATTGACAAGTTAAGCATGCGGATTGTCTAATCCATTAGGCATTTTGTATACCAATGCATTACCTCAGATTAAAGCTTTGGCTGATGCCGAAATGTGAGCTAGAACGTAAACTTGTGCCAGTGAAAGAGGTTGAAGTGTGGAAATAAAAGGTGATTACTTTGGAATTATCTGAAATGATCTATCCCTTAATTGCCAAGGCTATAGGTAAATCCCCGCTAGATCAGGAGAAGCAGTAATGACTTATGAAACCAAAACAATGGAAGTGCCAGTAGCTATCGCTGATAGAGTACAGGCTTTAATTGATGCTTATAAAGCTAAAGAAAAGTTCAAGGCTGAGCGTAAAGTAGTAGTGAACAACTTACTTTCCATGGATAGCCTTGGTTGTGAGATGGCTGTTTATAGTATGCCTCAGGGCGAGTTGCTAGACACTCTAAGGTTTGTGTATGAACTATCAGGCACTAACAACAAGTTCATCAAAAACATACTGACGCAATCTAGAGAGAACCCAAAGAAGGCCTTATCTGATTCCCAGAGGTCATCAGCAAAGGGCCTGTTATTTAACCTGCTCAATGAGCCTTCGGTCATTTCAGGGATGAAGGAGAGTTAGTGGTACCACAGCATATGAACGCTGAGCAGGAAGACAAGCTGTGTAAAGGTTCAAAGCCGAGTGATGAACCAATGTCAGTGTAGATAAGACGATTTGGGTTGGGGCTGCGTAAGGTTTGTATAGTGCGCTATTTTGGGATTAATTGTACTGACTCATACGCGATCTGACAGATTCGGTGGTGTAGTTTGACCTAAGCTTACAGTTCTACACCACACCATCCAACTCACTTTTGGACAAAAGTTTGCTATCGACTTTACAAAATTAGCAAAAACTAAATTAACTGAAGTATGGGAGACCTAGACAGGCAATAGACAAAACCTGTCCCCATACTTTTTTCAAATCATCGCATCGTGACTTTAGATATCTCTGCACTGCATACTTTGCTAAACTCCGCCCTTTAATGAGTGAGACCCCTAAAATGATGACTGACGAAGAAAGAATCGAACTGCAACGCAATAACCCACTGCACGGGCTAAAGCTAGAAACTATGTTGCAAGAGTTGGTGGATTTTTATGGCTGGGACATTCTAGATACCGCAATGCGCTTTAACTGCTTTAACACCAAGCCCTCAATTGCGAGTAGCGTTAAGTATTTAAAGAAAACCGAATGGGCGAGAGAAAAGCTGGAGAACTTTTACCTATATCGCTTTAAGCGCATGCCACGAGCGAGCGCGGAAGAATATAACTTACCACCGAGAGCACGTACTTTCCCTCATGGTCTTGAACCGAAAGAGCCGATGCCGCTCACCGTTGATTCTATTCTGAAGTCGCAGGCTAAAGCGGCATCTGCATTTAAGAAACGCTCATCTCGCGGATGTTCGACGCGTCGATAGTACGATAGCGCGTAATCGACTCTTGAAAGACAAAAGAGCCTTACTTGACGTTTCAAGTAAGGCTCTACACTACTATAAAAGACGCGATTAAAGTGAGAAAACAAACTCGCTAGCCCTCTCTCCCACCAACTACATTCTACTGATTGCGCTTTTTCTTCTTTTTACCCGTACCGGCAGGCTTTGCACGTGGTTTCATCGGTGCAAAGTAGGCTTCGCTTTGATCGTCTTCCACTTCAAAGCCCTCAACCTGCTCACGCTCAAGCTGGAACTTATTTTTCTTCTCTATCACTTTAAAGTGGTGATAGTCATCGTAATCAATAAGCGATAACCCAAGGCCGACTTCACCCGCACGACCACTACGCCCGATTCGATGCATATAATCAGCAGGGCTACGTGGAAGGTCAAAGTTAATAACCACTGGTAGTTTTTCTATATCAAGACCACGAGCCGCGATATCGGTAGCAATAAGTACTTGAATATCACCAGACTTAAACCCTTCAAGCACGCGAGTACGAGCGCCTTGCCCTTTGTCACCATGGAAAACCTCCGCAGTGATGCCGCGTTTTGACAGTTTTTGAGCTAGGTGGTTACAGGCATTCTTAGCATTAACAAAAATCAAAGTCTGTCGCCACTGGTGCTGTTTGATTAGGTGCGCAAGTACTGCGGTCTTTTGACCTTTGTTGACACTAAACACACGCTGTACCAACGTACTGGCTTCAGCACTCTGTAATTGGACTTCAACGGGATCGTGTAGCAAGTCCTTAGCCAAGCTCGTAACTTTCTCAGGGAAGGTGGCAGAAAACAGCAGTGTCTGCTTCTTCTCTGGTAGTAGTGCAAGAATCTTATTGAGTTCGTCGGTAAATCCGAGGCTCAACATACGGTCGGCTTCATCGAGGACGAGTGTTTTTACTTGGTCCAACTTGATGGCGTTACTAGATACTAGATCCAGTAGGCGGCCCGGAGTTGCGACAATAACGTCACTACCACCACGAAGAGCCAGCATTTGAGGGTTCACCGATACGCCACCAAAT
Organism: Photobacterium marinum; assembly: GCF_000331515.1. Taxonomy (GTDB): domain Bacteria; phylum Pseudomonadota; class Gammaproteobacteria; order Enterobacterales; family Vibrionaceae; genus Photobacterium; species Photobacterium marinum. The sequence continues at coordinate 35,795 of NZ_AMZO01000006.1, forward strand.
ACCGCAACCGTTTTGATCTTATCTCTAAGATGGTACGAGTAGGATTTAATGTTGTAAGCCACCTGTGATGCCAACTCACGAGTTGGAACCAAAATCAGATGAGACACGAAGTTGCCACGACGATTAGGTGATGTATCTTGCTGGTAGATCTTTTGCAGAATTGGCAACGCAAAAGCGGCGGTTTTACCAGAACCAGTATTGGCACCACCAACAATATCTCGCCCTTCAAGTACGTGAGGAATGGTATGAGATTGAATTGGAGTCGGTTGGCTATATTCCAAGGATTCTAGTCGCTCGACTAAGCTTGGAACCAAACCAAGATCGGCAAATGTCACTTGCTGTGTGTTATCCGTCATTACGATGAGTGGCTCAGTGCTAGGTAAAGGCCGTGTATCTTATGCTATTTGCCGCGAAGATGTTAGCTATATTGAACTAAACAGAATATTAGCTGGAGGAGAACTATAGGGGTCCTGTCCTTCCTTTTGCCTGACATTAGTTAATGTATTCTAAAATCAGAACACTACTATTCACTATGATGTCAATCGCAACTCATTTTTGGGCAAATCTTACTTAGGCAATTTCCAAAACCGTTGGCAGATAATAAACAGATAGATACTAAAACAAAGCCCCCGATTAGCGGAGGCTTTGATTTGTACTCATTTTCGCTATAACTGCCTGTTTGGTAGATATCATTTCTGATGCACCTTGATTGATACGTGCAATATAACGTCAGCATGATCTAAATAAACTATCAATAAGTTACGTCTGAAAATGCATCAATAGTTAACATAAAATTGCAGTAATAGTTAGCAAAATATTAACTCTACAAATATCTCTGTTGTAAATTTACCACCGATAGAATTCCTTCCAGTAGCAGTGATAATTTCCCTCAATATTCCCTATCTCTCAATTTGGGCTTAGAACGATCACACAAGCCCCAACATTACCCAAAAAACGTTTCTGGACAGAAACAAGTTAGACTTTATATTCTAATTTAAAATACCCACATAAGGAAAAGTATCTCAAACCTCAAGTACTGAGCTATTACTACCTAATTGGGGGGAATATAATAGTGCCAAGCCATTTAACCATAATATGCGTTCAGTGAACCTCACCTTCTAATTAATACCATTGAAACTTTAATCTTTAAGTAAATTCCTGCTTTTCTCCCTAATAATATAATTGCTATCTATACTACTCATACTTGCATGATTTTTCAGGCCGACATTCCAGAACATGGATGGTTGTACGAGCCAGGATATGGAGAAACGGAGCTGAGCTATGAAAAATTCTTTAAATCGATATGCAAAGTATACTCTAGGCCTCTTTGCTCTGATATTTGCCTTATCGCCTGTCCTTAGTAGCGATGAAAGTACATTTATCAACACTGCAATGGCCCAAGAGAGCAGAACTCCCCCGGGCATTGAACTCACTCAAGACCACCCCCTTATTCATGCAGCGATGGGTGTACAAGATAGGCACACTACAAGACTCATGAATATTCAAGGTGTGGTTGGTACAGGTATCGGGCTGGGAGTGGATGGCCTGCCCGTTATCAAGATATACACCGTAAGGGCTGGCATACCTGATATTCCCGTGGACCTTGAAGGTATTCCGGCTCAGGTAGAGGTAACCGGGATGATCGTCGCCTTAACCGACCCCACAGCCCGACAGCCACGTCCCGTACCGATAGGGGTTTCAACCGGCCATCCGGATATTACTGCCGGTACCATAGGAGCGAGGGTCATTAAAACAGACTCTGACGGTAATATTACTTATTATGCCCTAAGTAATAACCATGTTTTTGCCAACAGTAACGATGCCCGTGCAACAATCAATGATGGGGTTGGGGACTCTGTTATTCAACCAGGGGACTTTGATGGTGGGAGCTCGCCTGCTGATAATATAGGAAGCCTCGCGGATTTTGAGCCGATCAACTTCTCCGGTGGCGAAAACATTATGGATGCGGCGATAGCCCATAGTACAACTGATATGTTGGGAAATAGTACTCCCTCCAACGGCTATGGCACTCCCAGTTCGACCCCCGTAGATGCAGTAATTTCTACTCCCCCTCAAGCTGTACAAAAATACGGCCGGACAACCGCCTGGACTCAAGGAACGGTTGATGGTATCAGCGTCAACGTGGATGTTTGCTACGAGCAGCAATGTCGGGGCCCTTTTAATTGCACATGTACAACAGTTGCAAGATTTGTAGATCAGATCGCCATTATTGACGGGGATTTTAGTGCCGGCGGTGATTCTGGTTCCCTAATTGTTGATATGAGTAACCACCCTGTCGGACTGCTGTTTGCAGGCAGCAACACACATACATTTGCCAATCCAATTGGACCTGTGCTCAAACACTTCGATGTGACTATCGATTCAACCCCACCTGAGCCGGTTACACCAGTCACAGATCTAGCAATAACAAGTGTTGTTGCTAACCCAACTTCCGTGACACAAGGTGATACCGTTACAGTTGATGTCACTGTGACCAACACCGGTAACCAGAAAGTGGAAGGCGATATCAGCGTGGTCCTGACGGATACGGATGATACAACCAGTATAGAAATCGGCACAGAGATCATTAGTGGCGGCTTGTCAGCGGGAGCAGCCACGACATTAACTTTTTTTTGGGACACAGCTGATTGTTCTTTGGTGGATCATACCCTAAGTGCAGTTCATAACTTGACCGATGATGTCTCATCCAATGATACCAGCTCCACAACAGTGGCTGTGAATGAGCCTGGCACCGCGCCTACTATTGATTTGTCGGCAACAGGTTACAAGGTGCAAGGACGCCAGAAGGTCGATCTGAATTGGAGTGGTGCCACTTCCGAATATGTCGACATTAAGCGGGATGGTACACAGATAGACACCACATCAGAGACCTCTTTCACTGACCATATCAACAGAAGAGGTGGCGGTAGCTACACCTATCAAGTCTGCGAGACTGACAGCACCACTACCTGCTCTAATGAGGTAACGGTCGTCTTTTAGCGCAGCTTCTAGAGCCCTTTTATTAAGCGTATATCCAGGTTTAGTGGAGGTACGCTTAAGGAAGCTAGCCTATAGAGATTTTATAACGCCGATGAAAACAATAGAGGAAGTGCTTACGGAGCACACTGCAAAGTTAATGTCTCTGGCCGGAGTAGTCGGTACCGCTCAGGGGCTGTGTGAAGGTAAACCTTGCATCAAGGTTTACGTTATCCAAAATACGCCTGCATTGTCTCATAAAATCCCTTCTTCCCTGGAAGGTTACCCGGTAAAGATTGAGGCAACAGGGCCAATTAGCGCGCTCTGACGATAAAAAACGTAATGAGTCGATCGCTCTCGCATTCATAGAGAGGATGGATTATCAAATTTATGTGCTTAAACAGGGAACCAAAAAGGAAAAACCTATGATCGCATGGGGTAGGAAGATAATCACTTTGGTTACTTTTTTCTGCATCAGTAGTTCCATGTCCTCGTCGATTTCAGGGGAGGTACCTGCCCCCCCATCTCTGCGGCACAACCTTCAAGTTAGGCTTATCCCCCATCAGCATTTTCTACAAGCCAAAGATGGTATCGAAATCGATGGAGCCGGTAAATTAAGCTTTATGCTTGCAAGTGAACTGAGCATCAATGAAGCACACCTCGATGGTAAGTCAGTCTCGGTAAAAGGCAAAGATGGTCATTGGCATATAGACCTGGGAAGTTATGGACCACATAAACTGGAGCTCAGCTATTCAGGTTCTTTCTTACCAGATCCGCGAACGGACACTTCAGGCTACAACCGCTCCCCGCGCCCGGTTATCGGCCCCGATGCCAGTTACTTGCCTCCTGGATCTGGCTGGTATCCTGAACTTGAGTCAGGCCCCTTCACTTATAAGCTTTCAGTTAGTTTACCGACACCACAGAAGGCGGTTGCTCCCGGTCTTCTGGTATCTGAAACAGAGGATAACGAAGAAGGCGGCTATTATCAGGCCCAGTTTGACTTTGCTGCCCCAACCTGGGGGATTCCCCTCTTTGCTGGCCCCTATCGTATCCAGGAGCGTCGCCATGAGCCTTATCGACTTCGGACCTATTTTTTCGAGGGGATGGAGGCGCTTTCGGATGACTATCTGGGTCTGAGCAAAGACTATCTCAATCTGTTTGCTGGCCGTATCGGTCCATACCCTTTCCATAGCTTTCATATTGTTGCTGCCAGGCTGCCAGTAGGGCTGGGCTTTCCTGGCATCACCTATATCGGTCAGCATGTACTGGAGCTGCCCTTTATCAAACATAGTTCTTTGGGTCACGAAGTCCTTCATAACTGGTGGGGCAACGGTGTCTATATTGACTATGAAAATGGTAACTGGGCCGAGGGACTGACCACCTATCTGGCCGATTACTCTTTTCTTGAGCAGAGATCCAATGAAATGGCTAAAGTACGGCGTCTTGAGTGGTTACGAGATTACGCAGCACTGCCAGCCGAGCGAGATCGGCCACCCCGTACGTTTACCAGTAAGACCCACACCGCATCCCAGGTGATCGGTTACAACAAGATCGCTTTTTTATTCCATATGCTTCGCAGGCAATTGGGTGAGCAAGTCTTTGAAAGCGCCCTGCGCCGGTTTTGGCGTGAGCAGCGCTTTCAAATCGCAGGATGGGATGAACTGGAGCGAGCCTTCAGCGAAGAAGCAGGCAGGGACTTATCTGTTATCTTCGCCCAATGGCTGGATAGAACAGGGGCTCCTGATATTTCCTTTACCAAAGTTGATAAAAGGCGTCAAAAAAAAGATGGCTGGATCTTATCACTGGAGATCAAGCAATCTGCCCCACCCTATCAGTTGCAAGTTCCAGTAAGGATTCTGACCACAAAAGATCCAGTGGAGCACTTAATTCCGATTAGGGGAACTCATACACAGGTAGAGATACAGTTATCTGCCGAGCCTGTGGAGTTGATGGCTGACCCCGATTTTAATCTGTTTCGTCGCTTGGCATCAGGCGAAGCACCACCGATCCTGCGTGATACGCTGCTTAGCGGGCAGACACAAACTTTGGTACTGGGGGGAGCGGCTTTTCAACAACAAGCCTTGGTGTTGGCTCGCGCAATGTTGGATTCATCATTACAACCTAATAGCACTCTTGAGCCGGAAAAGCCGTTTTTGTTGATCGGCCCGCGTTCTGAAGTCGATACCTTCTTGCGTACTCATAAGCTTCCCGGGATGCCTGAAGAATTAGCGGTACCGAGCAGTGCGCAAGTTTGGTCGCAACATACTCCACAAGGACAATCATATGTAATTATTGCTGCCGACAGCCTGGAGTCGCTGGAAGCTTTGCTCCGTCCATTACCCCATTACGGGCGTAGAGGCTACTTGGCATTTCAAGGTTCCAAAGCAGTTATTAAGGGTAACTGGCCGCTCGGCAAAAGCGGGATCCTCTATCGGTTCCCGTGAATAACAAATGCAAGTCCTCGGGTTTGCTAAGTTATTAAACACAGGCTTCAATATTAACATTACAGTAAGCGAAGGAGGCATCCAGCGATGGTGGAAATGAATTATCAGGAGGCGTGGGAACGCAACGGCTATATTCTGCTTCGTGAGTTTGTAGATCCACACCGGTGTCAGGCTATGCTGGATTATATCGTCGCTTTTGTCAGGGAAAATAGATCTGACAGCTCAAAAGTCCAAACGGTTAAGGCACCGGATGACTCAACTGTATATGTGGCCGACGGTTCAATTATTATCCCGGAAAGTAAGCCTAACCCCTTCGCTAAAAATCCAGAAGACAACATATCAAAGGTATTCAACCTGCACCGCCGAGAGCCTTTTAAGGGATTTGTAGAACAGCCTGAAGTGCTTGATGTGCTGGAACAACTTATTGGTCCGGAGATTGACTGCTTCCAAAGCCAGTTCATTTTCAAAAATGCCGGAGCTTGGGGCCAGCCCTGGCACCAAGACTCCTACTATATGCCCCTTGACCACCAGCCGCAGGTGGGTGTTTGGCTGGCAGTCAGTGAAGCCACCCTTGAAAACGGCTGCTTGCTGGTGCAACCTGGTTCCCACCGCGAGCCTATCCACGCGCATGTACCGGATCAGCGCCCACTGGCGAACTACGGCTATGTTGAGATCGTTGATTATGACTTTACTGATGCAGTTCCAATTCTGATGCAGCCGGGTGACCTACTGATATTTCACAGTTTCCTGATGCACCGTTCGGTAGATAACCAGTCGCACAGCCGACGCGCAGCGGCGATGTTTCATTTCGCCCAAACCGGCACCCAGAAGACTCAGGATATCCCCATCTATACTTTTGATTTTATGCCGGTAAGAAGATCGTCATAACAATAAAGGCACATTAATCCAGGTCCGGAGAAAGCCCGGAAATGGTCGCATCGCGTCGGGTTCTAAGTTCTATCTGAACCCGCTCGATATGTGCCCGAGTCAGGGGGTATCTAAAAAAGATAGTGACGGCCAACAAGCCAATCAAGCCGACGCCAGGACCGTATATCCATGCTAGGTGTTGTAACACGTCATTGGCAACCTCACCCGGAACAGACTCCGTTGGGAAGTTGATAAGATCAATACCGATCCCGGCGAATGAGTGCCCCAGCCCTGATGCCGCCTTACCAGCAAAGGCCATACCACCAAAGAACATGCCTTCCTGGCGCTGTCCAGTGGTCAGTTCATGTTCATCACTGATGTCGGCAATCATTGAGCCTGCGGCGATCAAAGACTGTACAGCACCCATACCACCGAACAGCGATGCAATCACTAGGATAATGATCAATGCTGGATCACCGTTTTCCGGCAGCCAGTCCCATAAACGCAACATAATGGGGGCTACATGGAACAGCAAAGACCAGAACGACCCAACGATAAAAATCCACTTCTTATCAAAATGGTGGCTAAGGGGCTTGGATAAGGGAATGCCAGCTAACAGGCCGACAACAATGGCTAGCGTCACCATTTGAATCTGTTGTGGGTTTAATGCCCAGAAAAAGGTTGTAGCATGCAGGCCCAGGGTAGCCTGCACCCCGCGCATCATAAAAAATACCAGCATGCTCAGGAAAAGAATGAGAAAAGCCCTGTTGCTCAATACCGATTGCAGTTCTTTAATAACACGAACAACACGAAAAGGGGGAAGTCCTGGAGCTGGTTTGGGCAGAAATGGAATCGTCTTATGGGTCCCCACTGCTGACCACCAGATACTTCCCCACATGAGCAGGGCAAAAAATAGCGCAAAGTCAGGATAAACATCAGGATTGAGCTGACCACTGGGAAAGTCCGGTGTTGCTTTAAAAAACACACTGAAGCCGATGATCACCAGCGCAGCACCGCCTATCAGCCCAAACGCGGTACGATAACCGACAAGCGATGTACGCTCCTCATAGTCATCGGAGAGTTCCGCGCCCAGGGCCAGATGGGGCACCTGATAAAGAGTCATGAAGAAGCGCACCAGCACGGCAAACAGAGTGAGCCAGACAAAGAGTTCGGCCTGTTCCAGTTCATCTGGTGGCGCAAAAAGGAAAAAAAAGCTTAACGCCAGTGGAATGGCAGATAGGTACATCAAAGGGTGCCGCCGGCCCCAGCGAGATTGCCAGCCGTCCGAGAGTGAACCTATGATGGGGTCTGTGATACCGTCCACGCAGAGGGCGATAAACATAGCCAGACCCGCGAGGGTTCCAGACAACCCCAAAACCTGGTTGTAATAGAAGAACAGAAACAGTTCGAAGGTGTTGTTTTTTATAGCCTCGGCAGCTTGCCCAACACCGTAAGCCAATTTGGTGGACACAGCAACTCTGTCTACACTCATACCGCACACCTCATAGCTATTGTATTGGTTGCCGTTTTAACGGTTTTCCTTAAGCCTAATCCATGAATCAGCTTCCTGAATCTCAGCGAGAGATCTCTGAATGAGAATGCAACGCAAGATATTATGAGACGAAAGCACCTCAGCACAATCGTTCAAGTAGCGCATGACTATTCAGATCGACTTTAACTGGTAAGGAACTTCTATTTAGCCGACTTTTGAGAGATTTTGAGCATCACACTTGGATAAGAAAGCATAACCAAAAATAAGACAAATCGGCTGGCGCGTTCTACCACTAAGTAATTACGTAAAGTGATTTTGGGGCAAATCTTACTTAGGCAATTTCCAAAACCGTTGGCAGATAATAAACAGATAGATACTAAAACAAAGCCCCCGATTAGCGGAGGCTTTGATTTGTACTCATTTTCGCTATAACTGCCTGTTTGGTAGATATCATTTCTGATGCACCTTGATTCGCAGCAATTAACCTAATTTTACAGCCGTGCCGTAAACCAAAATTTCGGAGGCACCTTGCATGATCGCGCTCGTTGTAAAGCGCACATTAACTATCGCATCTGCGCCCATGGCTTCAGCCTCGGCTATTGCCCGACCTGTTGCCTTCTGGCGGGCCTCTGTCAGCATCTCGGTGTACCCCCTGATCTCACCACCGAAAATCGTTTTCAATCCCGCCATAATGTCTCGGCCTACATGTTTGGACTGAACCACATTCCCGGTAACAACACCCAGCACTTCCTTGATTTCACGACCCGCAATATCAGGCGTTGAGACACACAGCATATTTCCACTCCATAGACTTAAAAATCGTTTGAAAAAATTAGCATGAATAACAACGACAAAGAATTCAAATAGAAATACGAAGATTTATAATGATATGAGCAAAATTTATGAGGCTTCAAATTGACCGTTTCAAAGCCTCAAAATGCATTTTTAGGACGGATTTACCGCTTTAAGGTAACTCAGAAAACGTTGCCAGGATTTGTAATCAGCAACTTGGCGGTAACTGTCAGAGCCGTAAACTGTGAAGGCATGAGGCGCACCGCTGTAGACAATCATTTCGTTTTCAACCGATGCCTTTTCCAGTTCACGCGACAAAGCCACAAAATCTTCCATCGAAATTGCCTGATCCGCAGCGCCGTGCAGGATCAATAGACTGGATTTAGTTTTGGAGTAATCCTGACCCTGTGGAGTTTTCAAGCCGCCATGAAAAGTGACAAATCCTTTCATTTCGGCACCGGATCGCGCCATTTCCAATACAGCTGCACCACCGAAGCAATATCCCATAGCCACTGTTAGCTCGGTGTTGGCACCCAAAGAATCTGCCATTTGCAATGCGCCGTTTAATAAAGCACGCATCTTCTGCCGGTCTTTATATAATTCACCGGTATGCTGACGTTTGTCTTCAACTTTGGTTGGCCTGACTCCGGCACCGAACATATCCGCCACAAACACCGCATAACCTTCTTCTGCCAGCATCTGAGCCCGTTTGATTTCATAATCGGTCAAACCATCCCAGTCATGAATCATCAGCATCAGCGGTGCTTTGGCATCCGGGGAAATGTAGTACCCTTCAAACTCCTGACCATCCACACGATAATTTACCGTCCTCCCTTCCACCGCTTGTGTGGCAAACGACATCAGCATTGAAACAGCAACCAGCAATAATTTTCCTTTCATCATCTCACCTTTGGCTTGTCTCTTTGCAAAAAACAGTTTTATCAGTGTAGAAGATCTGCTGCTTACTGCCTGATTGCTTAAATTTCATTTTGGGTATACTTAATAGACTTAAATAACTAAAAAATCAGGGATTGAAATGCCAGCCTTTTCAGAATTTATTAAACACGTCGGCCGGGGAGAAAAAGGCCGCCGACCACTCACCCAACAGGAAGCCCGTGAGGCACTGGACATGTACCTCAACGGTAGAGCCGAACTGCTCCAGCTTGCTGTTTTACTCATGCTACAACGAGTACGATGCGAAACACCGGAAGAAGCTGCCGGTTATATTCAGGCCCTGCGAAAACGGGTTGATGTGGAATGGCAGGATCTGGCGGTCGATCTCGACTGGCCTTGTTTTGCAGGAAAACGTCGCCAGCCGCCATGGCTGTTACTCGCAGCTAAGGTGTTAGCTAAAAACGGTATCAGGGTGATGCTTCATGGCCATGCAGCTGTTGATGCGATCAAATTTCAGATTGAATCTGCCTGCCCTGATCTGGGGATCCAACAGGCCGACTCTCCGGAGCAAGCCAAAGCAATTCTGGCTCATGATGATATCTGCTATATCCCGCTTTCTGCCTACTGTGAACCTCTGGTTGATCTATTGGCTCTTCGTAGCCAGGTCGGCCTTCGCACACCTCTGAACACCGTCGCACGCGCACTAAACCCGACTGATGCACCCTACTCTATCCACGGCATTTTTCATCAGGGTTATGAACAACTCCATGCCGAAGCGGCTGCACTGGTCGGTGACCGTAACATGATCGCTTTCAAGGGCGAAGGCGGAGAAAGCGAGCGCAGCCCGCGTACAGCCTGTCGTGTTGCCGGAGTCTCTGATGGTCATGTCTTTTATGAAGAGTGGCCAACCTTCCTCGAAGGTGCATCCGGTAAACATGGTGAGATCAGCGGAGAATATCTTCGAAAAGTCTGGGAAGGTGAAATCGAAAATAACTATGGCAGCCATGCCGTGATCTCAACCATGGCCCTTGCTCTCAAAATGATGAAAATATGTCCAGACCAGCACACCGCACTTGAACAGGCAAGCCAGTGGTGGCAGAACCGTCATTAGCAGCCAAGCAAACAGACTCTCAAAAATAAAACCCCGCGCCTTCCAGCTCGGGGTTTTGTTTTTCTAACTTTATTCAGCAGGAATTACTTAAATGAAATTTTCCCGGCAGAGGAGTCGTTAATAGTGAAGGTATTAACCTCATCGACCAACTCTGTCATGCGCAGTTTCACCTGCTCGACTTCATTTTGAATATCGAAAATGGTCTGTTTGGTATTGTTTGCCATCTCAAGTAGTTCATCGACATCAGTATCAACGCTTTTCGCCGTTTGTGACTGCTCATTCGAAGCAGTAGCAATGCTGGCGTTAAACTGGGCGATTTCGTTCACAGTCATGATCAACCTTTCAACCAGCGACTTGGTTTCAGATACCATTTCTTGTGTCTCATAGCTGGCTTCACGGCTCTGTTGCATGTTATTGAACGACTCTTTTGCATTCTGCCCGATACCATCCAGCAATTGGCGAATATCTTCAGTCGACTGCTTACTACGCTGGGCTAGAGTTCTAACCTCATCAGCAACCACCGCAAAACCACGGCCCTGCTCACCGGCTCGTGCCGCCTCAATCGCGGCGTTCAGCGCAAGTAGGTTAGTCTGCTCGGAAATAGCATTGATGGTATCAAGGATCTCAGACACGTTGCCCATCTGCTGTTCCAGGGTTTCAATACAGCTGTAAGTCTGGTTCACACTCTCCAGCAACCCTGTGGTCGAAGCGTATGACTGCTCGCTGTGCTTATGACACTCCTCAGCATTGGCTTTTACTGAGTCCGTACCCTGCTGGGCATCAGTCGTAATTCCCGCAACCTGTTCGCTGGTCTGAGCCATTTCGGTCATAGCTGTCGCAATGTTGTCACAACGGGTATGGGTCATCTCACTAGCCTGACTGGCCTGAGAAACCATAGAGACCATCGCATCCATTTCTTTCTGAGTACGGCTTGCCACCTGCAGAGCCTTATTCAGGGTATCCCCCAGGCTCAAAAGCAGTCCGTCCAGATGAGTCGCGATTTCACCGAACTCATCCTGTGTACCATCGGATAAGCGGATCGTCAGATCTTTGTTGGATGCCATTCGATCAAGCTGAGCGGTGAAGGTTTCAACTCGGCGACGAAGATTAATCACAATACGGATGGTTAACAGAATAAGTGGCAATACCACCAACAGAGTCACGCCAATGTAAGCCATTCGAAGCATATTAGCATCCGCGCGATCCTCAACCGCCTTATCATGAATCACGGTTGCAAAGCTGTCTCGTAACCCTTTCACCATACCGATACGCTCTGTCGCCAGACCGAACCAGGAAGAAGCTTCAGGGCCTTTAACTGATGACAGGTTAGCTTTCTGGGCTAGATACTGTTGTTGAATATCCATGACCTTCTGCCATGTCGGGTTTTGAGTGATGGATTTCAGCTGCTTCAACTGATCACCTTTAAGCAGCATCTCTGCCTGGCGCAAAGCATAGCGTTCAGCGTTAATGTAGGAAGAGATCTGAGCATAGCGATCAAGGCTGGATTTCTTACCGGCAAAAACACCGTTCAGCGCCCCACGCGCCATCCCCGCCTGCTCTTTAATCACCAGCAATGAAAGCAGCCCCTGTAACTCCTGCTTCAGTTCCAGGCTACTTACTCCGGACATCACGATGCCAAGGTTATCCAATGCAAGACGATTCACATTAGAGTAATAAGCAAACGGCGAATCGACCAATTTCAAGCTGTCGACCTGACGACGAATATTATCCCGGCGATCAAGCTGAGATTTCACTTCACGCAGCAACGCATTCACTTCTGCCGAATCTAAGTATTCTGGCTGGAAGGCCAGCAGATTTTGATAAGCCACATCCGCTTTCTGACGCTGCTTCATCAAAGCATCACGCTGCTTACTTTGTCCTTTAGACGCGATCACCCCCGCCGTCAGCCCTCGTTCTACCGCAAACTGATGGGCCACATTATCGTAAAGGTTAAACAGCTCTACTGTTTCCTGTGACAACTCTGCCTGCATTAGCTGTTCATTGGCATCTTTTATCTGCATACCAATAAAAAGCAAAAGCAACGTCGTCGGAATAATAAAAACGACAGACAGCGTCGTCCTGATATTGAAAGCCCGAGCCAAGCTCACCATCTCCACAACCTCGAATAGTTATAATAATTTGCACTTTTAATACAAATTAGCAAAGAAAGGCAACATTCCAAAAGACTCTTTACGCCTTACCACAGAAATAATGACACAGCTCAAACAGGGTCAATAAGTTGACACCCACACACAAGTGTCAAATTAAAGACGCCGATATAAAACAACAACTTAAATTAAAACCTGTTTTATAAAGCCTTATTTCATATCAACACTTGTGATTATGCAAAGTGAGTAATTGCATTTTATTCAACAAACCCATGTAAATAAAAGGAATCAAAATAGTTAAAACAAGCATTTTAAAACCAGCTTTTTACCAAGTGTTTATTAACTTAATAATCTAGAGATAATCAAATGTAAGATTTCACCTTTCCATATATTCTGACGACTACAACTGGCTAAAAAGCGTGATTTTGATCGCCGACAAAATTATTCAAGAAATCGCATTAATAACATTGCAATAATTAAGCTAATGTTTTCTATAGTAAAAATAAGTTTATCCACAAAAACAGTGGGTAACTTTATGGTAAATCGACGAAGCATTGATGGATTTTTGAACACAGATATTTTGTAGAGAAATTTGTGGCAAAGTAATTACTGATAAAAAGCGCGTTACAATAACTTCTAGGTGGAAAAATGGTGGGAGTCCGAACTCATCTTTTCAGGTTTCATCTATAAAAATAGAACATAAGCTCTCACTGAAGCTTCTTCATTGTATACCGCCGTCATTCGGGCAATCTGGCAGGTTCCTATAGTGCTGGATAGCTTTATCAAGCTGACCGGTACAGAATTCAATAAAGAAGAAGCCTATCTTCTAAGACTAAAACACAATTTATAATTATTTATGCAACTTGCTTAAGTTTTTGTTTTTAATGTCGCTATTACTCGATAAGAGGATACATTGACGTGTAGAAGCGGAAGAAAATAAAGCTGCATGGAAGCAGCAAAAACAACAGATTTCGCGCTCCCATCCCCATTATCAACAACACTCTTCCTTACGCCCTACCTTGTTTCTCATGCTGTGCGATTAGGTATTGTCAGGATAAAGCTCGTAATACCATTTGCAGATTTAACCGAAATATCGCCGTGATGAATTCGAGCTATCGAGCGGGCAATAGCAAGCCCCAAGCCGGCTCCTGCAGTAGCACGATGAGTACGGGATTTATCGACCCGGTAAAAGCGTTCAAACAGGTGCGGCAGATAACTTGCGTCGATCGTCTCACCTTTATTAATCACAGTAACCGATGTCGAAGCTTCATCACTGGCTATCTGAACTTTGATGGTTTCATTGTCATAACTGTGACGAACTGCATTTGAAATCAGGTTACCGACAGCCCGCTTGAGCATCTCTTTGTCGCCGTATACAGTCGCATGACCCTTCAGTTCAATAGATAACTCTTTCTCATCCCCCGCCAGCTCGTAATAGTCCACAAGCCCTTCCAGCAAATCATGCAGTTCCAGATCAATCTTGGAGATCTCCAGTAAGTTATGTTCGGACTTTGCCAGATAGAGCATATCGGTAATGATTTTCGCCAGGCGGCTAAGCTCTTCCGTAGTCGAAATCAAACTCTCCTGATACTCTTCCACTGTGCGTGGATGCGCCAGTGTCACCTGAGTCTGGGTCATCATATTACTGATCGGTGTCCGCAACTCATGAGCGATATCGGATGAAAACTCAGACAGGCGCTCAAAGTCATTCTCCAGACGGGAAAGCATGTCATTAAAACCGATGACCAGATTCTGCAATTCAACCGGGAACTGGCTTGGTTCAAGCCGTAAATTCAGCTTTTCGGTTGAAGTCTGCTCCATGTGATGCTTCAGCTTTCGCAACGGCCACAAACCATGTTTTACGATCACCCAGCCAAGAACACCGCTGACCATGCTGGCAAGCAGCGTTGTCCAGATGAGGACAGTGCTGAACCCTTCTAAAAAACGTCGTTGGTGATCTGTTTTAATCCCCAGCACAACATCTACCCTGGGTTCAGCAGCGTGATAACGAAAGGCGCGGTAATGGTTCTGGTCGATTTGCCATTCGAAGCTGTCGAGGTTGTGATACTGAACAAATTCATCCGGCAGTGTTAAAGGCTGGGTCTGATAAATCACCTCTCTGTGTTTGATTACCCACAGTTTCGTTTCGCCCAGCTCAAAGAGCGTTCCGTACTTGGCAATAAAATCATCCTGCAACTGGAGAGTGTTGATAGTCTGAAACTTCTGGTCGAGCTGGTATTTATCCTGCTGGAAAAAATGATGTTTGAGGGAGTAGAGCGTCACTGTACTGAGGGCGCAAAGAACAAGAATGGAAACGGTAAAAAAAGAAATGATCAGCCGTGATGAAAGTGATTTAAACATAATACCCACCTAAATCTTTTCATCGAGCATATAGCCCATCCCGCGGATAGTATGGATAAGTTTGGGTTCATACCCCTTATCGACCTTGCCTCTCAGCCGCTTGATGGCAACATCAATCACATTAGTATCGCTGTCAAAATTCATATCCCAGACAATCGATGCAATTTCAGAACGGGACAGTACTTCTCCCTGCCGACGCATCAATAGCTCCAATAGGGAAAATTCTTTCGCAGTCAGGTTGATTGTATCTCCCTCGCGGGCAACCCGACGTTTGAGTAAATCAAGATGAAGGTTTGCCACATCCAATGCCAACTCCTGCACTGGAGAGGCTTTCTTTCTGCGTAAGGTATTGCGGATCCGGGCAACCAGTTCAACAAAAGCGAACGGTTTCACAATATAGTCATCAGCACCCAGCTCCAATCCCTTGACCCTATCTTCCACCTGATCTCGTGCCGTCAGCATAATGATCGGTGTTTCTATCTCGCTGGCCCTGAGCGTAGTAAGTACCTGCCAACCGTTGAGCTGAGGTAACATCACATCAAGAATGATCAGATCATACTGGTTGCTGGTCGCCTGATAGAGGCCATCGACACCGTCACATGACAGATCGACCACATAGCCCGCTTCTGTTAATCCTTTTCTCAGGTATTCACCGGTTTTAGGTTCATCTTCAATCAGTAATAACTTCATTGTTACGCTTAACCATCTTGATTTACTACGAATCTTAGATCCAAATCAGGGAGCAAAAAATGCTCCCTGTCATGACAATACAATAAAGGGAGGTAACCCTTAATTAGTTGTTATCGTAACGCAAGTGTTGGTACTGAACATTAACCAGTGCACGATATTCCATGTTACCGGCTGCATTCATGCTTTCCTCAACAGTAATATAGCTGTTGTCTTTCACCTGAAGGCTTGCCAATTCTTTAGGCTGAAATGTGTTTGCCTTCAGAATACTGCGAAGTTCTACGGGATTGCTTTGCTGAAGTTCATTTAACATATCCTGACCGGCAGCATACGCGCCTTCTTTGCTGTCACTTACCTGAGTGACTAGAGTACGAGAGTTGGTTTCAACACTGTATTTACTGCCTGCAACCAATGTAGAAGCCATTGAAGGAACGCTGAATGCAACTAAAGATGCCGCTACTAGTAATGATTTAACTGTTTTCATGGGGGGGTCCTCACATTTGTCTCGCTGTATGTGAGTTATAATAAGAGGCTAACCATGACCGGAACCGGACTGAAAAATGACATTTTTGTCATGTTCTCAAATGCCTGAGACTACTGGCGTGTACAACCCAATCAGAAACTATTTGACGAAAGCAAAGCACTGTACGGCACTTGTCTCAACCGTCATATTGCACATAAAATCTTCATTACTATAAACGTTAAGGTAATACTCAGGTTTTGGATATGTTCTCATATGATCTTCAGATAATATCTTCTTATTGCTAAACCCTTTATTACTTAACTTTTGAGTTCGCATTAAAAATAAATCTTCATCAACAAAAACAATTGATTTTGACTCATACCTCGTTTTATTTACACCTAGGTCAACCAAAGAGATATCGACATTATAATTTCCAAAAAAGTCATTATGAATCGTCGCAAATAGCTTATAAGCTTTCATACCTTCATCATAATACACATTTCGCTCTCCATATATTGTCGTTATTTTTTTATCACCAAATACAGATTTGGCATGAAGATCACGACTTGCCCATACGTAAACAAAACTAATAACGGAGCTAGCAATATAGAGGATGATAACTGATTGAATTATCGTTCTCTTTGAAAAGTAAAACTTATTCGTTACCATAAAATCAGATGTATTGGATGTTCAAACCCATATACTTAATCATCAAAAGAACCAACATAGCATTAGCCTGTGATAAATTAAAGTTGCCAAATATAGATTGCAAATTAATTAAGCACGTCATTGAATACTTATTTATGACACCTCGAGTCATATAAACCACCAATTTCAAATAACATATATTTGCCACTTCACATCTAATATTAGTTGTAGCCGCATAAGGATAATTTCTGTTATCTTCTAACTTATTATCAAAGCAATATATTTCTGATTATTCTAATTCACCATTAGAAAACTTAAGCCACAAGGACAACAACAAGAAGACGTATTATGCCTGTATGCAGTAATCAAGATTGTAACGTTGAAGTATCGTGGACCATTTCTCAAAGAGGGCTGGAATTACCTGACAGGATTGAGCGATTTAAGGTTTTCGAAGTTAAGACAGCGCTACAACAAATTCTGGCTGAAGCATTAAACGGCAAGAAAATGCCTGATATCAGCAATAACCCAACAATCAAAACACTATGCCCAGACTGCTGGACGGCGCAGGCTCGGGCATGGGGTGATGTAAGAACGTATGCAGAAGCCCGTGCCAAAACAGATAAAACCGGGGTCTACATGCAAGTGGAAAGTCCGGCATTTTTCTCATTCGAAAAACCTGACCCGGCCTCGATCCTGTCGTGCCTGATCCACGAAATGATGCATTTATGGTCTCACGACTCTTGTGGCCTTCAGGACTATAACCGAACCCTCAACGTTGACTGGGATGAAGCCGCAGCAGATTTATTCGGTTACCTTGTCTTTAAGGAGTACTACAAAAGCCAAGGGAAGAAGTACATCACACCTTATAATGAGTATGCGAAATGTATTGGTAGTGCAGAAGAATCGGCCAAAATGCAATTTGCCCGTAAATTTTTCTGGAACAAGCTGATCGCACAAAGTGAGCTGTACTCAGATAAAATGCCATTGTCCGGCGATTTCCCGGAAAAACTGATCGCCAAACTAGCAGAGTTACGAGCGGCAACACCGGCACTGCCTGAAAGCATGATCAAGGATAAACTGGCCGAATATCTCGCGCACACCATGGTGTATCAGACAATGGCTAACTGCTTTTTCTTTGGCCCGCAGGCAATACCAGAGTCCTGGGGGCAGGACTTCAATAGCTTTGTTTCACCGAAAGGCATTAAGCAACTGCTCAACCTGAGTAAAACTTTCCCGCCTTATGACGGCAATAACAAAGCACATGATATTAGCTAAGTAGATTTCACTTACTATTTATAAGTTTTTGAGCCGACTTAAATCACTCATTGAGCGGTACCATATCTACATCCAGGGTATCGCTCTTCATATCGACTGTTGCCACGTAGCGGTTATCCGGATCACCGTAATGCTTAAACGTAAAGTGATAACGGTGGAACGGCTCCAGTAAAATATCACTCTCCAGTGGCATCAACTCATAACCATCCTGTTGATAAAGCTCTGTTGCCATTACCTTTGCCATCGCACTCTTCTGCTCACTGTCACGCTCAACTGTCGGTTCCGTTGACGGATTAGACGGGTAAGACTTACCGTCAAACTTCATCACACGGTATGCACGGTTACTCCAGACCACAAAATCCTTCCAACCGTTATGGGAAGACTCTGCCAGTAACACAGGCGTTTTAACCACTGTCATACGGGTAATCGTCTTACCGGATTCATCAAATAAATAAGCCGTACACCCGCCACTGCCACAAAAATACGGGTCCTGCATCACCACCATAATTTCCTGGCTGCCGTTATCGTTAAGGTCAGCCATGCCAACCTTATAACGAATATTGTCTTTTGCCAGCGACAAGCCTTCAGGGGCAAGAATTGTACTATCAACCATCTGCGCAACCTTGGTTGAGTCCATTTTCATCGCAGCAGATTCTGCAGCAACCGTTTCGGGTGCGGATGCAGTTACATCTTGTTGGCTGGCTGTCGATTGCGCCCCAGCATTCTGGCAACCGGTTAGCACCAACACTCCCAGCACAGAAAGTGCCACCAGTGTGTTTCTGTTTTTGTTCATTTCTTTAATCTCTTATTTATTGACTACTTAACGCCAATCTACAATATAGCCTGTATCAACTATCAACCTACTTTTGACCACCATTCATGTTCACTCCGCACTAGTAGCTAGCCTCTTCAACACAGACAAAAGTAAAAAATACAAGACACCATTATCTAACAATTCATGCGTTAAGCTATTGGCATAGCATTTCAATTAAAAATTCATAAATTTCGTTACTTTTGTAAGTCATTAACTTCCGTCATTAATTCCCTTTCTAATAACGAATAACGCCTCAGAGCACACTTGCTAATAAACAAATAACACAATAGTGTTTCGCTTAGTTTTCACGCTATCCGTGCACAGATTGAAGATAAAGAGGGAAGAAATGCGGATCAGGGATTTAAGCGTTACTAAAAAAATTGGCTTCAGCTTTTTATCAGTGCTGCTGGTATTTATTGCTGTAAACACAACAATAAGCCAGAGTGTTCTTACTCTGGACAAACAAATCCAGATAGTTACAGAAAGGAGTATTCCTTCACTTGAACTGATCAAAGGGATGCAGGTCGACATTACCAAGGTTCGTAAAGATGAATTTTCACTTTTACCTAATGCTAACCATCCGGATTTAGGTAAATGGCTACAAGATCTCGACCAATGGCGTGAAGATGTTCAAACCAAAATCAAACAATATGAAGCCCTCGATCTGACGACGGAAGAACGTAGTAAGTTTGAAGTATTCAAATCAACTTGGCAGCAATACATAGATAAAACCAGTACATACAATACATTGCTGTCCCGTGGTGATGCCGAGCAGGCAAACAAAATTGTGCTGGGAAGCTTTAGTACTTACAGTAAGGCTCTCACCAGCCTGGATGAGGTTATCAAACTTAATCAAAGCCTGATTGGACAGATCAAAAGCACAGTTGTATCAGAAGTCCAACAAAGCTTTTACTTCATTGGTTTTGGCTCATTACTTACCGTTTTGGTTATCATCGCTATCTCATTGGGGCTAGGCAGGGTTCTTCGCAGACCTCTCAACCGTGCGGTTGAGTTTGCACAACAAATTGCCAACGGTAACCTGAGTGTGGCAATTCAGCGCGAAGAGCTCAGCAAAGACGAACTGGGCACCTTGCTCGACGCCTTGTCGAAAATGCAGACAAACTTATATTCCCTGGTGAATGAGATAAATGACTCTTCACTGCAATTAACAACCGCAGTTGAAGAAGTCAGCGCTATTTCCAGCCAGACAGCTCAAGGTATGCAGCAACAAGAGCAAGAATTGAGTTCTGTTGCATCAGCCATGACTGAAATGCAGGCTGCAATCAATGAAGTCGCCCAAAGCACCGAAAACGGAGCTGAGTCGTCTAACCTCGCCCTTAACCAAGCCAAAAGCGGTAGCCTGACACTGCAAAACAACATCAGTATTATTTCTAACGTCGCTAGCTCTGTTGAACTTGCTGGCCAACTTGCCAACGAGCTTGAGCAGAACTCCAACAACATCAATGTTGTCGTTGATGTGATCCGTGATATTGCCGAGCAAACCAATCTGCTTGCTCTGAACGCCGCGATTGAAGCAGCCCGAGCCGGTGAGCAGGGTCGCGGTTTTGCTGTCGTCGCCGATGAAGTTCGCTCTCTTGCACAGCGAACCCAGGATTCGACAACACAAATCGTCGATATTGTTAAGGAACTTCAGGTCAAAGCGAATCAGACCGGAGAGGCAACCCGGCAATGCCAGGAAGGTATCAGCACCTGTGTAGAACAGACCTCTGAAGCCAGCAGGCAGATTGTCGACATTGAAAAATCTATCGACAACATTGCCGCAATGAGTACCCAAATTGCTGCGGCCTGTAACCAGCAGAATACCGTATCTGAAGAACTCAACCGAAGCGTTGAAACCATCAATTCATCTGCCACAGAAATGACTGAAGGCACATCGCAAACCTCTGTCGCTTGTCAGGAAATCAGTTCACTTTCCCATAACCTGAAAACGCAGATCGAAAAATTCCGTCTGTCTTAATCCCAACCATCCCGCTGCAATGATTTTGTGGCGGGAGTTTCTCTTTCATCTCAGGCTACCCCTTCATATCTCCTCACCTTATTCCCACATTAATGTGACCAGTGTTCAAAATATTCATGAAAGCAATATGTCGCCAATATAAAACTGTGAGCAAAGATAATTTTCAGCTGCTGATAAATTACTATCCTTAATTGATTTTTACATCAATAAACAGAAGGTTATATGTTAAATCGAATAATGACCCTTAGTGCAGTGGCGCTGCTGACTTCAAATTGTGCACTGGCTCAGGTCGCTAACGGCGATTTTGAACTGTGGAATGGCAATCAACCTGACGGCTGGAGTGTCATTGACTCGGGCATCAGTGTTTCTCCTTCATCCACTCAGGCACAAAGCGGTTCCCTGGCGGCAGAAGTGACGGTTAACACCGGCTCACAAAGCAATACTGACTTCTTACAGACCATCCGTGTTGAGCAGGGCAAAACCTATCATTTCGCCGTATCCCTTTTCCACACCGAAGGCCATGTAAAAGCCCGCTTGTATGTCGATGGTTACCAGCTTTATTCAGCTCCGTCTAAAACCAACCAGTGGCAGGAAATCAGCCACACTTACACGGCAACCTCTACCAAAGATATCCGTGTCGGACTGCGTTTCTATGATGTCTCCGGCTTTGACGGTTCGGAAGTCGTTTATGTCGATAACTTCCGCCCGGCAGAAAACAGCGGCAATACAACACCACCGCCGGTCAGTTGCAAAGACACCACGGCAACACTGACGCTGGTAACAGATCAGTTCGCATCAGAAACCACCTGGCTGCTGACAAACAAAGCCGGAGAAAACTTGTTTGAAGGGAAAAACCTCGATAACTCGACCACCTACACGAAAGAGATATGTCTGACTGATGGTGATTACACCTTCAAAATCAACGACTCATACGGCGACGGGATCTGCTGCAGTTCAGGCAACGGGTCCTTCAAGCTTGAAGCTGAAGGCAAAACGCTGGCTTCGGGCGGCGAATTCCATGACAGCCAGTCATTCAACTTCACCATCGGTGATACAAGCACAACCACGCCAACAGAACCACCTGTCGTCGGTGACTACTATAAAGCGGCTGAAGGCAAAAACGGTTTCGCATTGAAAACGGCGCTTTATAACATCATCAACAACCACAACAGCCGTGGTTACGGTGCAATCTGGGATCTGGCGAAAGTGGCCGACCTTGATCTTTACTACGAAAAAGACGGCTCAATCCTGGATATGTATTCCGAAAAACCATCCGGAACAGATATGCCAAACTTCACCAAAGTGTCTGATCAGTGTGGCCAGTACAAGCGCGAAGGCGACTGCTACAACCGTGAACATTCCTTCCCGAAAAGTTGGTTCGGCGGCAAAGTTGAGCCAATGAACTCAGACGGTCACCACCTGTTTGCCACCGACGGTTACGTTAATTCCAAACGCAGCAACTGGCCTTTCGGTGAAGTCGGTTCAGCCTCTTACACCTCAAGCAACGGTTCTAAACTGGGCGCGGCCCGTGCAGGACTGGGCTATTCAGGTACGGTTTTCGAACCGATTAATGAGTTTAAAGGTGACTTTGCCCGTGCCTACTTCTACATGGCGACACGTTATGAAAATGAAATTGCATCGTGGGAAGGTAACAGCGCCAATTCAGATGCCGTGCTGGATGGTACAAACTCCACTGTATTCGAACCATGGATGCTGAACATGCTCAAACGCTGGCACCAGAATGATCCGGTGAGCCAGAAAGAAATCGACCGCAACCAGGCTGTATTTGAATTCCAGGGCAACCGTAACCCGTTTATCGATCACCCTGAATTAGTGAATGCTATCTGGGGGAACTAACAGTTCTTCACTAAAAAAGTGGTAATAAAGCAATCATCACCGCCATCGGCGATGGTTAAGGGACAACAAAAAGCCGCAGGCTTACACCTGCGGCTTTTCTATATTTCCTTTATGACGAGATAACTCAAATCCGAGCTTCTTTACCAAAGCGCTGTTTGATGGTTTCCCATTTCATGTCAAACAGGAACAAAGAGCCGATCACCAGCACGATACCCAGTACTTTCTGCGCCGTCACCTGCTCATCCAGCATGAAAATCGATAGTACAAAGGCCGACAACGGGATCAGGTTTTGTACCATGTTGGCACGCTCTACCCCGGTCAGTTTCAGCGAATAGAAGTAAAGCACGTAGGCAATACCTGAACACACCAAGCCCAGCATCAGCGCACAGAACAAGTAATAACCGTTATCAAAAATGACTACCGCTTCAGTCATATCCAGTCCCTGAACGGCCAGCACCACCAGCAACGCAATAGTCGCGAAGAAGAACTGGTACAGCATTGTCGACAATCCGTCATAACGATCGGCAAAGCTCTTGTTGGCAAAACACATCACAATGAAGCCCAGCACACCAATCACCATATAGAAGTGACCGACATTAATTCCACTGAATTTGTTGCTAGGATCGAACGCGATACAAAATGCACCAATAAAAGACACAATAACCGCGAATGTCTGGATACCGGTTGGTAGCTTACGGTAAATAGGAATACCGACCAACAAAGTGAAGATCGGGATCATCCCGTTGATAACACCCACTTCTGCCGCAGAAATATATTCCAGTGCCAGCAATGAGGTGTAAAAAAATACTGCCTGACCGGCAACACCGGCAAGCGCCATCAGCGGCATATCTTTCACTGCCAGCCAGTATTTTTTCTTCTGTAACAGGAAAAACACCGACAAACCGACAGTCGCCATACCATAGCGGACAATCGCAAACACGACAGGATCCATTTTTCCTGCCAGTACCGCCGAGAACGGGAACGATGCCCCCCAAACAATAGCGCAAAAGATCGCCATTAACAGGCCAGAAGCCTCAGACCTTGTCATCTCACATACTCCCTTATCACTATTGTTTATTAACCGCAGAAAACCGGAATCGGCTCAATCGACAGCAGACGTTCCAGACGCTGATCTTTCTGATACAGACTGCAGTAGGCATAACCAATCTCTTCAATGTTGGTCTGTTCACCATTCGCTACCGCATTGACCTTATCGACAATACGGTTCGCCACGCTGTCGATACCTTCTTCAGCTCGCATAATGCCTGTCGCATCAATATCGATATCTTCATTGATAAGATGCTGGTTACCACTGACGCGGATCACCGGCACAATGGCGTTGTTAAAGCCCGCGCCACCTGTAGTCCACAACACCATGTGAGTGCCCAGCGCCGCAAAATGCATACCGGCACCGCCACACAAATGAGTGACTTCCGACAGGTACATACCCGGTTTAGTTGGTTTCAGGTGACCGCTGTTGTTAATTTGCAACACGTCCTGAATAGCGCAAGTGCCTGTTTTGTGCAGTGCGCCCAGCGATTTTTCTTCCAGTGTCGTCAAACCACCTACGCTGTTACCGATACTCATGGTTTCAACATCAGCACCTTCGATATGCCAGCGCTTTTCTTCCTCTTCAATCAGGCGAACAATTTTGTCGGCCACTTCTTCAGATACCGCACGCTCACGCAGGATATCTTCACAGCCAATCAGCTCGATCAGCTCACCGGCAACCGCCGTCATGCCGTCTTCGACCATCATATCAACCGCACGACCGACACTCGGGTTTGAAGCAATACCGGAGCTGGTATCTGAGCCACCACACTTCACACCGACAATCAGCTCAGACACTGGCGTATCAACACGCTCAACGCCGGCAGCATAAGCTTCCAGCTGTTTCGCCAGTTCCAGACCTTCCTGAATAGTCGCACGTGTCCCTTTTTGCTTCACGCAAGTCAGGGAGTAAGCAGGACGACCAGTGGCACGAATCGGTGCCGAAACGATTTCAGGATCGATGCTGCCGCAACCCATTGCCAGTACCAGCGCACCCGCCACGTTCGGGTTAATGCCAGACTGGGTCATGGTGTTAATCATTTCTTCATTACCGCCGTACATACAGGTGTTGTAGTTGGTCACAACAACGGCATTGCTGATCTTATCGGCAATGGCACGTGCAATACCTTCAGCGCACTCATCCACAGCCATGATCAGAACATGGTTACGAATACCAACACTGCCATCCGGACGGGCAAAACCTTTAAACGTTTTCATGCTTATTCCTCAATGTTCATTTGGTTGATGATTTCCTGAATGATGTTTTCAGGGATATCCAGCCGTGCACTACGTACGTTCTGCACATGCACCAACTGACCATGAGGAATGGTTTTCACCGCTTTGCCCACCGGGTAACCCGCCTTAGTAATATCTGCGCCGATTGCGATTTCACCCAGCGCGATCTTGTTACCAAACGGAATGTTCTGAAGTGCCACTACCTTCGCGACAGACTGGTTTTCTGCCGAGATAATTTCTACCTCTTCACCTTTATTTAAATCTCCCAGCAGAGTCGCGACGTTGTCGGATGCTGAGAGACGGATTGCTTTTAACATTGCTTGCCTCAATTATTTTATTAGTTATTGTCGATTGTATGACAATCGGCAGTTATACAATCATTGAGCTATGGAGAATTGATCAGAATCAAGATCGTCGATACTTGATCCTTGGATCAGTCCAAAACTGTGAGATCAAGCAAACTATTTGAGGAGCTATTGGCAGGGAATTCGTGTCATTTGCCGGAGTTTTCACCTCCGACAACTGCTGCACAAATCCGGTTTCTGATATGATTAGGGGCATTCACGAGTTATTGGCGACAACAATGCCGCAGCCAGGCAAACAAACGGCTGTGGCTAGTAAAAGTCATAAAGATCAATGAGTAATGATGAAAATCAATAAGCAGAGCCTGGAAGAACAAGCGACAGAGTACCTACGGCATAAAATCATCAGTGGTGAGATGGCTCAGGGAGAGAAAATTGTTGAAAGTACACTGGCAAAAGATCTTGAGCTGTCGCGCAGTACAATTCGAATGGCCCTGAACTCGCTATCACATGAGGGCCTGGTAACACTTAAACCTTATGCGGGCTGGCAGGTGATCTCGCTTAACGAGGATGACCTGTGGGAACTGTATAACCTGCGGGTTGCCCTGGAAAGCCAGGCAGCAGCAATGGCAGCAGAAAAAGCGTCGGATCAAGACAAACAAAACCTTCGCGCACTATATGACGACTACTGCCAACTATGCGAGCAGAACCCGACAGATATCAAAGCGATTAGCGATGCCGATTTCCACCTGCACCGAAAGATTGTCGAAGCCAGCAAAAGTATGCGGATGGAAAAGATCTACGGTCAAATTGCCAACCAGCTGCAAAGCTACCTTAGCATGACGCATCAGAATTATGATTTATCGCAAAGCGGGCTGAGCCACGAAGCGATGATCAATGCCATTTGCAGCGGCGATCCTGAACTGGCAAGCCGGGAAGCAAAAGCCAACATCACGCCGTTTACCCAGCTTTGCTCCACGCTAAAGCAGGACGAGAACTAATTTGAACCAATTCTGAGTTAATGACTGGTTCGCTCAAAGTTAAAAGGACAAGCTTCGGAGCTTGTCCTTTTTGTATATGGCTATAATTTTCTCAATATCGACAGTTATTTATTTTGCCATCTCAACCGATGCATTCTCTTCAAGCCGTTGCTTTTCACGCATCAATTCATCAAATTCGATACGGGCCTGCTGCGCAGCTTCAGACACCTGCAGTTTATGCTCCCGTGCGGCAATAGCTTCATCAGTTAATTGCTTGATTTCATTGATCTGTTCCTGAGGGGCATCACCAAGCTCCATTCCGGTTTCACCGCGCGCTAATGCCTCGGCCCGGATCGCTTTCTTAAGCTGCCATACGGCATTGAGCTTTTCTCGCTCTTTGTCGGCGGCTGCAATCGCTTCATCTTTTAAACGCTCAAATCTTGCCATTGCCACTCCTTCACGGGACCAGGGATCAACATCCGGAAATTCCTCGATATTAATAACCGGATCTTCATATCCCTCCTGATGGGATAAATCGAGAGTCGCGGCTTTCACACCTGATATCATCAGCATTACAGCAATAACCAAGAGCGGCAGACCGCCGACAATGGCTGCTGTTTGCAATGTTGCCAGCCCTCCCATGAACATTAATACCGATGGCATAAACGAGAGGGTAATTGCCCAGAACAGACGATTCCAGCGCAACGGATCTTCCGTCACATTATTCTGCACAACTGAAGCCAAAATGAATGAGATCGAATCAAACGTAGTTGCTGTAAATATGATGCACAAAATGGTGAAGACGGCAATAACCATAGTGCTCATTGGCAACTGCTCAAGAATCGAAAAGATCGCAACTGTTGCCCCTTGCTTATTCAGAATCGAAATCACATCAAGCTGACCAGACAACTGAAGTGACAAACCAAAGTTCCCCAGAATCATAAAGTAGAGCGCACATCCCAATGACCCAAAGAAAATGGAACCAGACACCATCTGCCGGATAGTACGACCACGCGAGATACGAGCAACGAACAACCCCATGCTTGGAGCAAACACCAGCCACCATGCCCAATAGAAGATCGTCCAGTCTTGAGGGAAGTGTGTATCCTCAAAAGTGCCATAGCCGCCGAACGGCTCTGCCCATGTCGCCATCACAAAGAAATTCGACAACATTCGTCCAATGGAATCCAAACCGGTTTCCAGCATAAACAGTGTAGGGCCTGCCAATAAAATAAAGGCAAGCAGAGCCAGAGCCCCCCAGAAATTAATGTTGCTCAGTACCTTGATGCCCTCATCCATGCCTTTGTAGGAAGAATAGGCAAACAAAATGGTACAAAGCAGTAACACGCCAATTTGGGTAACTGTCGTTGACGGAATGCCAAACAAGTAGCTGATGCCTTCGTTGATAAGCGGAGCAGCCAGACCCAATGTTGTTGCTGCCCCACCAAGCAGACCAAAAATAAACAAAACATCAATAAATTTGCCCAGTCTGCCGTGGCTACGGGCCTCACCAATCACAGGCATCAGTGCCGACGACACTTTCAATACCGGCTGTTTACGAACATAAAAGAAATACGCGATAGGCAGCGCAGGGATCAAGTAAATTGACCAAGCCACCGGTCCCCAGTGAAAAATACCGTAAGTGGCAGCCCAACGGATTGCTTCTTCACTTCCGGCCTCTAACTGGAATGGCGGATTTTGATAATAGTACGCCCACTCAATAGTACCCCAGTACAGAATACTGGCTCCGATACCGCCACAAAACAGCATGGCAGCCCATGAAGCCGTCGCAAACTCAGGTTTCTCATCAGTATCTCCTAGCTTGATCTGGCCGATGTCACTAAAAATGATATAAACCATGAAAAAGAACGCGGCAATACCGAGCACCAAATACAGAAAACCGAGTTTGTCGGTCATAAAGGTTTTCGCACTGTCTATCCATCTGGCCCCTTCTTCTGGCCAAAAGATCAGAGGAAAAATAACGGAAAATAACAAACCGAGAGCCCCAAAAAAAGTGGACTTATCGATAAGTTCGAAGTGTTTTTTCATCCCTTTGTTCTCTGAAATATAAGTATTGTTCAGAGATTCTTATGCGAATAACCCATCACTTCAATTCACGCTTTCGATGGTATTGAGGAGTAAATTTTATAGATAAAAAAGGCCTGCGCAGAAGCAGGCCCAAAGGTAGGTAGAATAATAAATAAGTTTAAGTTTCGTATCGGCAGAATTAAGCTGACAGCTACATTTTCTCAGTAAATGTACGGGTAATCACATCTTGTTGCTGCTCTTTGGTAAGAGAGTTAAAGCGAACTGCATAACCTGATACTCGGATCGTTAACTGCGGGTATTTTTCAGGATGCTCAACCGCATCAAGCAGCATTTCTCTGTTCATAACATTAACGTTCAGGTGCTGACCACCTTCCACATTAATACCGTTTTCACCTGCTTCATGATGGAAATAACCATCCATCAACGCAGCAAGGTTTTGCTTCTGAGTATCTTTATCCTTACCCAACGCATTTGGTACGATTGAGAAAGTATAAGAAATACCATCTTTCGCATAAGCAAACGGCAGTTTCGAAACCGATGTCAGTGACGCAACTGCACCGTTCTGATCACGGCCGTGCATTGGGTTTGCACCAGGCCCGAACGGCATACCTGCCCGACGACCATCTGGCGTGTTACCTGTTTTTTTGCCGTACACAACATTCGAGGTGATGGTCAAAACAGACTGAGTGGGTGTCGCGTCACGGTAGGTATGCATCTTCTGGATCTTTTTCATAAAACGCTCCACAAGATCACATGCAATATCGTCGACGCGGGCATCATTATTACCGAATTTCGGATAATCGCCCTCAATTTCAAAATCAATCGCCAGACCATCTTCATCACGAATAGGCTTCACTTGCGCAAACTTAATCGCCGCCAGTGAATCAGCAACAACAGACAGTCCCGCAATACCGCAAGCCATAGTGCGGTAAACGTCACGATCCATCAGTGCCATCAGAGAAGCTTCATAGCTATAGCGATCATGAGAGTAATGGATAATGTTCAATGCAGTCACATACTGAGTCGCAAGCCAGTCCAGAACTTCATCAAAGCGCGGCATCAGGCGGTCAAAATCCAAAACTTCATCGGCAACTGGTGCTTGCTTCGGCCCGACCTGAATTTTCAGTTTTTCATCAACACCACCATTGATTGTGTAAAGCAGAGCCTTGGCCAAGTTGGCACGCGCACCAAAGAACTGCATGTGCTTACCAACTACCTGAGGACTGACACAACAAGCAATCGCATAGTCATCATTGTTGAAATCAGGGCGCATCAAGTCATCATTTTCATACTGAACCGATGATGTATCGATAGACACTTTAGCCGCATATTTCTTAAATGCTTCTGGCAATTGTTCCGACCAGAGAATTGTCATATTTGGCTCTGGTGCCGGACCCATGTTATCCAGTGTGTGCAGGTAACGGAATGTTGTTTTAGTAACCAGAGTACGACCATCAACTCCCATACCAGCCATAGCTTCAGTCGCCCAGATAGGATCGCCGGAGAATAGTGAATCGTACTCAGGAGTACGCAGGAACCGAACCATGCGCAGCTTCATAATGAAATGGTCGATCAGCTCTTGAGCTTGAGTTTCGGTTATCTCGCCATTAGCCAAATCTCGCTCAATATATACATCAAGGAAAGTTGAGGTACGGCCAAGCGACATTGCCGCACCATTCTGTGATTTCACAGCAGCAAGGTAACCGAAATAGGTAAACTGAATGGCTTCTTTAGCTGTACGTGCCGGGCCAGACATATCAATGCCATACTTCAGACCCATAGTACGGATATCTTCCAGTGCCTGGATCTGATCCGTCAGCTCTTCTCGCAAGCGAAGTGTTTTTTCCAGATCATGGCCTTGTTCCAAGAAAGCCTGTGTTGATTTGAGCTTCTCTTGTTTATCTGCTTTAAGAAAATCGATACCGTAAAGAGCCAGACGGCGGTAGTCGCCGATAATTCGCCCACGGCCATAAGCATCAGGCAAACCGGTGATGATGCCGGATCTGCGGCAAGCCAAAATATCTTTGGTGTAGAGATCAAAACATACTTGATTATGGGTCTTACGATATTCAGTGAAGGTTTTTTCTACCTCTGGTTCTAATTCACGCCCGTATACTTCACATGATTTTTTCACCATCCGAATACCACCATTGGCAATAATAGCGCGCTTTAGTGGTTTATCCGTTTGCAGGCCAACTATTGTTTCCAGCTCTTTATTGATATAGCCAGCATCATGAGAAATGATGGTTGAAGGCATGGCTGTATCAAAATCAACAGGTGCGTGGGTGCGGCTTTCTTCTTTGATCCCTTCTAAGACATTATTCCAAAGTGTTGTCGTCGCTTCAGTGGCTTCAGCAAGAAATGATTCGTCACCTTCATAAGGCGTGTAGTTGGCTTGAATGAAGTCCCGAGTTTTAACTTCTGTTTGCCAATCTCCTGCTGTAAAGCCTTCCCAGGCCTGAAGCATTTGAGTTGTTGGAATTGTCATTTAACACCTCATTAATAAGAGTTATATCTATAATCATCTACTAAAAATAAAAAATTAAGATAGCGTCATCCCTTATATTTAATAATGTATTTCTTGATAAGTTAAATACTTACATTTGCCTGTGATTCAATTAATACAATAAACAACAAATATGAGCATATAATTTATCATCATCAAAAAACAAACATTATAAAAAGACCAGGCAAGTGGTTAATTAAAGAGATCGCGTTTAATTTCGCTATCATTTTGGGTTGGCAAAATAATATGAAAAATAGATTAATGAGTAAAATGAATGGTTTTCATTTTTTCTATGCATGAAATGCATAAGCCATCAAATATTATTTATTATCATTGAGTTAAACTTATGGCCCGGCCCATTAGAGAACAATCAACATCCTTATTGACTCATCCAAACAACACCACCAGCATCAAAATGGCTACTGCAAGCACAACAATGCCTTTTACCAGCACGCTCATGTTTTTGCTACCGCCGACTGGCGCCTGATTACAACACCCCATTTTCACTTCCTGTTATCACTCTCTTTTATCGAGCCTAAAGCTTCCGGTCAGGGGAAGGTCAACACACATCTTCTCGCTTTCAAGATTCGGTTCAAGGTTAAAACCTTTGTCTCGAAATAGCAGCATTGCCCTATTGGCGTCGCTACAACAGGTGTACTAAGTTGATTATTAGTAATAAATAAAATCCGTATCCATATGAATTTTAAGGATATAGATTCACAGACATGAATGTCGAATAACATATCAACTCTTCTACCATTCAATAGTATCAATAATTAATAAGGCACTGAGCAATGATGAAGGTCGTGAAAACGCTGGCGATTACACTGGCAATACTAATCAGTCAACAAAGCTTCGCCGTTGAAAAAGAAACAAAGCAAATATTATTCAAAGACGTCAACGTATTTGACGGTACAAATGAGAAGCTTCTTCAAGGTATAAATGTCCTTATAGAAGACAACATGATCACAGCCGTTGGCCAAGAAACAGATGTCAGCAAAGATGCATTAATAATAAACGGCAACGGTATGACTTTAATACCCGGGTTAATTGATATGCACGCGCATTTCTGCATTCAGGAAGGGATGCTGGTTGGTCGTGACGATTACGATCAAATGGCAATGGGGGCTCGGGCACACAAATCCATGATGCAATACCTTGACCAGGGATTTACTACAGCCAGAGATGCAGGTTGTAACATTCTGGGTATCGCGAAGGCCATCAACAATGGTTTGTTAGAAGGCCCT
Organism: Photobacterium marinum; assembly: GCF_000331515.1. GTDB lineage: Bacteria > Pseudomonadota > Gammaproteobacteria > Enterobacterales > Vibrionaceae > Photobacterium > Photobacterium marinum. The sequence goes on from NZ_AMZO01000006.1 coordinate 67,932, forward strand.
AGGCTGTTCCCCTCTGGCGGTTTTCTCAGTCAAACCGGCGGACATGCCGATACAGGCAGTTTTAATGATATACCGGGAAGGGTTGATGATCTTGAACGTCACGGTTTTGGCTATATTGTCGATGGTGTAACCGAATCACGCAGAGCCGCACGTCAGAACCTGCGTGCCGGAGCAACTCAAATAAAGATCATGGCTGGTGGTGGTGTTGCCAGTGAATTTGACCCAATCCACATGACACAGCTTTCACTGGATGAAATGAAAACAATAGTAGAAGTGGCTGAAGACTACGGTACATACGTCATGGCTCACGCCTACCATGATCGCTCAGTGAATCGTGCAATTGATGCCGGAGTTAAAGTCATCGAGCATAACTTCCTGGTCTCCGAAGACACAATTAAACGGATGAAAGAAGAAGGCGTCGCCCTTTCAGCTCAGGCCGTTATGTCACTGGAAGCTTTTGCCGAACCGGAAAAAATCACCTTCTTTAGTCCGATGCAGAAAGCCAAAGCCGCATTAGTTAATAAAGGGGCGAAGCAAATGTTTGGATGGGCAAGAGAACAGCAGTTATTAATTGTGACCGGTGGTGACATGTTTGGCCCGTCTTATAACACCCGGCAAGCGGATAACATGGTCTGGATGTCAAAAGTCGGTTTTACCCCTTATGAAATCATGAAGATGGGAACGTCCAACGCAGCAGAAGTACTTAGCTGGTCAGGTGAAATGAACCCTTACAAATACGGAAAACTGGGGGTAATTGAACCCGGTGCGTATGCAGATGTTGTGCTTATTGACGGAAACCCGCTACAAGACATCACCATTCTTAACGATTACAAAGATAAATTTAAAGTGATCATCAAAGACGGAAGTATTCATAAGAATTCCCTCTAGCCAATAGCATCGCGGGCCCACTAATTTAGTGGTTCCGCGACGTTAAGATAAGGAAGAACTATGGGTTTCTTCAAACATCAGATAATTGCTTCCTACTGTTGTATTTCTCTTTGCTTCTTTTCAGCTTCTTATGCAAAGGAAGCAAACTTTGGCGGCCCCGGTGCTGTAGAAAACCGCATCAGCTCTGACAATGCTGACAGAACTGAACCTCTAAAAGAAAGCTTGGCAGCTAAAGGTGTTGATATTGCTTTTGATTACTCTTCGGTAGGTGTAGCCGCAAGCAACGCGCTTCAAGGTTCAGACAAACAAGCGGCAAGCGGTATGTTACGTTTCTACGGTTCCTGGTTGGCTTACAACCGAAACGAAAACAATATAGGGGCTTTAGTCTGGAAGGTTGAACACAGACACAGCTATACAGACTCTTCAGTTAAAAACTTTGAGTTCGGAACCGGAGGCCTGGGCCTGATAGCACCACCGTTCAGTGACGAAAAAGGCAGACTCACGAATCTTTACTGGCGACAAAAGCTAAGTGAAGGTAAGGGAACTTTAATTGCCGGATTTATGGATGTTACCGATTATGTTGACGTCTATGCCGCAGCAAGCCCATGGACAGGTTTTATGAACCTTGCGTTCAGTACCGGTACTAACACCATAGCGCTTCCGAATGACGCAACCTTTGGCCTAGCTTTAGGACATATGCTGACTGAAAACTTCTTCATGATCGCAGGCATCAGCGACATAGAAGCAGACCCGACCGAACCATTTAAAAGTGCAGACAACTTTTTCAGCAAATCTCACTATTTTAAGAGTATCGAATTTGGCTGGACATCCTCTCAGGAACAAATCTACTCAGACAATATACACCTGACTTTATGGGATTCAGATCAGAGTGACTTCCTCAACCAGGCTGAAGACAAGGGCTTCAATATTTCTGTTTCAAAGATGATGGGCCGTTGGATGCCTTTTTTACGTTACGGCTATGCACATGAAGGTAGTTTATTAGGTATTACGGAATCACTCAGCACAGGTTTTTCTTATTACGGCTTAGGAGCAGCCGATAATAACTTCGGCTTTGCCGTCAACTGGGCTGATACGGGTAGCAATCAATATACATTTGAAATGTTTTACCTGATGAAGTTAACGCCTTACTTTGAACTGACACCTGACATCCAGTTAATTCAGGAGCCCGCACTAAACCCGGACGAAAATCAAATCTGGATTGCAGGATTACGGGCTAGGCTACTTTGGTAACCGGCAAAGAGCCGAACCACAAAAAAGCTGAACTCAATGAAGTTCAGCTTTTTGTTATCCCGTGTTAGCCTCAATCATCAAACCAGATCTTCTTCAACGTCAGAACCCCCATGTTGTCGACTTCAACCCCCTGAAGAGTGTCAGAGAAATCATAACTAGAAAACTCTCGCCACAGAGGGACAAAAGCACACTGCTGAACCATCCAGTCCTCACAACGGTAAAGCTTGTGGAGAAAATCATCGCTGCTTTCGCTGGATAAGATTGTGAAATCAATGAACTCCAACAGATTTTGCCGCTGACTTTCGGTCAGACATAGTTTAAAAGTGGCGCTGGATATCAGCCAGCTGTAATAACAGAAGGCCAAATCATCATTGAAGACATAACCGCGAATAATCACATCAATATTTTCAAACGGCGGGGAAAAGCGTTCCTTACGATGTGCTTTCTCCAACAACTCAAATTCCACACCTAATGACGACAGGTAGGAAAAAAGCATCTCGCTGGCCTTCGGATTACAAGCTTCAACCCATACCCTGATCTTACGCTTCGGTGGGCACATTTCAGTTTGAAACAAATGGAAGCCATTGGCTTGATGGCACTCAAGCAGCGTATCGGCAATAGGCAGAGAATCCGAATTTAACTCTCGCACAAACTGCCTGGCATGATGAGCTATCCAGGTCCTCTCCGGCAGACTCAATCCATTAGGACTATCAATAAATTCCAGAACTTCACAACCGGCTTTAAGCTGTTTACCGGTGTCGTTTCCCACATCAACCTTATGCTGGATAATGTGGCTTTGGATTAAGCCCTCCTCCACCGAATCACTGGTCCAGAACTCGGCCTTTTCTATCAAACCCGGCATTCCGAAGTACTGATGGTTTTTGGTCAACGTCCAGTGCCAGTTATCAACCGAGCCAAACTTATACGGGCCTGTGCCAGAAGGCAGCTCAGCTTTGTCAAAAGGATGAAAAATTGCACTGTGATTTTCAGCCAGCACATGCAGGATAATCGGATGCGGGTGAGAAAGGCTCAGTACCACCCAATTGCCCTGAGTCCTGATATCAGTGATATGACGGTAGAGTAACCGGTACGGATTATCCGTTGTCTGTCGCAACCTAATAGTTTCTGCAACATGCTGCGGTGTCAGTAAGTCTCCGTTATGGAAAAACACATCAGGTCGGAGCCTCAGCCACAGCTCATGATCACGAAACTCATAATGATGAACCAAGCTTGATAGCAGCTTTTTACTCACCTTGTCATAAACAAACAAGGTGTCATAGACAGCATTGATATAAAGCCGTGAAGATGAACTGTATGTCCAGAGTGGATGGCATTTCGGAAATTCATAAGGAACAAGCGTCACCAGTACGTTCTGTTGTTTCAGTGAGTCCTGTGCTTCATTCAGCCACTCTGGCAAACGGGAGTGAAACTGCTCGGTGAAATCAAAGTGCTCAGCATAGCGTAACGCTTCGCTAAGCTCGCCTTTGCGACAATAAGACTCAAGGCATTGCAGCAACGCCTGCTCAAAACTGAGCTTCAGTGTTAACTCGGATTTATTGCCCCGCCCGCGCCCGGCTTTCCACTCCAACCATCCAATCGCCATCAGGGTTTTCACCAGCTTAGCTATATTGCGATCCGAACAATTAAGCTGAAAGGCAAGGCTCGCCACATCCGTTTTGCTTGCCTGACCAAGGGGATAGTGGTCACACAGCTGCTTCAACCTTTGCAGATGGACAAGGCTGATAAAAGATGAACTCTTTTTTTCTAACATGTCATTCTTACTTCCTGTTTATGACTCAATAATAACGATGTCGAGTGAGAAATAAACAGGAGATGACGATGAATCCAGCAGACTACGTATTTTATACCTTAAATGCAAAACAGCTCCTTATTGAGCCTGAGTATCTGGTCCCGGTAAAACCTAAAGAAAATAAAGTAACAACAGGAAGAACATTCGCCATATTTGCACTGGGCGTCATTGTAGGGTTACTAATAAATTAAACACATCTGATTCTGCTAATCCATTATTAACGATAGCCTCTATTTCCGTCTCAGAAGCGTTGAACCGAAAGACAATTGCATCCAAACAATGCAACCTGTTTAACATACAAACATTAAGCACGACCGTACAATCACAATTAATAAAAGCAACGCCAGTAATGTGTTTGGTGTATTCGCAGGTATGTTCACAAGCCTTTGCTTTCGGATTGGCTTTAAGTACAACAGTGCGCTTCTGTCGCCAAGCGGATTCAAAAAGGAAATGGATTTCAATGCAGAATCATCAGTTTATTCACACCCGCTCCATCAAACGTCTCATCACATACGGTGCTACCGCAATTTTAATCTTTCTGAGCACTTTTTTTTATACCGAGCATACTCTGGATGCTAACCGGGCGAAGCTGATGTCTTTACAAGCCGAGATCCTTACAGCATCCAATGAAATGCTGATGATGCGCCGCAATGAAAAAGACTTCATAGCCCGGGTTGATTCGCAATATAAAGTCAAAATGGAAGATGACTATGTCCATGTTATAGATAGCCTCAACGCAATAAATTCTGCGATACAAACACACAGCATTGATGCCGACTACGAGCCACAAGTAACCCTGGCTTCCGTTGATGACTATTACCAGAAATTCATAGCACTGAGTAAAGTTGTTTTACTCATTCATGGTGAAGGCGGGCACGACGGGCTCATCGATAAACTCAAAGATAAGTCTCTCATTCTGGAAGAGGCAGTTATTCAGGCGAACAACCCACGCCTTGATGAACTAACGCTGAAAACCAAGGATTTGATGTATCACTTCTTCTCTGATTTTGACGAGAAGGTACAGCAAAACATCAATACCAATCTGAGCCAGGTAAGAACGGAAATCACTAATAATTCGAACTCACCTTCCCTGCTACAAGCTTTTAATAAGTTTGAATTGGCTTTCTATGAACTTCAGCGTGCCTGGAAGAGCTTTGGCTACCACTACGATGAAGGGAAATTGGGGGATTTAAGAGACACAATCCATGTATTAGAAAATAAACTAAATACGCTTTTCTCAGAGATCCCGGAAATTATCGATGAAGAGTTGACGATTTATGAATTTTACCGACTTTTAGCCGGTGTAATGCTTTGTTTAGCCGTAATTGCGGTACTTCTGTATGTTGTTCGCAGAACAGGAAAACTTGAACGACAACTCATCAGAGCTCGAGAACAAGAACGGCAAGCGAATAAAGCTAAAAGTGCCTTCCTTGCCAATATGTCCCATGAAATCCGGACACCACTTAACGGCATCTTAGGTATGACTGAAATATTGTCGGATTCTAAGCTGACCGCCATTCAGAAAGATTATCTGTCTACAATCAATGCCTCATCGCAAACCCTGCTGATGCTGATTAACGATATCCTGGATTTATCCAAAATCGAGTCCGGCCACCTGGAAATTTGTCCTCATACCTGTGCGATCAAAGAAGTGCTGTTTGATACCGCAGCATTAATTGCCCCCAAAGCCCAGCAAAAAGGCATTGAGATCGTTGTTGAGCTTGATCATTCAATCCCCGACTACATCAAGGCTGATGAACAAAAAGTTCGCCAGGTATTAATGAATCTGGCATCTAACGCCATTAAATTTACAGAACAAGGTACCATCACCTTTACAGGCAGGCTCACCGCACAATCGGCTTCATCCGCCATCCTGTATTTTGCCGTTACTGACACTGGCATCGGCATTGATGAAGACAAGCAGGCTCATATTTTTGATGAGTTCAAACAGGAAAATGCTGACACATCGGTACAGTACGGAGGAACAGGTCTAGGCCTTGCCATCTCATCAAAAATGGTGGCGTTAATGGGCAGCCATATTGAGCTGAAATCAGCTAAAAACCAAGGTAGCCAGTTCTATTTTGAAATCGAATTTAACCATGATGAACAGCAGCTCATTCAAGAAAATAATATTGCTGTCACTTACTGTGCTGAACACCCCGATACATTACTGATAGCAGAGCTTCAGCGGTTCGGTTATCAATTAGATCTGATCCGCGACCGAAATGAATTAACTCGTCAACGAGCAGGTAACAACCTGCTGCTTATTGATGATCCGATAACGCTTCATACGGCTGAGACAGATTTTCCAAACAACAAGCTAATCTATATCCGCCATAACAGCGCTAAAGTCGACATTCACTCAGACAATATCACCGCTTTTATCACAGCACCGTTATATGGCATGCGCCTTAATAACACGCTGAAAGCGGCATACAGTAATGACTATCAAAGCCGCCCTGTCTCTCCGTCTCCAAACCAGATAAGCGACAAACAAATTCTGATCGTCGAAGATAACAAAGTGAACCAGCAGGTTGTCTGTATCAACTTAAAACGGCTCGGTATTAATTATCTGATCGCCAACAATGGCCTTGAAGCGGTGGAACTGTATGAGAAACACCATGACTCAATCAGCCTTATCCTGATGGACTGCATGATGCCGGTTCTCGACGGCTTTGAAGCCACAAAAGCCATACGCCAATTCGAAGCCGTTCACCATACCCCGCACAAACACATCATCGCGCTGACGGCGTCTATCCTCGACGATGATATTCAAAAGTGCTTTGACAGCGGAATGGATGATTACCTTCCGAAACCATTCAAACGCGATGTATTACTAGAAAAACTGGATAAGCAGGTGAGCCTGCTGAGTGAAGCCTGATAAACGTCCTAAACCGGAAAAGCCACAACAATTCCCCGCTTGAATAGAAGCGGGGATTAACTGATATACAAAACTATGAGCCGAATACCACCAATAAAAATCACACCGATAAAGCTGATTATTCCCGCAATGTTTGCTCTCACTCTCTTTCCTGTTTTCTATAAAATAGAAGCACAGGACCTCAAGCTCCCACAGTGCCAGGATGAAGAAATCGTGAATACGGTAGTCGACTTTTTTATATCTGAATCTGTATGGTCTGCTTACGGTGAGTCCAAAATCAAGGAGATGATAAATAGCAGCATTCATACTGCCAATCTGACTCTGAAAAACTCCTGTGTCCCGATGCGCAGACAGTCTGGAAAGCTGTATCAGGTGGATATGACCATACAGGCTTTCGATCCTGATTTAGCCTCATATCGAAACCAGTTACTGCGTGTGACTGAGCCGACAATCATCAAAGAAATCACACAAAAACCTAATCACTATTATGCATTAGTGGTAGACGATCTACCGGATGACATTCTGGGGAAAACCGATGTCTATCTGGATCCGCAATTTCTTATCCTGAGTGATCAGGCAGAAAAATATACGCTGGAACATGAACTGGGGCATCTCGCCAATGCTTGGCATGATGATACATCATGGAACTCCAGCCTGAGCAAGTACCTGGAAGAGTACACACCTGACGCCCACAAAAACGAACTTCACGCTTATGCCAGAGGCTACAACTGTGCAGGGCGCAGAACGATAATGAGCCAGAGTTCAGTGTATTACCTTCAGCTGCCGATTTATTCCAGCCCCGATATATTCTTCGGGGATGAAACCTGTGGTGATCATGAACATGCAGACAACGCCAGACAATTAAGAGAGTATGCACGCCGCCTAAAAGATAAAATGAAGAACAACGTATAGCACCATTTCATAAACACTTCCCCCGGCCTATAGCCGGGGGAGGTGTAAAGAAGATGGAAGAACCCAATTAACGGGTCAAAATTAAGTTTCTGACAGGTTCATCACGGTTTGCGATACGTTTTCAGCTCCCGTGTAGATCTCATCCATCACGGTAGATACCTCAGTGATCTTGTTCATCCCCTCATTGGCGATCCTGGCAACTTCATCCATCGCCACGGTTACACTGTCGGTCAGGTTTTTATTGTCCAGAACAACGTTCGCAATCTCGCTGGTTGACTGGCTGGTACGGGAAGCCAGCTGACGAACCTCATCAGCTACGACCGCAAATCCTCGACCTTGTTCACCGGCACGAGCGGCTTCAATCGCGGCGTTCAATGCCAACAAGTTCGTTTGATCGGCAATTTCTTTGATAGTAGAAACAATTGCTTCAATACTTTGAGATTTAGTATTCAACAATTGAATTTTATTTGAGGTTTCTTTTACTTTATCTGAGATCCCAATGGAAACCTGAACCGAATCATTAAGTAATTCCGAACCCTGTTTCGCAATTTGTGCCGTTTCCACTGATGTGCTGTACGCAATATCCGAAGCCTGAGCAACAGCCTCACTTTTTTCAATTTGTTTCGTAATATCTGAAGCAAATTTAATAACTTTAACCACGTTACCAGAAGCATCCATAATAGGGTTATAAGTTGCTTCCAACCAAACCGCTTCACCGTAGTTATTTCTTCTTAAAAACTGGCCTGATTTAAAGTTGCCGCTTTCTAAATCTCGCCAAAATGAAGGATTTTCAGCATAAAAAGTGTCATCACAAAACATTCTGTGATGCTGACCAGTAATTTGTTCCAGTGAATAACCGACAGTAGAAAGGAAGTTCTTATTCGCCGTGATAATATTACCTTTTGGATCAAACTCAATGATTGCCTGTGAGCGATCCAATGCACTTAACACGCTCTCTTGGGCCATACTGTCGATGTGGCTTCCAGTCACATCAGAGGCGATTTTCATCACCTTGCTCACCTGACCATTCACCTTGACAGGAAAGTATGTCGCCTCAAGCCACAGAGTCTCTCCGGCTTTATTTTTGCGTTCGAAAGTTCCTTTGACAGAGCGTCCCTGACGAAGATCACTCCAAAACTGTTCATACTCGGAGGAGTTGGCATACGAAGGGAAACACATCACTGAGTGGTGTTTTCCAACCACTTCGTCAAAGGTGTATCCTGCTGTTTTTAAAAAGAGAGAATTGGCATTTAAGATATTCCCCTGAACATCAAACTCAATGGTTGCGATGCTGTCATTTATTGATGCCATAACCGCTTCCAAATTTGTTAAAGCATCCTGCTTACACCTAAGTTCTTCTTTTAACTTACGATTAAACATTAAACTTCCGACCCTCTACCAATCGCAATTGTAATATAATTATTAATAACAGTGCTTTAGCCTGAAAGAGAAACCAATGAAGACTGTATAATATAGCTTCAGGTGACAGCACAATATTGCGAACAATAACCCAGCCCGATTAATATTTCATCATAAATTTACATATATTGAAAAACAAAATATAAGCATGAACCATTAATCAATTCGTTAAATAATAATTATATGAACGAGTAATGGCTCTAATACCAATTATGGATAGGGGAAATAAAACATCGAAATTCAGAGTAATACTATGAATTTAAAATTACTTTTTATTTTCTCGCCAAAATAAATAAGCAATTAATTGTTGTGACATGATGAGAATAAAAAAGGGCGAGGAGTTAACTTCCTCGCCCTTTTCAAACTAAATAACTGCTTATTGCAAAATATCGTAAGGTTTTGACCAGCTCAGGCGTTTACCCAGCTCGGCTTTCAGATGTTTATAACGCAATGATGACTGCATCGCCTTAACATCATCTAACGTCATCAGATCTTCTCCACCCTGCGTGTGCTGGTTACGAACATAAATAATATCCTGCGCACTCTTCTTCAGGGTTGTTACATCAATCTTCTCACCGTTACCATTTGTGACGTGAGTATACACTTTCGGGTAGTAGCCAGGATCAACAGCTTTACAATCATGAATTGAAGGTAACCAGCTTCCTTTGCCATCAGCTGTATAATAAGCTGTTACCGGACGGCCTTTGGCAATATCTTCAATCATACAGAAGCTTGGGCTTAACCCAGTCAAGTTATAAGTATTATTGAAAGCATGGCTTACCCAATCACCACCACTTGCCTGATCGGTACCTTTAGCAGGATCCCATTTAGTTTCATCCTGCCACACCCAACTGTCAGACGGGCCAGTCATTGACGTATCAATAACAAAACTCTGAGGATCAGAAACGAAATATGCTTTATCACTGTTTTCCAATGTGTACTGTTTAACATAGTCACGACTAACCCAATAAACAGGTTTTGTGGTGTTAACATTACGACCTCGGTATTCACCGTCCATCAGGCCAAAGGTATTGAAGACAGTACTTGCGAGGTGTGAGGCAGAACCATCTGCGGCAGTATCACTCGTATTGTCAGTAATGAAATAAGGCTTATCTGAATACAGTAAGCTTTCACCACCTGTCACAATACCTGACTTCGGACCGGAATACTGGAACTGAGCGACATCAAAAGTAGGAACAATGCCACCGGCAGATAACGCCGTTTGCCCCTTGATAACGCGTACAGAACTACCAATCCAGCGCCCTTGATACTTCAGCACATAATCAAGCGTCAAAGTTTCGCTATCTGCACCTTTATCGTAACTTTGAATGTCAAAGTGTGATTGGGTTGGATCAAAATCCCAGCGACGGAAGAAAGTAAGTTTCGAGCCTTTCTGACTCATTGCCATCGATTTGCTGTCATAATTGCTACTACACGCTTCACCGGGATCAGCAACATAAACCAGTTTTGTCCCAGAAACATCAACACGACATACGTACTCGTCTCTCTGGCTATTCGAATTCACTTTTTGTGCAATACGCATAAACTGTGCGTCACTTATCGCACCACTGTTTTTCGCCTGAAAATAGCCAAGAGCATCGTTATAAGCCACAAGCTGAGCCTGAGACTGGGCAGGACGTGTTAACGCGTAATCGAGCATAAAAAATTCAGCTTTATTTTGCTGGATTTTATTTACAGTGTAGCCCACTAACTCTTTAGCCTGGTAGTACCCCTGAAGGTGAGGCGTAGCTAACGCCTGATTCGCAACAGCAAGGGAAACTGCGCAAAACAGTAATTTTTTCATGGTCATTCCTACTTCTGAAAGTTTTCCGGAGTACTAAAACCAGCACCATCATTTGACGCATACTTAACATTCTGCAGCGCTTGCAGATCAGCATCATCAACTTTCAGTTGCGTTTTATAGCCTTGTTGCGTACTACTCTGTACTGGCGCAGGCGAAGAATCACCACCTCCATTACAACCAAGCAGCAACACCGATAATACGGCCATTGTGATTATTTTTTTCATAAGTTCTCAATTAATACGGCAAGCTCAAAAAACGCCGTATTATTACAAAAAACTGCATTATTTGAAACTTGATTATTAAGCAAATTGAACTCACCTCATACCCACAACCCTTGATAATACGGGGCAGAGCCATAATATTTGTACCACAAATGGCAATTATGCAAACGCAGCAACGCGCATAAATATGCTCACACGAAAAGACCATAGCTCCATCAGCAAGTAAGATAAAAAAGCCCACTCAACCTATAACCAACAGCATATTGAAGGTTCAGCTTAACCTTAGAAACCCATCCGTAAATGGACATTTATATGTTAGGAAAAATGACAACACGCTGATACAAGAGGCGCCGATAAAATAAAAAACAACAGATATAAAAAATGCCCGGCAAATCGAATCAACCAGGCATTTAACAAATAACCAAATTGTATGGCGATGATTAATTCAGCTTAAATTTACTGACTTCTTCCACCAGCTGACTGTTTGATTCTGTCAGCTGATGTGCGCTGCTAAGCGTAGACTGGCTGTTCGACTGCAACTCCAGCACCATGTCACGAATTGCTGTCATGTTGCGGTTAATCTCTTCTGTCACCGAACTTTGCTCTTCTGCTGCGGTAGATATCTGAGTGTTGATGTCATTAATCTCATGAACATTCTCGCTCATTCCCTGCAACGCAGAATAGACTTTGGAAGTGTTCTCCAATGTCAGATTACTGCTCTCTTTGGTCTTCTCAATAATGCTGACGGCTGCCTGAGCATCCTGCTGCAAAGACCCCAGCATCGCATTGATTTCCTCAGTACTTGATTTAGTACGGGCAGCCAGTGCACGAACTTCGTCAGCTACCACAGCAAAACCACGTCCCTGCTCTCCGGCACGGGCCGCTTCAATTGCCGCATTCAACGCCAGCAGGTTAGTCTGCTCAGCAATTTCACCAATAACACCAAGCACAGTATCAATCTGTTGAGTATTCTGGCTCATGGTCGAGATACTTTCAGCAGCCTCTTTTACTTCCGCAGCCAGCGTGTTCACACAGGCCGATGCATCATTGACGATTTCACGCGCCTGCTCTGCATTATCACTGGCCTGTTTCGTACTTGAAGCTGCATCCGATGCATTCTGTGCCACCGCTTCGGAAGTAGAGCTCATTTCTGTAACAGCCGTAACAACCTGTTCTGTTTCCGTAGTATGCGTATCCAATGCCTGACTGATATTCTCAGAACGGTACTGAATGTCGCTTATTCCCTGTGTGATTGAGCCAGATGAGCTGTTAATCTGAGTGATCACTTTGTGGAACTGGGCAATCATATTATTGATATCACCTGCTAACTCCGTCAGCTCATCATTACCCCGAGATTTAATGCGAAGTGAAAGATCATATTTATTGCTAATTTCACTCATGGTACCGCGAATGTCATTCAGGGAAGAAGAAATGGTTCTGATAATTAACACTGACAGCAATAGCTGAATAACCGAGCAGAACACAGAAATCGCAATGTTCACTACATTGCTTTTCTCACTTAAAACTGTAGATACATCGTAAGTTTGCTCCGTGATAGCCAGTTGGATATTCACCAGCTTGGCAATATCCGTAGCCAGTGGATCAACAACTTTATAAGCCAAAGCGATCATCTCGCTGAGATCCGGCTCAGCTTCAGTCTCAAGTCGGGTTACGATCTGATTAAGCGTCTGATTCGTTGAAACCATTTGCTCTTTCGCCGCAGCAGCCAGCCTGGCTTCTTCCAATGTCAGTTCAGTCGCCAGATACTTAGAAAAAGTCTGTGATGAGATATCAATGGCCTTTCGGATCTCACCAATTACAGCATCACGGCTTTTAAGACCAACATTATGCTTATTTAATGCATCAATCACTTCAACGGCATATTCGTCTGAAATCAATTTTAAGTCTTTCAGCGGAACAACACGATCTAAGTAAATCGACTGTATAGAACCTGTCAGTCGACTTAAACTATTAAAAGATAGATAAGACAGCAGAATAAAACTGATGATGGCGACAACGGGAATAATTGTTAATTTTCTCGCTATATTCATTTTAACCCTATTGTATTTTTGTTGGCTGAGCAAAGGCTGGTTGTGATGTTACGGTGGGTACAGCAGCAAAAGCTGACTGTATAAAATTCATACACACTATTGAACGGCGATATTAGCAGTATTACCCCTTTATGATTACCACGCATTTGTAATAAGACTATCCACACTTACATATGCTTTAGTCGACATAGAGAAACGTTAATACCTCCAAACGAAAACTCTCTCAATCACCCACTACAAAGATAAACTTTTTTCACCTCTACCTTGTTCGCACATCAAGGCGATCGTCTGCGAGAAAGCCGTTTTACCCCTTTAAATTGGCGATTTGAGCAATCCTTAAAATACTGAATTTTAAAGCTTTTATTTTCTTGTTTTTCGGCTGCTGCCAATGTTAATTTAAGCGCCGACATCAAGGAGCCTCATATGCCGACAGTAAAACAAACCTTTGAAAATCATGACTTTTCCAGACAGGACCTGGAAGCTGAGCAATTTCACCAATGCGCTTTCTATAACTGCAATTTCAGCCGGGCAAACTTAAAAGAAGCAGAGTTCATCGATTGCCGTTTCATTGAGCGCGGTGCGATAGAAGGCTGTAACTTTGACTACGCCGATTTGAAAAATGCCAGCTTCAAGCGATGCCAACTAGCGATGAGCCACTTTCTCGGCGCAGACTGCTTTGGTATCGAAATCAGAGATTCAGATCTGAAAGGAGCCAACTTCTTCAAGGCAAACTTCGTAAACCGAATAAGTCACAATGTGTTCTTTTGCTCGGCATACATTACCGGTTGCAACCTTTCTTACGCTAACTTCGAGAGCCAATGTATTGAAAAATGCGACCTGTTTGAAAACCGCTGGCTAGGTGCCAACCTGCAAGGAGCTAACTTCCGGGGAGCAGATCTTAGCAGAGGACAATTCTCAGAAGAGCATTGGGGACAATTTGCGATGGAAGGATGTGATCTTACCCATACAGAGCTGAATGGCCTGGACATTCGCCGCGTCCGAATGACGGGCGTAAAAATCTGCGACTGGCAACAAGAGCAACTTCTCGATTCGCTGGGGATCATTGTATTGCCGGGCTGACCAGTTTTAGCAATTTAGTGACCAGTCAGCAAAATTCCTGAAAACAACATAGTGCTACCTTATCCAGCTTAGAAGACACACTGTTGAAGAGGTAGCTATGTATCCCAAGTCCACCATCTCTGAGCTTCGGCTCGGAGTTCCGAAAAAAATGTTTACGATTAACGTCGAGACAGGGTTCGATAAACAGCCCGTTTCGAGCGTTAACGTCAATCTATTTGGGATTATCGGCGATCATCAGGTTCACAGCTCACACGGTGGCGAAGATCGAGCCCTTTTACAGTTCGACTCCCACCATTATGCTGAACTTGGAAAAACGTTCCCCAATTCCAGATATTATCTTGTAAACGGCGGTTTTGGTGAAAACCTCGTTGTCGCCGGAATGAACGAACACAATATGTGTATTGGTGACAAAGTTGCCATTGGCAATGTGCTGCTCGAACTCAGCCAGCCTCGTCCTCCCTGCTTCAAACTCAACCACCGATTCAATGAACCGACAATGGCACTATATACGCAAAACAACGCCAAAACAGGTTGGTTCTACCGAGTACTGAACGAAGGAATAATTCTGGCAGGAGATCCAATCAGGGTGATAGAGCGACCTCACCCAGAGTGGCCCGTCGCGCGAGTACAACATTACCTCTATCATGAAACAGACAACAAAGCCGCCACAACCACGTTGTCTGAGATGAATGCTTTGGGCAAAGAGATCCGTGACACTTTTCGCCATCGCCTGGAATCAAACAAAACCGAAGACTGGAACGGCCGTTTGACCGGTAATTCAGGTAAACTCGAAATGCGGGTTGTGAAAATAGTTAATGAATCTGAAGATATCAAACGCTTCTATCTTAGCCGTACAGATCTACAGCCCTTACCTGAATCTACAGCCGGTGCCAACATCACCTTAGCACTACCAAACGGGCTCCAGCGCTCCTATTCGCTCTGTGCCCTACAGGCCGATGACACCTGGCAAATAGCGGTACACAAATCTAACCAAAGTCGGGGCGGTTCTGCTTTTTTTCATGATCAAGTAAATGTCGGCGATATCTTTACAGTATCCGGGCCTCAAAACTATTTTGAGATGACCAGAGCTAAACATCAGATTTTCATTGCTGCCGGTATTGGCATCACTCCATTTTTAACCATGATTGAAGAAGCACTTGCTAACAGCGAATCGTTTGAACTTCATTACTGCGTAAAAGACATCAATGATTATCCGTTCAAAAAGTTACTTAGCCGATACTCAGGAAAGGTTTTAATCTACAGTCAGGTCAAACCGCTTGATATTGAAACACTGTTAAATTTTCATCATCGGGGAACTCATGTATATAGCTGCGGTAGCCCTGCTTTTGTCGATCTGGTACGAAAATCAGCCAAACATTGGAATGATGAGCATGTGCATTTTGAACTCTTTACTCCACCGGAGAAAAAGCTGACGGAAAATACTGCTTTTAAGGTCATCATTAAAGATACTGAGCAGAGTATTGAAGTTGAACAAAACGAGAGTATGTTGAATGCTCTCAGAAAGAACGGCATTCCTATCGATTCATCCTGTGAAACCGGCTGCTGCGGAAAGTGCAAGGTAAAATATGAAGGCGAAGCTGATCACCGGGACACAATCTTAACAACAAAGGAAAGAGAGATATTTATGACACCCTGTGTTTCCAGAGCCAAACAAGAACGAATCACTGTTTCAATCGATAAATAGCTTTAATTGATGAGCAGCTTTCTTAGGAAGATAGATAATCTAGACAGTTACGGGCGGAAAATTTCTGCCTTTCGTCTTTGTGCCGGTTCCCAGCCTGATGATAATAAAGCGCCGATGCATACCCATAAACAGGGGCAACTAGTCATGCCTATAAACGGGATGATGACATGCCGCGTCAGTGATGCCATCTGGCTGGTTCCCAAGCATCATGCAGTCTGGATCCCGGCACATATTCCTCATACTAACACCCCGTCAAAAGGTGCTGAGTTTTGTTTCGTCTATATTGATGATTCACGTCAGGAAATGCCGCACAGCTGCCGGACTCTATCCATTAGTCCGATGCTCAGGGAGATGCTGATTTATCTTTCCGATCTGCCGCCTGAAATCCAACCAGATGAAAACCTGGAGAAATTAATTGATGTGGCATTTTTCCAGCTCATGCAAATGCCGGCAGAAAAGCTCAGCTTTCCACTTCCATCAGAAAAGCGCCTGAAAAAAATAGCGGATGCGCTAATAACAACCCCATCTGATCGACGAACAGCAGAAGAGTGGGCCTGTGATAACGCCATGAGTGTCAGGACATTTACCCGACTGGTAAAAAGTCAGACTGGGATGAGTTTCCGCGACTGGCGTCGACAACTTCATATCATCGTAGCCTTGCAGCGACTGTCTGAGCATTGGAGTATTCAGGCAATTTCTGACGAACTTGGCTACGATTCAGTCAGTGCCTTCATCACTATGTTCAAAAAGGAACTGGGCAAACCGCCTCGTCAGTACTTAATAGAAAATATCAATAAATAGAACTTATCTCGCCCTCGCCGCTTTAACAGCGATGAGGACGAAATTAATGCTAAATCTGTAATTATTTCCTTTTTGAATCACAGCTCTCAAACGTTGCAGTGCTATTGATTGCTATTGAAAGAATCTTCGCTGAATCTGTCTCTTCATTGGCAGATGATGCTAGTGTCCCTCTGGCTTTTGCCAGCCTTTCCATTAGTTCCAGCCGTTCTTTCTCTACTTTTGATATCGCCTTTTCTTTCAACATAAATCACCCGAATAATGTTTTAACTCTTGCCTTTCTGTTACTCAGCAGCAAACACAACTTTACTGTTGCTTATTCAGGTTTATATCAATTAAAAAACGATAGAAGTAATTAGATACTATCTGTTTTATCGATAACAGTAGTCAAAAATCAAGTTCAAAGCTCACACTGTACTTCCGCAATTGGCAGCTTATGCTCCCCGAAACAAACTAAAGCTTCGTGTTTATGACGCTTCCCAAGCGATACACCACCGATTTCGCTATTCTTCATTCTCAGGCTTTGAGCATAAACTTCTTCACCATCGAAAAGCTCAGCTTTAAAAGCATCCTGAATAGTCGATTCCAAACGAGTACCACTTCCGGAAATTGAAAAAACAACGCTGGCGCAGCGTTGATCCGACTTTTTCTTCATTGCGATTATATTGTCACCATTATTAGTTACCACCTCCTGCTCCGCAGGAGCGATGTTAACCAACTGCACATTATGAAGAGTGCACTTACCAGCAAAAGCAGAACCCGAGAAAAGCATCAGGATTAATAATACTCGCTTTGAAATCATTAATTTACCCATAAAAAGAACAGCAAATCCGCGATGCTACAGCAATTTAGTTATTCATACTGTAATGATTTGTCAGTTCACTATCTATACAGCGAATCAACCAAAATTTAATCCAGACAACATTCTTTAGCTTGTGATGACGCTACAATGGCAGATCACCAAAATACGCGTTACGTTTCTTATGCAATCCCGTCTTCCTGTTAATAAAGAGCTTTGGCTGAGCTTTGTTTCCCAGCCGTCGGTGGAAGCCGAAATACCGGATATCGATCCGCACCTGCAGCAGGTCTGGCAGCGATGCCGCCGTCAGCAACGTCATGATCACTGGCCTGTTCCCCATCGCGCCAAAGGGGTGACATTCAAATCGATCAAAAAAACCAAGGCACCGTTTTTAAACCTGGCGATTCCAGCTATCGAAGATATTTACGAGTACCTGGAAAACACAGGTTGTGCCTTTGTAGTCTGTGATGAAACAGGCTGTACGCTTCATCTGTGTGGTGATACAGACATGCTGGCCAAGCTGGAAGCGCTCAGTATTCGCGAAGGCGTTTACTGGCGTGAAGGCATTATTGGCAATAATGCAATTTCCAGCGCAATGCATCTGGCCAAACCAACCAGAACAACCGCTTACGAACACTTCAAGCAGGCACTACACCCTTTTGCCGTTTATGCCGCACCCATTATTGACGGCAACGGTTCAGCACAAGGCTGCATTGCCCTGGTCCTCCCGGCGGAAAAATCCTGTCTCTCTGCACTCGGTCTGATCCATTCAGCCGCACGGGATATCGCCAGCCAGATCCAGACGGAAAACATCCTGACCGAGTCCAACCAGCATTTATCCGAAGTTCATGTCTTGCTTGAAGGCGTCGAAGAAGGGGTTCTGGCCTGGTACCCGTGCGGAAAAATCCATTACCTGAATCAGAAAGGCAGTGATTTACTAGGCCTGAGTCGCAGCGTACTCGGCAGCAATATCCAGACAGTGCTTACCCTTCCCCAACTTGTCCGTGAAGCGATCAAACAAGGGAATGGACTGGATATGGTCGAAACCACAATTGAGAGTAAGTGTGAACCAGGCAGGAGCAAACTAATCTCAACGGTGATGTCACTGAAAATCGTCAAAACCGCCAGTAACGATACCCACTGCTATATCGCGCTGCTTTATCCTCTAAAACAAATCCGGGATCTGGTCCACCAGCATGCCGGTAACCGGGCAAGACTGACTTTCGATGATATTGTCGGCCATTCCGATGTAATGCAACGGGTGATTCGTCAGGCCCGTCATGCCGCTAAAGGTCGTGGCCCTGTTTTACTTCACGGCGAAGACGGACTGGGCAAAAGCCACTTGGCTCAGGCCATTCATAATGCGGGTGATCGCCGGGGACAACCGTTTATTGCTATAAACTGCCAGGCGATTCCAAAAGAGCTGATGGCTGCAGAATTTCTGGGTTCGGTACTGGACGGTGATAACAGTCCGGCTTCCAAATTCGAACTGGCTCATGGTGGAACCCTGTTTCTGGATCAGGTGGAATGCCTGTCGTCAGAAGTTCAGGCAGCCCTGCTTCATCTGTTGAAAACCGGCTTGCTGAACCGGATGAACGGGAATATTGTGTCGGTTGATGTCAGGATCATTGCCACTTCGAATGTCGATCTGGATCAGTTTGTGGCCGAGAAACACTTCCGAAGCCAGCTGCTGCTGGAACTGCAAACCTTCGATATTCACATTCCGCCACTGCGAGAGCGACTTGAAGATGTACCAGCTCTGGTTGATCGTAAACTCACCCATCTCGAAACGGAAAAGAAGACACCGCTTGCGGTAAGCCGGGATGCCATGACATATCTGATGCGCTACCGCTGGCCCGGTAACCACAGGGAGCTGCGCAATGTCATTGAGCGCGCTGCAAATTTCGCTCAAGGCAAACTTATTGAGGTCAAAGATTTACCGGAAAATATTCTGTGTACATCCGAACAGGTAAACCCTGGTTATCAGACACCATCGTCAAATTGCCTTGCTGAAGCTGAGAAGAATACTATTATCCGCTCAGCTCGTTACTGCCGAGGGGTAACCAGCAAGATGTGCAGTGATCTCCAAGTAAGCCGCACGACCTTATGGCGTAAACTAAAAAGCTACCAAATCAATATCAGCGATTATAAATAGTCGAAATGAACCTGAAACCGAGGTTCCCATAAACATAAAAAACCGCCCGATTGGGCGGTTTGTATTTTCTGTCAGTCATAAACAAATGACCACTAAAGCAACGACATCACCTGCTTTAGCGTCGAAGCATTAAGTACCGCCTCAGCAGTATCGACAGCCTTTATACTGTCGGTCTCACGCACAGCCTGCTTCACCTCAGCAATTCGAATCGGACTCATGCTGAGTTCATCAATCCCCATACCAATCAGGGTTGAAGTCAGCTTAGGATCACCAGCCATCTCGCCACAAATCCCAATAGAGATCCCGGCTTCATGAGCCGCATCGGCAGCCTGTTTAATCATACGTAAAACTGCAGGCTGAGCCGCAGACACCAGGTACGAAACCGTATCATTGCCCCGATCCGCCGCCATTACATACTGCGTCAGATCATTGGTACCGACACTGAAGAAGCTCACTTCTTTTGCCAGCAACCCGGCATTGGCAACTGCCGCAGGCACTTCAACCATAATGCCGACTTCAGGCATCGCAGCCGCGATACCATTGTGCTGCAGAGTTTCATAGCAGCTGTTTAGCAAGTACTTAGCCTGATTCAGCTCTTCCAGTGTTGCTACCATAGGGAACATCACTTTCAGGTTCGGATGCTCTACTCTTGCACGCAACAGGGCATTGAGCTGCAACTTGAACACATCAACATGCTGCAAACACAATCGAAGACCTCGGCAACCCAGGAATGGGTTCTCTTCTTGCTCCTGAGGCATGTAAGCTAGCGGCTTATCACCACCTATGTCAAGAGTGCGGATAATTACTGATTTATCACCGAATGCAGCGGCAATCTTACAATAAAACTCGTACTGGCTTTGCTCAGACGGCACCTGTTCGCTGTCAGTAAACAAAAATTCTGTGCGAACCAGACCGACACCTTCAGCCCCGCAGTGAATAGCTTTTTCAGCATCTTCCAGATTAGCCAGATTGGCAAACACATCTAACGCCAAACCATCTTTGGTTACGGCCTTTTCCATTGCCATGGCCTGAGCCTGTTCACGCTTGCGAGTCAGTTCCTCGGCCTGACGGCGAGCGTTGTCCAATTGCTCAGCATGTGGCGCCAACCACACATCACCGTTAGAGCCATCCATAATGGCCATTTCCCCTTCCGGACTCTGCGACATAATTCCGCTTAAGCCAACTACAGCAGGGATCCCCAGTGATCGGGCCAAAATGGCGGAGTGAGATGTCGTACCACCGTGCTCCAGAATGATGCCGCGCACCATTTCAGGATCCAGCTGAGCGGTATCGGAGGGCGTCAGATCAACCGCAACCAGTATGACTGGCTCATCCAGCACAATCTGCTGCCCGGTTTCACCTGTCATCAGCGCCATCACTCGGCGACCGATATCGTACACATCGTTGGCACGGGCCTGCATATACTCGCTGGCCGACGCCTCATAAGCCTGCGCAGTTTGCTCGATAACCTGCTCCCAGGCTTTTTCAATCGTAACCGCTTCTTTCAGGCGTTGTCTTACCTGCTCGCCCAGTTCAGGATCAGACAGCATCTGACCATGGGCGATGAAAATTTCACTTTCTGATTTCGAACCGGCATTGGCTGTTCTGACCACCAAATCCGCCAAATCGCGCTGCGCCGTATCACAGGCACGGGAAAAACGGGACCACTCTTCTTCATAACCAAGGAAGTCACGTTCTGGTGCTTTCGGCATGGATGGCCGGTAGTGCCACAACGGCGCAATAGCGATCCCCTCGGATGCTCCAACTGCACTGAGCCGACCGTCTTGGTGGGTCGTTACCCGGCGAGTTGGCCGAGGGGGTTCTGCCGTTCCCTCTTCTACCGATTCGTTAAAATGCTTTTTAGCCAGTGCAATAAACGCTTCCAGTGCAGACAATGCTTCATTACCACTGGCAATAAAATTCAGTTTGTCACCTTTTCTTACCCCAAGCAGGGCAATCCCGTTAAGGCTTCGGGCACTGACTCGCTTGTCATTGCAGCTCAGCCAGACTTCAGCATCAAAAGAGCTGACCGCGGCGACAATCGCGGATGCAGGGCGGGCATGGAGTCCGTGCGGGTTTTTCACCTGCCACTCAAACTCAAGTTCATCGCCGCTAACTTCGTGCTCAAGATCGATTCCGATGGAACCGGCTCCCGGCAGCTTGGCTGCCTGCTCCAGCAGTTCATACTTAGCGCAAAGGGCGTTGTGCGCTTCATCTGCCACCTGAATCAGTGACATTCCGGCAGCGGCGGCAACACAGGCCGACATAGTGCCTTCAATTAATGGTGCGGCACAGACGTGAACATTGGCCGCAATCTCACTGCCGAGTAAATCCAGAGCGGTATCCGTGCTTAAAATTGCACTCCCCATATCCACCAGCACCAGCACACCTTCCGGGGAGTACACTTCTTCAATCGCCATCATCACGGCAACCGCGTCCGTGCCAATCGGGTTCTCCGGATCATCGACACCGGCAGCCACCGCGATCTGGACTTTTCCCTGGCTCATCTGACTAGCCAGTTCATGAACGCCTTTAGCAAGATTCGGGCTGTGGGAAACAATTACAATACTGACCATAATTAAACCTTAGCTGAGGTGGCGCGAAGCCACCTCAAACAACAGAAAGTAATGCTTATTGCACAGAAGCGTTACGTAAAGCCGAGAACATCAGGTAAGTAGACGTAGCTCCCGGATCCTGGTGACCGATAGAACGTTCACCCAGGTAGCTGGCACGCCCTTTTTTCGCCTGCATAGGAATAGTACCTTTCATGGCTTTTTCGGCTTCGGCTACCGCACAGTCGAGCGCATCAGCCATAACCGTTCCCTGCTTTTCTTTCAGGCAAGCAAGAATACCGTCCCAAGTATCGACCATCGTCTTATCGCCAACTTCAGCCTTACCGCGCTGAACGATGCCATCAACACCGTCTTGCAGCATCTGAGTCAGCTCAGCCAGGCTCAGCTCTTCTTTTGCCATCACACTGGATGCACTGCGGATAAAGAAAGTGCCGTAAAGCGGACCACTGGCGCCACCAATGCTGGAAAGCAAAGTCATGCCTGTGGTTTTCAGAATCGTACCAATATCCTTATCTGCAAGACTTGGCAGTTTGTCTTTCACTTTCTGGAAACCGCGATTCATGTTCAGGCCGTGATCAGCATCGCCGATTTCCCTATCCAGGTCAGTAAGGAAATCCTGCTCTGCCTGAAAAACCTCGGCTGACAGTTCAAGCCATTGAAGGATCTGCTGTTTGGTAATTGTCATCTTGTTCTCCTTAACGCTTAGCAGCCCCAGCGTAATGCCGGTGTGTTCACAGGCATGTCGAACAGAGACAACATCTCGTCATCCACTTTCAGCAAAGTAATTGAAACCCCCTGCATATCCAGCGATGTGCAGTAACTGCCAATCATGTTGCGCTCAATTTTGATGTCGTGCTGCTCAAGCATTTCCGCTACCTTGCGGTAAACCGTATAAAGCTCAGATAGTGGTGTCGCACCCAGGTTATTTACCAGTACGATCACACGATCACCGCCTTTTAGTGTTTCAGTGATCCAGGTTTCATCTTGCCAGTCACCGGCACCGTTATTCCAGCGGCGAACCACACGCTCATATGGCTGATCTTCCAGAATCGCATTCATCATGTCAGTTGTAATCGTATCGCCGTCAGTGAAAGCACGGCGTTCAATGCCCGGCTCACCATGAATACCGATACCAAACTCAATTTCATTATCAGCCAGCTCAAAACTTGGTTTGCCCGCTGCTGGAACCGTACAGGCAGAAAGCGCGACGCCGATAGAGCGGCCACGGTTGGCAATGCGTTTTGCCAGCTCGCTCATTTTCTCAAGGTCGTAGCCTTCTTCTGCCGCTGCACCGAGAATTTTTTCTGCCAGTACAGTAGTCGCCACCCCGCGACGGCCGGCAGTGTAAAGGCTATCTTTAACTGCGACGTCATCGTCAACCAGTGTCGCCTGTACTTTAATGCCGTCACCATGCAGCAGTTCGACCGCTGTTTCAAAATTCAGCACGTCACCGGTGTAGTTCTTAATCAAAAACAGGACACCTTCACCAGCATCAACTTTCTGACCACATTCATACATCTGATCCGGCGTTGGCGAAGTAAACATTTCGCCGGGACAGGCGCCATCCAGCATCCCCATACCAACATAACCACCGTGCATCGGCTCGTGGCCGCTACCGCCACCAGATACCAATGCAACTTTGCCGCCTTTACGATCACGGCGCACGATATACATAGGATCCAGGTTAACTTCCAGCTCAGGGTGTGCCTTAGCAATACCTTCAAGCTGTTCCCTAACTACATTGTCGACCTGGTTAATCATTTTTTTCATCGTTCTGTCCTTATTTTCTGCGCAGGGTAATTGTGTTTGGGCCTGGTGCTGATCGCTGCTTATGTGTCGGGATGCGATATGCCTGTCCGTCAAACCGGGCCAAATGTTATGCCATCAGGTGAAGATGGTGCTAATTAGCCACTTTTGTTTCATATTGAAACGCTACATTCAAGAAAACCGTTCCATTTTGAAACAATACGTTGAGGGAAGCCCCGGATATTTGAACTGAGTCGAATTTTGGGTGGGTCAAAAAGAGAAGAATAGGCTGAGAATCAACGCAAAATGTGAACGGACCCAAGAGACCAATTAACAAAATTGCTAATGAGCTCACAAAGATTTTCGTAACAAAGGAAACAAAATGAGAGTTTCGCTGGAATCGGGGACGAAGAAAGGTGAAAAAGACGTACAACATCAAAAATAATAAAACGGCATATCCTCAGATATGCCGTTTTAATCATCTATCACTTATTAAGCGATGAAACCCAGAATTAGCTACGAAACCCTGAAGTAAGACAGCAAGGATTTTTGTTCATCCGCCAGACGTGACAACTCTTCACTGGCCTGCGAACTTTGCGCTATACCGGCCACATTCTGGTTAACGATATCCGACGTAATGGTTACGTTCTGAGAAATATCTTTTGTTACACCGGACTGCTCTTCGGATGCTGTCGCCACTAAGGTGTTCAGCTCAGAAATTTGTGCCACCGAATCAGAAATCGTTGTGAATGCTTCACCAACCTGACGAGTAATATCCAGCGACTCATTGATCAGCTCAGAGTTCGACTTCATAAAGTTGTCAGCTTGCTGCGCCTGCTCCTGCAAACGTGAAATCAACTCCTGAATATCAACCGTCGACTGCTGGGTTTTCGCCGCCAACGAACGAACTTCGTCAGCAACCACGGCAAAACCACGTCCCTGCTCACCTGCACGTGCTGCTTCAATAGCCGCATTCAAAGCCAGCAGGTTGGTCTGCTCTGAAATTCCCGTAATCACATCCACCACAGTGCCGATTTCATTCGAGTATTCCCTCAGCTGATTCACAATCTCGGTTGATTCTTTTACCGAGCTGTCAATCTGGGCCGATATGTCATCAGAACGCTGCAATGCCTACTGGCCGTCTGCGACATTTTGAATAGCCACACCGGCTGCATCCTCGGCACTGGCAGCATTACTGCTGACTTCCGCTGCCGTACTTGACAGTTCATTAATCGCTGTTGCCACCTGCTCAACCTGTGCCAATTCCTGCTGAGCATTCGCTTCCGATTGTGTCATCACAGCAGCCAGTTCAACAGACGCTGATGACACGTTATCGGATATACCGTGGAAGCCCTCAATAATACGTTTCAGTTCACGATGCATTGCAATGGTGTTGGCGTATATGCCCGATTCCTTTCCTGTTGGCTGAAACTGTTCGGTTAAATCTCCTTCCGCAACCTTCTTTACCATTTCAGCAATATCAGTCGGCTCACCACCAACTACATGCATCACGCCGCGATAAATATAATAGGCGGCAAACAAACCGATCAAAATTGAGATCAACGACAAGACAGCCAGCAACGTTTTAGCATTAGCAATATCTGCCTGCAACATTGGGCCAATTCGATCCTGATTTTTCTTCGCTTCAAGCTCAATGGCTTCAATCGTCGCAGCTGATTCATGCCCAACCACATCCAGAGTTTCAGTAATCAACTTGTTTCGCTTTTCAATCGCTACCGTAACTTCATCAAATGCCTGCTGGTAAGTTTCAAATGCTTTTTCGAAATTATTAAATAACTGAATCCGTTCAGGGTTCTGAATTTGGTTATGCAGTTCAGAAGACCTCTTTTCGACATTGGCAAACTCTTGAAGCGCCCTTTGCTTATCGCGAACCTCGTTGCTGATCAAAAACTTAGAGACATAAAGTCGAGCAAGTAAGAGGCTTTCCTGTAACTGCCCCGAATAAAAAGCAGCATCAGAATCACCATCTTCATATGCAGAATAGGCAATATCCGTCAGAGACTTTCTCATCAACAAGCCATTCGGATCTAATTTTTCGCCAACGGTTTTATGACGTAGATGAATAAGCTTATCAACCTCATTAAATCCATTGCGATAAATAATCATTCCTTTTTCTATTTTTTGAAACTTCTGAATTAATTCAGGGTTAGACTCTTTCTCCAATACCTCATCGATTAGAGACATTGCTGAATTAATTCGGCTTTCTATAGTAAGCTTCAATTCATCAGATTGATTTTTAATATATTTATTAACAGCAAGGCGCGCTTCAATGACGTTGGCCTGTATCCTACCAGAGGCTACGCTACTCCTGGCAAAACCACGGTATTCAACAAACCCTTCCGATGTACTGTTGAAGCGGAAAAATGAAGTGACGGACATAACAAGCAGCAAGGCAAGCAATATACCAAAGCCACACATTAATTGTTGTTTTAATTTCATGTAACCTTCCATTAATAATTATTAATATTCTTATATAATATCGATAAAGATAAAAAAGATAACCAGATAATTTATGGTAATTACATGAAGATTGATTTAAGTCACAATTATCCATCCACCAAAAGAAAACGATTTCATAATAAAAATCTTCTTCTGGTTAATATTAATAATCCATTAATAAAACATGGTTATAGAATACACAAGCACTGTATAAACAGTAGCGTATGGAATAGGCAGCTTAATTTATACATAGGTAATGCATTGTTATTTAATGTTTTTTCTTAAGACTTTATTCTAAATATAATACACCTTATAAAAAGACACACTATTAATAAGAATCCTCCTGTAAAATAAAACCCTTAATTTACTAACTCACAAAAATAATAAACTAAAATAACAAGCCAAATCAGCATAAAAAACACGGGCAATCGACAAGTCATGACTAATACAAAAAGTCATCTACCACCATAGATTCATAAGTGTTGTCAGTTAAATAACCAGCACTCATAAATGAATTCAAAACAGAACATATCTTAATTAATATGAGCACACTTGCTTAATAAGTATTGCCAAGATATTAAAAAGTAACGAACAGCCACTAGCTAAATACAAACCAATAAAACATTGAGAATGCTAATCAACAAGATCTTCTTAACGACCTATCGAATATAATTTAACTTGAACTACTGCAGAAAAAATTACGAATCACTTAAATTTCCTCTCGAAAAAATCAAGTAACAATATACTTTTTCATATAAGATCCAGCCGTTTTTCCAGACGAAGATGACTGTTTAAGTGAAAGCCAAGAAAACTCGCTGTAGAACCTTATGAGTTGACAGTTCACTCTCCCCAAAAAGATAAACAAGCAGAAATTACTAACTGTTATCGCCTTGGGCGATATTGTTATTTTATTTTTAATAACAAAGAGGTGGCACAAGTTTAGATATATCAACCAAGCTAAATGTCAGACTAGGGTAAACTCACTAACGACATTGAAAAACATCCACTTAATGCTGCGCTTTCAAAACCTTTTCCACGGCTTCAGCCACAGAATCAACGCAGTGGAAATCGCGGTCGATTCTGTTTTCATCTCCGGGTTGGTACTTACCGGTTCTCACCAAACATGCATCCAGTCCGGCATTGAGTGCCCCTTCCACATCACCGAAAACGTCATCCCCGATCATCAGAACAGATTCCACTCCGAATTGAGTAGAAGCAACGACCTGAGAGAAAAAATCTACAGAGGGCTTACCGACGATAATAGCCTCAGTATCAGCAGCATACTCTATCGCCCGGATAAAGGGCCCCGCATCCAGGTGCAACCTCCCATCCTGTTTAAAATACCGGTTCATCCCAACTGCGATAAGGGGCGCCCCGGCCTGACATAACCGGAACGCACGATCCAAATATTCATAGCAAAACCTCTCTTCCGCATCAGCAACAAACACCGCATTGGGATCCGACTGTTCAACATCTGCAAACTCTGACTCAATGTTCCTATGTATCAGACAATACGGCCGCCACTGTCGCTGATGAAGTAAGGCTTTTACCGCAGCAGGGGCAGTGTAGATCTGCGACACTTCAATATCGAAACCCATCAAGGTCAAATCCTGATAAATCTGAGCGCAGGTCCTTCGTGAAGTGTTGGTAACAAAACGAAAATCCAATCCACTGTCTCTAACAGCCGCTATCGCTTCGACAGCACCGGGAATACTCTGCTTACCGTCATAAAGCACGCCGCTAATATCAAAGAAAATGGCTTTGTACATTTGCCTTCCCTCACAGCCAGAACTTAAAAATCAGCTCTTCTGATACTCAAATTAAACCTTAAAGACGAGGTATAAATTGATTATAGAGTGCATGACACAGTACAGCTTTCAGTCCTCTTTATCTTAAAAGCAGTCTTAACTTGTTCTTGCTCATACTTTGGTTATCAAAGTGCAGTAAACCGTGCTTTTTGCTCTAGCCTCATGGTGGAAGCCCGGTAATTTACGTGGTAATTGCATAATTCAGAGGATGAGAATGCGATGAACCAACTAAAAACATCCTTCATGATTTTTACCACCATGGTAGTGCTGCTTTGGACTTCATTGCTCCGGGCACAAACCTTTGATGAGAACGTCCTGATCGTCTCCCCTGTTTCTCATGACCTCTATACCGCTGGTCACCATATAGAAGTGCAAAGTGAAATAGCTGGAGACCTTATCGTGGCGGGCCAGATGATCAGCATCAACAGTATTGTTGATGGAGATATTATTGCCGCTGGGGAAACCATCAACCTACAGGCAGCGGTGTCGGATGATGTACGGGTCGCCGGACGACAAATTATCATCAGCAATCACATTGCCGATCATATTGTCGCCGCCGGTGAAACGGTAACTTTGGAGCAGGACAGCCGGATAGGAAGCTGGGCATGGCTTGCCGGAGATACAGTTCGCATCTCCGGCTATATCGACCAGGAACTAAAAGTAGCAGCACGCCGAGTTATTATCAGTGGTGAAATCAAAGGGGATGTAGAGCTGTTTGCCGAACAAATCGATATTCTGGATAGCGCCCGAATTCATGGCAATCTGATCTGGCACAGCAAACATCAACCAACAATTGAAAGTGGCGGGCAAATTAATGGTCAGCTAATCGAAAAACCATGGGAGCACCCTGAGCATAACGGAGGTTCTCCTTTTGCCGGGCTTGCCTTCATAACGCTCAGTCTGATGTTCAGCGGTATCGTGATTTACCTACTGTTCCCAGCCCTTCCTCTGCAGGCATCAAGAAGCGTGCAGCAACGCCCCTTGTTATCGCTGTCTGCAGGATTAGGCGTACTTCTTATAACGCCAGTAGTGATTGCTGTCTTGTTTGTCACAGCTATAGGTTCATTACTGGCATTCGCTCTGCTGGCAAGCTATCTGGTCATGATCCTATTGGGAGTAACCTGTGCTCTTTTCTCCCTAGGTCATATGGGGCTGCAGCTGACAGGGAAACATGAAAAGGCAGGAAAAGGGCTACGTATCCTCGCATTTGTTCTTGCTTTAATTGCAATCGGACTACTTCAGTTGATTCCGTTTATTGGCAGCCTGATTTACCTCGCAGTGATCCTGTTCGGACTTGGCGGACTGACATTAGCCATCTATCGAAACAGGCAAGCGGTTTAAGGAATTAAGACAAATAAAAAGCCGCACCATTGCAGTGCGGCTTGGTATTATTAATCTTTACACCTTAGTCTACCTACTCAGCACACATAAGATGCTTACTTGAGGCTTCGCCACTCATTACGTTGAGTATGCCGAGCCCGATGCAGTCACTTCTTTAAATCGGACATCACTGTTATTTGGCGAAGAAGTATAAATTTCAGTTTGTTGCTTTCCAAATTGTAAAATAACTCAGCCATCAAGCATGACACTCTAGACTGTGTTACCGCTGGCTTTCGCCAACTGAAACCTGCACCCTTGAGTCATATGAATGCAGCTTAATCCTCCAGAAGCTAAGCAAAACACGCTCACCACAGGTTTCCTTATAAATATGGTATCGAATCCTACTTTTAGCAAACCCGAATTAAATAAAAGACTGCGAAAACGTGATTCATTGCACTATTTCTCTTCAACACAGCTAACATTTTTAAAGCACGTTCTACTATAAAATTAATCTTTGGAAGATAAATCAAATGGTTAAGAAGGGAATATCTATCACATGTCGGCAATTGGGAAAAAACTGCTTCATGTACCCACGGCCCAGGCAGCACTCGCACTGGCAACCACTGGTTTAGGGTTAGCCTGGTCACTATTCCTGCCCGGAAACGGAAACATCATTCGCAGTGTCTGTGCCGCTATGGGAGCATGTTTGCTAATCCCGGTCCTTCTCAAATTCACTCTTAACCCAAGGCACTTCCTACGCGATCTTCGTCATCCGCTCTACGGCAGCCTGATGGCGCCGATGACCATGACTCTGCTGGTTCTTGCTGACTACCTGACATCTATCCATATCGAAAGTGCAAGGCTGTTATGGTATCCCTCCATGGTGCTTCACTTCGCTATGATGAGTTATTTTCTTATCGCCCAATTCAGAAAATTCCGACTGGTTAACCTCTATCCCAGCTGGTTCCTTTACCCTGTCGGCGCAATCAGCGGCACCCTTGCCGGCTCTGGACTCGGGCATACCGAGTTTGCGATTGCGATGACCAATATCTGTATCGCCGTCTATTTTGTCATGCTGCCGATTGTGCTTTATCGCGTCTGCTTTGCCGGAAGACTACCGCGCACCGCCCGCCCGACACTAACAATTATGGCAGCCCCGGTGAATCTGTCGCTTACCGCCTACCTGCTCAACGTTGACCAGCCGGACCCAATTCTGACTGGCGCTCTGGCCGGAGTCGGAATTACGATGGCAATCCTCGTTAACCTGATTTACATAAAACTGCTTCAACAGCCGTTCCAGCCGTCACTGGCAGCGGTAACCTTTCCATCAGTAATCAGTGCTGTAGCCATTGAAAGACTTACCCGCTGGGTAGTTACCGACTACCCACACTGGGCCTGGCTGGAATCTCTGGGTAAATTTGAATTAATCGTAGCAACCGGACTGGTGATTTGGGTTGGAGCTCATTACATCAGCCTGTACCTGCCAAAAGAGACACTCAATAAACAAACACAGCACTGAGGTAAATTCTCAGTACAGCCTGCTGACATCTGACTCAAGTTTGTTGCATTGATACAGCTAAAATAAGCTAGCCTTTAGGTTAATAGCTTGAAACTGGTGTACTACAACGCCATGCATTACACCGTTTTATCGCTTTTCAATAGCCAGAGCGGAGGTAGCAACAATGGCATTCTCTGAGAGCCCGCAGTTAACCGATCTCTATCAGCTGACAATGGTGCAGAGTTATCTTGATCACGACATGCAAGATCAGGCCGTCTTCGAGTTTTTTGTGCGCTCTCTGCCGGATAAGCGCAATTTCCTGATGGCTGCCGGGCTGGAACAACTTCTGGATTTTCTCACTCAAACTAAATTCAGTCAGAAAGAGCTGGATTATCTTGCCAACAGCGGATTTTTTCGTGACAACCTGATCGATTATCTGAGCAAATTCCGTTTTACCGGACAAGTCGATGCCATGCCGGAAGGCACATTGTTTTTTGCTAACGAACCTATCGTACGTATCACCGCTCCGCTGCCTGAGGCACAGTTAATCGAGACCCGGCTAATCAACCTACTCCAGCTGCCGACTTTGGTAGCAACCAAAGCCGCACGCTGCCGTCTTGCCGCCAAAGATAAATTACTGGTCGATTTCGGTCTGCGCCGCGCTCACGGTTCGGAGGCCGGGATGCTGGCAGCCAGAGCCAGCTATCTTGCCACCTTTGATGGTACATCTAACGTATTAGCCGGACAGCACTACGGCATTCCTGTTTATGGCACCATGGCCCACTCTTATGTTCAGGCCCATGAATCAGAGACCCAAGCCTTCCGCCACTTTGCAGCCAGCCAACCAGACAACCTGGTATTACTGGTTGATACCTACGACACCTTTCGGGGCACAGAGCGGGTCATTGAACTGGCCGAAGCGCTCAAAGCAGAAGGTGTTACCATCAAAGCCCTCCGACTCGACAGCGGAGATCTGGGAGATGAAGCCGTCAGAGTCAGAGAACTACTCGATCAACACGGTCACCAGGAAATCGGCATTTTTGCCAGCAGCAGCGTAGATGAATACCTGCTGATGCAAATGCACTATGAGCAGTCTCCCATTACTGGCTATGGCATCGGAACACACCTGACTACCTCAGAAGATGCACCATACCTGAACTGTGCCTATAAACTTGAAGAGTATGCCGGGATTGCACGCCGCAAACGCTCTCACGGTAAAGCCACCAGGCCCGGCAGCAAGCAAGTGTTCCGCCATTATGATAAGGACGGCAAGATTGCTTATGACGAACTTTGTATCGCCAGTGAAGAACCGGAAAGCGGCCAACCACTACTTGAAACAGTTATGCAGAACGGCCAGCGACTAAAAGTACCGGAGTCACTAGATATTATCCGTCACCGGGTGAAAGAACAGATTCAGACATTACCTGCGGATCTGGCCCACCTGACACGCAAAGAAGAGTTTGAACTAAGGATTTCGCCAGCACTTCAAAAACTGACTGACGAAACCAACAAACAGTTTAATTTCTGACGTTTGTATTAAGCGACTAATAATTAAAGAACCAGAGCGGTCACGGTGTTTCTGACGTGACCGTTTTATTATTAAAAAATTTCTTTTCACAGAAAAACAAACTGTTATCTCTTATTGATAATATTCATCCAGACGAATCATTATGCAACCATGTCTATATAACCTATGTTTTGCATAGGCTACGACTTTCCTCAACAGCCCCCCCAGTAATCCATACAAGTAGTAACACGGATTATTGCCTGAACGTTCAGGTTCTGACGTTGTTTGTCAATAAGTTACTGTTAATACGGCTCATTGCCAGGAGGCACCATGTTTAATAAATATCGGATAAATAAACTGCGAACCATATTCTCAGCATTCGTAATCTCTTTCAGTTCTACAGCACTCTCCGCAACGACAGAGCTACCGGCTTTGAATGCACTGCCTGATGAAAGCTCAATATCCGGCCTTTCATCCGGTGCATTTATGGCAGCTCAGTTCCATGTCGCTTACTCCAAAGATCTAGTGGGAGCTGGTATTGTCGCTGGAGGCCCGTGGAATTGTGCAGGAAATAATCCTTATGTGGCACCGATACTGAGTGCGACCACAACTTGTATGAATCCATGTAAGAACAGCCTCTTCGGCTGTTCAAGTATTATGTATCCCAATAGTGGTTACTTAGCCGAACTGGCCAAACAAACAGCCAACGCCGGGCAGATTGATGCTGTTGAAAATCTCAAAGACGACAACGTCTATATCTTTTCCGGCAGCAGCGATGAAACCGTTGTCACCGGCGTTGTCGATACCACAGTCGACTTTTACCACAAACTCGGACTGAGTGATGATCACATTCGTTATCTCAACCAAATCAACGCTGGCCATGCTTTCATCACAACCGATCCTAACGATACAAAATGCAGTATCACCAAAGCGCCTTACATCAATGACTGCGACATCCCGCAAGCACAACAAATTCTCAAACATATTTATGGTCAGCAACAGCCAGCAGCAAAATCACTCAGTGGCGAACTCATCGCATTTGATCAAAGTGCTTTCTTTGACGATCCACTTACCAGCATGGATGATACCGCTTACGTTTATGTACCCCAAAACTGCCGCACTGAACAATGCAAGGTCCATATCGCCCTGCATGGCTGTAAGCAAGGCATATCAGTCATTGGAACCACCTATGTAAAAGAAACCGGCTATTTGGAAGCTGCCGACAGTAACAGCACCATCGTACTTTTCCCTCAGGTAAAAAAATCATCAGTCAGCCCGATGAATCCGAAAGGATGCTGGGACTTCTGGGGCTACAGCACGAACAACCTTCCCCCGTACAATTACTACAGTAAAGAAGCACCGCAAATGGTAGCGATTAAGAAAATGTTGGATCGCCTGATCAGTAAGCCGGTAAGACTCACAAAGAATTAAACCCGCAACGGCGGTAAAGAACTTTCAGCAGACAATAAAAAACGGCCCCGAGCATAAGCCCGGGGCCGTTCTTACCGTTCCGTAATTATCCTGTGTTCCAAGCAGGATAAGCTGGATATAACCAGCAAGATCTGTACAACGTTTAACGTCTTGAGACCTTTATGCCAGCTCCCCCCCGTAACAAGGGAAGCAGCAAATTTGATCAAAATTTGATTCGCTCAAATCTGAGGACAATTTATCACAAATTTTTAGTAATGCAAAAATTATTTGAATCATTGCCATTATTTTTGATTTTACTCATTAGAATTGCACTTTGTTGAATAACTGTTCAGACAACACTTTACAAAACCAGATTCAACCGATCGCATAGGTAGCTAAATTAAGACCAATTAGTAAAGAATGTGATCAGATAATAACTAAAAACAATCAAATCAAGACGATAAACCACTGATTATGAATACCTTGACACCTTAAACTGTGAGATATTTTGAGTGTGTGCTGTTGTTCTTCTCTTTGAAAAACAAACTAAAGCAGCCTGTTATTTATACAAAATTTGGTTTTCATTTCTGAAAAGGCCAACAAAATTTTCTGTTTGACCAAACAAATCCATTCAACTTTTTTTGAATGAACGATAGGCTCTTATTCAATTATTTTGTAATAACTGAAAACATCCACTACCTAAAAGTTTTTCCAAAAAACTTAAGTCAGAAGCTTTAGGACATTCGTCTTAACGTGGTCTCTCTCGTGCTTGTCAAAGAGTCCATAGAACATTCTTAGCTCTGACACTATCGGTAGCTGCGACAGCTAATAGTCTATTTGACAGCCTTGGAAGGGAATATGCACGAAGCAATTTTTGATACAACTTATTTAACTAAACTCGGCACAGGGGCCGTTTTTTAATGGCAATAAAAAACGGCCCCGAGCATCTGCTCAGGGCCGTTTCTAATTCAGTGGTAACCCCGGAGGGTTACAGTCTATTAAGCATGTAGAAGCGCCATAGATTCTTTAGCAATTACCCACTCTTCGTTAGTTGGGATAACCATAGCTACTGGTGTGTTAGGCTGAGTGATAACACCCTTGTTGCCAAAGCGTGCATCTGCGTTTGCAGCTTCATCTTCACGGTAGCCGAAAATCTTCAGAGATTTCAGTACTTCGCTGCGAACCTGCATTGAGTTCTCGCCGATACCACCGGTAAATACGATGCCGTCCAGCTCGTCCAGAGAAACCATGTAAGAAGCGATGTATTTCGCTACACGGTAATTAAACATATCGAATGCCAGCTTCGCAGCTTCGTTGCCGTTTTCCATCGCTTCGATAATGCCGCGGCAGTCACTGGTCAGGCCTGAAACACCCAGGAAGCCTGAGTTACCAACAAGTTCTTTGTGCAGACGCTCTTCAGTCCAGCCTTTCTTCAGCAGGAACTCAAGGATACTTGGGTCTAGGTCACCACAGCGAGTACCCATCATCAAACCTGCAAGCGGGGTGAAGCCCATGCTGGTATCAACACTCTTACCGTTCTTAACCGCACATACTGATGCGCCGTTACCCAGGTGAACAGTGATGAAGCTGCTTTCTTCAGCTTCCTTGTTAACCATTTTCGCTGCTTCGCGGCTAACATAGTAGTGGCTTGTGCCGTGGAAACCGTAACGACGGATGCCGTATTCTTTGTACAGTTCCTTAGAAATTGCGTAAGTGTACGCTTTTTCTGGCATAGACTGGTGGAAAGCTGTGTCGAATACTGCGTATTGTGCCAGTGTAGGGAATGCCTTAACTGCTGCACGCATACCGATAACGTGTGCCGGGTTGTGAAGAGGAGCCAGATCTTTCAGGTCTTCGATTTCCTGCATAATCTGTTCATCGATCTTCACGGTCTTAGTGAACTTCTCACCGCCGTGTACAACACGATGACCTACAGCCACGATGTCTTGTTTGATACCAAGCTCTTCAAGCAGAGCAACAATGCGGTCTACTGCCTGCTGGTGGTGATTACCAGAATCATCCAGTTTGTATTCGTGTTTTTCGCCGTTGATTTTCCAGCTAACGTTAGCTTCAGGAAGGTTGAAACACTCACCCAGGCCACTCAGAGTTGCTTCGCCGGTAACAGTGTCGATCAACGCGAACTTAAGTGAAGAACTACCAGAGTTGATTACAAGAACTAGAGAATTGCTCATGGTTATCTCTCAGATTATTTAGGGCTTAAGGACAACATGTTGTCCCGTTACACGTCTTTATCTAGACTGCCGATAAACATGTGTGGAGCATCATTTATTCAGCATTGTATGTTTTGATTATATTATTCAATTTTTTTTGAATAACTCAACTTTTGTTTTTGGGATTTGCAAAAAAATTGAGAATTCGCTGGTCCAGATCAAGTTTATGGCAACGAAAACGTTTCCCTCGGTATAAAAAACGTGCATTTTTTTAAAATTTTTTTGAGTGCTGCAAATTTATTCATATTTGTTAGTGCCAATCTAAATGAGTAAATCGTAACCAATTCAAGTTGAGATTCAAAAAGGATATATAACTATGATCATCAACCCTGTCATCAAAGGTGTCGTCGCTCGCTCAGCCCACCCGATCGGTTGTCGTGAGGCGGTAAAGCAACAAATCACTTATTGTCAGTCAGCACCACAGATTCATGATGGACCTAAACGAGCATTAATTCTTGGAGCGTCTTCAGGTTTTGGCCTTGCTTCGCGAATAAGCCTGACTTTTGGTGGCAGTCGCACCAAAACCTTAGGAGTGTCTTTCGAGCGAGGTCCATCGGACAAAGGTGTTGGTAGTGCCGGCTGGTATAACAACATTTACTTTAAGCAAGAAGCAGAAAAGAACGGGCTGAAGGCAGTGAACCTTATTGGCGATGCATTCTCACCAAAAATGCGTGAACAGGTGATCCGTACTATCAAAGAAGAATTTGACGGCCAAGTTGATCTAATTATTTACAGCCTTGCGTCCGGTGTTCGCCCTAATCTACAAACCGGTGAGTTCTGGCATTCAGCGATCAAACCCATTGGCAATGCCATCAACGGGTTGACTTTAAACCTGGAACACGAGGAATTAACAGAAACCAGCCTTTCACCGGCCTCAGATCAGGAAGTGCACGATACGATTAAGGTAATGGGCGGTGAAGACTGGGAAGAGTGGATAACCCTGCTAAACAACGCAGGTGTACTGGCCGAAGGCTGCAAAACCATCGCTTATTCCTATATAGGCCCCAAATCAACCTACCCGATTTATCATCTAGGCACACTGGGTCAGGCAAAATTGGATCTTCACAACAAGGCTGATCTTATCCACCAGAAGTTGCAGGACATCAAAGGCGAGGCCCATGTTGCAGTGTGTAAAGCCCTGGTCACCAAAGCCAGCGTCTTTATTCCGGGCTTTTCACCGTACCTTCTGGCTCTGTTCAAAGTGATGAAAACAATGGGGCTACACGAAGGCTGTATTGAACAAGCTCAGCGACTGTTTAACAGTAAACTCTATACCACTTCCGGCGAAGCGGTTATCGATGAAAACCGTCTGATCCGCCTTGATGACTGGGAACTACGTGACGATGTCCAACGGGCAGTGACAGAATTGATGGCTAACATCACCCCGGATAACTTCAAACAACTCGGTGATTTTGACGGCTATCAGGAAGACTTTCTGAAACTCAACGGATTTGGCTTTGATAGCATTGATTACGGGCAAGATATCAGTATGGCTTTTATGGAAAGCCTGAAGCCATAACCCGCCTAAAAGCAAAAGCCACCAGCAGCGTAAGCTTAAGAACATTTACCTATGTAATACCCGAGTACCAAGTTCGGGTATTGTCTTACGCGAAGGCTTTTGTTGATGAGTGCGAGGGCTCAGACCAGCGTTTCTCTTGGAACCAGCGGCACAGAAATGTCATCAGGCTACGGATACGCGGATTGACATGGACATCCCGATGACAAACCAACCACCAGTTAATCGGTGGCAAATCAGCCTTTGGTACCAACTGAATCAACTCCGAATATTGTTCAGCAATAGGCTGGAGGGTCACGCCAACCCCAGCTCCAGCACAAATTAACTCCACCTGCATTTTCTGGCTGTCTGTTCGGAAGCTGAAATTCGATTTATCTAACGTCTTGCCTTTACGATCTGCTTCATCAATGTACTTACTGTCAAAGTCATAGCCGATAAGCTGGTAAGCACCGGAATGAAGTTCTTCTAACGTCTGCGGTTCTCCCCTTTCTGCGAGATACATCCGATGAGCATAAAAGCCAACCGCCCCCTCAAACAAATGACTGACTACAAGATCAGGCTGATACGGTTTTTCCTTCGCGAGGTGTAAGTCAGCATCCCGCTTATTGAGATTTACATCCTGATCTGAAACTAAAATCTCAACATCGATTAAGGGAAACTCGCGCTTAAAGGCCGCTATGGCTTCAGGAATAAAATAATATGCAGCAAGTTCTCGAACTGCCAACCGAACATGTCCTTCTACCAGCTCAGAGCCAGCCTTTATCTGACGAACGAAACTCTCTGCTCCCCTTGCGGTTTCCCTGGCCGAAGCCAGCAGGTTGGCACCGGCAGCTGTAACCGTCAGTCCATTGTAGGAGCGATCAAATAAATTTTGGCCACATTTTTCTTCCAAGGCACAAATATAGCGACTAACCGTCGGCTGAGAAACACCCAGAACTTGAGCCGCTGCTGACATACTTCCCTCTTCCGCTACAGATAAAAATACACGAATGCTATCCCATTCCATTTTATTCATTTGCGTATACCTGCTATGTGCTTTTATCTGTTTACTATACCGACATTAACAAACAAACTGCATGTGTGGGGAATGATATGAATCACAGGATAAAGGGTAACAATGAGAAAAGCCTTGGTTTTCGGGATCAGTCAGGAAATGGGCAGCCATTTATGTCGCGCACTGATTCAACAGAACTGGGAAGTGCTCGGCATCGTTCGAGACAGTTATACCGAGGCGCCGGTACTTAGTAACCTGACGCTGGTAGAAATGGGTCCTGAAGATATGGATTTTCTACATGAAATCGCAGAAGAAGTTGATAGTATCTTTGTCCACCTACCGGAAGCTGCCAACCGCAATTTCATCTTCTCGATGAGCCAAATCATTGCTCTTGCAGAAAAACTCCAACTTCAGCTGGTACTCACCACCAATAAATACGAAATTAAACAGAACCTGATGTCATCGTTAACTTTCTGGAATCAAAAGCAACCGGTTACTATTTACTTACCCCAAAAGCTCAAAAAGCGGTTACAACAAGCAGAAAAAAACGGAACAAAAATCTTAGTGTTATGCTGTGGACATAGCCTAAGTTGCACGCTGGATAATGGCTACCTCGGCATGCTAATCAAAGAAACACAGAGCAAAGTAATAATTCAATCACCAGGGCCGGATAGCCTACCGCATTACTGGACATATCTACCTGATCTGGCTAACAATCTAGTACACTTTCTGGATGAAAATGAGAGTGTTGAAAAACCAGGACTCAATATTACCTACTACCCTGGACATCAGGCCAGTATCAATGATATCGCCCGCTGCCTTGAACTCAGCAGCGGCAAGCCCGTATCAGTAATGCCTATGCGCTGGACAATACTGGAATTCATCGCCCTGTTCTCACCACTGTTCCGTCGCTTCCTACGAACGCGAACCCTGTGGCAACATGGTAGTAAACCGCCCGCCAGTTCCAGTCGGTTACGCACCAAAACTGAAATGGTGCATACACCGCTGGAGCTGGCTCTTAAGCAAAACTGGCGTAAATTATCCAGACAGAATTAATCCCGTTAATTTACATCAATACAGATTATGCTGTTATTTTTCAAAATAGCGAAAACGTTCAAACAAGGCTTCAATGTCAGCGCTGCACATTAAATCCATGTTTTCCTGCAAGATCTCAATTGACCAATCCCACCATTTCATTTCAAGTAACATCTCAATCTGCATCTCTGTAA
The DNA here is from genome assembly GCF_000331515.1 of Photobacterium marinum. Lineage (GTDB taxonomy): Bacteria > Pseudomonadota > Gammaproteobacteria > Enterobacterales > Vibrionaceae > Photobacterium > Photobacterium marinum. The sequence continues at coordinate 107,998 of NZ_AMZO01000006.1, forward strand.
AACGCTTCTTGATAGCCTGTCCCGGGTTGCCGACTACCACGGAGTAAGGATCGACGTCTTTGGTAACCACGGTACGCGCACCAATCACAGCCCCGTCGCCAATTTTTACCCCAGGCATAATCACACATTCCGAACCAATCCAGACGTCATTGCCAATCACCGTATCACCGGCTCGCTCGAAGCCCGATTTGACCTTATCGCCAAAACGGCTGACATCAAACGGAAATGACGATACCCAGTCATGGCGGTGCCCCTGGTTTCCAGCCAGCATGAAGGTAGCACCAGATGCAATAGAACAAAATTTGCCGATGATCAACTTGTCAACTTCACCGAAGATCCCCGATTCCCAAACCGCACGGGTCGAATGATCGCCCAACAGATATCGAACGCACTGATCCTCAAAATGCTTATCGTGATAATAGCCCGAGTAATAAGTATGATCCCCTACTGAAATGTTCGGATTCTTTATATGCTCCCGAACTTCGTAGCCCCCAAGCCACGATGGAAATATGGATGATGACATAGTCACCCCTTTCTAATTATTAATTACTGCCTACCCACAACAAAAAATCAGAGTAGAATGCCTCTTCCAACATTTTCACGTTTTCGAGTGTTGATAAATGCAAATAGAACAACTTTACTCTGCATATCTTGGCGAGCTCTATGGGATTGCCTTTTTCACTGCTTTCGCAGAAAAGTATAGTAATAACAGTCATGCCAATAAATGGCAAAAACTCATCCAAATAGAACAAATTACCGCTCAGCGCCTTAAATCCGGCCTGGAGCCGCTTGGTAAGACCTGCCCTGATCTACATCCGGAGATGGAACTAAAAGGCCTCTGCGATGCCGAAAAATGGCTCCACCTGGAATGGTCAGAACTTGTCGATACCATGGCCCCGTGGGTCGAACCCTATGCCCTGAAATACCGAGAGCAAGCTCAGCAAGCCAGTGAACACGAAGCACTATTCACCCTCGTCCAAGAGCACGAAGATGCCATCTGGGCTTTCCTCAAAGCGGAACAAAAGGGTGACAACAATAGCACGGCTATTCTCGACCATTTCATTAACCGATACGGCACCCCATAAAGCTGCACACTCTATATTCAGCATATAACGATTTGCCTGTCTCAAGTCTCAGATTTCAATGAAACCAGCTAGACAAGCGCGATAAAGCTAACAAATCCCCAGGGTGTTAATTGTCGATACAGGTAACCTGTATTAACAATGGTCTTGGGGATCATACTGACAAGGGGAGTGCATTTATGAAGAAATTCAGCACCAAAGCTCCAGAGACAAATACACATACCCGCTGTGTCATTTTTGACTGTGACGGCACTCTGGTTGATAACGAAACCCTTTGTAATCAAGCGCTCGTCAATGTTTTCAACCGCTTCGGAGCTTCATTGCAACTCGATGACTGCCTTAAGTTTTTCCAGGGCGGCAAACTTGCCGATATTCTGGTGCAAACCCGAGAAAGAGCTGGTATTAAAGTGCCAATTGATGTGTTGGAGCCTCTGTATCGTGAAGAGTGCCGGAAACTGTTCGAGCAAGGGCTATACCCTATCCCCGGCGTCCCGGAGCTACTCAGAAATCTGTGTGAAATGGGCTGTGAGATGTGTATTGCCTCGAATGCACCAATCAGCAAAATTAAACATACTCTCAACCTGACTGGCCTGCTACCTTATTTCGAAGGAAAAATGTTCAGTGGCTTTGAAGCGAACAGTTGGAAACCTGAACCGGATATCCTGCACTTTGCTGCCATGAATATGGGGATAAAGCTAGAAGAGTGTGTATTTGTCGATGACACTGTCAAAGGTGTCGAAGCAGGGATCAATGCCGACATACGAACCTTTCACTTCGCGGCCCGTCCCGGTTCAGAAAAAATCAGGCACCCCTGTGTCAAAACTATAGCTTCAATGCCGGAGCTACTTGAATATATTGAATAAGGCTTCTCCGCTTCATAACAAACGTCCATAAAAAAACAGGCCCGGAATTTCCGAGCCTGTTTCAACTTAACTGACTTTAGTCTCTATGACTTATCCATTTCCACCGAGATATTATCCCAGGATGTGGCCCAGTTCTGCTGCTGATATTCCTTTGCTGCAGTTTCATTCTTAATATTTTGCTGCTCGTCAGTTTGAACATCATCTGGCGCAGCTACATTTGTTATTTCATCAGAAGGCTTATCAGCATCAGCCAATACTTCATAAGTCAGGCTGTTATCAAACGCCTCCGCCACATTGCTCTCCTCAAGCAACTGCAAGTAAAGGCCTTCATCCAGCTGTCCCACAGCCGCAACTTCAAGCATTTCCTCTCGCGGACGATAACCGTCACGACCATAAACCCGGTCGAGTAGATCAATGACTTTATGGGTTGGGAGCGGCTGCTTCTTCAACAACTTAAAAATCGAATTTGCAACATTCTGGACGTTCAAGATAGATTCAATACTGATAAACTGAACCACATCATCACGCTCTGTTTTAGCCTGTTTGTGACCAGATGCATTGGCAATGGAAAACCATGTGTAGGCAATCGCTGAATCCGTTGCACCATGGCCCAAGTGCATCTTTCCGGCCAGATACTGAGCTTCGCTGTTCCCTAACTCTGCCGCCCGTTCCAGCCAGTAAATAGCGCAGGTTCTGTCTTTCTCAACACCCAGCCCGCTCTGATAGCAGAATGCCGTTCTAATGCATCCGGTTGCATCCTCATTAATAGCCGAACGTAACCGCCAGCAAAATGCCATAAACGGCTCTTTCTTCGAGTTCAGTTCGGCAACAAACCAATCACCAAGAAACTGCTGAGCTGCGATATAATTTTTCTCGGCTGCCGTTGTGATGTTTTCAATTCCGGCTTCAATATCCACACCACAGCCAAAACCACGAACCTGATAGCGGCCTAATTCGAACAATGCTTCAGGTTGTTTACCCTTGGCTCTTACCACCTGTTCCCAGTATTTTGATTTAGCCGCCCCGTCAGGATCATCCTGATTCAGCCGACACAGTCGCGCCAGCGCGTTCTGGGCAATATCGTTATCCTGCTCAGCAGCTTGAGCGTACCATTCGATCGCCTTCTGGACATTAGTCAGCTCATATTCTTTAGCCAACGAAAGCTGACTGGCAACATGCCCTGTCTGAGCTTTAAAAATTTTCTCTTCCCGCTCTGCGGCTTTGGCGCTTTCCAAAACCCGCTGATATTTAGCATCTTTAATGCGTTGCTCAGCCACCATCTGGTCCTGTTGCTTTGATGCAGAGAAATAGCGGATTAGCACCCAGCCCAGCAATATTCCAGTCAGGCTTAAGCCTATTACCAGGTTTGACATAACCCCTCATGAAACAATCAATAACACTTTATATAGCGGCACTCAGCTGTATTTCTATAGCCACTCAACAAAAGAAAGGCCGGTATTTTAGCCATCTATGATAATAAATACTAAACAAAGCCACCCATCTAAAAAATGTACAACATAAATTCAATGCTATTTTTTATAAAGGCACCGCCCGAAAGAAAGCTCACTCGGCTTTCAGCCTCACACTAAAAGGTGCCATAAGCCAGCAAACACCAGCAACTAATCTTAATGAACAGAATTCTTAAGGAGCTTGGATGTTTCTCGACTATTTCGCCCTAGGTGTCTTATTTTTTGTCGCCATATTCCTGTTTTACGGGATTATTGCAATTCATGACATCCCTTACGAAATATCTAAAAAACGCAACCATCCCCACCAAGATGCCATTCATTATGCCGGCTGGGTCAGCCTGTTCACTCTCCATGCCCTATGGCCGTTCCTCTGGATATGGGCCACCTTATGGCGTGAAGACCGAGGTTGGGGATTTACAAAAATCCAGAACGAACAGCATGAGCTTCATCATGAAGTTTTCGAACTGACCAAACAAGTCGAAAAACTAACCGAAAAAGTCGCATCGCTGGAAGCAGGTATGGCCATGCATACACCAACACCTCCTACTAGTGAACAGAAGGAGGATAGCTGATGGATTTGCTGCTTGTTTTGACCTATGCCGCACTTTGTATTGCCATATTTAAAATCTTCAATATCCCGCTGAACAAATGGACAGTCCCGACAGCGGTTCTGGGTGGCATCATCCTGATCGGCACCTTGATCCTGCTGATGAATTACAACCACCCGCATACCAACCTCGGTAGCCAGTTCTATGTCACAACCCCTATAGTCCCCGGCGTCAGGGGGAAAGTCCTTGAAGTTCCGGTAGAGCCAAACAGTATGTCCTCGGACTGGAAGCAACCTATAAATCCACTCAGTCAGTAACGGCCAAAGCCGTTGCTGAGCGGGATCGCACCCGGCAGCAATACAACCGCTACGAAAAAGGCTATAAGCGCGGAGCCTTCACCAAAGCCGAAGTCGACAACCGTCGTCAGTTCTATCTCAGCGCGGAAGCAGCACTGTCGGCCGCCAGAGCAGAAGAAAACCGGGCAAAACTGGCTTATGAATCTGAGGTAATGGGCGAGAACACCACTGTCGCCAAAGTCAGAGCTCAGCTGGTGCCGGCAGAATTTAATCTCAAAGAGACCGTCGCTCATGCCCCGACTGACGGTTATGTTACTCAGGTAATACTTCGCCCCGAAATGATGGCTGTACCGCTGCCACTCAAACCGGTGATGACTTTTGTTCACCAGGAAGAACAAATCTACATCGGCGCTTTCAGGCAAAATTCCCTGCTGCGCCTGGAGCCCGGTTTCAAGGCCGATTTCATCTTCCGCGCCCAGCCCGGAAAAACTTTCAAAGGAGAAGTGATTGAAGTAATGCCTGCGATAGGTGAGAGCCAGATTCAGGCCAGCGGTGTACTCTACGGCACTGAATTATTAACCAGGCAGGGAAGACCACTGGTGAAATTCAAAATCACCGACGATCTCAGCTCTTATAAACTCCCTCAGGGCACCAATGTCGAAATTGCGGTTTACTCAGACAGCTTCGAACATGTGTCTGTTATGCGCAAAGTACTGATCAGAATGAAGAGCTGGCAGAACTACCTATTCCTTGATCATTGATCCGTACGATCTCGCTCCATAGGCTTTTCCCTTAAATAGAAAAACAAAGCCATCAAAGAGCAAACACGAAAAGAAGACACAAAAAAACCAGCCGCGAAAAATCGCGGCTGGTTCGTTTTAGTTATCCGAAATAAGCGGATCTTTTAATCAAACTCAACCAGGTTTTTAGCATAAGTATCAAACTGCGCTTCAACCTCTTTTGACGCACCGCCAGTCATTACACTCACACCAATAACCGCGATTGTCGCGAACACAAAGCCAGGTACGATTTCGTACAAGTCAAAGATACCACCGGTCAGCTGCTTCCAGATAACAACAGTCATCGCACCAACAATAATACCGGCCAACGCACCGTGACGGTTCATACCTTTCCAGAACAGACTCAGCAGCAATGCAGGACCAAATGCCGCACCAAAGCCAGCCCAAGCGTAAGAAACCAGACCCAGTACAGTACTGTCAGGGTTCATCGCCAGCAGCAGAGCAATAACTGACAATACGATCACAGCCACACGACCAACCAGTACGATTTCCTGAGTAGAGGCTTGCGGACGAAATACCTGCTTGTAGAAATCCTCAGCCAAAGCAGAAGACGATACCAGCAGCTGAGAGTCAGCAGTACTCATGATAGCGGCAAGAATCGCAGCCAGAAGGATACCGGCAACAACCGGATGGAACATAGAGTTAACCAACAGCATGAAGATCTTCTCACTGTCAGCCAGTTCACCGGCCAACTGGTTATCTACATACAAGATACCCACCAGACCAACCAGAATCGCACCGGCCATCGACAGCGCCGTCCAGCCAACTGCAATACGACGTGCCGTAGTAATATCAGCATTTGAGCGAGTTGCCTTAAAGCGAGCCAGAATGTGTGGCTGACCAAAGTAACCCAGACCCCACGCCATCAAAGAAATAATTGCAATCGCAGACAGCGGCTCCCCCTTCACATCATTGAACAGAGTCATCAGTTCCGGGTTCTTGGCTTCAAGTGCGGTAGCCAGCTCAACAACGTTACCGTTCATTGCAGCAATCGGCACAATCATTAGTGCAGCAGCCATCAGAAGCCCCTGAACCAGGTCAGTCCAGGATACCGCCAGAAAGCCACCAAACAGGGTGTAAGAAACCACACACACAGTACCGACAACTACCGCAATCACATAATCTAAGCCAAAAACGGTTTCGAATAGTTTACCGCCAGCAACCAAACCAGAACTGGTATAGAAAAGGAAAAACAGCAAAATAAAGAATGCTGAAATGGTTTGGATCAGTTTTGATTTGTCATCAAAGCGACGGGACAGGAACTCGGGCAGCGTCAGGGCATTATCTGCCGTAATACTGTAGGTACGCAGACGCTTGGCACAGATCAACCAGTTCAGCCAAGTACCCAGCATCAGACCACCAGCCAGCCAGAAAGACTCGATACCAGCCGCAAAAGCGTAACCCGGCAGACCCAGCAACAACCAGCCACTCATATCTGAAGCACCAGCGGATAAAGCGGCCGGCCACGGTCCCAGCGAACGCCCGCCAAGGAAGTAGTCGGATGAATTAGATGTACGTTTATAGGCAATATAACCAATTGCCAGCATACCAATCAGGTAGGCGACAAACGTAGCCGTAATAGCAAAGCTATTTTCTATCATTATTGAGTTCCCTCATTAAGAGCCCCTGTTCATTGCAGGGGCTTTTTGTGTATGGTGCCAAAAACTTCAGCTGTATCTTTTTCCGGGTTATGCCCATCGCAGTTCGAGTGATTCCCCCACCACGCAAAACCCGGCATAACCTGTCTTTAATGTGACTCTCCGCTTCCCAACTCCAACAGCGTCGCGTTTCCGCCGACCGCCGTGATATTTATTGTCCGTGTCCTTTCGGTCACAAACCGCAGAGAGTATGTAGGGCTACCAATCACTGGCAGCGACTCACAATCAGTTTCACTGATCAACTGAGCCAGCATGCCGTCACGAGCAGCCAGTTGGCGCGCCAGCGCCTGTGATGTCGTTTGCTTTCCTGCGTAAGCCACACCCGCGACAGCCGGGTGACTAACCAAATCAGCAAGCTGATCACAATCTATTGCAGTGATAACACCGCGGGCACAGCCACTTTTCTCAAGCTGTGCCACCAGTTCAGCCGCCGACAGAGAAAAACCTGAAGGCAGTGAAACAAAAAGTGTATTGCCGGTAACCAGCGCGGCCGCAACCTGTCCGATCACCGCGACCAAAGGTGTTTCTGCATCAGCAGTCACGATAAAACTGCCACGACCGGCACAGTACAGCTCATTGGTCTCACCGGTTGGCCCCGGCATCAACATGGTTTCAGCAACATGCTCGGCAGCATTACGGCACTGAAAGCTGACCATAGCACTCAGCTCCGGCTCCAATTCTTCGCTCCAGCGCTCCAGGATCTGGCTGCGTGATTCATAGCCCAGCCCGTTCCAGCCTTCCCAGGATGCGGCGCTGGTGTCGACCATGTCCTGAATTTTGGTCTGCATTGTCGCCTGAATAGTTGTCGTCATTGCTATATCCCTCTCAACTCAGCCGCATTAAGCGTTAAACACATCTTGGGTGAAACGGTACAGGTAGTGCGGACCTCCGGCCTTCGGACCTGTTCCTGACAGTCCCTGCCCGCCGAACGGCTGCACCCCGACAACGGCACCAACCTGATCACGGTTGATATAGCAATTTCCTACCCGGGCCCGGCGCTCGATATGGCGGTAAGTCCGCTCATTTCGGCTATGAACCCCCATCGTCAGACCAAAACCTGTCTGGTTAATCTGATCGATCACCTGCTCAAGCTCACTCGCTTTGAAGCGGACGATATGAAGGATCGGGCCGAAGTTTTCATTCTTCAGCATATCGATCCCAGCAATTTCAAACGCGGTCGGTGCGACAAAATCACCATGTTGGCAGTCAGAACCAAGCTTGGCCTGCGCCACTAGTTTGGCCTGATTTTTCAGAGACTGAATATGGGTCAGCAGTTTCTGCTTAGCTTCGGCATCAATCACCGGCCCGACATCCGTACTGTGCATCTCAGGTCGCCCTACCGACAGCTCAGCCATCGCACCTTTGATCAGGCCAATGACCCGCTCAGCGATATCTTCCTGGATGAACAACACCCGCAGTGCCGAACATCGCTGTCCCGCTGAGGCAAACGCAGAGCGGACAACATCCCGAACAACCTGTTCCGGCAGCGCGGTACTGTCGACGATCATCGCGTTCTGCCCACCGGTTTCGGCGATAAACGGAACCGACTCGCAATCGCGTGCCACCAGGGAGCGGTTGATCAACTGCGCCGTTTCCGTTGAACCGGTAAACGCCACTCCGGCAATACGCGGATCCGACGTCAGCGGTGAGCCTACCTCAGCACCGGTTCCCGGTAATAGCTGAATCACACCAGCCGGCATACCCGCTTCAAGCATCAGCTCAATCGCCCGAAAGGCAATCAGCGATGTCTGCTCAGCCGGCTTGGCAACAACCGTATTCCCGGCAGCCAGTGCAGCACTGATCTGACCTAGGAAAATTGCCAGCGGGAAGTTCCACGGGCTGATACAGGCAAATACACCGCGTCCGCGATAACTCAGCAGTCGAGATGTACCGTCAAACGAAGTCACCTGTTTTGTCTCAGCCAGCTCAGTAGCCGCCTGGTTGGCATAAAAGCGACAAAAATCGACAGCTTCACGGATTTCATCAATGCTGTCCTGAATTGTCTTACCCGCTTCGCGGTGGCAAAGGGCAACCAGCTCACCGGTATTAGCTTCGAGTAAACCTGCCAGTCGCAGCAAACAATCAGCACGTTCTGAAGCTGAACGCTCTGACCACTCCGGATACGCTTTTGCCGCAACGGTAATGGCCTGCTCAACCTGGTCGGCACTGGCAAAATCCACACTGCCAACCGCTTCACGACGATCATACGGTGCTGTGATGGCTTCTGTTTTGCCGCCCTGCACCACACCGTTTATAATCGGACCTGCTTGCCACTGGTGTTCACCAAGGGCCTGAACCGACTCAACAAACGGTCGCCACTGGGATTCAATCTCAATATTTATACCCGCTGAATTGCGGCGCAGTTCCCCGAAAATCTGCGCAGGCAGCGGGATCAGGCTGTTGTGCAACGTCGGACGTGAACACAGCTCATCAACCGGATGCCGAGTCAATGAATCAACCGGACAGCTTGCATCAACCAAACGGTGAACAAACGAGCTATTTGCCCCGTTTTCCAGCAAGCGACGAACCAAATACGGCAACAAGTCTTTATGGCTACCAACTGGCGCGTAAATACGAACATTGGTATCGTGCATTTCCATCACATGGTTATACAGGGCATCCCCCATGCCATGCAGGCGCTGGAACTCAAAGTCCCTGGTCGAGCCTGCCATAGCTACAATCGCCGAAACTGTATGGGCGTTGTGACTGGCAAACTGCGGATAAATCAGACCGTGCAGATGATCTGAAAGCAGGAACCGGGCGCAAGCCAGGTACGAGCAATCAGTCGCCTCTTTACGGGTAAATACCGGATAACCGGAGTACCCGCTCTGCTGGGCTAGTTTCAGCTCACTGTCCCAATAAGCACCTTTCACCAGACGCAGAGGAATCACATCCCCCTGCTCTTTACTCAAAGCAGCTAACCAAGCCAACACAGGCAGGGCTCGCTTAGAGTAAGCCTGAACAACCAGACCGAAACGGCCCCAGCCTTTTACTTCGTCAGAGCGATACAGCTTTTCAAAGAGCTTAAGTGACAACTCAAGGCGATCCGCTTCCTCGGCATCTATCGTGATCCCGACATTCAGCTCACGGGCACGCTTGAGCAATTCCAGTACTGAACGGTACATTTCATCCAGTACACGGGCCTCATTGGCAACGTCATAACGCGGATGCAGTGCCGACAGCTTGATTGATACTGTCGGATCCGGCGATTTAACGTTACTGCCTTTCTCACTGGTGTAAGAGTCACGACCGACCGCCTCTACCGCCATCAGGTAATCTTTGAAGTACTTCTCTGCATCCTGCGATGTCAGCGCGGCTTCACCCAGCATGTCAAACGAGTAGGTAAACCCCTGATCCCGCTTTTCCCTGCCGTTTTTCATCGCCTCGCCAATACTTCGACCAAGCACAAACTGATGCCCCATGATCTTCATTGCCTGGTTCATTGCCTGGCGGATCACCGGCTCAGACATCTTGTTCACCAAACGGTTAATCACATGGCTCGGCGTACCATCTTCTTTGGCATCCAGCGTGACAACCTTACCGGTAAGCATCAGCCCCCAGGTCGACGCATTCACAAACAGAGAGTCGGAGCTTTTCAAATGCGATTTCCAGTCCGCCACACTCAGTTTGTCGCGGATCAACGCATCAGCAGTTGCCGCATCCGGAATACGCATCAGCGCTTCAGCCAGACACATCAGCAAAATGCCTTCTTTAGTATCCAGGCTATACTCCAGCAACAACGCATCGATCATCTGGATAGCATTCTGATCTGCCCTAACACGCTCGATAAGCAATGCTGCCTGTTCAGTGGTGCGTTTCCGTTCTTGTTCTGAAGGCTCGGCCAAAGGCAACAGCTGCGTAAGCAACTGTGATTCATCAACCGCGTAAAGCGGTGAAATTAATTTCCAGAGCTCATTCAGCGATTGCTCAATAAACGATGGCTGAAGTACATCTGCCGCATTGAACATCATTATTCCCTCAATAGTGGATCCGAATGCATAACGACCATCTGAAGATAGCCCCAACACCCAGATTAAATGTTACACCAGTGTTACCATTAAGGGGATTTTATTGCCTTAACCGACGGCGGTCTTGTTCTATTCTCCGATATTTTTTAGAAAAAGTCCGTTTTTTAACAAAATTCGACACAAAAACACAGCAATAAATAAGATTCTGCATAGCGAAACACACCAGAACTTTGACTGATTTGCAGCTTGCAACGCAGCTCAAAACAACTGGAAAGACGGAACGATGATCATGGAGATCAAACAAATCAGATAAATAGAGATGAAGCAGGAAAAGCAGTTAAAGGGAGGCAAAAGAATAATGGCCCAAATACTAATAAAAGATTCAAGCCATTGATATTTAATATTTAAATAGAGTAACCGTATTTTTTCCGATACTGTGCCGGCGGCATACCATAGAGGCGGGAGAATGCTTGAGTGAAGCTGCTCTGACTGGCAAAGCCAGCACTTTGTGCAACCTGAGCAAGGCTCAACTGGCTGTCCGCTATCAGCTGTTTTGCCATCTCAAGACGCTTTTTCAACACATACTGATGCGGTGTGATACCTGTCTGTTCTTTAAACAAATGATGGAACTGACTTTCACCCAGAAAAACCAACCCGGCCAACTGTGTTACGGAAATTTTACGATTAAGATGCTGAATTATGTACTGATCGATAATATCCATATCAAGGCGATAAGCCTGTCGCTCACCACTCAGCGGCTTGAAATGGCGCTGAAGTACACACATCAAAGTATCAGTACATGCTTTACTGAGCAGCAGATCATTCGGGTGAGCCGCCATCTCGGTCGTCAGTGCACGAATCAGATTCTGCGCCTGATTATCCAAATAAAAGTAGCTCGACTGCTCAAACAACTGATCGCAGCGTTCAAGCGAAAATGATGACTGAACCTGATCGGCTGGCACATTTAATACCAGGATCTCGTTTTTACCGAGCCCGGAAAAAGCATGCTCTGAATCCGCAGTAACCAGGCAGCCCTGACCGGGTCCCACCAGGTTACCGTAGCCTTCAATATCAAATTCTGTCTGGCCGGACAATCCAATCACCACCTGGTTATAACCATGGTTATGGTGATCCATCTGTTCGGGCAGCTTCACGATTTCAGAAGGCTTAAACATGGAATGATATAGCTTGTCGTTCATGCCGTATCGAAGTTAGATATAAATAGTTCTCAATCATAGGTGGAGGATACCACATATGTTTGCTCGGAGGGGATGCTTGTATCTTGATTGAAATACCAGAGTCAAATCCTACTGGAGTAACTATAAACAAAGGGATTAAAAGCCAAACAGTGCAAACCTACGCATAGCGGAAAAATGATCAAGAACCATAATTTTACGGTGATTGTCATTCCAATTTCCATGCGGCATATAATCATATGGAAAGATAAGGATTTTCACCCAATCTGTTTAACTTTACCCCGGAGCTAAACCATAAAGGCATAATTCGATAAATATGATATAAATCCTTTATATTCAACAATATAGAATATAACAACCAGCAGTTACGGCCACTGAGCAAAACGTGGAACAATGAAAACTTGGCACAGAAGCATGATCATGGTTCTACTGACCCTTGATCATTTTTCCGTAACTTAAACGATCAACAAAAGGATCTTTCTTGATCATCGTTCCAATTGAAATGACACTCCCCGTCAGATCACCATTCTTGATCATCGTTCCGAACAGCTTCAGCACGATAAAAAGCCACTGATGAGCAACAAATTCTCTTTATATTCATAAAATTAATTAAATTTACGTCATTCAGACCCGCCGAGCCTCCCATCACGTTCTTTTTGTGTTACAAATGAAATGCACAATTAGGATAAGGATCATGCACGAATTTATTAATCAACTTCATTATTCATTTTCAATCACCGGCCCAATCTTCATCATGCTTGGGCTGGGTGTTGTACTCAGACGCAAAGGTATTCTGGAAGATAAATTTATAGAAACCGGCTCAAAGCTGGTCTTTACCGTAACTCTCCCTGCACTGCTATTTCTCAGTATTGTTAAGTCGGATCTTCAGGAGGTGGGGAACCCGAACCTCCTGCTGTTTGCTGTTATCGCCAACTTTATGACTTATCTTCTTTTTGAGGGAATGGCTCAGAAACTAATTAAAAATAAAAGTGAAATCGGCGTCGTCGTCCAAGGGGCGTTTCGTGCCAATACCGGAATCATCGGCCTGGCTTATGTTTCAAATGCTTTTGGTAACAATGGGTTGGCCGCAGGTTCGATTTACGTTGCCGTGCTGACGATTCTTTATAATATCCTTGCCGTAATAACCCTGACCCGTTCTTCAAATGGTAGAAAAGCCATAGGGACGGGATATTTGTTACGCTCTATCGCCAAAAACCCACTGATCATCAGTACCTGCATCGCAATCCCGTTCTCTTTGCTGGAAGTTAAGATCCCGGAGGTATTACTGCAATCGGGAAGCTACTTTGCAGATATGACCTTACCACTGGCGCTGCTATGTACTGGTGCCAGCCTTGATCTGAAACAATTAAAGCAAGATTCATCCAGTGCCAATTATTCAACCTGCGGTCGCTTGATCATCGCTCCGGCATTGATCACCTCCGCCGGTTACTGGCTTGGTTTCCGTGATCTTGAACTCGGGATCATTTTCCTTATGAGCGCCGCGCCAACTGCAGCAGCCAGCTATGTAATGGCACGCTCAATGGGAGGTAACGCGAGATTGGCAGCTAATGTCATCGCGATGACAACATTGGGATCCCTCTTTACTTGTAGCTTCGGTCTCACACTTTTGACTGCAACCGGCCTGATCCACTAATCGATTAAAAAATAATCGTCGACAAATCATGTGAGAATCATTATCATTCTTATTAACTGATAATGATTCTCACTTAGATTTAAAGATTTGTCGGAGGCCATCATGGCATCACTGCAAAAAGCCGTTAACCAGCAACTACAAGCCCAACAATGGCGCCTTGCGAATAAGCGCCTGATTCTTCCTATCATCCTTATTGCTCTTCTGGCAACACCCGCAACCATGGAACTAACTGTTGCCGTATTGTCAGATGCCTTCTGGCAAGTTGCCAGCTATGTTGCCGCAACCCTTGCTATTTACCACTACATTGCTTCAAAGCTCAGCCAAAACAACCGCCTCAGCCAATTACTGGCCAACAGTTCTCGCTATCAGGTGGTATTTGCTTCCTTTATGGGCGCTTTGCCCGGCTGTGGCGGTGCTATTGTCGTGATCACCCAGTACGTCAGTGGTCGCTTAAGTTTTGGTGCTGTTGTCGCAGTGCTGACCGCGACTATGGGGGATGCCGCCTTCCTGCTTCTTGCTGCTGAGCCTGAAACGGGATTAGCTATGGTTGCTATCGGTTTTGTTATCGGTCTCATCTCCGGCTGGATCGTCGATGCAATTCATGGGCAGGACTTTATGCGGCCAACAGCGATCAAAACGCAACAGCCAAAGCAAACAAACGAACAGTGTAAAGAACCGGTTCTTCGAATGCAGGGGGTGTTCTGGAAGTGGGCACTACTACCAGCTTCTGTCATTGCGATAATGGGATCGCTACAAATGGATATCGATCAAGTGTTCCATTTAGGTGCCGGTACCATTAGCTACGTGGGCGCTGCAGCAGCAATGATTGCCATGCTGCTATGGGCAACAAGCCGAGATGTTACTGATTACCAGTCAGCAGTAGCGGAAGATCCGAAAGCCAATACTGCCAACCTATTCCAACGTGTCGCGCAAGATACTAACTTTGTAACAAGCTGGGTTGTTGGTGCATTCCTTATATTTGAACTGACCATATTCTGGACCGGACTGGATCCAAAGGCTGTTTTCTCTAATTGGGCGATACTACTGCCACTCATGGGTGTATTGATTGGTCTTCTTCCGGGCTGTGGTCCGCAAATTCTGGTAACCAGCCTCTATATCAGCGGCGCAGTGCCACTGTCTGCACAACTAGGCAATGCCATTAGTAATGATGGTGATGCCCTTTTCCCAGCTATCGCTCTGGCGCCGAAAGCCGCAATGATGGCAACTGTCTATTCCACTATGCCAGCACTTATCGCAGCGTACAGTTACTTCTGGCTGTTTGAATAAACAATCAAGGACTAAGCATATAATCAAAAGGGGCTTTTAGCCCCTTTTCTTTTTTATATCAACAACATGCACACCTTTGATTTGCATATCATTGATTCCTAAAAAGAAAGCAAACAACCGCACCCACAAACCAAAACAAAAGTCAATAGGTGATTTCCCCCCTTATCTGTCATGTTCCTGTCGGTTATAGTTTCTCTCGTAGACAGGGAGCCAACTACACGGTTCGCTGTTTGCAGTATCCAGCATTGGATACATGCCAATGAAGTTTTCTTTAATATACACCCTCATATTAAAGAGATGAACTTAATTGGATACCTCTTCTACACGTCGTACAGGATTGTGCTCTTCGGAGTCAAACTCTTGTCTTTGCCGGTCTCTTTAGACCGGCTTTTTTTTGCTTATTCGCAAATATGTCCAAGAATCCGTCACCAAGCGGTTGTAAGATTTCTGCTTTCAATTACACTCTGTACAGTTAAGTTAACCTAGCCCAGTTAATCAGGCACGAATAGTGAAAGAAAAAGTCGATCCATCGCTACTCCATATTTTTAATCAGCTTCCAGGGTGTTGGGGATGCAAAGACAAGGATTCCGTTTTTGTTTACGCTAACGCTGAATATGGCAATATTATTGGCGTCAACCACCATTTAGACTGTATTGGTCGTACTGATTTTGACATGCCAAGCCCTACAGTGGAGTGTGCTGATTCTTTCCGTGAACAGGATAATCAGGTAATCACATCCGGTAACCGGATGCGAATTCTCGATATTCATCCATATTCCGATGGTAGCTGGCGTGCACATTTATTCACTAAGACGCCATGGAAAAGTGAGCAGGGTGACATCGTCGGAACTATTTTTTCAGGGGTTGAGCTGAAAGATACAGCCATTCTGGAAGTAGGCCACTGGATATGCCGTGCGGCAGGTTTGGATCGAAAAGAGCAGGCTTCATTTAACCTTGACCTGCACAACCAGGCAGTCAAACTTAACACCCGTGAATCTGAAGTGCTGTTCCTACTGCTCTATGGTAAAAAGCCGCAATACATAGCAAAGGTACTTAATGTTTCGGTCAAGACGGTAGAAAACTATGTCCTGCGATTACGGGAAAAATTCAACGCAAACTCCAAGAGTGAGTTGCTGGACCTTGCTCTGGATCTTGGTTTCGGCTCGCATATTCCCGAAAGTATGCTGAAGCGCCAACTATCCGTAATTCTTAAAGAATAAAGAAATCACCCTATTTTGAGGGTGGTTTATGCAGTCTAAGATTGAATTTTTGGAAAAAAAAACCGTTTCCAGATCAATTATTGATCAGTAAAGGCCGCCTACAATGTCGCCAGTTTTGAATTTAGCCTAATTATTATTTTTATATTTAAAAGCTGGAAACTGGTATGAAACAATTTACTATCACTTACGTTGTACACCCGCATTATAACATTCCGTTCAAATACGAAATCACGGCTGAAAATGAACGAGATTCAATTCAGTCGGCAGAAAAAGCACTGAACCTGCGCCATCCTGAAGGTGTCAGCATTGTGACAGCAAATCAGCGCTAATCAGCTCTGACTGCACCAAAAATGAAATCCAAAAAAAGTGTAGCCAAAGCTACACTTTTTTATTTTATCAATTCGAAAGCTTATGGCATTAAGGCGCCAGTCGCTCTACAGACCAATTATCATCCTCAAGGCTGTAAAGGAATCGATCATGCAGACGGTTCTCGCCCCCCTGCCAGAACTCGATCGAATTAACCCGAACCCGGTAACCGCCCCAAAATGTCGGCAACGGTACTTCACCATTAGCAAACTTTTGTTTCAACTCAAAAAACTTGCCTTCTAGCACCCCGCGAGCAGAAAGACGACTACTTTGCTTACTTGCCCAGGCAGCAATCTGACTTTCCTTAGGACGTGAAGCAAAGTACTTCATCACTTCAAGTTTGGACAGCTTTTCAGCCTGACCTGTAATATGAACCTGGCGTTCAATCGGGTGCCACGGAAAATGGAGGCTGATCTTAGCATTGTTGCTTAAGTGCAGTGCCTTACGACTGCCAAGGTTGGTATAAAAAACAAACCCGTCTTTATCAAAATGCTTAAGCAAAACGATGCGTTGGTATGGCTGCCCGTCTTCATCAACGGTTGCAACCGTCATAGCAGTCGGATCGGTAAGGTTTGCCTCAATAGCCTGTTTTAACCATTTATCAAACAGACTGAGCGGCTCATCCGGCAAATCATTCCGACGTAAACCACCTCTCGTGTACTCACGACGAATATCAGACAATTCCATTGTTAACTCCGCATAAATGTTTATCTGGGGAAATTGTGCGCCTTGCTTTGAGGAAAAACAAGCGCCACAGAAAACAACGGGCTCATTTCGCAACCAATTGATACATCAGAAACAATAACATTTCATCTGTGCTACTCAGCTCGTTTTTTCCCTCACCGAAGTTTGTTATACAGACGCTAGATATTCAACATATTGGCTGAATTACAGTCAAAACAATAGAGATGGATAAACAGAGAATAACCACCTATAAAATAAATGAAATAAAAACATTACAACGTCACTTGTTACCTGTTGACACAGTTTCTCACTAATATTTTTCTGTCAGTGATAAATTTTAATAATTCAGGCAATACTTAAACCCAATCAGTTTCGGAACAACCTCGTGCGAAAAACTAAATGTCTCGGTCTCATCGTCATTGTCGGCATTCTGCTAAATATTCTGATCGGCCAACTCACTTATCAGCAGGTCAAACAACATCTGGCTGAAAAGCTGATCCTGGACGTAAACCAGCTGGGACAAAAACTCGATGCTCAGTTAAACCGCTACAGCAAGCTACCAGAAGTGCTTGCCAATGATCCTCGCTTGCTGGCACCTCTCACCAATGAAAACCATAATCGAGCTGACACCAATCAACTCCTTCAACAATGGGCAAAGACGTTGGGGGCCGACACCATTTATCTTATCGACCATAGCGGTACCACACTAGCAGCCAGTAACTGGCAGCAGGCCAACAGCTTCGTCGGGCAGAACTATGCGTTTCGTCCTTATTTCAGGCAGGCGATAAACGGTCAGCTCGGGCAATATTTTGCATTGGGTGCCAGTTCAGACAAGCGGGGATATTACTTTTCAGCGCCAGTATACAACCAGGGAGAGATTGACGGAGTCATCACGATCAAGGTCGATTTATCGCTGGTTGAAGACATCTGGCAGTATGAAGAAATTGAATACGCAATCGCTGATCATAACGGCGTTATTTTCTATAGTTCCGAGGATAACTGGCTGTATCGCTCACTTATCCCACTCAATGAAGAACTCAAAACACAAATCATCAACTCACGCCAGTATGGCCAAGCAGCACTGTTGCCGCTTACTCAGTACCGCAATCTGACCGAATTCAGCAACCAGGAAATAAGCGATCTCACAAGCCCGTCGCAGGAGCAAGCAACATCCTATGTCGTTGCCAGTCATGACATGGTACAAGCGGGATGGTCAATATATGGCTTCAGCCCGATTCAGGCTGCCTATCAATACGTTGGGCAGGCAATAATGATGTTCTCTGTTTTCTATGCCCTGCTTTGTCTGGCACTTACCTCATGGTGGCAAACTCTCAATACCCAGAAGGCTCTGGCACAACTGAATGACCAACTGGAACAGCTGGTCATCAAGCGAACCAAAAACCTGCTCGAAACCAACCAGCAACTGCGTGAAACCATAGAGCAATATGAACGCAGCCAGGCCGAGCTGAAACAGACCCAGAGCGAACTGGTCCAAGCCGCCAAACTGGCCATGCTCGGCGAACTCTCGGCCAGTATCAACCACGAAATAAACCAGCCGCTTGCAGCAATGCGAACCTACGCAGAGAACTCTCGCAAGCTGTTACAAAAAGAGCGCTATGATTCGGTGGCAGGTAACATCGAAGAAATCATCAAACTAAACCAGATGGTGGCAGACATCATCGCAAGATTTAAGGTATTTGCCCGTAAAGCCAATGATAACCGCGAACGTACTGTCGCTGCAGATTCAATCCGGGCGGCAATTGGGCTGCTAAGAAACCGGCTGATTAAGCAGGGCGTGATCCTTCGAATGGATGAACTGCCTAATGACATCATGATAAATGCCGACGCGGTGCAATTTGAACAGGTCATCATTAATCTGCTCAGCAACGCAATCCAGGCATTGGCTAACGCCCATCAACCACAGATAGGTATCAAGCTGGATAGTGGCGATAGCCTGGTCAAAATTCATATCTGGGATAACGGCCCAGGGCTTGATGATGGTCAGAAAAAAAGGATTTTCACGCCATTCTTTACCACCAAAAGTGACGGATTGGGCCTTGGCCTGACCATTTCCCGCCGGATCATCGACTCCTTTTCCGGCTCTCTGACTGTCACCGACCACACTGGTGGTGGTGCTGAATTTATTATCACGCTTCCCCGCTGCACAGAGGAATTAGAATGAACAAACAAGTAATCTTTATCGATGATGAAAAACCGATCCGCGACGCACTGGGGCAGACACTTGAGCTAGAGGATTACGATGTCACGCTTTACGCTTCTGCCAAACCGGCGTTGGAAAAGCTCGATAATCATTTTCCCGGTGTCATTATTTCCGATATCAACATGCCGGGAATTGATGGCATTTCGTTTTTAAAACAAGCTCTGACTATCGATCCGGAGCTGGCAATTATAATGCTGACTGGCCATGGAGATATCTCTACCGCGGTTGATGCGATGCGTCTTGGCGCTTATGACTTCCTGGAGAAGCCCTTCTCTACCGATAACCTGCTGGATGTCGTCAAGCGCGCAGCAGATAAGCGAGAGCTTATCCTGGAAAACCGTGAATTGCGTCGAGAGCTGGAAGCCCAAAGCGGACCAGGGCCACGTATTCTTGGTAATACACCACAGATAAAACAGCTGCGCCGGATCCTATCCCATATTAAAGATACCCCGGCAGATGTGATGATCCACGGCGAAACCGGTACGGGTAAAGAATTGGTAGCTCGCTTTCTCCATGATCACAGTATCCGCCAAGACCACCCTTTCGTCGCCATTAACTGTGGCGCCATACCAGAAACCATGATTGAAAGTGAGCTATTCGGTTATGAGCCCGGAGCCTTCACCGGCGCACAAAAAAAACGTGTCGGTAAGATTGCTTATGCCGACGGCGGTACGCTGTTTCTCGATGAAATCGAATCAATGCCAATGTCACTGCAAATAAAGCTGCTAAGGGTGCTGGAAGAACGCATGGTCGAGCCACTGGGTACAAACAAAGCAACGCCGTTAGACATCCGCATTGTAGCGGCAACGAAAGTGGACTTGAAACAAATGAGCGAGCGGGGTGAATTTCGTCAGGACCTCTATTACCGCCTCAATGTTGTCAGTGTTGATATTCCGCCACTAAGGGAACGCAAAGACGACATCCCGATGCTGTTTCAAAATTTCGCCCGCTCGGCATCTACCCGGTATGGAATTGAACCGCCAACTATCAACCCTGAGCTGCTACAGAACCTGCTAGAGCATGACTGGCCGGGTAATGTTCGAGAACTTCGTAATCTGGCAGAAAGGCTAGTTCTGATGGGCGATACACCAACAATGGAAACCACCAACCAATTCAGTGAAGAGCCTCTGACAACAACACTAACAGAGCGCATGAATCAGTTCGAGTTTACGCTAATCTGTGACGCCCTTAAGCGTCATAACGGGAGACTGAAAGAAGTGCAGACAGAGTTAGGATTGGCCCGCAAAACCCTTTACGACAAACTTAAGAAGCACAATATAGACAAAGACGACTTCAAAATTTCGGTGTAGACATCAATATGCGGCAGACTGTCACGTCCAACAATGAACAGCTGTCGCTTCAATTCGCACCGCCCCTCTTCTATCATAAATAGCTCAGCCTTTGATGCTACAAAGCCAAAGTTTACATTTGAACTTCGAACCATCTTCAGAAAATACCATCCGGATTCAATTCAGAAACAGCAAGTAATGAATCTTTTGATAAATTAGCTTGGTTAACTGAAAACGCTTTTATCGTTTGAACTGACTTTAAGTAAACCTGACTATCAATCATTAGTGCGGAGCGTCAACAGATAGCAGGCTAAGGAATATAGCCGCTGCGTCTCTCTCAGATATCCAACCGACGATAGTCACCATTCCCCGGCATAATTCAGATTTTAGCCAGAGTTACAGCTATGACCTTATATCGACAATTAATCTCATGGTCCTTAGTGATGTTCACGCTACTGATGTTGACTGTAGCTACGGTTCACTTTACTTCCGTCCACTCGCTTGCTGCCGAGCAATATCACAGACAAATAAGGCAGGAGCTAAATACCGCAGAAGCGGTTATCCAACAACAACATTATAATCATGAAGCACTCCTAACTGTCGCAGACGAACTCATTAGCAGTCATCAGTGGAGCAGTTTGATAATTGCCGAACTTACATCAGGTCAAACGATAGAAAGACATAATCATGTTAAGGACGATAGTGTTCCAGCATGGTTCGTCAGTCTGGAACTATTTGAACACTATACCTCGAGTCGAACACTAATCAATAAACAACGCCCGACAACAAAAATCACCATAACCTTCCGACCGACCATCCCTTATGAGCAGTTGTGGCAAACTGGGACTCACTTTTTCCGTTGGATTTTGGCCGTTTTTATTATTGCAGGAGCCTGTTATAGCTACCTGCTACAAAGTCCTTTCAGGCCATTGAAAACGCTCATCAGCCGCGCACAAAAACTTATGAACAACCAATTTGAAGCTCCAATCCCATTACCCAACTCGTCAGATTTAAAAGCTATTGTTAAAGTCATTAATCACCTAACAGCACAGCTTGAAATAAACTTCAAAGTGCAAGCTAAAGAAGCAGTAAAACTAAAAGAAGAGGCTTACCGGGATCCGGTCTCTGGGTTAGGTAACAGAAATTTCTATGTCAGTCAGCTCAATTCATGGCTGGCAAACTCTGCTAAGGGAGGACTGGCGATACTGAAAACATCATTAATTGATGACTGTTATCGACTTCAGGGTTTCGGTGAAGGAGACAAGCTTGTGAAAGAGATTGCGGAGCGATTGAATGAAGCGATAATCCTGAGTGATCTCACCCTCGCCCGTCTTTCTTTTGATGAGTTTGCTTTATTGGCTCCTACTGTCACCGAAGATAAATTACAATCAGTCGCTGAGAGCATGAAGGCCGTTGTTGACACCGCTCACGAAATTATCCTTCCTGAAGCAATTCTCTCAGTACAGGTGGGTCTGCTGATCAACACAACACCATCTGACGCCAGTACCTTGCTGACACAACTGGATAACGCGCTAACAAAAGCAGCACTGACTCCGCAAAACCCTATCGCCCTAATTGATGAGCATGCCCCTCACTCAATTCTAGGAAAACAACAGTGGAAACAACTGCTGCTTGAAGCGATTGATAATGACTACTTTGTCTATCAGTTCCAACCGGTTTCCTTAATGACCACCGGGATATACCAATATGAAGTCTTTACCGCTATCAAAAAAGCACAACAGGTTTATACCGCCAGCGAGTTTCTCGGCGCCATTGAAGATTTGGAAGTGGGCAGTTTATTTGACCGCCATGTGATAGCCCAGCTTATCAATCGATTAAATGCCAATCCTCAACTCGGACCGCTGGCCATCAATATCACCAACAGCAGTGTAAAGGATCCTGCTTTCATTCGGTGGCTAAGTAAGATTCTGGAGAAAAACCAGATACTGTCCGATCGATTATTCTTTGAATTACCCGAGGAGAGCTTTGTTCGTTCACCAGATTCAACCGGGCTGCTTTGCTCAGCAATCCGTTTTTATAAATTCAAATTTGGCGTCGACAACTATGGTCGTCATTTTAAATCGCTAGATTACCTCAAAGAGTTTCGTCCCGACTACGTCAAAATTGATTTTGCTTATACAAACCAACTCAATGACCAGATACGGGCCAGTGTGCTTTCCTCAATTTCCCGCACCGCATACAGCCTGAATATCATGACAATCGCCACACGAGTGGAAACCCAAACTCAACTGGACCGCCTGTCTGAGCTTTTTGTGAGTGGGTTCCAGGGTTTTATTATCGAACAGCAATGTATGGAACGAGAAGCAGCGGCTTCTTATATCTAGCTTTTGTTTGCACTGAAATCAGCAAAACAATTTACAGTGTAAATATTCCTGAGTTTACCCTCTGGGGACAATGGATGAGAATATGAGATGTCACCAAGAGATGAACAACAGACCACCTCGTATTTTTGAGATATGTCATACAAGACATAACTCACCAGGCTTATGTTGAAAATACAAAAGCGTGGTACAAATTTACAGTGTAAATGATGGCTACAGCGACAACCTCTGTAATGCACGTTCCTTATAAAGCAAAGTAGACGGGCCATGCTCTTGTTGAATGTTCAGACGCTCTCTTTCTATCTGACAACTAACTCCTGAATACAGGCGGTTAACCGCAGTTATCGAAATCTGATCTAACATCGTCTGATATTCTTGCTTCAAGGTGAGATATGACGTTTTTAGCGTCAACATTTTTTGTTGACTGGCTACCGTCGTAGTTTTAATTTTTTCTATTAATTCAGGGGGGCGCTTTGCTGTCGGAATTTTCAGTAATTTCAGCTGCGCCTCTTTGATCTTTTGCAATTGAGCATGCTGCTGTTCAACGGCTCGATAAGCATCATTAAGTTGCTCCCTCAAGCTTGTGTAATGACTAAAAGCAACGATCTCTGTCTGTATACCGGCCAATGCACCAATGTTTAAGGCTCTAACACCGTAGTCGGCTTCAATATATCCACCGCTTAGTGTTCCGTGTCGGCTGAACTCATCAATAACTTGCACACCCCCCTGGGTCTTGATCACACAGTGGAGAGCATGAAGAGAGAAGCAAACATCTTTTCCAGCCTCTATCTCAACAAACTGAGCGAACTTACTGGTTACTTTACCAGAGGCCTGAACGTAACAACCCAGCTTATTGCCTTCTTGCTGACGACCAATGATTCCCTTCACGACTGCAATATCACCACCGGCACGAAGCTCCGCCAATTCAACAAAACCATTAACCGTAATATTGCCGGTCGCAAACACTTTCATTCCCGGAGATACGTCACCATTAATCAAAATACTGCCATCGAAGTTGATGTGGCCAGTGGAAACATTTACCCCATTTAGCGTCAGCGCATCGTCAACCGTCATTCCATTTTGTACAACAACGGGTAAACCGGATTTCGTTGCCATCAACAGCGAATAATCGTTCTCACAGAGCTCAGTTCCTTCACCCACATTGTAACTCGCATCATTACCCGGAATGGCTGCCATGGCCTTGCCAAGGACATTAAAACCGGGGACGCCTTCTGTCGCAGAATGCTTACGCATGATTGCCTGCCCGGCTCTGACTGTAATTAGCTCGCCGAGATCACGCATATCTACCTTGCCGTCATTCCCTTCCTGCGGGCGAAGAATACGACGACTGGCATCTTCTACTAATGGTTCGAATACGGCATCTCTACCATGTTCAGGCTGACGGCCAAACGCAACCGGTAATGTGAATTTTTGACCGGGAGCCAAATTAACCGCTTGATGCAGCAACTCCTGCAACTGACTTTTTCTGATCCCTTTAACAATGCCATTTTCTTTTAAAGCATTAATCAACAAATTTCCGTTAGGTACCGAACCACCATACGCTCCAATCGCAGTGATCGACGCAGCCATTAAATCCGGATCAGTCTTAACGACCAGGGCTGCATCACGGCGTTCTGCAATAACGATATCAGCCGAATCATCATCTGGTTCCGTTTCATTTTTTTTGCTTAAAGGGGACTGCAGGACGGTATCGATTGCATTTTCATACAAATAGAAGTCCAGAGCATCAAGCTCAGCAAGCTGAGTCACTATATCATCACGAGTCAATTCAGCCTCAGCAGGCAGATTGGCCACCTGTAATGAAATAGTTTGACCATCTTGAGACAGCTTAAGAAGCCGTTGTGTCATTGAGGACTCCTACTCAGAAATCAGAACCAATGTCATTTAAAGCGATTCTACTGATTCCATCTTACCGCAACCTTGAAGAAACCAAGTATTTTCCAAGTCACAGAATCATCAGTAATTCGGAATCTGACTTTCAGCAGAAGCGTCATGCCGCCATTAGCAGCTTCTGCAGAGCAAATTCCTTGCTACACATCAATCCAAAATATGAGTAAAAAAAGTAACAATAAAGAAGGGAAAGATAAAGAAAGGGGTGATAAATGACACTTCGAATTCACCAAATGGGTGCAACCCCACCCATCTCTGAATTTACAAAAAACAGCAGATTAAATTAACCTTTATTTTTCAATAACTTGAAGACTTTCGGTCATTTTTAAAAGTTGGCACAAAAATCGCTATATGTAATTACCAACCTCGGACTGCATATTACACGTTGCTGTTAGTTCCCCCGATATAACAGCAATGTCTTAGTCCAAGCTTGCCCCGAACTTTCGGGGCATTTTTTTATCCGTTAAAAGTCAATCGCCAATTTCATTATCTGTTCATCTGTCAGCCAAGTATCAGAATGAAATTGATAGCAATATTCAGTGCTATCCCGCTCTGAGGGAGTTAGGTAACCATCCAGTACATAAAAGCCTTGTAATACCAGCTCATATGACGCTTTTAACTCTAGCGGTGAAGCCGCTTTCAGGAAGAGACAACGCTTATTAAGGCGCGAGATACACACCTTCTCACCGACATCAAACCCCTCACATTCAAGCGAACATTTGTGAAGACGAGCAGCCATCCCATCCTTACCCGGAGAATATTCTAAGTCAGGATTGGTAACAGACGTAAATGGCATCATTATCTTCTTAAGGGCTTCGCTTTGAACTTTAATTAAACTCATGGCCTCTCCCCTAAAAATAAAATCACTATTATCGGCGAAACTTATGACAAATAATTTCACCCGTTATCCTATTAACTCTAGACTATTTTATGGGAGGAAGACCAAATTTTTGCCGCCCTATAATCTCGGCATAGAGACAGGCCTAAGTTAGAAAACACAAGATTATGGCTGTAGGTGACGTCAGGAAGAGCTCGGTACTTTTTATCTAAAGCTAAAAATTAAGAAGGGCAAGGTAGATTCAGGTGAAGAAAGAAAAGGTAATTTACACTGTAAACCATTCATCATAATGAACATAAATTTAAAATTTACAGTGTAAATAACAGCAAAAACGTCAGAGTTTACAACGACGAAAACTCGGTAATTTTCTGCTGACCACGATCTTCAAGGAAATTAAGGAAAACACGAGGGTGATGGGTAATAACCTGATCAAGTGGAAAAGCGACTTTCTCTAATAGTTGACCAACCTGATTAAAGTTGCCAACATCGTAAGCAAAATGCGCATCTGAACCAGTAGTGATCCTGGCACCACATTCTTTAGCAAAGGCCGCAATTTCTTCACAGCGCGACTCACTCCCCTTGCGAGAACCAGACAATGAAGAGTTATTTATCTCAATCACCACATTGTGTTTTGCCGCTTCGGAAATAACCGTTTCAAAATCAAAGTCAAAATTAGGATTACCGAGATGTCCCAAAGCATGAACCCTTTGACTGCGAATCACGTTTACCAACGTCTGAGTATGGGCCCGGGAATCAGCAGGTCGATACACAGGTTCATGAAAACTCGCAATCACCCAGTCAAGCTGCTCAGTAATTCTTTGGTCTAGATCTATATCACCAACCAGATTTAGTATGTTAGCTTCAACACCACGAAGAATCCCAACACCATGAAGAAAGCGAGGCAGGATGCGCTGGTTAGCAAAATGCCAAAAATGAGGTGAGCCCGGCATTGTCGGAGCATGATCAGTTGTGCAGAATAGAGCCAATCCTTTTCGCGCAGCAGCCTGGGCATTTTCAAGTAAGGTACTGTAGGCATGGCCACTTGAAATAGTGTGGGTATGGGTATCAATGACAAACTGCATAAACTAAACTCCTTACAAAAAATAAATCAACAATCCAATCGTATCTGCCGGGCTATCTTCAAGTTAACCTGACAAGAAGCTGAGAGCTGACCCAGTCACGCAATGCTCTCTCTGCCATCTTTCGACTGACAAAACCGTAATCCGAAATAACTTTTTCCCAGCTCTGACGCTGCAATACCTTTGCTACCGCCAGACTTAACAACGGTGAAGCCTCAACACTGTGCTGCGCTAAAAGGGCCTCTAAACGGGATTGGATACTAGCGATAACCAGATCATACCCCAGGCCGCCGTCTGCGTAGACCTCTAATTGACGGGAAATGATTTCCATCTCTGCGCCGTTAGATGAAGACTCGGATTTAACCGTTCGCTGAAACAACTTGATGAATAGCTCGGGAGCTAACTCACGAAACTGTTCAACACGTTGAGCTTGAAAATTGAAACTAAAAATATGTTCTGCGGTATCCAACCAATTTGTCGCCGCGGCTGACAGTGGTAACACAGTAAGTAAGGAATGCGCCCCACTGGCAGCATCTTTGGTAACTCCAAGTCGAATCGGGCAGTAGCCGGCTCGGTTCCAAAAATCGAACAACTCAGGAACTAAACCAAAACTGGTTCCAAGGTAATCCAATTGTTTTTCTTCAGCCCAGCACCGGCAGTAATCCAGCATCACCAGGCCAATGCCTCGTTGTTGCAACTCAGGATGAACAGCTATTCGCATGATCCGGGCACAACGCTGCGTCACCGCTTCAGCAATAGCGACATGTGCAGCAACAGACTGCGGTAGCAAATGTCCACGCATACGTCGCTTACCGAGGGTAATTTCCTGCGCTAACTCCGATGAAAAGCCACCTTCTATGCTTAACAGACAACATCCAACAACCACATCATCGGCCATTGCTACAACAAGTTGGACAGATTCATCATCAAGCAACTGAGAAAGATCTGACGGCGATGTCTGGTAATGAGCATTAACCAAAAGCCCAAAAACTTGTGAAAGTAAAACCTCATCACTCAACAGAGTTTCAGTAGAAATGCAAAGATATCGTATCGATTCCTTAGCTATCTTGTCAGCATCAACTGAAGGATAATCGGCATCCAGCAACAAAGCTTTGAAAGTCCACAGCTCCAGCGGATCCTGTTCGGCCCAGCGTATAGGCTGGCTCATTTGCAATTGTCGCCATTGCGGCGCGATCACATCCAGTTGCTGGCGGAACTTAATCGCAAATCCCCGCCCGGTACCTTCATAACCATGAATAGTACTGGCAAACGCGATCCGGTTATATTGATTCAGCAAGCGAGTGAGAATCGGAGCTGGAATGGCTGCCGCCTCATCAACAATAAGGAAATCCAGACAAACATCTTCTGCCAATAAATAATCTGGGGCAAAAAACTCAATTTGGCTCTTGTCGTGTTCAAGTTTTCTCTGCTGGTGATAGTCCAATCCCAGACACCGTGAGGTATGAAAAAACAGAGTATCAGCATTTGCAAAAGAAGGCGCGGTTACCCCGATACGTAATCGACGTTCAGACATCAGACTTGCAGCAGCAATTCCAAGAGCCGATGATTTACCCCTTCCCCGATCAGCTGTAAGCACTAACGGGCGCTTGCGGTGGCCAGTTACTACACGGCGAATCGCACACACAGCCTGATACTGTTCGTCGTTAAGGCAACCAAATTCAGTATCCGTGTATAGTGAGCAAGTTGACGCAAACTCCGGCAATGACGGTAACGCTTTGTCAGGCTCAAGCCATAGCACTTCCGAACTTGATAACAACGACATCAAACGTCGGACAGAAGGCAATGCACTTTCGTCACCTTCCCGACACGAAGGAGGAAGTAGTAATAGCATACCGCCACCTCCGGTCACTGTTCCCGATAATGCGCCCAATGCTTCAACATCGACGCCTTGATGGGCATTGTAAACAAGGAAGTTGCACTCCTGACCCAGCCACTTTTTCGCCTTTTTCAGCGGAATGGAAGTCAATTCTGACGGCGCACTTTCTCCGGCCCAGAGTGTGTGACCATGTACCGATGCAAACTGACTGGCAATATTTATTCCCCAGTTAAGCGCCCCTTCGGCGACTACCAGAAAACGAACATTCGCCTTGGAAACACGCTCGGCAAGCGCAGTGCAAAAACCGATAAGTTCAGACATTTCAATACTCAATTATTACTTACACCGGGATCATAGCACGATGAGATATCCAAACTACAAAACAACCTGATTGATAACTATATATCTAGACATAAAAAAACCACGCCTGTTGGCGTGGTTCTGTGCGGCTAAATTTGCTTTATTTCAAGTAGTCCGATAGGTAGGCAAGGATGTCATCGGCCTGGCGCTCGGTGAGTTTCTTCAGCTTTAACTGAAGTTTGTCACCATCGCGGGTAAAGGTCACTTTACCTTTGATCAGCTCCTGAGCTTTAGGTTTTTCAACTTCAACCTTTGGTTTCAGCGCTTCACCCATTTGTTCAAGAAGCATGGTCACTTCACGGGTAATGCGGGTAATGCCCTGGGCATCAATCTTCTTCCACATTGCCGTTTCGCCATCACTAATATCATTGATCAGCTGCTTTTGCTGGTCATTATCAAGACCGAAAAATAGGCGGTGCAACTTAACAATGGTCGGGCGCCCCAGCTCACCAACACTCGGATAAGCCATCAACAGCTCCATCGGCAGGCTAGCCGCTTTCAATGCACCGCTAACCAGCGCTTCACTACATTGACAGTATTTAGCCAACTCTTTCTGATCAGCCACTTTGCCAGTTTGCAACAACATCTGCATTTCTTTACCGCGCTCGAACAAAGATAACGGCTTATGTGCATTAGCGACATCAGACAGGAATTTAGCGTGCTCACCATTGATCCCCTTGGCAACATAAACAAGGAAATCTTTGTTTGCCAGGATACAGGACATTCGACGGCGGCTACCGTCAAGCACTTCAATCCCACCGTCATCAAGCCAGCGACCCACTGCCGGATATTGCTGGCCCCGGTCTTTCAGCGTACTAAGAATATCGGCCAGCGCATGCTCATTCAGAAACGCCTGCTCACGGGCATTTTCGGCAAAAACCTGCGTTTTCGTTGCTACTTCGCCAGCGGCGATCTTAACCAGTTCAAAAGCAACAGTTTCTTCACCGGCAACAGCCAGCTCAATCACAGATGCTTTATCACGAGCCGCAGTTTGCGCCTCAGTTGCATTAGTTGCCCGGCGTTTATCCGCTTTGCCGAACAGACGAGCATTGAGATCTTTGGTTTTGATTGCCATCTGTTATGTTACTCCTGATTCAAATTTGCCCAGTGGCTGTGCATCACGCGCTCAAGCTCAAGGCTTACGCGCTGAATAGCGTCCTGAGCAGTCGACAAGGTTTTCTTACCACCTTCGAATTCAGCCGCAGTAAGATCAAAAACGGTGCTGTAGGTATCGGCACAAGTCTCAAACGCACGGCTTCGCGGTACCGTCGCCATCATTACCTGATCACGAAGCAGATAGTTCATCTCAGTCAGAACAGAGACCTGCTTCTTATTGTCATCTTCAAACATGGTTGGCATCAAACGAATAAACTCAAGGCCATGCCACTGTTCCGGAAACATCTCATAGACAGTTGGCAGGTGCTGGAAAAAGTTAACCGTGGATGCCCAGTCAAGACGCTTTGCAGCACACGGAATGATCAGCGCATTTGAAGCGTACATCGCATTCCATACCAATGGATCAATGTGCGGACCGGTATCTATCATAATGATGTCGAACTCATCGGCAATCGGATCAATCACCCTGTCCTTAAGCAGACGGACAATATCAAGATCCTGATTAACCGCCAAATCTTGCCATGCATCGGCATTGAACATGGCATCTTCCGGGAAGGCTGCAATCGTCTTAAGGTTCGGATACTGAGTAGGAAGAACAACATTGTTCATCATGAACTTTTTATCCATTTCCTGGCCTTCAGGCACGTTACCCAACATTACATCCACAGCAGAATAGATAGTGTCCTGATCACCGACACTAATCTGAGGGTTAAGGAATAGACGAAGCGAACCCTGTGGATCAAGGTCAATCAGACAAATGCGATAGCGTTTGTCCAAATCAAGTGCAAGGCATGCCGCCAGATGAACGGCCGTCATCGACTTACCGGTACCACCTTTCTGGTTCTGGACATTCACTACCCACGGCTTACGACCGGCACCTTCACGCTCATAAAAAGCCGGCTTTTTTGCTGCTTCCATTAACTCATGCGCTTCTTCTAGCGTAATAGAGTAGTGGTTGGCATTGTTTTTCGTAAACTGATGACCATCGGCTTCCATACGAGAAATTGCATCATCCAGTTTACGACGGGTTAATCCCGATCGTGTTTCCATCAGGGCTTTCGACATCGGCGGGAAAAGCTCTTCACGACGCTCTTCCAATACGATTTCGATTCGGTCAGCCTGAACCTGTTTCGTTTGCTCAGCAATGTTGAGCAAATTTTCAATCGTCTGTTCCCTATTCATTGTAATTGTTCGCCATCATTAGTGTTTTGCCACATTGTACAGCAAACAAAGTCTCATACAATAAAAAGCTGAACAAACCCGTGTGATATTCATCTCAGGTGAAAATAAGAAAAAAGACCAAAAAACAAACCAAGATGGACCATCAATGATTCAAAATTAGCGCTGTAATTACCCTAATATAAACACCCAATAAAAGTGTTACAGCGTCACCGCTTTACAATGTAAATTGGCCTAATCCCCGGAAGCGTATAAATATGGACTGAATTACGGTAGGTGTCATTTCAACTTCAAGCAATTTCATTATCATTTCTGGCCTTTATTCAATTTCAATCTGAAATAATAAACCGAACTCAACGATCAGCCTGAAATCATAAAAAAAAACGCCATGCTCAGGCAGTGAAGAACATTTAACCAATAACACTTGATCATTGTTCCGATGAAAAACGGCAAAACAGAAACGATGATCAAGGGGATTCACACCGTAAAATAGCAAGAGAGAGAGAAAATGATCCGTCTGAGTTATACGGAAAAATGATCAAGATACAGATCCGACAAAACATGCAAACCAGATCGTTTCCGGAAGCATGTAAAAAACAGACTAACTTACGGAGATTGCAGATTCCAATTGGCTTTGTCAGCCACACAAAGCCAGAATCCGCAGCTTCAGGCCTGATTTCAACTGTAATTGAAATCAAATTGAAATACAGCAACACCATCTTGATCATGCGTCCGCTCCCGGACACATGTACTTCTAGCTGAAATTTACGGCGGGTGTCATTTCAACTTTGTTTAAATAACGAGCAGAAGGAAGAGAACAGGCCGGATCAGCAATTGAAATACCGCGACTATGATCATCTTTCCGGTAGAAAAGACCGCAAAAATAGTCCATTAAAACAGTAAACGACTGGCCAGCACTGAATAAGCCTGTGGATAACCTGTTTTTACGCCATGATCATCGTTTCTCAGCGTTGATGATCATAGTTACGGATTATTGATGATCACCCTTCCGAGCCCCATTTGATCATGCTTTCATTATCTGTATGATCAGCGTTCCGGATTTACGTTGATCATTGTTCCAAATAGGCTCAAAACAAAAGCCATATAAAACACCAACTTACGAACCAATTAGCGCCCGGATCATAAGATCACAATATCAATAAGATCAAAATAAACAAAAAAGATCAGTAATTAACTTATTCAATAAAAAGAGCTTTCTTTCTTGATCTTTTTCTATTACTCTTTTCGGAAAAATGGCGCTTCTACGGCTAATGACAAATGAAATCCACCAGTGATAACGAAAATAAACACAGCGAAAAGATTCTGATCCAGGCTCCCAGATCTCACAAGGATGGCCATTTATTTTCGATCCCGCCTGCGCTTGTTGACTGGTTACCGCAATATCAGCACTTTAAAGGTGTCACCAAAAGTATCGCTGAATTGTTGAACCTAATTTCGCTGCGAGGCTTATCAAGCAAAGACGGTATGGTTTCAACCACAGAGCTTGTAGAAGCAACAGAAGGCCAGTTAACTCGTGCTGCTATCCAGCAACGACTTCGTGCTGCTGTGAATATTGGTCTGTTTAATCAACAGCCTGTTCGTTTTGAGGAAGGTTTGGCTGGAAAGACCATGCTGCATCACTTCGTCAATCCGGCACTGCTGGTTTCCCAGTTGGGTGCAACGAGCTTGAATTCGGAGCAAAATAAAGCCAAAGAGAAACAAAAACGCTCTAAGGCGTTGGCACAGAACCATGTTAATCGCCGCCTGCTTAATGAGCATGGTCTTGGCATACCGCCAACAATGCCTGATGAAGCTGATCAGTTTGTTGTCTCTCCTACCAGCTGGGCCGGGATCATTGATCAGGCACTGGCACCTCCGAGGACCAAGAAGAACTACCAAAAATCCATGGTTGCGATCAGCGGCACTAAAGCGATCATTGAAACACGATCATCCAAGTCGATCATGACGGTTGACGATATGATGACGCTGTTTGCCTTGTTTACACTGACTGTTCAGTATCATGATCATCACCTGTCCGAGTATGAGATCCAAAGTCGGATAATGGGGAATAAAACCCCGATTTACATTACTGATATTCTTGCTCTGCGTGGTAAGAAAGACAGCGGACCGGCCCGTGATTCGATCCGCGAAAGTATTGATCGGATCGAGTTTACTGACTTTCAGCTTCATGAACTGACCGGTCGCTGGCTGAGCGAAAATATGCCGGAAGGGTTCAAAAGTGATCGTTTTCGTTTTCTGGCCCGTACTATTACCGCTTCTGAGGAGGCGCCTCAGGAAGGGGAAGACGGTGAAATTCGTATTAAACCAAACCTGTATATTCTGGTCTGGGAGCCGTC
This sequence comes from Photobacterium marinum, assembly GCF_000331515.1. GTDB lineage: Bacteria > Pseudomonadota > Gammaproteobacteria > Enterobacterales > Vibrionaceae > Photobacterium > Photobacterium marinum. Next base: position 141,617 of record NZ_AMZO01000006.1, read on the forward strand.
ATTCTTTGACGAACTGCTGACCCGGGATTACTTTTTCCTCTTCCCGCCGGAGATCTTGCGTCAGCATACCCTGGTATTCCAGCTGTACACCTTCTTCCGTAGCCGAATGTCGCGTCGTGTTCATGACTCGATGTTGCTCAGTGAGCTTAACCAGAAACTGGCTCGCAATATTGAGTGGCGACGTTTTTCCTCGGATCTGATCCGCGAACTGCGTAAGCTGGCCAAAGATAAAGTCACTGATCAGGTGATTGCGGTGAACCTGTGGGGGTATCACCTGACGATCACGCCGATGGATCAAGATAAGCGCTATTGCGACTACCAGATTGATATCAAGTGTGATGCCGATGAAGTGATCCGTTATTGCCGAGCGAAAACGACCAACGAAGGTAAGCGTTCAATGGCACCGACTATGCCGAACCCGCTGCGCAATGAAATTCTGCCGAAGAAGGAGCTTGATCAGCTTTCCGAGATCATTGACGGTGAGTTTGAGCCGATCCAGCGCAAAGAGGGCCGTACCCGCGGCCGTCTGGGGCGTCGGGTTAAGCTTCGTAAGCACCTTGTGGAGATTAATGCAGATGAGCTGACTATCACTCTGTCGAAATATACCTCTCCAGAGGCTCTACAACGCAGTATAACGGCTTTATCTGCCATGACGGGTCATTCACAGTCTTCAATCACTGAAGAGTGTCAGGGGCTTCTGGAGAAGCTGGATTGGCTGCGTGTCGGTGAAGAGGTTGTCAGCTACGATGTATTGAGTAAAACCGTTGAACTTTTCAACAGCCAGCAGGATGAAGGTCACCTGTCCATTGAGCGATTGATTTCTGGTCTCGCCGTACGGCGTAAGGTATGTAAGCTGGTTCACCAGGGACATTTTAATGAGCAGGTGATGACGGCTCTGGAAGATATGGCAAGAGGCTTGTAACAGGGAAAACGCGTCAGTTCTTAGTGTAAGTATATTTACACTGTAAATTAAATCACCAGTTTGCTTGTATATTGAGCTTGAAATTAGTTCATCAGGAACAAAATAAAACCGGGAGTGCCGCAAGGTATTTCCGGTTTTTTGTGTTTAAACCGGAAATAATCGCTGGCCAAGCGGAATTTTGTCTGTTGCGCCGTCAGAATCGTCAGGGTAGTTTAATTCGTTAAGTCTCTGTTCGGTGATGAAAAGGATGTTCAAATGCGTTTAGCAGGGCGGTTTGCTTTAAGGCTGATCTGTGCGGTGTTGTTACTGGCGGGCCCAATTGTATCCTCTGCTCAGGAAACATCGGGAAGCGATGAGCTTCAGCGGAAGAAGATCGGTCTGGTGCTCAGCGGAGGAGGGGCCAAAGGTGCCGCTCATATCGGTGTGCTGGCTGTGCTGGAAGAAAATCGCATCCCGGTTGATGTGATCACCGGCACCAGTATGGGAGCCTATGTTGGCGGGATGTATGCGATGGGGCTGTCTGCTGATGAAGTCATGACGCGGACTTTAGCGGCTGACTGGCGGAGTGGCTATGAAGATCGGGCCAGCCGGAATGACCTGAACCTCCGACGTAAGAAACAGAGTGATAATTACCAGATTTATGCTGATATCGGTTTGGATATTGACGGTCAGTTTCGCGATAAACCTGGCGCTTTCCAAGGGCAGGGGATGGCAGTATTGCTTCGAGGCTTGACGGAGAACTTGCCTGAAATGGCTAGTTTTGATCAGTTGGCTATACCTTACCGGGCGATGGCGACCGACATTGCTCAAGTTCAGCCGGTGGCGATTGATAAGGGCCACCTGGCGACAGCGATGCAGGCATCGATGACGGTGCCAGGGGCGCTGAAGCCTGTTCGCTGGCATCAGCACCTGCTGGTTGACGGTGGGGTCGTGAACAATATGCCGGTTGACGCAGCACAACGTCTCGGGGCGGATGTGATCATCGCGGTTGATTTGCGTGATGCTCTATTCGGCGAAAATGAACTCAACAGTGCCCTGAATATTATTGCTCAGCTAACCACTTTTATGACCAACAGTAGTGCTGATCTGCAGAAAGCCCTGATGAAGCCCGGTGATGTTTATCTGCAACCGGATGTGGCGTTCATGTTGGCTCCGGATTTTGACAAGATGGGGCTGGCTTATAATGCCGGGAGAAAAGCGGCGCTTGATGCCCTCCCACAGTTACGCCGTTACCAAATATCTGAACCTGCATATCAGGATTACCTGAAAAATAAATATGATCGTCGCAGTCAGGTCGTTGCAAATAATGCTTATTTTATTGATCGCATAGAGCTGGAAAATAATACCCGCCGTACGGATTTTGCTCTTATCACCATGCTGGATCTTAAGGTTGGCCGGGTGATATCGAATGAAGAACTCGAGGCGGCAGTTAACCGGCTTAATGCACAGGATATTTTTGCCCGTATAACTTACCGGATCAAACAGTTGGATGATGAAAACATTCTGGCGTTAGAGGTGAATGAGAAATCCTGGGGGCCTGGTTACCTTAATTTCAAGTTTGCTTTTGAAGACGATTTTGCCAACCGATCCGATTTTTCATTCGGTGCTCAATACATTTACACCGATCTGACTGAAAAGGGCGGTGAATGGCAGTTTGAATGGTTGCTCGGGAGCTGGAAGGAAGTCAAAACCGAGTTTTATTTCCCGCTTGATTACCGCAAACAGTTTTACACTTCGCTGGGGCTGGGATGGAACCGTGAGGTACGGGAATTTACGCTCAATGAAGAGCAGAGTGCTGAGATTGGCCGCAGTGGCGTCAATGTGATTGACACTGAATATGAAAATTACCATACATTTGCAGAAGTCGGCTGGAATCTGAAACCATGGATAGGTATTGCTGCCGGTTATCGCGGTCTGTCTGGGCAGGTGACTGAAATTAATGCCGAGGACAGTCAGGATTACAGCTCTCACGGTCCTTATCTGGCTTTTGTTTATGATGATTTGAATAGCTACTATTTTCCGACCGAGGGATGGCTGTTCGAAGCTGAACTGGGCATTGGGATGAATCGCAGCCAGCTCAATAATGGTGAGACCCTCAGCGAAGATAATATTTACTACGAAGTTAAATTGGCAAAGCCTTTTACTTATGAGCGCCATTCGTTGCTGGTTAATGCCAAAGGCGGAGGGTCCGACAGCGAGGAGCTGATCCCGATTTATGTTCAGGATCTGGGCGGGCTGTTTAATCTGTCCGGTTTCCATCGGTTTGAACTGAACGGTCATTATCGAGTCTTTGGTTCCCTGATTTATCGTTATCGCCTGCTGGATAATAATTTCGGTGCCTTTTCTGCTCCGGTGTATATCGGGGCCTCCATTGAGCGCGGCGGGGTTTGGGATGACAGCAGTGATATCAGTTGGCAAAGCAGTATTGGTGCAGCCAGTATTTATGTGGCAGTCGATTCGCCGTTGGGGCCTCTGTACTTTGCCTACGGTCAGGCAGAAGCTGGCGAAAATTCAGTTTATTTATCGGTCGGCAGCGCTTTTAACTAAGACGAAGCCTTAGCGGAGGTGGTGACAAGGTTTCACAGCCGATTTGTTTAAAATGGAAATGTTTTGATAATTCTGACATTTCGCTGACAATTGAACAGTGTGTTCAGGCACAATAGAACACGGATATAACCTTTGTCCTTTCGTTGTGAGAGATAAAGTCCCGTTATGGATATCGGGCTCTTTTTCTTGCCACCCATCGAAAAGCAATATATGAGTTTTTGCGAGCCATCACCTGGCTCGCTTTTTTTTGCCTGTTTGCCATATTTTCGTGGTTACGTTTTCTCTTCTTCCTTTCTTGCCTAGTTCGTCAACACTCAAACTAACTGCCAAAGATCAGCCATTTATTGCGGCAATATACTTATTATCAACCAAACTTATACCAATGGATGGACAGTTGCTCGTTTGCCTGAGTTTGAACACTGTCGTTGGCATCGCGGGCACTTACTATTTGGCAGGGATTATGAGAATCAGCTTGATTGTTGCGGTGTTATTGCTGGCAGGCTTAATGGCAGCTGTCTGGTTCAAAGAGCAAGGGCGCAGCCAGCCCGGCGGTTTTTCCCGCAACAGCGTACCGAGTGTCGTGGTGACCAAAGTTAGCAGGCAGGATGTCCGGCGTGAAGTTGAGGCCCTCGGTACGGTGAAATCAAGAGAGTCTGTGGTGCTGTCAGCCAAGGTGACGGAAAAGGTTGAGTTGGTTCATTTTGCTGATGGCCAGCAGGTTAGTGCCGGTGAGCTGCTGGTCACTCTGAGGGCAGGGGAACAACAGGCCAAGGTCCGGGCTGCTAATGCCAATTTGAAGGAACAACAGCGGGAATATAAACGGATTGAAGGTCTGGTCAAGCGCAAGACAGTGCCGCGTTCTGAGCTGGATAAGCTCTTCACCGATATAGAAATAGCCCGTGCTGTGCTGGCCCAGAACCAGGCCGAGCTGGAAGCCCGGTTTATACAGGCGCCGTTTGCCGGCCTGTTGGGCTTTCGGCAGATCAGCCCTGGAGCTTTGGTGACGCCCGGAACCGTGATCACCACGTTAGATGATCTTGCCAAGGTGAAACTCGACTTTACCATTCCGGAGCCGTTTATCGGCGAACTACAGCTGGGCTCGGTGATTGAGGGAGAGGTGGCAGCCTATGCTGAGCGGCGTTTTATCGGTGAGGTCACCGGGATCGACAGCCGGGTCAATCCCCTGACACGGGCGATTGTGGTCCGGGCTGAAATCGATAACCCCGGTTTTCTGTTGCGTCCGGGTATGCTGATGATCCTGAACCTGATTGTTGAACAGCGAGAAGGGCTGGTGGTTCCGGAAGAAGCCTTGGTTCCCCGTCAACGTAATAACTTTCTGTTTGTTGTCACACCGGAAAATGTGGTGGAGCAGCGCCAGGTGGCGGTGGGCTTTCGCACCCGTGGAACAGCTGAAATTACCCGTGGAGTGGAAGAGGGGGAGCTGATCATTACTCGCGGGATCCAGCGAGTCAGGCCGGGACAGACAGTCGAGACCCGTACCAGTGAACGCTTTACCTATCGGGAGGCTGACTGATGTTGCTGACAGATATTTCGGTAAAGCGGCCGGTACTGGGTTCTGTGATCAGCTTATTGCTGATCACCTTTGGTCTGATTGGTTACAGCAAGCTGCCGCTGAGGGAGTACCCGAGTATCGACCCGCCAGTCGTCACGGTCTCTACCACTTACCGGGGAGCGTCAGCGGCGATAGTTGAAACTCGTATTACCCAGCTGGTTGAAGATCGGATTGCTGGGCTGGAGGGGATTCGCAATATCAGCTCGCAGAGCCGTGACGGTCGCTCGACGGTCACGCTGGAGTTCGGTATTGGCCGGGATATTGATGCTGCTGCCAATGACGTCCGTGATCGAATTTCCGGCATTCTTAACGATCTTCCCGATGAAGCTGAGCCGCCTGAAGTGCAGAAAGCGGCAGCCAGCTCTGAAGTGATCATGTGGCTGAACCTGGTTTCGGATCGGTTGGATACTCTGGAGCTGACCGATTATGCCAGCCGCTATCTGGTTGATCGCTTCTCAGTTGTGGACGGGGTCGCAAATATTCGGATTGGCGGCGGAAAACAATATGCGCTTCGGATTTGGATTGATCGCCAGAAACTTGCTTCACGGGGGCTGACCGTCACCGATATTGAAGATGCACTTCGCGATGACAATGTTGAACTGCCTGCCGGGTCGTTAGAATCTCAAAATCGGCAGTTTTCGCTCCGCACTTTGCGCAGTTTCATCGCTCCGGAGGATTTTTCCCGGCTGGTTGTCGGTACCGGAACTGACGGTTATTTGATTCGGCTGGGTGATGTAGCCAGTGTGGCTCTGGCTGCTGAAGAAGAGCGGATCACTTTCCGAGGCAATACCCAGGACATGATTGGTCTTGGGATCAATCGCCAGTCTACCGCCAATACATTGGAAGTTGCCAAGGCGGTGAATGCTTTGGTCGATGAGCTCAACCCGACCCTGCCTGAAGGTATGGAAATCAAACGCTCCTATGATTCATCGGTTTTTATTCAGGCCTCTGTTGATGAAGTCTATAAAACCCTGTTTATTGCGCTCGGGCTGGTGGTTTTGGTGATTTACCTGTTTCTCGGCAGTGTCCGGGCGATGCTGATCCCGGCGCTGACTTTGCCGGTTTCCCTGATTGGCAGCTTTATCATCCTTTACGCCCTGGGCTTTACCATTAATCTGCTTACCTTGCTGGCATTAATACTGGCTATCGGGATTGTGGTTGATGATGCCATTGTGATGCTGGAAAACATTCATCGACGCATTGAGGCGGGAGAGCCCCCGCTCAAGGCTGCGTTTCTGGGGGCGAGGCAGGTGAGTTTTGCGATTGTGGCCACAACGGTCGTGTTAGTCGCGGTTTTCCTGCCGATTGGTTTTCTGGAAGGGGATTTGGGCAAGCTTTTCCGCGAGTTTTCCATAGCGATCAGTTCGGCGGTGGTGCTGTCCTCATTGGTGGCCCTGACCCTGAGTCCGATGATGGGCTCAAAAATTATGCGCCGCGTAGAGAATGAGTCCTGGCTGGTCAGAAAAGTCAGCGGGATCCTTGCTCGTATGACTGCATTTTACCGTCGCTTGCTGGCTAAGGGATTGCACCGACCTTCCCTGGTGATGGTGATTATGGTTATCGCGCTGGCTGGCAGTGGCTGGCTGGCGAGCCGGATCCCGTCGGAATTTGCTCCGAGGGAAGATCGCGGGGCAATGTTTATTATCGTTAATGGCCCTCAGGGAGCCAGCTTTGAGTTTATGCAGCCGTATATGGATGAGATTGAACACCGTCTGATGCCGCTGGTTGAAGCCGGGGAAGTGAAGCGGTTGCTGGTCAGGGCCCCCAGGGGCTGGGGACGGATTGAAGATTTTTCTAACGGTTTTGCCATTGTGGTGCTGGAGGACTGGGCACAGCGACGTGATGCTTTCTCAATTATCGCTGATATTCGACGACGGTTGTCTGATCTGGCCGGAGTAAGGGCTTTTCCTGTGATGCGACAGCCGTTTGGGCGCGGGGTCGGTAAACCGGTGCAGTTTGTGCTGGGAGGCGGCAGCTACGAAGAGCTGGCTCAATGGCGCGATATTCTGCTCGATGAAGCGGCAGCCAACCCGAACCTGACCGGGGTGGATCACGATTACAAAGAAACCAAACCACAGTTGCGGATTAAGATTGATCGTGACAGGGCCGGAGATCTCGGGGTGTCGATACGGGATATCGGCCAGACCCTCGAATCTATGCTCGGTTCCCGTTTAGTAACGACCTATACCTGGCGGGGAGAAGAATATGATGTGGTGATTGAAGGCCAAAGGGAGAGGCAAAATACAGCCGCGGATTTGAATAATCTTTATGTGCGCTCTGATCGCAGTGATGAGCTGATACCGTTATCGAGCCTGATTTCGGTTGAAGAGTTTGCCAGTGCGCCTCAGCTTAATCGTTATAACCGGGTAAGGGCGATAACAATTGAGGCTAATCTTGCCGGAAACTATACCCTCGGGGAGGCACTCAATTACCTGAACGGATTGGTTTATCAACATCTTCCTGCGGATGCGGTGGTCAATTACAAAGGAGCATCGCAGGATTATCAGGATTCCGGCTCTTCAATACTGTTCGTATTTTCCATGTCATTGGTGGTGGTTTTTCTGGTACTGGCAGCTCAGTTTGAAAGTTATATCCATCCGCTGGTGATTATGTTGACAGTGCCGTTGGCAATGTTTGGGGCATTGTTGGGGCTGTATTTTGCCGATCAAACGCTGAACATTTATTCTCAGATAGGGATTATCATGCTGATAGGCTTGGCGGCCAAGAACGGGATATTGATCGTTGAGTTTGCTAATCAGCTTCGGGATCAGGGAGAAGCGTTTGAGCAGGCTATCCTAGATGCGGCCGCTGCCCGTTTACGCCCCATTCTGATGACAGCGATTACGACGGCTGCAGGGGCGGTGCCGTTGATTATGGCATCCGGAGCCGGGGCTGAAACGCGCTTGGTGATAGGTATTGTTGTGATGTCTGGCATCTTGGTGGCGACCATGTTTACTTTGCTGGTGGTGCCTGTGGTGTATCGCTTACTGGCTCGCAACACTCACAGTCCGGAATTTGTGGCTAAGACGTTGGAAAAACAACTGAAAATCAGTGAGTGAAAACGGTGAAGTAATCTGATCTGTTGATTGATTTAATTTTAGTTAGAAATAAGTCTGATTGTGTTTCTGTTAGCAGTAGCAATATCGAATACAAACTTGGATAAGACGATCTCTCGTTATTGTTAATCTTAGGATCCTTAAGCGTACTGACAGGTTTAATGCGAGTTGGGTAACATTCTGATCTATTATCTGTTTGTGTTGTTAGTGCCTTGAGATAAGCTCTGAAATGCCACTAAGTCTACGGACTGGGAAATGGCTGTTGTCAGATCCTTATCTGATAATCGCTATAGGCGCTTCGCCACCGGGCGGCAGAAACTGATGCATGGCTTAAATTGGTTTCTCTGTTCGGTGGCTTTTAATTTTCGCTGCCTGTAATGGCGATGAAAGCGGCCTGAAAAGAAAAGGCCGGATACAACTACCCGGCCTTTCTGCTTATCTTCATTTCTGTGCTGATGGATCAGTACTTGGATTCTTCTTTACTGGCTTTCTTAGCGTGCTCTGCCTTGAGTTTATTACACTCAGTTACCGGCATTGAGGTTACGCCCAACATTTTTCCATCTTGCATACAGACAACATGAGGGACAGTTACTTGGCTGCCGCCACTCATACTGTTAGCCAAGGCAAAACCTGAAAAAACCAAGCAAAGTAGAACTAGAACCTTTTTCATTTGGAACCTCCGACAGTGTTTGGAGTTATTGGTTAAGTTATCAACCAGCCAGATTTTTATCTGTTTGATAATAATCGTAGCAGGTATGTGCTTTGTTAGTATGTTGCTGTGATGTTGATATGCATCTTTTTTTATTCATGGAATGAATCCATCAATTTATCAGTACGTTGCACTTTGTCTGTTCGAACAATGAGTACACTTTCAGATTAACGACGGAAGCTTAAATCAGGCTGAATAACACGGCCGGAAAGGGATTTACATTGTAAAAGTCATCATTTGGCTGTGGGGAATACCGACGGAGAAGGCTGGCCTCACTGACTGCCAGCCTGTGATAAAAACTTACTTTAAGTGGTTCAGGTGACTGACAGCGTCTTTGAATTGTTCGTTAAGTTCTTCGTGAGTGAGAATTTGTTTTTCGGCATCAAAGTTGTCGTAAAAGCTGGGTACGGACAGGCTGGCTTTTACTATTCCGTCAAAGAAGGGCATCGACTGGATGGCGGCGGCTAATACACTGGCACCACCGAGTGAACCAGGGGAGGTGGATAGCAGCACCATAGGTTTGTTTTGAAAGACCTTAGGCTCAATTCGGGAGCACCAGTCAAAGAGGTTTTTGTACCCGACAGAGTAAGACCCGTTGTGCTCAGCAAAAGAAATAAGTACGCCGTCACTGTCTCCGATTTTGCTCAGAAAGTCTTTGGCTAGCTGAGGGTGGCCGATTTCCCCTTCTTTGTCCTGACTGTAAAGTGGCAGCTCATAATCGTTGAGATCCAGAATCTCTACTTCCACTTTGTCCAGTAGTTTGCTGGCATAACGGACAAGCTGTTTGTTTATGGACTGTTTGTGAGTACTGGCAGCAAAAGCAATAATTTTCACAGTGATATCTCCCAGTCATTGTTTGATAAAAACGTTACATAAGTGCGATTGATGCTTTGTCAGTTACATGGAGTGTAGCCGCTAAATAACTGAGAATATTTCAGCATTCACTTTTCTTTGAAATGTGTGTACTGAGCTGTTTTCTCAGTTCAGGGTGCGACTCCAGCAACGCATAGAAGGCTTCTCTTTCCAGTACCAGTAACTCGCAGTAGCTAGTTGCGTTAACATCAGCATTGCGCGGTGCTCGGTTAAGCAAGGCCATTTCACCGAAGAAATCGCCGCAACCGAGCTTTATTGGTTCAGGGGCATCGGTAATGACTTCGGCAGCTCCGGCGGCAATGAAATACATCGCATCCCCGATATCGCCTTTGGTTATAATTTGTTGGTTTGGTGCGACAATCAGAGGTTTGAGTTGTTCGGTGATTTGTTCAATCTGTTCACTGCTGAGCTGTTGAAACAGTGGCACTTTAGCCACCAGAGCTTGCGGATCTAACCGCTGGCTGGCGATGTCAGTAATGCGTTGTTGTAAGTAACGATGGCTGGTGGTGATTTGCTGAAAATCATCGACGCTCAGTACCAGCAGCTGACAGTAGCTGATGGCGGTGATATCGGCGCTGCGCGGCTCTTGAGTGAGCAGTGCCAGCTCACCGAAAAAGTCACCACTGCCGAGTCGGATTGCCTGATGTTCCGTGTTCACCTCGACGGCACCACAGGAGATAAAGTACATGGCATCTCCTTGTTCGCCTTGGCTGATAATGCGCTCGCCCGGTACTACAAGTCGGGAGGTGAGTAGGGAGACAATCTCGGTAATTCGATGAGCTCCCAGTTCAGACAGAAACGGCACTTTAGCGACAAGTTTGTCCGGTTCCAGGCCGAGATCCAGTTTCGGTTGACGATCCATAATACGGTTGCGCTTATCCAGCTCCCGCCCTAGGTCGTTGAACACTTCCATGCTGATAATATTTTCATCCAGCATCTGATGATAGCTGCTTTCTTCAAGGCGCAGTGCCACCCGGACCAAGTGACGTTTTTGCAGGGTTTCTGCGTATTCTGGGTATTGCAGACGCAGCGCATCCAGTGTTTGCTGGGTTGCCTGTAGTCGGTGAGTAAGCAGCGTTTCGAGCTCTTTGGCAAGTTTGTCACCAAACAAAGGGGGAATCTTTTCTCTGGTGTAGTCGATCAGTGACGCGACAACTGTTTCACTGACGGTCAGCACTTCAAAGCGGTTCGCCAGCTGGATGGCAAGCGGTCGCTCCAGCCTGAAGCGTTGCTGTAGTAACAGAGAGATCCTGCATAGCACGCTGAATTTTAATGCGCCATTGTAGGCTTCTTTATATCCTTCGATTTTACTGATTTTCAGGCCGTCCAGCAGGTCGTCAGCCTGGAATAGAAGCGAGCGGGTGATTTTGGCTGAATCCAGCCCGTCAGAAAAGCGTTTCAGATACAGATGACGCTCATGGTTGGTCAGGGTGCTGAGGCCGACACTGAGTGTGACGGTATCCGGTTGTTTCTCAAGGCCCTTGTTCATAGAGTGCTCAACCCGGCTCAGCCGCTGCTCATAGATATCAGCAACGCCGGTAGCGATGTCCGGGTTAATTTTATCTTCCTGCGCCGCATGTTTGAGTCCCTCCCGGATATGCTTGATAGACAGCGCCATGACGCGGTTGCGGATCATTCGTTCCGTCGGCGGCAGGCGATCAAGGCCGAAAAAGCGCATCATGGCTCCCATGGTCGGTGCGTTAACAAACAGGGTAAAGAGCACAAAGCCGGTGACCAGGGAAGCGACAAAAGCCTGGATATTCGGATCAATTCCCGGTGTTTCCAGGATCACTAGTGCCAGAGCCAGCGAGACGGCGCCCCGTAACCCCCCCCATAACATTACGGTACGAAAATCGATACTGATCTGCTGTCCCAGTCCGGCTTTGTTGAGTAGCGGTAGTACCAGATAGAGTACGACGCTTCGGGCGGCAAAGGCGGCGACAATCAGTGCTAGTAGTGACAGAAACTGAGACGTTGTGAAATCGACCAGTACCTTTGGCACCAGCAGGCCGACTAAGAAGAAGATCAGCGAGTTGGCCCAGAACACAATTTCTTCCCAGGTTTCGGTCAGGGTATGCCAGGTGTGGGGTGAGATTTTGGTCCGGCCGAATGAGTTGACCACCAGCCCGGCGGTAACAACGGCCATGACACCGGAAACGTGGAGGTAGTGTTCGGCCAGCAGGAAGCTGAGGTAGGCCAGGCAGATGGTCAGTGTGATTTCCACCAGTGGCAGGTTACGCAGGCGACCAATCAATGAAATAACCAACCAGGTTGAAACCAGGCCAACGATGATTCCGCCGAAGAAGACTTCCAGGAATTTCCCTGTAGCTGATAAAACCCCCGCTTCAGTGCCGCCGACCAGGATCGCGACCAGAATCGTAAACAGCACGATGGCGGTGGCATCGTTAAACAGGCTTTCCCCTTCAACCAGAATGGTCAGCCTTTTCGGTGCGCCGAGGGTTTTGAAGATAGCGATGATCGCCACCGGGTCGGTTGCCGAGACAATGGCACCGAGCAACAGGCAGGCGATTAGGGTGATATCTGAGACGCCCCATACCACGATACCGACAACGACGGTGGAGAGCAGCAGGCCGATGATTGCCAGCAGCAAAATCGGACCGATATCCGTGAACAGGTGGCGGGCATTGATATTCAGGGCCGATTCGAAGATCAGGGCTGGCAGGAAAACAAAAAACACCACTTCGGATGTGATATCCAGCGCTTCGAGTGCCGACAGAAAGTCACCGATGATACCGGGAGGATGGCTTCCGCTGGCCGCCAGAACAATACCGCCGAGAAGGCACCCGGCCACAGCCAGTAATACGGTATAGGGAAAGTTAATGCGGTTGGCGATCGGCAGCAGCAGGCTGGCTATGGTCAACAGGCCCACCAGCCCGAGTACCAATAGGAATGTCTCATGCATGCGTTGCCTCCGGTGACTGGCTGTTCCTGTAATTAAAGCTATCCGATAATGCCGCTTCCCAGTGTCTTGTTTTTGTCTGACAGCCATGGCGGTTGTATAAAACGCTGCTCTGCATACTTGAGCGGCCAGATAATTTTGGCTTCACCGTTAATCAGTTGAACCATGGGATGATAAAAGCCTTTCATAAACCGCCCGGTCATGACTTCATTGGCTGATAAGGCGTGCGGGCCCGGCCCGGTTGAAAAGCGGTAAAGGTTCCAGACGCCTTTATGCGACATCTGGTGGAGGGTGGCGATCAGGCTGTCGGAATCTAAGGTGCCAGCCATATTGAGGGCACGGATTGCCATTCGGGTGTAGTCATAATGCAGCCCGGCAGCCTGGATACTCGGCTCCTGGTTATATTTGGCCTGATAACGACGGACCCACCATTGTTGCCACAAGGCGATGGGCATTGCTGAATCCATAGACACAACATAATCGGAAGCCTCCCCTGTCATCTGATACCAGTTATCCAGCCAGCGGATACCATGCCCCAGCAACAGAGCCTGAATATTGAGTTCCCGGAACTGCCGGACAAAATTGCTTACTGCAACATCCCCTGCTGATGTGATGGCGACCAATGAAACTTTCCGTCGCTTGAATTGTTTTAGCAGTTGCGTGAAATCCGTTTCTTCCATATCGATCACTTCGTATGGCAGAGGATCGAAGCCTTCTTCCTTTAGGCTGTTACTCAGTGCTTCGCCCCAGCTATGCCCGTAGGCACTGTTTTCAACCAGGATGCCGGCGGTATTGTTGGTCGGTTGCCATAGTCTTTGCTTCATGAAGTAACGTAATGGTTTGCCGTATAAACCTGCCAGCTTCGGGGGGGATGGCCAGCCTTTAAACCAGCCTCGGTAACGTTTGGGGTTGAGGTTGATTTTATTGGCAATGTATTGTGATGCACCGAGGTGGCCAATGTGAATAGTATTGAGATCGGCTTCAGTGTCCATTAGCGACAGAGCAACAGAGGAATGCCAGCCTCCGACCATCAGCTTTACTCCCTGCCGGTTGATAGCGGTACTTGATGCTTTGATTGCAGCGGTAGGAGAGGACTGACTGTCAACCCATACAACTTCAACTTCGTGCAGGTTTCCGTCGATGGAGACCGGAATTTCACCGGTTTTTCTCGCATCTTCAAGGGCCATCACTATCCCCTGTTTGATGGCATGCCCTGTGTGGCTGGCCGGCCCGGTGTAGGGGCCGCAGAAACCAATTCTCAACGGCTCACCTATTCTCTGTGCTCGGATTATGCCGGGGGCTACCGCCGACAGGGCTCCGGTAAAGCCCAGTACACCCGAGGTGCGGAGAATTTTCCTGCGGCTTAAATCTGTTTGTTGTTGGGATTGCTTGTCGGCGTTATCTGTCATCCGCTTCCTCTGACGCTTCCTTTGAAACAGTGCCGCAGTTTTTCAGACTATTATCTGCAGCATGCTGTCATGGCTTATTACAGCAGCTAATGCCAAGTTTGTTATTTATATTCAGGTTAGTTCAAAGCAGCAGCTTTGCGGATGGTGTTTCCGGCGGTAATTCAGAAAGGAAGGGAAACAGGCGGTCTATACTGTCACTGGGCACAATATTTTTTTGTTTTTCAGGGGGATTCCATGGGGCTTTTGCAAAAAAGTCTAAAAGCCCGAATGACTGCCTATTTTTTGTTAGTGTCGGTATTGGTAGTCGTGGCGCTGGCGGCAATTACATATTTTCTGGCCGCTGATACTCAAAAAGAGATGGCGATCGCTCAGTTTGAGGTAACTGCAGATCATAAAGAGTTTGAAATTCAACGCTTTGTCGCCGAACAGACATCAATTATAGAGAAGATGGCTGAGCTTGATGATTTGCGAAATGCGGCGGGCAACCTGCTGTCAGAACAGATTGGTACTCCTGAATATGAATCTGCTTATTTTAAGCTGGCCGAAACCTTATTTCTTTCTACTTACCTTGATTACGGGCTGGATCGGGCAACAGAACTGACTGCTATTTTTATGCTGACCAAAGTTGGCGGGCGGGTGTTTTTCTCAACCATGCCAGATGATGAAGGCGAATACCGTCTTAATGATCAATACTTTATTCAGGGATTAAAGCAGACATTTCTGCAAAAAGTGTATCCGGACCCGGATACAGCGGCTCCGACCATGACTGTGTCGACCCCTTTGCTCAGTCCTCAAGGCAAGTTGATCGGGGTACTGGCCGCTCATATCCGGTTATCTGTGCTGGCTGAGATCGTCAATCGCAAAACCGGCCTTGGTGAAAGTGGTGAGGCGTACCTTATTGATGCTCACAACCGTTTTATTTCAGCAGACAGGCTGGGGGACAACGGTTATCCGCGCGGGGTTCACAGCCTGGGGATAGATGCGGCGCTTCGGGGCGAAAAAGGGGCCGGTTTATACGATAACTATGACGGGGTTGCTGTGATTGGCAGCTACCGCTGGATGCCGGAACTGGGACTGGCTTTGATTTCTGAGGCAAAAGCATCTGTTGCTCTTGCGCCGGCACACCAGCTGGGGGCGATGTTGTTGGTAGTAGGCTTTATGGCGGTTGGTATCCTGAGTACCGGTATTTACCTGATTACTTTAACCATTATTCGCCCGATTCTGGCAGTAACGGATACTACCAGAAAAATCACAGCCGGTGATCTGAGTCAGAAGGCACCAGTGCTTGCTGAAGATGAAACTGGTCTGCTGGCAGAAAACTTCAACCATATGATCCTGAGGTTGAAAAATACTCTTGATGATTTGGCTGAAGAGCAGGAGAGATCAGAACACCTGTTGCTGAATGTGCTGCCGGCTCCGATTGCCGAGCGGCTGAAGCAGGGTGAGGAAACCATTGCTGACAGCTTTTCCGAAGTCACAATCCTTTTTGCAGATTTGGTTAATTTTACCCCGATGTCTGCCCAGCTTTCCGCATCGGAAGTGGTGGGGTTGCTCAATGAGATCTTTTGTGAGTTTGATAAGTTGAGTGAGCGCCGCGGGCTGGAAAAGATCAAAACCATCGGGGATGCCTATATGGTTGGAGCCGGGATCCCGATCCCGCGAGAAGATCACGCTGAAGTGATTGCGGAAATGGCACTCGACATGATGGATGTGATTGCTTGTTTCAATCATAAGCATAACAGGAACCTTAGCCTGCGGATCGGTATTAACAGCGGGCCTGTGGTTGCCGGTGTCATCGGGCGTAAAAAGTTTATTTATGACATCTGGGGAGATGCGGTAAATACTGCTTCCCGGATGGAATCTCAAGGGCTGAAAGGCGGTATTCAGATCACTCAAGCCACTTATCGGCACCTTAAAGAAGGCTATAACTTTACCGATCGCGGAATGGTTGCCATCAAAGGTAAGGGGAAGATGCATACCTACATTCTGGAAGGACGTAAGGAAGAAACAATCAAATAAGAAGGATACGGATATGAAGTTAATGACCGCCCTGATCATTATTGCTGCCTTATTTCTGGCTGCCTGTTCTGATCCGTCAGAACAAGGACGCGAGCTCAGAGTCGGCTTAATCGCCCCGGTAACCGGCCAGATCCCGGAAGTAGGGCGTTCCACGGTTGAGGCTGCCAAACTGGCTGTGGAAGAGATCAATGGTCGTGGCGGTCTGATTATTGATGATGAGCAGTACAAGGTGGTGCTGCTGATTGAAGATAATCGTGACAATCAGGAACAGACTATCAGTGCCGCGCTTGAGCTGATCAACCAGCAAAATGTCAGTGCGATCATTGGCCCTCAGGCAAGCCGGAATGCCATTCCTGCGGCGAGGTATGTTGAATATGCCCAAATCCCGATGATCACGCCCTGGTCAACCAACCCTGATACCACTCGCCATAAAAACTGGGTTTATCGTGCTGCTTTTGTGGATACCTTTCAGGGCAAGCTGATGGCGAAATTTGCCTATGAGCAACTGGGGCTGAGGAAGGCGGCTGTACTTTACGATATTTCCAGCGAATATAACCGTAATCTGGCTGAAGTTTTCAGTGTGGCTTTTAAAGATTTTGGCGGTGGAATTGTCGCGTATGAGCTTTATACCCGCGATGCCCCTGACTTCACAGAACAGTTGCGCCGAATTCAGGCTGCTCAGCCTGATGTTTTGTTCTTGCCTAATTACTATAACGAAGTGCCGGTGCAGGCTCGTCAGGCCAGAAAAATGGGGATTACTGCCCAGTTACTCGGGAGTGATACCTGGACTCAGATCCTTGAAGATGACCGAAGTGCGGTAGATGGGGCTTTTTTCAGTACCCACTATGCTTTGGATCGTGCTGATGGAGGCGCACTTAATTTCAGGGCGCGTTACCGGCAGACCTATAACCGAGAGCCAAATGATGTTGCCGCACTGACCTATGATGCCTTTGGACTCTTGTTTGAAGCGGCTCAACGGCATGGTGGCGTTGAACCGCAGGGGATACGTGATGCACTTAATACTATCGACAATTTTGAAGGTATTACCGGGGTGATTAAGTTTCAGGGTTCAGGAGATCCGGTAAAAAGTGCGGTGCTGATTGAAGTGAAAAACGGGGAGTTTGTTTTTAGTAAATGGGTTGAGCCTTAATATATTAATTCAGCCAGGTAAGAAAAAGCCCATCATTGATGGGCTTATGATTGCTTAAAGAAAGTGGGAAAACGGGAAATTATTGACAGTTTTTTTGTTTTGTTAGCGGGACAGTGACATGGCTGTCGTATTTCCAGTATTTACCGGTAGCAAGATCGACGAAGAAAGCTGGCCATACCAAGGCGTTGGCGTAAAACGAAGGAGTAATATTTTTACCGACTTTAACTTCAACGTTATCGTAACATTTATCAATAATCCTAACTTTTACATCATCATATGATGATTCTGCAGTAATGGTAGTAGGTAGCGTTGTTGCGTAGCTTCCGGAAGGGCTTTCAACAATAACTTCTACATCTTTTGCTTTGGTTGATGGGTGGGCAAGAATGGCTTGTGAACCGCTGTTAAAAACAGTTGAACAACCAGATAGAACTAAAAGAGATGAAACAAAAAGGGATTTAAGAGCTAGATTTTTATGCATAATTGTATTTATGTTCTTTTTAAGCAATCGTTATGATTATGCGGCCATATTTATAGATAACTTAAGTTATTTAGTGGGATGCTAACTCTGGTTAATTCAGTGTTGTTTTATTTGTTGGTTTAGGACAGGTCTTTCATTTGTATGGCGAGAATCGGGCTGTTTGCGCAAGATTTCCTAACAGGATCTTAGACTATGATGGTCCGGGGTTAATTAGAGAGTCAGCCTGTAATAGTGAAAATTCGGTATGGTGAAACTGAACCGGGGCCGGCAGGTGCGATGACTGCCGGCCTATCAGTAACTGTTCAGGCGGCCAGGCGTTGGAAGGCCTGTTCTTTGATGGTATGAATGGCTGCGGTAACGTCATCGGCGGATTTTTTTCCGGCATGGCGCAGGTGATCACCCCATTGTTTCAGGTCATCTGTATCTATTTTTCGGATATGATTATCCTTTGCCCATTCACGACCGATCAGATCACCCAGTTCATCCAATAGTTGGCCGATTTCATCGCACTGGCTGCCGACTTTGCTGTGAAGCTCACGTTTGATGCTGTCCCAGCCTTTTACAAAAAAGCTGCCTTTGTAAAAAGCTCGCAGCCACTTCTGATATTCCTGTTCGCTTTGGGTCTGAATATTCTGCATATCTTCGCTCTTATTTCGGCTCTTATCTCGCCAGTCACTGTTGCATAATTTAATGGTGAAATAATATACAACTCATTATGAAGCAGGATCAACGGAAACGCACCGTCTGAGCTATCGTAGTGGCGAAAATGTGCTACATGTCGTCCGATGCTTGCTCATCCAGACAGCATTCATCTTGCAAGAAACCGATGACTGCTTGCAGCTTGTCATATTCCGCAACACAGAAAAGTGTACGACCTTCACGGCGTTGAGAGAGTAGCCCAGCAGAGGCCAGGCTGGAGATATGGTGCGACAAAGTGGAGCCGGGGATGCCCAGTTTTTCCTGCAACCCGCCAACTGCAATTCCTTGGTAGCCAGCGCGTACCACACTTTTAAAGATGGCTAAACGAGTTGGATGTCCCAATTCTTTCAATGCCTTAGCGACGATTTCGATATCCATGACCATACCTTGTGAGGAAATTATATTTCGATATTACTAGAAATATGTTGATCACGGCAACTAAATAGATCTATATTTCGAACATTCTAGAAATATAGAGGTTTTGATTATGTTCGATAAAACGATGCTATTGGATACTTTGAACATGTTTGCCTTCCTGGCAACTGAGCTCACCATTTTGTTTTTGCTGATTAGCTATCTGGTTGGAGTGTTACAGGAATACATACCGCCAGAGCGGATCCAGAAGATATTGAGCGGTAAAAAAGGGAAGGGATACATAGTGGCCGGGTTCCTTGGTGCGATCACTCCGTTTTGTTCCTGCTCAACAATTCCTTTCCTGAAAGGATTGCTAAGAGCACAGGCTGGATTTGGCACTATGATGGTATTCCTCTTTGCCAGTCCGTTGCTAAATCCGGTGATCATCGGGCTCTTTGCCGTGACGTTCGGAATTAAGGTCACCGTGTTCTACTTTGTGGTTGCGATGGGGGTTTCGATTGTTGCCGGATTTGTGCTGGAAAAACTGGGCTTTGAAAAGTACGTCAAAGAGGAGGCATATATTGCGCCTCAGGCAAAATGTTGTGGTTCATCGTGCGGTGGCAACAAAGCTCCGGTTAACAAATGGAAGAAAATCTGGCTTTCTACCTGGGCAGATTTCAAGAAAGTCTTACCTTACTTGTTTGGTGGTATCGCTCTGGGTTCAATGATTTATGGTTTTATGCCGACTGAATTTGTTGCCAGTGTAGCCAACGACAGCAACCCTTTTGCTATCCCTGTTGCCGCTGTTATCGGTATTCCGCTTTATATCCGAGCTGAAGCGGTGATCCCGCTGAGTGCTGCACTGGCTGCCAAAGGTATGGGGCTTGGCGCGGTAATGGCTTTGATTATCGGCAGCGCTGGTGCCAGCCTGACTGAGGTGATTTTGCTGAAGTCTATCTTCAAAAACAAAATGATCGTGTCTTTTCTGGTGGTGATTTTGTCGATGGCTATCGGTGCAGGTTTTCTGTATCAGAACTTGTTTTAATTCATTGTCAGCATGAAATGGAGGCTTCGCCTCCATTTTTTCGTTCTATCTGAAATAAAAAAACTAGCTTCGCTCTCTTACGTATCTGCTCTTAGTCAGCGAGTTCAGCAACACTTCTGATTCGATGAATTTAAATGACTGCGGTTCGGTGAGTTCTCCAAAAAGTGGAGAGCCTCCGCCTAGCAGGATTGGGAATGTGGTTATGATCATCTCATCAATTAAGTCTTCAGTCAGAAAGCTTTGGATCGTTTTGCCGCCGTCGATATAGAGGTTGTGATAGCCCTGCTGATTTAATTGAGTGACGGCTTGCTTTACCGGGCCTTTGATCAGAAAAGCTTTGTCCTGATAAGGAGCTGGAATGCTTTTTAAAGTATTGCTCAGTACAAAAACAGGTTTGTTATAGGGCCAGTCGCAATCAAAACCGCAGACGATTTCAAAGGTGTTCCGGCCCATGACGAGGGCATCGACACGTTGCATGAAATCGGCAAAACCAAAATCCAGGCCGTCAGGATTCGGCACACTGTTGAGCCAGTCCAGCCCTCCTTGTTTGTCGGCAATATAGCCATCAAGGCTGGTCGCGATATAGACGATGTTTGACATGTTTGGTCTCCCGAATTTCGGCGCAGAAAATCCTGCAGTTTATTGGTATCCACTGATTTTAATATTCGGATAAGAAAGGAACAATGGTGATGATGCCTGCAGCTTCACAAGCAGATATGACTCGAAATTATGAAGGAAATACTGATTAAATTCAGATGGATATGATTTACCACCTGTTATTGCCTTTTCTTGGGTGTTACATCTATGGCCGATTTTTTACCTTAATGAAAACAATGGAATGCATCATGAAATTACACCCACTTTTTCTTTGCTTAGCACTGGCAAGTACAGGTGCCGCGGCATTTGATTTGAATGAGCCTGAGAATAATGACACCAGTAACTTGGTCTGGACCGGCCATTTGAGCCCGGATACGGACACAGTGACATCGGCTATTATTGCTGCCTATATCTATGGTGGTACGCCAGTGGTTCCGGAAGCTATTAATCCAGAAAGCCAGTTTGTTCTTGAATACTGTAAGGCAACAACACCGGCACAAATGGCTGATTTCAGTCAGAAGATGGTCGGGCTGGTGGACTTTAACCAGAAGACTCAGCTGCAAAAAAGCATTAAGGAAAGCAGTATTGTAGCGATTGTTGACCACCATGCTATTGGTGGTAATCCAGTGAACATGAAGCAAGTAGCGACGATTGATATTCGTCCGTGGGGATCGGCGGCGACTATTCTCGCTGATCGTGCGGAACAGATGGATATTGAGCTGCCAGAGTATATTGCCTGTACAACACTGGGTGGGATTTTGTCTGATACTTTGGTTCTTCAGTCGCCGATCACCACCGAATATGACAGACACTACGCCGAAGAGCTGGCCAGTGAGGCTGGTATTGACGATATCGAAGCGTTTGGTCAGAAAATGCTGGAAGCCAAGTCGGATCTCAGCCATGTCAGCGCGGCAGATATTTTGACCATGGATTATAAGAACTTTAAGTTTGCCGGTAAGAAAGTTGGAATCGGGGTTGCTGAAACCCTGACTGCTCACCAACTCCTGGATCGCCGTGATGAATTTGTGGCTGCGATGAAGGCGTATAAACAGCGTCAGGGCCTTGACCATTTGTTCTTCTCTGTAACTGATACCAAGAACAAGCGTGCAAATTTGCTGTGGATTGACAGTGCTGACAGCAAGGTGGCCGAGGTTGCCTTTAAGGCTAAGCCGACAAATGGCTGGCTGGTACTTGAAGGGGTTACGTCCCGTAAACGTCAGATTGGCCCGGCGATTCAAAAGGCGGTAGAAAGCCTGAATTAATTGAAAGCGAATACCTGAAAGGTTACGGGTGATAAGGGGATGCGGTGAAATACCGCATCTCCTTTTATTTATCGTATTAGAGGTTGGCCTGCTGATTGTGATCATAGGCCTGATGGGCCTGTTCAAGAGCGTCAATATCTGAAGCACAAATGAGTTTTTTCAAAGCATTGAATTTAGCTTCAGACCAGTCGTAGATTCTCAGCGCCAGCAGTCGCTTAGTTGTTTGCGGTGAAAAGCGCTGCTTGATCGGTTTGGCCGGTGTACCGCCGACAACTGTATATGGCGGCACATCTCGGGTGACGACGCTGTTGGCCGCAATAATAGCACCTTCTCCGACACGCACTCCGGGCATGACCATCGCACGCATTCCAATCCAGCAACCGTCCTCAAGGTAGGTATCTCCTTTGGACTGGTAGCTTTCTTCAATCATGTCCATGAAAGGGTACAGTGAGAACCAGTCACTGCGATGGGTATGGTTGCCTCCCATCAGAATTACAGCTTCGGCGCCGATGCAGACATAGTCACCGATATGAAGTTTATCGACCTCCCAGCGAGGCTCCCATTGGCTGCTGACTTCATCGCCGTGCAGATAGCGAACAACTGATTTTTCAAACCCGTCATCGTAAGCATCGCTGTAATAGCTGTGTGTTCCTTTCAGGAAGATGTTTTTGTTTTTTACGGTTTCATGGAGCATTTCCATTTTGGACCAGTGTTTCATTTTGCTCTTACCTTTAAACCTGAAGGAGAAAGTTCCGGAGCATGGATAGCCGCGTAAGGCCGGCGGTTGAAATGTGAATGCTGAGCCGGATATTAAAATTACGCAGCCGGAATTGTTCTCTTTCAAGAGACAGATGAAATACCGCAAAGTCAGGTTGTCAGATTTGCGGCAGTGAATTTGTTTTTACCGATTGGTATAAATTCACTGCCTTAGCTAAGCAATCTGTGGTTGCTTGAGATAGGCGATTTGGACAACAGCAGTGCATTCTGTCGCGCTGTTATTTTGAACCGGCATATACACTCCTGTTGAAGAATTGAATGAAAGTGGGCTCATAATATCTGGGCGCAATGAGATGTCAATGATGACTTTATCTTTTCCGTGGAGAGCTTTATTCCTGCTTAGACAATAAACTGAATTAAACGGGCTGGAAAAAGTAGGCAGAGGGTAAAACAGGAAGAGAATGAAACAGCCCGTGATAATCACGGGCTGTAAAGGTTTAGAAATCAGCCGTAAAAGTGCATGCTTTCAGCCAGCAAATCGACGAAGCCCTGACGATCGACATCAAACAGAACTGTTGTATTGGCCGGTTTACCAGAGAGCTGGTAACGGTCGACAACTGTCATGCCTTGGGTGTACTCGCCCTTGGTTTCTATACCGACCCAGCAGTCTTGTTCTGTGAAAATTTCAGGTTTCAGCAGCCAGGCGATGGTGCAAGGATCGTGAAGCGGCGCGCCAGCCAGTTCCCATTTCGGATCTCTGTGATAGATCATGAAGAAATCAAGCAGTCCGGCCACCACATCGGAAACCGGATTACCAATAGCGCGGATTCGTTCAATATCTTCATCCATGATTTGGGCACGGTGGGTAACATCCAGCCCGCACATGGTAACAGGAATGCCGGAGCGGAAGACGATATCAGCAGCTTCCGGATCGACATAAATATTAAACTCAGCGGCCGGAGACCAGTTTCCGGTTTCGGCACCGCCACCCATCAGCACAATTCGTTCTATTTTGTCTGCCAGCTCGCGGTGAGTTGCAAGTAACAGGGCAATATTAGTCAGTGGCCCGGTCGGAACGAGAGTAACAGGTCTGTCGCTTTCACGAAGGACTCGAGCCATCAGTTCTACGGCATTTTCTCCGACAGGATCAAATCCCGGATCCGGCAGTGACGGGCCGTCCAAACCGCTTTCGCCGTGGACGTTGTCAGCTATGATCAGTTCCCGTGCCAGAGGCTTTAAGGCTCCGCCGGCAACCGGGATGTCATTACGGCCAAGCAGGGTCAGGATCCGAAGAGCATTGTTCAGGGTTTTCTCCGGAGTCTGGTTACCGGCACTGGTGGTGACCGCCTTGATATCAAGAGACGGGGAGGCACAAGCAAGGATCAGGGCAATGGCGTCATCATGGCCAGGATCACAATCGATGATAATAGGGCGGGTCATGAGGGTACTCCTTTGTTTTTGAAAGGAAATGTACCTGCTTCGATGAGGCAATAATGTGAATGAAATCGAAAAGGGAAAAGTCCTACCCTTTCCAATTCACAAAAATATCAAATAGATATAAAAATAGTAAATAGATGAAGATATAACGCCATTCGCTTTTGTTGCTGGCGGTAGCCTTTTCAGCTTAGTTTGCAATAAGCATTGAGATACCGCCGACAGTTTTATTCATTTGCGGTGGTATTGGTGCGAATGGGTATTGAAGTCAGGGAGTAACTCGGTGATGGTCATTGAAGTTGTTAACGTTGATTGGATTACAGACAAGTGAGTGACCTATGAAGATTAAAGCTGTGTTGTTTGATATGGACGGACTGATTTTTGATACTGAAGGCATATGTAAAACGAGTTGGCAGAATGCGGTTAGCGAACAGGGGTTAGTGCTGACCGATGATTACTATCAGCGTTTTATCGGTACTCAGGATGTTCAATGTGAGCAGCTCTTGGTTGATGCGTTTGGTGAGCGGTTGGATATGGCCCGCTTCAGGCTGGTGCGGGATGCCATGCTGGAGGCCGAACGGAAAAAAGGTGTGAAATTTAAAGCCGGATTTGAAGATATATTTTCCGAGCTTAAAGGACGATCGCTGCAATGTGCATTGGTTACTTCGTCAGCTTTGCCTCAGGTTGAACACCACTTTGCCGGTTCGGATTATCTGCAATATTTCAATACCATTATTACTGCTGAAAAAGTAGAAAATGGTAAACCTGCCCCGGATTGTTATCGTATGGCTTGTGAGCAGCTGGATATCGACCCAGTTCATTGTCTTGTGTTGGAAGATTCTAACAATGGTATGCGTGCAGGGTTGGATGCTGGCTGCCATGCGGTGATGATCCCGGATCTGCTGGGGCCTGATGCCGATGTGGCTGAAAAGGCGACGGCTGTCATTGCCTGTCTGAGTGAGGTGAAGCAGTTCCTTTAATGCCTGAACTGGATCAGGTGTGTTATCAAAGGAGTGGTAACTATGGAAGACATCTACGATTACATCATTATCGGCGGCGGGATAGTTGGTGTGTCGACGGCATGGCAGTTGCAGCAACGCCATCCGGACAAAAAGGTACTGCTACTGGAGAAGGAAGCGGGTTTATCTCGTCATCAAACCGGCCACAACAGTGGTGTGATTCACGCCGGGGTATATTACAAACCGGGAAGCCTGAAAGCCGAATTTTGTAAGGCAGGCGCTGAAGCGACGAATCGGTTCTGTCATCAGCATGGAATTGCGGTAGAAAATTGTGGCAAATTGTTGGTTGCGACGAATACGGTTGAGCTGGAACGGATGCAGGCACTCTATCAGCGTTGCGGTGAGAATGGTATTGATACTGAGTTGCTCAGTCAGGCTGAACTGAACAAAAGAGAGCCCAATATTGAAGGTTTGGGGGCCGTTTTTGTTAAGGCAACCAGTATCGTCGATTTCCGTCTGGTGACGGAAAAAATGGCCGAAGAGTTTATCTCGGCGGGCGGAACTGTGATGCTGGGGGCTGAAGTGACAGCTTTGGAAGAAACAGAGGAACAAATTGTTGTTACTGCCCGTAACGATGAGGGAGGCGGGAAGCTCATATTTTCATGCCGCTTTCTAGTTTCTTGCTCTGGGTTGATGGCCGACAGGGTAGCCAGGATGCAGGGCATAAAAACCGACTTTCAGATCATTCCATATCGCGGCGAATATTATCGCCTGCCGGAAAAATACAACCACATAGTGAATCACCTTATTTATCCGATTCCGGATCCAGATTTACCATTTCTTGGCGTTCATCTTACCCGAATGATAAATGGCTCAGTGACAGTCGGGCCGAATGCGGTACAAGGTTGGAAAAGGGAAGGGTATGGCAGGGTTAATATCAGTCTGGTCGATATTCGGGAGATGTTTTCTTTCAGTGGCTTCTGGAAAGTGAATCTTAATCACCTGAAAACCGGCATTATGGAGTGGAAGAACTCCTTGTGGAAGCCGGGCTATCTCAAGTTGGTCAAAAAATATTGCCCGCAAATTACGCACAGGGACTTGCTTCCTTATCCGGCTGGCGTTCGGGCGCAAGCTGTGCTGAGAGATGGCACCCTGGTTCATGACTTCTTGTTTGCAGAAAGTCCGCGCAGCCTTCATGTCTGTAATGCGCCGTCACCAGCGGCGACATCGGCAATTCCTATTGGTGATTACATCTGCACTAAGGTTGAGGAAAAGCAGCGGATTGATCAAACTAAAGCAGATATAGCGATGCTGTTAAGCTGAGTTGCTGTCGTACTGGAGCGCTGAGCAAGCTTGAGTAATAATGGCAAGCTTATCAGTAGGATGTGTTTTAGAGGAAACAACATGAATAAGCTTGTTTGTGCGGTACTTTTAGCCGCCAGTTTTGCCGCTCACTCTGCTAGCTGGAGCTGGTCCTCTTCCGGTAACAGTTGTGCTGTCTCTTCTAATGGTTCAACAACCTCATCTTCTAAGACTGAAAATGGTCAGAGTTCGGCTATCTGTAGGTTTACCGGTTCGGAAGGTTCAATCAGCCTCGGCGATGACAAGGTTGAATTGAGTGACGGTGTTCTGAAATGGAATGATAAAGCTTTGCCGGAAAATTATGACAGTGTTGAAGTGCAGCTGCGTAAATCCGGCGATTCAGTCACTCTGTGGATTGACGAAAAAGAAGTTGCGCTTTAAGCCAGGCATGATTTCGATTTACAGTGTTAATTGTTTATCGAAAGCCAGTTCTCAATAAAAATTATCAGGAGAAAACGTGAAACAATCTCTGTTCCAAATCGCACTTGTGGTGAAAGACTACGATGAGGCTATCGATTTTTACACCAATAAACTGAAGTTCGACTTGATCGAAGATACGTATCAGCCGGAGCAGGATAAGCGTTGGGTAGTGGTGGCTCCGCCGGGTTCAGATAGCGCCGGGATTTTGTTGGCCAGGGCATCAAAGCCTGAGCAAGAAGCATTTATCGGTAACCAGGCCGGAGGACGGGTATTTTTGTTCCTGCGTACAGATGATTTCTGGCGTGACTATAACAGAATGAAAGCGGAAGGGATCCGGTTTGTCCGTGAACCAAAAGAGCAAGACTACGGAACTGTTGCTGTATTTGAAGACCTTTACGGTAACTTGTGGGATTTGCTGGAGCTAAGTCCAAGTCATCCTATGGCTGAGCGTTAATTAAGCTTCTTTGTGGTGATGAGAGCACGATCATTGTTTTCATTGTTCTTCCACTGTGTTCTGTGATCCCGGGTACATGCGAAAGTGGAAGCCTCTGGCAATATAACTGAATAGATTCAGGTAGCTAACGAGGATGAGCATGCGAAAAATCGGTGACGATCTTTGGGTTCATGATGATTCAATGAATATGATGGGAACCCGCCTCGGGCTTCGGATGACGATAGTTAAGCTATCATCCGGTGGCGTGTGGGTTCACTCTCCGACGGCGATAACGCCCGAGCTGAAACGCGAGATTGATGAAATAGGCAAAGTTGAATGCATTGTGGCTGCCAGTAATGCGCATAACCTATGGTTGCAGGACTGGTGTGAAGCTTATCCGGAAGCTGATGCTTATGTCAGTGCCGGAATTCCGAGGAAAGTGCCGCTATCGAATTATCACATCCTGCAAAGAGGGATGGAGAATCCTTGGGAAGCGGATATGGCGTGGGAGACGATGCCCTCGGTTCCTATGTTTAATGAAACGGTTTTCCTGCATAAAAAGACACGTTCTTTGATCGTTACTGATCTGATTCAGAATTATCCTGATAAGGTGCCAACAGGTTTTGCCGGGCTGATGACTAAATATGTTTTCCAGCCGATAGGCTTCAAGGGTTCCTGCATTGCTCCGCCGCTTAAGATCGGATACATGATCAAGGACAAACCCAAGTTCTGTAATTTTATTCGCCATGTGCAGGAGTGGGATTTTGAGAGGATCATTGTGACTCACGGCGATATTATTGAAGATAATGCAAAATCAGTCTTCAGTGATATTTGTGCACGCTTCCTCAAGTAAGCTACCTGTTAACCACGTACAAATAAGTTGTCAATTTGCCAAGAGCTGGTGTTTCACCGGCTCTTCAATTTTGTGCCTCACGTGTTTTTGTCGCGGTCCCCTTCATCGGTATCTTCTCTGCCAGCCGAATAATGACATGCTCCACACCGTGTAGCGTCATGGTAAACAAATACCCTTTGTGCACTTTATCTATGGCAATGTGAAGTTGGGGGGCGTGCCCATTGGAAAAAGGCGCGGTAGAAAACTCAATATGCCTAGCCTGTAGCTTGGTGGCTGGCAGGTTTACCGGCTGGAGGTTATCGGCAAAAGTCGACATGAAACGCAGCCTGCTTTTTTTATCGTTCAGGTAAAAGTACCAATGATGGTCAGAGACGTTCAGTTTTGCCAGACCATAAAGCGTCCCGTCGTCAAGGCGTTTGAAACAGACCGGATAGGGCAGAGCTCCCCTGGGTGTTTTTAACGCTTCTCCTTCCCAGCAGCCGATCAAAGGCAGCAACAGTTGTTCGACCTGGCTTTGTGATTTTTCGCTGTCCGATAGCGTAAAGAGAACCAGGGTTGCCAGAAATATCATGAGTAATGGTTTGGTGCGTTTTGATATCAGATCTGTCATCAGATGTTTGGCTTTAGCTGCATGGATGTAGGTTTTATTACAGGTGCAGACACCAGTCTGGTCAAGTGACCAGTGTTTTTCCAAGGTCTCTTGAACTAATTCATAAAGAGGACACTGTTTGTTTTAGAGCTGAAGGGTATTTGGCCTAAAGGTGCTTTTGCTGTTTAATGCTAGCTTATTGTTTATATAGCCTTAGTTTGATGAGCGATAACGATGTATAGAGTTATAGATAAAGAGCTATTGAATGAGTTAGTTCTTAAAGCGCAAGAAAGCCCTCGAAAAAGAAGTCATTTATCTATCCATTCTGATTTTACAGACCCTGTTCAAAGAATGTTGATTGGTTTGGCTTCTGGTACTTATGTTAGGCCCCATATGCATCCTCAGCCTAACAAGTGGGAAATGTTAGTTGGTGTCAGAGGTAAATCACTATTACTCATTTTCGATCAAGATGGTGTAATTAAAGAGCGAATTATTTTATCTGAAAAGGACTTTTCTTTTGGGGCGGAAATGAAACCCAAAACATGGCATATGGTTCTGCCATTGGACGAAAATTCTGTCATTTTGGAGATCAAGCCAGGTCCTTACAACCCTTCAGATGTTGTTGAGTTTGCTCAATGGGCTCCTGAAGAAAATGATAAAGGTATAGTGAACTTTATTAAGTGGGCTGAAGTGGCTCAAGTGAATGATAAATATAACTAAATGAACGAAAAGATTGTTTTCGCTCATTTGTTTAAATTTGGTGCAAACACAGTGTGGTTTGCTATACCTCATAGCTATTTCTGTCTAGAGCTTGATATCCTTGTGGTTTCTCTGTGTAATAGGCGCGCCTGGTTGTGAACGGTGTTTTATTTTTGGGGGAGGGAGAGGTATGACAAAGATCGTTCTGGTCGAGGATGACTTAAAGCTATGCGAGTTGCTCGCACATTATTTGCGACAACAGCAGTTTGAAGTGATAACGGTTTCTGACGGAAGTCTGGCGACAGATATCATCATTGAACATCAACCTGATTTGGTGGTGCTTGATTTAATGTTGCCTGGGGTGGACGGGCTGACGATTTGTCGTAATGTTAGGCCAAAGGTATCAGGTAAGATCCTGATGCTCACAGCCAGTGATGATGATATCGACCATGTCGCCGGGCTGGAAATCGGTGCCGACGACTTTGTAAATAAGCCGATTAAACCGAGAGTATTGCTGGCCAGAATCCGGATGCTTTTGCGTCGTGGCGGTGCTGCACCAGTGCAAGGTCAGGATGATATGTCGGTTGATAATAGCGAACAGCCAGATTCAGAATTTGAATGCCGCCATGGCGGACTATTCCTTAATAGCCGGCGGAAGGTTTGTACCCTGGATGAAAATGCTGTGAGTCTGACTGATAGTGAATTTGATCTGCTGTGGTTGCTGGCCTCACGACCGGATGAAGTGTTGTCACGGGAGTTTCTGGTTAAGAGTACCCGCGGTATTGAGTACGATGGCCTGGATCGTACCATTGACAACAAGGTGGTATCGCTGCGAAAGAAGCTCAATGATAACCCGTCCTTACCACGCAAGATCATTACGGTTCGTGGTAAGGGGTATCTGTTCGTTCCGGACCGATGGTAGAGCTTGCTGATGAAAAGACTGTTTTTGGAGTTTTTTATCGGTGTCGTGACCTTTTTCTTCCTCTGTATTGTCAGTTATGTCTATTACACCGAGGTTTATACGCCCGATTATGAGCTGGAGGTTGAAGTCCGTCATGTTCATGGCGCGATGAGGCTGTTGGATGAAATAGCCGAAGTTCAGGGACAGAAGCGAGCGGATGAAATGTTCGCTGACTATGCCAGCAATAACCTTTTGAGTGTAACTCCTATAAGTTGGGATAGTCCAACGCTGAGCCCGGAAATCGTTAATGAGATCAAAAATCATGGCGCGGTTTCATTTGATGATGAATACAGCTATTACGTTGTGTACGGCAACCTTAAGCAGATTTATTTGTTGGCACCTGACCTCAGCTTTTCGATTTGGGAAAAATTAGATTTTGAGTCGGATCTGCTGTGGGCTTTTGTCTGTACTGGCTTTGCCATCTACTGCATTCTTATGATGGCGTGCTTAGCTCGGCGTTTTCGGGCTCTGGAGCGCGTTACACTGGCCTTCGCAGATGGTGACTTTTCGGTGCGGGCGTCAGAAAAGGCTGGAATGCGCCTTGGCCGCCTGAATAGCAGCTTTAATCAGATGGCAGATAAAATCTCAGGTTTGATCACCAGTCATAAGCAACTGACCAATGCGGTTGCCCATGAACTCAGAACGCCGGTTTTCCGTGTTCAATGCCAGTTGGAAATGATGGAAGATTCAGGGTTGACTGAGGAGCAGCATCGCTATGTCGCCGGGATCACTGATGATATGGCTGAGCTGGAGCAGCTCATTGAAGAGTTACTGTATTTCGCCAAACTGGAGCGCTCTGCGATTCCGTTAAATCTGTCGACCCGACTTGTATCGGATTGGCTGCGTAAACTGGTGTCAGACTGCCAGCGGGATACGGATAAGCATATTGAGTTGGAGTGTGATACTCGGGTTGTGGCCTGCCTGGATGAATATCAGCTCAAACGAGCGGTTTCGAATATTATCCGTAACGCATTTCGCTATGCTGAACAACGGATTGATGTTCAGGTTTCTTGTGATGAGCAACGGCTTACTATCCAGATTGATGATGATGGTATCGGTATCCCGGAACAAGAACGTGCCAGAATTCTTGAGCCGTTTTATCGGGTCGGCACCGCGCGGGATCGGGCTTCCGGCGGCCATGGGCTGGGGTTGGCGATTGTCTCTCAGATTGTAGCCCGCCATCAGGGACGGCTTGAGATCGGTGAAAGTGATACTGGCGGCGCACGCTTTACTCTGACTCTTCCAACTGAACCATCAGATGAATTACTGACAGCAGAAACTACAGCACTGTAAAGCGTTTAAAGTCGCTAGTGAGGTAAATAAGGTGTTTCGGATTGCTCCGGAGCACCTTTTGTTTTTTGCGCCTGATAAATATCGACGGGACAAAGCTGGTTGGCATCGTAGCCGATGTAGTCTCCCGGTTAAGTCACTTTGTATTCTTTTGTCATCGCAGGTGTTTACTCTGTACAAAAACGTACAGAGATCAGATGGGTAGTAAAAATAAAACAGTGTACATTTATTCCAGATTAAAAACATCGTTATGACAGGGACCAATTGGCTGCATGAGAGTTTGGTAACTCTGGTTAGCCGGAACATGTTCCTGCTCCCCATAAGAAATAGAGAGATCATTCTATGAAAAAGCTTTTGGTTACTGCCACTCTGGCCACTTTATTATCTGCTTGTGCTTACCAGCAAAAACCGGTTGTTGATATGACCAATGTAGATCCGGCTCAGTATGAACAGGATTTTGCTTACTGCCAGGCCTATGCCGAGAAAGTTGATAAGAAGGAGTCGGCGAAGGTTGAAGCACAGAACGGTGCTGTAAGCGGGGCTCTTATCGGTGCGATTGCTGGTGGTCTGGATGATGGTCTGGGCGGTGCTGCTGTCGGCGCTGTTGCAGGTGGCGCAATTGGTGGTGGTGCAGGTGCACTGTCCGGTGCTAATGATGCGACAGATGTTCAGGCCAAAGTGCTTCGTCGTTGTCTGGATAACAAGGGATATGTTGTCTACGACCTAGATAAGTAATTACGTATCGGTGACTGTCTGACTGGTATAAAGTCGAAAGATAAAAGCCCGCATAGTTTGATTATGCGGGCTGTCTGTATTTTAAGAATCAATTCATTTGCTAAGTACGGCGATAACTTCACAGCGTTTGCCGGTTGACGCTGATGTGGTGTCGAACTCGATTTCCAGTGCCGTCAGCGTATCCATCATGGCATGAGTGAGGGCAACGTTTTCAATGACAAAGCAGTTGTGTTGCTCGCAACGCTCATCAAAGTTTCTGTGCTGCTCGCCATGGGCGCCGATGCCGTAACTGTCGATAACAATAAAAGCCGGACTTTTTTCCAGAATGGCATCAAGGACATCGCTATGCAGGGCGGTGTCTTGTTTGCCATATGCGTTATTGCCATAACCGTT
Source organism: Photobacterium marinum (assembly GCF_000331515.1). Taxonomy (GTDB): domain Bacteria; phylum Pseudomonadota; class Gammaproteobacteria; order Enterobacterales; family Vibrionaceae; genus Photobacterium; species Photobacterium marinum. The sequence goes on from NZ_AMZO01000006.1 coordinate 174,075, forward strand.
CTTCTCAAGGTTGGCAGTGTAAAGCACTAGTGCTTTACCTTTCAGCGGCATTGCTGAAACGATTTTGATGTCCGGCATTGAATCAGAGCAGTCGAGCATGACAGCATCCGGGGTGTATCGGTGTTGTTCCGGCGTTGTGGTGTAACAGTCAATATGGGTGCCGATGTGTCCCATTGCATTCACGGAATCAGACTGGCGTTTTGCCCATTGGTAGGCCGGGTGAGATTCGGTGATTTCGATGCTGATTGATGTTTTTGTCATAGTTAAGTCTCCCTTTGAGTGATGCCGCCATTGTAGGGAGGAATAGATTTGACCATTACAAACATAAGAACTAAAAACATCAAAAATAGGACGCCGTCAGTAGTGCCTGATATTCATCATATTTTCGCTGTTATGAGAAATAGATTGATGAGGTGAATTTTAATAACTTACTGAAACAGCTTAATATAATGAGAATTATTGGCTTGTTGGCTAACAGTGGCCGGCGTTAATTATCAGGTTGTAAGCTTTTGAATCATTTCGACTATAACTTGCTTAAAGTACTGGAAGTTTTGCTGGAAGAGCAAAGTGTGACTGCGGCTGCGTCGCGGTTGTACCTCAGCCAGTCGGCTGTCAGTAAACAGCTGGCGAAATTGCGGGAAACTTTTGATGACCCTTTGTTTGAGCGTACTGCACATGGGCTACGTCCGACGCCACGGGCAAAACAGCTGGCGCCTGAGCTGCATCAGATCTTGCAGCAGCTGGAGCAATTTACCCGCCCGGAGGCTTTTGAGCCCGCACAGAGTACTCGTGAGTTCAGGATCCATCTGGTAGAAACGGCTTATTCGCTGACTTATCCTTTTTTCATGCCGTCTATGCTCAGTCAGGCACCTCATGTCAGCCTGAACAGCCAGACCTGGAACCATGAAAGCAAGGAGAAGCTGCTTAAGTGCGAAATTGATATGGCGATTTGCAGCCGTGAGTGGGATGAGCGTTCGCCATTGCATGTCAAAAATATTTCCCAGGATTTGAATTATGTCGAACTGGTGCGTGACTATCCGGTTTGCTTGTTCAGGAAAGATCACCCTTTGCTACAGGAAGAGTGGAATTTAGCGGCATTCCTGAAATACCGGCACCTTCAGGTGACATTCGGCGGGATCGACAGGTGGCTGCTTGATGAAGTGCTGGCTCTTGATGGATTATGTCGTGATATCGCGGTCAACATGACTGATTTTTACAGTGCTATGAGCCTTTGTGAGCGATGTGATCTTATCCTCTCGGCTCCGGCCCGTTATGCGGTAAAAATGACAAAGCATTTTGATCTGATAACTCGTGATGTGCCGGTGGATGTGGTTCCGGGGAACTATGTTCTGCTTTGGCACAATCATTTTGAACATGATCCCGGCCATCGTTGGTTACGAGAACTTATCATCGGCAATGTGAATGGTGAAGTTCGCAGCTAGTTTATTACTCGTAACTAGCTGGTAATATTTAATTTTATTCGTAATTAAGCCCGCTCCGAATTATGGTGCGGGCTTTTTTGTCTGACATTTGAGAGCAAGCTCATATTTTGACAACTCACCATTTATCAAACACTCAAAAACAAAACTTTATTTTGATTTTAAAAGGCCAACTCTGGAGTATCATGCGCAATTAGTATTTATGCCAGTTAGGAGTATTAGCATAATGAATCTCGGTAGCGTTTTAACCCGTCGAAAACGGAGCTCGGCTTGCGCCTTGTTATTGTCTGCTGTTGCGACATTGGGGATGACTGATGCGATGGCCGCTCAGTCCGGTAAAGACATGTCGGTATGGTTTGATGTCGGAGGGCCTGTTGGTGGTCCTTATGCGACCGTGGTGCAGAATGGGGCTACTCAGGCGGCCGAAGATCTCGGGGTTGATTTGCGTGTTATGTATTCTGACTGGCAACCGCAGAAGATGGTCGAGAACTTTAAGCAGGCACTGGCGGCTAAGCCGACCGGGATCGTGGTGATGGGTCATCCGGGGGACAGTGCTTATTCTCCGCTGGTGGACGAAGCATTCAGTAAAGGTATCCAGGTAACGTCAGTGGATACGGCATTACCGGCTGTTATGAACAAGGACCAAAGTGCTGGTTTTGGTTATGTCGGTGTCAGCAATGCAGCCCGCGGTATTTCGCTAGCTAATGAGGCGTTGAGACGGGGCCAGTTCAAGCCGGGAGATCGTGCCATGGTTTGGGGCATCAAAGATATCGCTGAGCGCAGTGATTCAACCCGAGGGTTGATCTCGACGTTGGAAAAAGCGGGTATCAAGGTCGATTTCCTGCAGATCTCACCGGAAACCGATAAAGATCCGTCACTAGGAAGCAATGTGATCACGGCTTACCTGGCTCGCCATCAGGATGTGAAATTGATCATGGTCGATCATGGTGCGCTGACTGCGCAGATGGGGAACTTCCTGCGTAATGCCGGCGTGCGTCCACTGGAACTGTATGTGGCTGGTTTTAGTTTGTCGCCAGCGACCGCGGATGCGATCAAAACTGGTTACGTCCAGTTAGTTGCTGACAGCCAGCCATATCTGATGGGATACCTGTCAGTGGTTCAGGTTGTGCTGAGTAAGCGCTATGGTTTTTCCGGTCTGGATATCAATACCGGTGCCGGGTTTGTCAGTCGCGACAACATTAACTTCATTGCACCGCTGGCAGCAAAAGGCATCCGTTAATGGATTTGCCGGTACTTGAATTGAACGGGCTGAACAAATGGTTCGGCCCGGTTCATGCGTTGAAAGACATTCACTTTTCCCTTCATTCTGGCGAAGTTTGTGCCCTGCTTGGTGATAACGGAGCCGGAAAATCAACCCTTATTAAATTGATTGCCGGGGCCGAACACATTGATCATGGCGAATTACGCATTAGTGGTAATCAGGTGCCAGCCAGCAGATATTCGGTACAGCAGGCTCGACGATTAGGGATAGAAACCGTTTATCAGTCCGGTTCCCTCGGTGAGCAGCAGAGTGTATGGCGTAACCTATTTGTCGGGCGTCATCTTCGTAATCGCTTTGGTTTTATTGATCACCGGGAAGAGCGCCGCCGTGCCGCCCGCTTATTGAAGACGCTCGATTTTCGCGGGGTCGGTGCCAATATCGAAGCGCCGGTCAGCTTGCTGTCGGGAGGCGAGCGTCAGGGATTGGCGATTGGCCGCGCAATGCTGTTTGATGCCCGGGTGGTGATTCTGGATGAGCCAACTACTGCGCTTTCTGTCGGAGAAGTTGAAAAGGTGCTCAGCTTTGTCGAGCAGCTTCGTGAACAGGGCAGAGCCTGTTTATTGATCACCCATAATATGAACGATGCCTACCGGGTTGCTGATCGGTTTGTAGTCATGGATCGTGGCAAGATTGTGGCTCAGTACCGCAAATCCGCAATGACCCGGTCATCGTTGCAGCAGGCATTGCTGGATGCTGTTGGACAGGGGGCTTTATGAATTATCATTTTGTCTCACGTCACCGGGTTCCGGTGCTGACAGCTCTTATCCTGGTTGCTCTTTGGAGCATTTTTACTGCGTTTAGTCCGGAAACGTTTCTTCATGGTCGTATTTATATCGCCTTCATGTCGACCATTCCCTTTACTGCCATGCTGGCATTAGCCCTGACCTTGTTGGTGATTGCCCGTGAAATCGATATGAGCTTTCCGGCTGTTGTCGCTTTGGGCGGTTATGTTTTCGCTGTCACGTTTGAGTCAACCGGATCGCCTTTACTGGCGTTGGGCTGTGCCGTTGCCGCCGGTCTGGCTTGTGGGGTGCTGAATGGTGTGCTGGCGGTCTATTTTAGTATCCCATCAATCATTGCCACTATCGGCACGCTGTTTTTCTTGGGCGGCCTGACAACTGTGCTGGCCGACGGCGTTGCTCTGAGCATTCCGCAGGTGCGTGAAACCTGGCTGCACTCCGTTATGGTCGGGCGGATTGCTGATGTTATTCCGGCGCAGGTGCTGTGGGCGTTGCTGATTTTAGCTCTGCTATGGTCTCTGCTTTCTCATCATGTGTTCGGCGATAACATCAATTTTATCGGTGATAACCCGAAGGCTTCGCAGGTTATGGGTGTACCGGTCAAAAGAACCCGCATGTTGCTGTTTATGCTGATGGGGGGAATGTCTGCGCTGGTCGGGGTTTTTGTCAGCCTGGAGATGAGCAGTTGGTGGCCGAACCAGGGACAGGGTTACATGTTGCTGGTGTTTGCCTCGGTTTTCATCGGGGGGACGTCGGTACTCGGTGGTCGAGGTACGCTCATGGGAACGCTGTTCGGTGCATGCATTATCGGCATTCTTGAAGCGGGTATTATCAGCGCCGGTCTGGCCGGTTTCTGGACCCGGCTTATTTACGGTATCACTATTTTGGTTTCGCTTATGGTTCACAGTATGCTGCTGAAGCAGCATATGGGATCGTGGCGACGTTTGCTTTCCTGAGGATTTGCTTATGACACAGATAACAATTGTCGGTGCTGGCAGTGTGATGTTCACTCGCCAGATAACCTCGGCGCTGCTTTCCTATCCGGCCCTTGACGGTGCTGTGCTAGTGTTGATGGATATTGACAGTCAGGTTCTCAAGCGAAGTTTTGAGCTTGTTACCCGGATGATTGATCAGGCAGGCCTTCGTGTTCAGGTGATGATGACAACAGACCGTCGTCAGGCGCTGACGAATGCTGATTTTGTGATTAATGCCATTCAGGTTGGCGGGCTGGAACCATGGCGGTTGGATATGGATATTCCGGCTAAATACGGTGTCATTCAGGAAGTTGGGGACACTATGGGGCCGGGCGGCATATTCCGCGCTTTACGCCATATTCCGCCGATGCTTTCTATTTTACGTGATATGGAAACCCTGTGTCCTGATGCCCTGTTTATTAACTATGCCAACCCACTGGCTCCGCTTACCTGGGCTGCGAAAGACTATAGTCCGGTTAAGTCTGTCGGGCTTTGTTACGGTGTGCGATATACGGTCGCACAGTTGGCCGGTTACCTTGGCGAAGGTGACTGGGTTGAACATCCGTCGACCCCGGAACGCTGGCAACGGTTGATGTATCATGAGGTGCCGGAACATATCGACTATGAATTTGCCGGTATCAACCATATGACCTGGATCACCAGAATGACGGCGAATGGTAAAGATCTGTTACCTAAGCTCCGTGAAATGGCAGGAAACCCCAAAGTGTACCAGGCCGATGCTGTTCGCTGTGAAGTGCTGAAGTTCTTCGGTCACTGGTGTACTGAAAATCACTGGCATTGCAGCGACTACCTGCCTTATTTCCGCAAGAATGAAGCGATGATTAATCACTTTTTGCCACAACGCTGGAACTTGCTGGCGCTTGAAGAAAAAGTACATGCTGCAGGTGAGGCCGAAATTGATGCTCAGCTGGCCGGTAGCCAGAAAATCGTGATTGCACCTAACATGCTTAATGCGCCCAAGCTGATAAATGCCATGGTCAGTGGGGAGCGAACCCGGATTAACGGTAATGTACCAAATCATCAGCCGGGAGGGTTGTTGGTTGAAAACTTGCCGGAAAACTGTGTGGTAGAGGTGCCAATCCAGGTTGATGCCAGAGGTTTACAGCCTCAGCAAATGGGGCGTTTACCGATGCAGTGTGCCAGCCTGAACAAGACCAATATTGCGGTTCAGGAGTTGATTGTTGAGTCAGCGCTTACTCACAACCTGGATGCGGCGCGCTATGCGTTGTCGTTAGATCCGGTTACTGCTGCGGTTTGTACCCTTGAGCAGATTGACGCCATGTTTAATGAGCTGTTTGAAGCTCAGCGACACTGGCTACCACAATTTAATCATTGCTGAATAATTAACACTCGCTATTTTTCGATACAGGGCAGCCTTTATGGCTGCCTTATTTGGTTTAGTGGTGTTTGAAATCAAAGTTTCATTATTTTGTAGTGTGTTGTTTTGCATATAAATTTATGTGGATTAAAGTTAATTCAGGAGCTGGTAAATAATGGTGTCATAGTGTTGCATATACCTGCTAATGGCCTGATTGTGGCATTCTTGTCCGCTGTATGCATTGTTCCACCTGACGCGGATTTACCACTTCGCAGGTGCGTTTGATTTGCTTGTTTTGAACGGATATCGAAAGGAGCCATTGTGATCCGTTTTATTCAGTTTTTGTTAGCCTGTTCAGTTCTGGCCGGAGTGGGGTATTTCATCTTGCATGATGTGGATCAGGCGCAAGAAGAGAAGCATGAGAAATACCAGTTCTTGTCGGTTATGTATAAGCCGGAGAGTGATGAATACCGAAACTTGTATGAGTTTCACGCGACACTGGATGATGTGCCAATGCCAGTTGGTACGTGGGAGTCTCAGCATGACCCTGAATTTCATTACTTGTTGAAAGTAAACAGCAACGGCGGGTTCGTTCTTTCAATTAACCCTCATGCCAATGACCATTCCGAAGGGGCGGTAACTGGCGCATTGAAGATCACAGGGAAGGCGTTTAAAGCGCATCACGTAGTTGGAACCGCTAAGCATTTCATCCCTAAAAGTGGTCACCTTGTAGTGAAAAGCTTCTCTGACAAAGAACTTCAGATTGTCCACCCTCAATCAATGAAGCCGATTATTTTCACCTTTGTCGGCTAATTAGATTGTCTAAAATAGAGTCATTGCCAGTTTAGGCGTCATTAGCTGGCAATGACCATCAGGTGCATCAGGTGCATCAGGGCGACTAGCCCTGTCAGCCGGTTACGCATCGGCTGGTAACCTTCTGGTTTTCCTTCTTTTTCTATTTCACGGATCTTCATTTCAGCAAACCACACCGCGACAAAGCCGAATAAAAGTACCAGTACTGAAATTACATAGCTTTCCGGTGAATGTAGCAGAACTCCCCATGCGATCAGCGCAAACAGGTTACTCAGGATTAAAGCATTACGGCTTAACTTGTGTTTGATGTGGTCGATCGCGTTTCCCCACAAGATCCCGGCCAGAAAGCTCAATATCACCGCACTGTAAGCGATGAATACCTTTTGGGCACTAAGTCCGAACAGGGTTTTGTCAGCCCAGATACACAGAATGCTGATGATAAATGGCAATAATCCGAGGTAGGCAAGGCGTGACATGATTTTGTCTGGCGATTGGTTCATGGCGTACTCCGCACAATTCTCACTTAGCGATATGAAAAGCATAGCAGAAGGATGTTTTGGGTCTTTTTGACTTCACTTTCCTTCTTCTGGCTATTTTATTGTTGGCGCGAAATGGTAAATAAATTCGGGGGGAATCTTTAATTTATGGGGTGTACATAGTCATCAACAGAGAGATACGCCATGACCCATAAATTTAACCAATACAGTGAGTTGCTTAACTGTTCCCTTTCTCGTGCGGTTGATTATCTGGAGTCTTTGCCGGAAAGACCAATCGATCAAAAAATTAGTTCTGAGTCGCTGCGCGAACTCATTGGCGGAAAGTTGCCACAGCAATCAGGCGACCCGAAACAAGTGCTTAATGAACTGGCAGAAAATATTGAGAAAGGCCTGATAGCGTCAGGTGGCCCCCGTTATTTCGGCTACGCCATTGGTGGCACTTTCCCGGTTTCCCTTGCTGCAGACTGGTTGGTAAGTGCCTGGGATCAGAATGTACCTTATTACGTTTCCAGCCCGGCAACCTCAGTGGCTGAAGAAACCGCGGCCGAGTGGATGCTGGAGCTGCTCGGTCTGCCGAAAACAGCAGGTGTCGGTTTTACTTCCGGAGCGCAGGAAGCGATTTATACCGCATTGATTACTGCCCGTAACAGCCTGCTCAAAAAGGCGGGATGGGATGTGGCCAAAAAAGGACTTTATGAAGCTCCGCGTATTCATGTCGTGGTCAGCGATCAGATCCATTCCACCATTAAACGTGCGCTTTGGATGATTGGCCTTGGCGAGAGCGATATTAAGACTATTCCGACCGACAGCAACCTGAGAATACTTCCTCAATACCTACCGGAAATTCTCGCAGAATGCGATGGCCCGACATTAGTGTGCGCGCAGGCCGGTTGTATTGATTCAGGGGCTTTTGACCCGTTTGAAGAGATTGCTGCTTGTGTGCAGGCCCACCCGAATGCCTGGCTCCATGTCGATGGTGCAATTGGTTTGTGGTCTGCTGCCAGCCAAAGTCAAAAGCATCTTTTGAAAGGGATCGAAAAAGCGGATTCCTGGGATACCGATGGTCATAAGTGGTTCAACATGCCTTATGATAGCGGCATGGTGATTGTCCGTGATGCTGCGTTGCTGGCAGAAGCTATGGGTGGCAACAGTATGGGAGCCTACCTGACTGATGCGATAGCCAAGCCGGATCGCAATGCCGTCAATTTCGGTATTGCCGCATCACGCCGGGCTCGAGGAGTACCTGTTTATGCCGCTATTAAAGCGCTCGGCAGACAAGGAATTGAAGAACACCTTGATCATTGTTGCGCGATGGCGATGAAGATGGCCGACAGGCTTCGTGAGGTAGACGGGATCACCATTCTCAATGATGTTGTTTCTAACCGATTCTCCGCTCAGTTCGGTAAGGGAGGGGATGAATTCCGAAATCGGTTGACCGAACGGGTTGTACACCAGTTGCAACAGGATGGTTTCTGCTATCCGTCGACGTCCGGCTACAAGGGGCTGAAGACCATGTTGTTCTCTGTGCTTAACTGTCACACCTCTGAAGAGGATATTGATGCAACAGCAGAGAAAATCATCGAAACCTACCATATCGAGCTGGAAAAGTGTCAGCAGCATGATGTTGCCGCATTGTGCGAATAACCCTGGCTTTAAGCAAAAAATACGTTATGACCGGAGATTGATTATGAAAGTACTAATTCAGAATGTGTCATTGTTTGACGGGATTAATGAGGCTATCAGGCAGGGATGTTTCATCAGTGTTGAAGATGGTGTGATCAGTGAGATCAGCCATCAGCTCAACCCGGCAATGGAATATGATCGGGTAATCGATGCTGCGGGTTATACGGTAATCCCAGGACTGATTGATGCGCATACCCATATCGCGCTTTCAGATACTTTTAATGCTATCGATAACATGACCGCAGAAGAAGTGGCGGTGCGATCTACGGTTATTGCCCGTGAGATGCTGGAACGCGGTTTTACCACGGTGCGTGATGTCGGTAGTAACTGTTACGGACTGAAGCAAAGTATCGACAGCAACTTTGTACCGGGGCCACGTATCTACCCGAGTTATGCCGGTATCTCCCAGACCTGTGGTCATGCGGATTACCGTCAGAATCGAACTCAGCGTTCGAACTTCAACCAAGGATTAGACGATTCCAGCTTTATGCGTCAGGGACATCTGGTGCTGGCTGATGGCGTGCCCGAGTGTCTGAAACGAACCCGTGATCAGATTTTCATGGGCGCATCACAAATCAAAATATTCGGTGGTGGCGGTGCATCTTCACTATTTGATCCGCTCGACACGATTCAGTACACACGAGAAGAACTGCGGGCGATTGTGGAAACGGTGACCAATTACGGTTCGTACGTCTGTAGTCATATCCATGCCGGTCCTGCAATGAAGATTGCTATTGAGGAAGGGGTAAAATCCCTCGAGCATGCCACATTCATGGATGACGATATTGCCCGTTTGTGTCTGGATAAAGAAGTCTGGGTTGTGCCGCAATATGCGACAGCAGAGCTCATCGCCAACCGTAAAATCCCGCTCGACAGCGAAATCCTTTATCAAAAAACGGAGCGTGTCGGTAAAGGGTTGCTGAAACAGGCAGAACTAGTTGAGAAATATGACCTCAAATGTGCCTTCGGTACTGATTTGATTGGAACACCAGAGGTACATGCAAAGCAGAATGCTGAGTTCTCTGCCCGTAAGAAATACTTTGGTTCATTCCGAGGCCTGAAACAGGCGACATCAGATGCCGGTGAGCTGCTGAAGTTGTCAGGTTTACTGGATCCGTACCCGGAAGGTGATATCGGTGTGGTTTGTGAAGGTTCTTACGCTGATATGTTGTTTGTTCGTGGAAATCCGGTTGATGATTTGGACATCCTGGCCAACCCGGACAACATTCAGGTCGTGATTAAGGGCGGTGAAATCTTCAAGGATACCCGCGAGATGTAAAGCTGCTGATTAGCCTGAACTATCGCTATAAAGAGCCGGCCAGCATATGCTGACCGGCTTGATTGTTATTCCGTTTACCGTGCTATTTGTTAATTACAGCAAGGTTATCATTAATGGCCTGTTCTGCATCTGCCAGCCACTGATAACGCTTAGTGTAAAGTCTTCGCTTGGTCTTTTTCAGTGTTGATGGATCTTTGCGTGGCGGATTTACCGGAACACTGAATAGGTATTTGCTAATCGGCTCGCCGCCGTATTCAGTCCAGAAATCGTCATAATCAAAAGTAACAGATTTGCGCTTCGAGCCGACATATCTCAGCGCCTGATAAATATGGCCCTTGTTAGATACGCCCTTAACTTCAGCAACTCCCCAGATTCTTGCCAGAATTAGCGCCACTTCGATCATTAACGCTTTTGTGCGTAAACCATGTAGTGAACGAGTCAGAGTTCTGATCAGCATCGGTCTATCGGATATGAGTGGAGTGGGTCCTTGAACCATACCGATGTACATTGTCCGCTGCTCTGTACCGGATATATTGAAGGCTAATGAATAAACACTTTGGTTTTTATCATTAACCAATTGGATACCCAATCCGCCTTCACGGCTTGCACCACAGTACAAGTGAATTTGATATTGTGCTTCATTCGAGTCTTTAAACGTCAGTAGCGTAATACCTGTTTGTGATGTCACTTCTGCGGCGTGCGAACCGAAAGTTTCACTGATAAATTGATAGTGATCCCTCAGATGTCTGGCGCGCTCTGTCGGTGACCAGTTTACGCAGAGGTAGGGCTTTAAAGGCTTTTCGATAATATCCGGGCTGTTGTCCAGTACAGGCTTTAATCTTTCGTCATTAAAGACTTCGAGTATAGTTTTCAAGGTCTTGCTGTAGGTCAGTCCCCATAGGCAGAAACGGGCATTTTTTCTGATCTTATTGATGCCTCTTGAGTTAGGGTGAACCTTATTGGCAAGTTGTGGCAAACTTGATATGTAATTGATAATACTCAAAATAGACTTCCAGATTTTTACTTTTCTCTAAATGATACACCGTTTTTTTAAATGTGACAGAGTGAAAATCTGCTATAGGAATATTTTTTTTACCTTTAAATATAAATTCAATAAAATCAGTGAGATATTTCTGTATTAATATGTATGGAATTGTATTGGTTTTGGCGGATTATTTACATTTTGATGAAAAACAGGAACAAGCATGCGTTTGCCTGATGATTTCGGTGATAGCCCGAAGAAAGATTTAACCTCTCCAAGTGAGCGTCAGCATGTTCTGATGCATTGCTGTTGTGCTCCCTGTTCCAGTGCCATGATCGAAGCGTGTTTATTCCACGGTATTCAGCCGACGATTTTTTTCTATAATCCGAATATTCATCCTGAAAAGGAGTACTTGAAGCGCAAAAACGAGATCATTCGTTTTGCTGAGGTGCTTGGGGTGGATTTTGTCGATATGGATTACGATCCGAAAACCTGGTTCAGGGAGATGAAAGGCTACGAGCATGAACCTGAGCGAGGAAAGCGCTGTCTGCATTGTTTTCAGCTGCGGATGGAAAAGACGGCAAATTACGCTAAAGAACACTGTTTTACTCACTTTACGACAACTTTAGCCAGCTCTCGCTGGAAAGATATTAATCAGATTCGACAGGCCGGACAGACGGCAGCCTCGCTGACAGGTAACATTGCCCAGTATTGGGATCAGGACTGGCGTAAAGGTGGCTTATCGGCAAGAAAAGACAGTTTGCTCAAGCAAATAGGCTTTTATAATCAGCAATATTGTGGTTGTGCTTACAGCCTGAGAGACAGTAATAAATGGCGTAAGGAAAAAGGGCGTTCGCTGATCAGTTTTGACGATGAATAATAGGAAAAAATCAGGGAAAATCCGCTTTCGGTAAGAATATAAAAATATAAAGGATAATTGTTACATGGAGTTAGTTTCCCCCTCTTGTGAATATGAGGATGTGTTTCTGGCATTTCTCGATGACATCAAGCGATTTGATGCTCCGAATGCAGAATTTTATGAACCCGCGTGTTCGTCATTTTCGAAATATGTTCAGTCTCTGATTGATGAATCGAGAGGAGTGAATCTGCCAGAGGGATATGTTCCCTGTAATCATTACTGGTTTTTAAATCAGAAAGGGAAAATGGTTGGCGTGCTACGGATCCGGCATCACATTGAAACGCCTTTTTTGTCTCATGAAGGCGGGCATATTGGTTATGACATTGCGCCGAGTTTTCGTGAACAAGGCTATGGCACCCGAATGCTTAAACATGGTCTGGTCAAAGCTAAGCAATTGGGACTGGAAAAGGTGTTGATCACCGCAGATGAAGACAATATTGCATCAAGAAAGGTGATCGAAGCCAACAGTGGAGTGCTGGAACAGATCGTGATGGGGCGTTTTTTCCCTTGTCTGGTTGCGAAGTATTGGGTTACGTGTCAGTAGGGTTTGGTTTTTATCCGTTTTGCAGATGCTAGGCTTTAGCCAGAAATCGCTTGCGGTAATCTTTAGGAGGAAACCCGGTGAGCTTTTTAAATGCCCTTGAGAAATGGGCAATATCAGCATAACCCAGCTCAGAGGCAATATCGGTGAGTGAATATTGCCCGTTTTCCATTAACCGACAGGCCGTCGCCAGCATGATGTTGTCTCTGACATTTTTGAAACTGGTATTTTCCTCTGCCAGACGGCGTTGTAACGTACGGGCGCTGGTGTTCAGTATTTCGGCTGCCTGCTGTAAGGATAGCGACTGCCGGGAAAGGTACGGTGCCAGTGCTAAATAGACAGTTTCAAGGAAGTTTAGCGCTTTGGGATCATCCTCTCGGGATACTTGAGATGTAAAACTGGCCGGAAGATGAAGCGGAAGTGCCATCAATTCGCTTGAAAGTTCGATCGCGGCCAAATTTCGGTTTGCGTACAGCACAGTTTTCGGGTTGTTCAGTATTTCGGCCAGCTTATCGGCTTTCTTTGACTGGATAGCAATACATGTTGGTTGCCAGTCTGTTTTACTGAGTAAGCGAATAAACTCAATCAGGAATAGAACAGCAAAGATTTCGGCCCATAAAAACTCTTCTGTGTCCTCTTTATCTTTAAACCGACAAAACCACGGCGTGTGGTTGAAGTACTCGATACTGATCGTCGCTGAAGGTGACTCATGACGGACGGCTGTTTTCATTTGCTCTATTGCCTCTCCCAAGGTTTCGGGACTTCGGAGATGGCGGAGCATTTTCGGAATGAAGTATTCACGGTTGGCTGTACGCAGTAGATCGCCGTAATACTGGGGATCGGCGCGCTCTGCCATCAGCGCCAGTAAATGTTTAACCGGTGTTTCAGGAAGAAACTCATGGCGGGTCCGCATAATATCCTCAGGCAGTCCGGCGGCTTTGAGGAGTGGATAGATATCAGCCTCAAAATGTTTGAGCATTTCGACTAATGTTGCTGCATGAGCCGTTTTGATTAACGGAACCAGTTGGCCTGGGGTCATTCCTTTACTCCGGAAATGGCTGGTATCAATAGTATACCTGTGTATCTGCTTGTTGCAGCTGCATCCCTGCAGCTACTGAAATTATGCCTGAGTCGCCTGTCGGGATTTTTTAGGCGAACTGCGGAAAATACTGATGATAGCTTCTATCGTGTAGTAACCACATACAGCAGTAAAACTTAGGGCACTGAATTGCTCGCCCATTGTTACAGATGCGCCAATAAGCTCAAACAGTTCTCCACCGAATTTCTTCACATAATCCAATGCCCATTTGTATACCAGGTAAAGCTTAGTCAGGGTGATGAAAACCAGATAAGCCTTACCGTATGGAGTACACAGGAATTGCTTAATTTTGGCCCAGATCTTTTTCATTTCACTTCTCGCTTAATGTTGGTTTGCTTGCTGACGAGATGAAGTATAAAAAACACACAAAACCAAACTTATCATTTTGCGCCACATTGGGTGTATTGAATGTATTTTTATTTAAGTTGTTGTTTTTAAATGTTTTATTGTTTATTTCGTGGTTTGTTTAAATTATGCTTTGGCGTGAAATGGTAAAAAAGAAATTCTATTTCGATTTAAGATCGCGGCGTACGATTAATCTGATGAGGTCGTTATGAGCCAAAAAGATCCTGAGTTTACCCCGGTTGAAGCCCGTTCAGTGGCTTGCGATGAACCTGTCGCTTTTGATGAGAAAACGAAAAAGCCTGAAAGTGCTTCAGGCAAGCTATCAAATAAGCATCTGACTCCCCGAGCCATTACTCTAGTGGTGCTGGCTGTGTGTGTCGGCTTGTTTCTTTTTTATCTTGTTGCCGACAGGGTGATCCCGACTACTGATATGGCAAGGGTGAGAGGAAATGTTATACCGCTGGCTCCGCAAGTATCAGGTGTGATCAATAAAGTGAATGTCACACCTAATGAGTTAGTGCAGGCTGGAGATGCTTTATTCCGGATTGAACCGACGGATTATCAGATTGCGGTAAAAAAGGCTGAACAGGGCTTGGAGCTGGCAGGTAAACAGATTGGTGTTCAGACGGCTTCGGTAGAAGCGGCTCAGGCCAGATTATCTGATGCGTTGATAAATCAGGAAAACGTCCGGCGACAGGCCGGGCGTGTGCTGACGATGGCTGATAAAGGCATTGTGACTCAGGCAGAAGCGGATAAAACCCGAGCAGCCATAGCTCACGCCCGGGCTCAGGTAGACAGCGCCAGGGCTGGTTTGGCTCAGGCGAAAAAGCAGCTTGGTAAGCTTGGTGAGGAGAATACCGAAATGCAGGCGGCGTTGCTGGCACTGCAAAAAGCACAATTGGATTTGGAGCGAACTGTTATTCGTGCTCCGGCGATGGGCGGGGTGTCTAACTTTCGCCTTGATGAAGGCTTTTATGCCAGTAAGGGACAGCCACTGATGACGTTTGTATCCGGTGAAGACAGTTGGATCGAAGCTTATTATCGTGAGAACAGCCTGGGCAATATGAAGTCCGGTGATCTGGTTGAGATTGCTCTGGATAATGCGCCAGGTGATATTTTCCACGGGCGTATAGCCAGTATTGATTATGGCGTGAACTGGGGACAGGCGCAGCAATCCGGGCAATTAGCGACAGTTGCGAACCAGACTGGCTGGTTACGCCAGACCCAGCGATTTCCTGTAATGGTTCGTTTTGAAGGGGATGTCCCCCACGGCCTGTTACGAGTCGGTGGTCAGGCAGACGTGATGGTTTACACCGATGAGGCGTCGGTAATGAACCTGTTTGGCAAGCTTTGGATTCGTCTGATCAGCTGGATGTCTTATGTCCGTTAATATCTTGCCAGAGGCTCAACAGGTATTGTTGACCCGCCGGATCTTGAGGTATGCGTTGGGTGTGGTTCTGGCGATGTTGCTGGCATATGGCATTAACTGGACTTTTGCTTATGTGATGCCGGTGTTTGTGGCTAAGTTTTTCGCCGACAGACCGGAACCGACCAAAGAAACCTTTGATGAGCTATTTCTGGCTATGGTGGTAACCGTGCTGATCGCAATGGCGGTTAGTAATGGCGTGACTCAGTATCCGTTGATTCTGTTGCTGTTGGTCGGTTTGCTGATGTTCTGGGCCTATTACCTGTTTCAGAATCCGAAATGGAATTTCTTTTCCACTATTCTTATGATCACAGTGTTGTTAGTACCGTATATGGGGGTTATTCACCCAGCAGCAGCTCTGATGCTTGGTAAGGGACTGATGATTTCCGGATGCGGTGCTGTACTGATTTTCTGGCTGATGCATAGCTTGTTACCGGATCTTGATAGTCTGGCGATGTGGTCAGCTGTAAACCCCGAACAGGGGGCTGCAAGTGGTGATACAGAAAGAACCTATGAGGCAGAACGTGTCCGTAATGCGCTGAAGGCACTGGCTATCAGTTTTCCTGTCATTGCTTATTTCTACTACTTCCAGATTAATGGTGCGCTGCTGACGATGGCGTTTATCGGGATTTTGTCATTACAGTTAAGCTGTCCGAAGAGTATTAAGCTTAGTCTGTTTTTGCTACTAACCAATTTGGTTGGCGGGATTTTGGCTGTTATTGCCTATGAGTTGCTGGTGACCGTACCCTGGTTTCCTTTTCTGCTTGCCATGATGGCGTTGTTCAGCCTGTTGTTCGGGCAGAAAATTTGCACTGAACCGGGCAAAGCACCGATTTATGCCGGTATTTTTTCTGCGATGCTGGTCGTTTTTGGTGCTGTGATCTCCGGAAGCGATAAAGCGATTGATGTCAGTTTCTATACCCGTATTGGCCAGATTTCTATGGCCGGTATCTACTTAATATTCGTTGCCTTGCTGGTGGATTTACATTGTGGTGCAACCAGCAAGGCTGATATTTAACTTTAGGTTGAGTTTTTGGGTCTGGTAAAGCCGCCATAGAGATCTAAACGGCGGTGGCGAAGGTTGGTGACTGAACCTTCGGTATTGAGGTATTTCAGTTTGTCGAGTTCGACATCGGCAAATATGATCATCTCGGTATTCGGGCTGGCTTCGGTAATGGTGGCATCATGAGGGAAGTAGACATCGGAGGGTGAAAATACCGCTGATTGGGCGAACTGAATATCGACGTTATCAACCCGGGGTAGGTTGCCGACACTGCCACCGAGAGCCACGTAACATTCATTTTCTATCGCCCTTGCCTGAGCGCATAACCTGACTCGTAAATAGCCGTTTTTGGTGTCGGTCCAGAATGGAACAAAGATGATCTGCACGCCCTCTTCTGCCAGCATACGCCCAAGCTCGGGAAATTCTGCATCATAACAAATGAGTATTCCGACGCGGCCGCAATCGGTATCGAAGACTTTCACTTTTTCTCCACCGTCAATGACCCAGTCCCGTTCTTCATGTGGGGTAATGTGGATTTTGTACTGCTCATCAATACAACCGTCACGATGGAGGAGATAGGAGATATTATAGAGTCGATCATCTTTGAGAACCGGCATGCTCCCTGCGATGATATTTATGTTGTAGGTGACCGCCATTTGGGAAAAGCGTTGCTTTATGTCTTCGGTAAATTCGCTTAAAAAGCGGATGGCTTCGACGGATGTTTTTTCGTTCTGTAATCCCATTAGTGGTGCATTGAAAAATTCGGGAAAGAGGGCAAAGTCGGCGTGATAATTGGAGAGCGAAGAGACAAAAAACTCAGCCTGATTCATTAGATCTTCAACAGACACCATTGCCCGCATCTGCCATTGCACCAAACCGAGTCGCACCAGGTTCTTTTCTGTATTGATAACCGAGGGCATTTCTTCTTCATAAAAGATATTGTCCCATTCCAGTAGGGTGCCATAGCCGCTGGATTTTGTATCCTCGGGTAAATAATGTTTCATCAGGCGCTTTACGTCGAAGTCGTTGGATAATTGGAACGACAAAATGGGATCATGAAGCTCTTTGCGCTTCACTTTTTCGACATATTCAGGGACAGACATATCATCAGCGACGTTGTGATAACCGGGAATACGGCCACCAGCTAAGATCGCTTTAAGGTTGTTGTTACGACAAAGCTCTTTACGCGCTTCATACAAGCGTCGTCCAAGCCGTAGCCCCCGATAATCAGGATGCACAAAGACATCAAGGCCGTACAAAGCATCTCCGCTGGCCTGGTGCTGAATCACATTTTGTTCTGTGATGATGTCAGTGTATGTGTGACTGAGTGAAAAACGGTTGTAGTCAACTTTGATGGTGAGTGCGGCACCGATAATTTTCCCGCTGTCTTCAATACAGATCTGGCCGTCCGGAAACTGGTGAATGAGATCCATGATTGTCATCCGTGGCCATGCCCCGCCCACATCATGAAACACCAAATCCATGAGAGTAGCTAGCTCAGGATAATCACTTGATTGGATGTTGCGTATGTTCAGCAGGGGAGTGTTGCTCTCCATGCTAATGCTCTCCTTATCGCTGTTGTTACCAACCGCATTACCCCGATTGGTTTTGTGGGGAGTCTTGTTTGTAACCATCACAAAGTCTGGCACAAAATTTGTGCTTTTCCTGTAAGTTGAGTGAGATCTGAGAGGTAATTGAATATGATGGAAAGTGTTATGAGGAAAAGTGGATGGGGAGGTGAAACCATGAATGTGGAAAATTCACATTCATGGTCAACACAAAAAGCTGAAGGGTAATGCTTATGCGAGATGCTTGCCTAGTCGTTTTGCCAGACAAAGCAGAGTGTAGGTCGGCGGAAGCCCCCATGCTTCAGGAATGACAGATGCATCACAAACATAAAGTCCCTGAAATTCCGTTTGTAGATTACTGTTGACCACGTCGCCAATTTTAGCGCTACCGCCCTGATGAGCTGCAAAATGATGGGTGCGGTAAATATGGCTGCAACCGGCTTGGCGCAAAATGTTCTCAGCAATTTCAGAGCCCGTTGCCAAGCGCTGCTTATCGCTGTCACCCAGTTTTTTGCTCATCCATTTCTCACCGATGACGCCATTGGGTTCGTCTTTTGCTTTAACCATGATTGACAGGGTATTGTTAGCAGAAAGCATATTTCCGAACTTCCCGACCTGAGCTGTAAACAGATGAAAAAAAGGTTTTGGCAGGCTGAGATCAGAAAGCAAAATGCCATCATCCGGCAGGTGAAGACCGGCTGCCATCGGAATTTCACCGTCTGGGAAGTGGTCGTTTACTTTTCCCATGACAGCAATTACCGGGTCGATGAAGAACTGCTGTCCGGCCTTTTTGATCCCGGTTTGTTGAAGAATTTGAGCAGAGCCAATTCCCCCCGCAGCCAAAATGATGTTATCAGCAAAGACGGAGTTTATTCGGCCCTTATGACGGAATTTAACGCCGACCGCTTTGTGACCGTGCGTAAGTACTTCGGTCACTTTAGCTCCGGTAAGTAGTGTGGCTCCATGGCAAACTGCATCGTCAAGGAAATCTCTGGCAGTCCACTTTGCATCTGTCGGGCAGCCATAAGCACAAAGGTGACATTGTGGCTGGCATTTGTTGATATCAATGAATTTATCCAGCTTGTCCCATTTCAGGCCCAGCTCACGAGCACCATGGCTGATGGCTTTAGCTACCGGCCCCATTAAGTGCTCCGGAAGTGGATTAATGGGTAACTCCTTTGCGATTTCATCAACTTCAACAGTTAAGTCGACACCGTATTGTCGGAACATATCAATCGGTGGTGTCATTGCTCCGGCATAGTTGATAGCCGAGCTGCCGCCAGCGGTTATTCCCCGAATAAGCAGTGACAAGTCGCGAGTCACGTAGGCACTCTTTCCCGGAATTGCCGCCATTTGTGCCATTTGCCAGAAGGATCCTTTAAGCGGAGTATTGTTTCCCCACTCCAGAATTAATACCTGCTGGCCCTGATGAGTTAGCTCTCTGGCAATAGTCGCTCCGCCCGGGCCGCTTCCGACAACGATGGCATCATAAGATGAGTGGAGGTCTGCTGGCATCTTGTTGCTCTCCATGAAAAAGGAACTGATTGATAATCAGGGCAATAATGGAAGGTTACTATACTGCAACTTCTTGTCGAACGGCATTGGAGATTAACTGGTAATACCCTAGTGTCAGGAAATGTGAAAGGTAAAGGTTGATCAACGAGGGCAGGTTCGTAACCCGAGAGTTGTTGATGCAGAATAAGAAAAGCCTCGTCAAACAAATTATGTTTAACGAGGCTTCAGATTACCAATTCATCTAACACAAAAGCAAAAGGACAGTGAAGGGGGAATAGGATGAAACCCTGACCTATAGCTTAAATTGTTTTCCGCAGTCTTTGCAGCGATGGATTGATTTGTAAAACAAGCGTTGCCAGAAGCTACGCTTTATTCGCACTAGCTGAGTACAGTTACATTCCATGTGCCATATACCTATTGGTCAATTAGCCATGTTAAGCAAGGTGTTTCACATTATTGTAATGGTTTAAGGTCATACACATCAACAGTGCTTCTTCTTATTTATTTGATTATTAACTGTTTCTTACAAAATCATCAGTATGAGTGTTCTGGCGGGTAGTTGTGCTTGTAATTAAACATACTTATATGATGATTGTTTTTAGCTGCTAAGGGCTTCGGCAAGATAATCGACTAACATCCTGACCTTGGGAGAAAGGTGGCGGTTGTGCGGATACAGTGCCCAAATACCATCATCTTTTTCCATAAACTGAGTAAGCAGCGGGATTAGCTGGCCATTATCGATATAGCCCTGAACATAGTAGTCCGGTAGTTGGACAATACCGAGTCCTTTGAGTGCGGCATCGGTAAGAGCATGGCCGCTGTTACAGCTCAGGCGGCCTTTGACTCTGATATTGCGTGGTTTACCGTCTTCAAGAAAACGCCAGTAGTCAAGTGTACCGGGCAGGCAGTTGTGGTGTTCAAGTTCAGACAATGAATGGGGAATACCATAAGTCGCCAGGTATTTTTCTGATGCACAAACATACTGGGTTCGAGAGCCGAGCTTTTTCGCCATCATGCTGGAATCATCCAGTTTGCCGAGGCGAATTGCCAGATCAAAGCCTTCATCAACCAGATCAACTTTCTGGTTTGATAGCAGGAGCTGAACTTCCAGCTCAGGATACTTTTGCATGAAATCGTTGATTAACGGGGCTATGGTGCCTTCGCCATAGGTAACCGGAGCGGTAATTTTTAACAGACCACGAGGGGTGGTTTGCAGGTTGGTGATTGCTCGTTCTGCTTCTTCCAGGCCGTCCAGTATCTGGCGGCAGTGCTGGTAGTAAATACGGCCAACTTCCGTGACTGAAACTTTGCGGGTTGTGCGATAAAACAGTTTGGCTGCAAGCCGGGCTTCCAGCGCGCTGATTTGTCGGCTGACCTGTGCGGTTGATATGCCAAGGCGTTTTGCCGCTGCGGTAAAGCTTTCGGCTTCAGCCACAGCGACAAATTCACTGACACCTTCCCAGTTGTACATTATTACCACCACGTAACAGTTGTTTTCATATGGTGGTGATTATTAATTAACTAAGAAGTAATAGCGAGTGTGAAATCAGATAAAACGGATATCGACGGCCTGAAGTTTGCTCTTGGAGTCGTCCATTGTGAACTCTACCAGGCTGCCAGATTCCGGTGCGTGTTTGCCACGGATGCTGATTGCTTCAAAGCGAATGTCACCGCCTAGATCACAAGTGATCAGGCCTGTTTTTTCTTTTGGGTTAAAACTACGGATAATACCGGTTTGTGAAGTCATAATATTTTCCTTTCTGCCCAAATCATGCTCTGCATGCTCAATGGCACCGAGTCTTCATGTTTGTGGCTATCAATCTGAGTACAAATACAATCCAGCCACGTTTTCTTCAGTGGCTGATGTTCTTGAAACCCATTGACCTTTTATTTCTTCACAGCTAAGAGTTCACCCTACTCATTAGCTCATCACTGCAATATCGCCTGCAACGTTAGCGATGGCAGTGGAAAGAAATCATCTGAATGATCTTTTTGGGAGGTCTTCTTACTTTGACGGAAGTGAGGAGTGTTCTTCGAAAATCACTGTCAGGTCTGAGTTCCAGACCTAAAAACACTAAACAGAAAACAGACTGTTGTAAATAGCCTGATTGCACAAAAGTGTGATCTATTTGGCCTTATTGCTCGTACATCGTTCCTTTTTGTTGAATTTTAATGAAAAAAACTCATTTTATTTAACTTGAATTTATTTTCCCTGACGCGAAATTATTGTATTTCACTCCCCTCTGACCTGATTTGTTGTTTATTTCTTGCTCAGTTTTTTCGAACATCTCCAATCAAAATGCGTTATCGAGTGTGAGCAGTATCACAACTAATCTTTATATCAAGACGCAGCCACACTGCGTAATTAAACAAAACAACAGTTGATAGTGAGGAAGTTATGAAAAAGTCAATTTTAGGAATTATGCTTGGTGTTGCTGCTTTTTCGGGTACTGCAATGGCAGATTTGAAGCTTGATGTAACACCACAGAAAAACGGCGCTTGGGTTATCGTTGAAAAAGCGGGTATGCCACAGGAAGGTGTTCAGGTTTCCCTGCATGGACAAAGCTATACAACTGCTGAAAATGGTCGAGTATTTGTCTATAGCACCGGCGAGGCTGCACGTTCAGTGACAATTAAAGCTACAGATAATGAAGGTAACTCAACGTCAACAAAAGCGTTTATCCCGTCAAACCGCTCTTAAATTTCAGTTACTCTTAGTTACTGCTTCGAAGGCAAGGAAACGCTTCTTGCCTTTTCATTTTTAAGGTATTCCCCTCTTCTGATACATCAGTTCCACATCTGAAACAGGCCATCTAAACTAAGAATATATAGTTCTTCCTCAGTCTGACAGCGGCTTATAGTGACCTTTGGGTTGCGAGAGGTAAGTGGGTGTTATGTCGAGATTTTTTGTTTTATTTGGATTGCTTTGGCTGATAGGTGGTTGTGCCTCCGTTTCTCAACCAGAACACGCCTTAAGCGAATTTCGTGAAGGACATGCAATGCGCCAGCAGTTTGAATTTGTCCGAACCCTTGAGCGGCATAACCAGGTCTTTCCAATCGTTCGACTTGATCAGTTGCCGCATTAGGGCCTAGTTAGCGCATAGGAGGCGTATGCGCCAGATCCGGTTCACCGCAGTGGCGCAGGATCTCTCCTCTTGCTTTATCTCTCAATGCCAGTGCCGCACTCCAGTCTTCACCACTTGGATAAATCGGCTCACTGATGGTTACGCTGACATCTCCTCTTCTTGGAAACAGGGATTTATCGCGAAGCTTAGAGCGGGTGCCGCACAGGGTAACAGGGATCACCGGCAGGTTGGCATCAGTGGCCGCCGTAAAGGCGCCCATGTGGAACTGATGCAGACCCGCCATTCGGTATAAAGTGCCCTCTGGGAACAGGCACAACGGTTGGTTATCTTTGGCACTATAAGCAATCCGTTTAGCATCAATAATGCCTTTTTGTACATCGAAGCGTTCTACAAACTCGGCCCCTAGTCGAGAAAGAAATATCCGGGCAAACGGGTTTTTCAATAGCTCTGATTTGGCGACAAAACGACAGTTCAGGTCAATCGCGGCAGTCATGACCAGTCCGTCAAGATAACTGGAGTGATTGGCTACCATAATAAAGGGTTGCTCTCCTTTTGGCAGGTTTTCCTCTCCTTGCACGGTGAGTTTGGTTCCGGTCAGTTTTATCAGAGCCCTTGCCCCGAAGCGGGTAATAGCCCAGCTCCAATTGCGGTTGGGAGTAATCGCAACCAGCCCCCATACCGCGGGCGCTAATATTGCCATGACCAGCCACATATACGCGGCGTAGCCGAAATCGAGCAAAATGCGTGAATAGCGCTTTAATTGCGGACGGATACCAGCCTGGATCAGGCGCAGTGTTTGCTGCCATACGGCGCGCTGGCGAATATCGAGTTGGTTTTGTTCATACAACTCCTTGCAGGCCGCACGACGAATTTTGCCGCTTGATGTTTTGGGTATGGTATGGGGCGGAGCGATAACTATGTCATCTGCAGGGCTGCCAAGTAAATCGACTGAGAGATTATTAATTTGCTGCTTAAATGCTTGTTGGCTGATTTCATCGGTCTGCCGGCTTTCGGCCAGTACAATTAATCGCTCTGTTCCAGAATGCTGGTCATGGCTGGCAAAGGCTGCGACGCAACCCTTGCGGATCCCTTTAATATTACAGACGGCTTCTTCCAGTTCGTGAGGATAGATATTGCGACCGGCTCGGATGATGATGTCTTTCGTTCGCCCGGTGAGAAACAGCTCGCCGCCGATAGTAAAGGCACGGTCACCGGTATCGAGCCAGTCGCCGTGATAGAGCTGGCGGGTCTTCTCTTCATCATGGTAATAGCCCTGGGTGGCAGATGGGCCTTTAAATTGTAGGGTGCCTTCTTCTCGTTCCGGCAGCTCCCGTCCGAATTCATCAACAATGCGGATCTGGTGAGCCGGTAGTGGCTGGCCTAATCCTATCACTTGCATAGGGTCGGTATCGTTATCTGCGGCTTTAATTGCCCGGCCAAAACGAACCATAGGTTCACGCTGAATTTTTTCAATTCTCGGCAGCCTGACTTCGTTAGGAAAGGTCAGCCCGACGGATGATTCTGCCAAGCCGTAGACCGGAGACATGGTTTCGGGACGGAAACCGTATTTGGCGAATTTCTCGGTAAAACGTTTGATGGTGCTCGGGCTGACAGGCTCTGCGCCGTTCCATGACAGACGCCAGCTGCTGAGGTCCAGTCCCTCAAGTTCGCTGTCGTCAATTTTGTTGATACATAACTCATAGGCGAAATTAGGTGCCGGGGATAGGGTGCCGCGGTGACGGTGGATAGCCCAAAGCCACCGCTGGGGCTTGGACAAAAAGACCAGCGGCGACATGATCACCAGCGGGATTGCATGATACAGGCTGCCGAACCAGGCTCCGATCAGCCCCATGTCATGATAAACCGGTAGCCAGCTGACAAAGACATCACCTGAACTGGCTCCTACGACTTTACCCATCGCCCGGATATTGTGCAGCAGATTATCATGAGTCAGGGTAACGCCTTTGGGTTGGCCGGTACTTCCCGATGTGTATTGCAGAAATGCGATATCAGATTTTGCGGCTTCGCCGACATCCGGTTTTTCTTTACAGTGGAGCAGTTCAGGAAGGGTCACAACAGTTTTGATCGAAGGAACCAGCATCCGCAGTAGTTGGGAAAGTGGCTTAGCTTCGGGGACGGTGATTAACAGCCGTGCCTGGGCGTTATGAAGAATGTTGGCGTGACGTTTGAGATGATCTTCTATCTGAGAAGGCCGCGCCGGGGGATAGATAGGAACAGGTATCGCCCGTGCATATAAAATGCCGAAAAAGCTGTAAAAGTAGTCATTACTGGTGGGCAGCATAATTGCGACACACTCACCGGGGGCGATGTCCTGCGCAACCAGTCCGCTGGCGATTTGCAGGGCTTTTTCTTTCAACATCCGGTAACTGATTTCTTCAACATGTTCAGCATCCTGATAGACATAGAGGTGCGGTCGGTCGGGGTGAGTGCTGACATGCCAGTCGAGTACCTGCTGGAGGGTCTCAACATGTTCCGGTGCGGACTGCACCACATCAAGCTTGATTTGCTGAATGGTCTGTTCCGATAGGGTGCTGAAGTGATGATTGCTCGCCTGCAATATTTCTCTCAGCAGATCTCGGGGTGTTTCTATTGTTGCCAGAGTTTGATCGGGAAGAGTGATGCTAAATTGGGACTCAGTTCGTTGAATAAGCTCGGCTCGGGCCAGGCTGTCAAACCCTAGGTCCTGATCAAGTCGGGTGTCGAGGTTCAGTGTTGCTGGAGGCGGTTCTCCCTGCCGCAGTTCTGTAACCAGCTCTTCAATCATCTTTAATAGTGATTCGGCTGTCTGTTCGGGTTTTTCGGTTTTCAGGCTTTGGGGGTTGACCGTCATAGCAAGCATCCTGCAACAGAGAATGGCGCTGTCGGAGCGCACAGAAATTGCGACCAGTACCTGATTGAATTGTAGTTAAAATCAGCCAGACGGCAGGATTTTGCAGCTAAGCGTTGAGAATGATTACCGGCTTTGAGAAGTCAGCCGTTTTGCTCTGGTGGTTGTTCTGCCTGGGATTGGCATAAAAATTGTGGTGAAGTGGAACAAAATAATTATCAGTTTTATCATTGTAATAAATGATATTAAACATTAAAACCAAGGTTAGGCATCCCCAAACAAACGGTATTTATGAATTTGATTAGGTCACTTTTTGTAAGAAACTTTACGGTGATATTGGTGCACTTCAGCTGATTTAAATGCTTGGTTTGAAAAGTGCAATAATGAGCGTACGCATCAAGGGAAGGGGGTTCTGTTAAATGACGAAGGCTACACTTGAAGATGGTAAATGGTATCAAAAGAGAAATGTTTGAACCGAATTTAACCTGACAGCCACCATTTTAACGTTGGTAACTGTCAGGTTAAGTCAGAACTTTTACAGTAAATGTTCTGACTTGATATCAGGGATGACAACAAAATCATATATCATATCTTTTCGTTCCGTTGCACCCCAGCCTCTTTATTCCACTTAGTATTCTTCGTAGGCTTGGCTTTTTTCCATGAACAGCTGATAAGCTCGCGTCAATTTCTCATGTACTTCTTGGCTTGTGTCCCCAGTTGCGATGGCTTTAGCTACTTTCGAGCCACTAAATTCCTTGTTGTTTACTCGGCTACCGGCCTCATAGAAAAACTGTATTTCAGATAGAAAATCAAAATCTTGAGCTGTTGGCACAATAGGGAGAGTATGGTTACTTGGGTTAATTAATCCCCAACCTCCAATCAAAGGGAAGGCCTCTACTTTGGGGAGGGGAAAGCTAAGTTGTGCATTAATATAACGTTTATTTAAATCATAACCAGTTGCATGCTTTATAGCTTGATTAACACCTGCACCACCGGTGCGACAAGCTACCTCACAAAAAATAACTTCACCATTTTCTTTTACAAAAAACTCAGCGTGAATCGGAACATTCTCAATTTTAGGCAATGCATAGAGTGCACGCGTTGTTTGCTCGATGAGTCGTTCATAAAACGGGTTTTCCCGATCTAACATAACGGACATCAGTGTATGATTGTGTTTAATTTCTTCTAGCTGAAGATTACTCGACAGGTATTTGGACGGAAATAGACATTCAATTTCACCATTAGTGCCGATGAAACCATCAACGTGATACATGTCCCCATCGATATAGGATTCAGCAATTAGGTCACTCTGATATTCACAATCTTGCAAACGACTCGATAAATCGTTTTCGAGCAAGTTTCTTAATTGGGCAAGGTTGGCAATTTTTTTTGCGAACATGGAGCCTGAAGAGGTTCTTGGTTTAACAAAAACCGGAAAGCCAACTTGGTTTACAAACTCAATCAATGCAACATCGGATTGAATGGCCGTAAACGCCGGGAGAGTAATCTCAGCACATGTGCTGAGATGGCTCTTCATAATGAACTTGTCTCTAAACGCAAGGGCTGTTTCGAAACAATGTGAAGGGAGTCCAAGGTAATTGGCCACGCGAGTCGCGCGTAATACATCATCTTCTCCCAAATACAGTACATGCGTAAATGGTTCGTTTTTGTGTTCATCGAGAATGTCGTGTGCAACAAGGCCATTGTTCATGTAATTGTCATAGCAGCGCACGCTTTTGGCACACTCTGAAACCCTTGCAAGCGAGGAGGCATTGTCATTGGCTTTGCTAGTAAATATCCAAAGTTCAGCTTCAAATTCACTGAAATAGCTCGCAATATCGAGATCTAAAAAATTATGAAAGGTGAGTAGCGCGATTTTCATGGTATTTAATTCCTTTAAAAATGAATGCGGTGACAAAAATTAATAGCGCAATGGCTGGGAGGGTAATATCGACGGTGCAGTCGCCAAGGAAGTAGGCAAGGATTCCAGCACATGGAAATGCCAGTAAGAAAAGCACGATCATACAGCCCAGCACCGAAATAAGATTTTTGCCATCAAAAAGCGCTGAGCGCAGGGTGCGAATATAGACTGCAAAGATATTGTCTGAAATAAAAAACAGAATGAACATCACACAGTAAACATAGAAGCTACCCGTTGTGCCGATGATGACTAAAATGAGTGCGCTGACCAACATGCAGAAGGTACTCAGCGTTTTTAAGCGCACCTTTTTCGTGATTTTATCGATGTAAAACAACGTGATTGCACAGCTTATTCCCGCAAGACTTAACAATAAGCCGAACGTCTCGCCAGCGACTCCCAGTCGCTTTACCAAATAGTCTTGGGAACTTAGAAGCAAGATACCCAATCCTAAATTGAGCAAAAAACCAATTACAAAAGCCTCAAAAAGGCGTCGCTCACGTCGAATTAAACAGAGTCCCTGGTATAAAGAAGCTTTTTGTTCTTGTGCCGTTGGCAGCTCGATCTGTGCCAATTTCTTCTGATTGCTTTTCATGGCGAGAGTCAGCAAAGCAAAAGAGGAAAACTGCAAGATAGAAAATAGAATCAGCATCTGAACATGTGAAGCAAAACCAACAAGCAGTGCAGAAATGACCGGCCCTAACGCCATCGCAACGGTATCGACCGATTGCTGCTTAGAAAAAATACTTTCTTTACTGGTACCTGAGATGTGTGTGCTCACATAACCCAAATGTTTTTCAAGCACAGGAAAGGCCAGCTCAGCCAAAAAGCCGAAGAGACCAGCAATCAGTGGAAATACAATAGCCGTGTTTTGCTCGGTAAATAACGTCAGTAAGAAGATATAGGCGAGCAACACGCACCACTTTAACCCTTCAAGTACACGAAGCGTTGAGGTTTCTTTCCATCGATTCAAAACATTGGGTGAAATGGCAACGCCAACGAGTCTAGGGATAAACTCAACCGCAAATGCAAGACCAGAGGCTGCAACACTTCCTGTGAGTTTATAGACATAAAAAGGCACCAGAAATACCATCATTTGCTCGGCCAGCATGGTAAACAGCCGAACGAGCAACAGTGAATTAACGTAACTCATGAGCGCGATAACTGATAGATCTCAGTGAGATGTTGGAGCGCTGAATCGAGCTCTTCAGCTGTAGTCTCTCGTCCAAAACTCAATCGAATGGAACTTTGTATCTGATCTTCATCCAACCCCATCGCGCTTAACACATGACTACCTAGTTGTTGTTCAGAGTTACATGCCGATCCACTACTCAACGCAACTTTATTTTTGAGCTTGCTCATGAGAAAACTCGATTTAATGCCGCACAGAGAGAAGTTCAGCGTATTAGGCAAAGATGCGGAAGTACAGCCATTGACCGTTATGTTTGGTACGCTATGCTTGAGGTTTTCAATGAGTTTAATCTTGAGCGCTTTTTGCTTTTTGCTGTCGCTATCAACGCGTTCTTTCGCTATTTTGGCTGCTTTCGCCATCCCAATAATTGCCGGTAGATTACTCGTCCCTCCACGTAATCCATATTCTTGACCACCACCATGTATAAGTGGGTTATTCAGCAAAATAGCTTTATTGCGGCAATAGAGGCCACCGATCCCTTTAGGGCCATAAAATTTATGTGATGAGAAACTGGCGAAGTCCACAAGGGTCGTTTGCACTGAAAACGGCATCTTACCAACTAGCTGGGCTGCATCAGTATGGAAAAGTATTTTGTTGTCTTGGCAGTATTGGGCGATTTCGTTTATAGGCATCAATACGCCCGTTTCATTGTTTGCCGCCATCACGGAGATCAATTTAGTCTCAGGTCTAACAAGTGCAGTAATTGAATCAAGCTCGACACGCCCTTTTGAGTTTACTGGTGCGTAGCTAATCTCAACCCCTTTGTTTTTTAAATACTCGCATTGGTTCAGAATACATTTATGTTCGACTTCACTCACAATAAAATGTACAGGCTCTGAACCCAAAAAGTGGTCGGCGACACCTTTTAGCACCATGTTGTTTGATTCGGAAGCACCCGAGGTAAAATAGATGTGGTTACTTGGTGCATCGATAAGGTCAGCAATAACTTCACGACTTTCTTCTAAAAGTAACGCGTTTCGGATCCCCATCATGTGAGTCTTTGAAGCAGGGTTGGCGAAGTTATGTTCCATACAATCAAGCATAGCCATACGCACGGATGGGTCGATAGGTGTCGTTGCGTTATAGTCTAGGTATAACATGTCAAGTTCTCTCCGTTATGCAATTGAAGTGATGTGTGAATCTGGAGAGGTGATTGCAGCCTCATGGTTGAGTTTGCTTAACAGTCCTTCATCGTCAATGTAAAAAATATTCGTGACACTTGCCGATAAGACGTTAGGTGAGGCGTACGTGTTAAATACGTTTGTAAATGCACGGGCACCATGCGTCACCTTTGTTTCATCCATGATTTCTGACCAGTCAATGATGTGAAACACGGAAGACTCAAAAAAGCGCTCTTTCAACTTAGATAAGACATCATCATAGTGCTGTCCCATGATGCCAGGGCACTTAATACCAAAGACATGATCAAGCTTATTGCTCAATAGAATTTCTTCACCCGTTTCGTTTAACTTCATCATGATTTTTGATTTCCCGTCATCGGAGGGGGTGAGTACACGAATAGAGCTATCGCCTATAGTTAAACGCTTCTTGAGTCGATTTATGGCGCGGTTTTTAGTCGTTTTTTCTGAAAAAAGTAAGAGCCTGTCTCTTTTTATCAGCTTGCTAGTTGCAAGTATGCTTTCGATCTCTTGAGGAAGGGTATTATCGGTGTCAGCTGGTTTGGCGTTGATCTCACAAACATCGCTGCCGCATTGCAGCCCTAAATCATCAATTAGGATGCCAAATACGATACGGATTTTTTTACCATATTGTTGGATTAATTTTGTACCAAATTGAATGGCATCAGATAAGCTATTTTTTGCGAAATCATCTGCCCCATAAGCTGGATTAAAATGACCTGCTTCAAGATATACAATGACCGGCTTTTTAGGTTCAAAATCTAATGTGTTTTCGATCTGTTGTAAAAGCGTTTGATAATAATTTTTCATTTGTGGAACCTTGGATTTATTCAATCTTTTTCCTTGGGTTGGAAAACCCAGATTTGTACTTAGTTCTCGAGTATACGGAACGAATATATTTCAAGATGGGCTAGTTATTACTCTATCTCTGACTGATATGTCTTAAAAACAATACTATATATATGTAACATTTGTAAATAAGAATATTATATATAAATGAACTTTGTAAATGATAATATTGTATATAAGCAATTCATGTAAATAAGTTCAGAGAGCTAAATCGGGATGAAAGATAAATTGCGTAATTTGACTTGATGGATGGAAATTTTAATCCTGATTATCAAGGTAACTGTCGGTCATTTGGTGTTCACATATTAAAGTCGTCTAATGTATTTTCGAGTTCAAATACATTGGCTGAAGTTTATATACCTTACCAGTTTTGTGAGAAAACTGAGTCAGCTCAGATTCACGACAACGTGACAGGTACTTTCATTGAGCATCCAACCAACCGTTCTCCAGTAAGAGGACGTATTTAATGCCCCATCGGTTCAAAGTTGAGTGGTTAACAATGATGCTAGTAACTGAATGTATCTCTTTAGTTTCAAATGTTTGCGAGTGATACTTGGGAGTGGCGGCCTGTGGATTTGATGGTCTTAATGTTTGAAATGATGAATATTAGTGAAGGTCATAACCAACCACTCTAGTTTGCGACAAACCCGATGATTTTCTTAATGCAATACAATTTTTTAGCAGTGTCCAGACTCGTTTATTCAGAAGTTAATTCTCAATATAGATATAGTTTGAAAGCTGAAAAATCAAATTAATGAGGTAATAAAACTAGGGGTTTGCAGTTAATAGTTCCTTAAAAAATTGAGCGTAAAAATCTTAAATATGATGATTGTCATCATAAAACTTAATATCAAGTTCGACTACAAAATAATGCGCAAGTTGATTGCATCATAGCTAAGCCGTATACGGGATTTAATATATATACCTACTAGAGCAAGGTGTACAGTATGAGTAGGTGTGTTTTGTAGGTTGTTATATTTTCCTGATTATATTGATCTATGTTTTCTTGGTTTCTAGGCTCTGTTGAATCGCTCAGATAATACTCTATTATTCCATTAATACCGAGCTCAATAATTATAGGCGAATTTTTATTTTGGTTAGCTGTTGAATATATGCCTTGGATTCAAATTGTAAGTGTGACATTCGCTGAAATAAAAACAGTGAGTTGTGACTATCATTACTCTTTACTCCCGCTAGGAAGTGAAAAGCTATGAATTATCAACAACTCACTGAGAATGAAAGGTATATGCTCTCTGCACTCAGAAAGCAAGGACTAAGAGCTCCTCAAATTACGAATGCACTTGGCCGTCACAAAAGTACCATCTATCGAGAGGTTAAGAGAAACTCCAGAGATAATCGTCATAGCGCTTACTACCAACCAGCTATTGCCAACACCAAAGTATTTACTCGCTGAAGTCGCTCACGCCGTAACCAGCAGTTCAGCACTTTGAGTTTTGTCATGGTAGACGCCTTACTTGCTATCAAATGGAGTCCGGAACAAATTGTTGGCTATCTCAAACTAAACCAGATACCTACGATGAGTCATGAAACCCTCTACCAATATATTTGGAGCAATAGAAAGCAAGGCGATCTGCTATGGAAGCACCTGCGCTAAGCATCGAAAACACGTCGAAACGCTATCGTTCCAAAGATAGTTGTGGCCGTATAACCGCCAAGCACATAGGAGATCAATACCATTGTGGGAGAGGTACCAAACACTGCATCGTTACACTCGTTGAACGGCTCTCTGGCTATAATACTCTTATTGGGCAACTTGACGAAACCTATTCATTAAACAAACGTGTGATCAAACTTATCAATAAAGCGAAGCTATCTTTTAAAACCATCACTGCAGATGGGGGGGCAAATAATCAGAGAATGCAGCACCCCCATAAAAAAAGGTTCCGCAAAGGGAGCCTGATACTTAAATTGAATTGCTACAAGTGGCTAGACTTCGCTGGCGATAAAGCCACCTGTCTGGTGTTCCCATAGCTGGGCGTAGATGCCGTCTCTTTCCAGCAGTTCCTGGTGGGTACCTTGCTCAATGATTCGGCCATCGTCGATGACAATGAGGCGATCCATAGCGGCGATGGTGGACAGGCGGTGGGCAATCGCAATTACTGTTTTGCCTTCCATTAGCTGGTACAGGCTTTCCTGGATTGCGGCTTCAACTTCAGAATCGAGTGCTGAGGTTGCCTCATCAAGGATCAGGATCGGAGCATCCTTCAGTAGTACTCGGGAAATAGCTACGCGCTGACGCTGTCCGCCGGACAGTTTTACTCCACGCTCGCCGACCTGTGCATCATAGCCGGTATTGCCATGCGGGTCGGTTAATGTGGTAATGAACTCATGGGCATGAGCCTGTTTTGTTGCCCTGAGCAGATCGGCTTCACTTGCATCCGGATTACTGTACAGGATGTTTTCACGGATCGAACGGTGGAGCAGGGAGGTGTCCTGAGTTACCATGCCGATCTGTCCGCGAAGTGAATCCTGGGTGACATCTGCTATGTTCTGGCCGTCGATTTTGATGGTGCCGGATTCAACGTCATAGAATCGCATCAGCAGGTTAACCATGGTTGATTTACCCGCACCGGAGCGGCCGACAAGACCAACTTTTTCACCGGGTTTTATATCCAGTTTTAGCTTTTCAATAACAGCTTTTTCTTCGCCATAGTTGAAGCTGACATTATCAAACTTGATCCCGCCATGATTAACAATCAGCTCCGGTGCATTAGGTTTATCTTCAATTGCAACCGGCTTAGACAGAGTCCTCATACCGTCTACTACGGTACCGAGGTTTTCGAACAGACCACCGACTTCCCACATGATCCATTTCGACATGCCGTTAATGCGCAGCGCCAGGCTGACCGCAATGGCGATAGCGCCGATAGTGATGGCGGCATTTGTCCATAGCCAGATAGACAGGCCGGTAATAATAAAGACCAGTCCGTAGTTGATGGCTTCGACCGAGAGGTTAAAGCCGGTGACCAGTCGCATCTGGCGGTACACCGTATCTATAAAACCACTCATGCCCTGTTCGGCGTATTCGGTTTCGCGATTAGTGTGGGAGAATAGTTTGACCGTTGAAATGTTGGTGTAGCTGTCAACGATACGCCCGGTCATCATCGAGCGCGCATCGGCCTGCTCGGTGGCAACATGTTTCAGCTTCGGCACATAGAAAAACTGGATAGCGATATAAGCGCCCAGCCACAGTAGCATCGGCAGCATCAGGCGGTAATCGGATTTACCAATCATTACCAGCATGGAGCCGAAGTAGACCGTGATATAAACCAGCACATCCAGGAGTTTCATTACGGTTTCACGTACCGACAGGGCTGTTTGCATCACTTTGGTGGCGATGCGTCCGGCAAACTCGTCCTGGTAGAAAGAGATGCTCTGGCGCAGTAAGTAACGGTGTGCCAGCCAGCGGATTGACATCGGGTAGTTGCCCAGCAGAGTTTGATGAACAATCAGCGAGTGAAGGGTAATCAGCAGCGGCACGATAATGACTATCACAAGCCCCATCGCCATTAGCTTTCCGCCTTCTTCAGCCCAGAAGGTGTCGGGATTGTGTGAGGCCAGCCAATCTACCAGTTGGCCCATAAAGCCAAACAGGGAGACTTCAACGATGGCGATGAGGGCACTCAGGATTGCCATTGCGATGAGGGGCAACTCAAAGCCCCTTGTGTAGTGGCGCAGGAACGCAAACAGGTTATCGGGCGGCTGTTCGGGTTCATGGTGCGGAAATGCTGAAGCCAGCTTTTCAAACAGTTTATACATAGAATGATGATTCCGGTTGAGCTTGTAGGTATCGGCTTCTCAGAGCCATGTCTTTATTGTTAACAGGAGAGGTGTTTATGCCTGCGTTGCTGGTTATAAGAAACAGGCATAGCACAAAAGGAATGGCACTACTTTATCAGAAGCCATTGGGTAAAAAATATCCACTATTGGCAATTATTTTATCTTTGACTTGGAGACTTCTTAAGTACCAATTCTGCCTGAAACTTGCCTGATTCTACTTTTTGGTATCGGGCTAGTATTATTTCGCCTGTACATTGCGTAAAAGAAAATTATGCGTTTTGTGGCGTATTGGCAAGATGGAAGGTAGGGAAAAGTAGGTAATAAAAAGCCACCTGTCGTGGCTCTGGCTCAGTTGCTTTCTTGTACCATCTGGTTGCGGCCGGCTGACTTAGCTTGATAGAGGCATTTGTCCGCGCGACGTATCAGCTCATGGATATTGGCATCGCCGTTAACAACACCGGTACTGACAGTATAACGGATGGCATTGCCAAACAACGTCAGCTCGGTATCAGCGATATCCTGAGTCAGGGCTTGAAGGCGACGATAGAAAATGTCTTCTGAGTTGCCGTAGAGGATACAGAATTCTTCGCCGCCGAATCGAGCTACCAGGGCATCAGGGAAATACTGCTGCAGGGTATTAGCCAGCTCAATGAGTACCAGATCTCCAATATGATGGCCGTAGGTATCATTCAGTACTTTGAAGTAGTCGATGTCCAACAGCGCCAGGCATCGCGGTCCTTTGAAATTCTTCACCAGATGGTGTTCAAAGAAGTAACGACGGTTCCAGGTCTTTGTCAGGTAATCCTGATTTGCCAGATGATAGAGTTGGCGCTCGGAGTCAAGGAAGTTCAGGGTACTGTGCAAGCGGCAGTAAAATTCTTCCTGATTAAATGGTTTTTTTAGGAAATCGTTTGCCCCGGCTTTCAAAAATTTAGCTGTTAGTGAAGCTTCATCACTGGCTGACAGGCCAATTACAGCTAGTTGTCGGGGTTGGAAAGTTTTTCGCAGTTCTTTGACCAGGCTGACACCATCTCGCTCCGGCATGGAATAATCAGTAATGACCAGGGTGATATCATTTTCTTTGTTGATGACCTCTAGCGCTTCATCGCCGTTGCGGGCTTCTATGACTGTCAGGTATTGGCGTTCCAGTAAACTGCGGAGGTAACGGCGTGCGGTTGCTGAATCATCAACAACCAGAACTTTATGTTCATTATTTCGCTTCAGTCGGTTGAGGATCGGAATAATGCTGGAGATACAGGTCGGGCTGTCTTTGGGAATATAGTCAATAACCGTTTTAGCAAGCACTCGCTCACGGGTTAAGTCATCCATCAGTGCCGTCAGAACGATAACCTTGATATCCATCGACAGGCAGACATCGATGATTTCACCGTCCTGGCCATCAGGCAGGCAATAGTCGAGAATTGCGCACAGAAAGTCAGTACTTTCATCCAGTACTTTTTCAGCTTCAGCAATACTGTCGGTCAGAACAGGTGTATATCCTGCTTTTCTTAATTCACTTTCAATAATGCGTCGGAAAGGTCGGCTATCTTCAACGACTAATATTTTATTATCCATGTACCATTACCTGATGGGCATTACTTCATTCTAAATCCGAATGAAAGGCGCATTATGGGACATTTTTTTGACAGATACAATTGATGAACTTCTTATTTTCAATTGGTTGGAGCAGATTGATTGGATTTACTGCTATATATTTGCTTTGGTTGCCAGTCAAATCCCTTTTATTTCATGTGGTTAATATAAGTTATTGTCACTTTTGAAGCTTTGTTTGTTGAGTGTATATTGTGCTGGTTGCGTATAAGTTTACATCAATAAGCCATTGGTTTAATAACATATAAGTGACAAATTAGGTGTTAGGTTTTTAAGTGGTGTCATTATTTTGTCGTATTGACGGGAAATAACTCTAATTATTTTGGTTGGGATATTTAATCCCTGGTTATTTATATTGTTATTCAGATTAATCTCTGGAAATTTTATTAAAATAATTAACGTTTCCTTTTTTATTTTTTTGTGAAGAGAAAAAGCCCGCCGATATCTGACGGGCTTTGGTGTCGTTAATGTCGGCTAAATCAGTGATGCTGGTTGCCGTGATGTTGATTGTAATGGTGAACGATTTTAGTCACTTCATCAATCCGCCGGACGAAGCTCTGTTTGGAGGCGCGCTCGAATTCTGTGTGGTCACCGTCACCAAATGGGCCAAAGCCATCAAGGGTTGGTACTCCTGCACCGGCTGTGACGTTGGCATCACTGACTCCACCGCGTTGTTCGGTTTTCAGCGGGTAGCCAAGCAGATCAGCCAGGGTATTGATAAATTCCGCCTGGGCTCTGGATGGCATCATGACATTGCGCTGTAGGCCGCCGCTGATGGTTGCGCTGACACCTTCGACACCATGCTGGTCAATCAGAGCCGGGATGGCTTCCAGTATCCGTTGTTGCTCGCCGTCTTCGGCAAAGCGGGCTTCGGCCATTATTTTTGCGTAAGGTGAAATGGTATTGGTGCTGGTGCCGCCTTCAATCAAACCGACATTCACAGTGCTGCCGAGGTCAAGGTTTGTCAGGGCTGTCAGGGTGATCAGTAATTTTGCTGCCGCCAGGTTGGCATTTTTTCCGCTGGCGTAGTGGTTGCCGGCGTGGGCTGCGACGCCTTTAAGTTCGATACAATAGGTTGCGACTCCTTTGCGGCCATTAACTACCTCGTGATCTTCCCCTGCGGCTTCGAAATCAATACAGGCGTCATAATCGCTGGCGATCTTGCTGGTCAGCAGTTTGCTGTCGTCGCTGCCGGTTTCCTCATCGCTTACCAGTAAAAAGTCGATATTGGTAATGCTGCCACTTTGTTCAAAGACGTTGCGAAGTGCTGACAGGGCAACAAAATTACCGCCTTTCATATCACAGGTGCCCGGACCGTATACCCACTCTGCATCTTCGCGAAATCCCTCAAAAGTATCTGGCGGGAAGACGGTATCTAAATGACCTATCAGCAATAATCTGGGTGTGTTACCGACGACCGGACTGCTTAGTAACAGATGGTTACCTATGCGCTCGCGCCGGAAGATCTCTGCCGTCATGCCGAGCTCTTCCAGCCAGCTCTGCATTAGTTTGCCATTGGCATCTACGCCTTTTTTGTTTTGAGTCCATGAGTTAATTTCAACCAGCGTTTTTAAGTCTGAAAAGTCGATACGTTTCACAATTTGATTCCTTCCGATGTAATTGCGATTCACGCCCATTTGTCGATG
Organism: Photobacterium marinum; assembly: GCF_000331515.1. Classification (GTDB taxonomy): domain Bacteria; phylum Pseudomonadota; class Gammaproteobacteria; order Enterobacterales; family Vibrionaceae; genus Photobacterium; species Photobacterium marinum. Next base: position 211,609 of record NZ_AMZO01000006.1, read on the forward strand.
AGAATTTCCACCCAGGTCACTGTTCTTGCTAATGCGCAACACTATGATGTGCAACTATATTAATACCGATTTGAAATCGTTTGGATGCCCACGTGGCATATTTTTGAAGTGCGGATGATTAAGGAGTAAATCATGGCCCCCCATCGTGTCGGTTTATGGATGTATCAGAACTCTGGCGGAACAGAGATTGAGCGCAAGATTGTGGAAAAGCTGAATGAAAGAAACATTGAAGCAATTACGGGGCTGGACCTGAACAACGCGTCGGCCAATAACGGCAGTATTTTCTGTAACGGCCATGCGATGGAAGAGCTGGATTTGTTCTTCTCTTATAACGCCGGGCAGCAGGGGCCGTTTCAGGTTTATCTGTATCAGACCCTTAGCAGTATGATACCGACCATCAATAATTATCAGTCTTTTGAACTGACAGAAGATAAGTTTCGCACTGCGCATCTTCTGAAAACTCATGGCATACCGACAGCCGATCACATTGTTTGTAATAAGAACAATATCGAAGAGTTGAAAGAGCACCTGCGGTTCTGGAACGGTAAAGCGATTTGCAAACCAGTTAATGGCTGGGGTGGCCGGGGCATTATCAAGCTGGAAAACGAGCGGGATCTGGATCTGCTTAAACCTTATATTTCTGAGCAGGGCGCTCCTCAGTTTTATCTTGAGCGGGTAATTGAAAACGATTTCACTGATTATCGGATCGACATTGTCGATAACAAGTATGTTGCCTGTTATGGACGCAAAGCTGGCCCTGGTAGCTGGAAAACCAATATCACCAGTGGCGGTAGTGTGTTCCTTCGTGAACCGTCACAGGAAGTGATCGAGCTGGCGCAGAAAGCCGCTAAGGCAACCGGGCTCGAAGTGGCCGGTGTCGACATTATTTATGATGTCGAGCATCAACAATATGTGGTGCTGGAAGTGAATGGTATTCCGGCCTTTGCGACGCCGGATCAGGAACAGTCCGGCCTGAATTTCAACGATACCAAGATTGCTTACCTGGTTGATCTGATGGAGCGAACCGTTACTCGTCGTGACGAAGTGCGCCCGGAAGTGTCAGCCATGGAATTCTCTCCTGCAGAAGTTGCAGCCCCTTCAAGCTCAGTCGTTAAGGAAAAAGTACTATGATTTCTCCAAAGCAGCCTTTGCCGAAAATCGGTATGCTCTACCTTGATCATGTTTTACGTTTCTTTGATAAATCTAATTTCAAAGGTTGGCCAGACAAGATCGAGCAGGTCGTTTATCACTGGGGAAATGATAAGCAGCGTTTCATCAATGAAGTGAAGCGTAAAAAGATCGAAGTCCTGATTGGTAATATTCCTGCCACCGCCTACGAAACCTTCCGTGAGATTGCTCGCGAGCTGCCTGAGGTGAAGTTTATTCCGTCGTTGGATACCCAGTTCAGCAATAAATCGAAAGAAAACGTCACCCACTTCTGTGAAAAGTATCAGTTGCCGATCCCGAAAACCCGGATCTTCTATCAGCCGGATGAAGCGCAGGCATTCTTGCGCAGCACTGATTATCCCAAGATCGTCAAACGTTCTTACGGCCCGTCAAACTATGGCGGTTACTTCGTTCATAAGATAGATAGCGTCGAAGAGGCTGAACGTCTGTTTACTGAGCGTCGTTATTACCCGGCATACATTCAGGATTTCGTGCCGATGAAGGCCGATATTCGGGTGATGCTGGTAGGCCATCAGCCGGTTTGTGCTTTCTGGCGTCGTCCGCCGGAAGGCGAGTGGCTGACCAATACCAGCCAGGGTGGCAGCATGGATTACCAAGATGTTCCTCAGGGGGTGTTGGATTTGGCTGTGCGGGTATCCAAAGCCGCAAATGCGGAATATTGGGCCTGTGATATCGCGGTCAGCACTGAAGATGAGTATTCGATCCTTGAGTGTGCGACTGCTTTTGCCGCCTTCCCATATATCCGTGACTGGATTGGCCAGTACCTAATGTGGTTAATGGCTCCGGATCACTTCACTAAGCCATACTTTGCTGAACGTAACTGGGAAGAAATAGGCAAGATCGATTCATCTTTACTTCGTACTATGCGCCATATTGCCTTCGGCCATGCCAGCTATTCAACTGATACCGGTGAATATGCGCCAGCTGATGAGCACTATGCTTTGCATCGGGTTGCCAGGGCTTCAGGAGAAGAGTGGCCAAGTGAAGCCTGGAACTTCCAGGGTATGCATCCGACCGGAGGGGCAAACCCTTATCTTCAACGGCAGGAAGCGGATAAAGGTACGACTGAACAAAAACAAGTCCAGAGCCAGCAGCCTGACAGCGGTATTGAAGATTGTTGCGATTTAGCTGAAGAAGCCAGCCAGATCTCGACAGAAACACCAGTGTTGCCACAACCGGAAGAGCTGGTGGCTTTCTTTCGCGGGGTGCGCGGAATAGGGGGATCACTGGCAGAGGAAATTGTTGAAACGCTCGGTGTGGAAGGGACGTTGCATGCGCTGAATGAGGAACCACAACAGTTAACTGGTTTCAGAAATCTGAAACAGAAGAAACTTGAGGCTATCCTCAGTAACTGGAGCGAATGCGAATTGATTTGTTAAGGATTAACGATGAAGAAGCAATATTTGTCGTATCAGGAGACGATTGATTTACTCTCCAAGGCCATGGAGAAGTACCCGAACCTGATTCGGATGCAAAGTATCGGTGATACCCATGAAGGGCGACCAATCATGATGGTAACGGTCTCTCAGGATGTTGCCTATGCCGATCTCAAACCGGCTTTGTTGTATACCGGAACGATTCACGCCAGAGAATGGATTGGTATCGAACTGGCGGTAAACTTCATCCAGCATTTGCTGGATAATTACCCCAGCAACCCTGATGTGGTGGAAGCACTGACCCGAAATACGCTGTACATGGTGCCCTGCCTCAATCCGGACGGTTTCGAGTACTCGCGCCAGCACTTTTCGTTCTGGCGTAAGAATCGGCGTGACAATGGAGACGGTACGTTCGGAGTGGATTTGAACCGTAACTTCGGCATCAATTTCCGCCAGTCAAAAGACACCCGCTCGAATATATACGGTGGTCCTGAGGCGTTTTCTGAGCCTGAGACCCAGGCCATTAAGCGCTTTGTGGAAAGTCATGACAATATCCGGATTGCGCTGGATTACCACTCCCAGGGTAATGTGTTCTTCCCGGCTCATAAATTCAATCATGAGGCTGAGATTGAAGGTACAGATCTGAATATTCTCTGTGCCAACATGGCCAATGAGATCCACAAGGTTACTAAGCGACAGTACGGTATCCACCGTGGTAAGCCGCCGGCAAACCTGATCCACGGCAGTGGCCGTGAGTACTATTACGATCGCGGTATCTTGTCTTCTGTTGTGGAAGTCGGCAGCCGGAATATCCCGGATTACCTGATCAATATGTCGCAAAGTGTGGATGAAAATATACCTGCATTGCTTTATGCGCTGGGAACAGCGATAAACTATTCAGATCTTGCGCCGAAAAGACCGGAAAACTTCACCATTAAGGACGTATCAGCTAATCAGGCGGTGCTTTGCTGGGATCATCAGAGCGAAGATGATGGTTGTTACTATCAGGTTTACCGCAGTGAATCGCCTAAGCATCACTGTACAAGAGAAAACCTGATCGCCATTACTTCCCAGAATGAATATACCGACAAACAGCTCAAGTCCGGACACCGCTATTATTACAACCTGCGTAAGGTGGATCGGGTCAGCCGGATCAAATCACCGTTTGCGCCGGAGCTGAAAATCAAGACCAACCTGGAAAAAGATGAATTTGCTTTTACCCTGTTCCCTAATCCGGAACAGGCGGGTTATGTCGGTGAGCTGACAAAAGCGCATAATGCAGAGCATTTCGGCAATAACTCGCTGTTTATCGGCGTCAATAAGACCAAAGGGATCTGCTACGGCGTTATTGATTTCAATATCGATCGGATCCCATCGGACGCGATCATCAAGGATGCGGTGTTCTCCCTGTATCCGATGAACCGTGTCGGGGCGAAAATTGAAAACTATGGTGAGTGGTCGGTCTCGATCCTCAATCCGGACGATATCAGCGATATTACTAACTTTGATGAGATCCAGGCGGCGACACCGCTGCAAACTCTGGGGAATGCGATCGATTCCGATCAGTTAACTCAGGGGATCTGGAAGAACTGGCGCTTCAGTGCGATGGAGAAGCAGCTGGTTCAGGATCAACTGGAGAAAGGACGCTTATTGCTTCGGATACAGGGGCCGGATCATCTGCCGCTGTGTAATGACTCCCAGATGATGCAGTTCGATATTGGTTATGGTCGCTTCGGCGGTGGTATCCATTATCGGCCGTGCCTGGATCTTATCTATACCCGCCGCCCGTACCATGTTGCCCTGGCGGCAACAGACTGCCATACCATCAGCCGCAACGAGCCTCAGCAGGGTGTGCTGCAATGTGGTTTTGATGAACATGGGGATACTGTATTCGGACAGATGGCGTTCTCGCTGTCTTGTATCAGTGATGCCAAAGATATAGTGATCACCCAGGCTTACTTTGCTATTGAAAGCGAGTCATTGCCGGAAGAGGCTCAGCCGATGCGGTTTACGGTTGAAATCGCTGAGCTTGAGAATCCCGATTATGACAGCGTTAAACAACGCGAAAAAATCGAGTTCCTCGGCTATGAAGTCAGCAGCGAGGATTTGGCTAAAACACCGCGCCAGCTATATATGTTCGACAGTTCGGCCAGGCAGCACCTTGAGCAGTTCCACAGCGAGAGGAAGACGGTGAATCTAATCATTCGTGCTACGTCTTCATCCCGCCAGAAACAGGCGCTGGTCAACTGGCATTCGCTTGATAGCGAGCAACGGCCCGAGTTAGTGATTGAGTATATTGAACGCCGTAAGCAGCCGCTCGAGACCCCACAGAACCTGCAGGCAACCTTACAGGATGGTTTGGTGAAGTTGGCCTGGGATCATGTGGAAGAGGACGATTTTGTCGGTTTTTATGTGGTTCGAAACTGCTTCCATCCACCGCGTTCACCGTTTGACGGCGTGAAGTTATATGCGGGTAAAGACGGCTATACTTTCGATCGCTTTGGCAACGCTAATATCCCGAAATATTACTCTGTGTTCAGCTATGACAATGTGCCGAACTATTCTGTACCGGCAACGCTGAAGTTTAGTGCCGATGAGGTAACGCCAGTTGTCTATGATGAGTTTGAAGCTCAGGATGAGATAGAAAAGCGCTACCGCAACGGAGATTAATATCAGCAAGATCTGTTCGTAAAATTGAAAGCCGTTCGCAATGATGCGGGCGGCTTTTTGTTTGCATATTTGGTTGGTATTAATCAAATCAATTATGAATAGAAATATCATCAATTTGAATCATAAAAATAGGGCTCGTACACTGGCAGTGTAGGGCATATTCCTGGGTAGTTGTATGAATGAGAGTCAGAATATGGAAGACAAGATACTGACTGCCAATGATTTAGGTTCTGGTTTTGAGCATAGTGCGCATGAGCATTTGACCCGCCAGTTAAGGCTAGGGCAGCATCTGGCGATATCAGGGCCGTCAGGGTGCGGCAAAACCAGTTTGTTATTGGTGTTGGCTGGTTTACAGCCGCCTGCCACCGGAAAACTTAGCTGGCAGGGAAAAACAATTGATGTTGATTCGCTTAAATGGTGGCGACAGCAGTTCTGTTATTTACCGCAACAGCCGGTAATGGGGGCGGAGACTGTTGGTCAGGTACTTCGCTTACCTTGGCACCTTAAGGCTATGACATCACAGCCACCGGGTGATGTTCAGTGTCAGCGTATCCTTGAGCAACTGGCAATAAAGCATAGCCTTGATAAGCTGATCTCTCAGCTCTCCGGCGGGGAAAAGCAAAGGTTGGCAATTGCGCGGGCTTGGTTGATGGAGCGGCCTGTATGGTTATTGGATGAACCAACATCGGCACTGGATCCGGCCAGTCGCGACAGGGTTATAGAGCTGTTGACAGCCGAGCCGAGAATTTCTGTATCGGTATCTCATGATCCGGTTTGGCTGGAAAGTTGCCAGTATCAGCATCAGATGGGTGGCCATCATGAATAGCGCGTTAGAGATCAGCAATTTTGCACTAGGTGGCTTTTATCTTTTGTTGTTATTGCCTTTACTGTTATTTCATCGTTGGCAGTTGGGATTAGGGCGTTCGCTGGTTGAAGCTGCGCTGAGGATGACACTGCAACTGGCGGTGGTTGGTATTTACCTGCAAGCGTTATTTGCCTTTCAGAGTCCGGGCCTGAATATATTGTGGCTGTCTGTGATGATATTAGTGGCCGGTTTCAGTATCTGCCGACGGGCTGAAGTGAAGGTGAAAAAGGTGCTACCTGCGGTGATCATCGGGCATCTTGCAGCTTTGTTGTTGGTGTTGCCGCTGTTATTGGCCGGTGTGATTCAGGCGCAGCCTTGGTGGCAGGCGCAGTACATGATCCCGGTTGCCGGTATGCTGCTGGGTAACTGCCTGACCGCTAATGTTCTGGCTCTGGAGCGCTGGTATAGCGGCCTGAAGGATAAGCAGAACGAGTATCAGTTTTACCTGGCTCTTGGGGCGCCCAATCCTGTGTTGCCGTTTATTCAGGTTGCTGTCAGAGCGGCATTGTCACCACAGCTGGCATCTATGGCAACACTGGGTATTGTCAGTTTGCCGGGAATGATGACAGGACAGATCCTTGGTGGCACAGAACCTATACTGGCAGTGAAATACCAACTGCTGATAATGGTAGCGATATTTATGGCTGCGGCAGTGTCAGTTGCCACAACCCTGGTTGTGGTTAGTCGATATGCATTTAACCGTTATGGTCAGCTGGTAATATAAGTAATTAAAATTATTAAGTTTATAAACATAAAAGAAAGAGGGACTCATTAAATAATGAATCCCTCTTCTTAATAATCAGGCAGACTGAATAAATACAATAACTTAGTTTTATTTAAGTCTGTATTTTGTATTGTCTTCTAATTAATAATATTTTGATTAAGCGTAAAAATTATCAAGCAGTTCTTTTGAGTCATCATTACCATTCAGGAATGATTCATTCAGCCAATATAGACCCTGCTCAATATCTTCTTGGTTATTACCGTCAAGTAATAAAGTAGCACCAATTTGGTACTGTGCTTCCGCTTCACCATTCTGTGCTGCTTTCTCGAACAGGCTCAGAGAGCGCTGGTCGTCCTGAGGGCAGTACTGGCCTTGCTGGTACAGCGAAGCCAGACACAGCTGTGCGTAGCTGTCATTGAACTTATCACCCAGCTCTAAGAAATAGATCGCATTCTTATAGTCATTAGAGCCTAGGTAATATTGATACATTAATTCAGTAACTTCTGCATTTTCAACAGAAGACTCTTTTAATGTAGTCAATAGTTCAGTTGAAATTGAAGTAGTCAGCAGCTGATCTTCAATTTCCGCCAGATTTAATTCTTGTGCATTATTCGACATGATTTATCCATCCCCTAAAAGCGAGAAATTAAAATAACAGAACAAATGAACACATTAAATAAATGCACCTTTATTGAAAATTGATAATAAATCAACATGCTAGTTTTTTAATTTTTTTATTTATTCTTTAATTCAGTCGGTTAACAAACCCCAAAAACGTGATCGCCATCACGCTTTTGTGGTTTGTTTGTTGCTTTTTTGACCAGCCTGAAAGGTGTAATGTTACTCCGAGAGGGTGTTTTTGAATAAGTATGAAATTAATAATTAGTGGTGGAAATGCCTTGTTGGCGCTTCCTGAGCGGTGTTAATGGTCCAGGTTGGCTGTTTCTGCCTTTAATGATGCAGTTTGATCAACTTATTCGATGTCGTATTACCTTACGTGACGCTGTTAACAATTATGTTGTGATTCTGGTTTTGTATTCAGCTAAAGCAGGCGGAAATCAAGGTGTTAACTATACTTTTTGACGAGTACGCTGATTATTGGTGTCGGAACTACACCATGAGTCGGGTTCGTTTTCTTTTTTGACAGGGAAAAAGGTATGACTTTCATGGCTGAAAAAGGTAACAGTAAGAGTGAATATGTAAGAGGGATGGGGGAGAAGATAGTTAAATATTTGTGGTGGGCCGGACTGAAGAAAGCGGCAACCTCCATGGAGAACAGGCTCCCAAAACCTAAGCAGCTGCTCACTGAATTCCAGAAGGGGTTGGCAGAAATCAGTTCGCTGCACAAAGTACTTGGGGGTAATCCTTTGAGTCCATTTTATGCGGAAGACAGTGAGCTCAACAGTAAATCTTACGACAGTAAGTTGAGTCATAAGGAAGCTGTGCTGAATTTCTTTTTTGATCATGAAACGCCTGATGATAAAGAAGATCAGATTGTTCCCCTGCTTCCTCAGGAAGGTCGCAAGTATAGCCATAAAACACCTAATGAAAGTTGGTTTTTCCTTAACGGAATCGGTACCAACGAGGATATGGCCAGGGTTAATGCACGTATGATCAGTGATATTTTTAAGCGTCCTGTTACTGCTCTGCATAATCCGACAAACGGCTTTATTCATGATTTGGTTGAGGTACTTAACGGTCGGGGTAGCTGCCGTAAAACGGAAATAGCCCACTCTGCTAAAGAGCAAATTTGGCAGCAGCTGTTAAAAATCAAAGCAAACATGAAAGATGCCGGGTCTGTTGGAAGGAAAGAGTGCAAAGTGGTTGTTATTGCACATTCGCAGGGGGGCATCATTATGTCGAATGTGATCGGTATGCTGCTTGATGAGCACCCCGGCGATCCATTGTTGGATCAATTGGAAGTTTACACTTTTGCATCTGCACATACGGAATTCCCGTCACCATGGCACCAGGATCGAACTAAGTATGATGTGCCTTTCTGTGAGCACTTTGCTAATGATGAAGACTTTGTTGCCCGTATCGGCGTGATCAATGGTGGCAGTAAGAAAACAACCGGGCAGATCTATCTTAAGGAAGGGGCTGGTCACCTGCTGAACTGCCACTATCTGAGAGATTTTGCCAAGGGTCGATATGGAAAAGACAGCAGACTCTATTCGCTTTGTAATGGTAAGCGATTGTCAGATTGATATCCGGCATTTTCAGACAAAAAGCGCGATTATCGCGCTTTTTGTCATTAAAGATGGCTGTAATTTATGATTCCGGTGACTTTGGGAGGAGTTGGTTTAGCAACATGGTAATGATTGTTCCTGTGGTAATGCCGGAGTGAAACAAGGGGCTGAGGGTATCGGGGAGGTGCTGAACCAGCCGAGGCTCAAAGGTTACCGATAAACCCGCCGAAAGACCGGTACAGATCACCAGCGCGTTGCGTTTGGTGTCTGAGGTTTTTATCAGCATCCGAATTCCGGTATAGGCAATCATGCCAAACATTATCAGGCCAACTCCGCCAATAACAGGTTTTGGGATGGTGATGGCCAGAGCGGCCAGTTTGGGGATGAAGCCGGCTAAGATCAACAATCCGCCGGTGGTGGCAACCACATATCGGCTGGCAACGCCGGTAATGCCAACGATACCGACATTCTGACTGAAAGAGGCCAGCGGCATTGCTGTTAACAGTGCAGCAATGGTGCTTCCCAGGCCATCGGCAGTAACTCCCCGTTTAAGGTCTCGGCCGCTGACGGAAACATGGCAGTTGTTGCCCAGCGCAATGAAGTCACCGGCGGCCTCAGCGACCACAACAAGATATACCAGGCTCATCGCGATAACGGCTTCGACGGAGAACGAGAAACCATATTTCATGGGCTCCGGTCTGCTGAACCAGGGTGTTTGGAAAAGAGCTTCCGGCTCAACCATTCCTGTTATCAGTGCTGTTAAATAGCCTCCTGCCAGGCCGGTAACAATAGCTGCTGCGGAAACTGTCTGGCGGCAGAAAACCGAAACAAGAATAACAATGGTGAGCGATACGGCGGCCAGCGCCAGTTTAGGTATAGATGCAAATTCGGCATGGGTGGCCGGTGCATCGCCGATCCAGTTGACGGCGACCGGGAGGATAGTCAGGCCGATGAGAGTGACCACGACACCGCTTACAAGTGTGGGAAACAACTGGCGGACTTTATCCATGCAGAAGCCTGCTCCTATGACAATCAGTGAGCCGACAAGTGCTGCTCCCATAATGCCGTTGGCACCACCATCCTTGCCAATCGCAATGGCGACGCCGATAAAGGCGAAGCTGGAGCCCATGACGACAGGCAGGCGGATCCCGATAGGGCCGAGGCCAAGGCTTTGAATGATGGTTGCGATACCAGATGCCAGTAGCGAGGCATTAATTAAGGTAATGATTTCGTCGGAGGGAAGGCCTATGGCGCTGCCGACGAGCAGTGGAACAGCCATGATGCCCCCAATAGATGCAAGCAGATGCTGGATGGCCAGTATGAGCATCTGGCCGGGAGGCGGGAGATCATTGAGGCCATAAAGCAGTTTCATTTGTCGCTTATTTGTTGGTGTTGAGGTTGATTTTGGTAATGAACGATCAGCTGAGCGGCAATTGAGACGGCAATTTCCGACGGATGCTTGCCTTTGACTGCATTAAGGCCGACAGGGCAGGTTATCTTATCTATTACCTCCTGGCTGAAACCACTCTGGCTGAGTTGGTGACGAAATCTTTCACATTTGGTCGCAGAGCCAATTAAACCGAAATAAGCAAAGTCATTGCGCTTGAGAATGGCTCTAGTGATCTCGAAATCCAGCTGATGGTTGTGGGTCATTACCAGATAGTAACTTGCAGTCGGTATTTGGCTGATTTCGGTAACCGGATCATCACTGACCGACTTTGTCACACTTGTTGGAATATGTTCGGGAAACACATGGCTGCGCGAGTCAATCCAGGTGATCTGAAATGGCAGCGTTGAAATGATTTTTATCAGTGCTTTGGCTACATGCCCTGCTCCAAATAATGCCAGATGGAAGTGGTTTCGGACGACTGGTTCGAAACTCAGTGTCGTGATACCACCGCAACACTGTCCGAGGCGGGCACTGAGGTTGAATGTTTCCAGTTTTAATTGGTTTTCTCCTTCCTCCAGCATCTCCCGCGCAATTTCTATCGCCTTGAATTCCAGTCGGCCGCCACCGACAGAAGCAATAACAGAATCCTGGGTGACCAGCATTTTCGCCCCGATATCTCTTGGTACCGAGCCCCTGTTTTCCAGCACTGTGACTATCACACATGCCAGACCCTGGTCATAAAAACTGGCGAGTTCGTATATCCAGTTATCATCAGGCATAGCAAAATCCTTGAGTCCGTTAGCCTAAATAGAAAAGCAGATCTGCATGGTCAGTAACAGTGGCTGGGTTATGTCTTGGGTTTTTGCAGACTTTTGATCGCCCACAGCACGCGTTCCGGGGTTGCTGGAGTATCGAGCTTAGGGATTTCACCACTTTCGGAAGTATAGGAAATCGCATTTTTCAGTGCACTTAACACCGAGATCGCCAGCATGAAAGGAGGTTCCCCGACCGCTTTGGAATGGAAAATGGTTTCTTCCGGGTTGGTGTTATGCTCCAGTAGTTGTGTTCGAAATTCGACGGGAATATCGGCAATAGTCGGGATCTTGTAGTTGGCCGGGCTGTTGGTGCTTAGTCTGCCATGCTTATCCCAGATGAGTTCTTCTGATGTGAGCCATCCGACCCCCTGGATAAATCCGCCTTCTACCTGACCTTTGTCCAGCGCCGGGTTCAGCGATGAGCCAACGTCATGGCACAGATCTGCGCGTAATATTTTGTATTCACCTGTCAGGGTATCAATAATGACTTCGGAGCAGGCGGCCCCAAAGGCGTAGTAATAAAAAGGATGTCCCTGTGCTGTGTTTTCATCGTAGTGAACGCCGGGTGTGCGGTAAAAGCCTGTGCTTGATAGCGAAATCTGATGCAGGTACGCCAGTGCTATCAGGTTGGCAAAAGGCATCACCTGCTTGTCGATGTGAACTGATCCATTGCGGAAGCTGATTTGTTCTTCTGCGACATGAAAATGTTCACCGGCAAATGTGATCAGGCGCTGTTTAATCGCTCTGGCGGCAGTTTGTGCCGCTTTGCCGTTTAGGTCGGCACCGGAGGAAGCCGCTGTTGCCGAGGTATTCGGCACTTTGTCGGTGGCGGTATCCGTGATTTGGATCTGGTTGATATCGACCTGAAATTCTTCCGCCACAATCTGGGCAATTTTGGTGTTCAGCCCCTGCCCCATTTCTGTCCCGCCGTGATTGAGATGGATACTGCCATCGGTATAGATATGGATCAGGGCACCGGCCTGGTTTAGGAAAGAGGCTGTAAAGGAAATACCGAATTTGACAGGGGTGAGCGCCAGCCCTTTTTTCAGTATCGGACTGTTTTTGTTGAAATCGCTGATTGCTTTGCGCCGGGCATGATAGTCACTGCTGGTTTCTAATTGTTCGGTAATTTTATTTAGCAAGTTATGTCTTACTTCCTGGCCATAGTGGGTGATATTGCGCCCTTCGCCGTCGTAATAATTTAACTTGCGGACTTCGAGCGGATCTTTGCCAAGCCTGCTGGCAATTTCGTCCATAACCGTTTCAATGGTGACCATAGCCTGAGGTGCTCCAAATCCACGGCAGGCGGTATTCGAAGCGATATTGGTTTTGCAGCAGTGGGCGGTAATGCTGACGTCACCCAGATAGTAAGCATTGTCACAGTGGAACATGGCGCGGTCGATAATGGCTGCCGAGAGATCCGGCGAGTAACCGCAGTTGCTCGCCAGTGTGATGTCAGCGCCTATGATCCTGCCATCATCGTCGAAACCAACCGTGTAGTGATTACAGAAAGGATGGCGTTTTCCTGTCATCATCATATCTTCGGTTCGGTAAAGACGGATTTTCGTCGGCTTCCCGGTGAGGTGAGCAGCTAAAGCCGCCATACAGGCGGGCCCCGCCGCCTGAGTCTCTTTGCCTCCGAAGCCACCGCCGATCCTGCGGGTATCGACAACCACGTTACGCATTGGAGTGCCCAAAATTTTGGCGACCTGTTTTTGCACATCGGTCGGGTTTTGGGTTGATGCGTAAACCACCATGCCGCCGTCCTCAGTTGGCACAGCAAAGCTGGCATGGGGCTCTAAATAGAGGTGTTCCTGTCCGCCGATGTGAATTTCACCACTCAGAATATGGGGAGCTTTGCTAATCGCATTTTTCGCATCTCCCCGTTTTTGCCAGTGGCTGTCGTTAACGAAGTGATTTTTCGCCAGGGCGGTTTTGATATCGAGAATTGCAGGAAGCGGCTGGTATTCGATAATGGCTTCCTGAGCGGCTAAATAAGCTGTTTCGGGATCAGTGGCAGCTACAAGCAGTACGGGCTGACCAACGTATTCTACTTTACCGTCAGCTAAGAGAGGGTCGCCGGGGAAAATGGTGCCGATATCGATTTCTCCGGGAATATCACTGGCACTGATTACTTTTTCCACGCCCTCAAAATCATAGCAGGGGCTGGTATCTATTCTTGTGATTTCAGCATGGGCATGGGGACTGAGTAGGGCATAGAGGTGGAGTTGGTCGGGAAACTCAGGGCGATCGTCAACATAAATCGCTTCGCCGCTGGCATGTTTGACGGCACTTTCGTGGCGGACGCTGTGGCCGACGCCGGTCGATAATTGTTGCTCACTTCCCGAGGCTAGGCTGTCAGCCTCTGAGGGAGAATGTTTGCGACTAGCCATAATTGGTCACCCTGATTTCAGTTTGGCGATGCTGTTGTTCGATGAAGAAGCGCCAGAGCATGTTAGCGGCGACTTCTCGACGATAGGCGGCACTGGCCCGCAGGTCTGAAATTGGACTGAAATCGGAATCCAGCGCGTGAATTGCTTCGTTGATGGTTTCATGGCTCCAGCTATTGCCGACGAGCTTTTTTTCACAATGGCGGGCGCGTTTGGGGATCTCGGCCATGCCGCCAAAGGCAATACAGGCTGAAGTGACGATGCCGTTTTCGATGCCGATATTGAAGCCGCCACAGACAGTTGAAATATCGTCGCCAAGGCGTTTCGATACTTTGTAGGCTCGGAATTCACTTGGTCCGTTTGGTTTTGGGATGCTGATTTTTTCGATAAATTCCGAGGGTAAAACTGCGGTTTTTTTATATCCCATGAAAGCGCGTTCAATCGGCAGTGTCCGTGATTCTATGTCCCGGTGCAGGGTAATGTCGGCTCCGAGTGCGATCAGCAGCGGCGGGGTATCACCAATCGGAGAGGCATTGGCGATATTGCCGCCTAAGGTGCCAAGATTGCGGATCTGCTGTGAGGCAAAGCGGTCGAGCATCGCACCGAAATCGGGATAATATTTTTTAAGGATGTCGTAGCAGTCACTGAGTGGGACATTGGCTCCGATAATGATCTGATCATCTGTTTCGATAATGTTTTTCATATCAGCTACCTGGCTGATATCGATCAGGGGAGCGATTTCACGGTGGCGTTGAGTGACCTCCAAAGCCAAATCTGTACCTCCGGCGACAATCTTTGCCAGTGGCTCCATCAGGAGTAGTTTTGCCAGCTCATCGGTGGAGGTGGGGATATAACAGAATCGATTGTCCTGTTCGATGCTGCCGGGCTCATTTTGAATGCTGCTGAGAATACCGACAGTGGATTGCATCTTTCTGTCAAAGTGATCGTCAAAAGGAGCCCTTTCACCTGCCGATAGTGCTGCATCAAGGATTGGACGATAACCGGTACAACGGCAGAGGTTTCCGGCCAATGCTGAGATAACGTCTTGCCTTTTAGGGCGGGGAGTGTTTTTACACAGCGCAAACATCGACATCGCTACGCCTGGTGTGCAAAAGCCGCATTGAGAGCTGTGATGATCAAGCAGTGCCTGCTGAATTGGGTGGAGTGAGCCATCTTGTTCTTTTAGCCCTTCAACCGTGATTAATTGTTTGCCGTGGAGGGCGGAAACAAAAACCAGGCATGCATTGACCGCACGGTAAAAAAGTTTGCCGTTGACCAGTTCGCCCAGTACCACAGTGCAGGTTCCGCAATTACCTGAACCGCATCCCTCTTTGGTGCCGATTTTATGGATCTGTGTTCGCAGGTAATTCAATACCGTCATTTCGGGCGGGAGTTGTTCTTCTTCCCGAAGTTCATGGTTGAGTAAGAACTTAATCAAGAGAACTCCTTGGATCTGGCTTAGTTGGCATTCATTTTTGACTTACACAAGTATGGCAGTTTTACGGGCAGTATCAGGCCGACTGGTGGAAGATCTTATGGGTGATAAATGCGAGGTTTAGTACACTGTCACCAATGTTTTTCAGCTCCGGTTTTTCCATAAATCCGGTTTTTCACAAATGAAGGTAAAGCATGGCAATCCCGGCAGAGATTTTGCGAGCAGAGATCTTGCAAAAAGTTGTTCAGGCTGTTGATGCCGAAAGCATACAGCAAACCCAAGTTATCCAGTCGCTCTGGGGGGGCTATGGTGAGTTATTTCGTGCAACCCTAACTGGTGGACGCTACGCGTCAGTGATCGTAAAACACATCAGGTTGCCTCAACCGGAAAATCATCCGCGCGGATGGAATACCGCTCTTTCTCACCAGCGAAAATTGCATTCTTATCAGGTTGAGGTGAACTGGTATCAGCAGTTTGCTAATCAGTGTGCACCTGAGTGTCCGGTGCCTCGTTGTCTGTTTGTTGAAGCGCAGGATGAGGAAATCTTACTGGTTCTGGAGGATCTCGGAACACTTGGTTTCAGTGAGGTTCACAAAGCTGCGAACTCTGTGCAGGTAAAAGCCTGTCTGAGCTGGTTGGCACATTTTCATGCACAACACCTGGGCATTGAGCCTGACGGATTGTGGCAGACCGGAACCTATTGGCATCTGGAGACCCGCCCTGATGAGCTGAAAGCATTGATGGATGAGCCTCTTAAACAAGCCGCCGGGTTGATTGACCAGTCTTTGAAGCAATGCCGTTATCAGACTCTGGTTCATGGTGATGCCAAGCTGGCGAACTTTTGTTTTACTCCTGACGGCAGCAAAGTTGCGGCGGTCGATTTTCAATATGTCGGTAAAGGTTGTGGAATGAAAGACGTGATTTTGTTCATCAGCAGCAGTGTGCCGTTTGAAGAATGCCCGCAGCGTGTTCCGTCACTGTTGGATCACTATTTCGATGAGCTAAAACGAGCACTGGCTGACTTTCAGCCGCAGGTTGAGCCGAATCAGGTTGAGCAGGAATGGCGGCCGCTCTATTGCGTGGCATGGGCCGATTTTCAACGATTCGTTAAAGGTTGGTGCCCGGATCACTGGAAAATCAATCCCTATACTGAAGCGTTGACCCGACAGGCTCTGGTGCAACTGGGAGTGTTGTTATGATTTTAATGGTTGATGATCTTGAGTTGTTACTTGAACAGGCAACAGAAGCCGCGTTAAAAGCCGGTAAATTTATCGCCGGCTTTGACCGGACGCAGTTGCAAGTTAACCATAAAGCTGGCGGAACCAGTTTGAGCGCTCAGGTAGTGACTCAGGTTGATCTGGATAGTCAAAAGCTCATTTTTGAAGTACTTGAGCCGGGTATTGAAAAGTACGATTTAGCGCTATTGGGTGAAGAAAATGCCAGCGAGAATGATGTCTCCGGGCATGCCCGATTCAGAAAATCGCATTTCTGGTGTATCGACCCTCTTGATGGCACTTTGCCTTTTATTGAAGGTTCAGATGGTTTTGCGGTTTCCATTGCTCTGGTGGCGCAGTCTGGCTGGCCGGTGCTTGGTGTGATTTACAATCCGGCGACAGGGGATCTCTATCAAGCGCTTAATCCGCTTAATGCACCGGAGAAAAGACTGGTGCTGAAAAACGGTGAGCTTTGGCTGGGCAAAGAGAACAACTGTATTTTTACCTTGTTTGTCGATCGCAGTTTTCAGTCTGATCCGCGCTATCCGGTTTGTATCGAACAGCTCGAAGCTCTGGTTCATCAACAGGGTTTGGATGGTATGCAAGTGGTTAATACCTGCGGTGCGGTGATGAACGCGATTGGGGTGATGGAAAATGCGCCTGCCTGTTATTTCAAACTACCCAAGCCGTGTAAAGGCGGTGGCAGCCTGTGGGACTTCAGTGCGACGGCGGCGATCGCTCAGGCTTGCGGTGCCGTCAGTGCTACAGATGTTTTCGGTGCATCCTTGGATCTGAATCGCAGAGATTCAAACTTTATGAATCACAAAGGGGCAATTTACAGCAGCGGCGTAAACCACCAAGCTGTGCTGCAACTGGCTCAGGAATGCGACCAGTAAGACATGTCATGAAATGAAAGGACGGAGGCCGTGAGGCCTCGTCCTGTTTAATGATTACCAATATTATTTCTTAGAACGTTACTTTGATGTTTACTGTCGCAACATTTGAGACATTACCTTTTTCATCCATCACTTTATAAGTGAAAGTTGCGTCTTTCACTAAGAACACGCGATAGTGGAAGGTACCGTCGCCATTATTGGTCAGTTCACCATAGCGAGCATCCGGCCCATCGACGACAACAACTGAACCTGCATCAATTGGGTGCGCACCGGCAATATCATTGCTGAGAACATTGACTGTGATGCCGCCAAGGTATGAGTCGGTGATGTGATCATCCACAGCTACCGTGGCTTTCACTGGTTCGCCATGATCATCAACTTCACCGCCGCCAAGGAATGGCTTAAGCTCTGGTAGCTTTTTAGCTGAACGGCCTTTTTTACCAATAGCCGGAAGCTCCAGCCATTCTTCAACTGAACGACCTGTACCATCATCAGTCACGGTTTTTTCGTCACCAAATCCGCCTACTGGAACGAAAAGCTGTGGACGGTCAAAAGGAGCTTTCTCCCAACGAACGCGGTCATCAGTCAGTGCTTCCATGAAGGCAACCAAGTGAAGTTTTTCTTCATGGGTTAGCTCCAGCTCGCGAATATCCGGATCCAGGTTCGATGTTGAGCTGTTACCGTCAAAACCTGTTGAATCATTGGAGTGATCGCCGAAGCGGTTACCGCCACGGTTGTAGAAGTTTACAACCTGCAACAGAGATGACATCCCGCCGTTGTGCATGTACGGGGCGGTCAGCGCAACATTACGTAGTCCAGGAACTTTGAATGAACCAAATACAGCATCTCGTTCATTCGGATCAACCGGTATACCTTTCCCTTCTTCGAAGGTTGACGGGTCTACCTGGAAGTTGTCAGGTACATTTTTGCCAGCGGCTATCTCTTTGGCTTGTTCGGTAAAGGATAATGAGTTACCCCATTGGTCTTTTCCGCCAAGACCAATGTCTTCTTTCGTTGGTCGAACGCCGATGTTGTAGAAGCCGTTATCATAGAGTGCGATGTTGCCGTCTGCCATGAACATCCTTTCAACCAGGCCTTCTTCCTCTTCTTCCCCTATCAGGTGAGTTGCCGCTTTGGATAATTCAGGACCGCTGTGACAATTTGCACAATTTCCTTTCCCAATGAAAAGAGCCATGCCTTTCAGCTCTGATTCATTGAGCGCTGATGAATCACCTGCCATATAACGATCAAACGGAGAGTCGTCAGACACTAATGTACTTTCATACATCTGGATGGCGAGTCCCCAGAACAGAGAAAAGTTGTTTTCCATCTGGGTAAAGCCATCGGTCATTTCCTTACTCATCCAGAAATCATCGTGGAAGGCTTTCATTATCATTGAGCGGTAAGTTGTTGTCAGGCCTTTGCCCGGATAAGCACTCAAGGTACCCAGACGGCTGTCATACTTATCGACTTCTTGCAAAGCAAGAGGTTTAGCATCGATAAGTTTTCGGCCCGTGATTTTGAATGTTTTGTCCTTACAGGCCATTTCGAATGTGCTGACTACCGGACCTACAGCTTGGGAGGCGGCGCTGGAGTTAATCAGAGCTACTTTGTGAGGAACCAGTTTGGCGGTTTTCTTATCAAAACGGAGTACATGAGCGTTTTTATTTCGCAAACCGAACGGATCGACACCGTTAAAGACGTTATTGGCCCTGCCGTCCCAGAAGTTACGGAAATTGAAAATAGCATTAATTACCGTCGGCGTATTTCGTGGTTCGACTTTTCGTAATGCAACATGGCTGATACTGAAAATATCTGCATCTGTTGTACAGTTTTCGCTGCCATCATCAAATTCTTTCGGGTAACTGTTTCCTGATAAATCAATAAAGGTGGAGGCAAAGACACCTTGAGAAGAGGAGACATCATCAGTGTCAAAGAGTACTTTTGATTTTCTGTCATCCGGGTTTTCATATTTCCTGAAAGGAAAGTCTGAGGCTAGAAGGTTATAGTTGGGGCCGCCATGACCACCGGAAAGGGTTGGGTTGAATACCTCTTGAAGTGACTCGTCTGTATGCCTTAATCCCGGACTTAACTGATTTTTGGTTCGGCTATCAGCTCCGGCATGGAAGTGACAACTACCACAACTTTGCCCCTGGCTGCCTACCTGCATGTCCCAGAAGAAAGCTTTACCAAGATCTATTGCGGCCTGTTTATCTTTGATGTATTTATCTAACCCCGGTACAGGTGCTGGCAGAACACCTTTCAGAGAACTGATAGGGAGTGATGAGGGAGCTGGCTCTACTTCTGCATGAACCAGGCTGTTTGAAAGCCCGAGTATACACCCTGCGGCAATCAGCACACCAAGTCGGTGCCGTCTATTCAGCTTATTATTATTCATCGTATGCTCCTGGCGTCCATTCGCCATATATATCTTCAAAAATTACGAGTTGTGCGCCCGCGTTATTCATAATGGCAAAATGGTCCAGTCTCATTTATCAACTTTGTGATAATTTAATTAATATTAAATATCCCTAATATTTAAAGTGATATAAAAAACTTACGCTAAAATATTAAAAATCAAAAAGTGTTTAGTGAGTTTTTGTTGGAGTTAAAAGTTGAATTTGAATTGTTTTTCTTTCTGATGTTTTTCTCTTACCTCAATATCTATTTGTGGTGATCTAGTAATATCAATGGATTAATGGTGGTTGCTTCAAGCGTGATTCGGGTCTCAATTGTTCCGATAGTGTATTATCTATAATAATTTCTTGTTAATAGATTTTTAATCGTGACAAGATTATTTGCCTTGTTTTGAATACATGGTTGTACTTTTGTATTGAATTTAAGTTTGTCAAATTTAGTCATAATGGAAAAATTAATAATAAAAATTTAGTGTCTCATTTTTACATATTGATATTAACTTAATACATCCCGCCTCAAGTTTTGTAATCTTATTAGGAATAAGTCAGAGCTAAAATTGTCAATTAGTATCAGGGCAATAATGTTGGTTTTAGTGATGCTGAATTTCACCTCAGTTCTAATAAGTGTGATGTCGATGACATAAACGCTTTTGGTAATGCAATATTGCCTAACAATCTTTGCTCGTTGTTTCATAATTCGTTAGAATTAATCGCTATTGATAATTGTTATCATTCTTATATGTTCACTGCTTTGGCAGTAGCAGTTCTGCGCCTTACGCCGCCAGCATCAATGACGACACCAGACCAGATCTGAATTGCCTTTGTCAGTGATCAGATCGGTGCCGGATTCTTTCCTGATATCCCCCGACCGAGAATTGGCGGCATTCAATTGAATGCCGTCAGTAGTTGCGCCTGCATGTCGGTTTCTTATGAAAACGACTTGGTTGTGCAGGTGAATTTAATAAGGAGTGTTAAATGAACCGTGGAGCGATGGGTAGTCTCCGGTGGCTTTTTCAGGTAGCTGCCGAGCATAAAGTCAAGCTGTGGTTTTCGATGTTACTTGCCAGTGTCAGCGCGGTGTTTGCACTGGCTCCCTTCTATTTTGTTTATCTTGTTCTTGATCACTTATTGGGTGGTGAACTGGCGGCTGCGGAGATCTTTCTTTGGTGTGGTTTGGCTGTAGTCTGCATGCTGATTCGCTATGCACTGATGATGGTCGCCCTTATGCTTTCCCATAAGTCTGCTTTTGCTATTCAGTACAAAGTTCGGACTTTGGCGCTAGGCCATATGGCAAAGTTGCCACTCGGCTTTTTCAGTCAGCGCAGCTCAGGTCAGGTGAAAAAAATCCTGTCGGAAGATGTTGAGCGGATTGAGCTGTTTGTGGCCCACCATTTACCGGATACCGCATCGGCACTGATTACCCCGCTGGTGGTCTTCATTTATATGTTGGCGGTTGACTGGCGTATGGCGCTGGTTGCGCTCATACCGTTACCGCTAGCGATTATCAGCCAGGGCTTTTTGTACCGTGGTGTGGAAGAAAAGACCCAGCGCTATCACGAAACCCTTGAGCAACTTAATGCCAGTGTTATTGAGTACGTAAGAGCTATGCCTGTTATCCGGGCGTTTAATGCCGGTGGTAAGCCACATACTCTGTTTACCGACAGTCTCGCCGCATACCGTGAGTTGGTAATGAACTGGATTAAAGACTCCGGCTGGCCGTTTGCGGCATTCAAAACCTTGCTTGATTGCGGGCTGTTGGTTCTGTTGCCTGTTGGTGTTTATTTCTGGAGCCAGGGCTCCCTGGATATCGCTGCTTTCACTCTTTGTATTTTACTGGGGGTCGGCATGATGGAGCCGCTGTATAACCTCTGTATGCTGAGCGGTTACCTCAACCAAATCTTCGAAGGTGTTAACCGATTACAGGATTTGCTGGAAACGCCAGAGTTATCTGAGCCGAACCAGGCAAGTACCCCTGCTGATGCCGGTGTTGATTTTTCCAATGTCAGTTTCCGTTATGAAAAACAGGGGCCGGAGGTGTTGTCGAATGTCAGCTTTAGTGCACCGCAAGGAACCCTTACCGCAATTGTCGGCCCTTCCGGTGCCGGTAAGTCAACCATAGCCATGTTGCTTGCTCGGTTCTGGGATGTTAGTGACGGTGAAATTAAGATTGGCGGAAAGAATATCTGCAGCCTGGGCAGTGAGGTTTTAATGAACCAGGTGGCTTTTGTCTTTCAGGACAGTTTCATGCTCGGTCAGTCGGTGCGCGATAACATTGCGATGGGTATAAAGGCCACGGATGAGCAGATTATTGCAGCAGCCAAAGCGGCTCAGGCCCATGAGTTTATCTCGGCCTTGCCGGATAGCTATGACACTCAGCTTGGTGAAACGGTAACCTTAAGTGGCGGTGAAAAACAGCGGATCGCTATTGCCCGTGCGGTGCTTAAGGATGCGCCGATCCTGATCCTCGATGAAGCGACGGCCTATGCCGATGCCAATAATCAGGCACAGATCCAGTCAGCCCTTAGCCGTTTGATTGCCAATAAAACGGTCTTTGTCATTGCTCACCGTCTTTCTACTATTGTCGGTGCCGATAATATTTTGGTGATGGATCAGGGATGTCTTGTCGGTAGCGGTACTCATGAGCAGCTGCTTGAGTCAAATGACGTTTATCAGACGCTTTGGGCATCTCACCAACAATCCCGCCTGTGGGAACTCTCTACCCGAACAGTTCGTCAGAATGAGTCACACCAGCAAGAGGAGTTGATCAATGCTTAGTCAAATGAAGCTGCTGACAGGAAATGACAACCTGAACCTCGGTCGGAATATTGGTTTAGGTTTTGTTGAAGCATTGCTGACAGGCTTGCCATATGTGTTTCTGTATTTAGTGATCAGGGAGATGTTTGCCGTGACGCCGGATATGACGCTGATTTGGTCATATTGCGGTGTGATGGTTGTGCTCTTTGCGGCCAGGGTGATTGTTGCTCGTCAGGTGACGATTGAAGGCCATTCTCTGGGCTATGACGCTGGTGTAGATATGCGTAATCACCTGGCGAAGAAGCTGAAACGGGTTCCGATGGGATATTTGCTCAAAACTGATCCGGGAAAACTGAACTCAACCATGCTGCAGGATGTGACTTTCACTGAGCAGATTTTCTCTCACCTGTTCGCCCAACTGGTGATCACTATCAGCTTGGTGAGTTTGGTTGCTATTGGTCTGACTTTTGAAGACTGGCGACTTGGGGTTGCGATGTGTATCGGGCTGCCTGTTGCTGTGGTGGTGTTTACTCTGCTTAAACGTATCGGCACCCGCTATAGCCGGGCGTTACTTGAGCTGCTGGGGCAAATGAACGGATCTTTGATGGAATACATTCTCGGGATTAAAGTGTTGCGAGCATTTAACCTTGCCGGTAAGCGCTTTACCCGGCTGGATAAACGCCTGAAGGAGCTTCAGCACTTAAGCCTCAAGCATGAGTTCATCGTTGGCCTGGCACCACTGGGTTTCATTTCGTTTGTCGAACTGGGATTTGCTGTGATGTTACTGACCGGGGTTTTTCTGTCTATTGATGGGAATTTGGAACCGCAGGTTTTCGTTCTGTTCCTGATTGTCTCCAGTCGTTTTTTCAAGCCGCTGATGTCTATTGCTATGTATCTGGCTGAATACGGTTTTATGCGCCAGTCAGCCAACCGCATTGAGGCTATTTTGCAAGAGCCCGAGCTGAAGCAGGGCATGATCAGTCAAAGATTGACTCCGGACGTTAAGTTCAGTGATGTCAGCTTCTCTTACATTGATGATGTGGTACTCAAGCATGTCGATTTACACTGTAAGCCGGGTACGCTGACTGCGCTTGTCGGCCCGTCCGGCTCCGGTAAAACCACCATCACCAGCCTGCTGGCTCGCTTCTGGGATGTGGATAGCGGTGTGATTTCGATTGGTGGGAAGGATATTCGTCACCTGACGGCTGAGTGTCTGGCAGATCATATCAGTATGGTGTTCCAGGATGTTTACCTGTTCAACGATACTATTTATCACAACCTGACTTTGGGGATGGATAATCCGAGCCGGGAGAAAGTTGAGGCAGTCTGTAAGGCGACCTGTTGCTGGTCGTTTATCTCCCGCTTACCGGACGGGCTGGACAGTATGATCGGCGAGGGCGGCGCGACACTTTCCGGTGGTGAGAAACAACGCCTCTCCATTGCCAGGGCCATTTTGAAAGACGCACCAATCATTCTGTTGGATGAGGCAACAGCATCATTGGATCCGGAAAACGAAAGTGAAATTCA
Source organism: Photobacterium marinum (assembly GCF_000331515.1). GTDB lineage: Bacteria > Pseudomonadota > Gammaproteobacteria > Enterobacterales > Vibrionaceae > Photobacterium > Photobacterium marinum. Next base: position 235,459 of record NZ_AMZO01000006.1, read on the forward strand.
AATCGCACTGAGTGAACTGATCAAAGAGAAAACCGTGATCATGATAGCTCACCGTCTGAATACCATCGTTAATGCCGATCAGATAGTCGTATTGGATCAGGGGGAAGTGGTTCAGTGTGGCCGACATGAGGAGTTGGTCTGCCATCCCGGTTTATACCAGCAGTTGTGGCAAGCCCAGCAGCAAAGTCAGGGCTGGACGCTGGCAACTTGCTGATATTTTCCTGCTACGTAATTCAAAGGTCGCGATAGCGGCCTTTTTCTTTGCGGTTTGTTTGTATGGTTAATCGTATGGTGACTGTTTTGTGGTTGCCGAATATGACAACCACATAAAGTCAGCAGGAAGTATCGTGCAATCAAAGATCTCAGTGAAGGTTTCTAGCATATGCCAGAAATAAAGCGTATAACTGGCATATGCCAATAACCAGCGTTTTTTACTAAGGCTAATACTCAGCTGCGGTTTCTATAGGACGATGGTATGTAACAGTGGATAAGAGAAAAAATGATGGAGCAGTATCAGATAACAAAGCAGGCCCACGATAATTGTATTGCCTGTGGTCGCGTTGATAATAACCCCGATTCATTGGGGCTGACGTTTATGCCGCAGCAGGATGGTTCAGTATCTGCATCTTTTGATGTGAGTGCTCGCTATCAGGGATATGACGGTTTTCTTCATGGTGGCATGATCAGCACCTTGCTTGATGCGGCGATGACTCATTGTCTTTTTGCCCAGGGTATTCAGGCATTGACGGCTGAGCTGACAGTTCGTTTTTCAACGCCTGTAGAGATTGGACAGAAAGTGCGGCTAAAAGCCCGTTTGACGGGGCAGCGCAGGGGAATTTACCAGTTAGAGGCAAGCATTACCGACGAGCAGCAGCTATTGGCTCGCGCAACAGCAAAATTTATTGAACCGAAGTAAATGGTGAACAGGCTTCTGCAGATTTTTGCAGCCACTCGATGAAGCATTCAATTGCATTGTTATGGTGATGCGAGATCAGGTAGTAGCCGGCGTTGGCTGAAACAGGTGCAAACGGAGAAACCAGTTTGCCGCTGGTAAGGTCGTTTTTGAGCAGGGCGCAACGGGCCATGGCAACGCCTAGTCCGGCTTCAGCTGCCGCCATAGCCATATCAGTTCGGTTGAAATAGTGCCCCTGTTCGCTATCTGCTTTGAGATTCATATTTTCAAACCAATAGCGCCATTCAAAATCCGGCCTGGCGTCGCGCCAGGGCATCGCATCATGCAAAAGAGTGACTTGTCGCCAGCAGGCCGGATCATTCCAGTTAAATCTTTTTTCGTATTCCGGACTCATTACGGGTTGTAGCCCTTCAGGTAACAGCAGTACGCCTTTGTTATGAGGCTGACGGCAGTAATCAATCACCAAATCGTATCCGGCTTCTCTATGGTCAACCAGTGCACCTTCGGCAAAGGTTCGGATCTTGATTTCCGGGTGCTGCTGATAGAAATCCTGAAGTCTGGGAACCAGCCATTTATAAGCAAAAGATGGTGTGAGCTTGAGGCGGATTTCACCTTCGGCAGTCGGTTGCTGAAGCTTTGCAATCATGGTTTGAATATCTGTCAGACTTTGATGAACAACATCGAAAAGCATCTGACCTTGCTCTGTGAGCATTATCCCTCGTGAATGCCTGTTAAATAATGGGAAATTAAGTTGTAGTTCGAGCTGGCGTATTTGCTGGCTGACAGCTCCGGTGGTGATGTGCAGATGTTCAGCTGCCTTGGTGAAGCTGCTAAACCGGGCGGTAACCTCAAAAGTTGCCAGGCTTGATAGGGTACTGCTCTTGATTGCTGGCATTGGCTCCTCCGGTTTGCTTTTAGAAAAACTAAACACTGCTGTTAGATATTATCGATTGTTGCGTAAATGTAAATAAAGCATCCTCTGTTTCATTAAGTCGCAGTTAAAAGAGAGTCGTGAAATGGAAGTCATTGTTTTAGGGTGCGGAGTTATCGGATTAACCTCAGCCTGGTATCTGGCCCTGGCCGGGCATGATGTGACTGTGGTGGAGCGTCAGAGTCGAAGTGCAGAAGAAACCAGCTTTGCCAATGCCGGTCAGATTTCTTATGGCTATTCATCCCCTTGGGCTGCACCGGGTATTCCGCTGAAAGCCATGAAGTGGCTGTTGCAAAAGCATGCGCCGTTTAAGATTAAACCGTCGGTTTCTCCTGAATTGTATGTGTGGGCATCGAAGATGCTGGCTAACTGTAATCAGGAAAAATACCAGATCAATAAAGCCAGAATGCTACGGATTGCGAACTACAGCCGTGATTGCTTGCAGGAATTGCGACAGCAACAGAAGCTGAATTATGAAGGACGTCAGAAGGGAACCTTGCAGGTCTTTCGTAGTGAAGCTCAGGTTGAGGCTGTTGCTAAAGATATAAAGGTACTGGCTGACAGCGGTACACGATACCAGCTGCTTGATGTTGCCGGCTGTATTGATGTCGAGCCTGCTCTGGCAAAAGTGAAAGGCAAGCTAGTTGGCGGATTGTACTTGCCGGATGATGAAACCGGTGATTGTTATCTTTTCTGTCAGCAGTTAACGGCATTGGCAGAGCAGGCAGGAGTGCGGTTTATGTTTGATACCGAAGTACACCGGCTCATTCATCAAGACGGGAAAATTACATCCGTGCAGACCCGTGCCGGAGAATTAAAAGCGGATGCCTATGTTGTGGCAATGGGGTGTTACTCAGTGTCGGTTTTGGCATCGCTGGGACTATCGTCGCAGGGAATGGATATGCCGGTTTATCCGGTTAAAGGTTATTCGCTGACCATGCCTGTTGCCGAGCCTGATCTGGCTCCGCAATCAACGGTGATGGATGAGACTTACAAGGTTGCCATGACCCGTTTTGATAATCGGATCCGGGTAGCCGGAACGGCAGAGCTGGCTGGGTTCGACCTGAGCCTGAGCGAGAAACGCAAAGCGACTATTGCTATGGTGATTCAGGATCTGTTCCCGCAGGGTGGCGATATCAGCAAGACGGAATTCTGGACCGGCCTGCGTCCTATGACACCGGACGGCACGCCGGTTATCGGTAGAACACCTTATGCCAACCTGTTCACCAATACCGGTCATGGCACTTTGGGCTGGACTATGGCCTGCGGCTCCGGGCGACTTTTGGCTGATATTGTCAGCGGCAGAGATCCGGATATCGACCCGGTAGGGCTGGATCTATTTCGCTATGCGAGCTGATAAAAATGGTTGCTGAAGTGCTCTGTGGCTACTTACTCGTAGATAACGTACTGATTAGCAGTTACCTTTTTTCGCCTGACCCGGAGGACAGAAGCTACCGTTGCCATGATGGTTTTTGTCGTTGGTAGAGGCTTTGATATTTACACCGTCGACTTCGCCTTCAATATGAGTGAGCTGGCAGCCGCTTAGCAGAAGGCCTGAGAAAATGATGCTAATCAGAGTCAGTTTTTTCATTGTCGCTTGATATCTATTGATGAAATTATCAGCTAGTGTATGTGTTATAGCTTGGGTGAGTGTCAGGAGAAAGTCAGAGAATGATAACCGCCAGCCGTGATCGGGCAGGTGTCTGCGGTATTGTGTAGTAAAATTGAATTACTAATGTCGGATCGTAACCAGGTGGGAGGCCATATGAAACGGGTCTTTTACATTAGCGATGACTTAGACGACCTTGAGCTGGTGGAAAATGAACTGGAGCTGAGTGGTATCAGCTCACCTCAAATCCATGTGCTCAGCGATAATGACGCCGAGGTTGCCAGCCATCAGAATCTTCACCCAGTGAAATCCTATATGCGTAATGATGTCATCCACTCAACAGAAATTGGCGCGGTAGTGGGGATGTGCATTGCGGTCTTTGTTCTTATCTGTGCTTATCTGGCCGGTTTTACTGAAAGTGCCGGTTGGATTCCCTTTACGATACTGGCGATTGTGATGCTGGGACTTACCACTTGGGAAGGTGGTTTGTTTGGTATTCAGGAATTGCACTACCAGTTTCGACGGTTTAAACATGTCCTGAAATCCGGCAAGCATGTACTGATGGTTGATGTTAAGCCGAGTCAGGAAATTGTGCTGGCCAATGTGACACTGGCGCATGACAAGTTGAAGCTGGCTGGCACTGCTAAGGCACCACCTCAATGGCTCATTACAGCACAGAGTCGTTGGGACAAAATAAAACGCGCGATGCCGTAACGTGTATTAACTTTCCAGTAGGCAGAACACCATGAGTGTTATTGTTTTCTTTGAGAATGAAGCAATATATTCATATTGGCGTGACTGGATTAACACACGGGCGTTACTAATAAATCATTCATTCGCTTCTTTTGGCTGCCATACTTTGATCGCGACGCAGATGCTGTGGTTTAGCGACTAAAAGCTTTGAGCATTCAGAGTAAGGAGCAGACAGTGAAGAATATATTTGTTCTGGGCTCAGATGAGTTTAATTTGTCATTGATGAAAACGCTGGTATCTGCCAAGGACTACTGTTTTCACGTTCTGTTTGATTACGATGAAGTGAAAATGGGAGGCGGGAGGCCTGTTCCCTCGCTTTATGAAGAGGGGCTGGAAAAGCTGAAAAGTTTTCCGGGTCGAGTTGATGCGATTGTCGGTTATTGGGACTTTCCGGTAAGTACCCTGTTGCCTTTATTTCGGCGGTCATTTGATCTGCCTTCTCCTTCTTTTGAAGCATTACTGAAATGTGAACATAAATATTGGAGCAGGCTTGAGCAGCGTCGGGTAATACCTGAATTCATTCCTGATTTTTGTGCCGTTGACCCGTTTTGTGATCATCCCGGCCAGCAAATATCCCTTCCTTTTCCATATTGGCTCAAACCGGTAAAAGCTGCCTCTTCTCAGCTTGGTTTTATGGTGCGAAATGAAAGTGAGTTGCATGCCGCTATTGAAGAAATACGACAAAAGATAGCCGGCTTTGCCGACCCGTTTAACTACTTGATGCAATTTGCTGAGTTACCAAGTGAAGTGAAGACGGTCGACGGCAATTACTGTATTGCTGAATCCATAATATCCAACGGGCAGCAGTGTACCCTGGAAGGGTATGTTTATCATGGCCGCTGCTGTGTTTATGGTACTGTCGATTCCATCCGTGAAGGTGAACATAATTCCAGCTTCTCGCGTTATCAATATCCTTCCATGCTTCCGTTACATATTCGGCAGAAGATGATCGCCGTTACTGAGCGCTTCCTTCAGCATATTGGCTATGATAATGGCCCGTTCAATATTGAGTTTTATTGGGATAGCGAGGCTGATCGCATCTGGCTGCTTGAAGTTAATGCCCGGATATCAAAATCACATTGTCCGCTTTTTCATTATGTTGATGGGATGTCCCACCATCAGGTCATGTTGGATCTGGCATTGGGTAAAGAGCCAGACTTTCCTCACCGACAAGGACCGTACAGTTATGCCGCGAAGTTTATGTGGCGAATCCATAGTGACGCATTCGTGGTCAAGGTTCCATCTGAGCAACAAATACAGGCGGCTATCAGAGAGTTTCCCGGCTGCGAAATTAAACTGCATGTTCATGAAGGGATGCATCTGTCTGATTTGATAAATCAGGATAGTTATAGCTATGAGATTGCCGAAGTGTTCATTGGCGGAAACAGCGAGCATGAATTACTGGAAAAGTACCATAATGTTAAGCAGGCACTGGGACTGGAGCTAAGTCCTTTATTGGATGGTATGTCATGCGATAAAAGAGAAGGAAAAAGTGATGGCAGTTGTCGAGCAGTTTCCACATAAGATTCAGCACATTGAACATACTTGGATCCCCATGCCAGATGGCACTCGTTTGGCGGCCCGGATCTGGATGCCAGAAAATGCAGATGCCCGGCCTGTTCCCGCTATCCTGGAGTATATTCCTTATCGTAAACGTGATGGTGTACGCCTGAGGGATGAGACCTTCCATCCCTATTTTGCCGGGCATGGATATGCTTGTATCCGGGTTGATATTCGTGGCAGTGGAGACTCGGAAGGTGTGATGACTGACGAGTATTTACAGCAGGAGCTGGATGACGGAGTTGCCATTATTGACTGGTTAGCACAGCAGTCCTGGTGTGATGGTAATGTCGGGATGATAGGGATTTCTTGGGGAGGTTTTAACGGGCTCCAGATTGCAGCCATGCAGCCTATATCCCTTAAAGCGATTGTTAGTGTATGTTCGACTGACGATCGTTATGCCGATGATGTTCACTACATGGGAGGTTGTTTACTGGGTGATAACCTGTCATGGGCATCGACCATGTTCGCTTATAACTCTTTACCGCCGGATCCTGAGATTGTGGGTGAAAAATGGCGTGAGATGTGGTTTGAGCGTCTTCAGGGGAGCGGGTTGTGGCTTGATACCTGGCTACAGCACCAGCATCGTGATGAGTACTGGAAACATGGCTCTATTTGTGAAGATTTCTCTCAGGTTACTGTTCCTGTGATGGCAGTAAGTGGTTGGGCCGACGGTTATAGTAATGCTGTGTTTCGCTTACTCGATAAGTTGACTGTACCACGGATGGGGTTGATCGGCCCCTGGAGCCATAAGTACCCGCATATTGGTGTGCCGGGGCCTGCAATTGGTTTTTTACAGGAATGCCTTCGCTGGTGGGATAAATGGCTGAAGGGGATAGAAACCAATATTATGGATGAACCCATGCTGCGTGCCTGGATGCTCGACAGCATGCCGCCATCAACTTTTTATCATCAGCGCTATGGGCGCTGGGTTAGCGAACCGACCTGGCCTTCAGAAAATATCGGGGAAGAGACGTTTTTGTTAGCAAAATATAGTCTGGTGGATAAGGCTCAGAGCGTTTCTGAAGAAAGGTTGGTATTACAATCGCCATTAAGCACCGGATTATTTGCCGGTAAGTGGTGTTCTTACAGCGCAACACCGGATCTGCCGCATGATCAGCGTGAAGAGGACGGAGGGGCTTTACTCTTTACTAGCGCCCCTTTGGAAGCTCCGCTAGAAATACTGGGAGCCCCGGTGGTTGAACTGGAATTGTCGGCCAATAAACCTGTAGCAATGCTGGCGGTGCGATTGTGCGATGTTCATCCTGATAACAAAAGTTCACGAGTGACTTATGGTCTGCTGAATTTAACCCACAGGGACAGCCATGAACAGCCGACACCACTTGAACCCGATAAGCGTTATCGAGTTCGGGTACAGTTGAATGATGTGGCTCAAACGTTCCCCGTAGGACATCGTATCCGGCTCTCGATTTCTTCTTCCTATTTCCCTTTGGCCTGGCCACCGGGTGAACCGGTTCAGCTTTCAATTTATACCGGTTATGGCCGACTGAGCCTGCCAGTTCGCTCACCTCGAGAAGAAACAGTTTTATTTGAACCAGTTCAGCAATCAGCCAGTGGTGCCAAACAGCAGATGAAGGAGGGGCATCATAATTGGCGGGTGATCAGAGAGCTGGATAAGGACTTATCAACTCTGGAAGTGATTAACGATAACGGTACTTATCGGCTCGAAGATATAGATATGGTGGTCAACCGCCAAGCAAAAGAATGGTACTCCTATCAGTGTGATGACTTTCAGTCACCGAAAGGGCGGACGGAGTGGCGGTGGGGATTTGAGCGGGGAGACTGGTCGGTTGAAACCGTCACGCGAACGCTGCTGCATTGCGATGAATCCTACTTTTATCTGGATGCTGAACTTGACGCTTATGAGGGTGAGCAGCGCGTGTATTCACAGAACTGGAACTTACGTATTAAACGTAATTTAGTGTGATCTTTTGAAAGATTGATATGGCTACAAGCTCTGGGTAACGGTTATCCCTAAATCTAATGTCTCATGCACGTACTTATAGAGCTTGATGGCTTAGGATTGGAGGATTCACGGTGAAAGTTAAAACATTGAGTGGCTCTGAGGTTGAACTGTCTCAGCAAGAGCTGGATGGATTGAAATCGAAATTAAATGGCTTACTGATCTTTGCCTGTGATTCAGAGTATGAAGAATCTCGCACGGTGTGGAATGCGATGATTGATCATTATCCCGCGTTTGTCGTTCGGTGTATCGGTGTAGGCGATGTGATGACATGCGTACAGTTTGCACGTGAACATGATTTACTGCTTTGTGTAAAAGGTGGTGGTCATAATATCGCCGGACTGGCAACTGCTGATGGAGCCATGATGCTTGATATGTCCCTGATGCGTGGTGTGTGGGTCGATGTAAAAACAAAAGTTGCTCATGCCCAGGCGGGATGTTTACTCGGAGATGTTGATCGAGAGACACAGGTACATAATTTAGCGGCAGTTCTGGGGTTTGTATCTCGAACCGGAATCACCGGCCTCACTTTGGGAGGCGGTTTTGGTTACCTGACACGACGTTGGGGCTGGGCATCCGATAATGTGGTGGGGATGGATGTCGTAACTGCCGAAGGAAAATTAGTTCATGCCAGTGAGCAGGAAAACTCAGATTTATTTTGGGGGCTTAGAGGCGGAGGCGGAAACTTTGGTGTTGTAACCGGTATTGATTACAAACTCTACCCTTTGGGAGAAGAGATTATTGGTGGACCTGTCGCATGGCCAGCCAGTGAGGCACCTAATGTGTTGAAGTTGTACCGAGAGCTTACTGAAAATGCACCACCGGAACTTACTCTTGCACTGTTGATGCGTCCTGCACCTCCGGCTCCTTGGTTGCCAAAGGAATATCACGGTAAGCCAGTTGTCATTATGCTTGCTTGTTATAGTGGTGATCTTGAGTTGGGTGAAAAAATTATAGCCCCTATTAAATCTCTGGGTAATCCGATTGGTGATATTCTGATGCGTAGGCCCTATACGCAGTTGCAGTCATTGCTTGATGCAACGCAGCCTAAGGGGCGTCGCTATTATTGGAAGAGTGAATACCTGCCTGCTGTGGAAGATAATTTATGTCAGAAAGTGATGGATCATGCAGCTCAGATTCCCTCGCCTCACTCGGCCGTTATTTTGTTTCATTTGGCAGGAGCACTGAACAGATTAGAGGATGAACATTCGCCAGTCGGTAACCGCAATGCGCATTTTGTACTTAATCTTGCCGGATCCTGGGAAGATGAAAACGATGACCTGCAGAATATAGATTGGGCAAGGCGGGCGTGGGAAGATATGAAGTCTTTCTCAACCGGAGGGACCTATATTAACTTTTTGGTTGAAGATGAAGGTCCTGAAAGAATGGAGGCAGCTTTGGGTAAAGGGCTAAAACGTCTTTCAGAAATTAAGGCTAAGTGGGACCCTGAAAATGTTTTTCGTACCAACCGCAATATTAAACCTTTGTATTGAACTTGTGTTAATTCACCTTAATGGAAGATAAAGAATCAGAGGCTTATTTGTTTGTCTTATATCTTTTTGATTTCCACTACTGTTCTTTTGCCAGCGGCCCGCCGTATTGGGACCGCTGACACCGGAAAATGCAGGCCGGGCTTTGACTGTGTTTTTTTATGAAGTCGGTAAATCGGGCAAATACGTGAAATAGTTTCTACAAAAGGTCTGCCAGTAGCAGACCTTTGGGTACAACTAACGCATATTTTTTTCACGTTCTTTTTTCTTTTGCTCTTCTTCTATGATCTTATTGAGTTGCTCTTGTACTTGAATAAGGCGGCTCTGAAGATTTTCTTTGAGCTTTTGTGCTGGCTCGTTATCGAACTTTGCTAAGTGTTTTATTTGCTCTATCAGCTCTTCAATCTCTTTGTTCAGGCGTTCTTTCAGCTTTTCGATTTGGCTTTTTTCTTTGTCATCTTTCTCTGTACGCTGCTCTTTGGTAACGCTGCTTACACTTTTCTTTAATTGGATATTGAGGTTTTTAGCATGGTCGATAGCAGAGATTGGTGCTGGGTTATTAAGATTGATCCCTGACGGGTTATCTGTTTCAGCAAGCTTGTTGTGTTTGTTTGCCTCTGCTTGAGAATTTGGTGAGACTGGTTGTTGAAAGTCCCTGAAGAGAGATGCTGTGTGCATTGAAATGTTCATTTGGCTCTTTAGTCCTTATTTTTATTGGCTCTTTTTAACAGAAAACGACCAAATGTGAGTGAAGGTTAATGCTTTGATTGTATGGATTTGTAATTATTGGTTATTTAGTGGCTGGTAAAGTTGTTCCCTAATCACGCACCTCTTTCGATTTTGTACTGTTGGTTTTTATCGAACTAACCTTATCTCCTAAACATACTTTAATCTGCTCTCCGTCGAGGGTTTCATGTTCTTCGAGTTCTTGAATTAAGCTTTCCAGTTGTTTCTTGTGGGTGCCAATTAAATCTATCGCCTGCTTTTCCGCTTCAGAAAGAAATGCTTTTACTGCTTTGTCGACAGAGCGGGCCGAACTTTCGGAAAAGTGTCGGGGCTGGGCGATTTCTTTACCTAAAAACGGATGCGATTCGCTGTCTCGGAGATCTACCGGGCCAATTTCCTTCGACATGCCCCAGCGGGAAACCATGGCCCGTGCCAATGCGGTGGCTTGGGCTATATCATCATCGGCACCGGAGCTGATTGTCCCCAGCATGACTTGCTCAGCACTGCGCCCGCCCAGAATTACTGCTAATCGGGCTCTTAAATAGTCCTCAGACAAGGTATAACGCTCATATTCCGGCAACTGGTGAGTAACACCGAGAGCTCGACCGCGAGGAATAATACTGACTTTATAAATCGGATCAGCGTCGGGTTGGAAATAGGCCACTAAGGTGTGTCCGGATTCATGAATGGCAAGACGATGGCGTTCGTCTGGCTGGATTGCCAGAGTGCGCACCGTTCCTAGCATCAGTTTATCTCTGGCTTCATCAAAGTGTGCCATGCAGACTTTGTCTGCTTTATCACGGGCAGCGAACATTGCTGCTTCATTTACCAAATTTTTTATATCGGCTCCGGAGAAACCGGGTGTCCCGGCTGATAGCTGTTCAAAGCTGACATCATCATCAAGCGGCATTTTTCGACTATGGACTTTCAGAATAGCAATGCGGTCGTTGCGGTCCGGTAGCTCCAATACCACATGGCGGTCGAAACGGCCTGGGCGTAGTAATGCCGGGTCGAGTACATCAGGACGGTTGGTTGCTCCAAGTACTATGATGGCTTCATGGCCGCTGAATCCGTCCATTTCAGCAAGTATTTGGTTCAGGGTTTGTTCTCGTTCATCATGGCCGCCGCCGAGCCCTGTGCCACGGGTGCGGCCGATGCTGTCCAGTTCATCAATAAAGATAATGGCCGGTGAATTTTCTTTGGCTTCCTCAAATAAATGGCGGACGCGTGAAGCCCCCACTCCGACAAAAACTTCAATAAACTCCGAGCCGGAAATTGAATAGAAACGGACACCAGCTTCACCAGCCAGAGCCCGCGCCATTAAGGTTTTTCCTGTACCCGGTGGCCCCATCATTAGCACTCCGCGTGGCACTTCGGCTCCGAGCTGACGAAAGTGAGATGGGTGTTTGAGAAACTCAACCAGTTCTGATACTTCTCGTTTGGCAGAGTCCTGCCCGGCGACATCATCAAAATTAACATTTGGGATATCTGACTTGCGAGGTGAACCGCGCAGGAAGGAGTCCAGCTTGCCTTTGCCTCCAATCCCGCCGGTGATGTTTTGCTGTGCCCGGTTGATAGCCCAGAACCAGAAGCCAATGATCACGATCCATGGCAACAGGTTCAGCAGGATCAACCATAATCCTTTGTTTTCATCTGGTGGTTGTACTCTAAGCACAATGCGCTGTGCTTCAAGGGCCGGAAGCAGGCTCTCATCACCAATATCGGGTATGCGGGTTTCAAACTTTCGGCTCAGGGTTTTCTGTGGGCCGATGGGTTCTTCCTGCAATAAGGTGACTTCGGCTTTATTGCCTCTAAGGGTGACCGATGCCACTTTTCCGTCAGTGAGCAATGCTTTGAATTCACTGTAAGGAACAGCCTCGGATGGTGACTTGGCGGAGTCATTCGTTAGCAAAAAATAAAACATGATCAGGCCAAGAATCAGTACGGCATTGATAATCCAGTTCTGGATATCCGGTGTTTTTTTCGGATCTTGCTGTTCATCTGGCATCTGTATTCCTGCCTGTAAGCCTGATTAGGTTCAGAAAATTTCATTCTGGCTTAACTGTAGCAGTTGTTGGCTGTGCCTCTTGTCTGAGAATTGCCAGTATCCCTGAAAAATATGGAGCGAAAGTCATGGATAAAAAAAGAACGGACTCTACTGATTAACTCCTAAATAGTTTCAAGTGAACAAGTAACTTTACTGGTTCACGTATTGTCACAAAAAAGTGAAGTATGTCAGTTATTTGTGCGTGATTTGCTATATGCAAAAACAGAAACGTTGGCTATGTTTATAAAAAACTGATTCTCAGGAGTGAAAATGGCCGGAGCGAGTTTATTAACCCTTTTAGATGATATAGCGACAGTGCTCGATGATGTTGCTGTAATGAGCAAAGTGGCGGCGAGGAAAACCGCGGGTGTGTTGGGAGACGATCTTGCTCTGAACGCACAACAGGTGTCCGGCGTCAGGGCTGAGCGGGAAATTCCGGTCGTCTGGGCGGTGGCAAAAGGTTCTTTTCGTAATAAGTGCATCCTTGTGCCGGCGGCATTGTTGATTAGCGCGGTTTCCCCGTGGCTGTCCACCCCAATGTTATTGCTCGGTGGTCTTTTCTTGTGCTTTGAAGGGGCTGAGAAAATCGTTGAAAAGTTACTGCACTCTCCGGTTTTGCAAGAGTCAGATCTGCTGGAGAAAATGGACAGGGCCGACGATTTGGTTGAGTTTGAAAAAGAGAAAATCAAAGGAGCAATACGAACCGATTTTATCCTTTCGGCTGAAATTATAGTGATCGCATTAGGAACGGTTCAGGGTAGCAGTCTGGTTACCCAGCTTCTTGTTGTCAGCTTGATCGCGGTGCTGATGACAACTGGGGTATATGGGCTGGTGGCCGGGATAGTAAAACTTGACGATTGGGGATTGCATTTAGTCAGAAATAACCACGTCTCAACTTATGTCCATGCGCTGGGGAACGGATTAATCAATGCTGCGCCTTATTTAATGAAAACGCTGTCAGTTGTCGGTACAGTTGCGATGTTTCTGGTTGGCGGTGGTATTGTGGTTCATAGTATTCCGAATTCCCATGAGCTCATTCATCATCTTACGGAGCAGACAGATATGATGCCTGGCAACGCTATTATGTTGCCTGCGTTTCTCAATGCTGTGATTGGTATTTTGTCCGGTATTTTGGTGCTTGGGATTTTTTCTGTGTTCGGAAAGATGAAAGCGGTGGCTAAACCGGGATCTTGAGCCGGATTTTGTGTCGATTCAAACTCTTTTTAATATAAGGAGTTATGTTAAAGAGGGATTTGGATTAGAATCATCTTGCCGAATGCCATACAGAAAGAGACACAAAATGAAAAACGTACTGCTTGCGACAGCTTTAACTGCTTTATTGAGTCTATCAAGCTTTTACGCAACAGCTGAAACTGAGCCGGTTACTTTTCAGGATATTCCTGAGGTAATGGCGGAGTTTTATTCAGCGAAAGTGTTTCGTAAAAAGGCGTTTACTTTGGGTCGCTTGCCTCACCCGAGTGAGATTGGTCGGGATATTCCTACTTATGTGGCTGATGAAAACGGTAAGCCAAAACTGGAAACTGAGAATGTGATTTCATCGGATGTTGTGATTGCCCGTAATCCAGAGCCGGTTAGCGGTGCAGTTTTTAATGAATGGCTGGTACCAAAAGAGAAGTGGCAGGAAACTTACGGCGAATTGCCAGATCAGATGCGATTCATGCCTTTCCAGCGAGCAAAAACCATTAAAGCTATTCCTATCACGGACGACATTCTGACCCTGCTGGGCAGTGAAGATGGTGAAACTGCCATCATTGCCGTTGAATGGAATGAGCAGGGAATGACGGTCTACAAAGATGGTTATCTGACGGACGGCGGCTATGGTATCGCCCCGGCAGAAATGACGAAGACTTATGAAGAGATCGATTGAATAACGAACTGATAACGCCCCGTTTTGGGGCGTTATTTCATAACACGCCCATTGATGCTTTTAATGTACTCAAAGATATCATTAACATCTGCTTTTGAAAGTGTACTCTTTAAGGCTGGCATTACTCCCCCCTGATCGCTGTCACCATCAAGAACTGAATTAATAAGTTCGGTTTTCATACCAAACAGATTCATCAATTTGTCATATATATTATCCTGGCTAACCACTAATGTTGTTGTAATCACTCTATCCCTAACTACTAGTGATAATAACTACCAGATATTCATAAATATCAGATAATTAGTTTCTTAATGAAAGCGGAAGAGTTGTTTGGCAGTTCTATTTTGGAACGTTATGATATGGTCTAATCTGTTTGCAGGTGTAATAAGAAAAAATAAAGGTTGTCGGCTATCTCTCTGACTAATCGGATTGATATTTACAGTTTAGTGAAATTAATCTGAACCCTGCGATTAAGGTTATTTGCGTATAAGTTGTATTTGAAATTGTGCATTGCTGATTTCGTAAGAAGGCTAGATAAAATGAAAAGTGCTGTCGAAAGACGTATGGAAATAGTCGATGTGGTAAACCGAGATGGTAAAGCCCTCGTCGAGGACCTTGCTTCGAGGTTTAATGTCTCCACTGTCACCATTCGAAGTGATCTCAGTTTTCTTGAGAAAAATGGTTACATTGTGCGGGCGCATGGCGCAGCCATATCTAACACCGGTGGAATTACGGAACTGAATGTTCATGAAAAGCGTCGTCAAAATGTGGGGATTAAAACCTTACTTGGGGAGGCTGCTTCGCGATTGATCGAAGATGGAGATATCGTCATTCTGGATTCTGGCTCAACAACGCGCGAAATCGCAGCCAATATCTCCAATGTTGAAAATGTAATAGTAATGACTAATGGCTTGGATGTGGCAGTTGAGCTGTCGTCAAAAACCGGCGTCGAAGTATTGATGACCGGAGGCGCTCTGCGAAAAAAAACGTTATCTTTCACCGGGGCACAGGCTGAAGCCGGTTTGAAGAATTATCGCTTCAATAAAGTATTTTTGGGTGTAGATGATTTCGACTTTCGCTCAGGAATTACAACACATAATGAACAGGAAGCTAGCCTTAACCGTTTGATGTGTGAGGTTTCTGATCAGGTTATTGCTGTTGCGGATTCAAGTAAATTTGGTAAACGAAGTCATCATCTGATTCGCGAAATTGATCATATTGATACACTCGTTACTGACTCTGGTATTCCTGATGATTATGTTCAGACTTTAAAGAATATGAATATCAATCTCATTATTGTACAAATCTAGTTTTAGCTATAAAAGCCCTTGCCTATACAAGGGCTTGACTCTTGATATTAAGCTATTGTTTTTAGATTGTTACTTGTTAATCGTGAAGCCATAGCATGACGAGTTATAGATATATCCAATTGTCAGTAAGTTTATTATTTATAGTCACTCTATTCAGTTTTTCTTTTTAATTTGATGTTTTCTTGGATAAGTAATATTTTGCTATCATCTTTCTTGTGATATTGATTCTTATTTGTATGGATGGTTATTTTTAACTTTCCAGGAAAAATATTTAAGTTTTTTCTCGTCACGTCGCTTCTTGATATTTCCTATTAAATTATAAATCGTTCACTGCATTTTTAATGCTTTGAATATAAAGCATTTTATGGCTTTGATGTGTACGGTGCTATTTTGATGTTGTAACCAGCACAGAATCTTAAGCTGATTAACTGCTAATAGCGTATTATTACTTTCAATAAGGTTAAACAAATGAAATCCCTGGGCTTTAAAGAAACGATCATTATTTCAATTATAATGATGGTTACTGTGTGTTTGCTTGCATCTAATTGGATGGCATATGGTGATTTAAAACAAAGTGCAATTGATAGTATAAATACCCAGTCACTTTCAACAATTCGCTATGAAGCAAAGAAAATTGAAACCTGGTTTAAGAGTAAAGCGAGAATAATCAATTCATTGTCCCAAACTTATGAAAAGGGGATGCATAAAGAAGATTATGTTGATATCGCAAGGTACACCATGGATGCCGGTGAATTAACGGGCGTTTATTTTGGTTTTGACGATGGTACTGCTTATTCAACAGCTGTAAGCGGGCGCTGGATTAATGGTGTGGCAGATACCACCAAATATGATCCAAGAACCCGTCCATGGTTTCAAATGGCCAAGCGCACTGAAGGCTTAAATCTGACGGATGTTTATACCGACTCCGAAACAGGACTAAATATTGTCTCTATCGCTAAAAAGTTGAGTGATGGTGTTGTGATGGGCGATATCGAGCTGTCTATTCTGGCCGATACGGTTGAAAGTGTAGATTTTCCGGGAGCGGCAAGTTCGATTTTGGATGCAACTGGTAAAGTATTGGCGTCGACTTCTTCTGAGCTGACATTGGGAACCACCCTTGCTGAGCATGATATGGCAGATGTTCAGCGCCAGATGCTGTCTAATGAAATCAGCTCGTTTTCTTTTGTGCAGGATGGCATTGATAAGCTGGCTTTTACCAAAGAAATTGATTTGGTGAACGGTAAGAAGTGGTATTTGCTGATTGTTATTGATCAAGCCGTTGCTTACGAGAAAGTAGATGAAGCCCTGTCGGGGTCGGTAGTTTCTTCACTGGTGATGCTGTCGGTCGCAGCAGCGCTGATTTATGTCTTACTGAATATTCTTTATCGCCCAATTCTTTCACTGAAAGAAGTTATCATCGATTTGTCGCAAGGTAACGGTGATCTTACTCGTCGACTGCCTGTAACCAGTAATGATGATCTCGGACAGATCTCGGCAGGGATTAATGAATTTATCGGTAATTTGCAGTCTCTGATGCTGGAAGTTTCAACATCTTCTGAGAATATTTTCCACAGTGTTGAGCAGCTGAAAAAACAGACAGAAGCTAATAACGAGGTTCTGGTTGCCCATACGACTGAAACAGAACAGGTTGTTACCGCAATTGAAGAAATGAGTGCAACAGCAAATGATGTTGCTAACAGTGCTTCTCAGGCATCTCAGATCACTCATAATGCAAATTCACAAGTGTCGGCTTCTAAGGATGTGGTAACTAATGCGACTGATACCGTATCTCAATTAGTTGCTGATGTTGAAAATACATCTGACAGTATTACAGAAATCGGAAAAGATACTTCCGATATTACTAATGTCCTGAAGGTGATTGGTGAAATTGCTGATCAGACGAACCTATTGGCGTTAAATGCTGCGATTGAAGCGGCCCGCGCTGGTGAGCAGGGCCGAGGCTTTGCTGTGGTTGCGGATGAAGTAAGAGCCCTTGCCGCCAGAACACAAACCAGTACGGCAGAAATCGAACAAACATTAAGTAAGCTCCATACTGGTTCAAACGGAGCGATTACGGCGATGGAAGCGACAAAGGCTACTTGTGAGCAAACGGCAGAGAACACTTCTTTGGTGGCAACGGATCTGGATACTATCGCTCAGTCTGTTACTCAGATTAATGATTTGAATACACAGATTGCAACCGCAGCAGAAGAGCAAAGCTCAGTTGCCGATGAAATTACTCGCAATATGGCAGCTATTCGAGAAATTGTCGGAGAACTTTCTGAGAGTGGTGAGGCAACAGTTAGTGAAACTAATAATCTGGCTTCGGCAAACAACCAGCTGATCACTGTTGTGAATAAGTTTAAGTTGAAGTGATCTGGTGCATTCTAACCTTACTCATCTTTAATATTGAGTAAGAATCCACTGTGTGGTTTATAACAATCAGGCCCGAAATAATCGGGCCTTTGTTCCTTATTGATAATTCGATTTTATATACATCTACAACAGACCCGCAATAGCATCTTCGAAGATGTCAGCTAAAGGAATATCATCCTTCATATTCATGAGTTCCGGATAGCCGACAACATGTTGATATGCAGCTTGCACCAAGTATTCAATTAATAATGGATTGAAATGGCCTTCCAATGCAGGAGTTTCAGCTTTTATTTGTTTGTATTTTTTAAACTTGGTTTCGGCAATCATCCCTGTGATCAAAGCCCGCTGGAATGGCGAAGGCAATACCGGTGGCAGCTCAAATAAATATAACGACTTCAGTTTTTTCAGCGATTTCGTGTTCCATGCATATGGCACTATATCTAATGAGTTAGCAATACGGGAACATTTATCGCCAAGCTGCTCATCAAAGTAATTGGCAAAAGCAGCGTTACCGGCTGTTGGTCCGGCAAATGGTACAGTTGAAATGTCGATGTTAGGGGAGAGATCTTTACCCTGAATGTCGTTCAACCACAACGCCATAGTGGAGGATAATGCGCCGCCTTTACTGTGCCCGGTAACGCAGATTTTGGCTTCACCCTCTTCACCAATCTGCTCGTTCAGGAATTGCAGAACAGTTTTCCCTTCGCCGGGAATACCTGATTTAGGCTTCAGTTTTTGCAGGGTTTTCAGACCATAACTGGTGCTCTTGGAGATTTTCATTTTGCGGCCTTCAACAGAACCATATGGCCACTTCTTCATTTTTCTTACCATGAAGTCATTGAACAACCAGTCAGAAATCGATACCGGATTAGTACCTCGAATGGCTATTACATATTCACCTTCAACACCTTTTTTTTGTGCCACGTACATCATGGCATCATTAAAGATAGTAAAAGGAATGGTATAAACTGCCGGGCCCCAGACAACCTCCCAGTCATCATCCTGAAAAGGTTTCCATTCTTTTAAAGCCTGATTCATTTTGTTTAGTATGAGTTCGGCATTTTCTTGTGCAGTGCCTGTATGGGTGATGCCGTAATAGCTCATGTAGCTGAATGCGAGCATGAGTTGATCTTTGGTATAAGCCATAATTCCACCTTTGAATCACATTCGGTATTAATGATTAATATATTTAGGTAATGCAGATAAAATTGATTGTGATGTGTGAATGGAATTTGATGTAATTAATAGAACAATTAATAAATTCGAAACACAGACAATCACTGTAATCAATATTAGTCCTGTTTTTTGTGGTGAAATATATAGTGTTATTTTTGTGATCAATAATAACTAAACATCTGAAAACGGTTGTTATGTCGGCTTTACATTTCTGGCTGAATTCGCTGTTTGTACTTTCTTTTATAGATAGGGGTTATAAGAGTTAGGATTTAATAACCTGAACTCTTTAATTTATCTTCCTTTATCGCATTACAAAGTTTTCGTTATGCCATTGTGAGGAAAGAAGACACAGTCTTCTGGCAGTCTGATATCAACATTGAGCCTGTTGATTGTTGAGCCTGTTGATTGTCGCCCTCTGCTTTTTCTGTGACGTTGTAACTCCTGCCGGGTGGGTTATATCTAGAATTAAGTATCACGATGCCAGAAATCGGCTGAGTTTTCCGATATTGATGACTTCCAGCCGGTTATTTTCTTTTTTCACCAATTCGGCATCAATAAGCTGTTTAACGACTCGGCTGTAAACCCTCTCCGAACAGCCGAAACGCTGTGCTTCTTTATGGACCAGAGAAAAGTTTACCTGCGGAATATTCTGTAAATGGCGTTGTTCTATATCCCATGCGACGTTGTAAACCAGCGGGTGGAGAATTCGGTTCATCGCAATCGTCATGGTTTCTTGATAGCGAACGGAAAGCGATTTTGATACCCAGAATGCAATACGGGGATCGCTCAGCATCATTTCTGTCATTGTACCGGACGGAATGATCAGGATATCCATCGGTTCGGTTGCGATGACGTCAAACTGGCAGGGTTGGCCAGTTAACAGTTCAACCTCTCCGAAAAGGCGGTCAATCGAAAAGAATAAGCCGAGGTTGAGGCATCTGCCGTTTGATGCGGTGTGACGGATGGTGTACTGACCGAGATCTGCCCAGTACACGTCACTGATTGCCTGCCCTTGTTTGACAATGAAATCACCTTCTTCCAAATGCCTTGTCTTAAAGGTCTGACTTTTAATTAGTTTCGTCAGTTCCTGATGCCCTTCAAGGGCAATGTTATTAATCGTCATAATCCGTGATATCTGAAATGTGAAGGGAGAAGGCGTGATCCAGACATTTGTCCTTAATAAGAAAAAGGAGACTTGCCTAATATAGCAGCGAACGAAATTACTGTTAAGGACATCACTATGACACCACATATTAATGCTGCACCAAATTCATTCGCTGAAACTGTACTGTTGCCGGGTGATCCGTTACGTGCGAAATATATTGCCGAGAATTACCTGGAAAATGCTGAGCTGGTTACGGATGTCAGAAATATGTTTGGCTACACCGGCACTTACAAGGGCAAGCGTATTTCAGTAATGGGTCATGGTATGGGGATCCCGTCAGCATCTATTTATTTCCATGAGCTGATTAAAGAGTACGGGGTGAAAAACCTGATTCGTATCGGCAGTTGCGGTGGCGTGGCTGATGATGTTCATGTCCGCGATATTGTAGTTGCTACTGGTGCCGGTACGGCAAGCATAACGAACCGTACTCGTTTTGCCGGGTACGACTATGCTGCAGTGCCCCACTTCCAGTTGCTGAAGACCTGTTCCGATATAGCCCAAGAGCAACAAATAGCAGTGCATTTCGGCAATATCTTCACCAATGATCTATTCTACGGATGTGACGATAACCTTCTGCCTGCATTACAGAATATGAATATCTTAGGAGTGGAAATGGAAACCTCGGCACTGTTTGCGATTGCAGCCGAAAGCCGGGTAAAAGCCCTGAGTATTCTTACCGTGTCGGATCATATCGTCACCGGAGAAGAAACCACGGCACAGGAGCGCGAAACGACTTTCGACAACATGATGCTGCTGGCGTTTGAAACTGCAATCAGGGCTTAATTATGTTTGATACGCAATCCCTCGGGTTCGATGTAGAAATCATCGGATATATAGGCTCCCTTCTGGTTGGCATCTCATTGCTGATGACCAATATGGAAAGGCTCCGGTATTTTAATTTCTGCGGCTGCATGATGTTTGTTGTTTACGGTGTATTTATTGACGCATTGCCAGTCGCTCTGCTGAATGCCTTTTGCGCGATGATTAATATTTATCACGTGCTCAGGCTGAAAAGAGTCGCTTAATTACGGTCTTTCGCAACGAAGAAGCCCCCGCTTGCTCATGGCGGGGGCTTTGTATTTTAGCCGTGACGAGTGGCGTTACCGTCACAATGCCTGTTGTGTGAAATTACAGGAATGCTTTGTATGGCAGTTCCGGTTCATCAGTGAAAATATCGCGGAATCCACGGAAGTGCTGGAAGTGCATGCGACCTTTGTCGGTAGGGTAAGTGTATTTACCGCCAACCTGCCAGAAGAATGGCGCGAAGCCGTATTGCAGGCGATCTTTCTTCATCTTCCAGAGTACTTCGATTTCACGCGGGTCATTCTGGAAGTTGGCCCAGATATCGTGGTGGAAAGGGATCACCACTTCGCAGTCCAGTGACTCACCGGCGCGCAGGATATCAGAAGCGGTCATTTTGTCAGTAACGCCGCGAGGGTTTTCGCCGTAAGAAAGAAGGGCAACATCAATCTGGTATTCATTACCGTGCTTAGCGTAGTAGTTCGAGTAGTGTGAGTCACCTGAGTGGTAAACAGAACCGCCGGTTGTTTCGATCAGGTAGTTCACCGCTCGTGCGTCCATACCGTCGAGGATCTCTTTATCATTAGATGAAGTACCGGCTGGCAGAGTGACTAGCGCAGTGCGGTCGAAAGAGTCTAAAACCTTGATCTTCATATCGCCGATTTCAATACAGTCTCCAACTTTAGCAACAATACAGCGATCTTCAGGTACACCCCAGCCAGTCCACAGATCGACACAAGCCTGCGGGCCGATGAATTTCACGTGCTCACCACAGTTTTGCAGTACAGCCGCGGCAACGTTGATATCAATGTGATCAGCATGATCGTGAGAAGCCAGCACAGCATCAATTTCTTTGATCGCAAACGGATCCATCGGGAAAATTGAGGTACGCAGGTTAGGCTGGAGTGCGCGTACACCACCCATACGCATCATCTGGTGTTGCTGTTTCATGAATGCATTCTTACGGGTTTTTTTACCTGTACCACACCAGAAGTCGATGGAAATATTGGTGTTGCCCTCTGACTTCAGCCAAATACCGGTACAACCCAGCCACCACATAGAGAAAGTATTCGGCTCAACAACCGTTTGTTCGATCTCTTCGTTAAGCCAGGTTCCCCACTCAGGGAAAGTATTCAAAATCCATGACTCGCGGGTGATTTCATTTACATTACTCATAGCAACACCTTTTCTTTCACAACGTTAAAAGACAAATTTTGGATGTAGGGGGCTGAGCGTCTTAACGCACGGTTAAGACACTTAGCAGTTTTGTTCTTTAATCTGAGGGAGTTACTCCAGCCCGGATAGTCGGAGAAGGGAATAATTAATTCATATCCGGACCGGAAGTAACGGTGACGCCAATATCTACACTAAGATCACCTGGGTTCCCTGTTCTTCAATCGTCTTGATGACTTTTGGATCGGCATCCTTACCGGTTATAACAATGTCGATCTTAGTTGCCGGGCAAAATAGCATGCCTGTTCGATGCCCGACTTTGGAGCTGTCGACAACAACAACCAGCTTGTCGATTTGTTCCAGCATTTGCTGTTCGGCAACAGCCGTCAGCATGTCGGTTTTATATAGCCCAGCATCGGTAAGTCCTTTGCCACTGGTAAACATCCAGTGGCCGGCATATCCGCCTAGTGCATCCGGGGCCGGATTCAGGAAGATATGCTGGGCTTTGTTGTACTGACCGCCAATGATGATGACATTCTCATGATCTTCATTGATTAGGTAACTGGCCAGCGGGAAATAGTTAGTAACGATTTGAACATCCTGACCGCAGAGCTTCTGGCCTAGCAGGAAGGCGGTTGAACCGCAGTTGATGACAACGCTGTCACCAGGCTGGCAGAGCTCTGCTGCTTTGAGGGCAATCTGGGATTTCTCGTGGAAATGATCCGTGCTGTTGATGTTCAGCGGCGTCCAGTTTTTCTTTTTAACCTCAATGCGTTCAGCACCGTTACGTATCTTCTTTAATTTACCCAGCTCATCAAGCTTAGAGATATCGCGACGCGCCGTAGCAGGCGAGACGTGAAACTTATCAATAATGTTCGCGATATTGATCGTTCGTTTTTCATCCAGCAAAGACAAAATTGCGTGATGTCTTTGAACTTCATTCATGATTATCACCTTATCTTTTCATCAAGTGATTACTTGGTGATTATTTTTGATTTGTTTTGATTCTATGGCTCAGGTTATATGATGTCAAATTCTCCACCCACAAAACTTTGCTGATAATCACAAAAATAATTAAGTTATTGTATTTATTGGTTTTTTATAAATTTGGTGTGACGTGGTTATCAAATGCGGCGATTTTTAATCAGCAAAATTGATAAATATCAAAATAATCATAAATGAGCATTGAATGATTACTTATGATTGTTATGGTTTGTTTTGTGAGCAAAAGCTGAGTAGATATCAGGCAAATAATCACTGAATCACTCTGACCCATACCCAAAAGGAATCAAGGTGTTACACAGATGAGCATGTTGAGGTGGTTTGGGTATCCACATAACAACAAAGATATTATCAAGGGGTAAAGATATGGAGTTCTTGTACGATATCTTCTACATTTTTTACAGTCAGGTTATGACCAAAGCACCTCTGCTGCTGGGACTGGTCACCCTTATCGGGTACTGGCTGCTTAGAAGAGACGCGACAACTATCCTCAAAGGATCAATTAAAACCATTGTCGGCTTTATGTTGGTCCAGGTTGGTGCCGGTACTTTGGTTGCAGGCTTCAAACCTGTCATCTCAAAGCTGTCTGAGTACCACGGTCTTACGGGTTCTGTCATCGACCCTTACACATCCATGATGGCGACCATGGAAACTATGGGTGACAACTACTCATGGGTTGGTTACGCAGTGCTGCTGGCACTGGGCATAAACATTCTTCTTGTGCTTTTCCGCCGCTACACCGGTATCCGTACCATCATGCTGACGGGACATATTATGTTCCAGCAGGCGGGTTTGATTGCCGTATTCTATTTAGTGCTCGGTGCCAGCATGTGGGAAACCATCATTTACTCTGCGGTTCTGATGGCACTGTATTGGGGTATTTCCTCCAATATCATGTTCAAACCAACCCAGGAAGTCACCGGTGGTGCGGGCTTCTCGATTGGTCACCAACAGCAGGTTGCCTCCTGGATTGCAACCAAGGTTGCGCCAAAGTTGGGCGACAAGAAAGACAGTGTTGACCACCTTGAGCTGCCTAAATGGCTTCACATCTTCCACGATAGCATCGCAGCGACTGCGATTGTGATGACCTTCTTCTTCGGCATCATTCTGCTTTCTTTCGGTCTCGATAACCTGCAGGCGATGGCCGGCAAAACACACTGGACAATCTATATCCTTGAAACCGGCCTTAAGTTCGCCGTTGCTATTCAGGTAATCGTTGCTGGTGTGCGTATGTTCGTGGCCGAACTGTCTGAGGCATTTAAGGGTATCTCTGAGCGCGTTATTCCTAATGCCGTATTGGCAATCGATTGCGCTGCTATTTATGCCTTCTCACCAAATGCCATGGTCTTCGGTTTCATGTGGGGTGCGCTGGGTCAGTTCGCTGCTGTTTTGGCCATGCTGGCATTTGATGCGCCAATCATGATCATCCCTGGTTTTATCCCTATGTTCTTCTCGAACGCAACCATCGGCGTGTTCGCGAACCACTTCGGCGGCTGGCGTGCTGTGATGAAGATCTGTTTCGTGATGGGCATCATCGAAGTTGTCGGCTCTGCATGGGCAATCCACCTGTTCAGCCAGCAAGGTGCAGAATTCAGCGGCTGGATGGGAATGGCGGACTGGGCACTCTTGTTCCCGCCAATTATGCAGGGTCTGTCGGCGTCGAAACTCTTCTTCTTCGTCTTGGTTGGCCTGTCAGTTGTCTACATGTACTTCGCATCGAAGAAGTTGCGTGCTGAGGAAGATGCTCAGGGTACTGTGGATGTAGCTGAAGAGCCGGAAGTTGTTGAAGCGGTTGAGCGTGCGATTGAAGCCAGCGACGGTGTCCGTCCGGTCAGTATTCTTGCGGTGTGCGGCAACGGTCAGGGTTCATCGATGATGATGAAAATGAAGATCGGTAAGTATCTGGATAAGAAAGGTATTCCGCATGTGATGGATTCTTGTGCGGTGTCGGATTACAAGTCCAAGCTGGCCACGACTGACATCATCGTTTCCTCTAAGCACCTGTCATCTGAGATGGAACCGGGCGAAGGTAAGTTTGTCCTCGGTGTCCAGAATATGCTGAACCCTAACTCATTCGGTGACGAGCTGCTCGATATTATCGACAAGAACTTCGCTGCTACAAAATAAGTACACAGAACAAAAGTGAATTTGGTGCCAGCTCGGCTGGCACCCAACGGGAGATAGAACAATGGGTTTAAAACAATCACTAATCGACAATAACTCCATCAAGCTGCAGGCATCAGCTAACGATTGGCGTGAAGCAATCAAGATCGGTACCGACATGCTGATTGCCTCCGGCGCAATTGCTCCTTCCTACCACGAGGCAATTATCAGCAGCGTTGAGCAACTTGGCCCTTACATTGTGATTGCGCCAAACCTCGCATTACCGCATGCCCGCCCGGAAAATGGCGTACTGAAAACTGCTTTTGCGCTGGTGACGCTGGATAAACCGATTTATTTCGAAGGTGAAGATGAGCCTGTTGATGTGCTTATCACTCTGGCTGGCAGCTCTTCTGACGAGCACATGGAAGGCCTGATGGAAGTCACTCAGGTTCTGGATGATGAAGACAGTGAAACTGGTGTTGACCTGGATAAGCTGCGCCGCTGCCGTAGTGCGGAAGATGTTTACCTGGTTATTGATCAGGCTCTGGCTGACGCACTGTAAGGAGGGACTATGTACAGCACTTTGAAACAACGGGTGCTTGAGGCCAACCTCAAGCTGCCGAAATATGGTCTGGTGACATTCACCTGGGGAAATGTGTCTGAGATTGACCGCGAACTCGGTGTGCTGGCTATCAAACCATCGGGTGTGGAATACGACCAGATGACTGCGGACGATATTGTGGTGGTGGATCTGGACGGAAATGTGGTTGAAGGCTCTTTGAACCCGTCCAGTGATACGGATACCCATATTGAGATTTACAAAGCATTTCCGGGTATTGGTGGCGTAGTACACACTCATTCACGCAGTGCCACTATCTGGGCGCAGGCCGGTATCGATATTCCGGCACTCGGCACGACCCACGCCGACTATTTCTACGGTGATATTCCGTGTACCCGCAAGCTTTCACATGATGAGATTGCCGGCGCTTACGAGAAGAATACCGGTTTAGTGATTATTGAAGAATTTGCCATTCGCAAGATCGACCCGATGGCGGTTCCGAGCGTGATTGTTGCCGGGCATGCGCCATTCTCCTGGGGTAAAAATGCCGGCGATGCCGTGCATAACGCTGTCGTGCTGGAAGAGGTGTCGGCAATGGCGCTGGCAACCCGCTCTCTAAATAGCGGTATCAAAATCCAGCCGGAGCTTTCGGATAAACACTACCTGCGTAAACACGGTGAGAACGCCTACTACGGTCAAAGGTAATCGTTATGTATAAAGTGCTTGCATTAGATTTAGACGGAACGGTGCTGACCGATAATCACACCATTCATCCTGAGGTCAAACAAGCGATCCGACAGGCGCAGGACAAGTGTCATGTCGTGATTGTGACAGGTCGTCACCATACAGCAGCAAAACCCTACTATGACGAACTGGGGCTGAATACCCCGATTATTTGCTGCAACGGAACCTATGTGTACGACTACGGCAACAGCCGGGTGCTCAAACAGAACGCCATTGAGAAGCAGGATGCGTTGAGCTTTATCGCTCTCGCAAAAGAGTTCCAGATGAAAATGGTTATGTACGTCACCGACTCGATGACTTACTCCCGATGCAACCCTATTGCTTATATGCAGGCACTGGAAAAATGGGCAAACCAGTACCCGGAAGGGCATCAGCCGAAGATTGAACAGATTGACTCTTTCAGCGAGCGGGTGGGTGAAGTTGAGCATGTCTGGAAATTTGTTGTTGAGGGGCTGCCGAGTTCAATTGAGCGCCTTTCTAAGCAGCCCTGGGTGCAGCAGAAATTCAACGGTGAACGTTCATGGTCGAACCGCGTCGATTTTGCTGCTATCGGCAACAGTAAAGGACAGCGACTGGCGGAATATGTCTCTGAGCTGGGCTATCACGCTAATCATGTTATTGCCGTCGGTGATAACCATAACGATATCTCCATGTTGCGCTATGCCGGACTAGGAGTGGCGATGTTCAACGCCGATGAAATGGTGAAATCCCACGCCAGACTTGTTTGCCAAACCGATAACAACCAGGACGGCCTGGCCCGTCTGATACGTGAAAAAATTCAAGGATAATCCTCATGACAAAACCAATGATTCAAATTGCACTGGACCAGACTGATCTGGCATCGGCTATCGAAGTGGCAAACAATGTGGAAAGCTTTGTCGATGTCATTGAAGTCGGCACTATTCTGGCCTTTGCCGAAGGGATGAACGCTGTGAAAACCCTGCGTCAGAATCATCCGGAACATGTACTGGTGTGTGATATGAAAACCACCGACGGCGGTGCCATCCTTGCTCGTATGGCGTTTGAAGCCGGTTCGGACTGGATCACGGTATCGGCGGCCGCTCACATTGCGACCATAGGTGCGTGTAAGAAAGTCGCTGATGAGTTCAACGGCGAAATCCAGATTGAAATCTACGGTAACTGGACCATGGAAGATGCCAAAGCCTGGGTTGATCTGGGTATTACTCAGGCCATTTACCACCGCTCACGAGATGCTGAACTGGCTGGTGTCGGCTGGACAGAAGCAGATCTGGAAAAAATGCGCCAGCTGTCTGAGCTGGGCCTGGAACTGTCGATCACCGGCGGTATTGTGCCTGAAGATATTTACCTGTTTGAAGGTATCAAAGCGAAAACCTTCATTGCAGGCCGCGCATTGGCTGGTGAAAAAGGCCGTGAAACGGCTGAAGCACTGCGCGCACAGATCGATCGCTTCTGGGGCTAGGGGGCGATTATGTATCAGACTTTACAGCGCCATCGTGTCGGCTTGTATGAGAAAGCCTTGCCGAATGCTTTCAGTTGGGAAGATAAAATCCGAACCACTCGTGAGTTGGGTTTTGATTTCCTAGAAATTTCAGTTGATGAATCGGATGAGCGCCGCAGTCGCCTCGATTGGGATGATGACACTATTTATGAACTGCGTCGTCTCTGTGAGTTGTACCAGATCCCGTTGCAGTCGATGTGCCTGAGTGCACACCGTAAATTTCCGTTTGGCTCTGCCGATCCGCAGATACGCGAGCAGGCAGTCATTCATATGGAGAAGGCTATTTCACTGGCGTACAAACTGGGGGTGCGGACTATCCAGTTAGCCGGTTATGACGTTTATTATGAGCCGGCCGATAAGCTGACTCACCAGCGTTTTATCGAAGGGATGAAACAGGCGGCGAAAATGGCGGAGCGTGCCGGAGTTATGCTGGCGGTTGAAATTATGGATACCGATTACCTTAATTCTCTGAGCAAGTTTGAGATTCTGAACCGGGAAGTGAATTCTCCTTATTTCACCGCCTATCCGGATGTCGGCAATATCTCCGGCTGGAACTACGATATCTGTACAGAGCTGGCACTGAGCGTACCGCATATTACTCAAATCCACCTCAAAGATACCTTCAGGGTAACACCTGATTACCAAGGCAAATTTAGGGACCTGGTGATTGGTGAGGGGGAAGTGGATTTTGATGCCATCTTCAGCACCTTGAAAGAAACCAATTGTGTCGTGCCGCTGGTGATTGAAATGTGGGCGCAGGATGATAACTGGAAACAGAACATCCTGACTGCACAGGTTCGCCTGAACCAGTCATGTGACAAGGCCGGGCTACCAAGACTATTCGTAGCCTGAAACAACAGATCCTAAGCAACCATCATTATTTATCTTTGTTCTTTAAGATAGTGCAGCGTTCTCTCCAGTGGATGCTGCACCTTTTCCTTTCAAAACATCCGGTTATTGACAACCCATTAGCATTGGCGCAGAGTTACAGGCTTTCCTGTTCCAAGCTGACCAACGCATTATGAAATTACTCCATCTACAATTGTTCTGGTACGAAAAACATCAAACCCTTTTGGAGATGGAAGACCTGCCTGTATTGACTCCGGCTCAGGAGCAGGAACTGAAAGAGTGGTCGAAGAAACGCCGCAAGCTTTTGAGTTATGAAGTGCATCAGCAGCCTTGGGTAAAGGTGAATGCTGACGGTTTCTCATCGACATTGCTTCTCAAGCCGAACGGTACTTTGACTGAAAAAGATCTATTCAGTGAGAAAGCCCTCAACGGCTTGTGGAAAGTGATCGATGGTTTTCTGTTTATTAAGGTGATCAGCGGTGAGTTCATCGTCGAATATCAGATCGTTGGTAATACTGAAAATAATATTCACAGCGGGTTTGAATACATTAACGGCAAAGTAAGTTCTTATAGCAAGTTTATGAAACTGCATCCGGGAGCGTGATGTGGTTCCGGCGTGAATTTGATTGTATCAACCAGATAATACTGACCTAATTAACGATAAAGCTCTTGTCGTTTCGGTTGATTACGTTTCTAAAGCTCCAGCGGTAAAAAACAGGTAGGAATATTCGCAAACGCTTTTTCCTGACAGTAAATAACCCAGCTATCCATAATTCTTCACTTCGGTCGTAAATAATAGCCTTTTATAAGACACCTAATTATAAAGTTTTTCCTTGAACGCAGTTTGATGCTGGTATTTTTTAGTACGATCAATTGGTTAGTAATTAAACAACATACTGTACGATTAGATGGTGGTTATCTGGTACTATCTGCTTATTGTTTATTTTATCAATTAGCATTATGTAAAACCGAAAGGTTTTGAGGTACTAAATGCACAACACTCAATCTGCCAGCTTTCTCGGACGTCGTTCTGTACGCTGGAAGTTCCTTCTTGCCGCAGGGGGAAGCCTGGTTATCACGGTCACGGCACTTATTTTTTCGTTTTTTTATGCTAACCAGCAAACGCAGGATTTGGTGCGTCAGCAGATGGAAGAAAACCTTAAACAGTCCGCAGAGCTATATATTGAAGAATTGGCTGGTGAGCAATCCCTTTTGATCCAGCGCTTATTCGACCGTTCGTTTGATCGTGCTGAGATGTTACGCAGCAGTCTGCTTTTTCTGAAAAAAAACTCTGCAGAGAATCAGATCCCGGCTGCAAAATTACGTCTTTCCATGAATCAGCTTATTCAGCAAACGGTCAGTGATAACGCACAGATGCTGGGTATCTATGTGGTGTTTGATAAGAATGCCTTGGATGGTGACGACGCAAAGTTTGTTGATGCTGAGGAATTGGCTGGTACCAGCATTGGGCGCTTTGCTCCCTATTGGGCTCGTAATTCAGATGGTAGCGTTGAACTTGAAGTGTTGCTTGAAGAAGATCTGTACGACACAGAACTTGACGATAATCAGATGTCAATGAATGAGTGGTATGCCTGTTCAATGCGAAACAATGGCCAAGCATGTGTGCTTAATCCTTACCTTGATACGGTTGACGGTGAAGAGATGCTGATGACTTCTCTGACCTTGCCTCTGAAGGAAAACGGTAGACTGATTGGTATGCTGGGCATTGATTTTAGCCTTGCTGATATTCAGAGCATGATAAACCAGGCAGACCGTCGTATTTTTGATGGGGACGGTGAAGTTATCTTGTTGAGTCATGGCGGTTTGATTGTTGGTTATGATGCAAAGCCTGCATTGGTAGGCGAACATCTGAAAGCGGGTAATTTTGTATCTGAAGGTTCGTTGCTGAATTGGCTGAAGAATCCAAAGTATTCTGTTCAATGGCAAAATGACGGTCAGATTCTGGAAGCATGTGTTCCTGTTAAGTTCGCAGGGAATGAACAGCCTTGGGGGATGGTTTTTGAACTTCCCCGTGAGAGTGTGATGGCGCGGGCTATTGCGTTGCAGGAATTGCTAAAAACGGCCAATGAAGAAAATACATCGAAAATTACCATGATTGCTGTTGTGGTAACGCTTCTGGCGTTAGCAATCATCTGGCTGTTGGCTGCACGACTGGTTGCACCTATCCGAATGGTGGCAGATCGTTTGCAGGACATTGCAACCGGTGAAGGTGATTTGACCCGAAGGCTGACGGTGAACAGTGAGGACGAGCTTGGGGCGCTGGCAAATGGATTTAACCTGTTTGTCGATAAGTTGCAGGGAACGGTGAAGCAGATCGCTGGTTCTGTCGATGTCGCGAAACAGAGTGCTGAGCAGGCTTCGCAGATCTCTCACCGCACCAGTGACGGAATGCAGCAACAGTTGAGTGAAATTGATCTGGTGGCCAGTGCTGCGCTTGAAATGGCATCAACCGCACAGGAAGTTGCCGGTCATGCAGGAAGGGCGGTCAGTTCCGCCCAGGAAGCCAATAATGCGGCAGAGCAGGGTAAAGGCGTTATTGCACAGACGACTGAAGCTATGTCTTCGTTGGTTGATGAGGTTAGTGCCACAGTACCGATTGCTGATCGTCTGGCGCAAAACAGCGACAATATTGATTCAATTCTTGAAGTTATCGAAGCCATTGCAGAGCAAACTAATTTGCTGGCGTTGAATGCTGCGATAGAAGCTGCCCGAGCGGGTGAGCAAGGGCGTGGCTTTGCGGTTGTTGCCGATGAAGTGAGAACATTGGCCAGCCGTACACAGGATTCTATCAGTCAGATTCGTGAGGTGATCGATTCATTGAAGGCGGGAACCGGCGAAGTGGTTGAAGCAATTCAAAAAGGCAATGATAAGGCACTAATTACTGCTGAGCAGGTGAAGGAAACTGTTGCGGTTCTAGAGCAGATTATCACGCATATCTCCAGTATTGATGACATCAGTAACCTCATCTCGGTTGCTGCTACAGAACAGCACAATGTTGCCGGAGAACTGAGCTGTAATGTGTCTAATATTCGGGATGTCAGCCAGTCGGTGAGTGCCGGGGCCGAAGACTCCGCCAGAGGTAGCCAGCAGTTAGAGGCTTTGATGCAGGAACTGCAAGTTCTGGTTCGCCAGTTTAAAGTGAAATAAGCTCATTTTACTCTTCCCTCCTGAATGTGGTACTAGCTATCAGGAGGGAAGAACAAACCACGTCCTATACCTAATAAAATCATACAAATACACAGCTAAGATTCTTTTCCTGTTGACCATCAGATTTTGATCACACTCTCATTAATTAATTGCAAATAATGCAATTGCAGGAAATTGCGAGGGCTAGATCTCAATGATAAACTTCTTGATATCTTGCTTCGTATAATCCCAATGATATGGTTTGGGAGTTTCTACCAAGAGCCTTAAACTCTTGATTATGAAGTCTGTAACTTTATGTATAGCCTAGTAAAGGTAGAGACTCATGAATTACTTTGATTTACCCAAGATTGATCTACATTGCCATCTGGATGGCAGTGTTCGTCCGCAAACTATCCTAGACCTTGCTCGTGAGCAAAGTCTGACTCTGCCTAGTGAAGATATCGCTGAAATCAAAGACATGATGGTTGCACCAGAGACTTGCCCGAACCTGGATGAGTATCTGAAGCGATTTGAACTGCCGCTTTCTGTAATGCAGGAAGAAGAGGCGATTGAGCGTATCTCATTTGAAGTATTTGAAGATGCGGCTAAAGAAAACGTTAAATACCTGGAAGTACGCTTCGGTCCGTTGCTGCACACGCAAAAAGGTCTGAACCTTGATCAGATCATCGGCAGTGCCGTGAAAGGTATGAAAAAAGCTGAAGAGAAGTACGACATTAAAGGTAACTACATTCTGTCTATTCTGCGTACCATGCCGAAAGATCAGATCAATGAAGTTATTGATGCCGGTGCAAAATACCTGAATGACGGTGTTGCTGCATTTGACCTGGCTGGTAGTGAAGTACCTGGATTCTGTCATGAATTCATTCCTTACGCGAAATACGCCATCGAGAAAGGTTACCGTGTAACTATTCATGCCGGTGAACAGGGTTCCGGTCAGAACGTTTACGATGCGGTTTCCCTGCTGGGGGCAGAGCGTATCGGCCATGGTATCCACATCAAAGGCCATCAGCAGGCTTATGATCTGGTGAAGAGTGATGAGGTTGCGCTGGAAACCTGCCCTAGCAGTAACATCCAGACTAAAGCAGTTGATGATCTTGCTAGCCACCCAATCAAAGCATTCCACAAAGATGGCGTACTGATCACAATCAATACAGATAACCGTACTGTATCTAACACTACAATGACGGACGAAGTGCGTAAAGTGGTTGAGGAGTTTGAGTTGACTCGTGAAGATTACTTCGAAATCTACAAAGTGAGTATTGAGCACTCATTTGCGTCTGAAGCAGTGAAGCAACACCTGCGTCAGTACGCTGAATAATCGCAATTCTTAAACATTACTGTCGGATATACCAAGGGGCTGAATAATATTCAGCCCCTTGTTTTTTCATTATCTTTGATCGTTCTAAAGTTCGTTAGTCACAGGCAGAAATGCGACACGCCAGGCCGTTGATGTCGAAGCTTCCTGCTTCGCCGAAGCCTCTGCCATTATCTTCAATGGAAGTCAGGACGTTATAATTCGACTCGAATACACCGCCAAGATTGGACTCACCTTGTTCCGGATACCACCAACTCAAATCTGCTATAGCGACGTTCTTTGACAGTTTGCTGTCTAGCTGAAGTACCTGAGTAATAGCGCGGCCGTTCGGTGTTTCAATCTTCACTTTTTTCCCTTCAGACAGACCCAGCTTTTTGGCTGTCTCTGGATGGAGGCTGACCAGCGGCTCAGGATGAGCTTTGCGCAGCGGTGCAATTTGTCGTCCGTGAGAGAACATATAGTGTTTGGCTTTGGCTGTTGTTAACGCCAGCGGAAAGTCCGGATCGGCTTTCATTACAGGACGGAATACAGGCAGCGGCTCAGCCCCCATTTCTTCCAGTCGGCGGCTGAACAGTTCTACTTTACCTGAACGGGTAGGGAAGCCATCGGTTAAGTACTTGCGAAACCGTTGTGGTGTTGCCGGAGGCGTGACGAGCTGTTTGGCTTTGACAGTGGCAAAGTCGAGTCCTTCGGTTGCCAGAAAGCCGTTCCAGTATTCGTTTTCAGAATGAGGTGGCATGACCTCCATGGCTTCACCTATAGCAGCGATGATCTGATGATCAGGGCGGCATTCGCCAATTTGCGCGACTTTGGGTTGATAGCGTACTGAGCCGTCAAGACCTTGGGCTATGGCTTCATATTCCATGAAGCTGGCTGCCGGGAAGACGATATCTGCCATCATCGCGGTCGGGGTCATGAACAGCTCTGAAACAGCAAGAAAGTCCAGCGATGACAACGCCTGATGGACGGCATGGGTATCGGGCCAGCTCAGCATCGGGTTAGCCCCGACAACCAGTCCGGCTTTGATCGGGCTTTCTCTCTGGTCACCCTTACCTAAAATCGCTTTGGTAATGCCATGGCTGGTGGCGCGGAAGTACTCCGGTAATACCGGCGTACCGGCACTGGTTGCGCGTGATTCGGCGGACATCGCACTGACTTCTTTATCGTCATAAGGCCAGCGTCCGGAAACCAGTGATGGGGCATGGCTTTGGAACTGACCTCCGGGTACATCCAGGTTACCAGTTATCGCCATCAGCATGGCAATGGCGCGGTTGACCTGGAAGCTGTCACTGTTGTGGTCTAGGGCATTACCGGTAATGATCACCGTGGGTTTGGTGCTGGCATAAAGCCGGGCAGAAGAGCGGATCTGATCAATATCGAGCTGCGTTTCATGCGCTAATTGAGCGAGCTCATATTGTGCCAGGTGTTGGGTCAGTTGCTCGAAACCTTCGCACCACTGTTCCACGAATTCATGGTCATAAAGTTGTTCATCAATAATAACCTTGAGCAGTGCCAGCGCCAGCGCTAAATCACTGCCTGGTTTCAGCGCCAGCCAGTGTTCTGCTTTCTTGGCATGCTTTGTTCGCTGCGGGTCGATACAGATGGTTTTCGCTCCGGCATCCATTGCTGTTTTCAGCGTTTTGACATCACTGAAGCGGGTTTTGTACTTATTGACGCCCCACAGCAGAATGCATTGTGTCTGCTCGTTGATATCGTGCGATGGGTAATAGCCAAGCGTATATTCACGTCCGAGTTTAGTTGGTGCCCAGCATACGGTTTCCGGGCCGACCACGTTAACGTTTCCCATCGCATTGGCAAGACGTAGCAATTGGGTATACATAAAGTCTTTGGAATAGCCGTAAGCCATAAAGACACTGTTCAGCCCCCATTGCTGTTGGGATTTCGCGAACTGTTCTGCGGTGTATGCGATGGCTTCTTCCCAACTGATAGACTGCCATTGCCCTTCACCGCGTTTGCTTGTTCGTTTTAGCGGTTGAGTCAGGCGATCCGGGTGGTTCATCAGATCAATACTGTGCATGCCTTTGCGGCAGAGTTGCCCGCCAGAGACAGCATCACTACGATCGCCTTTGGCACTGATGGTGCCATCCGGGTTGGTGATAACCCGGATCCTACAGCCGCTGCCGCACAGGGCGCAGCTGGTTGTGATTGTTTCAGCCGGAATTGGTTGAAAGCTTGATTGACTGAACATCAATACCTCGATGAAAAGTTTCTGTCGTTACCCGTATCAGGCTTCGGCATCTTGTGGAACACCAGATTCTTGTTGTTTGCGGCTGACTTCTGTTGCCTCGCCTCTGATCAGGGTGCGACCCATGGCGACTAGCAGCAACGAAACCAGTGGTGTCAGCCAGACATACACGGCGTATTGGGCATAGACCAGCGGGCTGACGCCGAGGGTTGCGGTCATAAAGGCACCGGCGGTTGTCCAGGGCAGCAGCATACCTGAGGTCATGGACCCTTCACCCAGCAGGCGACTTAGCATTTCCGGTTTAAAACCGCGATCGGCATACACGCCTTTGTACAACGAGCCGTTGAGGATCATCGACAGGTACACTTCACTGGTGGCGACGTTAGCAAGCACACAGGTACACAGTGTGGTTAGCACCAGACTGAAATCGCTTTTGATCCGCGGCAGGATTTTTTCCAGCAGAACACCAAGGAATCCGGCTTTTTCCAGCAGGCCACCCATACAAAGGGCGATAAATGCCAGCGAGAAGGTCCACATCATGCTCTGGATGCCGCCGCGTATCAAGAGCTTATCGGCCAGTTCTGAACCGGTTGAATCGGTAAAGCCGTAGTTTAGAGCAGCAAACACTTCAGTCACGCTGTTCTGTTGCCACAGGCCTGCGACAAGCGCCCCGACAACGACACCGCAGAAAAGGGCAATTTGAGATGGGATTTTTGCGAAAGTCAGCGCTAATGTCACCACAATCGGCGCAAGAACGATTAAGTTCATGTCGAAAGTCTGGCTGAGTGTGGTTTGCAGCTCGCCGATATGGCCGGTGCCGCCGGTTTCGGTGCCAACGAAGAAAGCCCCCATGAAGTAATAGGCAACAGTAGAAAGCACCAGTACGACTTTATTGACCTTATTTAGTGCTTTCAGGTGGTTACTAACACTGGTTCCGACAGTTGCTGAAGCTAGAATCGTCACGTCAGAGACCGGAGACAGGTTAACACCGAACACACCGCCGGAGATGATCATACCGGCAATAATCGGCAGCGGGACACCAAGGCCGATCCCCATACCGATTAGCGCAACACCAATAGTTGATGCCGCGCCCCAGTTAGTCCCTGTGGCATAAGTGATACCGCAGCAAACGAGAAAACCTGCTGGCAGGAATAACTCGGGTGAAACCATATCCAGACCATAGTAAATCAGGGCAGGAATGGTGCCAGCCAGGATCCAGACTCCGATGATCATCCCGATAAGCAGGAACGAGAACATTGCCCCGGTGGCATTTTTCAGGCTTTCGCCCATCACTTCAATTTGTTGTTCCAGGTTAAATCCGCAACGCCAGCAAAACAGCATGGCAAGAACTACAGAGCCTATTAATAAAATGTGTACATCAAGGCTAAATACCATGATGCCAATAATTAACGATAAGGTAATAAAAGAGAGCAGGAAGGCGGCTTCGCTGAAATAAGGTAAGCGGATGCCTTCACTTTGCCCGACAACGGAAGATGTATTTTCCACAGGCGTATTCCATTAAAAGTGTGGGATTAAGAAGAAGCAGAGATTGTAATTGTTGCAAAATAATTGGCTGTGACTTAACTCATTGTTTTAAATGGAGTTGGTGCTATTTTTGTTGTTTGTTTCAGTTTTTTGTGTGCCGGGTTCCAACTTGTTGTATTTATTGATTAATTTAATGATAACCCTGAGCCGTTTCTGTGGGAGACTACGACATTAAATACATAAATGAAGGTGAGAGCTACTTATGGATAATTTATTTAGTTCATTCCTCTTTAATAAAAATCTTATTAGCATCACTGAGACATAATATCGAAAGTTATTTATTTTACTGAAGGTTATTTTCTTTCCACATTAAATCCTGGTTTATGCTTAATAACAATTAAGCCTTAATTGAGTGAGGGATGAAATGCAGCAATTGGCAGAGGAATTATGGATCTTTGAAGGAGACACCGTCACTTTTTATCACTGCCCGTTTACTACCAGAATGACGGTGGTAAGAATGTCCAATGGTGACTTATGGTTGCATAGTCCGATCGCGTATTCCTTTTATTTGGCTGAACAACTAGCGATTTTAGGGACTGTTCGGTATCTGGTAGCGCCTAACCATCTTCATCATCTTTACCTTAGTGATTGGGTGGAGCATTATCCGGATGCTCATCTGTCCGGTACCGACCAAGTCATCAGAAAGCGTGCTGATCTGCACTTTGATGATTCACTCAATGTCGATCGTAAATGGCCGTGGAGAGATGAAATCGACCAGGTTCTGGTTAGTGGCTCATCATTAATGCAGGAGTGTGTGTTTTTCCATCATCCTTCTCAGACGGTGATTGTGACCGATTTGATCGAAAACTTTTCTGAAAATCACTTTAAAGGTTGGCGTAAGCTCTTGTGCAAGTTGGCCGGTATTGTGGCTCCTAATGGTAAGACCCCGCTGGACTGGCGGTTGAGTTTTAAAAAAGAAGTGGTCAGGGAGCATATTCACACAATTCAGGAATGGCAGCCTGAGCGGATCATAATGGCTCATGGTGAGATCATAGAGCAGGATGCGGAAGCTTTTCTGCAACGCTCATTTAACTGGGTTGAGTAAAAGGTGTTTTGCGTTTTGCAATTATACTGCAGATATGAGTCATAAATATGTATTACAGGGTGGCGATAAAAGACGTCTGATATTATTTTTTGTCGATAAGTCTGGTGAAATCACATCTCGTTGATGAAGGGTTAATGTAGGTTGCACTCCTGCATTTTCCTATTTTAAGTATTTATATTGCTATTAATACTTATCATTATGGTGATTTGTTCTTATTAAAGGTTTTTATTCTTCTCCCCAAGTGTGATCTCTTTTAGATATTTATCGTCAATCTCTTAAATTTGTGAGATATCAGCCATCCAATTGCTCATAATAGCCAACCATAAACTGTGTATGGAAATAACTAGTACGGAATTACCATGACTGAAAAAGAGAAGATGTTATCCGGTCAGATGTATCAGGCTTGGGATGCCGAGCTAAAAGATGAGCGTCTTAAAGCAAAACGGCTGTGTTTTAAGATTAATCAAATCTGCCCGACAGAAAGCGCACAACGGCAAAGCCTGATCAATGAACTGTTGGGGCAGGAAAGCGATGCCTGGATTGAGTCGCCGTTTAACTGTGACTATGGCTACAACATTAAAGTAGGCAAAGGTTTTTACGCCAACCATGGTTGTACCATTCTCGATTGTGCGCCGATTACGATTGGTGATAACTGCCTGTTGGCGCCGGGTGTAGTTATTGCAACGGCGGGACACCCGCTGGATCCGGTAGAGCGTGCTTCAGGTGAAGAGTTCGCTAAGGCTATTACTATTGGTCATGATGTGTGGTTTGGAGCCAACGTGACCGTGTGTCCGGGAGTTAGCATCGGCGATAACGTGGTCGTGGGCGCTGGCAGTGTTGTGGTGAAAGATTTGCCTGCTAATACCGTATGTGCGGGCTCGCCGGCAAAACCGATTCGCACTCTTGCGGTTGGGGAAAAGCGCACCTTTGAATGATTTTAATTTGTTATGACTGCCGGGTGCCTACATTCGGCAGTACTTTCGTGTTTATCATCAGTATTCAGCATAATAATTCTCTTCATCCTATCTGTCGTTCTTGGTTAAATGATAATAAATATTTATATTATCGTAGGCTCTGTTCTCTTTATTATTTCTTTTTATTCTTCTTTGTTCTCATTTTCTTATTGCCAAAGCAAAAATTCTGTGCGCAGCTTTAATGGCTGATTTTATCCCTATTTCACCAACTTGATTCATGAGTTTCTGTAATTGTCGATTAATAACTGAAATATTAATGCAATATAATAAGCTTATATTTGTATTTTTATCTCGTCGGATCTGATCATATTTAATTTTGATATAAGGTACGCCACCTAATTAATACAACAATGTGAACACAGACATGATGAATCTAGCCGCCGCGTTACAGCGAAACGCCAAATGTAAACCGAATAAGGTTGCATTGATTTGTGGTGATGCCCAATTTACTTATGCCGAGTTTGATCATATCGCCAGTCAGGTTGCCGGAGCGCTAATTGCTTCAGGTATCCAGCCGGGAGATCGTGTAGCGTTGAGCTGCCCGAACATTCCGTTTTTTCCTTTCATCTATTATGGCATTCAAAAAGCAGGCGGTGTTGTTGTTCCCCTGAATGTTCTGTTTAAAGAACGTGAGATTAAGTACCACCTGGAAGATTCCGGTGCCAAATTCTTCTTCTGCTTTGAAGGTACGCCAGAACTGCCGATGGCTGAAGCTGGTATCGCAGCATTCAATCAGGTTGAGTCATGTGAGCACATGGCGGTTATTACCCGTGATCTTAAGCAGTTGTCTTTTAACGGGATGCCGACATTCAGCGCATTAATTCACGGGGCTGAGCCGGTACAGGACTATGTTGCCCGTGAAGCGGATGATACGGCAGTTATTCTGTATACCGCTGGTACGACGGGTTCACCGAAAGGTGCCGTTCTTACCCAAAGCAACATGGTATGTAACGCCATGGTGGCCGCTAACCTGATTGTTGGTAACGGTAATGATGTTCATCTTACGGTATTACCGCTGTTCCATTCATTCGGCCAGACCGCGCATATGAACACAGCGGTCATGTGTGGTGCTACTTTGCTGATGATTCCGCGTTTCGATCCACAGGTGGTACTGGCGCAAATTGAACAGCATAAGGCAACGATCTTTGCCGGAGTGCCAACCATGTACATTGGTATGTTGCAGGCAAAAGCGACGCTTAGCGGCGAGAAAAATTATGATATTTCTTCACTGAGACTGGCTATCAGCGGTGGTGCCCCGCTTCCTGCTGAGGTGATTCGATCGTTTGAAGCTGAGTTTGATATTCCAATTCTGGAAGGTTACGGCCTGTCTGAAACCAGTCCTGTTGCCTGTTTCCATCACCTGGATGCTGAGCGGATTCCTGGCTCGGTTGGCCAACCAGTACAAGGTGTCGAAATCCGGGTCGTTGATGAGCAGGGCAAGACGGTGGAAACCGGGCAGGACGGTGAAATTCTAATCCGTGGTCACAATGTGATGAAAGGTTATCTGAATCGTGCTGAAGAGACTGCATCTTCATTGAAAGATGGCTGGTTGCATACGGGTGACATCGGGCGTTTTGACCAGGCGGGTAACCTGTTTGTTGTCGACCGACTGAAAGACATGGTGATCCGTGGAGGCTTCAATGTGTATCCGCGTGAAATCGAAGATGTACTGATGACTCATCCGGGTGTCGCTATGGCGGCCGTTATCGGCATTCCTGACGAAAAGGTGGGTGAGGAAATCAAAGCTTACGTTGTACTGAAAGACAATGGCGAGAGTGCTGAAAAGCCGGATGAGCAATGCCTGATTGAGTGGAGTAAAACTCAGCTGGCATCGTATAAGTACCCGCGTCAGATCGAGTTCCGTCAACAGCTGCCAATCAGTGCGACGGGTAAAATTTTGAAGAAAGAATTGAAAGCTGAGCTTGAACTGTCAATGAGTTAACGGCTTTTGACGTTAACCCTGGCGACTCAAACGGCAAGTTCTGTCTGAACATTAATCATGCAGGCACCACAGTGTGGTGCCTTTGATATTTAATTATGAATAAGAAATCTGCTTTGTTTACCAATAAACGCTTTTTCCCCTATTTCTGTACGCAGGCTTTGGGGGCGTTTAACGACAATGTGTTTAAAAATGTGCTGTTGCTGTTGGTTGCTTTCGCCGCACCGGGTACATTGC
This sequence comes from Photobacterium marinum, assembly GCF_000331515.1. Classification (GTDB taxonomy): domain Bacteria; phylum Pseudomonadota; class Gammaproteobacteria; order Enterobacterales; family Vibrionaceae; genus Photobacterium; species Photobacterium marinum. The sequence continues at coordinate 276,746 of NZ_AMZO01000006.1, forward strand.
TTATCGATAGTAACCTGATCATCAATCTGGCAGCCGGTTTGTTTATCCTGCCATTCTTTTTGTTTTCCGCCAGTGCCGGACTGCTTGCTGATAAATATGAAAAGTCCCGGTTGATTCGTCGGGTCAAGCTGGCTGAAATCGGGATCATGCTGATGGCTGCGCTGGCACTGTTGACGGAAAGCTATTCTGCGTTGTTGTTGCTGCTCTTTTTTATGGGGACGCAATCGGCGTTTTTCGGCCCGGTGAAATATGCGCTGTTGCCGCAGCACCTCAAAGATAATGAGTTGCTGCCGGGTAACGCATTGGTTGAAGCAGGAACCTTCCTGGCAATTCTGTTTGGTACTTTGCTGGCTGGTGTGATTGCTGATCAGCCGAATGCTAATGTTATCGCAGCAGGGGCTGTCGTTGTATTTGCGATACTCGGCTATATCGCCTCGCGTTCTATCCCTGAAGCACCGGCCAGTGATCCGTCGATTAAGTTCAGCTGGCGTCCGGTTAAGCACACCGGGCAGGCTATTCGCGCAGTGAAAGAGAATAAAACAGTATACCAGTGCATTATGGCGATCAGCTGGTTCTGGTTCTTGGGAGCCAGTTATCTGACGCAATTTGCTCAGTTCACTAAATTGCACCTTGGCGGGAGTGCCAGTGCGGTTTCGGTATTGCTGGCTCTTTTCTCGGTCGGTATCGCTTTGGGTTCCATGCTGTGTGACCGTTTGTCTGCGCACCGTATTGAGCCGGGAATGGTGCCACTGGGCAGCCTTGGCTTGACTATTTTTGGTGCAGATCTGTTGTTCGCAGTGCCATCAAACGCTCCTGCCTACACTGATATTCTTAGCTTTATCACTCATCCTGAGCTGCTGCGAGTGTTCATTGATCTGATAATGATTGGCGTGTCCGGCGGTATTTTCATCGTTCCTCTGTACGCCATGATGCAGAAGCGGGCGAAGAAAGAATTGTTGGCGCAGGCTATTGCTGTTAATAACATCATGAATGCGATTTTCATGGTAGTCAGTGCCGTTACCGGCATGATGCTTCTGGGGGCGGCAGGAATGTCTATTCCACAGTTTTTCTTCATGCTGGCGATGATGAATATCATTTCCGCGCTATACCTGTTCCGCAAAGTGCCGGAATTTCCTCAGCGCTTTGTTGCCTGGGCAACACGCAAACGTGCGGAGCGTTGTAACGATTGATGTTAGGAACCCTCCCTAGGGGTTTAAAAGAATAAAACAACGGCACTTCCCTCAAACTCGGACAGAGAGGGGAGTGCCGTTTTTTTTGTAATGGCCTAACTGCCCATAAAAAATGTTTATAGAGAAAGTCTGATTTTTATATTGCATACAATAATAATACAAATAAAATGAACATCGTTTTATTTGGTGAGAAATCGATGCGTTTTTACAAATCTGCAATTTTGATCCTGTTATCCGTATTCAATGCGTCCTGTGTTAATACCCGGTATGTCGAAGACGATGAATGGCAATCAATGAGTATTGAAGAGCGAGTGCTTAATGAGCGCAGGAACGAGTGTGCTGCCAGAGATGATGGTACATGCATTATTTTCGAGAGTGATTAATGAAAAAAATAATTATCGCCTTGTTGCTGAGTAACGCAGCTTTTGCCCATGCTGCTGCTTCTTACGACAGTGTTCGCCTGGGAATTCAGGGAACTCAGGTTAAATCTCATAGTTTTGGCTCTTATCTGGGCAACGACTACAACCCGAATGAGTCGAAGGATTTAGGTGGCTTTTACCTTGACGGTTCATTGGCTTTTAATGATCACTTTTATGGAACCGTCGATCTCACTGGGGTAACCCGAGCCAGCACAGATATTGATAACTACTTCTTTGGAGTCGGCTATCATTACGATTTTGATTTTAATTCACTTTACACCAGTGTCGGTGCCAATATGGTTGAAGTTGTCAGGAATCACAGCGATAGCCGCGAATCAACGTTTGATGAGACAGCTGTCAGCCTGGAAGTCGGCGTGAAGCTGCAACTGACGTCCTTTTTTGCCATTCAGCCGCAGTACCGCCTTTCATTTTTCAACAAAGGGCAGATGTATGACTATCGCTTAATTAATGAGTTGATGTTGACTGATTGTGTGTCGCTTGAAGCCGGGATCGGGTATAACAAATTTATTGATGCTGAGCAGTTTAACTGGCAGGGCGGTATGCGATTTTCGTTCTGATGCTGCTGGCGTTGGGCAATAAAGTTAAGTTGATTATTGAAGTGAATATGTAAAGGCCGGGTAATGATATTCCCGGTCTTTTTTATTTGCGTTGAACTTATCGGCTCTGGATTGCCTGCATTGTTACCTCAGCTTCACGCTTTCCCTGAAGCTCTCGCCAAATCAAAGGGGCGACGAACAGGAACAGGACAATGTTTGACAGCGGGACTGACAACCAGATCCCGTCAACTCCAATCCATTGTGGCAGCAGGTATAGAAACGGCAGTTGTACCAGCATATTCCCGGCGGAAATCGCCAATGCTTTACCGCCCTGGTTAACTGCCATGAAATAAACTGATGAAAGGGCAATGAAGCCATCCAGGAACATAGAGAACAGATGCAGGCGCAGGCCGTTCTCGGTTTCGGCTGCCAGTTGCGGATCCCCATTACTGAACAGGCTGATTAAGGTTTCAGGGTATAGATTAAGGAAAACTACCGCAGCGATACCAGAAATCACAACCACCTTGATTGCTAGTAACAAAGTGGCTCTGATCTTCTCTTTCTGACCGGCTCCGAAGTAGTAGCTGACCGGCGGCTGCATCCCACTGGCAATACCTTCAGATAGCAAATAGTGCATGGTCATCAGGTAGCCGACGATGGCAAACGCACCGACATGCACCGGGCTGCCGTATGTCATGAACAGTTTATTATGGATTGCCAGAATAAAACTGAAGTAGCAGTACATAAACAGGCTGGATGTTCCAAGCTCAATAGATCTGGCCGCCAGCGACGAACTAAATGTTAGCTTTCCCAGGCAAAGTCTCAGCTCCGATTTAGCAGAAAAGAAATAACCGACAGCGATGATGGTGATAATACTTTGTGAAATCACCGTGGCAATCGCAGCACCTTTTAACCCCATGTTCATGTGAGCGATGAACAGGTAGTCGAGAACAATATTAATTACAGCACCCAGCATTAGGAGCGCGGTTGAAAAATTCGGGCTGTTATCATTACGGATGAGCATCGGCAGAGCCCCGGCCGCGATGGTAAAGATTGCGCCCCATGTAAACACGCTAATGTAAGCGGAACCCATCTGCAGTGTTGTGCCGGTTGCGCCCTGGGCTATCAATAAGGTCGGCGCCAGCATTGCCAGCAACATCATGACCATAAGCCCGGCAAGGATGATGACGCCAAACCCGGTGGACAGCGTTTGTTGGGCCTGATTGTTTTTCCCTTCACCACGGTAGATGGAAATCAGGCTGCCTGAACCCATGCCGACTAGAATACCAAGACCGGCAACCAGCCCGATTACCGGCCAGGCGATGTTGATGCCAGCCAGCCCTTCAAAGCCGATATAGTGACCAACAAAAATACCGTCGATAACCTGATACAACCCGTTGACCAACATGGCTGCAACCGACGGAATCGCATAACGCCAGAAGGTACGGCTGGTGCTGTTGCTTTCATTGATTTCTGTGATTGTATCTGCCATATCATTCTCGTTTGCTTTTGTTTTGAATGAGTAAATTATCACTGTTTTTCGGATTGATAAAAGTTAGTATCCATCCGTTATTCGGATGGATAGAATGATGTTTAGCGTGTTTACACTGAGATAATATAAGAGAGAAGAAAGGGATGAATTGGACATTGGATCAGCTTGAAGCCTTTGTTCTGGCGGTAAAGCAGGGATCATTTTCAGCTGCGGCGAGAAGGCTCGGTAAAGCGCAGTCGCGGGTCAGCACGGCTATTACTAATCTTGAAGCTGATTTGGGCTTTGAATTGTTTGATCGCAGTGCCCGCCTTCCAGTGCTGACGCCTGAAGGTGAAGATATGTTTGTCGAAGCTCAGGCCGTTTTGGCACAGTGCCAGCGTTTGCAATCCCGAGCTATGACTGTTTCGACCGGCGAGGAACTGGCATTAACCGTAGCCATGGATGAAGCGGTGCCTATTGCTCCGTTCGAGCACTTATATCTTCAAATTTCTGAACGATTTCCGTCGCTGAAGTTAACCATTATTAATGGTTCACAAGCCGATATCTCCCAGTGGGTGGCGGAGAAAAAAGCCGATATCGGGGTACTGTTTAATCTGAAAGCATTACCTGATGAGCTTGAGTTTATGTCTATCGGCCAGTTCAGGCACTCGTTGATTGTCTCTGGTCAGCATCCGCTTGCCGACATTGCTACGCCGACGGTCAGTGATCTTACTCATTATCGCCAACTGGTGATTCGCGATCGGATGGGAAATCATCTGGCGAATCCGATTTCATCCAATTACTGGCATATCGACAGTTATTATCTAATTTCGACCATGGTGATGCAGGGGGTCGGCTGGGCGTTAGTGCCGGAGCATGTTGCCAAAGAAGACTGGTATGCCAGTGAGCTCAAGGAGCTATCGACAGAGCATATTTCCGAGCCTCTGTTGGTTGAAATGGGGGTGGTTAAGCGCAGGGACAAAGGGCGGGGGCAGATCATGACCTGGCTCTATGATGAACTTGGAAAAATGTTCTGAAACGCTTAAACAGATACATAACTTTACGTTTTACCGTCATTTTTTCTTGCCGGAACAGAGTATGATAAACGGATATTAATTGATCCTGGGAGAGATGTGCAGATTATGTCAGAGAGGGAAAAAGTGTCATCAGGTCAATTACCTTTGGTATTAGCCGGTCCGGTTTTGCGAAAATGTACAGCCAGAGAGCTGACATTGTGGCTTGTGGTATCTGAGCCGCTTGATGCTGAGTTTTCCCTCTATTATCCCGGTGAGTCCGAGGCTTTCTGTTCTCACGTGATAACCCGACAGCAGCAGATTCAGATTGGTTACTCTGCCTGGGTTGTCATGGCAAATTTCAACGGTGAATACCCGACAGACACACCGCTTGAATATGATCTTCTGACGCAGCATGGCAATTTGTCTCAGTTGGTGCCTTCCCTGTTTTATGATGGCGAAACGCGGGTGTCGTTTTGCATCCGTACCCGGGCTGATTATGTACTGCACGGCTCTTGCCGTAATCCTCATTATCCGAGCAAAGACAGCTTAGTTGCTGCGGACAGTAAAGTTGCCGGCCAAACTGTGCCTGAGCGCCCGGCATTGCTGATGATGAGCGGGGATCAGATTTATGCGGACCATGTGGCCGGGCCGATGCTCGATGCTATTCAGCAGGTGATAACCCTGCTGGGATTGCCGGATGAGAGGTTCAGTGAAAGTCCGGTTGCTGATACACAAGCTCTTTACCGTCATTCCTATAATTTCTATGCGCGGGATAAGATTCTGCCGCATTATGTTGATTCCGGAAAATGGCTATCTGACAACGGATTCGGGAAGTGGCTGCCACATCGCGGCCGGCCTGTGTTCAGTTCCCGCGAAAGTGAAAATCACCTGATGGGGTTCAGTGAGTTTTTCGCCATGTACTTGCTGGTGTGGGCTCCGCAATTGTGGGATTTGGTCGATCGTGAACGGCTGAAGAAATTAGGCTTTAAGAGCGGGCAACGCGAACTGGAGCCGAAGTGGCAACAGCGCTGGCATGAAGAAAAAGTCCATATCGATGATTTTGTTTCCGGTTTGCCGCAAGTTCAGCGCTTAATGGCGCACATTCCTACCTACATGATTTTTGATGATCACGATGTGACTGATGACTGGAATCTGACCATCGGGTGGGAGAAAGCAGCATATGGCAACAAGCTTTCTCGCAGGATCATCGGTAACGCTCTGATCAGTTACTGGCTGTGCCAGGGATGGGGCAATGCGCCGGAACATTTTGATGCAACCTTCTGGGAGCATGCTAAAACGTATTTTTCAGAGCCTGACGATATCCATCAGGAACAGTTTATTGATTTTCTCTATCGTTTTGAGCAATGGCATTACGCGATAGAAACGACGCCGAAAATGCTGGTACTTGACACCCGTACTCGTCGCTGGCGCTCTGAGTCAAAAATGAATAAGCCGTCAGGCCTGATGGATTGGGAAGCTCTGACGGAATTGCAGCAGTCTTTGCTTCATGAACCTGCGGTCATTCTGGTATCGGCGGCACCCATGTTCGGGGTCAAGTTTATTGAGATGCTGCAACGGGGGATGACCTGGCTGGGACATCCATTGCTGATAGATGCTGAAAACTGGATGGCACATCCGGGCTCTGCCAATACCCTGTTGAGTATATTTACCCATACCCGGACGCCGACAAACTTTGTCATCCTGTCTGGTGATGTGCATTATTCTTTCGCTTATGACATTAAGCTGCGTTTTCGCCGCAGCAGCCCGAACATCTATCAGATAACCTCAAGCGGGATTAAAAATGAGTTCCCGAATACCCTGCTGCGGGTCTGTGACTTTATGGACCGGGCGTTATACAGTCCTCACTCGCCGCTGAACTGGTTTACCAAGCGTAAGCGAATGAAAATCAAAAAGCGGGACCCAGATTCACCCGGCAATCACCGACTGGTGAATCGCAGCGCGATCGGGGAGTTGCGCCTTGATAAAGACGGCAAGCCCACAGATATTGCGATTCTGACAGCTTGTGGTGATCGGGTCGTGTTTCCCGAAATTGACTGAAAATGTGGCCGTTCCGATAAGCCTAGCGGGTCTCGCGAATGAACTTATTCGGTGTCTCTCCGGTATGCTGGCGGAAAAAGCTGATAAATGCACTGTCGCTGGAAAAATCCAGCTCGGAGGCAACATCCGAGACCTGATGTTTTTCTGCCAGCAACTCAATGGCTTTCATCAGGCGCCATTGCTGTCGCCATGCCTGGTAAGGCATTCCTGTTTCTTTGCTAAAAATACGGCTGATGGTTTTCTCACTTGCGCCGATGTTTTTTGCTGCCTGATTCAAGGTCGGCAGAAGCTCGTTGTGTTGCTCAAGCGAAGAAAGCCACTGTTGCAAGCGTCGATCCTGCGGTTTTGGCAGGGTGAGCTGCTCTACCTGAGCTGTCGCTAATTCCTGCCAAAACAGTGCAAGCAGGGTTTGTTGTTCCTGATTCGGCATATCCCATGGCCAGAAAGCCATCCTTTCAATCAGTTCGCGGAGCAGGCCGTTGACACTGACGACTTTCAGCTTATCAGGAAGCTGCGGAAAGGATGCTGGATCAAAATAGACTGAACGGTAGGCCACCACATTTCTCATGATTGAACAGTGGTCGATGCCGGAGGGAATCCAGGCTGCTCGAGTCGGTGGTAATACACATTGCATATTATCCAGCGTAATGCTCATGCAGCCGGAAGGGGCATAGAGAAGCTGAGCTTTCTGATGATGGTGCATGCCTGAGTCATGCTTTGCCACATCCGCAGCAATACCCACAACGGCATTATCGATAGTGTCTGGATTAAATGGTTTTTGCCCGGTAATAAAGGCCATTGGTTGTTATTTCAGTCAGTTAGTTGATTGTCATTTTATAGCTCCTGATCTGTTTATGCTATTTAAGATTAGTGTTCATCTTGGGATTAGAAGCCTTGGTGTTGCTGTGGCTTTCGGCGGCTAAACTATATGGGTAGCAGGTAAAGATTGATCGTAAAGACGGATTGATAGCAAAAGAAGGCAACGACTCGGTAATTGCCAGATATAGGTGAGCACCAGGGAGGCGTTATGAGCAACTTACACGGCATTTCGGTAGATGTAGAGCGGGTGGATGAAAGAGTCTTTATGGAGTTTAAGGCGATCGGCACCCTGACCCATTCGGATTATGAAAAAATCACCCCACAGCTTGATGAGGCATTGTCCGATATAAAACGGCCGATTGTGAATGCATATGTTGACAGCACTGATTGTGAAGGCTGGCAACTGCATGCAGCATGGGATGATCTTGTGCTTGGCATGAAGCACGGGAAAAAATTTAATAAGGTGGCCATTTACAATGACAGTGAATGGCAGGAGGTAATATCAAGGGTTGGGACATGGTTTGTCGGCGGTGAAGTCCGGTGTTTTGATGAACCTCTGGAAGCGCTGAGCTGGCTGAGGGAGTGAGTTAATCATGATGAATGCTTCATGAGTATGGCGCAGCTATAGTTGATAGATTAAGATAGATTATTTTTTTGAATAACAATGTGTTGATGAATTTGGGCACTTTTTTCTGCTCATAGCCCGGATTTCGGCAGCGCAACCATAAAAGGGTGATCATGGACAGACTATCAACAGCCGCAGCCTTACTTGCTGCATCACTACCGGTTAGCGTATTGGCAGAAACCGCTGAACAACCTGAACCTCTTTCACCATCACAGTATTTTGTCGGTATTAAGGGCGGGATCAGTAAGATCGGTAATTCCGACCGTATTGTTCAAAGCAATGGTGAGCGTGTCGAAGCTAGCGAGTCGGATTTTGAAGGTTTTGCCGGCGTCGATATCGGTATTTATACCCCTGGCGGACAGAGCCGACTTTATTACAGCTACGAACGCCATAACACGGATGTTTCCTTCCCGAACACTCCTAACTACGAATTGGTCGCCAGCATGCACCTGTTTAGCGCAGACTACCTATTTAGAAAAAATCGCGACATTACACCGTTTGTCGGCCTGCACTTTGGCTATTCTTCAGTTGAACCTGATTCGAGCTCCTTTGCTAACTTTGACGTCAGCGGTTTTGTTTTTGGCTTGCAGGGTGGAGTGAACTGGACGGTTGTTGATCAGCTCAGTTTAGAGCTTGGTTTCCGTCATTCGTTGTTACCGTCAGATACTCAAAGCTGGACCGGGCAGGATAATAATGGAAACCCGGTAACCATTGAGTCTCAGCAGAAAGGCGTTTCGTCGTTATATGGCAGTGTAAGTTATCGTTTTTAAGCTTAGCGGCAGGCTTTGTTGACGGTGGTTAATGGCAGGCATCAGTTTACTACGTGCTGCAGCTGCGTATAATGCCCAGCTAGTTTAACGACAACCATTATCAATAAGGACTTCAGTTTGAAGCTATTTGTCAGAGATCTTACCGTCATTGATGCCTCTTACCTTTGCGAAAAGCGAGGTATGGTTGGCGAAAGTTGGATCCTCGATGTGGTGATGTCGGGTGAGCTCAATGAAATGAGCATGGTGCTTGATTTCGGTCGGGTAAAAAAGCAGATCAAAAAGCTTGTGGATGAATATGTCGATCACCGCCTGATTGTACCGATGAAGAACTCCCGTATTCACGTTGCAGCAAGCAAGCCAGGTTACGCAATGGTCGATTTATTGCGTGAAGGAAAGAGCATCCACCTGAACTGCCCAGAGCAGGCCTATTGTTATATTGATGATGACGTGGTGACTATCGAATCAGTGACCCACCACTTGTACAAAGTGCTTGAAGGAAAGTTGCCGGATAATGTTCAGGGGCTGGAGCTGACGCTGCGACATGAAAAGATCGACGGCGCTTTCTATCATTACAGCCACGGCCTGAAGAAGCACGATGGTAACTGTCAGCGTATCGCACACGGTCACCGTTCACCGGTAGAGCTGATTGTTGACGGTCAGCGTGATGCTGAGCTGGAGCAGAAATGGGCAGAACGCTGGCAGGATATTTACCTCGGCAGCAGTGAAGACCTGATTTCAGTATCTGAGCTGACACTAAGCGAAAAGGCTGCTGTTGCAACAGATACTTCTCACTATGGTTTCCGCTACACTGCGCCACAAGGTGAGTTCGAGCTGGCGATTGCCCGCTTTGAATCGGAAGTGCTTGATACGGATACCACTGTTGAACTGCTTGCTGACTACATTGCTGAGCAGGTAAGTGAAATGGTACCGGGTAAAGCACTGGATGTTGTCGCTTACGAAGGTGTCGGCAAAGGCGCCATGGCTTCTAAGTGATAGCTTTTAATTAACAGCCTTTAAGTAAAATCGGCTAAGCCAATTTGATTTAAAAAAGCCCTCTGATGAGGGCTTTTTTGTGTTCAGCGTTTTGAGGGATTTTAAAAGCTTTAGTTTTTCAGTGTTTTTTTCGCCCAGTCTTGAATAAGTTTAATTTCATACATCAGGGCTCTGTTTATTTGTGAAGTGACGGGGGTGGATTGGTAGTTCATATTGGTTAATTTGACACTGTCTGAACTGAGCGTGTTATCGCCTTTTTTGATCTGGTAATTAAAGCTGATTGTCGGTGGTGTAATGCTGGTCAGAACACGAATATCCTTTCCTGCCTTGGAGCTGAAGCGGGTGTCTCCGGCGAGGTCAACATTTGTTACCTGAACATGGAGTGTTTGATCGGGTTTCAGGTAGATTCTTGCCATCTCACTGAACTCTTCACTCAGTCTCTTAAACAGGTTTTTCTGAAAGCGTTTCTGGCTGCCACCTGTGGTGCGTATGTCGCGGTATTGTTCCGGGCTGACCCAGGTTACAAAGGCAGGAGGAAAATGGATTGTCTCATCAGCAATGGATGAGATACTGAATACGAGCAGGAAGGCGCCAAGCCAGGCAGGCAATTTCATGGGAGATAGCCTCTTAAAAATAGTGCGGTAGTGATAGTTCAACCTCGTCACGTTAATGACCTTATTTGACGTTACGTATGCCAAAAATGAATATTGATTCTATTTCCATGTACCAATCCTAAGTTTATCAGAGCATGCGATATTGTGATTTCCTTCTTGGTGACGCTTGTTAGGAAAGCTCTCACACTCAGGTACTCATAATTGTGATTGTGCCACCAATCCTGTTTTTCTCTTCTCAGTGTACAAAATCCCTCAACTATACTGTCATAGGTGACGCTTATGGTAATTGCTTAAATAATAAAGATTTTAAAATGATTCAGGGTGCGTGCTTTGCCAGGGAAGGGAGACATTTTGCTTATGGATTTTGATCGTTATCATCTCCTGTTGATTGCTTTGGTATTTAATTTGGGTATAGGGCTGGCTGTCGGTTCTGCGCTTGCCGGGGATACTGAACACAGTCAGCAAGGTAAGATTGAGTATTCAACGGAGCCGTTTGGCAATTCGACCTGGGAAGAGAACGATAAATCCGTGCAGGTTTATGATTCGCCTTTTGATGTCGCTTTGTTTTCAGCCCCTAACGGAGAAGATAAAGAGCGGCTTTGGTCGCAGACCAAATCCGTAGCCTGGTACGGTGTGGGAGTTGCCGGTTTTATCGCGTTGTTGCCGGAAGATTTGTCCAACTGGGATAAAAGTGACGATCGCCTGCTGGAAAAATGGTGGGATAACGTAACAGAAGGGCCGGTCTGGGATCGTGATATCTGGTACATCAATTATTTAGGTCACCCTTATTTTGGTGGTGTGTATTATCAGGTGGCGCGGAAATCCGGTTACCGCCAATGGGACAGTTTCGTTTATTCCTTCCTGATGTCGACGTTTTACTGGGAGTATGGCCTGGAGGCTTTTGCTGAGGTTCCTTCAATCCAGGACATAGTGGTCACGCCAGTTCTGGGCTGGGTGTATGGTGAGTGGGCGTTTAATAAAGAGCGGGAAATTATCCTGAGTGGCGGAAAGGTGTGGGGTTCGTCTGTTCTCGGTGATACCACATTGTTTTTCCTCGACCCTGTCGACAGTATCGGACGTGGTGTAAACAATCTGTTCGGACGAGATGTTATCAAGGCCGGTACAGGGTATGTCGGTTTGAAAGATGTTCGGATGCCAAATGGTGAGGTTGATACACAGTTTCAGCTCAACCTTAGCTACGCAATTGGTGAAGGGGAAACCAGTCCTGCGGTTAAGCGTCGTCAATCTTATGCGATGAGCTCGTCTGATCCGATTGATTATGGTGTTGTCGGTATTTCGGTAGGTATGCGTTATATGATGCTGGATGATGCCTTTCTATTGGAAGACCAATGGGCTCCAACCATGAGCCTTGGGGTTTATTTTTCTCCTCAGTTGTCATCCCGCTTGAATTATACCCGGGCGGATTTTGATCGTACCGGCAGCAGTGAAGATGCAACTTATGAAAACTACAGCTTTGATGTTCAGTATTACTTTATGAGTGATGAAGCACTAAGGCCATACCTGAATGTGGGAATTGGTGAAACTGTGCTGGAGCAACAGCGCTCCAGCAAGTTTTTTCAGATTAATGGCGGCCTTGGGCTCCATTACCAGTTCCATGCCAACTGGGCCGTGCTGGTAGACTGGTATCACTACTACAGCGGCAGTGCATCGACCAGTGATGACCAGATTTCTACCCAGTTGGTATATCGTTTCGGTCGCGGTGAATTATAGGTATTGGTTGAACCAGCCTAATTCCACTTCCGCGACAGATTCAAAGTGCTGACCCTCGTAAACCTGGTAGTGAGTGGCACCCTGTTCGATATGTAGTTTTTTCGGCTCTTTAGCGGCAGCGAACAGACGCTCAGATTCACTCACCGGGTTTACACCATCTTCGCCGGCGGCAACAACCAGTAGCGGCACATCAAGATTTGGCAGGGCATTAACCGGTTTGTGCTGTGTGGTTTCCCAAACGGTCAGGAAAGGGATCTTGATAGTCAGAGCAGGGAATTCGTCTTTGAAGTTATTGAAGAACTCGACTGACTGCGGATCGCTCAACACCTTGGCAATAGGCACCATCATTTCTTTGCCGGTTTTCGCTTTCTTGTCGCGCATACGTTCAAGGGTTCCGACGAATTTTGTTTTTTCAGCATCATCCATTTCACCGGTGATCACTGTCTCACCATCTGCGAAAGTCAGCTGTGCAACAACACATTTGATTTTGTCTGACTCGCTGGCTGCAATAATTGCGTTAGCCCCGCCAAATGAGCTGCCCCAAAGACCGATACGCTCAGCATCAATACCAGCCTGTTGACCGGCCCAGTCGATGGCTGCGTGGATATCTTCAATTTGCAGAGCGGGTACCAGGCGGCCTGATTCACCTTCACTTTCACCAAAGCCACGGTAGTCGAAAGTTAGAGCGGCATAGCCACTTTCTGCAAATTTTTCGGCAAAGGCAGGTAGCAGCAGTTCTTTAACGCCGCAGAAACCATGACACAGAATGATCAGCGGAGCTGGCTGTTTCGCATCCTGAGGAAGGTAAAGGTGGCCTGAGATGTTGTGTCCCTGTGATGAGAAGGCAACAGTTTGACGCATTGTTTTTCCTTATTATTTCTATTTTTGTACGCTGTGCATAAGCGCCTCATGGTAATTCAAATCAAGCGAAAAACTCATCCGAGCACGGGCTGAAGTCTTAAGCTAATTAGCATCAGATCTGATTTTGATGCTGAGTAAGCGTGATCTTTTCTCGTATAGTGAGAAAAGGTGTTATCGATTTCCATTACATTCCTACATTGTGAGAATTTGCCTTGAGTTCCTCCCTGTGATGCGCGTTAATGACTTGGTCAAGGAAAATGGTTTTATGACAAGCAAATACACACTTAACTCAAATGAAAAGATGTTGCAGGTGCTGATGCACATTGCCTCGTCGTCTGAGCCTTTACTGGCTCAGGAAATAACAGAACAGACAGGAATGCCGACCAGCAGCCTGTACCGGTATCTGGCGATATTAAAAAAATGGAATCTGATTGAAGAGAACCATAGCCAGAAATCCTATGGTGTTGGTCCTGCAGCTTTGCAGCTGCTGCGTAACTTCCAGATGTTTTCTCCGTTAGCAGACGGTGTGCATCCGGTGTTGAAAAGACTGCAACGACAGACAGGTGAAATGGCCGCTTACATGGTGCCCGTCGGATTCAGGGCTTTGTGCGTGGCACGCATCGACAGTCCGCATGCCTTACGTTGTGCCTATGAGCAGGGGCAAAGCCAGCCTTTGTATCGTGGTGCGTCGTCCAAAGTCATGCTGGCAAACTTTCCTCAACAGCGTCTGATGAGCACCTTACATCACTTTGGTATTACCGAGGGTGAGGACGTCGACCGTTGGTTGACGGAGCTTGAGCAAATAAAGCAGGACGGTTTTGCTATCAGCTCTTCCGAATTTGACCTCGGGGTTTCCGGTGTCAGTGCGCCGGTATTCGCTGGTAGCAGAATCGTTGGTGCGGTCAGCATCATGGCGCCGATAGAGCGGGTGCGCCAAAACAAAAACAAAATCGTTTACTCGGTGTTAGAAGCCGCAAGGTTATTACCACCGGATCATTAATCAAAACAAAAGAAGGGGCTTATTATGGTGCAGCATCTCAAGCGTTGGTTTCAGTTTTCGTTTGAAAGCGATCGAGCCAGTTATCAGAAAGCCTCTTCATTAATTTTGCCCTATGCCGATCAGCGAGAGCGGGGCGCTGTATTACTTGGTATGGCCAGTGATCTCAGTATTGGTTTTAATCATGGTTACCTTGGGGCCAAGGAAGGGCCCCATAGTATCCATCGTATTCTGAAAGCTATGCGACCTTCATGTTCGCTTCCGCTGTATGATGCCGGGATTATTGATGAGTCCGATGCTGCTACCTTTGAAGACATGCAGGCCAGACAGTACGAAAGGTTAAGAGCTGTTCTGCAGTTAGGGCATTTTCCTGTCATGCTGGGTGGCGGGCATGAAATTGCTATCGGCAGTTATAAGGCGTTATCGGATACGGTTCATCAGGCTGCTAATGATTGGGAAGAAGATGGCATTGCTCAAATTCCTAATGCCTGTGCCAGCCGGGTCGGCATTATAAATTTTGATGCCTGCTTTGAGCTTCGTCCGACACTGGCTGCGCGTGCAGGTTCGGCTTTTCACACGGTTGCCAGCTATTGTCGGGAGCTGCATAGAGAGTTTAATTATCTGGGTTTGGGGATCTGTGATCATGTGAACTCTCAGGCTGCGTTCAGTTATGCCAAGTCGTTGGGTGCGGAGTGGCTGCTTGATCGCCAGATGACGATGCGTAACCGTAAGAAGATTCAGGCAACTATTCAAGCATTCCTGAATCGGGTCGATCACGTGCATTTAAGTATCGATCTTTCGGTATTCTCATCGGCAGTGGCAGAAGGCGTTAACATGTCGCGGGTGTATGGTGTCAGCCTTTCTGTCGTCGAGATGGCTCTGAAACAGATACTAACCAGCGGCAAGGTTCGGATTCTTGATATCGCTGAATTAAGCCCGGAATTTGATTATGAAAACCAGACTGCGAAACTCGCAGCAAAATTGATTCAACATTCTTTGAAGCATCTTTGATGCCTCTGGGATTATTTCCTTCCTACTTACTTATTGATTCTTTAGTCTCATGACCGCAGGATCCCGGCCCACCGGGATCCTTTTTTTATCTTTCTTGTTCATGCAGTTTGGTATTACTCCCGAAATGTGACAGTGGTTTCGTTTCATGACATCGGTGGAGATGATCATTGAAATGCAGTGAGATCGCTGGCTTAATACTTCCAACATTTCCCAAGGAGTTTGCGCCGTAATGAATAACTAACACCTGACATCCTTATCAATTTCTTAGTTTTGGATTTTTCAGGGTTAGTGGGCGTAACTTCGTCTTCTCTGTGTATCGGATAGGTATTATTGCTCAGTCCGGATATCACACTCTTACATTTATATACAGTTCGTGAAGACAGGCGTCTGTTGCCCCTGAGTTTGCTCGGGAGGAAATATGGCCTTACATCAATCTTTAATCATTGCTAATTCACTGTCAGTGCATCATGACAGTGGTGATACGTTATTTTCAGACATCAGCTTTTCATTGCAGCGGCAAGTTACCGGATTAGTTGGTAGAAACGGAGCCGGAAAATCAGTATTGGCTGGCATTTTGTGTCAAAAACGGCTGCCGGATTCGGGGACAGTGCGTTGTGACTGCTTAGTCGGGTATCTTCCTCAACTTACCAATAGTAATGACCAGAACTTATTTGGCACTGTTGCTGATTACCTGAATATTTCCCGCAAGTTACGGGCCTTAGAGAGAATAGAAGCCGGAAGCAGTGATCCCCGGGATTTTGACATCCTTGGTGATGACTGGGAGGTACGGAACAACCTGTGTGAACAGCTTGTCGGGATGGGGTTGCCACCAGAACCGTTTCAGCCATGCTCCAGTCTTAGTGGCGGAGAGTTGACAAGATTGCAGCTCTGGCTGCTTTTCAATGCCGCTTATGAGTACCTGATTCTGGATGAGCCTTCGAACCACTTGGATAGTGCTGGCCGGCAGTGGTTACTTAGTCAGATACAGTCTTTTTCTGGCGGGATCTTGCTGATCAGTCACGATCGCCAGTTGTTAGAGCAGGTAGACAGCATCATGGAGTTAACGCCGGATGAAATGAAGTATTACGGTGGCAACTACAGTTTTTACTGGCAGCAAAAGCAGTTACAGCAAGCTGCATTTGATAGAAGCGTGGCCAGTGCCGAGAACAAGGTGATGCAGTTGCAGCGGCAGTATCAGCGCAATCAAGAGAAGGCTCAGCAAAGGGAAAGCCAGGGCCGGAAGCTTCGCAAGTCAGGTAGCCAGTCAAAACTATTGCTGGATGGAATGCGTGACTCGGCACAGCGTTCGCAATCGTCCCGTAAGGTGCAATTCGAGAATCAGTTGTATAAAGCTGAACAGGAGGTAAAAGCGCTCAAACGCCAGCAAACTCAGATTAAGCCACAGAAGATGACAGTTAATTCCTCCGATAAGCGTTTGTCACGAGTATTAGTGCTGCAAGAACTGCGGTTAGCTTTTGGTAATGATGCTTGGATTAACCTTTGCGTCGATTATGGTGATCGGCTTCATCTGATCGGGCGAAATGGTTGTGGTAAATCGACCCTGCTAAAAACGATCACTGGCACGTTGACCCCGGCAGCGGGGCAGATAAACTGCCATGTCAGTTTGTGCTATCTGGATCAGCATTTTAGTTTGCTGGATGAGCAACAGACCGTACTGCAAAACCTGCAACGGCTTTGTCCCGAACAGAAGGAACCTGAACTGCGGACACTGGCTGCCGGTGTTGGGTTTCGACGAGAGCGGGTGCATTTACCTGTTTCAGACCTAAGTGGTGGTGAAAGAATGAAAATTGCTCTCCTTGCTGTTAGTCATCAACAAGGGGATATGTTGCTTTTACTGGATGAGCCCGACAATCATCTGGATATTGAATCGAAGATGATACTGGCGCAGGCATTACGCAATTATCAGGGATGCATGATTCTGATCAGTCATGACGACAGCTTTGTATCGGAGGTCGGGATAACCGGTACGATAACGGTAGGTTAATAAACCATAGTTATGTTTCTGTTGTAATGAGTGGCGATCACTCAGGTTTGTAAGTTCTTTACTAACAGATCTGAGTGAAACTCTCAAAAATTCATCACAATGGTTTTCTGTCTGATTTCAGATGTATTTTTGCGATAACACACAATTGATGCACCATACTTGATAGAAGAAACTGTTGTTGAAATGAGCTGGCTGAAAGCCAGCTTTATTGGATGTGGCTGGAAAGTGTTACCTGACTTGGTTCGGGAGGAAAAGATGTTCAGAAAAATCTCTGAGTTAGACTTTTTCAAGCTGTTTGGCCTGATTGGAATTTATTTCTTATCGTCTTACCTCGTCTATCTCTTTATTACCTGGTTTGGCCATGGTGATGATCTTTTGTATCTATTGGTTTTCGCTTCTCTGGTGGTAACCGCACTGCTGTTTTTGGCTTTATTTCGAATCCGAAAGCGAAAAATCGGTAAGTAATGCAGGTTTGGCTCTTACTGTGTTTTGGGTTGATTAGTGTGTTGGTGGTTGAGAGGCGAGTTTGGGATAAATAGCTGCTGTGGTATGACAGGTACGGCTACAAGAAAGCGGGCTCAAAGCCACTTGACGGGAAGCGGGTATCTATACTTATCCTCAGTGTCATCTGAGAAGACAAGCAAGCGATGATAACCAAGAGGAACTGACCATGACTTTTCTCATAACCTGGCAGTTACATCAGGGTAAGCTTCATCCTACTCTGGCGCATTTCTCCCAGCTCACCGAGCAGCAGGATCAGGAGATGATGGGAGATGACATTAAAATGATTGGCCGCTGGCATGATTTGGTAAGTGGAACCGGAATTGCCATCTGTGAGTCTGACAATATCGAAGCGGTAACTGCCTACGCATTGAGGTGGAATAATGAGATGGATATCACACTTCAGGTTGTTGTTGATGACGAGCAGGCGCGGGCGCTTGGTAACCGCCTTTTAGTGTAAGTTACTGTGTGTGAATAGGTTGTTTTGTATGAGCGGCTTTCTTTCATGATCCCATTAAACGCCCTGATTATAAATAAGGGCGTTTAAGTGAGTACTTACAATCTATTGTTGCTTTTCGTTGTTAAAACCTCGCCTGAACTATACTTCATAGAAACTTAAAGAGAAATTGGTTGAAGGAGGCGTATTAGTTCGTCCAGGAAGACCGTTTATGGTCTGGTCATCGTTGTATTGATAGTGAGGGATTATCATCATGCTCGATTTCGCGAACAGTCACGCACTAAAAAGCAAGCAGACGAAGGCAACGACTGCATCCAATATCATCAAAAATGTCATTCTGTCCGATCTTGCCGAACTCTATTCCCCGGCTGAAATTGAGATATTACAGCAGGCCCAGCAACTTATTGAAGACGGGAAACATCGTATTCAGATCCTGAAGGAAAAACGTCGCAAAGAAGAAAAGATCCGTGAGTCTGTAGAATCCAGGCTGCATGACAGAGCTTACAGTAAGGCTCTTAATGCGCTCGAAGGTATGACACTGTCTGAGTTATATCGGCTTAATGTCTGTTTTTCGTTCCAGCATTCAGTAATGGGTGAGTTGATTGCCGATTATGATCACCAGCGCTATCTGGAAACGGTGAAAAGCTGGTTAGATATGGGGAATCGGGAGGATTTTTACCTGGATCAGTCTCCGGAAGAATTACGTGAAGACTGGGCTAGCGGTATTGCAGAAGCTGCCGTTGAAATTATCAGCTGGCCAAACCTGAAATATCATCGAGACTTTCAGGTACCGGACGGCCATTTCCATGAACCGGTAGGTATACCGGAAGATTTTCCGGAAGTGATATATTCTGATGTTAAGGACAAAAATGCTCACAAGTTGACGCCTCAGTGTCTCGGAGTGATTAAGGCGATTGAAACCTTTGAAGAAAACGAGCGGAAGGTACAACTGATTTTGAGCAAGCTAGGGGACGTCTCTTAATTATTTAACGTTATCGGTATGGATTAAAAAACCATGCTTTCATTCCATGAGGTTGAAAGCGCGGTTTTTTGGCCATGACCTTTCGGTTTTCTGTTCGTAATGGTTTTGAAATATCTCATTTGGTACATAAGACCACGAAATTATTGAGTTGTTCTGGTGGCACATAGCAGCAGAATGATGACAGCTACATAAACAGTTCCTTGTTTTAATTGCATAAAATGTTGAATATTTAGTCATGTCCGAACATCTTCTTTTCGCGGTGGCTAAAATATACTTTCCATATGGAAATAGTAAGTGCATTCAAAATGTAATTGCCTTTTAATTTATATACTTATCAATATCTCTCTAAATGTGACATCACTCTTTACATTTGCGCTACAAATCGGTGTTGAATGCTTTTTTATCTGACATAGAATGCGTGCCTCTACATTATTTCGTTGTAAAGGTTCATTCATGACGTCCTTGTTAGGTATCGCAACCATTTTGCTTTTTGCTTGGCTACTGTCGACAGATCGCCGTAATATCCCGCTCCGAACAGTATCACTGGCTTTTGCTCTGCAAGTGATCTTCGCGCTGCTGGTCTTGTATATACCGGCTGGTAAAGAAGCGCTAAATGCAGTGACAGCTACTGTATCCAGTGTCATTAACTACGGTCAGGAAGGTATTTCATTCCTGTTTGGTGGTCTGGCATCTGGTAGTGTTGGTTTTGTGTTTGCTATCAATGTTCTTGGTATCATTATTTTCTTCTCGGCGCTGATCTCCGGTCTGTATCATATTGGCTTGATGCCAAAAGTGATCAACCTGATTGGTGGTTCGTTGCAAAAACTACTTGGTACAGGGCGTGCGGAATCGCTATCTGCGACAGCCAATATTTTTGTCGGCATGATTGAAGCGCCATTGGTGGTTAAGCCTTACCTGAAGAACATGAGCGACTCTCAGTTTTTTGCTGTGATGACTTGTGGTCTGGCGTCTGTAGCGGGCGGTACACTGGTGGGCTATGCGTCACTGGGTGTTGATCTTAACTTGCTGATTGCCGCTGCATTTATGTCAGCGCCTGCCGGTCTACTTATGGCTAAAATTTTGGTTCCGCCAAGTGATCAAAGCCACAATGAAGATGAAATTACGTCAGTTGAACTGCCACGCGCAGCAAACGTAGTTGAGGCGTTGGCAGACGGCGCTATGTCTGGCCTGCGTATTGCGGTAGCGATCGGTGCAACTCTGCTGGCTTTCGTGAGTGTAATTGCATTGCTCAACGGTATCCTTGGCTCTGTAGGTGAAGTATTTGGGCTTCCGCTGAGCTTTGAGCTGATTCTGGGTTACTTGTTTGCTCCTGTTGCCTGGCTGGTGGGTGTGCCATGGAGTGAGGCTATTACGGCTGGTTCTCTGATTGGTAATAAGGTTGTAGTAAACGAGTTTGTTGCTTTCATCCAAATGATGGAGGTTAAAGATCAGCTGAGCGAACACTCTCTTGCGATTGTGACTTTTGCGCTTTGTGGTTTTGCTAATATCTCTACGATGGCGATTCTGATTGGTGGCTTGGGTAGCCTTGTTCCTGAGCGCCGCACCTTTATCTCGCAGAATGGTTTCCGTGCTATCGCGGCTGGTGTATTGGCTAACCTGATGAGTGCCGCTATCGCTGGTGTAATCCTGTCGATTTAAAACGTAGTCTTGGTCAGAAAAATCTGATTGTGGAACTCATTTTTATCTCTGGGCTTCTTATCCCGAGTTCTGGTTAATTAGCTCCTCTTCTTTTTTGAAGAGGAGCTTTTTTATTTTGTTCTTACCTTGAACCTAGGATCTCACTTCTACATCCGTTTTTGGGATGCAGCAGCAAGCTAATACCTTGCCTTCTTCTTTTTCGCCCGGAAGCAGGGCTGGCACATCCGGTTGCTCCACTTCACCAGACTCAAGCGTGACTTTACATGCACCACAGAAGCCGGCACGGCAGCTATTGGCAATGGTAAGACCGGCATCTTCAGCCTGTTCCAGCAGTGTTTTCTGGTTGTCGCCCTGGAAAAGGTTGCCATCAACACTAATGGTAACGCTTTGGGTTGCCTGTTCAGTGTTGCCTTTTACCGGGCCGAACGCTTCCTGATGGTAGTTAGCCTCAGGAAGACCAGTGTTAAGCAGCAATGTTTTTGCTTCAGTCATAAAGGCATCCGGGCCACAGACAAAGACCTGTCGTTCTGCCAGGGATGGGATGTACTTCAGCTGACTCTCACTAAGCCTTCCGGTCAGTCCGTCCCAGTCGGCTTCTGGTCGGCTAAGCACAAATATAACTTTAAGCTGCGGGTACTGAGCGGCAAGATTTGCCAGCTCTTCTCGGTACGGGATATCAGCCTGACTGCGGCATTGGTGATGGAATACTACATCGCGAACCTTGTCGTGATCAGCAAGGTAGCGAAGCATAGAGATCATCGGTGTAATACCGCTGCCGGCAGAAAGCAGGAGTAACTTGTCGGTGTGCAGACCAAGATGGAAGCTGCCATCCGGCTTCTCAGCAACCAGAGTATCGCCAACCTGCAGGTTATCATGCAGCCAGTTCGACACTCTGCCATCATCAACGCGCTTAACCGAAATCGCATAACGTCCCGGACGAGACGGGCTGGAAGACAGGGTGTAGCGACGGGCCACATACTCACCGTTGATTTCTAACTGAAGCGGCAGGTGCTGCCCCGGCTGGTAGGTTGGCAGGGACTGTTGTTTGGTCGGTTCCAGCCAGAAAGTACAGAAATCGCGGGCAATGTCTTCACGTTCAACACAGGTTAGTGTCAGTTTTTCATCACCGTTATCTTCGTAGACTTCTTTGGATTTAGTTTCCAGAACTTCAATTTTATCGCCGGCTTTAATCACACCTTCATTCAGGGCAACCAGATTTTGGCCGAAAAAAACATCACCCGACTTGTCAGCACGGAATTTCGATAAGGTCACCAACGGCTCTTTGAGCGGGTGCGGTTCACCGGTCTCCGGGTTAACAGTGGTCAGGATGCAACGAGCACAGGGTTTAATCGCTTCAAACTCGACTTCACCGATACGGATGCGTTTCCAACTGTCTTCGGCGAAAGCTTCAGTGCCGGAAACGACCAGGTTGGTACGGAACCGATCCATGGTGTGCTGTTCCATGCTGCGTTCATTCAGTGCATCCAGCGAGGCCTGGCTAATCACTAACAGCGGATAACCATCGGCAAAGCTGACATTTTGCTGGATCTTGCTGCGAACACGGTTGGATTGCTCGCCAGTGTAGAGCAGGCGTACGTCTTCATCCATAACATGGCTGAACCAAGCATCAGCTTTTGATGATGTGGTGTAAGCGCTGAAAGTGTCGCTCCATACTGTGGCATCAGCTTCATTCATAGAGAATTCTGCATATTTCAGGGTGAGTGGCGACATACCGGGAAAGCTTAGGGTCAGGCCATTATGCTGAAGTGTTGCACTGACTTTGACCAACTGTGGGTACTTGCGTGCAGTAATCATGCTGCCGTCTTTTTTTGCTACCATAAAGCGACGATCGAAACATAATCCCTGCTTTTCGACCCAACTTTGCGACAGGCTGAGTCCGCTGACAGACTTGACGGGGAATACATTAATTTGCGACAAGTGCGGCGTTTGAGAAAGAACCGTTTTACCGGTTGATGCTGACTGGCTCACTGTAACTGTCCTTGCTGAGTTATTGTTTTGATTTGTAATGGATAATGATTTTATCAAAGACAGCAAGAGATTGTGGTATGAGGATCTTACTTTGCCCATTTTGAAAATCAGAAAAAAGAAAGGCCCCGAAACCTTTCTTTCAGAGAGGATATCGGGGCCGCAGAGGTTGGAACAGACGTTAATCCGCCAGCAGGAACAGGTTGGTCGGGTTGATTGTCAGGTATGCGTGATCGGCCAGGTTGGCATTGAACTGAGACGAGTTCAGTTGCAGCAGAAGCTGTTGATCATGCCAGCGTACTGACACTTCATACATAGATCCCATGTACACTGCGCTTTCAACTACGCATTGCTGACAAGGTTCACCTTCATGGGCCAGCAAAATAGCTTCAGGACGAATACCGACCTGATAGCAGCCCTTTAGTTTGCCTTCCACCACTTTTGGATCTGCCGGAATCCGGTAGCCGTTAATCTCAATATGTTCACCGTCGTAATAGCCGGAGAAAATGTTGGCATCACCCATAAAGTTAGCCATAAACATCGATGCTGGTGACTTGTAAAGCTCATCCGGTGAACCCTGCTGCATGATATCGCCGTCTTTCATCACGATAACCGTATCAGAAACCGCGAAGGCTTCAGCCTGGTCATGGGTAACATATAACGATGTGATGTTGAATCTTTGCTGCAGTTCGCGGATCGTTTCCCGCATATTACGACGCAGGTTGGCATCAAGGTTACTCAGGGGTTCATCGAAAAGCAGCACTTTAGGTTTCAGTACCAGTGCTCGTGCCAGAGCGACGCGTTGTTGCTGGCCGCCAGAAATCTGGTCTACAAAGCGATTGCCCATCCCCTCTAGGTCAACCAGCTTTAGGGCTTCATCTACCCGTTGTTTGATCTCATCCGCCGGAAGCTTGAGCATCTTCAGCCCGTAGCCGACGTTGTCGTGTAGCGACATATGTGGGAACAGGGCATAGGACTGGAACACCATACAGATGTCACGGTGCTGGATTGATGTATTGGTGACATCCTCGCCATCGATAAAGATCTGCCCGCTGGTGGGTTTTTCCAGACCAGCTACCAGTCGAAGCACAGTGGTTTTACCGCAGCCGGAAGGGCCGAGAAGGGTAACCAGACTGCCTTTTTTGATTTCTAGATCAAGGTTGCCAATGACCGTGTTATCACCAAAGCGCTTGCAGACATTTTTTAGTACTACAAAGTTGTCGTTTGCCATGAGGAAGTTCTCCAGTTTTATTCTTGGTTGTTGGCTTTTGAGCGGGAAACACGGGCTTCGCCGACAAGGAAATCAAAAGTAAGGATGATGCCAAGCATCACGAAAATCAGGATTGAGCCGTAGGCGATAGCAATCCCGTATTCACCGTCTTCAACCCGGTTCAGGATGTATGAGGTTGCTACACGGGTTTCCGGCGTAACCAGGAAGATAATGGCACTGACGGTTGTCATCGCCCGGACGAAGCTGTAAATCAGCGTCGACAGAATTGCCGGACGCAACAGCGGGATCAGGATATGGATAATGGTCTTGAACGAGTTGGCGCGCAGGCTGAGTGACGCTTCATCCAATGATTTATCCAACTGGCCCAGTCCGGCCACCCCGGCACGAATACCCACGGGAACGTTACGCATTACCATGGAGATCACCACGATCGCTGCGGTGCCAGTGAGGTAAACCGGCGCATCGTTGAACGCCAGGATATAGGATACCCCGGCAACCGTGCCCGGAACGGCAAAGCAGAGCATGGTGGCAAATTCGATCACTTTCTTGCCGTGGAACTGTTGGCGCACCACGATATAGGCAATCAGCAGGCCGAACAGAGCGGTGATCGGCGCGGCAATACCGGCGTAGGTCATGGTGGTTATCAGCGATGGCCAGGCACCTTCGCCCATTCCCAAGCCGAACAGGTTCATGTAGTTATCCAGCGTCAGGCTGTAATCCACACCCCAGTTCACCGTGAAGCTGCCGTAAACGATGCTGCCGTAGAGCAGGACATTAAAGGCCATCCAGAAATACAGCACACCGGTGACACCGTGTTTTAGTGTTGTTGGCAGCGGCTGGACATCACCGCGGTAAGATTTACCCGAGATGGTGACGTAAGAGCGCTTGCCGATCCAGACGTACTGAACCACAAAAATTGCCAGCGAGAACAGCAGCAGAACCGCACCCAGCGTACTGGCGGAAGCGTAATCTAACTGTGCGCCTGCAATGTAGAAGTAGATTTGGGTTGCCAGCACGTCAAAGCTGCCGCCAAGTACCAGCGGGTTACTGAAGTCGGCCAGCGACTGGACAAAGATGATCAGGAACGAGTTAGCCAGCGCCGGTTTCAGCAGCGGCATCACGATTTTGAAGAAGGTTTGGTAGCGGTTGGCACGCAGGGTATAAGACGCTTCTTCAAGCGACGGGTGCAGTGATTTCATCGCACCGTCGAGGATCATGAATGACATCGGCGAGAAAGCCAGAACCTGAGCCATCCAGATGCCGGTAAAACCGTAAAGCCAATTGGTGTGTTGTAGCCCGAACCAGTCAACCATCAGCTCTGTGATATAGCCGGAGCGGCCCAGCATCAGGGTAACACCCAGACCGACTACAAACGGAGGAGTAACAATCGGCAGGATGGAAAAGATCCGGGCGATGAATGCTGAACGCTTGGCGATACGGGTGGTATAGATGGCAAAGATCAAGCCAAAGAAAGTGGCGGTGATACCGACTGATGTACCCAGGGTTATAGAGTTCAGGATGATCTGAATAATCTGCGGCCGGGTCAGGATATCGGCAAACTGCCACATTACGAAGTTGCCCATTTCGTCTTCGAACATCGGGACGAAAATGGCAATACTCGGGTAAATGATAAAGATAGTGATCAGCGAAACAATGCTGACCAGCGCACCGATAACAAAGACATCGCCACCAAGGTATTCAAGCCGAGCCAGAGCCAGGGTCATGATACTGCCGAGAGCGATGAACAAAATGATGCACGCATAGCCCATGCCCTGACCGGTATACCAGGAAGACATCAGGGTGAAGAGCATGCAGAATCCGGCATAGCCGATATCAAACTTATGGCGGGTTCTGGCGTATTTATTTTGTGGTTGAAGCGGGCGCAGCAGCAGTACCAGCGGCATGCTGAACCATAGCCACGCGATGTTCATGCCGCTCCAGCCCATGGCGTCCCTGAACTCTTGCGGAGTGGACTCGAACAGGCCGTAATCAAGGGTAAAAGCAGGCAGGAGCACGAAAGCCCCGACTAACGCAATAAGCCAGTAAAACACCGGATCACGCCGTTCTGAACTTTGGAGCTGTCTTGACGGGATGTCAGCGGCTAAGTCATTCATTGTTGGATACCAATTATATTTGTTGGTGTGTTGCTGATTTCAGGGTGCACGAAGCCCCAAGAAATCATCTTGTACTTCTCGTGTGGAGCAATGAGCAGCTGCTGTCAGCTGCTCATATTTCGGGTGAGGTTGGCGGTTATTCGCCCATCTTGACGACGTTAACCCACTTATTGATCAGACGCTTACGCTCATCGGAAGAGCCGTAAGTTTCCATGTCATAGTTGATTAGCGAAAGCTTGCTTGGATCCAGTGCGTTAGGGGACTGCTCTGCGGTGGTGTTGGTCAGGATCTGGAATGATTTACCTTTCTGCCATGCCAACTGCTGGCCTTCTTTAGACAGTACCCAGTCAACGAACAGTTTGGCGTTGTCCATGTTGCGGGCACCTTTGATGATGCTGACGCCGCCGATTTCGTAACCAGTACCTTCACATGGAGAAATCAGCTCCAGAGGGGCACCTTTAGACTGTTCCAGCGAGTAGTCATGCAGGAAGCCGATACCGATAGCAATTTCACCGCGTGCAGAGTTACGGGAAGGCGTCACACCGGATTTAGTGTACTGCGAAATGTTTTTGTCGAGTTTCTTGAAGTAATCAAACGCCTTGTCTTCATCCCAAAGCTGGATGAAAGTAGCCAGTGCGGTGTAGGCCGTACCAGAACTCTGCGGGTCAGCGATTTGGATTTCTTCTTTGTACTCAGGCTTGGTCAGGTCATTCCAGCAACGTGGAATTGGCAGGCCTTTTTCAGCAAGGCGTTCGGTGTTGACGCCGAAACCAAGGATGCCCATGTAAACAGCAGAGGAGTAGTTGCCTTTGCGTTTGGCCGGATCACGGAATTTCTCCATGATGTTGTTCAGCTCAGGCGACTTATAGGCAGCCAGCAGATCCATTTCACCAGCCTGTGATTGTGGATCCAGGGTGCCGCCGTACCAGACATCAGCGCGGGGATTCTTTCTTTCGGCCTGGATTTTTGCCAGGGTGCTGCCCGAACCGTTACGGACAAACGAAGTTTTCACGTCATACTTTTCAGAAAATGCCTTGGTTTCAGCTTCACACATGGCGTTGGTTGCGCTGCAGTAAACAACCAGACGGCCTTCTGCCATAACCTGGGGAGCTGCCATGGCTGAACCAAGAATGCAGGCTGCAAGCAGGCTGCGTTTAGTTTTTGCTTTCATTATTATTTCCTCTGCTTTTTATTGGAGCCCGATGCCAGAGTTCACAGGTAGGAAACACCGGGCTTTTACCGCCACCTTGCGGTAAATCTTTATTCGCAGGCGAAACGGTAGCGGCAGGAGGAAAGAAAGCCCTGAATGCTATAACGCAGCTACAGTTCGCTGTTGTGCTTTGATGAAAGGCAGGATCAGCAGGCCGATAGAAGCGGCGGCCAGAGTGATAACGCTGAAGAAACCTTCCCAGCTAAATTGTTCGATAATCAGTGATACCGGATAACTGGCCAGTGCTGCACCAAGGTAGCCGAACAGGCCGACAAACCCGGTGGCGGTGCCCGCGACATCTTTGTGCGAACACTCGGCGGCAGCCATTCCAATCATCATTTGTGGTCCGAAGACAAAAAATCCGATAGCAAAGAAGCATCCTGACAGTACGGCAAAGTTGTCCATCGGTGTAAGCCATAATGCCGCTACGGAAATAAAAATCCCCAGTGCAAAAATCAGGTTCATCGGTGCCCGGTTACCGCGGAAGAAACGGTCTGAACCCCAGCCGCCAAATAGTGACCCCAGAAAGCCGCCGACCTCAAACATAGAGACTGTCGTATTGGCGGTCAGCAGGTCGAAACCGTGGCGTTCGGTCAGGTATAGGTTGCCCCAGTCATTGACGGCAATCCGCACCACATAGACCAGCAAATAAGAACTGCAAAGCAACCAGATGTATTTATTGCCGACTACATACGTAGCCAGGATCTGGCGGAAACTGAGCCCTTTCCCTTCCTGCTCCTGTTGCAGCTCCAGCTCATCGTTGCGCCATTGCCCGACGGTTGGCAGCCCCATGGTGGAAGGCTTGTCCCGCATGTGGAAACAGAGCATCAGGCCAACCATGATCCCGACTGTTCCCGGGATGATAAATCCGTAACGCCAGCCCCAGTTGAGGGCGGCAAAGCCGATAAACAGCGGAACCAGCGCACCACCTAAGTTGTGGCAGGTGTTCCATATTGACCACCAGAAACCCCGTTCGGAACGTGAGTACCAGGTAGTGAGCAATTTGGCACAGGGCGGCCAGCCCCAGCCCTGAAAAAAGGCATTTAAAGTCCAGAGCACTGCGAATACCGCCAGTGAGGAACTCATACCAAAGCAGATATTAATCAGCCCGGTTGCCATCAGTCCCAGCCCCATGAAATAACTGGGATTGGACTGGTCACTCACCATGCCGGAAATAAATTTTGAAATTCCGTAAGTGATGTAAAACAGGGTGCCGAGAAAACCGATATCGGAGTGAGTCAGACCGAGATCCGCCAGCATAGCCGGCATGGCGAAATTCAGGCTTTTTCGGGTGAAATAAAATACCCCGTACCCGATATACATCGAGAACATCAAATGCAGCCGCCAGTGCTGGTAAGTGGCATCAATCCGCTGTTTATCCGTTATCGTTTGCGCGGGTTGAGCTGATGTCAGAAAGCCCATCATGACGGTGTGTTCTCCCTGTTGCTGAATAGATAGTAAGTAAATGAATGGAGAAATGAATGAGACAGGATTTTAAACACCTAGGAAAAATTCCTAGTTATCTTCACTGCTTGGTATTTTTGTGGGCAAGTTAACAATAAACCGGGTGCCGTTTCCTGACTGAATGGAAAAACTGCCGCCCAGTGCGCTGACCCGCTCTTCGATTCCCCTGAGTCCCTGTCCTTTGTTACGCCAGTCCTGCGGCAGGCCACAGCCGTTATCGCGTAACTCCAGACTGAAGGTGGAGCCGGGCATCAGGCTGAGATGAACCGAAGTGGCGTTGGCGTGTTTGCTGACGTTATTGAGCAGTTCCTGGATGATGCGGTACAGGGTGACAGCAGTAATGTCATCGAGTTTATGGTTGGCAATACCGATATTGAGCTGGAAGTCGATTTGGCGTTCGGCAAATTTCATTTCCTGAGCCAACTGGCGCAGGGCATTTTCCAGTCCAAGTTCATCAAGGATTTGCGGGCGCAGTTGGGTGAGCAACTGGCGGGTAGAACGGTGTATCCGCATTGAAAGCGAGTGAATTGCTTCGGCAATGTTTTTGGTGTTGTCTTCCTGCGTAGTGCGGTCGGCCAGCATCGCCTGGATCTGAATGGCTGTGATGTTCTGACCGATCTCATCATGCAGTTCGCGGGCAACGGATTTGCGGATATCTTCTTCAACCTTTACCAATTGGCGGGCGAGTTGCTGTTTATTGTTTAACTCTCGGGCCAGCTCGCTGTTTACCATTTGTAATTGCTGTGCAAGCAGGTATTGACGACTGATGGCAATGCCAAGCCCCAAGCCAACCAGGGCTTGGGTGGTGATAAAGACTTTCAGCTCCATGTCACTGGAAAATGCACCGGACAGCTGGCGGGCACTGGTAAGTAAGATACTGTTCATCACTGCCGCCAACACACCGCCCTGCCAGCCGTAGCGGTAGGCCATGAAGATATTGGGCAGCAGCATGATCAGCAATACCAGAGGTTCAAGCTGTTCAAGGAAAGTCAGTTCGGCGATAAGCCCGATAGTGAAAAAGCCGATTGACCACAGCAGGGCTGACGGACGAATGGTTATTTCCTGGTGGATCAGAGTGGGTGTCAGTGGCAGCCAGGTTTTGTTGAGGTAGTCATAAAGCAGGTAGCAAAACGGAACTAACAAGATCCCGCCGGTAATTGCGGTAATAGTGGCAGAAAAGACATAACCGGCCGGAAGACTCATGGGCTTGCTGAGCAGCATTGTTATCAGGCCGATTGCCATTCCATGAACCAGAACCAGTCCGATAAGCGCCAGTAATCGCTGCCAGTATGTTTTTAGCTGTTGCCAGACTCCGGAAAAAGGCAGGATCAGGAAATAACCGATAAAAGGTGTGAGGAACAGAAGCTGGTCATGGGGCTGGCTGTCGAGAATAGAGAGAAGCCAGCCGCTGATGGCCAGCTCGCAGCTAAGGAACAGCAACCAGAATCTGCGCGGAGTCAGCACTTGTACCGCCAGCTTTAATCCCGCGGGAAGAAACAAAGCGGCCAATAGCAGATCCGGGGAGAGATAATTGCTGATGCTCCACAAACAAAACCAGCTAATGGTAAAAAGAACAGAGGCAAAGGCATAAGAAAAACAGTTGCTGGAAATTTGGTTTTCAGTCGTCATTATTCAACCAGCAATTTGTGCTGCAAGGCGTAGCGAATGAGTTCAACATTGTTCGACAGGCCGAGTTTGCCTAGGATATTGGCACGGTGAACATGAATGGTTTTATGACTGATAGTCAGTTCGGCAGCAACTTCTTTGACCCCTTTGCCCTGGACGAGCAGATCGAATACTTCCCGTTCCCGTTTGGTCAGTTCATCCAGTTCTTTCGGCGCAGTCGGTGCATTACTGAGGTTAAAGAGGGCATCTGCGCACAGATAACGGTCTCCGGCGGCGACGGTCCGGATTGCGGTCACCAGTTCACCGGGGCCGCAACGCTTAGACAGATAGCCGCTGGCTCCGGCTTCAATGGCCTTACTGACAAAAGAGGCTGAATCGTAAATGCTGAGAACAATAGCCCGAAAAGCGGGGTTGTTCTTTCGCAGGCGCTCCAGCAGGCTCAGCCCGCTTTCGTCCGGCATGGAAATGTCTATCACCGCAACATCAATATCAGTGCGTGAAAGGGTGGCATAAGCTTCTTTTGCAGAGCTGAATTCGCCTTTTACTTCTATATCCTGTTCGACATTAAGCAATTGGGCAAAGCCGGAACGCACCATAATATGGTCATCGACCAGGGCGACAGAAATCATGTCCTCATCCTTTTTTATTGAATTATTCGCCGTTGATTGGTTCGGCGTATTTTTATATTTGATGAGGCTGTGATTATCGGCGCGAAATCGATTTCAGATCCAGTGGCTAGGTCGCAAACTTTGAGAACAAAAATAAAGCGTGATGGCCACCACCATGTCCGATGGGGGGTGATGATGATGGGTGCATCTAAGTTGTTTACTGATACTTGGCTTAGATTTTCGTTAAGATAAACATATGGTAACCAAACTCATTAGCAAACTGTGTACAAATGTTTACTTCATGTTTGATGTCTTTTAGTGCTGCAGAATCAGACATATCAGGTTCAAGCTCAGTCACTCGTTCACCTAAGGCGCCATAGTAGTTCAACCAGGCTTCTTCGCTCTGAGGAAAATGTTCAACAATTTGATACCCAGCTTCCTTCATTTGCTCAATACGTGTTGTTACTGATTGAATATCTGGATACTCTCGGTTCCAAAACTCAACAGACTCTCTACTTGGAGTATCAGTTCGCCAAACCATGTCACTGATCATCAGATAACCTTGTTCGCATAAGAATGGCTTCCATCCGGTTAGTGCTTTTTCGATACCCATGATGTATGCACTTCCTTCGGCCCAGATAAGGTCAAAACACTCCTTGGCAAAAGGCAAGTTTGTCATGCTGGCACAAACGGTTTCTATTCGCTCTGAGAGACCTTGTTGTTCAAATCGTTGTGCTAGCCGATTGAGTGCAGACTGCTCGTTATCGAGAGCGGTAATTTTGGCCTCGCTATTTTCAGCCAGCACCCTGGTTGCTAACCCTTTACCACAGCCAACTTCTAGTATGCTACTTGTTGCTTTTGGTGTCAGTGAAAGCGCTTTTCGTGTATCACTATCACTACCTGGCCCCCAACGTTCTAGCTTTTCGAAAACCTTCATAAAGTCGGCCATATATAAATCGTGTTCGTTCATGTCTTTTGATAACCATCTCAGTCGCAAAGCTTCTTTTTCACTAAAACCTTGCTTTATTAACCAATCTAGATGAGCATCTGGAGCCAGTTTATCTAAATTTTCGTGCCATGCTTTAAGGTCACTTTCACCAAGCATGGCTGCAAGTAGATATCGTGACTCCTGCTTTCGCTCTATCTCTTCATCAAGCGCCTTAAGCCGCTTTTGCAATAGCTGCTTATCAACTTTTGCCTCGAGACATACTTTGCATTCTTTTAGTGTTAATCCGCCAGCCAGTAATTGCTGAATCAAACGGACACGTTGTAGATCTTCGTCACTGTAGACACGATAGCCGTTTTCAAGCTTTCGTCCTGAGATAAGCTTTTGTTTTTCATAATAAAGTAGTGCAGTTCGCGATAGCCCTACTTTCGCTGCAAACTCAGATATCTTATACACAATGATAAGTCCTATATCCGTTGATGGTTAAAGACCTTAAACTATAAAGCTGTAGACAGGTCAATAAGTAATTATGCTTAAGATACAGAAATTTTGGTTCATAAGTATCTTGAAGCAACCTTTCAGATCTAGTTACACATCCTTCTTTTAAAACCGCTTGTTTAAATCTCAACAAATCCGTATTAGCAATTTCGTAAGTTCTGTGTCCCAACCGTTCGATTTTTTCATCTCATTGTTTATCTCTTTTTTCTCAATTCTATTTCTTTTGATACATCCGGGCATTGTCAGCCATAGCGAGTTCGCTATTTATCTTTTTATCGAAATGTGAATTCGATGTTGCTGGTTTTTTGACCTGTATCAATGGAATTTACTATTACCCCTTTAGAGGTATGCACAGGAGGAATTATTGGTATTAACAATAGATTAAGCCCTGTTTTTTATGTGTGTATTAGAAGCTAATTGATGGCTAACCAGCTTGAATATAAGAGAAAAGAATAAAAACAAGTTTGTGTTTTTAAGTGCCTGTTTTTCAAGGTTTACGAATTTTTAGCTGGTGGAAGCCTGAAAGATAGAAAGGGAGTTTTATCAATGGATGAATACCAAGTCTGCAGCCTGGTTGTGTTAACCGCACCGGAACAGACGGGATCAGTCAAGCTGGCAATTGAAAAGCTGGAGGGAGCAGAAGTACCGGTATGCAATGAAGCAGGAAAAATGGTGGTGGTGCTGGAAGGGGATAGCAAGGACGGGTTGGCTGAACGCTTTAAACAAATCCAATTATTGCCCGGCGTTATTGCCGTCACTTTGGTGTATCACCAGGAAGATGGAACATCTGAGCTGAAGGAAGCAAATAATGAAAGTCAGTAGACGTAGTTTCTTAAAGGCCAATGCAGCAGCGGCCGCAGCGACGGCCGCAGGGCTGACGATACCTGTGTCTGTTGCCCGTGCTGCTGGCGAAGACAAGGAAGTGAAGTGGGATAAAGCCCCGTGCCGTTTCTGTGGAACAGGTTGTAGTGTGCTGGTCGGTACCCAGAATGGCCGGGTTGTTGCCTCGCAGGGTGACCCGGATGCGCCCGTTAACAAAGGACTGAATTGCATCAAGGGCTATTTCTTGCCCAAAATCATGTACGGTAAAGATCGTCTGACTCAGCCGTTGTTGCGCAAGACCGACGGGGTGTATGACAAAGACGGCGAATTTACCCCGGTCAGCTGGGATGAGGCTTTCGATGTGATGGCCGACAAGTTCAAGCAGGCACTGAAAGAAAAAGGGCCGACATCTGTCGGTATGTTCGGTTCTGGCCAGTGGACGGTGTGGGAAGGCTATGCGGCGGCGAAATTGTATAAGGCCGGATTCCGCTCTAACAACATTGATCCCAATGCCCGCCACTGTATGGCGTCGGCGGTGGTCGGTTTTGGTCGTACGTTCGGTATGGATGAACCGATGGGTTGCTACGATGATCTGGAGCATGCTGATGCCTTTGTGCTGTGGGGCTCCAACATGGCCGAAATGCACCCGATTCTATGGACCCGACTGACAGACCGTCGCTTGTCGTCAGATAAAGTGAAAGTAGCTGTGCTGTCGACCTTTACTCACCGCAGTTACGAGCTGGCAGATAATCCGATCATTTTCACTCCGCAGACAGATCTTGCCATTCTTAACTTCATCGCCCATTACATTATTTCCAACAACAAGGTAGATAAGGCGTTCCTCGAAAAGCACGTCAATATCCGCAAGGGCGACACGGATATCGGCTATGGTTTGCGTCCGACTCACCCGCTGGAAAAAGCGGCTAAGAATCCGGGCAGCAAGAAGTCAACGCCGATGACGTTTGATGAATATGCCAAGTTCGTTTCTACCTATACCGCTGAATATACCTCTGAGCTGTCCGGCGTTCCGGTTGACCAGCTCAACGAACTGGCAGAGTTGTATGCTAACCCTGATGTAAAGGTTGTCTCTTACTGGACCATGGGCTTTAACCAGCATACCCGTGGTGTCTGGGCCAATAACCTGGTTTACAACATTCACTTGTTGACCGGGAAAATCTCTAAACCCGGCTGTGGTCCGTTTTCATTGACCGGTCAGCCTTCGGCCTGTGGTACGGCGCGTGAAGTTGGTACGTTTGCCCACCGCCTGCCGGCAGACATGGTGGTGATGAATCCTAAGCATCGTGAAATGTGTGAAACCAAGTGGAAGATTCCGGCCGGTACGATTCCGCCGAAACCTGGCTATCACGCTGTGCTTCAGGATCGAATGCTTAAAGACCGCAAGCTGAATGCTTACTGGGTAATGTGTAACAACAATATGCAGGCCGGTCCGAATATTAATGAGGAACGACTGCCGGGGTACCGTGACCCTGAGAACTTTATTGTCACTTCAGATCCATATCCGACTGTAACTGCCATGGCTTCCGACCTGATTCTACCGACCGCAATGTGGGTGGAAAAAGAAGGGGCTTACGGTAATGCCGAGCGCCGTACACAGTTTTGGCACCAGCAGATTTCTGCGCCGGGAGAGGCGAAATCCGATCTATGGCAGCTGATGGAGTTTTCCAAACGCTTCAAGGTAGAGGAAGTCTGGCCGGCAGATCTGATTGCTAAAAAGCCAGAGTTGAAAGGTAAGACATTGTTCGAGGTGCTGTTCAAAAACGGCAATGTTGATAAATACAGTCTGAATGAACTTGCGGCAGATCAGCTCAATGATGAATCTCGCCACTTCGGCTTCTATGTTCAGAAAGGTCTGTTTGAGGAGTATGCCTATTTCGGTCGCGGCCATGCCCACGATTTGGCTCCGTTTGATATGTATCACCAGTCTCGCGGCCTGCGCTGGCCTGTCGTCGACGGTAAGGAAACCCTGTGGCGTTATTCCGAAGGCTATGACCCTTATGTGAATAAGGGCGAAGAGTTTGCCTTCTACGGTAAGCCGGACAAGAAAGCGGTGATTTTCGCGCTGCCTTATGAGCCGCCTGCAGAAGCACCGGATAACGAGTATGACCTCTGGTTGTCGACCGGACGGGTTTTGGAGCACTGGCATACCGGGTCAATGACCCGACGGGTGCCGGAATTGTACCGTTCGTATCCGGATGCTGTGGTGTACATGCACCCGCTGGATGCCAAAGAGCGTGGTTTACGTCGTGGTGACGCGATCAAGATTGTATCCCGTCGCGGCGAGGTTCTGAGCCATATTGAAACACGTGGTCGTAACCGGGTACCGCAGGGACTGGTCTTTATGCCATTCTTCGATGCCGGCCAGCTGACAAACAAGCTGACACTGGATGCGACAGATCCGCTTTCCAAAGAAACCGACTTCAAGAAATGTGCGGTGAAAGTGGTTAAAGCGTAACGGACTAGGAACAGAGTGATGAAGACTCCGCGCGGAAATATGTCAGACAGTCGGCGGCGCTTCTTAAGGGATGCGGTGCGAACTGCGGTGGGTGTTGGTACAGCGGCAACAGTCCTGGGTCTGCAAAGCAGGCAGAGTCAGGCGGATGATGCCAGTGTGCCGGTTCGCCCGCCCGGAGCGCTGGATGAGCCTGATTTCCTTCAGGCTTGCTTGCGCTGTGGCTTGTGTGTTCAGGCATGTCCTTACGACACCCTGAAGCTGGCGACACTACTGTCGCCGGTGGCTGCCGGAACACCGTATTTCACGGCGCGGCAGATACCGTGCGAGATGTGTGAAGACATTCCTTGTGTCGTTGCCTGCCCGAGCGGCGCTCTCGATCCGGCACTCACTAATATTGATGATGCCCGGATGGGAACGGCTGTACTGATTGACCATGAAACCTGCCTTAACTGGTTGGGATTGCGCTGTGATGTCTGCTATCGGGTCTGTCCTCTCATCGATGAAGCCATCACGCTTGAGCCAATCCGCAACAAGCGAACCGGCTACCACGCGAAGTTCATACCTACCGTGCACTCCGATGTCTGTACTGGTTGCGGAAAATGCGAGCAGGCCTGTGTATTGGATGAAGCGGCAATCAAAGTTGTACCGACTGCACTGGCGAAAGGTCAGATGGGACAGCACTACCGCCTGGGCTGGGAAGAAAAAGCCGAGCATGGCGGTAGTCTGGTACCGGAAGAGCTCAAGTTGCCTGTGCGTCAGCCGGATAACCCCGGGGGAGGTCAATAATGGCTAAGCGTTTTGCGAAAAACCGTGCTCAAGATGCCGGCAAAGCGGCTGTTAAGTCTCTGGGCTGGTGGAAGGCACACCGTTTTCTGCTGCTGCGCCGTAGTTGCCAGTTGTTGATTATCGGCCTGTTTATGGCCGGACCGACCTTGGGAGTACTGCGGGGAAACCTGTCATCGAGCACCTTGTTCGATACGGTGCCGAT
Source organism: Photobacterium marinum (assembly GCF_000331515.1). GTDB lineage: Bacteria > Pseudomonadota > Gammaproteobacteria > Enterobacterales > Vibrionaceae > Photobacterium > Photobacterium marinum. Next base: position 313,448 of record NZ_AMZO01000006.1, read on the forward strand.
GACAGATCCATTGTTGTTGCTGCAAACCCTGGTGTCCGGGCATCTGCCTGAGCTGACTGCGTTAGTGGGCGGGTTGATTGTGGTGGTGTTCTATGCCGTTATCGGCCCCCGTGTTTTTTGCGGTTGGGTTTGTCCACTAAATATGGTGACTGATCTGGCAGCCTGGTTAAGGCGAAAGCTGGGCATCAAAGTGAGTTATCGCTGGTCGCCACGTTTGCGTTACTGGCTGTTGGCAGTATTGCTGTTGGGGAGTGCTGTATCCGGCACCGTGTTGTGGAGCTGGATTGATCCTGTTGCTGCGTTGCACCGGGGGCTGGTATTCGGGCTGGGAGCCGGTTGGATCCTGATCCTGATGGTGTTCCTGCTGGACTTGCTGCTGGTGGAACACGGCTGGTGCGGGCATTTGTGTCCGCTTGGTGCAGCCTACGGGGTCATAGGTAGTAAGAGCCTGATGAGGGTAACGGCAACGAATCGGGAAGCGTGTAACAAGTGTATGGATTGCTTCAATGTTTGTCCTGAGCCGGAGGTATTGCGCCAACCATTGAAGGAAGGCGATCGCCGGGTTATGAGCCAGGACTGCATCAGCTGCGGGCGCTGCATCGACGTCTGTTCCGAAAGGGTATTGGAATTTAAAACAAGAATTGGAGCCAAATATGAAGGGTAAGTTTGTTGTGTCTGTGCTGCTCGCGGCCGGTGTCAGCGTTGCGGCCTTCGCCGAGGTTACCTCGTTACGCGGCGATCAGGAAATTGGAGCGAACAACGAGGTGGCAACGATTAAACAGGTGCCGAAAAAACAGGATCGCCTGGCGTTAGATTATGTCAATCAGCCGCCGCTGATCCCACACTCAACCGACCAGGTGCAGGTTAATCCGAGCAATAACGGCTGCCTAGAATGTCATGATGTCGATAAGTACCGCAAGGCGGGAGCGCCGCGGGTGAGCCCGACGCACTATATGGACAGGGATAACAAAATGCTGGGCGATGTCGCTCCCCGTCGTTATTTCTGCCTTCAGTGCCATGTCACTCAGGCGGATGCCGCTCCTCTGGTCGAGAACACCTTTGAGCCTGCCGGTAAATTCGGTGAATAAGGAGGGCAGCATATGGGAATTAAGCTACCGGGCTTCATTCAGCGTTTCTGGAGCTGGTTCAGAAAGCCCAGCCATCTTGCGGCAGGCAGCCTCCTGACCGGCGGTATTATTGTCGGTATCGTTTTCTGGGGTGGATTTAACACCGCGATGGAAATGAGTAATCAGGAGCAGTTTTGTATCAGCTGCCATGAAATGGAAAACAACGTTTACCAGGAATACGTCGGGACCGTGCACTACAACAACCGTAGTGGGGTGAGGGCGACCTGTCCTGATTGTCATGTACCTAAGGAGTGGGGGCCGAAAATGGTGCGTAAGATCCAAGCCAGTAAAGAGCTTTATGCCAAAGTGCTTGGAATTGTCGATACACCGAAAAAGTTTGAAGAACACCGGTTTGAAATGGCTTCCCGTGAGTGGGAGCGGATGAAAGCGAATGATTCGCAGGAGTGCCGCAATTGCCACAATTTCGAATATATGGACTTCACAACCCAGAAACCTGTGGCGTCGAAGATCCACGATGAAGCCGAAGATCAGGGTAAAACCTGTATTGACTGCCACAAGGGGATCGCTCATCAGTTACCTAAAGGGCATAAAATCGAAAAAGCAATTTAATACGATGACCATGAAATATTGTTGAGTTGATGTCTTTTTTTAAACCTTCTCCCCTCGTAAGCGTTTGCTTTCGGGGGGATTTTTTATGTGTGCTTTGATTAACGAATGAGGGGATTTTGTTCGATTTGCTTGATGTGCGATCGATTGCTTAAAAAAAGTCTGCATATTGTGATTTTGGTTCCGGCTTTTGTGGGAAAGATCAACTCATCTCTGTACGGATTACGTTACCTTACGCCCGAACTGGCCTGTTTTTGTCCATTATTAGATTAAGAAATGTCCACAATCGATTGAGATGATGTGCCTGTGAATTCAAAAGTGAACTTAAATGAGATGTTATTAATTGAGTCTCAGTATGGTGTTGTAATCCATAGGGATTTCAAACCGTTGTATGCGGATGATAACTACGCGCATTATTTTGGCTACGAAAGCGGAGAGAATATTTTGTCGATGGCGAGTATCTTGCCGCTGATTGCGCCGCAGGAGCAGCAGAACGCCGTGGAATCCTATCAGGCTGTTATGTCCGGTAAAGAACGACCAGGAGTGCGTACTTACCGCAACATTGATAATCAGGGTAGTGAGCTTATTGTTCTCTCCGTAGATCATGTTGTGGATTGGGAAGGACAGCCTGCGATGCAGGTGACAATTATCGATCTCCGTCACCATGTTGAGACACAGCGGCAGCTCAGGGCAAGTGAAGAACGTTATCGCGCACTTGTTGACGGTTCAATTCAGGGGATTCTGGTTCACAAAAATTTCAGGCCGTTGTTTTGTAATGAAGCTTATGCACAGATGCAGGGTTTTTCGAATGCTCAGGAACTGATGGAGCATGGCTCTATCCTGCCGCTTATTGACATGGAGCATCATCCACAAGCCTACAGCGATAATCTTCAACTGCTGGTCGGTGAAAAAGAAGCCATCAAAACGGAAGCGAAAGGGGTTCGCACTGATGGTTCAACGGTATGGTTGAGTTTGTTGTCACGCCCCATCATATGGAATGGAGAGCAAGTGGTGCAGGTAACGGCAATGGATATAACCGAGCAGCAGTTGCTAAAGGAGAGGTTGGAGCATCGCGCCAATTTCGACGGCCTCACCAACTTGCTGAATCGCCGTGCGACAATGGAACTGCTTGAAAAACAGTTCGAGTTTGATAAGCGCAACGGTAATGATATGTGCTGTATTTTGATTGATTTTGATGACTTCAAACTAATTAACGATTGCTATGGTCATCACGTTGGAGATCAGGTGCTTAAACTGTTTGGTAAGACCTGTAAAAAGAGTATTCGAAAGAGTGATTTTATTGGTCGCTGGGGTGGGGAAGAGTTTGTGATGGTACTGCCACGGACAGCCATAGATCAGGCGGCTTTTATTGCTCGCCGTATTTCTAAATGTATCAGCGAACAACGTGTTGAAGTCGGTGAGCATACACTCAGCTTTACTGTCAGTATGGGGGTTGCCGCGATGACTGAAAATACAACGTCAGCGGAACAAATGATTAATGCTGCGGATAAGGCACTTTATCAGGGTAAGAAGCAGGGAAAGAGCTGTGTAGTTATTGCGGCTTAGCTGTTTTATTCAAATATATTAATTAATGAAGGGCAGGTTGCTATTGGCAATCTGCCCTTTTAGTTAGGAAAGATTATTAAACTTCAGTCTTCTGTACTTTTTGGGATAGCTTGCCTTCAAACTGAATCAGAGATTCACGTTTGAGCAAGTTAAGAAATGCATTGAATGACTCAATCTGATCCGGCCTGACTGTTTGTTCCGGAATTGCCAGCTCGGTTGTCAGCAACAGTTTTCCGTCAGGTTTCAGGAAAACTTGGCGATGCATGGTTCCGAAGTCATGTTCAAAGTTCAGAATGGCCGGCGTGTTAGTAATTTTCCAGATCTTATTGGTGTCGTACAAAAACTCAGAGCGCACTTTCAGTCCAGGAAAATGTTCACTGAACTGCTTGTTCGACAGCTTCATTATTTCCAGCTCATTTTTAAGCCATGCATCGTTTTCTTCATAAGTCAGCTCAGTGTTGGTATTGAGGAATGGGCGGAGAACGGCATCAGAATAAACCGCCAAATCAGCCGTCATAGCATTCAGGTCAGGAATATCAAAAGATGGTTCGGCATAGGTCGAAACCTCATTCTGATATTGGGCTGTCAGCCACTCAGTCTGCCCTTTAGCTGTTTTGTTCAAAAGCAGGCCACGCATGGATGAGGCGTATTCACCATGATAGTGTCGCTCCTGATGCTCAGTTTGTCCGCCCTCACTGTTGAATTTGATTTGGGTGCTGATATCCATTTGCCAGCGGTAGCGGCTGTTATTAATGATGGTCGGCATTTGTGCTGGTTTCAGTGGCAGCGCAACTTTGTTCTGAATCCAGGATGGCGTGTATTGCCAGTTGGTGTCTTGATCTGTTGCGTCAAGGCAGTATTGGATTCCAAGGCGATCAAAACACACCACGACATGATCGAAATATCGCATGGTTGGAATACTCAGCACATTCGGTGACGTGCGATCGGAGGCGATTAACGTCAGGTATGGGTGAATGCCGATATGGCGAAGCAGTGCAGCCAACAGCATGGATTTGTCTTTGCAGTCGCCGTAACGATTTTTGATTACTGAAGCAATGCTGTGCGGAGTGATAGCATGACCAAGCTCAGACATGGAGACATAGCGGATATCCCTCGCGACGAACTCGTGAATGCGGCTGATCTTCTCATCAGTTGTTTCTGTGCCGGGAAGAATACGATCAAGCAGTGTTTTAGCTCCTGATGTGTCTTTCAGTGCCTGATGCATAGCGGCGTTGGAGGTATCGATTACCTGTTGCCAGTTTTGCAGTTCACCGATCGCTATCTGGTCGATATGATCCCGCCAGTAGATATTCGAATCCCCTTCGAAAGCCGGAATGTTTGAACCTGAGCAGCGCATGCGGTTGGAGCTGCCTTCACACTCCACATTATGGCTACTTGATGACCAGTGAAGCTTATGTTTGGCAGGCCACTGAACAGACAGTTCAAAAGTGGTAATCGGGTAATTTCGTTGCGAGTAGAATATCTCAGACCAGTCGGCTTCTTGTTTGCTGAGATCACGGTCAATTTGATATTCGAGAACGGTTAAGCTGCCATCAGACAGGCCGGGAATGGTGAGAACGACTTCTTTGCTATCAGAAAAACTACGGTAGTTGTCGGTATCCAGCACTTGCGCTGAAGATGGAGTAAGTGAAGTGACCACGCCGTGCTTGTCGATCGATGCGGCAGACAGTAGCGTTAGTTTCTCCATTTTCTCATTGAAGTAAATAGAGTGATCACCGTGGTTTTCGACATCCCGGGTGGTCGGGTAGTACCAGAGTTCACGAATATGCTGAGTCACTCTATCTTTTTTGAAGCGGATGTCATTGGCCAGCATCACCAGAGAGACTTCATCCGGGCGGTGTTCTCGGCTGCGATAAGCGTCAGCTGTATCAAACAGTCTTCCGCTTTCAGAAAGTTTCCACTCAATGGCCTCTTGGGCTGTGGCTTGGCTTGTGGTTAGCAGAGCGGTCAGACACAAAAACAGACGAAGGTTCATTTTCATAAAGGTCTAAACTCCTTCGCCATTTTTTTAAAGTTGTCTGCGCGTTCGCGGTAAGAATATTTCGGAGCTGTGAGGTGGCCGATCAGTTCATAAAGATCATCGCCATGTTCAAAAATTGTCATAGTGTAGAGTAGCGGATCGCCCAGCGACTTACCTTCACAAGTGACATAAGTAATGACGCTCATCTTGGTTGGAGCCAGTCTCCGCTCTTCACGGCATTGCATGCCTGGCTCATCTTCCTGAACTATCTGGATTCGTTCTCGGACTTTGTTATTCAGCGTGTCTTGATTGGTATATTTGAAAACAATGAAATAAGAGCCTTCTATTTTTCCTGCCAACTCCAGTTTCGCTTCACCGTCAGAAAAGCTGCCAATCTCAACTTGTCGCCAGCCTGAACCATGAATCGGCAGCTGGAAGTGATTTTCCGTTGAAGCAAAGATACTGTTGTCAGTCAGCGGTTTGATTTCTTGAATCAGGTATGGGGAGACAGATGAATAAATGGCGAGGCACAGCACAATAGGAAACATAGGGATGATAACCAGCCATTCTTTCCAGCTGTAGCCGGATGATTTTCCTTTGAACTGAATATTGTCGTACTTTGATGCGCACTTATGCTTGATGGCATTAAAGCGCTTACTGAGTATACAGAATAATCCGGACCAGATTATCAGGGCGAGGAAATCGACCCAGCCAGGCAGAGCAAACTTTGATGAGACCCAAAACAAGGTGGTCACAGAAATGAGGGATACTGCCCAAAGCCTGAAAGTGGTCACTGAATAATTGATACCCAGCTTGTTTTCCAGTTCTTTAAGATGCTTATTGAGCGTAGGACAGGCAAAGAGCTGGACAAGAATAAAGTTAGGGACAAATAACCAGAGCCATGGCTTAAAAGGGTGACGGCTTAACAGTCTCATCTCTTTTATTCGGGCAACCATCCAGAAACAGGTATAGATACCAAAGGTGCTGAAATGAAGGAAAAACTCCCACCACGGAGAGCGTATAGCCCGAATTTCAATGCTGGAAAACGGAAGGTTGTGATCCGGACTCAGTTGATTTTCTGGTGTTTGAACCGTTCCTGCTGTTGCGGTTTCTGCGACTGTCGTATCAGGAATCGATGAGGCGTTGTGAGTCATGGGTGAAGATAAAGCCTTAAGCAATAAAGTGCTGATGTGAAACTGTGGGCATCGATGTTATCAATCAAACACTCAGATGTGAATCTGGTTGATGTGCAGTTGTGAAGTCACTGAGTGAAACTTGTAATAACTGAGGATGCAGATGTATCGAGATAAAAAACAGCTATTGAAGTAAAGTTACTGATGAATAAGGTACAAGGTATAGCGATATAGTTGTGAGCAGGTCGGGGAAATGTGGCATGTGCGGAATAAGCGAGGTTCCTGTTCCGTTGTTCCGTAACTCGCTTATCCGCACATAGGTAAAACAGGACAGTGCCAGCCTAAGAGTCGATAGCCGGACTACAAAGCTGAGAAGAATGCAAGCTTGTGAGAGTGCAGCTGTCCTGTTCTGGTGATGAGTATAGGTTGACAACTGCATATTAATTTAGTGATATTTGGACGTTTTTTGGGATAATTTAGACATTCTGTACCACGCTTTTTCCTTATGTCCGCATCAGAACTATTAAATTCGCTTCATAGCTCAAACAATCGCCATCCTGACGTCAGATTTTTGCTTCTGCCTCTGCCTGATTTCAACATGCTGCCATTTGGCGGCTTTCTCGATAAGCTCCGTTTGTCTGCTGATGAGGAAGATCACAGCCAGCAGCGTTATTGCACCTGGGATATTGCCGGGCTGGAGCCGTCAATGATCACATCAAGTTGTGGTGTGTCGGTGGCGGTGCAGAAGACAATCGATGAGATTGAATTGGCTAACTATGATTACCTGGTGGTGTTCGGTGGGCGAAGCGCGCGGGGCAGTCTGGAACAGACAGGTCAGTACAGTCATGTGCTGCGTAAGGCTGCGGCCAGAGGTGTCGCTCTGGTCAGTATTGATAATGCCTGCTTTTTGTTTGCTGCATCCGGTCTGCTCAATAACCACAGTGTTGCCATGCATTGGCGTCATGTGCCGGAGTTCAGGACTATTTTTCCCCGCATTGATATCCGTACCGAGCTGCTTTATTGCATTGATCGTAACCGGATCAGTTGCGCCGGTGGCCGGGCGGCCATTGATTTGGCGGTGGAACTGTTGTCGCGCCATTGTGGCCGGACAAGAGCGCAGAAAGGCTTGGCGGATATGTTAGTCGATGAGGCGCGCGGGCAACTTCACCAGCTGAAATCTCTTGATGAAGAGTCACGTATCAATACCACAGCCGGACGCCATGTCGGTCGGGCAATAAGTTTGATGCGACAGCTATTAGCTGAACAGAAAACCGTGGATGAACTGGCCGATACGTTGGCCATCAGCCGACGGCAGCTTGATCGTCTGTTTAAAGACCATTTTGGTAAAACTGCGCGTGAATATTGGGCTGAAATGCGAATGCAGCATGTTCATTGGCGGATCGTCAATTCCGCTCATAGCTTGCAATATCTGGCTGATGAAGTCGGAATTCAGGATGTCAGCTACCTTTGCAAGGTATTCCGTAAGCGCTTCGGCCTCAGTCCGAATCAGCTCCGGAAACAAGATATGCCGGGCATAACGCCGAAGCTATAACTCGTCCAGATTATCCAGGCAGTATCGGGCTCGATTCAGTACTTTTTGCTGTTGCTCATCAGTGAGTTGATCCCAGCTTCGGTAGATCATTCCAACTCGTGGGTTGCGGGTCAGACGTTTTTCATGAGTGTGAAGAAAATGCCAGTAAAGGCTGTTGAGCGGGCAAGCGTTATCTTCGGTTTTGAGTTTGACGTTGTAGTGGCAACCGGCGCAATAGTCACTCATTTTGTTGATGTAGTTACCGCTGGCAGCATAAGGTTTGGTGGCAACAATCCCGCCGTCGGCAAACTGGGTCATGCCGCGTACGTTTGGCATCTCAACCCATTCAATGGCATCAATGTAAATCCCTAAATACCAGCGATCCACTTCATTCGGGTCAATCCCTGTCAGCAGGCAGAAATTACCGGTAACCATCAGGCGTTGAATATGATGGGCGTAAGCATAATTCAGCGATTGGTTGATGGCGGCTTTCATGCAGGCCATTTTTGTCTCGCCGGTCCAGAAGAATTCCGGCAAAGGGCGATTTGCCCCCAATTCATTTTGTAGTTGGTAATATGGCATGTTCCCCCAGTAGACACCGCGGATGTATTCTCGCCAGCCGAGGATCTGCCGGATAAAGCCTTCAACTTGAGCTATATCTATCTCGCCATCAGAGTCGTGCCATGCGTCCAGAGCTGCCTGTATAACCTGCATTGGATGGAGTATTTTGCTGTTCAGTGCAAAAGAGAGCCGGGAGTGATACAGGCTCCATTGGTGATCACTTTTTCCGGTCATTGCATCCTGGAATTGACCAAAACGGGGAAGTCCGTAGCGGCAGAACCAGGCCAGTTGCTCGATAGCTTGCCCGCGGGTGACGGGCCAGAGAAGATCATCGGTCGTGGTTCCGATTGTTTTTACTTGATGTCGTTCAAGTCTGTCCCTGATGTCACGAATCGGATTACTGAATATAAGCGGAGCCGGTATCTCAGCAATATCGTCAGGCTTGAGTTTGTTGCGGTTCTGCTTATCAAAATTCCATTTGCCACCAACAGGCTTGCTGTCGGACATCAGGATGTCAAAGCGTTTTCTCATTCGGCGGTAGAAATGCTCCATCAGGATATGTTTGCCCTGAGGGAACTGCTCCATCAATTCCGAGTAAGGCAAAAGGAAGTGCTCACTATCGTATTCATGTATGGTTATAGCGGAAGGCAGCTTAAGGGTATGGAGTTGTTCATACAGCCTGTATTCGTCCGGTCGCTGAAACTCAAAGTGACAGATACCGTATTGCCCACAAAGTGAATTAAGTAGTGCCGGAAGATCTGCGTAGCCTTGGGTATAATCAAGAGTCAGATACAAAACATGATGTTCGGCTTGAGACAGGGCATTGGCGAAGTTGGCCATGGCCGAGAAAAAGGCGCAAACTTTTTGGATATGATGCCGGACATAATCCGTTTCCTGTTTCAGCTCGGCAATAACATAGAGTGTGCTGTCATCTTTTTCTTTATACCAAGTGTGAGAAGCATTGAGCTGATCCCCGAGTATCAGCCGCAATGTCTGATATTGTTTGTTTATCGACATCCTACTTTTCCTTGTTATGAACAGGCTCGTTACGTTTGTTGCCTGACTTCCACACGGGTTACTATCACCCGCTTTTTTTACTCGTAACTTCTGCCCTTTCCAACTACTAACTAATAGCGCCTATTTTATCGGCCAGTCAGCAGCATCGACGGCATCAAGGTTGCCGTCATTCTCATTCCCTCTCCATTTACGGATAAAGGATTGCTCGGGATCATAGAGTTCAGTTTGTTTTAACAGATTGAAATGACGGTGCTCTTTCGGATCGGCACCGACTCCGGCGAGGTACTGCCAGTTTCCCCAGTTAGAAGCTACATCGTAATCAATAAGTTGTTGTTCGAAGTAAGCGGCACCGTAGCGCCAGTCAAGGCTGAGTTCGTTAACCAGGCAACTGGCAACCAGTTGGCGTCCCCGGTTAGACATAAAGCCGGTCTGGTTTAGCTGGTTCATGCAGGCATTGACGATGGGGTATGGGGTATTGCCGTGACACCAGCGCTTAAAACGCTCCGGGTAAAAGCTGGTATTGGGCGATTTGTTTTTGATGCCCTTGAAGCGAAACAGCTTCTGCTGATGGTTGTGGGAATACCATTGGAAGTATTCTCGCCATAGCAACTCAAACTTGATCCATTCTGTAGACGAGTTTTGCTCGACTTGTTGGTGGTAGATTTCAAGACGTTCGATAAGCGTTCGTGGCGAGAGACACCCCAAAGCCAGCCAGGGAGATAATTTCGTTGAATTTTCCCAGCCGTCCAGGGCATTTCGGGTGAGTTTGTAATGGCTAGGGTGGCGACTGGCAAAATAAGCCGTTAGGTGCGACAGTCCTGCTTCTTCCCCGCCGGTAAATTCGGATGAGTGATGAGTCAGCAAGGGACTGATGACATCAAACTTTGGCAGAGTATTCGGTGGTGAAGGTAGCGATGTTAGTCTTCGCATGGGTTTCTGGATCGGGTGGTTTTCAACCTGCTTGCGGAACTTGGAGAAAGTAGGTGGTAGATCTTCAATATCGAAAGGTAACTCCGGTTGGTCAAAAAGGGTATGGCTTGCGACCGTTGTAAACTGCAAATACGGATAACGTTTCTTAAGGATCTGCCAGCTCTGGTTTTCATAAAATCCGGCATGCTGGCTGCGATAAAGTGCAGATACATTATATTGGGTGATTAGCTCCGGCAGGATGTTGAGCGGGTGATCAAGCAGAATAACCAGATGCTGTCGGCATTGGTTTAGCTGACGGTTTAAGTCGGTTAATGATTGCAACAGGAATTGCTGACGCTGAGTGCCGAGCTGAGTGACAGAATACGGCAGCATGTTTGCTTTGTGCTGGGGCAGGCAGTAGATGCAGATCAGTTCGTTGACCTCCTTTGCCGCCAGTGCCAGCGCCGGATTGTCATGCAGCCGTAAGTCATTTTGAAAAAGGAATAACCCCGTAACCATAGCTTTCAGTTAGTTATCAATACATAAGTTAACTATAGCTCGGGGCGGAGTTGCTTATTGTGCTGATTCTGAATTTAGCTTTTTGATGATTTTTGCCGGGGAGCCACCAACCAGGGTATCCGGCGGAACATCACGGGTGACCACAGAGTTCGCAGCAACGACAGAGCGGGCACCGATAGTGACACCCTGGCAGATCACCACCTGACCGCCGATCCAGACATCATCTTCGACAGTGATCGGTTTACAGGTGGTTTCCCAGCGCTGGCGGCTCTGGTAATCCAGTGAATGGGTCGGTGTATAAAACTGGGCGTTGGGGCCGATCAGTACGTTGTTTCCGATATGGATTTCGGTGTTATCCAGCATGGTCACACCCATATTGAGGAAGGTGTTACTGCCGATGTGAATGGTTTTTCCGAACTCGCACAGGAAAGGCGGGGTAACAATACTCCCTTTCCCCAAAGAGCCGAGAAGCTCCTCTAGCAACTCCTGCATCTTATCGCCCGGGTTATTGTTGATTTGTTGCTTGAGGGAGGAGGCATTGTCCCTGATAGCGCAGATCTCGGGATCCAGACCATTGAAATCTTCACCGTTAATCATCTTTTCGAATTCTGTCATGACGTTACCTGAAATTTCGGTTGGGTCGAACTGGGTAAGGTAATCATTCCGGATTGGAATGGATAAATCGCTAGTTGGTTTTATAGCCTTGTTCAAATAAAAAAACCGGGCCCTGAGGCCCGGTTTAAAGTCTCACTCAGACTTTAATAATCGATTAAGCTAGTGCTTCCATCTGACCTTTGATGATTTCAGAGTGGGTACCGAATACCGCCTGGAAGTTGTCGCCTTTCTCGAAGACACCTGCTGCACCCAGAGCTTTCAGGCGAGCTGTGTCAACTTTAGAGCTATCGTGAACTGTAACACGTAGACGCGTGATACATGCTTCTAGGTCTTTGATGTTAGCTTTACCGCCGAATGCTTCAGCAATATCTTTAGCCAGGCCATCAGAAGCAGTGTTTACTTCAACTTTAGATTCGTCTTCGTCTTCGCGACCTACAGTCTTCAGGTTAAGTGCTTTGATTAGCGTTGTGAACACTAGGAAGTAGATTACTGCGTACACAAGACCGATTACTGGTAGCAACCAACCGTTTGTTGACTGACCGAATAGTAGGGTGAAGTCAAACAGACCGTGGCTGAAAGTAGTACCGTGTTTAATGCCCAGCATAATCATTACTACGAAAGCTGAACCTGCTAGTAGTGCGTGAGCAACATACAGTACTGGAGCAACGAATAGGAATGCGAATTCGATTGGCTCAGTAATACCAGTTAGGAATGAAGTCAGAGCAGCAGAACCTAGGATTGAAGCAACTTTCAGTTTGTTCTCTGGCTTAGCAGTTACGTACATTGCAAGACATGCAGCTGGTAGACCAAACATCTTGAACATGTAACCACCTGCTAGGTTACCCGCAGTTGGGTCGCCAGCTAGGTAACGAGGGATTTCACCGCGTACAACTTCACCAGCAGCAGTTGTGAACTCACCAACTTCGTAGAAGAAAGGTGCGTTCCAGATGTGGTGCAGGCCGAATGGGATTAGAGAACGTTCAACGATACCGTAGATACCGAATGCAACTTCTGGAGACTGGTAAGCAGCCCACTCAGAGAAGCTTGCGATACCTGCACCGATTGGCTGCCATACAACAGCAAGGATAGCAGCAACCACACACGCAGCCAGTGACGTTACGATAGGAACGAAACGTTTACCGCCGAAGAAGCCAAGGTAAGTTGGTAGCTTGATAGAATGATATTTGTTAAACAGCTGTGCGGCCACCAAACCCATGATTACACCACCGAATACACCGGTGTCTGTACCTTCAGCGACAACGCCAAGTACGCGGGTCATTGTCAGGTAACCCAGACCTGCTGCCAGTGCTGCTACACCGTCGTTTTTGGTAAAGCCTAGTGCAACACCGATGGCAAATAGCAATGCCATGTTGGCGAACACACCTAGACCGGCTTCCGTCATTACTTGAGCAACGATATCAGGTAGGAACTTAGCAACCTCGGAGTTACCACCGATACCTAGTAGGATACCTGCAGCTGGCATACACGCTACAGGTAGCATGAGGCTACGCCCCATTTTTTGCATAGTACTAAAAACGTTCATTTGAACCCCCATTCATTATGAACTTTTAAATCCGTATTGTATTGTCTATATATGATTTGAAACTATATTCGCTAAAAACTCACCTGCTGAGTGAATCAGGAAATATAATTAGCGATAAAACTTTTTTACTTGCATGGTTATCTATTATCTATATCAGTTGATAACCTTTTTTATAAAATAAACACGTCGTCTTAAATATGGCTTTTTTAGCTCTTTATATGATTTTCATGTTTATTTGTTTTACTCCTTGGAGTTTTGTTTTCTTCCCTCCAATTCATGTTGCTTATCATAGGCGAGGTTTTAAAAAAATTACGAGTTGTACGTCACACTGGATGTAACATAGTGTAATTTATAGTTTCTTTAGGTAACAAAAAAATGGAGTTATGTAAGTTTAACGTAACGTTGTTTCGTAACAATTAGGGATGAGATGTACTTTAATGCTACGCTGCTTGGGTTTAACCTATTGAATTAATTGTGTTTAGTTGAAGTGTTTTGATGTTTTGTGAATGTAACACTTCAGCCTTTCCTTTTTATATTGTTACGCAGATTAGGTTTTGTGATCGTTATAACAAATCAAGTTATGCTGTGGTTTGCATATTTTAAGTTAAGCAGTTTTTTATATCAAACTGGTTGATTAAAATATGTGAGCTTCAAGTTATATAAGGGCTTTTATATTTTCTTTGTGCTTTTTTGCTTAGTTATAAGAGTGGTTTTATACGTTCTTAATACTGGTTTTTTAAACCTGTTTGGTGCGGTAATTTAATAAAGCCAATAAAACGGTTTCTTATAGCCTTTATTTGTGGCATGTGTGCATGTTCGGTTTGGTTTTTTATCTTGCAAACCGCACTTTCTCTTTGGTTTTTATTGTTACCTAATCAATTGTGATGGCGATCAACTTAATGTTCGGATTATAAAGTTCTATATTTTACCGTTTCGGTTTAGTCGCATTAGAGCCAATAGAGGCTTTGTTTACTAAATCGTACAGAACTATTTTCTACTTCGCGATTTGAACTGGCATAGCTTGTACTGGATGTGATAGATGAATAAAAGTAAAGTAACTTACCGAACACATAACGGGAAAGTGTATAACCAAGCGCTTATTAACCGAGGTTCTCCCACCTTTTGGAGCGGTGAAGAGGCTATTGAAGCCGCTGGAACTGTTCAGTTCACCACGAACGTCGAGGTCGAGTTGTCCCTGTCTAATGTCCCTGTCTAATGTCGCTGATGGTGAAGCACTACTAGGGTTACTTAAGCAAATTCACCGGAAAATAAAGGCGATATTGGGTAACGGAGCCTATGATTCTCTTCGGCGTTATCAAGTAATCATAAGTAAAAAGACATAGCACTGATACCGCCGAGAACAGGTGCAGCATGTTGGGAAGATGGCCAGCCAATAAATCTTGCGGTCGCGAACAAACGAATTCATGGCTGTGGTTATCACTCTCGCTCAATTTTCGAGACCGTTATGTCTCGTTATAAGAAACTGATAAACCCCTCGTTGTCGATGAGAGATGATGAACAAGTAGCAGTGCATTAAATAAGCTAACAAGGCTAGGTATGCCGGATACTCGTCGAATAGATTAATAACGAGTAAAAATGGGAGTTGTTTGTTCAAAATTTGAATTGATTAACAAAGCCCCATTGAGCTATAAAACTTTTCAAAAGTCATCGACATGGCAAAATAAGCCCACTAATTTGTTTCTTTGTGATTAGTTCTTCTTGGTCGAAAGGTCTGATCATGGAACCAGTGTTTAGTTCCCAAGATTTTTATCCGAGCTCAGGTTAACTTAATTAGCCTGTTGTCGTTTGGCAAGAAATTGCTCAGTAAGAAATAGTTTTGTAAGTAATGTTCAGGCAAGTAATTGATGAAAACAGAACCCTGATAGGTCTGGGCGTGTAACAGCTAGACTTACGTACATATGGCACTACGCCTTACAGCCAGTCTCCGTAACAGGAGGGATTACTTATGACAGCACAAGTAAAAGCGTTTTATCACCAAGATACATCAACTATAAGTTATATCGTTTTTGATCAGATTGGAGGTCATGCTGTTGTTATTGATAGCGTAAGGGATTTTGCTGTTAATTCAGGCATGGTAGGTAGCATCTTTGCTGATCAGTTGATCGCATTTCTTAATGATAATGACCTTACTACAGACTGGATTTTAGAAACCCACGCTCATGCCGATCACCTTTCTGCGGCGAGTTATCTTAAAGAGCGGGTTGGCGGAAAGATTGCTGTAGGTAAGGGGATAACTGAAGTTCAAAGCTTTTTTAGGCCGCTGCTTGCGCTCAATGATGAACTCTTTACTGATGGTCGCGACGGCTTCGATCACTTGTTTAAAGATCTGGAGTGCTTTTCCTTTGGATTATTAAGTGGAAGAGTTATCGCCACACCGGGGCATACCAACGACAGTGTGACTTATCTTATTGAAGGTAACGCTTTTGTGGGTGATACCTTGTTTATGCCTGATTTTGGTTCGGCACGTTGCGACTTTCCCGGCGGGGATGCATCACTGCTATATGACAGTATTCGAAGGATCTATGAGTTGCCGGATGAGACTAAATTGTGGATCTGTCATGATTATCAGCCAGGTGGCAGGGAGCTGGCCTATCTGACAACGGTAGCAGAAAGTAAAGCTGACAATATTCACATTAGTGATGATGTTACCAGAGATGATTTTATTCAGTTCCGACAAGAGAGAGACAGCCATCTGTCTGCGCCGAAACTGCTTTACCCTTCGGTCCAGGTCAATATCAGGGCCGGGCAGCTACCGGAGAAGTTTTTTAAAATTCCGATTATGATGCCTGCTTAGCAGATAAGCCCGGAGAACGGTGTTTCACCCGGGCTTTTGCGTTTTAGTGTAGTAAACAATTAATGACTGAACTCACCGAGCAATTTCTGTTGTTGCTGAGATTGCTCCAGCAATGACTGGCTCATCTCATGGGTTTCTTGTGCGGTCTGATTCAGTGCTGATGAGGCAGCCAGAATAGCTTCCGAGTTTCGGTTGATTTCTTCTGTTGCTGAACTCTGCTGTTCCGCGGCACTGGCAATCTGCAATGTCATTCCAGATATCTGCTCGATAGCCTGACTGATCTTATCCAGAGATTCCCTTGCATGTTCGGCTTCTTCAACAGATCGACGTGCGCCAACACGGCTTGACTCGATAACTTCAACGGTTTCATTGGTTTTATCGCGTAGAACTCCAATCATGTTGTTGATTTCGCGGGTTGCATCCTGAGTTCTTGATGCCAGGTTACGGACCTCATCGGCCACAACGGCAAAACCTCGTCCCTGCGAGCCGGCTCGTGCTGCTTCAATTGCGGCATTGAGTGCCAGCAGGTTTGTCTGCTCAGCAATACCGCTGATCACGTCAGTAATGGACTCAATGCCTTCACTGTGTTCAGCAAGAATATTGACGGTTTGACGAGCCTGCTCCAGCTGCTCAGAAAGAGCATTAATTGCCTGCGCTGTATTCTCAACGGTTTGGTTACCTTCAATGGTGGCGCTGCTGGCATCTTCAGTGTGATGCGCTACTTGCTGGGCATTATTAGCAACTTCATGAGAAGTCATGGCCATCTCGTTGATTGAAGCGGCCAGTTGATCAATTTCTTGTTGTTGGCCCGCTATGTGTCTAGCTGAATCACCAGCATTGGTTTGTGCTGTTTTGCTGGTTTCCAGCAGGTAGCCGCCAATGTTCTGGATATCAAGGATCAGCTTTTGCAGCGACGCCATGAAGTGATTGAAGTTTTCGGCTAACTCCTGGAATTCATCATTGCTGCTTGAATCAATACGCTGGCCAAGATTGGCTTTACCACTGGCAATTTGTCGCATGGCTTTACCGATTAACTGCATTGGTTTAAGCAGACGGCTAATTATCAGGCTATAGAAGAAACAGCACAGCAGCGCTGTACCCAAAGTAAATACCACTATGAAAGTTTGCATCTGGTTAACAGAGGCATATGCGGCCTCATAGTTGAGGACTAAGCCGACTTTCCATTTGGCACCGTTAATTGCAACAGGCGCAAATGACAGCAATTGTTTTTGACCATTAATGGATGCAGGTTGTAATTGGTTAGTCAGTGTCGGTACGCGATCGAACAGTTGTGACAGCGGTTTGCCATTGAAGTCCGGATTCGGGTGACTGATGATGACACCGTCATTGCCGACAAGGAATGCGTAGCCGCCGCTTCCAAGTGGATGGTGCCGCAGAATATCAAGCAGGGCATCAAGTTCAATTTTGCCGTTTACAACACCATGAATGCCACGCGCGTCAGTCAGAGGGGCACCGATTGCAATCATCAGCTTTTGTGTTTTGGTGTCCGTATATGGTTTTTTGATATTGATATCACCTTTTGCTCTGGCCTCTTTGTACCATGAGCGTTTACGGGCATCGTAGGTTTTGTCATTAAACGGATGGTTGATGATGAGATTTGGTCTGTCTTCCAAACCGACATAGGCTACCGAAAACTCTTGTTTAAGAATTGGTAGGTCTATCAGCCTTTGTATGTCGTTATCGCTTGTAGCCTGAGATATTCCCTGGCGCAGCATTCGGATCTGTTTTTCTTTTCCCTGTAACCAGGTACCAATATGGTTAGCCATGGAGACTGAATAAGTTTCCATTTTATTGGTTACATTATCGGTAATGTCTTTGTATGAGTTGTAATAAAGAATTGCAGAAAGAGCAGCAATAGCACCGGTTGCGATCAAGGTGCTTGAAATTATTAGTTTGTGGGAAAACTTCATTGTGCAATATCCCTGATAAAATAAATGTTACTAACAATAATCACAGTAAGTGATAACTGTTGATTTATCCTTTAACTGTCACGACGAATTTAATAGGCAAACATTCTGAAGTAAGAAATATCCGCTTATGTTTTTGAGGAAATATTCACAAAGATCACCTTCTTGCCATGGTTAGAGTAAAAATGGCTTTCGCCATAAATGTTAGAACTGTTATTAATTGTTCATGCTTAAGATGCATGTATAAAATGCGCTTTTGAAATCTATTTGTCACTGAATATACATTTATTTTTTGATGTTGCTCTTCTTTAGTAGGTTTTATTTTCTAATTTGATTTTATTTTGTCACTGCCAGGTCTTTGCGGCATTTTTTTGACGATTGAATTCATGCGTTGATATAAGATGAAGTTGTTCAACGTTAAGTTGTGCATGGTGAGGTGTTTTCGCCATGTATTTCTCTGGAATTGTTGATTATGTAGCATCAGAGAATTTATTCTGAATTGCCACAAATTCTTTTTCGCTAAAGTTTACAGGGCGCGACTCAAGCAACTTACCAGGATTGGAAATAATCATAATGTGAGGGAAGGTATTAAACTTAGAGAATAAGTTGAAAAATTCTTCATTCTCATTTTCCTCACTCCAGTTTGCCTTCATGAAAACAAACTTACTCTTAATGGTTTTATCATACCCTAATTTATGTGAATATTTTTCGAACTTATAACACCAGTTACACCAGTTTTCTTCAGCAATTACAAAGATATTTTTATGTTTGGTTGCTGCTGTAGATAATGCATTGTAATAGTCGTCAATTGCAATCCTTGTCGGGTCATAAATGTCATTTGGTTTGGCTTAAGCCTGTGATGAGACAAGAATTAAAAATAATAATAATAATAATGCTTTGATGTGTGACACGTAAAAAGCATCCTGTTATTAGCGAAAATAGCTTTTTGTATGATGATATCTGCTAGGGTAACAGTACAGAATAGCTTTATCTTCGAGGGGGGTGTTTAATATGGGTTGCTATAATTGCACGAAACGTAAGTAATTAGTTTTAAGCAATAACGATAGTTTGAATATACTCTAAAATTGGCGTGTGTCGAAAGTTAAAGTGAGGACGTCACTGATGACAAGAGATGAAATGCTGTTGTTTGAAAAGAAGCCTTTATGTCCGATTGTGGAAGAGCTCAAAGGCCTTTTCGAAGATAACCCGGAAGTGCTGTCGGCATTCGATGAAGCGATCAGTCATGTAAAAGACTTCCCAGATGAACCGCCTCTCAAGCCAAAAGAAAATATCTGGTCAGGTAAGGATTATTTGGCATTTTGTGATTATTTTAATAATTGGTTTCACTACCTTGCCTCACCGTCAGCTTCGGGACTTGGCTTTATCATGCATTTCACGGAGTTTTACTACAACAATGAGAAAGCCGCTTATTTCCTTAACAACTTTGAATTGGATGGTCGGCCGGTAATTTACGACTGGACAGTAAAGTTTATCACTGAGCGTGGCAAGTTTATGGATACTCCTGGTCAGGAAGTCCGGCAGGTGATAAACGAGTGGGTGAGTGAACCTGACACGCATATTGAAGACTTTCAGATGCCAGCTGACGGATATCGAACATTTAATGAATTTTTTACCCGTGAGTTAAAGCCTGGCGCAAGACCTGTTTGTGCTCCTGATGATGATTCCGTTATCGTTGCTCCGGCGGACAGTGAGCTCAATATGATTGATTCAGAGTTGACAGATGAGACCGAAATCCCGACAAAAGGGTACCGCCATCTGAATGTAAAACAATTGCTGAATGGCTATTACAGTTGGGACCGTTTTATCGGTGGAACAGCACTGTCTTGTGTGCTGTTACCTTCTGATTACCATCATTATCATTCTCCGGTAACAGGAAAGCTGGTTCATTATGAAGAAGCAGGAAAGGTGTATTTCGGACTGGAAGAGGCGCCATCCTGGTTCCATGACGGCAATGTTGGTGCCAGCGATGCAAAATTCAGTGCTTTTGAACAATTCCATCGGGCTATCTTTGTCTTTCAGACAGAGCAGTTCGGGCAGGTCGCAATGGTGGCTGTTGGGCTGAACACCATAAGTAAAATCGGCGCGGACATGAGCTCGATAAACACGGTAAATAAATACAAAAAGATCGACGAGCATAATCCGCTTATGGTTTATAAAGGTGAGCAGCTCGGGCATTTCAAATATGGTGGCTCACTCAATATTCTTTTGTTTGAGCCGGGCGTGTTTGAGGGGGTAAAAGTGCATCAGGGGCAAAGAATTGGTACCTTGAGTAAACCGTCATGATTCGTTGTGTTACTAGTGATCTCAGATAGGATCCGTGGCTAACTCCCAGCAGTTTCGGCCATTTGCTTTGGCTTTATAAAGTGCAGTATCTGCCTGTCCGATGAGCTTGTCTAAATTGCTTGTTTGGGCGTGTTCGATTGCTGCGCCAAGGCTTATGGTGCACCTGACTTTTTCATGTTTGTGAGAGATGTATAGGCTCTCAACACAGGCTCGGATTTTTTCAGCTACAAGTTTAGTTTCGTTTTCATTTGTGTCGTGTAATAGCACGATGAATTCTTCACCGCCCAGTCGGGCAATATAATCATGTTTGCGCAGTATTGATTTGATTTTACATGTTATTTTTATCAGCACTTGGTCGCCAAATTGGTGACCATATCTGTCATTAACTTGTTTGAAGTAATCAATATCCATAATGATGATGCTGATCTTTTTTCCTGAGTCATCAGCACTCTGCCTCAGGATGGCGTTGCCTTTCTCCGTAAATGCTCGTCGGTTTAACAAGCCAGTTAACGGATCGGTCTTGGCCAGTTTTTTCATTATATTTGCTTGCTCTTCATGGTGCTTCACCCAGCGAAAATTGGCGAAAATGAAGACGATGAAGCCGATAGGAGTAAAGATATCTTCCATTAAGTCGATAACGGCAAGCTCAACAGTAATTTCGTCAATGGCATCAAGTAGGTGACCAAGGAAGAGGAAGCAGGTAGAGAGTAGTAGTAGGCGGTAGATATTCCTGAAGCAATCAGTATTCAGGCGTTCAATCCAGAACATAAGGAAAAGGCATCCTGATGCGATTCCTCCTTCTGTGAAGATCTCTATATATTCAATTTGTCCATGAGAAGGGTAAGCTGCAGATATATAAACGGTAAGCGCTGATGCTAAAAGCATAACGGAAAGCTGTAAACTGTACTTAGAGATCTTACCCATGAAAGCACCTGCAACTACTATTGATACTAATATCGTAGCATAGATATTGCTAGGTTAAAGCAAAAAGTACATTTTAAATGCGCCTTATTGCCTCGTGGTATCTGACTGAATTGGCTGGCTATTATGGATACTATTTGCCAGCAGTAGCCTTGTGGCCGTTGATACCACAAGCCTATAGTTTTAATGAGATCTCTCTGCCGTTATGCTGTTTTCACTCATATTTCCCCGGGCAATTTCAAAGCACTTCATTTGATGTTCTTTAGCTAGATTGACAATGTTCGCATCAAGTTTTCCACTTTGCACAAAGTTATCAAGTATGGCAGTAATACCATCCGGTGACATTCCTTTTCGATAAGGACGATCCTGCACTAAAGCCTGAAAAATGTCAGCGACGGCTATGATTCTGGCTTCAATGCTGAGATCTTTTTCGTTCGGATGGAACGGGTATCCTGCGCCGTTCAACCCTTCATGGTGGTAAGCAGCCCAGCGGGCTATTTCATCCATTCCTTGTATATGCCGGAGGATTTCGTAGGTCTCATAACTATGCTGGTTCATGATTGAGCGCTCAATATTGTTGAGTGGCCCCGGTTTGTCCAGAATATGATCCGGTGTGTGTAGTTTTCCTAGGTCATGCAGCAAGCCGGCGATTTCAATTTTGTCACATTGCAGATGTGATAAGCCGTAACTTATACCAAGGTATTTTGCTAAATTGGCGACTCTGAGAGAGTGCTGAGCCGTAAATGGACTTTTCTGGTCAACGATGTATGCCATGATCATCGACAGCTGTTTGAGCTGGGGAATCGTCAGTGGTCGTTCGCTCTTGTACTTTCCCATATCCCAGGTAAAACGGGTTACATGGCGATCTTCCAGTGCTATCCAGAAGGATTCACATTTTTCTGCTTCTACAAACGCTTCGACAAGAGTTGGATCGAAGTAACTGCCAGAGTGTTTCAGCAGGCTTTCGACTATTTCTTTGCGAGCCAGCAAGATGTCTGATTCGTAATGGGGAGCAGCGAGCACATCAATACGGTCTGCCAGAAAGATGAGGTTGGCCATGCGCGCGTTTTGCATGCTGATATTGATGTCTTGTAGTTTTTCCCATGGTGTGTGGTGGTGAAGAACCGGAATAGCAAATGCCGAGAGAGGGGCAAAGTTATTCAGCAGGTTGTAACCAATCTGACAGTGGATATGTGAATCCTGCCAGTCAAAGTGATTTACCAGATTGGAATGCATTTGTTCTGTTGAAACGCCGCAATCGTGCAGCAGCCCTAAATCAAAGGCGAACTGAATGTCTTGTTCGCTAAACCCGAGCCGTTGTCCCAGTTGGCTGGCAATGTAGCCAACACGCTTGCCGTGATTGGTGTCATTCATACCAACCAGTGATACTGCGGTTTCGATTGCAATGATCATCTGTCGAAGATCGATTTGTAACTCAGAAAATGTACTCATTGCCTCTCCCTGATCAAAACTCAGAAAATCGCCATGTTCTTCTCTGTCTTACAGCCAGCTATCTTAAAGTAACGTGTACTACCATTATTGTTTTTGTCACAACAATCAGGCTAGCAATATATTCAATGTATTTTGTTGAGGACGATCGGATAAATGAGAGTGCTAAATATAAACAGGATGTGAGTACGGTTTGGAGCTGTTTGGGATTGAAGGATCCAAACCGTTATGCTGAGGCAACTCATTCGGTAAAGCGAGTAAGGATGTATTTTCCTGATATTTACGAGTTATCGATTAGAAATGGTAAGCAACACCCACAGACATCATATTAATGTCTTCTTCATCAATTTTATAAACTTCATATTCAGCGCGGACAGAGAATTGGTGAATGTTCATAGCGATCCCAATGCCGTAAGTTGGATCAAAACCTGTCTCAAGGTCACTTTGGTGTTTAATATAATAGGCAGAAGTGTTTGATGAAACATCCACAATGGAATCTACATACCAATACTGCATTCCGATTTTACCAAATATGTTGAAAGTTTCAGAAAGGGGAAACGAGCCAACTAGGTCAATACCAACTGATTCAATGTCATATCGAATATCAGTATTAGCCGTAATATTTTGTTTAGTAAAATCAGCGTTTACTGTGTACTGACCTAAGTTTGTATAAAAAGCTTCCAGAGATATGTTGTCGTTGATTTCAGCACCGCCAAAAATTTTGAAGGCTGTATCACTATCATCAATAGTAATATCATAAAATCCTTCAGGCTTAATATCGTTGTGGTTAGATGAAGCGTTTGCGTCTAACTCAGCTTTACCTGCTGAAATGCCGAAATAATAATTGTCGAAAGCTTGAGCATTCACAACTACAGGAAATAGTGAAACAGCCATACAAAGGCGAAATAGACCTTTTTTCATTTTGTACCTCTGAGATAAATAAGGCAGAGGATACTATCATGGGTGTATTGAATCTTTATTGTTTTAATTATTAGTTGGTTAATGTTATAGCGTATATGCTATTGGGGTATTTTAAAGGTATATATTCTACCCAAAATAAAAATGCTGGTATTTAAACCAGCATTTTTGAAAGGGGGAATAACTGAGTTTTATTTGTTCTTAAGCAAGCATAAGGTTTGCGATCATTGCAGACAGAACACTAACCAGTGTTGCACCATACAGCAGGCGCAGGCCGAAACGTGCAACCATGTTACCTTTTTCTTCGTTCACACCTTTAACTGCACCTGCAATAATACCGATAGAACTGAAGTTTGCGAAAGAAACCAGGAAGATAGACAGCGTGCCAACAGTTTGTGCGGACATAGTTGCCATCTTGTCTTGCAGAGCCATCATTGCTACGAACTCGTTAGAAACAAGCTTGGTTGCCATAATGCTGCCTGCTTGCAGTGCTTCACCAGCAGGGATACCCATTAGCCAGGCAATAGGGTAGAACAGGTAGCCAATTGCATCCTGGAAGCTGATACCAAATGCAGACGTAAAGATTTGGTTGATCATCGCAATAAGTGAAATGAAACCAATCAGCATTGCTGCAACAATTACTGCAACTTTAAAGCCTGTGATGATGTATTCACCCAGCATTTCAAAGAAGCTCAGCTTTTCTTCACTTGAACTTTTCATCATGTCATCGAAATTGACTTCTGAGTCATGATCATAAGGGTTAATTAGTGACAGAATAATAAAGGTGCTGAACATATTAAGAATAAGTGCGGCAACCACATATTTTGGTGCAATCAGCTGCATGTATGAGCCAACAATAGACATAGATACTGTCGACATTGCTGTTGCTGCCAGTGTATACATACGGCGCTCAGACATTTTGCCAAGAATATCTTTATAAGTAATAAAGTTTTCAGATTGGCCTACCATCAATGCACTAATAGCATTAAAGGATTCCAGTTTGCCCATGCCGTTAATTTTAGAGAGAACAAAACCAATAAACTGAATTACGACAGGAAGAACTTTAATGTGCTGAAGAATACCGATTAATGCAGAGATAAATACAATCGGCATTAATACCTGCATAAAGAAATCAAACTGGTCGATATTAACTACGCCACTGAATACGAAATTTGTACCTTGTGCTGCGAACTTCATTAGGTTGTTAAAGGCATCAGAAAATTGGGTGACGATACCTGTACCGGCAGAAGAGTTTAATAAGAAATACGCAAGGCCCATTTCAATAACGAGAAGCTGAATAATATAACGGATTTTTATGCTCTTTCTGTCTTTGCTGGCTAATAATGCTAAAGCGCCGACAACAGCCAGGCCAAAGATAAAATGTAGGTAAGGCATATAAAAGGTACTCTTTAGTGATGTATCTCAAAATCTATATATATCTTCGACTATTAATTTCATCAATAAAGTGATCAATACCTCATTTTGTATGAGTGTATATTTTGCCATCAGCTATGAATAGTGAATGAAATATTATCCATATGGCTTGCTGAGAATAAAATATCCCCTTTTATGCTCTTTGCTGGAATAAGAATGCAGAAAAAACACGTTTGACTATCAATAATGCAATCTGATTTCTATAAAACGAGTTGCTTAAAATCCAATCAAGTTGGTTGCATATTAACTTATGCTGTTGATGCTTGATTTCTATTTGAATTGACGGTTATTGGTTGAACGGTTGGGCGAAATGATGTTCATTGTGGAAGTTTCTAAACCAATAATTCAATAAACCACCTTCTGAAAAGAAGGTGGTTTATTGATGCGCTGTGATCCACTTCAGTTAATTAGAAGCGATCCAGGTTCATGACTTTCGTCCAGGCACTTACAAAATCTTCCATAAATTTCTTTTGTGCATCATTGGCTGCATAGACTTCTGCAACAGCACGTAACTCAGAATTCGCTCCGAAAATGAGATCAACCGATGTAGCGGTCCACTTTGTATTGCCTTTCTCTCGGTCTACACCTTCGTATATGCCTTCTGATTTAGATGACTTTCGCCACTGTGTTGACATATCGAGTAGATTTACAAAGAAATCATTACTCAGTGTCCCTGGTTTGCTTGTTAATACTCCATGTGGTGACTGTTCGCTATTTGCATTCAACACACGCATTCCTCCAACAAGGACCGTCATTTCGGGCACTGTCAGTGTTAATAAATCAGCTTTATCAACAAGGCTTTCAGCTGGCGAGCGTTGATTATCGCTGGCAAAGTAGTTGCGAAAGCCATCTGCGGTTGGCTCCAGTACGGCAAATGAGTTTACGTCTGTCTGTTCTTGTGCCGCATCCATACGGCCTGGTGTAAACGGAACCTGGATTTGATGTCCTGCTTGTTTAGCCGCTTGTTCAATTGCTGCTGCACCACCAAGAACAATGAGATCAGCGAGTGAGACTTTCTTCTCTCCGGGCTGCTTGTTGTTGAAGTCATTTTGAATTGTTTTTAGTTCCTTTAATACTTTGCTCAGCTCTTTGGGGTTATTGGCTGCCCAGTTAATTTGAGGTTCAAGACTTATACGAGCCCCATTTGCACCTCCTCGCATGTCAGTGCTGCGGAATGTTGATGCAGATGCCCATGCGGTTTTGACTAACTCAGGAACAGAGAGATCTGAAGCAAGAATTGTCTTTTTGAGGCTTGCAACGTCCTTATCATCAATCAGAGGATGGTCAACAGCCGGAATAGGGTCTTGCCATAGCATTTCTTCTTTCGGAACAAGGTCACCCAGATAGCGCGCCCTAGGCCCCATGTCACGATGAGTTAACTTGAACCAGGCTTTGGCAAAAGCAAGTTCAAACTCTTTGGGATTGTCGAGAAAACGCTTGGCAATTTTCTGATATATCGGATCAAATTTGAGCGAAAGATCCGTTGTAAACATGATTGGAGCGTGTCTTTTCGACGGATCGTGAGCATCAGGCACCATTTGCGATGCATTATTATCATCAGGAATCCACTGAATGGCTCCTGCCGGGCTCTTGGTTTGAACCCAGTCGAAGGCAAATAAGTTTTGTAGGTAGCTGTGGGTCCATTGAACTGGGTTGACAGTCCATGCGCCTTCGAGGCCACTAGTGATGGTATCTGCTCCCTTACCGGTCTCGTAATTGTTCTTCCAGCCCAGTCCTTGTTCTTCAATGCTGGCGGCTTCTGGTTCAGGACCTACATGTTTGGATGGAGCGGCGGCACCGTGAGCTTTACCAAATGTGTGCCCTCCTGCAATCAGTGCAACAGTTTCTTCATCATTCATAGCCATTCGGCCGAATGTTTCGCGAATGTCTTTTGCTGCCGCTATTGGATCTGGATTACCATTGGGCCCTTCAGGGTTCACATAAATTAACCCCATTTGAACGGCGGCAAGTGGTTGCGCCAGATCTCTGTCTCCACTGTAGCGCTCGTCGGCTAAGAATTTGTTTTCAGGTCCCCAGTAAACCATATCTGGTTCCCAGGCATCTTCACGACCACCGGCAAAGCCCAAGGTTTTGAAACCCATTGATTCCATTGCAACGGTACCGGCAAGGATCATCAGATCCCCCCAGGACATTTTCCGTCCATATTTTTGTTTAATTGGCCAAAGCAAACGCTGGGCTTTATCAAGGTTTGTGTTGTCGGGCCAGCTATTAAGAGGGGCAAACCGCTGCATTCCTCCATAGGCACCACCCCGTCCGTCGCTGATACGGTAGGTACCGGCACTATGCCAGGCCATTCGAATGAAAAGTGGTCCATAATGGCCATAGTCTGCTGGCCACCAGTCCTGAGATGTTTTCATCAGAACTTCCAGATCTTTTTTTACCTCATTCAGATTTAGGCTCTCAAATTCTTCTGCGTAGTTGAAGTTTTCGCCCATCGGGTTTGAGGCTGCCGAGTGCTGTCGGAGAGGATTGAGGTTGAGTTTTTCAGGCCACCAAAATTGATTAGACTTTGCTTGGGCCTGAGCATTTGCATCATTGGTCAGAAGTACTGGTGACAGGAAAATAGCCAAAGCAGCAAATAGAGGGATTGTCTGCTTAAACATAGTTTCACCCATTATGTTAAGGATACAAGTAAAATATACATCTGATTATTCTGGCTAAGCGGGGAAAAAATGATGAAAAAACTGATGGCTCTAATCGAAAAATCCAATCAAATGATAACTGGCTGTTATCATTGGTGAGTTTAGGGTTAAGTATAGAAGTCGTTTTTTATTGGGACGCTTAGCCATTGTCTCCATAAGTATGGGTTTGTGCCCTTTGTAGATGCTTCACTCCTCCAGCTTTGGCTATCCGGTCACGAAATGGTATACCTCATGCCCAATTTTAGCGTTGTCCCAGGAAAAAAAATGAATTTTAATTGTGTGGTGTTCTTGGTGCCGATTTTCAGAGTTACTTCTTAGGTTTTTGATAAGTAAGGTTTATTCTGTATTTGAAGATTTAGAAAACTGAGTTTGTTCTAATCATGTTTGACTTGCTTGAATAGTGAATGGATATATAGAGGATACGAGCAATTTTACTGGCAAGGTAGACTTATATCATCTTATTTCTTTGTACTTGATACAGATGAAGTTGTGAACATTCTTTTAATTGCTAACCTTGGGCAAGCATTTGTGTAGCAAATCATCAACAAGTGTGAGTCGACTATTTCTAGGATGAGAACAGAACAGTGCTAATAAATTTGAAAGATGATTTGATAGTTTAAAGGCGAACTCATTGATTCGCCTTTTACTTTTTTGCTAGATGATTATCATGCAATAAATATAAATCTGGTTAAACAATCATTGTTTAATAATAATTTAGTTTATTTCATCTGAAGTGTTAATGGAAAGTAGCGCTCTGTTTTTGTGTTCTTTTTTACTTCTAGATAAAGAGGTTTTAGTTGTTCATCATTTATTATTTTAAAATAACGCAGGTTTTTAAGTGTAATGTAATCCATATTCTACAATTATTTATCGATAAATTGTTTTATTCAGTCATTTCATAATGCTTGCTTTTGTTCACTTCTAAAGGAACTTTTTTGCTCTTGTGAGCGTAAACAACTGAATTACAATTGCAACAAATATGCTTACCCCAGTCTCTACGTGTTATATGTTTTTCTATAAATGTTCTATGTACTTGAGTGTAGTTCGTGATATGTGTACATGCTGGACACTTTCTATTAAATATCATTGTATTCTCTTTGGGTATAACTCTAGCCAAATTGTTTTTTTAATTTTTTGTCAGCAGGCTTCGCAAATACGGCTGAATTTATAATGGTGAACTGGCTGTTCACTCTTGTTGTATAGATAGTTATAAATATTACTGATTACATTTAGCATATCTAGATGAGCGTCAGCTATTTGTCTGTACATTCGTCAAAATACAGTCGCCTTCTGTTGCTTTTGTGATCCTTGTCACATTGTGCGGCGTGTGTTTGTCAAGAGATAATTTGGATCTTGGTGTTATTTTGGAATGAGGGTCAAACTATTGGCGTGTTTTGTGTGCTTGAGCATGATTGATGATGGCGCTTTTCATGGTTCTTGTTGATATGCTATGTTGGGATTTTGTTGGCGCTTTAGGTATTAAGTGTTTCTCATTGCTAGGGGGATTGGTGCAATCCTTTGTAGTTTTTTATTTTTGTAACTTTGATGTACGCAATAGAATTTGCCATAAGAAATCATGTGTACATTTTCTATTGTTTTTATATCCAGTTTCCCTTTTTAAAACGGTGTGGATTTATATCACATCCGTAGATGTTTAATTGAATGGTGATTGTATGCGATGTAATTAAAATTTCTGCTGAAATGTTCGTTAATTAAATCATCGTTAAATACACCTTAATTAAAATGAACGTCGTATTTTAAAGGGTTGAGTAGAAGCGCGTATTAGCAAGTTTAAGATCGCTGTCGAGTTTTTCTACCACTTCCGCTAAGAAGGATTGATGGTCAAAACCATAGGCTCCGCCTATAAGCGGCACATCACGGATGGAGTTGGAGTTTTTAACGGAGTTTCCATCGAAATCTTCATGGATAAAGATATCCCAGTTTCCTCTGTTCGTTTGTTTTAAATCGACTTTTCTGAGATGCAAAAGCTTGGATATGCGGCATCCTGTAATGGCTCTGAAATCGCTTCAATTCCTAGTTGGGTATTTGCGAAAGGGGAATCACTGCCTGGGGCGTATCGTTGCGGAGATGGAGTGTTAAGGTTTATACACTGGTCTCCAGATGCAAACCAGTGATGTTGTTCTCGCTCGCTACTTAGTTCACTACTGGCGATGAGGCGAGATGTCATCCGAATATCATCAAAGTCTTTGTAACTTCTAATGCCATCAACCAGTCTTTGCTTCAGGTAATCGGCATTTCCCACGGCTCTGTATCGCTGGCTTGTTTTCAATGACACAGTACCGGACTTTCGTTTTGCTGAATCATGGTTATCGCCCTGCTAATTACAGCAAGTTGTCTTGTCATCAGCAGCCTGAACGCGTTTTTCCGGCTTCCCCCGCTTTGGCTATCCGGTCACGAAATGGTATCCTTCGTGCCCAGTTTTAGCGTTGTGCCCGGAAAAGTAATGAATTTTAATCGTATTGTCTGCTTTGACCTCGAAATGTGTTGTTGGAATGATGGTCGTGAGTCGAGAACCGGTGAAATTATCGAGATCGGAGTCGCCGAGCTTGATTTGGTCAGTGGTGAGATAGTGCGGCGTGCACAACATTTTGTGAAGCCGGAGCATGATGAAGTTTCACCGTTTTGTACCGAGCTGACAGGCATTAAGCCGGAAGTGATTAAGAAAAACGGTAAGCCATTGGCAACCATTCTTAAATCTATTGAAAAGAAATTCGGTGGTCGACATAAGATTTATGCTGCCTGGGGCCGCGATGATCAAATCCTGCAGGCTGAATGTGAAGAAAAAGGCATTAAGGTTCCTTTTACAGAGTATCTGAATCTGGCGACTCTGTTCCGTTTGCAGCGTCATGTTAACAACAAGCGTTGTGGTCAGCGTGCAGCAATGGAAATGGCCGGTATTGGATGGGAAGGTCGCCAGCACTCGGGTTACGATGATGCCTATAATTTGGCTCGTCTTGCCAAAACCATGTTTATGACGTCAGAGGAATCGCAAGAGTAAGTTTGCTCTGACAGATTAGCTACATTCAATAAAGCCAGCACTGATGCTGGCTTTGTTATTTTCCGCCCAATGGTTAGCTATTATTTTTTTCGGGTTCATCTTTTTGAGCCAGTGACAGGAAGCTTGCCATTCCACTGATATCCAGATATCCGTCTGCTTTCTTATGGGTTCTGAGATATTGGTAACCGGAAACTATCTTTACCATCTTCTCTGATGTTGCCTCATCGGCTTTGTGGCCACTGACATGCTCATAAGCTGAGTTCAGCGCCATTCGGTCAACCACTTCTGCTTGTCGATACAGGTAGCCACACCCGGTTGCCAGCCATTCAAGCGAGCAGTTAGCTTTCATCGCAATCTGGTTGGCTTTGTTCAGGCTGGGTTCGCTGCCTTTGAGGTATTTGCGCAGCAGAGCTTCACTGATATCAACGCGGCGGGCAAAGCCACTGATACTCTCTTCCCCAATTAGTGATTTAAGGCGTTGTGCAAATGACATAGTTCGTACTCCGGTTCGAGGCTATTGGGTTATAGCATTGCGCCGGTAGGTTAACAAGCCTACGATGATCGCCATCGATAGTTGCTAGATGGAGCCTGACCAAGATGGTAAGCAAAGTTGAGATAGTGCCTAAGGGGCCGCAGTTTTCTGAATTAGTTCAGGGTTACTGGCGCCTTGCTGATTGGGATATGACCCCGGCAGAACGGCTTGTTTTCTTAAAGCAGCATATTGAAATGGGGATCACAACCGTTGATCACGCCGATATTTATGGTGATTACCATTGTGAAGCTCTGTTTGGAGAAGCTTTAGCATTAGAGCCGAGTTTGCGCGATCAGATTGAGATCGTCACCAAGTGTGATATCAAGCTGTGTTCTTCAACGTTCCCGCTGCGTAGAATCAATCATTACGATACTAGCAAAGAACATATCATCGAGTCGGTGAACAACTCGCTGTCCCGTTTGAATGTTGAAAACATTGATGTGTTACTGATCCACCGTCCAGATGTGTTGATGGATGCCGATGAAGTGGCTGAGGCGTTTGCAACGCTGAAGCAACAGGGGAAAGTGAATGATTTCGGGGTTTCGAACTTTTCACCGGCACAGTTTGATTTGTTGCAATCTCGCCTTGACGCGCC
Source organism: Photobacterium marinum (assembly GCF_000331515.1). GTDB lineage: Bacteria > Pseudomonadota > Gammaproteobacteria > Enterobacterales > Vibrionaceae > Photobacterium > Photobacterium marinum. Next base: position 345,095 of record NZ_AMZO01000006.1, read on the forward strand.
TTTGGTGACGAATCAGGTTGAGATCAACCCGCTGAATTTTGAGGTGGCCCATGACGGAACGCTGGATCTGTTGCAGATGAAACGCATTAAGCCGATGGCGTGGTCATGTCTGGCGGGCGGAGATATTTTTTCCGGTCAGTCTGAGCAACAGGTTCGGGTGAGGAATGAGTTGGAGTTGATTCGTGAGGAAGTCGGCGCTGAAAGTATTGATCAGGTGATTTATGCCTGGGTTCGCCGTCTGCCGTCAAAGCCGCTTCCAATTATTGGTTCAGGAAAGATTGAGCGGGTGCAGGCTGCGGTAAATGCGCTGGATATTGAACTTACTCGTGAGCAGTGGTTCCGAGTCTGGGGTGCTTCTAAAGGTCACGGTGTGCCTTAGGCGGAAATATTTCTCAATGTTAAAACAAAGGCCTCATCTGAGGCCTTTGTTGTTTCTACAAGCTAATTATTTTTTCAGTACCGGCGACTCAAATTCTTCCGGTTTCAGGGTAAGAACCGAGCATTGGATTTTATCCAGCATATATTCTGAGGTATTACCCATCAGGAAGCCGGCGATACCGGTTCGGGATACCGTCCCCATGATGACAAGGTCAATGTCATGACTGTTGATGTAATCAGGCAGTACTCGTTTGGCATTCCCCTCAAGCAACGTGATTTCAATTGGGGTTTCTGAACTTTCATAGGGTGTTGTCAATGCTTCCATTCGGACAGTGCGGTCGTCGCGCATTTGTTTTGCAATAACTGCGATTTCAAGATCTGTACTGCGGTTCCACTCGCGCAGGTAACCTTCACTTTCCAGTCGCCATGCATGACAAGGGTAGAGTGCTGCATTATTGATTGCGGCAAAGTCATGGCCAACCTGAAGGATCCTTTTATTGAGTTCGGCGCATTCAGCATCGGTCACATCAATAGAGGCGGCAACTTTTTTGATTTCCGCTTTTTTGTCCGGTAATGAACGGATAGCCCAGATTGGGGTTGGTGATTTGCGCATCAGGTGACGAGTTGTCGTACCCCATTTACAGGCTGTTTCTTTGTTATCTCTATGAGCATCAATAACAATCAGATCAGTGTTGCTGCTGGCTGCCTCTTTGATGATCTCGATAAATGGAATACCGACGATTACTTTGGTTTCAAAGGTGATATGAGGGTACTGGCTTTTTAGTTCCGTTACATAGTCTTCCAGTTGTCGCTCACATTGGTTGGTTTCGTGATCAAGCAGATTCAGTGTCGATACCGAATACTTACTGAGCTCTTTCATTTCAGTCAGTTCGGCTATGACGGTAAAAAGTGTGACGGTTGCTTTTTGCTTGTCGGCGAACAAAAAGGCCTGGTGGAAGGCTGTGCTGACAGTCTGCTTTGGGGCGATTGGAAATAGCAGGCGTTGATATGACATGTCAATCTCCACAGTGAATGGCATTGTTATTACTAAGTTTTGCCGAAAATTAGCTATATACCACTATTAATAGTAGTTTTTTTTGAAAACGACAGATTGCACTGTGTATTTGAGACTGTTGTCAGGGATTTAATCCCTAAACACCAGAGGTCACGCAGATATACTCTGATACCTGAATGACCTCTGCGTAATTGGTTTTAGTTACATTGTTTATAGGATTTTTTCTGTGCACATTGCGCTGTTTTCAGCGCCTCTTTGTAGTTTTCATCGTAAGGGTAGGCGTCAACCAATTGTTGGAAGGTTTCTACTGCCCGGGTGTTTTGTTTTTGGTTGTAGTACGCCCAGCCTTTCATCTCGGTCATACCGATTTCCGGGCCAAACTGTTGCTCGAAATTCTTACTCTGTTCGATGACGAACTGATAATCCTGTCGCTCGTATGCGTTCAGTATGTTCTGAGAGGCGCGCTGTTTGGCAAACAAGGCTTTATTTTCCGGCTGTTGTAGTTTTTCCGCTGAGGTTTCTGCCTGTTGTTGAAAGCCGGCTCGGTTTAGTGACAGTGAATAACCGAACAATGCATTCTCATATTCCTCTGTGTCTGCTTTTAACCCCTGAAGTGCTTTTTCAAAATCACGCTTCGCTGTGAGCGGACGTTTGAGCTTATACCATTGCCAGCCTGCAAGTGCGTGTTGTTCCGCAGTCATGCTTTTTTGCTGTTCCAGCAGCTTAAGGCAGGCCACAGGCTGTGACTCACAAGTGCTTGCCAGTTGCTTGGATTGCGCATCTGGTGTGTGCTTTTTCAGTCCCGGATAGCGTTTCACCCATTGGTTATAGACGGCATCATACTCTTCAGTTCGGTTGAGGCCATTCAGGCTAAGCAGTTTTCCTTCAATTTGCTTCTGACTGGGTTTACGCGACCAGTTCACAGTGCGATCAAACCACAACAGGGCGGCATCGTAATCTTCTTTTTCAAGATATTGCCAGCCTAACAGTTCTGAGCCGAGCGGGCAGTGAACCTTCTTGGCTTGCTTTGCTACCTGCTGTTGCAGTTTGGGATCGTTACTGTTGTCTGACAATTGTTCCAGATGAAGCTGATAGGCGAGGCTTGAATAGCCGGAAGCTTTATACGCCTTGCTTTGGCGATATTGATCCAGAACAGCGGGCCAGGTTGATTTTGCGGTCCACGACATAACTTTTTGTGTTGTACTGAAGCCATATTGCGAGCAGTTATTGGCAATGTTCTGGTATTTCTTTTGAGCCTCAGGGCCAAATCCTGTTCGGGTTTCATGTTTGAGATCAAGCCAGGTCCATTGGATTCGCTGACAGTTGCTCCAGTTCGGGTGTTTGTTTAATAAGTTTCCTGCGGTTTGATAGTTTCGCTTCTTCATCGCCGAGCTTAGTGCCGCCAGTTGGGACTGGTATTGCAGTTCTCCTGCGAGGTTTTCCGAAATAGGCTTGTGTTTTGCTGCTTGTTGAGCGGCTTTCCAGCCTTGTTTTTCGAGGATCTGCCAGATTGGTGTTTCATCAAAATGCCCGCGGTTGGCAGACTGTACTTTTATTGTGACGCCTTGCTCAAGTACTTGAATGTTAGAGTTGTCATTTGGTGTTTCACTGGCTACGGCAGGCAGTGCTCCGAGCAGGGCAAAATAGAAGGTTTTCATTGGCAGTACCTCTCATGAAAGGCAATGTGTGAGAACAGGATTAGGCTGGCTGAGTAATAGTCGTCTTTGAAATCCGGATGAGGTAGGGCGCTACGGTATTTGTAGGTTTGCTGACTGAGTTGGATAAGGGCAGCAACAGCATGAGCTCCGGTCGGAGGGTTGTAGCTGGCCATATCATTGTTAGTGACATTAATCCATGCGGAGTTGTTACCCTGTAACCATGAGTTGAAATTACGGTTGACTCCGTTATCGTATCCCCCCCAGATCAGATACAGGGGAATACGGTAGCTGGAATAGCTGAATCGGGCGGGAAACTGCTTTGCCGGGTGCCACTGTGTGTTGTTGAACTCAAGCCAGTCTGACGGCAGCTTATATTCACCGAAGCGGCTTTTATTCAGAATTGACTGCCCGCTTTGGTTCAGCTTTGCCCAGACTGGATTGTGGAGAGCGAAGTCATTGAAAGCCGGGTAAACCCAATAGGCCGGATTGATGATTGTGGATTCTGATTGTTTAAAGCCATAGCTGGCTGGTAACAGCGCATATTCTTGATCAACCTTAATGATATGAGTGTCGGACAGCTCTCTGATGATGGATTTTGCTTCCTTTGCATAGTGATTCCCCGGCCATTTTTGCTCTGCTTTCAGTAAGGCCCAGGCAATAAAAATGTCACCGTCACTAGCATTGTTCGGATCTGGTATATGAGGCGTTTTTTGTTGCCATTTCCACGAAAAAAGAGGATCACTTTGTCTTTGCAGCTTGGTTTTCGTCCATTTCCAGAGTTGGCGAAAGGAATAGTGATCGTTGAAAAAAACAGCCATTAACATGCCATAACCCTGGCTTTCGCTGTGGCTGATATTTTCATTGCCGTTGTCGACTACTCGCCCGTCGGAACTGACAAACTGCCGTTTGTAAAATGACCATAGTTTGTCATCACTGCGGGTATCACAGCCTTGTACTTTGGCCGTGACAGCTGCCTCGATATCAACGGGCATACAGCAAAAGACAATGAGTATCAGGGGGACTAAACCTTTTTTCATGATTTCTTTCCTAATTGTCGCTGTATAAAAATGGCCAGAGGAATAATCAGCCCGAATATCAGCAAGGGAAGCAGGTAAGGGTGGTAAATGAATCCGGCCCGAGCGAGTTGGATGTCGTCACGATAATTCGGTACTGCCTGACGTATGGCTCCGTTTTTAGCGTTTTCATCTTTATTGAGGTAGCTGTCTAACTTATTTTTCATTTCCGTGTTGGATTGAGCGTTAAAGCTGATCCGGCTCCAGCCTGATTCATCCAAAGCAGATAGCTGCCCGAACAAATTTAAAGAGTTTGCATGGCTGTATGTGTTGTTTTCAAACTGAAAAAAAGGCGACACAAAGTCGTTATTTACAGGGGACTCAGGCCTGTCAGCATCACTCATTTTTGACAATAAATAGCGTCTTAATTGATTCAGGTATCCGGCTTCCTCGTTTAGATTGACAGTAGCCTGTTGTTGATAGGCACCGACAGTAAAACTGAGATTAAGTGGTCGGGATTGAGTCGGGTTCGTGGTCAGCAGTAATCCAGGCATAGGCTCACGAGCCTTCAGGCTGATAAAGCTGATTAGCTGCCAGATTTCAGATAACGTTGAAGGCTCTGGGTAGTTTATTGTCAGTTGTGAACGGCTGCCGTTATGTGCTGCGATGACCAGTAGCTCTTTCGCCATAGTTTGTCTTTTGTCTGCCGGCAGATAGGTCACCCAGGCACCGAGCTTTACATTGGATGTCGGAGAGATGGATGCAGTAAAGGGATGGAAGCTGACTCCCTCTTTATGGTGATGTTTTTGAGCTGGGCCATAAAGCTCAATGTTTAGTGTGTTCAGCCCGGGACGTAATTTGTTCATCGGAAATGTCAGGCGGTAGTGTTGAGAATCACGCCAGTAGCTGGTTCGTAACGGTGTGCTGTTGGCGTATTCACCATTGATCCTGACAACCATCGCAGCTTCACCAGGTTTGATGTGAGGGTGGTTTAACAGTAGGTTTATCTGGGCTGTTTCCTCCTTATTGACCAGAATATTAGCCGGTATCATCAGGGGTATAGTTAATGGTGTGCCGCCAAATTGCAGCTGGTTCGTGAAATGTTCGATTGGGTATTTATGGTTACTGATCAGTTTGGCTTTTTGAATCGGTTGGTAATGCCCGACTAATGTGTAGGTTTGAGCTGGTAACTCGAAATTCGGTGCAGCGAAATGTTGTGCTGCATGAAGCAGCTCATTTTCATCACGACCCGAGACAATGAGTACTCTGCTTTTCTGTTTGACATCATGGTGGATACCAAGGAATGGACCTTGAATTTCGTTTAGCAACTGAGCCGGTAATGACGGGATGGAAAGAAGTTGTGTCTGGGTGCCGTAAATCAGGCGTACATCGGACTTTGAAACTGGTGAGCCTGTACTGAGCGGAAAATAGCTGAACTTATATTTGTCTGAATGGCTGCGAAGTGTCCACCCTTGTACCAGCAAGCTGGCGACAGAAAGCGAGGCATCACTGTAGCCCGGAGACGCACTTTCCAGCCTGATAGGGTGCTGGTGGAACTGACCACTTTTAATAAGTTTGCTGAAGCCGGACAAGTTTGGATCATAAGGTTTTGGGCTGTATGTAAGTTCAAAGTAGGATTTGTCTGTAAGAATTTCGGTTGTGGCTTCTGAGGCTTCGATCTTTTGCTCGGATACCGCCATAGTTGATGGCAGCAAATGGTTTACTGAAATAGTTAATTGATTGCCGTATTGGACAAGGTGATCAGGTGTCAGCTCTGCAATCACTTGTTTCTGAGATTGGCTGGAATCAAATTGGACAGTAGCCAGAGGCTTGTTGCCAATGTGAAGCAACAGGGTTGCCTGGCGCATGTTCATGGACTGTTCAAGCGTGAGGGCTATACGGATGTTTTCAGCTTGTTGGTTATCCAATACCGTAAGCGGAAAACTAATTTTGTCCCACTGCCCGCGTAATACCGGTTTACGATCATCGGGCAGCAGATATGACAGCGGGACTTTGATAGTTTCCGCTTGCACCTGAAAGGCAATCAAAAAGCTGAGTAATATCAGGATTAACTGTTTCATAAGCTCAGCTCCTTTGCAGCTTGAGGTTGGTTTGCGTGGTGTTTTTTTGTTTTGAGCGTGTGAATCGCACCAAGGGCATTCGTTACGCTGGACGTAGCCACGCGGCAAAAATGCATCAGTGAACCCAAAATCCCTTTGCGTTGTGACTCTTCAAAGTTTCGTCTTTGCAGCCATCGTTCACTGTGGGCAAACACAATTCCGGTGAAGGTGCTAAGTGCTTTGCTATCTGTGTTCAGAAGTGTGCAACTGACAGACAGGCCTTCAGTGGTTGGCTGACTATTACGCACTTTCATCGTAAAGGTATGTGGTTTAAGTTTGGGTTTGCTGTTTGAGTTGCCGGGATTTGGGTCGATAAAACAGGTCAGCTTGATTGCCTGATCAGGTTTCAGTGCGGGCATGTTGCGGCTGACTGTTATGCGGGCACCGTGAATGGAGGCATCATGAACTTTAGCCTGCAATTTTTCTTCTCCTGCTGTTAAAAGCGCCGGTATGTCGCAGCGAATACGGGGCTCAGAACGGCGTTGGATTTTCTCAAGAACCGCTCCCAGGCTGGTTGCGCAAAGCAGCAAGTTGAGGGTGTTGAATCCTAGTACGACCGCAAGCTGTCCCTGTTCGATTGGATAGTTGATCATCCGGTAAATGCCCCAGACTTCAGCTGTAGCTATAAGTCCGAACAGGACGAACATCACCGGAGCTAAGGTTGAAAAGTGGGTATGGTCGGTGGTTTCCCCTTTCGGTGTGACTGCAAAGCTGGGCTTTTTCGGGCTGACGAGAACTGAGAGTACAGGGATGAAAAGGAAGATTGAAAGTACCGTCTCATAGAACTCTGAAAACAGGGTGTGGCGGGTTTTCCCGAACAGGTGCTGGGTAACCAACATACTGATGAGCAAGTGCGGTATGGCATAGACCAGGAAGTCATTGGCATTACCGACGAAAATTTGCAGATCGAACAGCAAATAACAAAGTGGAGCTAACAGGTACATCATTCTGAATAGCGGGAAAAACCAGAACAGGGTGGAGTTCAGGTAGCTGAACTTTTGTGGCCAGCTTAACCCGCGTTTGAACAATGGATTGTTGAGCAGGAATATCTGTACCATTCCCTGTGCCCAGCGTGATCGTTGGGTGACATAAGCGCCGAAGGTGTCTGGTGACAGACCGGCAATCATCGCACGGTTGAAGTAGGCGCTGTTCCAACCTTTGGCATGCATATCCAGTGCGGTGTCAGCGTCTTCAGTTATGGTTCGGGTTGCAATCCCTCCGACATCCAGCAGAGCGGTTCTTCGCATTACAGCGGCGGAACCGCAGAAGAAGCTAGCATTCCAGAAATCCATCCCTGACAGAATACGGTTGTAGAACATCTCGTTCTCAGACGGCATTTTGTCTTCCAGGCCGAGGTTTCGCTCAATCGGTCCGGGAGTGACGAAGAAGTGCGGTGTTTGAACAAATCCAAGTTTGGGTTGCTGTTGGAACATGCCGACTGTGTTTAACAGGAAGTCTCGTGATGGCACATGGTCAGCGTCCAGGATAAGAATTAATTCACCATTGCTGTGCTCAAGGGCATGATTGATATTACCTGCTTTGGCGCTGATGTTAGCCGGGCGGGTCAGGTAATTGGCGCCGAGTTCGCGGCATAGTACTTTCAGGCTGTCAGCTCTTTGTTTTGCCTGCTGTGCTTTCACTGGATCATTGTCATTGAGTTTTTGCTGTGTTCCGCCATCGTCCAGCACCCAGACATTGACTGTTCCGGGGTAGTCCATTTGTATCGCGGCAGAGATGGTCGGCGAAACAACCTTGATAGATTCATCATAGGTCGGAATGAAGACATCAATAGTGGGAACCGGGAGTGTGGTGTCAATTGGTACTACATCTCGGTTTCGTTTCCTGACATTAATGAACATACCCAGCAAGGAAATGGTGATGCCATAGCATTCTGTGACAAGTAGCGCGATGGCAAAAGGCATGTCCATACTGCTTTCGACTGGCAGGGTTTCAGTAAATCGCCACCAAAGGTAGCGTAAGGAAATAACAGCACCGGTGATCAACATAACAAGGTGAAGAAGTTTTCTTTCACCTGACGTCATGGCGACTAAAGCAATCAGTAAGGCACTGCCGGATAGCCATAGATGGGCTTCTACCGTGACTTTCAGTGTCGCCAGAAAACCGATGGCAGCAATAATACAGAGCACAGCCAGCACTTTTACCCATTTCATTGAACTTGTTTTTTCCATTTCAGAGTTCCTCTAGATAGAAGCTGGGCTTAAGTGCATCTAACCAGGCATAGTGTTCTGGTTTAGTTTCCGGTGTGCAGTACTGGGCAAAAACGGAAAGCCATTTGTCTTCTTTGCGGGTGTATTGGCGGGCATAGACGCACGATTCGCCATTAGCTTCCGGTGATACCCAGCGGGTGTAGGGACCGATAGCATTGTGGGTTTTCTCCCCTTGTGTTTGAGGAAGCGAAAATGAAAACAAAGAAGGTGGAGTCTCAACAGGGGTGTTACTCACAATTTGAACTATGACATTTTCACCACTGTGATAGGTGTTGTTTTCTAACTCAGACCAGAACCAGACTTGCTGATTACGTTGTTGTTTGTAACTGGCTTTAATTTCGACACCATCAGGAAAAACCGGCAACTGATAACCATGGATTGCGGCCGGGTCATTGAAGGTATGCACCGTATGTTGGGTGGATTGGCACCCGGTTATTCCTGTACATAACCCAGTACAGATGCCGATAGCTTTGCTGATAGATATTATTTTTTCCATGCCACTCTCCTTGTCGCTATGGAAATGACATAGCAAAAGTGCGACCACTTCTTAGAATTGAGCCTAGTGTGCTGAAAGTAAGGATAATTCTCAGTACCGGAACAAGAGCGGTTCCAAAATGAAAATGAAATTGCATATGCCACATTGCTATTTGCAATCACATGCTCTTGATAACCGCGGGTTAGTTTCGATATAGCCTCTACTTTTATGTGGTTTATTTAACCTGGGTCTCTTTTTTGGACAAAAATCCCATAAACAGAACATGGGTATCAATTCCTCATCTAAGCTTGATACGAAAATAATGGGTTACATAGTTAGCTGTCATGTAACGGAGCAAAGAAGCAAATAAACAAAAGCAATGTACGTGGATGAGGGTTGGTTATGGACAATGAAAAGTTGGCTATACGATACTGGCTTTGGATCCTGTCGGTGATGGTGCTGATCGTTGGTTTTTTCTGGTCGGCTACCGTAAATGCTGAGCCCAAAGCGTTAATAATGAAACCATTCAAACAGTTGAGTGAACAAAGTAAGGAGTGTGCAGCCTGTCATAAAAAAAATAATCCGTCTATCTACGCCCAATGGGGGCGTTCGAAACATTATGGTGCCAACGTCGGGTGTTATGAATGCCACAAAGCTGATCCTGGCGATAAAGATGCAATTAAACACGAAGGCCATCATATTGCAGTAATCGTTTCGCCGAAGGATTGTGGTCAGTGCCACAATCAGGAAGTGGATGAGTTTGCCAAGAGCCACCACGCCAAAGCCGGGCAGATTATCGGTTCACTGGATAATTTTCTTGCGGAGGTGGTAGAAGGGGCTTTAACCCTGAATGGAGAGTCACCGGCAGCGGTTAACGGTTGCTGGCAGTGCCACGGTTCAGAGGTCAAAGTGATGGAAAACGGTGATTTGGATCCGACCACCTGGCCAAATACCGGTATTGGCCGGATTAACCCTGACGGTTCTGTTGGTGCCTGTAGCGCCTGTCACCAGCGGCATGAATTCGATATGGTGCAGGCTCGCCGTCCTGAAGCTTGTGGTAAATGTCATCTTGGACCAGACCATCCGCAAAAAGAAATCTATGAAGAATCGAAGCATGGCATTAATTTCTATGCCCATGTTGATCGGATGAACATGGATTCAGCGAAGTGGATCGTCGGTGAGGATTACGATGCCGCTCCTACCTGTGCAACCTGTCATATGTCAGCAACCCGTGAGCTGCCGGTAACCCATGATGTGGGGGATCGGATTTCATGGACTCTGCGCCCGGCTATCTCTGAGAAAATTGACGCCAAAGATATCGCCATGGGTAAAAAGACAAAAAGCTGGCAGGATCGCCGTAAAGATATGCGCAATGTATGTCAGGCCTGTCATACCAAGTCAATGATCGACAGTTTTTATATCCAGTTTGATTCATTGGTTGAGCTCTACAACGATAAGTTTGCCCGTCCGGGTAAGGCACTGATGACCACCCTGAGCAAAGAGGGCATGATCACTGAAACCGGTTTTGATGAAGAGATTGAATGGACCTGGTTCTATCTCTGGCACCATGAAGGCCGTCGGGCCCGCCACGGTGCAGCCATGCAGGCGCCGGATTATGTCCAGTGGCATGGTATGTATGAAGTTGCTGAACGCTTCTATATCGAAATGGTGCCTCAGTACCTGGAGCTGGTGGAAAAAGCAGAGCATAAAGGCAATAAAGAGGGAGCAGAGCGTGCCCGTAAGGTGCTGCAGGAAATTCTCGACAGGCCTGAACATGCCTGGTTTACCGGTAAAGAGCCTGAGTCGGTGAAAGAAGCCCGTAAGAAAGCTCAGGCTGAATTCAAGGCCCGCTATTTGAGCGAAAGTAAGGAATGATATCCGGGGAGGCCGGGAAACCGGCCTGACTCCTGAGTGAGGAACTATGGGAGAAAAATTATCTCGGACGCAACGCTTGTGGCGATGGCTGAAGAAGCCACTGTTATGGGGGATCCCGATCGGGGTCTTCGTGGCGGTGTTGATGGTGGGAGCATTTCAGGGTGTGATGGTTGCGTCCAATCAAAATTCATTCTGTTTCAGTTGCCACCTGGCCATGGATACCATTGTCCAGGAATACAAGGCTTCGCCGCACTACATCAGTGATGATGAGGTATTGGCTACTTGCGCAGACTGCCATGTGCCCCAGGGCTTTGTCGATAAGATGAAAGTGAAGATTGCGGCTACAGCAGATATCTATCATATGTTCAAAGGAACGATAACCAAGGAGAATTTCGAACAGCATCGTCCGCGACTGGCAAAAATGGTGTGGGACGACATGGTGGCGAATGACTCGGAAGCCTGCCGGACTTGTCACGTCGGTGATAATTTCGACTTAAGTCGCCAGCCGCAGCGGGCTCGCCTGAACCATGAGCTGATGGAAAGCCGCGGGGAGACCTGTATCAACTGCCATACCGGCATTGCTCATAAACGGATCACGATCGAGTGATCAGTGTGGTAATACAAAAAGACGCTACCTGAAGTAGCGTCTTTTCTTTTATGTCATTTTCAATATGTCACACGATCGGTGTGACAATGAAAAAGGGTTTTATTTAGTAGGATCAATGGTCAGCGGTGCGAACGTTGCCTGTGCATTGTTGTTGGCACCCTGACGATCTTTATAGCGTTTACCCTGACGAATGGTGTAGTAAACATCAACAAAGTCGTCATCGTTGGTCATCCAGCTATCTGGGATTGCTGCAAGTACCTTGTTAGTCAGCTCAGGAATGATGGCATAGGCTTTTACTTCAGGATCCGGGTAAGCACTCAGTGCTGCTTTAGCAACATCCAACAGGGTGCTGGCCAGCTCTTTGTAGTTAGTGCCGTCGTCTTTTTCCATTAGCAGTACATCTGCCGCAGACCAGCGGTAGCGATCCCAGTAAATCATGATTTGTTCTGGGCTGTAGTCGGTTTCGCTGTAATCAAGATAAGGCATGTCGACAATATCAAGTACTGGTTCGTCACGGCTTGGATTCACACCGGTAACGATGGCATAAATTTCCGCTTTGCCTGAGATCCATGGCTCGTGATCATCTTTCAGGCGGATCTTCTTAAGTACAGTCGTTGAGATTGAAGGTGTTGCTGCATCCATGGTCATTGCCATCGCACGTGGTGCAGGAGCTGCTTCTGGTTGTTCGCCCTGAAGACGCTTGATTTCGTCATTCATGGCTTTGATACCGGCTTTAAGTTCTTCACGGCTGTTAGTGTCGACAACCAGTACCGGACGATCCGGTGCTTCGTAAACATCTAGCAGGTGAATATTACCATCAACGTCGTAGGCTTCGATGTATTGCCAGTCTTCATCATTGCCGTCCGGTTCCCAGGCAAACAGTGGTGACTGACCAGCCTGCCAGCGAGCTAGCATCTGAGGATCTGCCAGGCGCAGTTCCATGATTTCATTGGTGTAATCTGTGATGCCTTTTTTGTCCCGCAGCACCATGTCAGTTTCCATCATGTTGCGGGCGAAGGCTGCAGAGCGCTTGCTGCGCTTCAGGGTTTTCAGTGGCGCATTTAACTGATACTGGTCGATTTGTTGGTGCAGTAATGGTGCCAACTGTTTGTATTGACCGCTGAGTTTATAAGCGAGGTCCCGTTTGGCTTCAGCAGTAGAAAATTGAGAAGAATGAGTGCTGTAGCTTGTGTTATCAAATGAAGTATTAACAGCTGTTTCCGGGGCGGCCTGAGCACAAGGAACCGCAAGCATTCCCATCGCCACTGCCAGAGGTAGAATTTTATTCATACCTAAATCCTTATTGTTATTAATATTAAATCAATGCATAGCAACTTTTTGCATTTGTAATATTTATCTCACCGGGGTTGTATTTGTACAACGAATACTTCTGCGTCTTGTGATGCTTGTTCAGTAATAACAGGTGGGCTAATCGGAAATAATAAAAGCGGTACTTATTTATAAAATAGCGGCAATTGGTGAGCTATCTGACTGATATTAAATGGTGGGAGAATATGAAGGAATGTCACACTTGCTATTATTCTAATCGATTGGTATTTTATTTTTTGCGATTTTGATCCTAAAAAAATACGGCTGTAATTAACTAATAGCTACAGTCTGTCATGCTATTGTCCTTAATATTACTTTCCACTGATACAGTTAATGATATGAAGACGCTAATCAATGAATGGAGTGCAAGGTTACTCACTGCAATCATTATGGGCCTGCTGGTCACTCCGGTTATTTATATTATCTTAGGCGCCATATTGGATTTTCCATATGCCTTCGATACTGTATCTATACCGCTGGTGCTGATTTCACAGGGCGTACTGATTTACTTTTATCTGTTCTCCCGGGTGAAGTTCACCTTCAAGCGCCTTGCAGTGGAAGCGGTATGTTGGTTTTCGGTATTAATATATAACTTTATAGCTTCCGGTTTTAATTTTTTCATCGCCGGTGAAAAGTTTGGTGCTTTTAGCTGTATGTTCTTACTGGCGGTATTTATTAGCTGGCAGTTATTTAATGGTTATCACGGTGAATTAGAGCGTCGTGTAATGAGAATAAAGCCGGCACTGACATGTGCAATATCGACGTCGGTTATTCTTGTCAGTATGTTCGGTGTAATGATTTTTGCGTTGAGCCCGGCCAGATTTATATAACAGAACAATTTGATTTATTTCATTGAAAAGGCTGCATTTTTGCAGCCTTTTTTAGTTTTGAACGGAATCGATTTAGGGAATTAACCGATGATTTACTCGGCTGTTGCCAGGTATTTCTCCATCTCGGCCGCCGGAACCATGCCGCCCCCGGTAGCCCAAACCAGGTGCGTGGCATTTCGCAATTTCTCTGGTGTCAGATCCATGCGTGTAAGGTATTCGCTGTTTTGTTCAACATGTACCGCGCCAACCATTCCGGCCAGTGCTGACGGCTCAAGCTGAACATCTTCAGTTTTGCTCAGCAGCCCCAGCAGGTTGTACATTTCCTGATCTTCAATAGAGTAATAACCGTCCAGCAGACGCTCCATTGCCCGGCCGACAAAACCGGAAGCTCGTCCTACTGCCAGACCGTCAGCAGCGGTAATGTTGTCGATACCCAGATCCTGTACCGCAATCTTATCGTGCAGGCCAGTGTACACACCCAGCATCATGCAAGGTGAATGTGTCGGTTCGGCAAAGATACAATGAACGTTATCACCAAAAGCCAGTTTTAGGCCAAAGGCCACACCGCCCGGACCACCGCCGACACCGCAAGGCAGGTAAACAAACAGTGGGTTGTCATTGTCGACTGTGATGTTCATATCAGCAAATTGCTTTTTCAGTCGCTCTCCGGCAACGGAATAGCCCAGGAACAGGTTCTTCGAGTTTTCATCATCGATAAAGAAGCACATAGGATCGTGAGCAGCTTCCTCGCGGCCTTTCTCAACGGCGACACCATAGTCCGACTGGTATTCAATGACGTTAACGCCGTGGGAGCGTAGTTTGTTTTTCTTCCACTCACGGGCATCGGCCGACATGTGAACACTGACGTTAAAGCCCAGCTTGGCGCTCATGATGCCAATCGACATGCCAAGGTTACCGGTTGAGCCGACAGCGATACTGTACTGGCTGAAGAACTGTTTAAATTCGTCTGAGCTCAGCTTTTCATAGTTGTCGTCTTCAGACAGCAGGCCGGCATCCAGCGCCAGTTTTTCAGCATGTTTGAGCACTTCGTAGATCCCGCCACGAGCTTTAATTGAGCCTGAAATTGGCAGGTGGCTGTCTTTTTTCAGCAGCATTTTGCCTTTGATATCTGTGTTGTAACGAGCACCTAGCTCTGCCTGCATGGTCGGGATTGGCTGGATTTCAGATTCAATGATCCCTTTTGATACCGCCGTTTCCGGGAATGCTTTGCACAGGTAAGGTGCGAAACGCTTCAGACGGTCACTGGCATCTTTAATATCCTCAGCCGTCAGGCCGACATATGGCAGACCTTCTTCGAGTGTGGTGATGTTCGGGTTAAACCATACCAGCTCTTTTAAATCGATCAGCTGTTGAACCAGGGGGTATTGTTCGATGAGTTTGGCGATTTGTTCTTTATTCACAGTATTTCTCTTTTTCTAATCAGATGATGTAAGACAGCAGGAATGTTCCGCCCAGAGCGATAACGGAGGCGATGGCGGTTGCTGTTGTGTAATATTTGAACGTGTCATTCAGGCTCGCTCCGGAATACTGTTTGACCAGCCAGAACAGCGAATCAGTCACGATTGTACAGCCAATTGCACCGGAGCCGATGGCAAGAGTAATAATTTCCGGGGATACGTCCGGGTACAGAGCCAGCATTGGTGACACGATGGCAGTTGAGCCCATCATGGCTACTGTGGCTGAACCGACTGCTGCGTGCATTACCAGGGCAACCAGCCATGCCAAAAGAATCGGATGCATGTGCCAGCCCGCCAGAATAGTTGCCAGGCCATCACCCAGTCCGCTTGCATTCAGCACGCCGTTAAACGCACCGCCCGCGCCGATGATCAGCAGGATATTGGCAATTGATGAGAAACAGTTTTCAGTTTTATCCAGCAACTGAGTCATCTTCATATTTTGCTTCAGGCCCAATAGGTAATAGGCGTTCAGCGCGGCAATGAACATCGCAGTAATTGGGTTACCGATAAATTCGATAACTGTATACAGCGTAGTGCCTTCTTCCAGTCGTAGTTCTGCACCGGTTTTCAGCAGCATCAGTGCAATAGGCAGCAAAATGGTGAACAGGGTTGCACCCAGCGACGGTAGATCTTTTTCGTCGATTTCGTTGTTTGATGCCAGTTCGGCCGGAACTTCAGTAAACGGCAGGCGGTTACCGACAAACTTGAGAAACAGTGGGCCGCCAATCAGTGCGGTTGGCAGGCCAAGCAGGAAGCCGTAAAGGATAACTGTACCTACATCAGCCCCCAGGGCATTGGTGACATACAGCGCAGCAGGGTGCGGAGGCATGATGCAGTGAACCGTCATTAGTGCGGTTCCCAGTGGGATTGCCAGCTTCAGTAGTGAGGTATTGGTTTTCTTGGCGATAGAGAAAGCAAGAGGGATCAGCAGAACCACACCGACTTCAACAAAAAGGGTGATACCGCAAACCAGGCCTATCAGCACCATGACCACATCTGCCGATACATAAGGAAGGCGCTGCAGGGCAATACCGATCCGTTCGGCGGCACCGGAGATTTCCATCATTTTACCCAGGATAGTCCCGAGACCAATAACGATGGCAAGGAAGCCCAACGTACCGCCAACTCCGCTTTCAACAGCATTGATCATTTCGACGGGGTTCATTCCCATCACACTGCCGACAAAAAAACTGGAGAAGAGTAACGCCAGGAAAGGGTGAATTTTGAGTTTGATTATGGTGAACACAATTAATGCAATCGAGCTGATTAATGTGCCGAATATCCACATGTCTGAGTACATATACTTGTCCTTGTCTGTCTTGTAGCTTTTGTTTCTGGCTCTTGTTTCGGTTGCTATTAAATCCGGCGGGTAAATGACTGACAAACGATCAATATTCAGCTCTTGGTTGAGCTCAGTTCATACAAAAAGGTGATGAGATTCAAAAATGGGGTGTTTGTGACGATATGCTTCACACAAATAAATATGAAACCGCGACAGAGATTGATGTAGGACGTACTGTTAGTGCCACTTAACAGGGCCTGATTGTTAATACCATGTATACGAAAAACCTCCCTTTAACAGGAAATATGCTGTTAAACGGCTACCAATTATCTAAGTTGCATACCTTTGAAGTTGCGGCTCGCTACCTTTCTTTTTCAATGGCGGCAGAAGAGTTGTCATTAAGTCCAAGCGCTATCAGCCATAGGATCGCCGGGCTTGAAGAGGAGCTCGGTTTTAAGCTGTTTGAACGCTTTCATCGTCGAATAAAGCTGACTAGTGAAGGAGAACGGATTTACACCGCATTGCAGTCATCGCTGGCATTGATCAATCAGGAAGTTGCTGAGATCCGCAACAATGAGATCTCCGGTGCTTTGACGGTGTATTCCCGTCCTTCTATAGCTCAATGCTGGTTGGTACCCAAGCTGGCTGATTTTCATCGTCGCCATCCCTCGATCACCCTGGATATACTGACTGGGAACGAGAACATCAACTTTAGTAACTACAATATCGATCTCGCGATTTACTACGATAACCAGCCTCCGGAAGGTCTGAATTGTGAGCCTTTGATGAGTGAATCCATTGTGCCGGTATGCAGCCGAGAATATGCCGAGCAGCATGAGTTGTTTGATAACCCTTCCGCACTGCAAAATTGCACTTTGCTGCACGATAAGCAGGCATGGGATTATCGCTCTGGTTTTGACGAATGGCAGTTCTGGTTCAGAGCATTCGGACTGGAGAACATGGAATGCCATGCCGGGATCGGGTTTGATCGTTCAGATCTGTCTATCGTAGCTGCTATTCATCATGCAGGTGTTGCTATGGGGCGAAGCACATTGATCGGTAAGCGGCTACAGAGCGGGGAGTTGGTGAAGCCTTTCCCTGAGCTGGAGATAGATTGCCAGCATAATTACTATCTGGTCACACCAAACCGGGACTATAACCCGAGGGTGAAAGTGTTTGTTGAGTGGCTCAGGGACATGTCAGGTGCTTGCTGATTAGTAATAAAGTGAACATTAATCCTTAAACTATGACCGTCGCCAAATCTGATGGGACAAATGTCCTCATTGGTGCCTTGTGGCTTTTCTTACAATGGCTGCAACTTCTGGCAATCATGTCAACAACTACAAGAAAAGGACAACGGGATGGACTTTGCAGCTTGGTTTGATATCAACAACACCCTGGTAAATATTCCGATCGGCGACGGTTACGCAATGTCGTGGATCGAGGCTATCGGTACTGCGTTTGGCTTACTGTGTATCTGGTATGCCAGCCAGGAAAAAACAATTAACTATCTGTTCGGCCTGATTAACGTCACGCTGTTTGCTGTGATCTTCTTCCAGATCCAGCTGTACGGTCTGCTGTTGCTGCAGCTGTTCTTCTTCTGCGCTAACGTTTATGGCTGGTACGCCTGGACACGGCCGACATCGGACTCGGGCGATATGCTTGAAGTGCGCTGGCTAAATAAGCAGAAGCTGGCGTTCACCGCTGCTGTCAGTGTGTTGGCAATCGGCCTGATGACAATCTACATCGACCCGTTCTTCTTTGCTCTGGCGAATATTGCCGTTGATGGTCTGAATATGTTCGGAGCCGAGCTGGCAAGCCCTGCACTTGAACCGGATGCATTCCCGTTCTGGGATTCAACAATGACGGTATTGTCTGTGGTTGCTCAGATCCTGATGACCCGTAAATATGTAGAAAACTGGATTCTTTGGGTTGTTATTAATGTAATCAGTGTCGGTGTTTATGCTGCGCAGGGCGTGTATGCGCTTTCTATCGAGTATGCAA
Organism: Photobacterium marinum; assembly: GCF_000331515.1. Taxonomy (GTDB): domain Bacteria; phylum Pseudomonadota; class Gammaproteobacteria; order Enterobacterales; family Vibrionaceae; genus Photobacterium; species Photobacterium marinum. Next base: position 363,387 of record NZ_AMZO01000006.1, read on the forward strand.
TTCTGCTGTTCATTGCTGCTAACGGTACACGTCAGTGGATGAACACAGCCAAGAGCAACAAAGCAAAGCAGAGCCAGGCTGACGTAACTGCTGAAGAGGTAACAGCATGAGTGGTGACGGTATGAACAAGCAGCCTCACATTGCGGTCAGTGCTGAACAAGTTACGGAGCGAGTGATTGTTTGTGGTGAGCCTGATCGTGTAAACCGCATTGCTGCTCTGCTGGAACAACCTGAGCTTTTAGCTGATAACCGTGAATACCGTGTAATGCGCGGCCGCTTCCACGACAAGGAAATCACTGTTTGCAGTACCGGTATCGGTTCACCATCGGCGATCATTGCCTTGGAAGAACTGGCACAGTGTGGTGCTAAATACATGGTACGTGTCGGCTCTGCCGGTGCACTTCAGGCAGAAGTTGCTCTGGGTGAGCTAATTGTAGCTGAGGCGGCAGTGCGCGATGAGGGCGGCTCGAAAGCTTATGTTGAAACAGCTTTCCCTGCGGTAGCGAATCATCAGCTGGTGGCTGGTATGGAAGCTTACCTGAATGAGCACAATTATCCGGCTCACTACGGTATTGTTCGCTCTCATGATAGCTTCTATACCGATGAAGAAGATCAGCTCTGTCAGTACTGGAATAAGAAAGGTGTACTGGGTGCCGATATGGAAACTTCTGCGCTGCTGACTGTCGGTAAGTTGCGTGGCGTTAAAGTGGCATCGGTGCTGAATAACGTTGTGCTGTACCAGCAGGATGTTCAGGACGGTGTTAACCAGTACGTCAATGCAGATGATGTCATGATGCAGGGTGAGATCACTGCGGCCAAAGCGGCGCTTCATGCTCTTTGTATTCAACCGTAGCAATATTTGATAGCAGTATAAGTACTGTTTTACTTGTATCTAAGCCCGGCTTTGGCCGGGCTTTGTACTATTTGTGACTTCTGTTTATTGCTGGATGTTGTTCTGCGAGCAGTGTTTAGCTAGGATTTGCCACTTACCAGACTGCTATTGACTCTTTTATGCAATTAAAACCTTATCAGACCGGCCGGTTCACTGCGCATCTTAATGCCTTGTATGAAGAATTTCGTCAGGCGTTTTATCAGTGTCAGCTTCACAGCAAGTTCTTTCAGGCCGGAGAAGAAATATTGCGTCAGGGGCAGGTGGTTGACCATCTTTATCTGGTCTCCGTGGGTCGGGTATCAATGAATATCTCGGCTGTTAACGGGCGTCGTTTTCAACTGGGAGAGGTCGACTGTGATCACCATATCTTCGGTGAGATGGAGTTCTTTAATGATACGTTTTGCCAGTGGAATGTGGTTGCCGAAGAGCAGATCGAAGTCGACGTCATCTGCCTGAAAGCAGTCGCAGATTTGTTACTTGAACGGCCTGAATTTACCTTGTTTTTTGCCAGCGCGCTGGCTTATGACTATCAGGATTCGCTGGATATCTACACTTATCGTTTGCTGCATCCCATCACTTACAATATTGCTTATGACCTGTGGCACCGAAACCAGGAGCAAGTCATGCTGGGCTCATTCGGTAAAGCCGGGCAGGAGGCTGAACGTTTCGGTACTTCAAGCAGAGTGTACCGCCGTGCGGTCAAAGAATTGGTTGATAAAGGATTGATTGAAAAGCAGGGTAATGAGATCCGGATTGTTGAGATGGACAATCTTAAAGCCTTTATTGATCAGTTTGAGTAATGACCTAGCTAAGACTGTCTGGAGTAGATGATTCCCTTCATTATCAGTCAGTGTATGAGGTGTAAGTCGTTTTGATGGACGGTGATATATGCTTAGTTTATGAGTGAACAGTCCTTCTTTATTACAGTCCTTACAGTGGAACTGGTGATCCCTTCGGCTCAGTCTCTTAAAGAAAAGCGGCGTGAGATACAGAGTCTGATACAGAAGATCAGACACAGGTTTAACGCTTCTGTGGCAGAGGTCGGGTATCGCGATAAATGGCAGCGAAGCGTGTTGGCAATCAGTCTAGTTGGCGCGGAAAAAAAGCAGTTGGTACGGGATACAACCTGTATTCGAAGCCTGTTATTGGAAAACGCAAATATAGAAATTTCAGACGTTTTTCAGGATTGGTTATAATTGTGAGCTTTGTAGAATATCGGGCTTTGGCGAGAACTATACTTAGTGTGAATGGTTTATCATACAATTCACATAATAAGGAATGATTATGAAAGTGATGCAAATTGGATGGGCAGATGTTTGCGGTTACGGTGACTGGCTGACTCCGGCGGCAGCGAAAAAATACGCGCAGGGCGGTTATACCCATGTGGAATTTCAGGGCGAAGTCGTGAAGAGTGAACTCAGCTACGGTGATGACGGTTCACCAATGGTTGGTTTGGGTAAAGAATAAAAAGAGCTTAAAGCTCTCAACGTTTATCGAATTCAAATATAGAAGGTCGGCTTTTTTGCCGACCTTTTGTGTTTATTTATCTTTTGTTGTTCTGATTCTTCTGCTGCGCAAAATACTCACTGGTCAGCTTAAATACAACCGGGCTGAGTAACACCAGGGCAATCAGATTCGGGATTGCCATCATGGCATTTAAGGTATCGGCCAGTAGCCAGATAAACTCCAGTGAGCTGGTGGCACCAATCGGAACAGCAATAATCCAGAGTACACGGAAGGGGATAATGGCTTTGACACCGAACAGGTACTGGATACATTTCTCGCTGTAAAAACTCCAGCCTAGCACTGTGGTGAAAGCAAATATAGACAGCGCTATCGCAACAACATAGTTTCCTAAGCCGGGTAAAACAGAGGCAAAGGCGGCAGAAGTTAATGTCGCGCCAGTCTCACCGCTTTGCCAGGCTCCAGAAACGACAATCGCCAGTCCGGTAATGCTACAAACGATAATTGTATCGATAAATGTTCCCAGCATGGCAACCAACCCTTGGGCTACGGGGTTTTTGGTTTGCGCTGCGGCATGGGCGATAGGGGCACTGCCAAGACCGGCTTCGTTGGAAAAAATGCCGCGCGCGACACCGAATCGAATAGCGGCCCACACTGCGGCACCGGCAAAACCGCCTTGGGCAGCTACCGGTGTAAAGGCACTGGTGACGATTAAACTAAAGGCTGTTGGTATTTCGCTAATATTGACGCCCAGTACCAGCAGACCCGATGCAATATAGAAAGCTGCCATGAGTGGTACCAGCTTACCGGCGACATCGGCAATTCGTTTGATCCCACCCATCAGAACCAGCCCGACAAGAATCATCATGATGAGTCCGGTTGCCATTGGTGGTAGGCCAAAACTAGACTCCATGGCTGCTGATACAGAATTGGACTGGACGGTATTACCAATACCAAAACCAGCAATAGCGCCGAAGATGGCAAAGGCAGTGCCGAGCCAAGCCCATTTATGGCTGAGGCCGTTTTTGATGTAATACATGGGGCCGCCAACATGGTTGCCTTTCTCGTCAGTTTCCCGGTATTTCACTGCGCAGACCGCTTCGGCATATTTTGTTGCCATGCCAACCAGAGCTGTACACCACATCCAGAACAGAGCCCCCGGTCCGCCGAGAAAGATTGCTGTGGCGACTCCGGCAATATTACCTGTGCCGATAGTGGCAGACAGTGAGGTCATCAGGGCGTTGAATGGGCTGATTTCACCCTGGATATCTTCGTCTTTCTCCGGAATACGGCCCGACCAAAGCAACCTGAAACCGGCTCCAAGTTTGACGATCGGCATAAGTTTGAGACCGACAGTCAAAAATAAGCCGACACCAAGGATCATTATCAGCATGGGAACGCCCCATACTTGGGTGTTAATTGTTGTAATCAGGCTGGTTAGAAATTCCATTTGGAACACTCACTTACTTTTTCCCCATGTCTGCAAAAACATAGGTCGACTTTTGCATAATTACAACTTCTGCATCAGAGCAATTTGTTATGCTTTGTTACATTTTTGTGATTCTTTGTGGCTTGTGAATTTAGTCGGGAAAATACATTTTTTATGGGTTATTCAATGACACATGTACTAGTTGACAGAAATCAAAATTAAACAGAAAAGTCATCTTGGCTGGTGTCGGGAAGCTACAATTAATATTGATGTCTAAACATCTCCGTTGGTTGTTGTTGAGTGATATGAAGGCGCAACGGATACCAAAGGGGGGTTTGCTGTGAAAGGCTCCTCATCGAGGAGGAGTGAAAAAGCATAGCAGGGGGTTATGAAAGTCATGCGACATTGGAGCCGCAAGAATAAACAACGATTAACACGTCAGTTCAGAGTAGAGCATATTGCCGAGAAAATGATTAATGATTTTCTGGCAAGGAGAGGAGCAGGAAGAGAGCACCTGTGGTATAGCTAATGCCTTTCCTCTAGTTTAATCAACATGTTGGCGATCGATGAGTCGGTCGCTTTTTTGTTTTTGGTTATATGAAAGTTGTTTTGCATTTCATTGCGCTTAGTTTATTGATCTGCTTCGTATTTTAAATTTTAGATATTTGATTTGAGTTGTATTATTTCTGAAACGGAATCATAGTGTTTCACTTGTTGGCGATTATTGATATTTCGCTTATTGGTGTTTAAAAGTTGTTTGGGATTGTGCTTATGGTCAAGCAGTACGCTGTCTTCTCAAATAAACACCCTATATTACATTGGATGTTTATTCTTACTTTTTCTCTAACCATGGTTGTTAGCAGTTATTTATTGCTGGAAACCGAGGACGTCGGGTTTGTTGGTGGAATGATACTGCCGATATTACCGTTTGGCCTTTTTGCTAAGGCTGCGGATTATAAAAAGAAATATCTGTAGGCTTTATTCGGGTAAGGTTCAAGCAATAAATGGGCAGAGACAACGAACTACGCTGCCACTGCCCAATCATTAGATTTTTAATGGACCTTTTTAGACTGTAAACCTGTCGACTAGGGTATAAAGCTCATTGGCACTGCGGTTGAGCTCTTGGCTTCCTGCGCGGTTTTCGTTGGCAAGCTGAGCTGACTGGTTGCTTTGATCGGATATAACCACGATACGCTGGGATATTTCCTGGCCGACAATGCTCTGTTCTTCTGTTGCAGTTGCGATCAGTGAGTTCATGTCCATGATGGTATTGATTGACTCCTGAATCTGGATCAGTGCCTCACTGGCTGCGTTGGCTTCTTCTACCGTGCTGACGCTTCTCTCCTGGCTGGAGTTCATGGCGTTGACCGCTTCATCTGATGCAGATTTCAGTTGATTAATCATTTTGTGAATGTCACCGGTGCTGGCCTGAGTGCGGCTTGCCAGCTGGCGAACTTCATCGGCAACAACAGCAAACCCGCGACCTTGTTCACCGGCTCGCGCTGCTTCAATGGCTGCGTTCAGTGCCAGCAGGTTGGTTTGCTCGGCAATGTCCTGAATTACTTCCAGTGACGAAGAGATATTCTTCACATCACCTTCCAGTTTCGAGATAACTTCGTTCGCTTCGGCTACTTCATTAGCCAGTGCAGTTACTGAGTCTGCGGCAGAGGATACAATACCGTGTGCGTCTTTGGCATTGTCATCGGCTTCTTTCGCTGCTTGTGCCGCCTGGCTGGCGTTGTTGGAGATCTCATTTGCCGTAGTGGTCATTTCGGTCATTGCAGTGGCAACCTGATCGGTTTCTTCACGCTGACCCGAAGCCAGCTTATCTACACGCATGGTGCGTTGAGACATGTTGTTGGTTTCATCGACGACCTGACGACCCACCTGGCTGACATTTTGGATGATGTTCTGCAGGCTGGCTACAAAGGTATTGAAGTTGTCGCTGAGTTTCGCAAATTCAGGCACGCTGAATTTTTCCATTCGCGCAGTCAGATCGGCGTCGCCGTTGGCAAAGGAACGAATAGAAGCATCAAATACATCCAGCGGGCGCATGATGCTACGGCTGACAAGTACACCAAAGGCAACGACAACCGTTGTGATAATCAGGAAGATAATAGCAATGGTAGTAAGGCTCTGACTCAACATGTCAGCGGAGTGATCTTCCATTTGAGCAATCACCGCATCGACATCATCGGTGTAAAAACCGGTACCTATCATCAGATCCCACTGTGGCAGGTATACAGAGTAGCTTAGTTTTGGCTGAGGGTTACTCTCTCCCGGTTTGGGAAAATAATAGGTCGTGAAATCACCGGTTTTGGCATTATTGACTAGATCCTGGATCAGGTAATTGCCGTGGCTATCCTGAAGGTTCCAGTAGTTTTTACCTATTCCATTGGTATTCTGGCCCATCACCAGTCGGGTACCGTCAGAGCTGTAACCGAAAATATACCCACTGGTACCAAACTTAATCTGGCTGAGGGTGTTTAATGCTTCTCCTAAAGGGGCGTTTGATTGCATTAATGGCTTCAGTGCTGACTCAGCAATCTGCATATAAGATTTAAGCTCAGCGCGTTTCATCTCCATCATGCTGGAGCGAGTGGTGTTCATCTGCTCTTGGTTTAGCTTATGCGACTCTGAGTAAGTGAAGAACATCATACCCAAGGCCACAACTAATAAGGGGACGATCGACAGCACATATAGTCGGTTACGAATAGTAAGGCTCATACTTTATACTACCTGGTTTGCATATAATGATTATTTTATTTGGAATGTGAATAATTCTCTGTCCGAAGAATACTCAAAACCAGGTTACAGAATTGTGACTTTTGACCGTTTTGTGACAAAAAAATGCGTGGTCGGATGTTGTGAATGTCAGTAAAAATGCGGACTGAAAAGGAAGTGGTTGATTTTTAATGAAGTGTTAAAAGTTTGGCGTGGGATTATTTTTTAGATTATTTTACTCTAACTTTTTCTGTAAGGTTTGGGGAGATTTGACTCTCCCCATATTGTGCTATGAACTTAGCAGCTGTGCTCCATTAAGAACTGAATATCATCATCGGCATTGAAGTACTCTGCTTCCTGCTGGTTGCGGAACAGCTTCAGTGGTTTGCCGTTGGCTGTGTAGTAGTGGAGGTGGCCGTCATGTACGTGCAGCATTGTACCTTCTGGAATACCCACCACAATTTCGTGAGGGTTAACTAACAGGAACTCTTCAATGCGTTCATCACGGGTTTCACCCATATGACCATCAATCGACGCTTCGATGTAATGCGGATTGATCTGGAACGGGATCAGGTTCAGTGAAGGCAGAACCGCGGCAGTAACAATCGGCATGTCGTTAGTCGTGCGGATAGTTGGTGAACCGATGTTGGTACCGGCGCTCCAGCCAATATACAGTTTGTTCTGTTTCAGTACGGCTTTACGAATCGGACCGATCAGCCCTTTGTCGTGCAGGGTTTTGTTCAGTACCCAGGTGTTGCCGCCGCTGACCAGAATGCCGTCCGCTTCTTCAATGGCTTTAACTGGATCTTCAGCCTGATGGATACCCACAACTTCACAGCCGAAGCGGCCCAGGCTTTCTTGTACCATTTTGGTTCGATCGTCATGGCTTGCACGGATCACTGCATATGGAATGAAGACCAGCTTTTTCACGCCGGTGCGCTCAACCACCCCTTCAATCCAATCAAGGCCGTATTCTAACGGTTTGGTGTTTCCAGGTAGCTGACCATTACTAAACAGCATAATGTCCATGAACAATACTCCTTTGCATGTGCTAAATCACATGGATTGGTTAATTAACAAGACGTACTTCAGTACGTAAAACGTTGTGAACGTTTTATAAATCAAAAACTCATGATGCTGACGATAACGGAGATCACGATCCCGCCCAGCATCGGGATGGCAGTGCGTTTGGCTAGATCAAACGGTGAGGTATCAGCCACACCGGCAATTGCTACCATGTTTGGCGCAATTGGCGAGATGTTACGGCTCATACCTGCCACGAACTGCATCGGTAACAGCATCATTACTGGGGCGATGCCCATTTTGCCCGCAATATCAGGCACCAGGTTGGCGAACGAGAAGAAGGCAGCGTTGCCCGAACCCATCAGGATCGCAGAAGTCATGATGATCAATACCATAACTATGGTCATCAGAACTGGGCTGAATCCGGCATTTTCGGCAGCAATAACAATGACATTGATCGCACCGATGGCTTTCAGCCCCTGAGCGAACGTTTGGCCGGCAACAATAAAGGTGACGACGTTGGCAAACTGACGGCCCATACCATCGAAGAAGTGCTGGATGGAGTCAACGACAGCCATTGCACTATGTCGTCGGAAAAATTCGAATACCAGAGTGATAACCAGAGAGACAAACATCGCTGTGGTAACGTCCATCTTAATCGAGGTGATCACTAACTTACTGAAGGTAAAAATCAGCACCAGCGGGATAACCGGAAGAATGGCGTAAATGGCCGGAGCTTCTTCTTTAGTTTCATCCGAGTTGATCTTCATTTCTTCTGATTCGCCTAAGTGGCGGTGTTCACTGGCAATATGGCCGTTTTTCAAGTCGAAATGTTTCTGGATGATAATGTGTAGAATTGCTACCACAGCCAGTGCTGCCAGCGCGACATAGATTTGATAGTCAACCACATAGTCGACAACATCAATGCCGATGATATCGGCAGCAAAGTTAACGTTACCCTGGCCCGGTCCCATTTCAACAGCCACGGCGGTTGCAATTGGCGCACAGGCAGAAAGACGGCTCAGGCCGACGCTGCGCATCAGTGGGTACAAGGTAACCATCAGCAATACACCCAACCCGGAAGCGCTGGTGATGAAAATTGACAGGAATTCGCCAATGATGAAACACATTGCCATGAACATGTAAGGCATGTGTTTGATTCGCGCCAGCGGACGGGTTAATACTTTTACCAGAGCTTCAGAAGCACCGATTTCATGCATGTAAACCGCAAAGCCTGCTATGGCCATGATCTTCAGGCCCAGACCGGCGCTTTGGCTGGAGAAGGTGTTCTTAATGAACTGGAAAATATCCAGCCATTTTGAACCGGTTGAAGATGCTTCCGGCAGCGGAAGATCCTGACCGATCAGGATAGCGGCAATCATCAGAACGATACCACCGGCCAAAAGGACAGCCTGTGCTTTGTAGCCTTTAAGGACAAATCTGGCGACAAAAATGGTGACCACCAGAGCAATTAATATAGATAGCATGTTACCTCGACATTAAGAATGACCAAGAAAGAACAATTGATTGAATGTTTATATTGGGTGAGCAAAGTTTTGCCAGTGATATGTTTTGTTTATCTGGCTTAAAGCAGAGCGATCGGATGATATTGCTGGGTGCGGGAGAGAATTGTGACGCAGTGTTCAAATTGATAAAAATCTTGATAAATCTAAGATTTCAAAGAAAAGAACAACTTACGAAAGGCAGTCGGCGGTCAATTGACCGCCGCAATTCGTTACAGAGGAGGGCATGAGTACAAAAACAGGATTTCAACAGGTCTGAATATGATTTCTAATTTAAGCTGTGCAAAAGCGTATTAGCTTTGCTGCTCAGGTGCTCCCTAAGAGCCTGAATTGCAGGACTTAATTGTCTTCTGCTGGCACAAATCAGATTGAGGGGGGCGGTTTCTCCCTGCCATTCAGGACATACCCGAACAAGCTTTCCTTCTTCCAGATCTTCAGCAATATCAAGTAATGACTTATAGGCAATGCCATGTCCGGCGATTGCCCAGCGTCTAACGGCATCACCATCATTGGCCATTCTGTTACCGGATACATGAACAGACTCTTCAATAGTATCCCGATAAAAGTGCCAGCGGGCATGAAGACTGTCGCTTAAGGCGAAGCACAAACAGTTGTGTCGGGTCAGCTGGCCGGGATGCGTCGGAGCACCGAATTTCTCAAGGTATTCAGGGGAAGCGCACAATACTCGCTGGTTTTTTGCGGCAACAGGTAAGGCTATCAGGCTGGAATCCGGCGGATTGCCGTAACGCAGTGCTATATCGACAGGTTGTCGGTACATATCTGCAATACTGTCTGATAGGTGCAACCGTACTGAGAGTTTCGGGTTTTGTTCAATAAACTCATCTATCCACCTGAGCATCAGTCGTCGCCCCAAATCTGAGGGCAGAGCGATTTGCAGTAATCCAGTAAGTTCTGACTGACCGCTTTTTACTGAAGCAAAACCGTCTTCAATAGCTTCAACGGCCTGTTCGCAGTGGGAGAGAAAAAGCTCACCGTGCGGTGTCAGCCGCAGATTTCGGGTTGAACGGATAAACAGCGCGGTGCCGACTTCGGCTTCCAGTCGTTTCACTGCTGCGCTGGTGGCGGCCGGTGTTAAGTCCATCTGGCGTGCAGTTTCTGAAAGGCTGCCAAGCCGGGCTGTTTTAATGAAAATCCTGAAGTCTTGAAGTGCTTTCATTTTCAAAATTTTTTTGAAAGTAATTTTTGTCAATCCTAGTTTTTCAAACGGTAGCCGTCAAATAGACTGAGCTCATTCTTAAAACAGTCATTGAAGGGACTAAAAATGGATTTGCTCAACACTTATCAATTAGCCGATCACAAGTTGGATAATCGCATTGTGATGGCGCCGATGACACGCAGCCGTACAACTCAACCAGGCAATATTCCTAATCAAATGATGGCGGAGTACTACGTCCAGCGCGCAGGTGCCGGGATGATCATTACCGAAGCAACACAGATTTCCCCTCAGGGACAGGGATACAGTTTTACCCCAGGCATTCATACCCAGGCACAAATAGAAGGTTGGAAATTGGTTACTGATGCTGTCCATCAAAAAGGTGGAGTGATCTATCTTCAGCTCTGGCATGTCGGTCGAATGTCCCATTCTTCATTCCACGGAGGTGAAGTCCCGGTAGCTCCTTCTGCCATTTTGCCTCAGGCACAAGTTTGGGTAGCGGATGAGTCCGGCAATGGTTCCATGGTGGATTGCCCAATGCCACGAGCACTGACCCTGGAAGAAATCGAAGACATTATTGAAGATTATCGCCAGGCTGCCATCAATGCCATGGAAGCTGGTTTTGACGGGGTGGAAATCCATGCCGCTAACGGTTATCTGCTGGATCAGTTTCTGCGCTCTACTTCTAACATTCGTACCGATCAATATGGCGGTAGCATCGAAAATCGCTCTCGCTTACTGATTCAAGTAGCCAAGGCGGTTTGTGAAGCAATTGGTGCGGAGCGTACCGGCGTGCGTCTGGCTCCCTATATTACAGCCCGTGGTATGAATTGCCCGGAAATCATCCCGACGATTTTGCATTGTGCTAATGAACTGGATGAGCAGGGTGTCGGCTATCTGCATTTATCTGAAGCCGATTGGGATGATGCTCCACAAGTGCCGCTTCATTTCCGTAGTCAGCTGAGGGCGCACTTTTCCGGCACTCTGATTGTTGCAGGCCGTTATGACAAAGAAAAAGCCAATCAGATCCTGGCTGAAGATTATGCCGATTTGATTGCCTTCGGCAGGCCGTTTATCGCTAACCCGGACTTTCCGGAGCGAATCAGGCACAACTACCCATTGAGCCAATTTGATGGCACGACCCTTTTTGGCGGCACTGAAAAAGGCTACAGCGATTATCCGGCCTATATCGGTAGCCAGAGCAGCGGTAGTTAAAGCGCCTGCGAGTGAATAATCGAACAGACAACAGATTAATGAATATTTGGGGAGATTAAGTAATGAAAGCGATTGGTTATAAGCAGGCACTAGCGATTACCGAGCCGGCATCATTACAGGATATTGAGTTGCCAATTCCGCAAGCAACAGGCCGTGACGTATTAGTTAATGTAAAAGCGGTATCGGTTAACCCGGTTGATACGAAAATTCGCGCCAATGTTTCTGCAGAAAATGATGAGTGGAAAGTGATCGGTTGGGATGCCGCCGGTGTGGTTGAATCTGTCGGCCCTGAAGTCACCCTGTTTAAACCGGGTGATCGGGTTTGGTATGCAGGCGATATCTCTCGTTCGGGTAGTAATGCTGAGTATCAGTTAGTGGATGAGCGTATTGTCGGTAGTATGCCTGAATCGCTGAGTTTTGCTGAAGCGGCCGCGATGCCTCTGACGGCGATTACTGCCTGGGAAATGCTGTTTGAAAGGCTACAGGTGAAACCGGGTAAGCACGCAACAAAAGATACATTGCTGGTTGTTGGTGCGGCTGGTGGTGTCGGCTCTGTGATGGTTCAACTGGCCAGACGCCTGACAGGAATGAAAGTTATCGGTACAGCCTCTCGTCCTGAAACTCAAGCCTGGCTGAAAGAGCTAGGTGTTCACGCAGTGATTAATCATAGCAAGCCGTTAAGTCAGGAACTGAAACGAATTGGGGTAGAAGAAGTGACACATCTGGTCAGCCTGAATAATACCGAAGAACATTTCGGGGAAATAGTGGAATCGCTGGCGCCTCAGGGCAAATTTGGTTTGATTGATGATCCGTCGCAGTTGGATGTTATGGGATTGAAGAGAAAGAGTATTTCTCTTCACTGGGAGTTTATGTATACCCGCTCGCTATACCAGACTGAAGATATGATTGGACAGCATTACTTGCTTAATGAAGTAGCAAAACTGATAGATGCTGGTGTCATCAAAACCACCCTTGGCAATCACTATGGAAAGCTGAATGCCGAAAACTTGCGCTGTGCCCACGAGCATATTGAGTCACAAAAAGCGAAGGGTAAGCTTGTTCTTGAGTGGTAAATTTCAGGGTGACTTTAGCCCAGTTTAACATCTAGAAAAATAGACACGGAGTGGAGGTGTTTAAATGTTTCCACCCGTGTTTTTTATTTCTCTTGTCGAAATGGTTTGTAACAAATTTACAGTTGCGAAATTGCGATTGAAACAAAATCGCTTTTTTTGGTTATAGTTGTGAACTGGTCGGAGTGGTTTTGTAAATTTATTTCAATATTATTCCCTCACCACATAAAGTGGATATAACAAATAACAAGAGGAAATAAGTCATGTCTCAAGTAACATTCCAAGGAAATCCTGTTGCCATTTCTGGACAGCTACCTGTAGCTGGTTCTATTGCTCCGAGCTTCTCTCTGACTGCTGGCGATCTTTCTGCGCTTGAATTGTCATCTCTGGCAGGCAAGAAAGTTGTACTGAATATCTTCCCAAGCATCGATACGCCAGTGTGTGCGCAAAGTGTTCGCACTTTCAACCAGAAAGCGGCTGAGCTTGATAATGTGGTTGTGGTTTGTATTTCTGCTGACCTGCCTTTTGCGACTGGTCGTTTCTGCGAAATCGAAAATATTGCCAATGTTCAGCATGCATCAACGTTCCGTTCTCCTGAGTTTGCTGAAGCTTACGGTGTTGCAATCCCTAAAGGCGCACTAAAAGGCCTGACGACTCGCGCTGTTGTCTGCCTGGATGAAAGCGGTGTTGTTCTGCACAGCGAACTGGTTGCAGAAATCACTGATGAGCCAAATTACAACGCTGCGCTGGCTGCAATTTCGTAATCGGTCTGTTTAAGGAAGTAACAACGATGAAAAAACTACTTGTTGCAGCGGCTATCATGCTGGCGGCGAATACTTCAATGGCTCGTGACTTTGCAACTACTCAGGCAAACTCTGCGTTGGGTGAGGGAAATGTGATTACCCTGAATAAGGAAAACACATTCAACTTGAGTGGGCATGAGGTGAAAGTTGGTGATTATTTTCCGTCAATGATGCTGATGGATGAATCACTGGCAAATTTTGATACTTCAAAAAATGCGGGCAAGGTAAGGGTATATAACGTTCTTGCTTCGGTTGATACACCTGTTTGTGTTCAGCAGGTAAAAGATCTGAGCCAGTACATTGCGCAGCACAATGAAGAGCTTGCCGGCATTGAGATGCTTGCAATCAGTGCAGATACGGCTTTTGCCCAAATGCGTTTCCGCCAGCAGGAAAATCTGGAAAAGAACTTCCTATTCCTGTCAGATTCCATTAATCATGAATTTGGCAAGAAGACTGGCGTTCAGATCCGTGAGTTGGGTCTGCTGGCACGAAGCATCATCGTTGTTGATAAGAACAATAAGATTGTTCACATCCAGCGTGTTCCGGAACTGACAACAATTCCGGATCTGGAAAAAGCCGTTTCTATTGCCAAAAGCAAAGTATAAACATCAGTTCAATTGATAATTTGCTCTATATTAAGCCGGGTTATACCCGGCTTTTTTACGGTACGAATATACTTAATATTTAGGCTCAATAAAAACAGTTAATTTTCACCCGCATTATTTTTGATTGACAATCTATACTTTTTTATTCTTGAAACTCATCACATAAATAGATTTCATCCAGTTTAGACGGCTTGCTAATATAAACTTGATCTTTCGCCTTTTTATTGTCGGAGATTCTGATGCGTTTGCCCGAGTTAAATTTATTGAATATAAAGCCAGTATTGTTTTTTTTACTATTTTCAATGCTGTTGATAATCAGTGCTTATCTTTATTTAGATAAATCTATATTTTATTCATCAATGGAATTTTACTATGAGCTCACCAGTGTCGTAGTGATTAGCGCTATAGCCATTGCTAGCTATTCAGTGTTTCGGTTGGAACCGTTTGCTTTGGCTGGTATGTCATTGTTTATATTTCAAAAGTCTTATCGCGCGCTTGTGGAAGTGAAAGTTGTTCGGGAAAAAGTAGAATCCTTGCCTGAGCTTTTTCTGGTGCTGATTGATGACGGTTCATTACTGCTGGGTATTGTGTTTCTTGCTGTTGGGGTAAAACACATTCTTCATTTTTATGAAATGTCGGAATGTATTGATGAGCTGACCACGGTTTTTAATCGTAAAGCGTTTAATAAAATCAAAATGATGCGTTTTGATTTGGTGTTTTTTGATTTGGATGATTTCAAAAGGCTGAATGATAATCAGGGACATAAGTTTGGTGACAGTGTATTGATTTTATTCAGTCATCATCTCAATAAGCAATGTGTAAATAATGAAATGATTATCCGGTTTGGTGGCGATGAATTTATTGCTGTTCTAAGGCCATCAAGAACTGAAGAGTTTCTTAAACAGATATCGAAAGAGCTGGAAGCGACAAAAATAAAGTACAGTTATGGTATTGCTCGAAATGTCGACAGGCGTGAGCTGAGAGAAGGGATATCCCGAGCTGATGCGTCGCTTTATCAGATGAAGTTAGAAAAGAAGAGCAGGAAGCCTGTAAATCAGGTGGTGACTTATTCTGCGAGCAATGTATAAGAAAAAGCTCATAAAAAAAGCCCGGTTTCCCGGGCCTTTGGTCTTAGCATTATCAGTTTTTTGAGTTTGCCGCTAAGGGGTTGGGACTCCCCTTAATTTACTGCCAGCGGCTCGGCAGTAAAATCGTCTTGTTCTGTACCCGGAGCTTTCACCGTCAGTGAGATAGCCAGTGACACAATCAGCAGGCCCAGCATCAGGTAGAAGGTTGCTGCAAAGCCGCCGAACAGAGAAGCAACAATCGAACCGATGAAGCTGCCGATACCGAAGTTCAGGTAAATGAAACCATAGTTTTTGGTCAGGTTGTTCAGGCCGAAGAAATCACTTACCAGTGACGGGTAAACCGTGATTGTGCCGCCGAAACAGAAAGCGATGCAGGCTACAGCAAAGTAGAAGCTCATTGCACTTGCCGGAGCAAACAGCAGGGCGCAAACGCCAAGCAGGCAGACAAACAGAGCAAGGGCGATTGCTTTGGTTCGGGCGATACGGTCAGACAGTACGCCAAGTACCAGACGGCCACCCAGGTTACCCACTGCGATAATCGCAACAGACGCTGCAGCTGTTGTCATTGATAGGTGAACATAGTTTTCACCGATATCTTTTGCAACACCAATTACGTACAGGCCACTCATACATACCGTCAGGAACATTACTGCCAGCATCCAGAACTGAGGGCATTTCATCGCTTCAGCAAGGGTGTAATCACGACTGCCTGCGGCATTGTTGTTTTTAACTTCCTGCTTAGGCGCATCTGTCATCATCATGCCGCCGATGATCACCATCACCATACAAATGAAGCCCCAGATTTCGAAGGTCATTTCCAGGCCGGTAGTGGTCAGCAGGTACATCAGGATGTATTTGAAAGCGAGTGCGCCAAGTCCGTAAGCACCGATAGCACAGGCTGAAGCCAGGCCCTTGCGCTCTGGGAAGAATTTCACACAGTTCGATAGCACCATCAGGTAGCCTGTACCGTCGGCGAAACCTACCAGCAGGCCGGCGAAGATATACAGCATGATCAGGTTGGTTGCGTGACCTGTCAGATACAGGCTGATACCAATCATCAGACCTGAAGCGATAGTCACTTTACGGATACCAAAACGTTCCTGCATTTTGCCTGAAAGGGAAGAAGCCACCGCCAGTGCCAGACTCAGAATACCAAATGAGAAAGCAACACGGCTTACCGGCTCAGAAAGTTTGTCGGCAAGTTGAGCATTGAACAGGCTCCATGTGTACACAGAGCCCAGAGCGAACTGGGTAATAATGGTTCCCAGCAGGGTAAAGGCACGAGTTCGGCTAGCTACCGGATTGGCCATAAGGTTAATCTCCAACGAATTAAAAATCTTTAAGATGGCGCATTGGCCATCCCTTTATGCCTCCAAAATACGGGGCTCGTTGGCGATAACAATAGGTTGCAAAAACTATAAAATGAGATGTATCAATAGCGGAATGAAATGCAATATATCGGCATGAATTACAATTGCATCAGTTCACGGAAACGCTTGATATTACTCCGGCTGACAGGGACTTCCCCGTCAAGGTCGCACATTTTAAGCATATAGGTGCTATTCATCCAAGGGATTATTTCTTTTATTTTTTCCAGCTGGACGCAGTAGGAGCGATGAGAACGGAAAAAGCGCTCTTCCGGCAGGCGCTCCATCAGTTCACTGATACTGTATGGCGCGATGAATACACCGTCAGTGGTGTAGACATTGGTGACTTTCTCACAGGCTTCGGCGTAGTAAATTTCATCTACCGGTGTTATCCGGATGCGGTTGTTTTTGGTCAGATTGACTGTTTTCGGTCGCGTTGTTTCCTGTCGCGTTGTTTCCTGTCCCACTGACGTCTGGCTCTGATGAGCGGCTTCCAGCTTGTTGAGCAGTCCGATCACCCGTTGCTCATTAAGTGGCTTAAGGATGTAGTCGAACGCCTCAAGCTCAAAAGCATCCACAGCAAACTCTTTATAAGCCGTAGTGAAAACAATATGCGGTTTTTGTGCAAACTGGTGGATGTTTCGCGCCAGCAACATGCCGTCAATAGACGGGATTTGGATATCCAGGAACGCAATATCAACCTTATTACTTTGCAGGTACTTAAAGGCGTCCAGACCGTCTTCGAAAGCCGCGACAATTTTTATATTGCTGTAGGTTTCGATCAGGTAGGTCAGTTCTTCCTTTGCCAGATACTCATCTTCGACGATCAGCGCTTTTAGCATTGTTGTTCCTGCTTGTTTGATTCATTAATGTAAAACGACATTTCGGTGCCTTGTTCAAGGCGCTTAATATTTAGGCCTTCCCCATACAGCATGGTCAGGCGTTGGTGCACATTGGTCAGGCCGATATGACGGGAGTCCATGGTACCGCTGTAAAGTTTGTTGATCACTTCTTGGCTGATCCCTACACCCGTATCGTGAATAATGACTTTTACTCGCTCTTCTGCCTGCCTGACCGTGATAAAGACTTTACCCGGTGTACGCGAAGGTTGGATGCCGTGCAGAATTGCATTTTCAACCAGTGGCTGTATCAGCAGGCAAGGGATCATAGAATGGACGTCATCAATATCGAATTCAACGGTCAGTTTGTTGCCGAAGCGGGCTTGTTCAATGGCGACATAGTCCCTGACTTGTTGCAGGGCAACATGGATGTCGATTAATTCCTCTGTGCGCTCAAGGTTATAGCGCAGAATATCAGCCAGCTTGGCAATCAGCTGACGGGCCTGATCCGGACGGATCCGGATCAGGGTTGAAATCGCATTTAAGGCGTTGAACAAAAAATGTGGATTGATTCTGCTCTGCAAGGCTGAATATTCTGCCTTGCTTGCCATTGTCTTGAGGTGTTCAACCCGCGACACTTCCATCTGAGTGGAAATCAGGTGTGAAAGACCAATCGCCATTTCCCGTAGTGACGGGCGAATTCGGTGAGGCTGGTGGTAGAAAATCTTCAAGGTGCCGCTGACTTTGCCATTCTCCCACAGCGGAATGATCAGCAGGGAATGGAAGTCATGGACATTAAGGCTGTTGCTGATGATCTGCTGTCCGGTGCGAACCGCCTGTTGGGTCATATCGCTGATTTGATGCGCTTCAAGATAGTTTTCCTGTCCGGCACCGACATAAGCCAGCACATCATTAGTATCGGTGATGGCAACGGCATCTGCTTTGGTTTCTTCCCGGATAATATTACAGACAGTTGCCAGCGACTCTCGGCTGTTCTTACGAAAATGTGGCAGGGTTCGGTTGGCAATATCCAGTGCCAGTTTTGCCTGTTCTGCTGCGACAAGATCTTTTTCTTTCTCCAGCCCCTGAACAAGGCGGATGATCAGACCGATACATACCGCGCCGGAAATCATCGGCATACTGATATGGGAGACAATGTTATAGGCCTGCGTTTTATCTTCAGACAGTGCAACGATCAGTACCATGGTCAGCATTTCACAGAAAACGCCGGCCATGATGCCGAGGCGGGCATAGTTTTTTTTAGGGCATTTTCTGTGGATCCAGGTTGCCAGCAGACCGGCAATAATACTGGTGATCAGACAGGCAACTGAGGTCGGACCGTCGACATCAATCAGGTAACGGTGGACACCGGCAATAAGCCCGGCAGAGATACCAGTCCAGGGGCCAAATAAGATGCCACCGGATAAAACGGCAATGATCCGAACGTTCACCAAGGAACCGTCAACCTTGATACCCGTATAAGTACTGAAAACGGCAAACAGTATAAACAGCACTGAAATCATCGCGATTTCGACCGGACGGCGGTGGCGCTTTTTCACTATGTGCTGGAAAGGGTGGGTCAGGGTGAGCAGGAAAAGAGCCATCAGCAATAATGCCGCCCGCTCAAATACAGCCAGCAGCATCATCAGTTGTTCGGTATACACAGCTTGCCTCGAATGGATCGTCAGGAAAAACGGGCTGGGATTGTACGCGGAAGCGCAGCAGAGTTACAGGCCAATTACCGGTTGAAAAGATAGATTACGCAGAGGAAAAGTGTGATCGAGTGTATTTATTGTGTGCGTTTTCAGCTGGGGGATTGGTACTAACCCGTGGATTAGTACCGTGTTCTTATTCACCATGCAGACGACGAATAATACTCAGAAACAACTTACTGGCGGTTGCGATGAGTTCATCAGGGAAGTCGTAGTCGGGGTTATGTAGTTCAGGGTGGTCTTCCCCACTGCCGAGACAGAACAGGGCACCGGGCCATTTCAGAAGAAATTCGGCGACATCTTCCGACCAGCGCATAGGCGCATCAATGTTCTCTATATCAAGGCCAATGTGTTCAGCTTGTTGGCAGACGATTTCGTATGGTTCTGTTGCATTAACGACGGCATTAAATGACTCTTGCCAGCTGACGCCACACTCAAGCCCTTCTTTGGCCGAAATAGCTGAAACCGTTTCGCATAAGTCCTGCTTCATATTGTTGAAGACATTATTGTTATCGCTTCGCAGGGTAGCGAGGATTTTTGCATAGCCCGGTGAGGTGCCAAATGCTTCTTCGCCTAATGTTGCGTGGATCACCGTGACTAAAGTGAATGCTTCAGTATGCCTTTCAGGCATGGCTTGCAGGTGGCGAATGATCTCCAGCATAGCTGTGGTTGGGCTGATGCCGTTTTCCGGTCTGGCTGCATGGGAGGTTTTGCCTTCTAACTCAATGGTTACACCGGTTGAAGCACAGGCAAAGGTGCCGGGTTTGATGATGACAGAATTGAGCGGATAACCAGGAAGGTTATGGTAGGCGAATACCTGATCGATATTCTGCTCTGACAGCCAGCTGTTATCAAGCATACTGGCAGCGCCGGTTCCAATTTCTTCCGCGGGCTGGAACAGCAACAGGACTTTACCTGATGCTGGTGGATGCAAAGATAGCTGTTCAGCAACAGCCATCAGGCTCGCTGTATGGCCGTCATGACCGCAGGCGTGCATCACACCGTCATGCTTTGAACAGTGACTATGGTTGTTCTTTTCGTGGATAGGTAATGCATCGAAGTCGGCACGAAACAGAGTAGTGACGCCGGGATTACCACTGTCGATGGTGCAGACAATACCATGTCCACCGATAGCGGTTTTTGGCTCCAGGCCAAAGGTGTGTAACTGTTTAGTGATCAGAGCTGAGGTGTCAGCTTCATGCAATGACAGCTCTGGGTGCTGGTGAAGATGGTGACGAAAATGAGTGGCATCAAATTGTTGTGGATGCTCAGATACTTTGTCCATAACTAACTGACAAATAAGCTATTAAAGGGGGCGAATAGGGTAGCGCGCTTCGCCCAGCTGAATTGTGATGATAATCTCAAGTTGATTGAGATGTGATTCAAAATAACAATGCAGTTAATAATGAACTCAGCAGGGAATATTAATGGTTAAGTCTAAGCGGATTTTATTTACTTTTATTTTGGTCGTCTGTGCTTTTTATGCCGGTATGAAGTTTGAACAGTTTTTATATCTCGATAAGTGTTTAGATCTTGGCGGTGGGCAAAACCCGGGGAATTACCCGATTTGCGTGGTGGAAGTGAATGAACAACAAGCTGAAGGTTAATATTTTCATGACGAGCAATCCCCTCATTTTTGTCTTCCTTTTGTTTTAGGTTTTATGAAATTTCGATACATAGTGGCAAAGGTGAAAGAAGCTTTTTCGGTGTATCGTAGATGGTTAGGTAATTGTTTTAAGTCCTATCTCGCTTATGCACCAAGCTTGTAAGGGTGAAAACTTATACGCATTCTGAACATTTGGCCTTTCCTATAGATAAGCTAATTTGTGGAACAAAAGGCAAGACCTACCCCATACTTTTTGTCGTGCCTGATGTGCGCCAACTATAACTTGCATCCTTAATGCATGTTATATAACATGTTTCGCGATATGGAGGCGGCTAACATCTCAATACACGCTGAAAAAAGGACAAGCACACAAGCTTAACAATGGATAAAAGCCAGTAGAGATGCCGAATTCCCTAATAAAAAGAACACTACTTACAATGGGGCTGTATATGCGTTCACTCTTTATTCGAATGAGGTTCATTCACTGGTTAGGTGCGATTGCACTTTTGGCTAATGCTACATTTTTCACTGATGTGTTATTTTCACAAATTATTCAATATATTGTGGTTGTATTTTTGATTGTTCATGACATCGATGAAAAGTTTTGGGGTGTCGACTCTTTGAAAAATATCACAAACTATATGAAGAATTTCGAAAGAAAAGACCTTTCTGTGCCTTGCGAAATAAACAGCAAGTACAACAGCGAAATGGGCAATGTGCTCGATGTCATCAATACTTTCAGAGAGAATGTGAAAAGTGCTCTGGTAGATATACAACAACAGGCCAGTACTTCTGACGAAATATCCGATTTACTCAAAGTCAAAGCACAGAACATTTCAGTCCGGATTCAGGAACAAGACAATCGAGTCAGCTTTATAACAAATCAAGTTGAGACTCTGGATAAGACATCACTATCCCTTCAATCCAAAGCAGAAGAAACGCGCTTAAAAGTCGAACTGACTCGGGATGACTTACTTAATTCAAACAGCACTATGGGAATGATGGTAAAGGAGATAGGTACTTACATTCAAAACAATGATGCGCTTCATAACAAATTTCACCTTCTATCTAAGCAAACGCAATCTATTGAAAAAGTAGTATTGGTCATCAATAACCTGGCAGATCAGACGAACCTTTTGGCTTTAAACGCAGCAATAGAAGCTGCCAGAGCGGGGGAGCATGGAAGAGGGTTTGCTGTAGTGGCGGATGAAGTAAGAAACTTAGCTAAATCTACTCAGGAAAGCCTGGATGAGATCAACCAGATAATTGCTGGGATATCTGAAGCGGTTCTTGACGCTGGTGAGCAGATGAAATCTCAGTCGGCGGCGATAGCATCATTGTCTCACTACACGACATCCAGCCAATCAGGGCTCGATGTGGCTTGTGAAAATATTAATGAAATCTTGACCCTTATTGGACAAGATAGTGAAAGTGATAGTGTTGATATTCTTTATATTCACAAGTTGGTCAGAGATATCAGTAAAGAGATTGAAGCATTAAAAACGCTCTCTAGTTCTAATGCTAATGATTGTGCTGAGCTTGAACAACAAGGGCACTACCTTAGTGAAGTTACAGACAACATCGTAGGACAACTGGGGTTATTTAAAACAAATTAAAATGATTAAATGCGATAGTCGTGCGTATTGTTTAGGACAGAACTTACTGCACGATACAAAACTCTCCCCCTTTATTCACAAAATCAATGCAGAAATACTCAAAGTTCCAAAAGGGGGGGGAGTTGGAGGGGATACTGGTGTGTGTTTGTATGAAAATTTAATCGTAATACGTTGGGCTCAATTAACACCCCAAATTCGGTGAGTTGAATATTAATACTAATTCACATATGCCCCAAACTGCGCTGAATAGCAAATAATAATAGTGGGCTAGAAGAGAACACATAAAGGTATCTTTGCGCCAGTGCTCTTCATCAGCCTGAAAAGACATGGGCAAATCACGTGTTACATAATGATAGACTTCTCGCGCTTTGGTAAACTGCCGGAAAGAGTACCGTCAGATTAGATTATGAGCCAAAACGATATTCAACAAACTATCGCGAGTTTTACTTCAATAGAGCAGGCGTTGGACTATTTTGAAATAGACTTCGACAGTAAATTTATTGATGAATACCGTACACAGTTAGTGAAACGCTTTAACGGTTATTTGTTGATTTCAAAGCCGGATGACTGGTTTTCTGCTCGCCGTGCGCTTAAAAATGCGTATTGCAAAGTACAGCGTAGCCGTTTGGATCGCCACACTCGTTCGGCTTGCCGTGGGTGTACTTCGTGCCAGCGTCGGTAAAACATCAAATACATAGCTTTTTGATGGCGATTGCTGATAACTGCCGGAATAGTTGTCAGCTTACTTTTCTTCAGAACGACTCTTGAGATCATCTGTAAACTGCCAGAAATTCCGGCTAATCATGTGAACATCTTAAGGTTGGTTCATTGCGACTACTGCGCGGCGGTGAACGTCCGCACACCAGTTATGGCGGTGTGACTCATCATGATCGTCAATCGACGATGTTACAACCCCTTCTGATAAATCCGTGTTAAGCGATAATGAGTAATCGATGTAATGGTGTTTGATTGCTTTGTAGCCTAGTGCAAAAAAGATACAAACAAGTAAAGCCCATTTAAGCATGCTTTGTGATTTTGTTATGTTTTGTTGGAATTAATGAAAGCATTATAACGCATCTATTGCTGGTGCATGGTCGGATGACAATTGATTAAAATATTATTCTGTTGTTTTAAAACTTATGAAGAATGATTTTCAAGTTACTCTCATGGGTGTGATTTTTAGAGTATTAGCTTAAATCGAATGGTGTATATTTAAATCAACTTTAGCGAGTTGAATTTAGTTATTGGGGCTGGTTTGCTAAATTTAATATCATTTCTAAATGAGAGTTAGATAATAAAAAGAGCCACTTTTAGTCTTAATACTGAAAGTGGCTCTTTGGTTCAATGAAGCGAAAACGTTATTGATTAAACCAGCTCAGCTTATGGTGAAGAGAGGTGACACTGCCAATAACAATAAGCGACGGGCTGACTGCATCCTTGGCAACCGCTGGTAACTCAGCCAGTGATGAGGTGAATACACGCTGTTCCGGCGTGGTTCCTTTCTCAATAATGGCGCAAGCTGTACTGGCATCGAGGCCATGCTCTAACAGCTTTTGGCTGATAACTGACGACTGCTTTAACCCCATATAAAACACCAGAGTATGGTTTGCTTTTGCCAGAGATGCCCAGTTGATATTCTCGCCATCTTTTTTTACATGACCGGTAATGAACTGCACGCTCTGCGAGTGCTCCCTGTGCGTCAGGGGGATCCCTGAATAGGCAGTACACCCGGCAGCGGCGGTTATTCCCGGCACGACTTCATAATTGATATTGCGTTCAGCCAGCAGCTCAAGCTCTTCACCGCCGCGGCCAAAGATAAAAGGGTCGCCGCCTTTAAGGCGCACAACATGCTTACCTTGTTCGGCTTGTTCCGCTAGGATCTGATTTATCTGCTCTTGCGGTACACAGTGGTAATCCAGCTGTTTGCCGACGTAAATGCGTTTGGCATCAGCGTTAACCAGAGCCATGATTTCATCTGAAACCAATCGGTCGTACACCACGACATCAGCTTGCTGGATCAAGCGAAATGCCTTGACGGTGAGCAGGTCTGGATCGCCCGGACCTGCGCCAACCAGTGAAACAAATCCCTGCTTTTTGGTGTCGATATCAATATGTTCGGATGACAAAAACGGTGACATTGATTTGCTCCACTCTTCGTTAGTTTTTCTTGACGGATCAGGCGTTAACTGCAGCTGCTGTAGTCGCTTCTGAAGTTTGGCTGTTTACCACAGGGCGTTCAGCTTTTGGTGTTGAGTACCAGTAACCCAGCCCCATAAATACCGCGCCGGAAACGGCGTTACCCAGAGAAACCCAAAGCAGGTTGTGGCCAATACCGCCCAGGGTATAAGCCTCAGTGCTGTTACCGAACCAGGACAGGGCAAAGATAGTCATATTGGCAATGGAGTGTTCATAGCCGCAGCCGATGAACGCCAGCAGACACCACCAGATAGCGATAAAACGACCGGTACCTTCAACGCGCTGACACATCCAGATAGCCAGACAAACCAGCCAGTTACACAGAATGCCTTTAAAGAAAAGCACCATTGCCGGAGCAGAGGTTTTCGCCAATGCTACTTTGTGAACTAGGCTGGTGGCATCTGGAAGCAGCTTACCGCCACCGGCATACATGAACAGCGCAGCAACAGCAATCGAGCCAAGTAGGTTGCCAAGCCAGGTTTGCGGAAGGATTTTCAGGTTATCCATCCAGGTGATCTGACCTGTTTTTGCGCCGAAAGCCAGGAACATGGTGTGACCGGTATAAAGCTCAGAGCCCGCCATGATCACCAAGGTCAGTGCAACACCGAATGTGGAACCCATAACGATAGGGCGAATTGACGGATCAACCAGGTTGCCAAAAGTGAAGATTAAAATGATACCCAGTCCGACATAAGCTCCTGCCATGGCTGAACTAATCCAGAATCCTACAGGATTATCTTCAGCTAACCGCTTAATACGTGCTGCGGTGTCCCCACATTTTTTAATTGGATCTGCAAACATTGTTATTTCCTTAAAACAGTGAAATTAAGACATGAATAAGGGCTTGCTTCCGGCGATGATCCGGAAACCTCTATTGATGTTTTAACTTTGGTGCTTGTCGCTGAAGGTGTTGCCCCCGAAAGAGGGGGGCAACAGGCGATTTATACCGCCGGCATTTCAACCATGCCCTGATGGATGCGAACCTCGAAGGCTTTCACGCTGAAGCGTTCATCCTCAAGGCAGCGGCCGTCTTTCAGGTTGAAGCGCTGTTTTTTTAGCGGGCTGGCGACCCAGAGTTCACCTTGGTGTTCGCAAATCAGGCCGCGAGACAGCACGTTAGATTTAGCGAACGGATCCATGTTGTGAATAGCGAAAACTTGCTCATCTTTGTTAGGGCGGAACAGGGCTATTTGCTCACCATTAACTAACGCGCAGACGCCGGTACCGGGAATAATGTCTTCCAGCGTGCAGATTGTTTGCCATTTGCTCATCATCAGTTCTCCAGTTCTACGTGCAGAATGTCGCCTTTGGCGGCAGGGTGTTTCTCTGTGAAAGTTGCCGGACGGTGTTGTTCACGTTCAGGTACGAACACCACGTTATCGTCTCGCTGATCACTGTTAATGAAGTGGGCAAAGCGCTTCAGTTGATCTTCGTCTTTGATGGTGTCATTCCACTCGCAGCTGTAATTGTCGATAAGATTACTGATATCGGCTTCAAGCTGTTCATTGATACCCAGCTTGTTATCAACAATGACTTCTCGCAGGTAGTCGACGCCGCCTTCCATATTGTCCAGCCAGACAGAGGTACGCTGTAGCTTGTCGGCGGTGCGGATGTAGAACATCATGAAGCGGTCGATGTACTTAAGCAGAGTCTCCTGATCCAGATCCGAGGCCAGCAGATCGGCATGGCGAGGTTTCATTCCGCCGTTACCACAAACGTACATGTTCCAGCCTGCATCGGTGGCGATAATACCCAGATCTTTACCTTGTGCTTCGGCACACTCGCGGGTACAGCCGGAAACACCGAACTTCATCTTGTGCGGGGTACGGATGCCTTTGTAGCGATTCTCGATCATTGCGCCGAGGCCTACACTGTCCTGAACACCGTAGCGGCACCAGGTGCTGCCGACACAGGTTTTAGCCATACGCAGTGCTTTGGCGTAGGCCTGACCGGATTCGAAACCGGCAGCAATCAGTTTTTTCCAGATAGCAGGCAGGTCATCTTTCTGTGCACCAAACAGGCCGATACGCTGAGCACCGGTGACCTTGGTATATAGGTTGTATTCTTCGGCTACTTTCGCCAGTGCTCCCAGTGCCTGCGGTGTTACCTCACCACCGGCCATACGAGGGATCACTGAGTAAGTGCCGTCTTTTTGCATGTTGCCGAGGAAGTTATCGTTGGTGTCCTGAAGGCTGACATGTTGCGGTTTCAGGACATGGTCACCCCAGCATGATGCCAGAACAGAACCGATAGCCGGTTTACAGACTTCACAGCCGTAACCTTTACCGTGTTTTTCCAGCATCTCATCGAAGCTCTTGATGCCTTCAATGCGGATCAGGTGGAACAACTCCTGGCGGGAATAAGCGAAGTGTTCACAGATATCGTTGCTGACTTCGACACCGGCTTTCTCCAGCTCGGCATTCAGCACGGAAGTTACCAGCGGAATACAACCGCCACAGCCGGTACCTGCACCTGTCGCGGCTTTGATATCTGCCAGCGTGTGGTGACCGTCGGCAACAGCCTGAGCAATTTTGCCTTTGGTGACATCAAAACAAGAACAGATCACCGCAGATTCCGGCAGGGAATCAGCACCCAGCGACGGCTTTTCGGCACCTGCGTGAGCTGGCAGGATCAGCGCATCCGGATGTTCAGGCAGATCGATTTCATTCAGCTTCAGTTGCAGCAGGTCGCCATAGTCAGAGGTGTCACCGACTAAGACGGCACCCAGCAGTTTCTTACCGTCTTCAGAAACAATCAGGCGTTTGTAAACATCTTCTTCCTCATTGAGGTAGACATAGCTCTTACAGCCCGGAGTGCGGCCATTGGCATCACCGATACTGCCGACTTTTACACCTAGCAGTTTCAGCTTGGCGCTCATATCAGCCCCTTCAAACTGACTTTCATTGCCCAGCAGGTGGTCGACGGCAACGGTCGCCATTTTGTAGCCCGGCGCAACTAGGCCGAAGAAGGTTTCATTCCATGAAGCACACTCACCGATTGCGTAAATGTTTTCATCGGAAGTCAGACAGTGGTCATTAATGGCAATACCGCCGCGAGGCGCGATGTCGAGCTGGGCCTGACGAGCCAGTTTATCCTGCGGGCGGATACCGGTTGAGAACACGATGAAGTCAACTTCCAGTTCAGTATCGTCGGCAAACTTCATGGTGTTTCGGGCCGAGGTTCCCTCTGCAACAATTTCCTGCGTGTTCTTGCTGGTGTGAACCTGAACGCCCATACGCTCAATTTTGTTACGCAGTTGCAGGCCGCCGTGAAGGTCAAGCTGCTCAGCCATCAGCACTGGTGCAAATTCGATAACGTGAGTTTCAACACCCAGTGCTTTCAGTGCACCTGCGGCTTCAAGACCTAGCAGGCCGCCGCCGACAACAACGCCGCTCTTGCTTTTCTTCGCAGTATTTTCAATGGCTTTAAGATCTTCAATGGTGCGGTAAACAAAACAGTCTTTGTTTTCAGAACCTTTGATTGGCGGAACCCAAGGGTAAGAACCTGTTGCCAGGATCAACTTGTCGTAGGCGATTTCACGACCTGAGTTGGAATAAACGATGCGATTTTTGCGGTTGATGTTGATAGCACGCTCGCCGATTAAAACGTTGATACCGTGCTTTTCATAGAAACCGGTTTTGACAAGAGAGAGCTCATCAGCGGTATGGTGGGAGAAATAGGAAGAGAGGTGAACGCGGTCGTAGGCGACCCGTGGCTCTTCACAAAATACGGTGATCTCGAAATTTGAGACATCCGTTTTCTCGACTAAATCTTCGATATAACGATGGCCAACCATACCGTTTCCGATGATGACCAACTTCATCTTGCTACTCATAGAAAATCCTGACCGAAAGCAAAAAACTGTCAGAGATTTTCAGTTGTGAAGGAAAGTTAATACATGATGTAAATCAATTACAGATAAATACTACCCTAAAGGGGTAGTTGTATGATTTTGAAGGTGTTTGTTAACAAATGGTTGATCTGGCAGACGTTGTAAAGGAATAAACAGGCTAAAAATAACAGCTTTTCACCTGTTTAACTCAATGCGCGATTTAGGCTTTGGTATCGCTTGCCGATACAAAAATCGGCTTATTGGATAACTGCGATGCTGCCTGCATCATTTCTTTCGTTGGAAGGGCTGAAGTGAGTACACAGGCTCTGATATCCTGTTTGGCAAGGTCTACCGCTTTTTCAATCAGTTCATGCGTTTGCACTAACTCACGCTCGGCATCACGACGGCATAGATCGACAAAAATATCAGGGCAGTCATGGCTGTAGAGAACATACTCTGCCTGCTGCATCAGACGCAGTGCTTTTAATGTCAGTAGCTCCGGATCACGGCCGATGTGGACAATGGTGATTGTCTGGTTTGTTGCTTCCGGTGATGCAAGCAAACGGCTGAAGGCGCTTTCAAGCTCTTCCACTTGTTTGGCGTGTTCAACTTCCGGCAGTCGGAAAAAACGCTCCCAGAATTTTCTTCGTTCATCAACGGTATTAAAGTGCTCTTTAATGCGATCTCGTTGTTTTCCTGCATAATTTGCAAGCATAGCCAGATTCTGAGGCAGCATGGTTTCAAAACGTTCACGCAGGTAACGGACTAAAACCGGGGAAGCGCCTCCACTGGAAATGGCGACCTGGATCGGGGAACGATCCACCATGGAAGGTGTAATAAAATGACAGAAATTTGGATCATCAACCACATTTACCCATAAACCACGAGCTGTGGCGTCACTATATACCTGATGATTTAATTTCCTTTGGTCTGTTGTTGCCCATATCTGATCAAAGCCTGCCAGATCGCCTTCTTCATAGTTTTTGCAGAGATAAGCCAGCCTGCCTTTATCAGCATAATTGGCAAGAAACGGATGTAGCTCTGGGGAGAGCACAGTAACGTTGGCGTTAGCGCGAAGTAATAAATCGACCTTTCGGCAGGCTACATCGCCACCGCCGACAACGAGCACTTGCCTGTCTGTCAGGCGCAAAAAGGCTGGGAAAAAATCCATCTTAGTTAAAATCTCAGGCTGAATGATTGTTGGTAACTCAAGTATCTTGAGTCATTTTTATAAGCATAATACGTGATCCTTGCAACAGATTGGAATGCTGTGAAATTTCTATCGCCTCCAACTTGTAACTGTTTGCGCTAACTCCTACCATGAGTCTCGCACCTCTGCTGGTGGCGATTTCATTCATATTTAATTGGCGATTAAATGACTTTTTTGATCCGATTTATCCATAAATACTGGGCTGCGATAACACTGCTCATCCTGTTTTCCATTACGTTTTTATCATTGACGCCAATGGCTGAATTGCCTGAAGTTCCGGGTACTGACAAAACTCACCATTTCATCGCTTATGCCGCATTAATGTTTCCGGTTGCTTTTAGAAAACCGAAAAAATGGCCGCTGTTCGGATTGTTATTTATTGGCTGGAGCGGGATGATTGAGCTTATACAACCCTATGTTAACCGTTATGGTGAATGGCTGGATATGGCAGCCAATACCGGTGGCCTGATTTGCGGTTTTGTTCTGGCTTGGGTTATCAGCCAAATGGTTTCAACAGAAGCTAATGAATTGAAATTATAACCATTAAGCTATAGATGTACTTTTAGACTATGCGTATGAAAAGCTTTACCAACCTGAAAGGGATAGTTTGTTGAATCGACCTACTTCACCCATAAGTTTTTGGGTTCCTAACATCATATTTGGTGCATTGCTTGTCGCTTGGTTTCCGGTAGCCATAGTGATGCTGCTTCGATTAGATGAACCTGAAGTTACTGCATCAATCATTCAAAATATCGTGACTCAGTATATAGATACCTCGATAGTGGCCTATCCGATTTACTATCTGTTAGGGCTGATTTTAAGTTGGCGCAGTTATCGAAAAGGGGAAAGCTTACGGAAAGTATTGGTGTTTGCCTTTATTCCTCTTCTTAGCGGCTTTATCTGGTCGCCGGTGTTGGTAGGAAATATTTTTGCCATTGTGTTTCTAGGACTTTAAAAAGCGAGCACATAATTGCCAATATGCATTGGTGGTTACATTGATAAGGTTAAGAACACAAATTGCTAGTGGCGAATGAGGTAAGTTAAGCCGCTTTGTTCGTCGACGCAGTGATTTGTGCTCTTATTCAATGTAGAACCTCAGGGCACCGCTTATTGCTTTTGTTGTCATATCGGCAATCAGTAACATTCGTTAAATGACCGACAAGCATCGGGTATCCGGTTTATCAATACTGACTCGGCTGTTAGGCGTATCGAAGTTGGCCCATCAAGGATGGTTTCTCCAATTGGCTTCAATGACACTTATTGAGCCTTCAAGATTGCTCATTATCGTACTTCTCATTATGTCTATCATTCCTGTCGGATCATCTTGATGACCTAGCTTGGTTATAAATTCTTCGGTTATATTTTAAACAGCCTCAAGATGGTTTTTCTACGCACTTTGTATGTTCGAGCTTTACTATGCTTTCTGTGTTTTTTGCAGTTGTTGATTGAATACTACTTGCTTCAAAAGCATTGCTTTGGCTAATAAAGCAAGTTTCTAGAATAAGTGGCCTGTTAATTGCTATATATTCGGAGTTGTTTGTTCTTTAATTAAACATCTTGTGCAATTGCAATATTAGAACCATCTTCTTATACGGTGTGCCATTCTTTATTTTTTAAATTGATTTAAGATAAATAGAATTCGTTAATATCGAAAAGTCATATTACTTAGTAAAGGTGGTGATAAGATCAAATAATGAATGAAAGTTGATGACTTTTACAAAGTGAAGTGTTCAATATGTAAAATACATACGGCTCTCGTTGTCTTGGTGGTAACTAATTGATTTTTTGGTTTTATGTGCGCAAGTGATTCGTGAGTTCGCTTTGGTTTTTGCGCCAACTGCCGAATGGAGTATGACTGTGATTTTGATGTAAGGATGAGAAATTGTAAATGTTCTCGACATAAAAAGATAACTCTATTAATTTGTTTTAAAATATTCATCCATGATTATTCATTCTTAGTCGAAATGTTTGAGCATGGAATCTTCGTTTAGTTCACAAAATTCATATTCTGAGTTAATGTTAGCCCTGGTTTATTGTAATGCATTCTATATCAAGTAATTTTCAATATTCATATCGTCAACCATGCTTTCCCATTGTCAGTAGAAGCGTATTATGTTCTCAAATAAATTTTAACATAATGGATATAGATGAATATGATTTTTTCTATCATCGGATAGCTTTACCACCTGCTTTTTCAAAAATGGTGGCGAAGAGGAGGTGTGAGTTTTTAGCAGGAAGAATTTGTGCTCAGATAGCTTTGAATCAACATGACTCTTCTTTATGTTTTGATGTAGGTATTGATTCAGACCGAAGTCCTTGTTGGCCACGTGGCATTATTGGCTCTATAACACATACATCATCGGTGGCTGCTGCCTGTATCGCAAGTACAGAAACACATTCTAATATTGGAATAGATACCGAAAGTATTTTAAGTCGTGAAGTATGTGCCAGCATTGCATCTGAAATTTTAACTACTAAAGAGCTGTATTTATTGAAAGAGAAGGCTTTGCCAAAAGAGCTATTTGTAACGTTAGCTTTTTCAGCAAAAGAATCGATTTTTAAAGCGATATATAAAGACGTTGGTTATATATTTGGTTTTGATGCCGCAATGATGATTGAGTTTAATCATCATTGTATGTTGTTTGTTTTAACGAAAGATCTTTCGGTGAAGTGGAAGGCTGGTGATATTTTAAATGTTGGCTATCAAGTGGTTGGAGAGCATGTTTTTACGTCTATGCTTGTGGAGCAACTTGTAGAGAACTGATGGCAAGTTAGGGCTGTCCGATGTTGGTATTCTGTACAGGTGGCTCCTCAGGTTTAAGCGTAAAGCCTCAGTAATGTAAATAAATCTCATTCAAAAATCCGTTTTGCCGTGAAAATGCTCCGTTAACTGGCATTGTTCAGTAATTTGTTGACGTACTATTCCTCGCCTTAACTGACTTAGGAAGTGTGTATGTCATATAACCCCATCGCCATCATCGGCATGAGCTGCCGTTTCCCTGAAGCTAATGATATCTCTCAATTTTGGGAAAATATCAGAAATGGAACTAGTGCGATTCAGGATTACTCTCAGCAAGATTTCCTTGGTGAGCAGATTGACCCTACAGTCTGGCGTTCTCCTGACTTTGTGAGGGCAGGAACTAAGGTTGATGGGGTTGCAAATTTTGATCATCAATTTTTTCAATATTCGTACCACGAAGCTGAATTGATCGATCCCCAACAGCGTTTATTTCTAGAGGCTTGTGTTCAAGCTTTGGAAGACGGCAACTATCCTTACGCTTTATTACCCAAGTGGCAACAAGCATGCGTTGGCATTTTTGGCGCAACACGCCAAAGCAGCTATGAAAAATACCTGCCAACAGCATATGCCGAACAAGTCACCACGCCAACAACGATGTTGCAATTGCTTGGTAATGACAAGGACTATTTGGCGACTCGGGTGTCTTATAAGCTTGGTCTGACAGGCCCCGCTTTAACGGTTCAAACAGCATGTTCAAGCTCTCTTGTGGCCGTTCATTATGCGTGTCGCAGCCTTCAAAATGATGAGTGTGATATGGCTTTGGCGGGCGGAGTTGGTATCTCTTTCCCTCAAGGGTTGGGTTACTATCGTCAGGAAGGTTCTATTTTTGCCGATGATGGCTGTTGCCGACCGTTTGGTGAAAAAGCAAGTGGCATTGTGACAGGCAATGGTTTAGCCGTGGTTCTTCTTAAGCGATTAGAAGATGCAATTGCTGATAATGATCAAATCCATGGTGTAATTCTCGGCTCTGCGGTCGGCAATGACGGCAACGACAAAGTCGGTTTTACAGCACCCAGTGGTTTGGGGCAACAAGATGTAATTCGCCAAGCGCTAACAGCTGCGGATGTATCAGCTGATGAAATCGGTTTAATAGAAGCTCATGGTACCGGAACTTTAATTGGTGACCCTGTCGAAATCAACTCGTTGACTAGTGTTTATCGTGAAGAAACTCAGCGAAACCAGTATTGTGGCATTGGCTCCGTTAAAGGAAATTTGGGGCACCTAGAATCTGCAGCTGGTATTGCCAGCCTTGTTAAGGCAACACTTAGTGTACGGGATGCTGTTTTACCTGCCTCCTTGGGAGCAACACCGCCTAACCCTCATTTAAAACTGCAAGATACTCCATTCTTTATCATTAATGACACCCAACCTTGGAAGCAACCAGGGCGACGGTTGGCCGCTGTTAGTTCATTTGGGATTGGCGGTACAAATTGTCACATGATTATTGCTCAACCGCCAGCCAGCTCATCTGGTGGTCAGCAAATTGATGATGAAATACACACATTGTTGGTTCAGTCGCATTCCAATGAGACGTTGGAAAAAGGGCGCCAGCTTTATAGTGAGACATTAAGTCGTGAAAGTGCAGACTCTGTTGCCCGAACGGCAGTATTACGTCGTACTCCTGAGTGCTTCCGTGTGGTCGTTAGTGGCAAAAACAGTGAAGAATTACGTGAAGCACTGGCGCATGCCGAGATAAGCAAAGCTCCGGAAGATAATCACGGACTTTGGATATTCAGCGGCCAGGGAAGCCAGGTTGCTGGAATGGGTAAGCGTTTATATAGCCAATGTGCTGAATTTCGTCGTGTTGCTGACAGTTGCTGCGAACTGTTTACTCAGCATGGTGTGGCGAATATAAAAGGGGAGATGTTTGCATCATCTGATAATTCCGCCCTGGATCAAACAGACATCACTCAACCAGCTTTGTTTACTTATCAATATGCCCTGGCACAACAGTTGCGAACATGGGGATTGAAACCTAAAGCGGTGTTAGGCCATTCCATTGGTGAGTTCGCGGCTGCAGTTGTGGCGGGCTTCCTGACTTTAGAAGCGGCGGTGGCAATTGTTGCCCGTCGTGGGCAACTGATGCAGAGCCGAACAGAAGACGGCGCAATGGCGGCTGTGAATATGTCGCCAATTGAGTTTGACGCTATAGGGGCGAACTGGCCGGGGGTATCAATTGCTGCTGTTAATCACCCGGAACGTATTACTATCAGTGGAGATAGGGCTTCAGTAAGTGAGTTTGTTGGTGTTTATGCAGACAAAGCCAAGATGTTGTCTGTCTCAAAAGCATTCCACTCACAAAGTATGGAGCCGATTAAAGCTGAATTTTTATTATCGCTTGAGGAAAATAATCCCCCAACGACAGAAACTTCTATTGAATTTATATCGACTTTAACCGGGCAGCCATTAAGCGTCAGCGAGATGGATAAGGAATACTGGTGGCATCAGTTGCGCCAGCCGGTTCTGTTTGCTCAAGCGCTGAAGAGTGCAGAGACATTTGCACCTGAAGTGATTGTCGATTTGGGCCCGGATGGCAGTTTCGCGCGCCTTGCCCGTCATCAAGGATTATTTAGTGATGACGTACAATTCTTGGGAATTCAGAAAGGCGATAAAGAGTTTGCTTCTTTATTAGAGCTCGTTACGCGATGTGGTATTGATGAACCCTTGAAGGAGCATTACAGCCAGCACTCGGCACCTTGGGTCAGGATCCCGGCCAAACAATTTGAAGCTTCTCGTGTTTGGCCTGAGACAGATGAGCTTGTGCTGCCATCGCTTAAGCGTGTTTGTTGGAAACCGCAATCATCACTGCTATCTAGCATACGTCAGGCAAGTAAAACGGTTGATGGTTTACGTATCTTGCTCATTGGTGAGTATCAGCGTGATGCCTGGTTAGAACATCTATCGTCTTTCGATTTTCAAACAACCAGCATGTCTGATTTGCATGAAGAGAAGGACTTATCTGGCTTTGATTTGGTGATTTATCTGCAATCACCTGTCTCTGACAACACGCAGTTGGCTGCTAGCTTTGATGTTGCTACGAAAGAGCACTTACAGTTGCTACACAGGGTGCATCTTCACGCGTCATTGCCACTTATTTCTATCCTGCCGAGAACGTTGTCAGTGAATGGTGGTTCCAGTGAAAATAACTGGACATATGCTGCGTTAACTTCTCTCTATCAGGCAGCGTGCAATGAAGAGCAATCTAAACGTTACCTGTGCTTGGATATCGACTCTGAAGAGTCTATTGCCACAGCTTGTGGAATGTTAAATCAATTGCCAGGTTCTGGCCCTGTTTTGGCATTGCGCGGAACCGAGTTTTTTGAGCCTGTTGTTGAGTCTACTAATGCTTCATCTCTTACGCCGATGGCGATGACAGACAAGGATACAGCATTAATTGCCGGCTACGGTGGGCTTGGTCAGTTAGTCGCAAAATGGCTTTCAGAACAAGGCATTAGACGCTTTGGTTTATTGCTCCGCCGCCCTTGTTCGGTTGAGCAGCAGAAAGAAATTGAAACGTTACGTGACAGGGGAGCAGAAGTTCAGGTGATTGTGGCTGATATTTGTGAGCCACAAGCACTAAAGCTGGCTTTGAATAATCACAATATTAGCCCGACACTGGTTTACCATACCGCCCACTCCGGACAAGACTTTTCTGTTTTTGATGCTGAAGAAGAAGCCTTTAATGAGACGTTACGAGTCAAAACTCATGGTGTTATGGCGTTAGCAGAAGCGACAGAAGAGTGTTCGCTCAAACAGTTTTGTTTGTTTGGATCGATTGTCAGCTGGTTGAATAGCCCATTCACATCAGCATATGCAGCTGCGAACCGTTGGCAGGAGCATGCAGCAATGGCGCTACAGGCGAAAGGCTTGCCTGCCGTTACTGTTCTTTGGGGCCCATGGGATTGCGGTCTAACCCAGAAAAAACAAATTGTCGATCAAATTGAGGCTAGCGGACTGAGTTTATTAAATCCTGATACAGCACTAAATGTATTAGGAATGACTAATGCTCATGGACTTATGGTGTTCGAGAACCGTGAGCCTGAGTTTAGCCGGGCGTTAGAAAAATTGGTTGCAAGCTCGCCGATGTTTGCTCGTTGTATTGAACACGGCATCGCAAAGACAGCGAATAAAGACTTCATAAGAACAGTGGATAGTGGCGTACTGACACTGAGCCAACTGGCTGATTTACCGCTAGAAGAACAGCAAGAAAAGCTACGGGCAATGGTAAGCGATTTAGTTGGGCAATTGCTAAAAATCGATGCACCAGCACCAGAACAGGCATTTCCGAGTTTAGGTCTGGATTCATTGCTTTTGATCGAATTGACTTCAACGTTACGAAACCAGTGTGGGTTTGAAATCTCGGTGCGGGATGCATTTCAGTATGACAGCGTTGCTGCTTTGAGCGCTTATTTACAGAAGCAGTGCCAGAAACGTGGCGATATCGCTTTCTCTGCCGCGCAGCAAAGCAGTACTGCGATGATAGAACTGGATATTGAAAATCGCTATGCGCCATTTCCGCTAACAGATCTGCAGCAGGCATTTTGGATTGGACGTAACGACAGCCTGGAGCTCGGTAACGTTGCATGTCATCAGTATATCGAAATCGAGCTTGATAATTTACATCCGGAGCGATTAGAACTGGCGTGGAATCGACTAATTCAGCGTCATGAAATGATGCGCTGCATTATTTTAGAGTCCGGCCAGCAACAAATTTTGCAGCAGGTTCCGCATTATCAGGTATCAGTCAGTGATATGCGTCACTTACCAGATGATGAGTCTGAACAGCAATTGAGCGCTATTCGGGAAAGGATGAGTTATCAGGTGATGGACCCTTCTCAGTGGCCGTTGTTTGAGCTGAGAGCTTCTTTGCTGCCTGGGGGAATCACTCGTATTCACTTAGATATGGATCTGCTGGTATTTGATGTTCAGAGTTTTCGGATTATTTATGGCGAGCTCAATCAATTACTGAAAGACCCTATGGCTGAGCTACCACCGCTGGAGCTTTCTTTCCGAGATTACGTGTTGGCGGAATCTCGTCAGCGAACAACTACTGCGTATATGCAATCGCAGTCATTCTGGAAGGATAAAGTCGAGATAATGCCTGGTGCACCGCAACTGCCATTGCGTTGTGATGCTGAGTTATTAGCTAAACCGACTTTCAGAACGTTGGATCACCGTTTGTCTCCAATGCTTTGGGAGCGTTTTCAGCAACAGGCAAAAGCTCATGGTTTAACGCCGAGTGCTGTGATGCTTACTGTATTTACCCAAGTGTTGGCCCAGTGGTGTAAATCGTCTGCGTTTACGTTAAATATCACGTATTTCAACCGAAAGAATGTCCACCCTCAGGTGATGTCTGTGTGTGGTGATTTTACTTCACTAATGTTGCTTCCGGTTGAGTTTGATGGCGACGAACAATTCACAGAAGCAGCGCAACGTACTCAGCAGGATTTGTGGGATGCTCTGGAGCATCGCGATTACAGCGGTATTCAGGTCATGCGGGATATGGGGCGAGTCAACTCCGCGGCAGCAGACCAAATCAACATGCCAGTAGTATTCACCAGCATGATTGGAATGGACTTTGACGATCCATCCCAACCGGATTGGGAGCTGATGAGTAAGCAGGTGTTTCAAATTAACCAAACACCTCAGGTATGGCTGGATTATCAGGCAACCGAATATGGCGGTGCTTTGGTTAACCGTTGGTTTATTGTTGATGAGATCTTCGAAGCCCGTCTGATTGAAGGATTATTTGCGGCATATACAAGTCAATTAGAAAAACTGGCTCGAGAACCTGAATGCTGGGATAGCTTAAATAGTGATTCCCGGGATGAAAAAGACAGGCAACTGTTGGCCAATGTTAACGATTGGCAGCAACCATATCCTGAGTCGACATTGCATGACTGTTTCTTAAAACAGGTGGAATTAACACCCGAAGCTCCGGCAGTACTTACACCGACAAGTGAGCTTACTTACCGGCAGTTAGCGGAAAAGAGTCAAATTGCCGCGCGTGCCATACAGCAGCACAAAACAGTAAATGCAAAGAATGTCGTTGTCTTGCTTCCTAAAGGAGACCAAGCGGTGATCGCAGCATTAGGTGCCATGATGGCGGGCTGTGTATATGTGCCGGTAAACCCGGATTATGACGATATGCGTCTACAGCACGTGTTGGCTGAGGTCGATCCGGTTTTGATCCTGTGTTCAGAGTCAATGTCCGGTCGCTTGGTTGAACTCACTAACGCAGAGTGCTGCTCCTTAGAAAAACTCCTTGATAGCGGTGAGTTAATCAGTACAGCGTTGCCGGTTGTTTCACCCGATGATCTTGCCTATATCATTTTTACCTCGGGAAGTACCGGAACACCAAAAGGCGTTCTCCTAGATCATCGTTGTCCACTTAATACCTTGTTGTCGATGAACCATGTCTTTGCTGTTGGTAGCAGTCAAAGAACGTTATCACTGTGTGCGTTACATCATGATATGTCGGTGTACGATATTTTTGGCATGCTGATTTCTGGCGGCGCTGTAGTGATGCCGGATGCAAAACAGCATTTTGCATCTCATTGGTTATCTTTGATGAGTATGCATAAAGCGACTGTCATCAATAGCGTTCCGGCCTTGATGCAGTTGCTTGTTGAAGCCGCAGAAAGCGACGAACAAGGTAAAGAACACTTGTCAAGGTTGAGCAAGATCATGCTTGGCGGAGACTGGATCCCGCTGACTTTGCCGGATCGAATTAAATCGCTTGCACCGAACTGCGATATTTACAGTATTGGTGGCCCAACAGAAACTGCTGTGGTATCCAGTTGGTATCACATTGAATCTGTTGATAAAGAGTGGGAAAGCATTCCTTATGGCAGACCGCTGCCGAACCAACACCTTGAACTATTGAATACCGCCGGACAACCGGTGCCAGTCGGTGTGGTAGGAGAAATTTGCATGGGGGGGCTGGCTATGTCTCAGGGCTACCTCAACGACCCAGAGATGACAGCGAAAAAGTACCGTGTTGATCCTTATTCTGGGCGTACACTCTATCACACTGGCGATTTGGCGGTTCTGGATCAAGACGGTGTGATGACACTGCTTGGCCGAATGGATAACCAGGTGAAGATTAACGGGGTTCGTATTGAGCCGGGAGAAATTGAGAGCACTCTCGAGAAGCATCCTTTGGTTAATCAGGCGGTTGTCTTAACTCACAATGATCGTTTGCATGGCTTTGTTACGCGGTCACAAGAGAGTGTGCGAGATACCGAGCAAAGCTCTTTAGCTGATAGTGAATTGCTGAGAATAAATGACGTTTGTTGTCAGCAAGTTGATGCAGAGTGGCAAGCTTTAGAGTTGGGTGGACAAGTTTCTTGCCAGGTGATAGCTGATGATTTTGTTCCACAGAGCTATGAACAGCATTATCAAGAGATGGAGCTGTTGAGTACTTTGGTTATGCGTTATGCATTACATCAAAGTGGTCTGTTTGAGCGAAAGGGACAGAGTTGTCGTCTGGCTGATTTGGTCAGCGAACTGAATGTTTGCGACAAATATTTGAAGATCTTGCAAAGC
Source organism: Photobacterium marinum (assembly GCF_000331515.1). Taxonomy (GTDB): domain Bacteria; phylum Pseudomonadota; class Gammaproteobacteria; order Enterobacterales; family Vibrionaceae; genus Photobacterium; species Photobacterium marinum. The sequence continues at coordinate 403,123 of NZ_AMZO01000006.1, forward strand.
TGGCTCTCGGTACTTTGTCAGGACGGTTATTTTACTCTTGAGGGTGAAAATATCGTCTGTCTAGAACCATTTAAGGCTGAAGAACTCAACGGCCTGAGGGAAAAGATTGCTTCTGATATCGTCAAAGGAAAACCTTATCAACAGAAGTTCTGGCGATTGTATCTGGGTTGTGTTGATCGAATTGAAGAGCTTCTTCAGGGACATTTCAACCCGCTCGATCTGATGTTTGAGCAAGGCCAAACTGATTTTGTTGAAAGCTGGTATGAAGACAATCCGGTATCGCAGCACTTTAACCGCGTGGCTGCTGATGCGGTTGAGGCACTGGCCAATGCCAAGTGTGAAGGTACAACGTTCCGTGTGCTGGAGTTTGGTGCAGGGATAGGCAGTGCTGCGCGTCAGGTGCTACCTCGATTACCTGCGGATAATTGTCAGTATGTATATACCGATTTGTCTGATTATTTCTTTGCCCATGCCAGGGATAAATTTGCTGACTATCCATTCATTGATTTTCAGTTCTATAACATCAACGAAGATCCGAGTCTGTTTGGTTTGGAGGATGGTTGTTTTGATTTGATCATTGGTGCCAATGTTCTCCATGATGCTCATGATGTCAATACATCAAGTCGTTTGCTCAAAAGACTGCTCAAGCCCGGAGGTGTTCTACTGCTTATTGAAGGCACATGTAACCCACGCTTCCAGATGGTGAGCCTCGGTTTTGTTGAAGGATTGTCTCATTACGAAGATATGCGCCTAGAAACGCATTTACCGATGTTATCGGCAGAGACATGGCAGGCAACACTGAGAAAAGCCGGTTTCTCTAGAACAAGTCAGTTCCCTAAGCAGGGAGAAGTCGCCGAGTGTATGCGCTATCACCTGATTGCGGCACAAAACACAACTACAGTCACTCATTTCGATACTGCTGCGTTAATTGATTGGGCCGGAGAGCACCTTACCAGTCAGCTGGTGCCGCAACAGGTAGTCGCACTGGAGAAGTTTCCTTTATCTGCTAATGGCAAAGTTGATCGTCAGCGTCTACAGCAATCTTTAACACTGAATACAGATAGAAAACTTGCCACAGATTTCAAAGAGTGCGTACCTCCATCTAATGAAACAGAATGCACTTTGGCGCAGATCTGGGGAGAAGTACTTAATCAGGAAGTTGCTGATATTGAAGCAAACTTCTTCCTGTGTGGCGGTGACTCTTTGTTGATGACCAGGATCAGTGCCTTGATCCGTGAACATTTCAATTTAACGCCATCGCTTGGCCAGTTACTTCGTATGCCAGAGCTCAGACAGCAAGCTGTATGGATTGATCATCAATATCACTGTGAAGTGGAAGACGTAGAGGAAGGGTTCTTGTGATAGAGAGTGAACAGCTAATGGATATGCATGATCTCAAGCTGGTGCTGGATGAACGTAATATTCGATTGTCGTTAGAGGGTGAGCAACTCAAATTCTCTGCGCCTAAAGGGGCGATGAGCGAAGAGATTAAGCAAGCTATCAGGTTTCATAAGCCGCGTTTGCTCATTGAACTAAAACAGGAAAGTTTACCTGAGCTGCCAGGCATTGCCAGGCATATTGGGGAGACCTACCAGCCTTTTCCGATGACTCCTATTCAGCAGGCTTACTATGTGGGTGAATGCGGGGGGCTAAAACAAAGCACGCTTCCCTGTTTTTATCATGAGTATCGTTTACATGACGTGGATTTGGGGCGTCTTGAAGCCGCAATCCGTGCATTGATAAAGGATTTTCCAGTCTTACGCCTGAAGTTTTTTGAAGATAACCGCCAGCAAGTGGTTCCATGGAATGATGATTGGCGCCTGGATATCAGGGACTTTAGGAAGCACTCGGTTGATGAATGTAATGCGTTGTGCACAGAGATAAAGCACCAACATTTGAATGAGTTACCTCCTCTGGATAGCGGTCAGCCGTTTCGGTTTACCGTTATCAGGCGGCCTGATTCAGATCGTCTTTTAGTGACCATTCGATTGAATATTATTGATGGCCCCTCGTTGGCGATGCTGTTGCGTGGCTTGGTAGCACGCTATGGAGATATCCACGTTGGACAGCCTGAAGGAGCGTTAGAATATCGCGATTATGTTCTGGCTACCCAAAAGCTAAAGAACACGCCAAATGCGACTGTCAGTGAAGAGTATTGGGAGAGAATGTTACCGTTATTACCTTCTTCTCCTGCATTACCGCAAACAGGGAAATCGCGTCAACAGGCAGTATTTCAGCGTCACTCTCGTCACTGGGAAATGGAAAAATGGCTGGTGTTTCGCCAGACTGCGAGTAAACACGGAGTAACGGCAAATGCCGCACTACTGGCTGTTTACGCCACTGCGTTGTCCCGATGGAGTAGTGAGCCATCTTTTACCCTGAATGTATTGGCGAATTTCCGTCCTTTTACCGACCCTGAGCTAAAAACTATGGCTGGTAACTGTAGTAATACAGTACCGGTTGATAGCCATTCAACTTCAACTTTTATAGAACAAGTTAAGTGGTTACAGGACTGCCTGACTGAGCGCTTGGAGCATGCAATTGTGCCGGGTGTTGAATTGATGCGGCGTATACAGCAAGCAAGTGCCAGTGAAGATCCAGTGTTGCCGTATGTATTTACAAGTGGATTGCAATCAGGGCAATTGGCTGAAGTGTTACCGGATATGCATCGGTTTGAGTTGTTTGATAGTCATCTGCAGACTCCTCAGGTTTGGCTTGATCATCAAGTAATTGAAAATCATGAAGGGTTAATTTGCTATTGGGATTGTGTCGAGGAAATTTTTGAACCAGGCATTATTGAGGCTTTGGTTGAAGAATCGTCACGCATGATTGATGCATTGATTGCTTCTGAGACGGCATGGTTGGAGCAATACCCCGGTGATAGTGCGAATCAATCGCTTAAACCTTGGATTACAGGGCCTGAAGTAGCGTCAGATAAGCTGTTATGTAGTGATTTTATCGCTCAGGCAAAGCTTACTCCGACACGTACGGCTATTCAATTTGGTAGTCAAAGCATTTCTTATGGTGAGCTGCTGAGTAAAGCGCTGTCTGTCGCCGCTGGCCTTGCCGGGCGAGGGGTGACAGAACACGATATTATTGCTGTTCAGCTTCCTAAGTCTATTGAACAAGTTATCGCCCTTTACGGTATTTTGCTCAGTAATGCTGCTTATTTGCCGCTTTCTGTTCATTGGCCTGAAGCGCGAATAGATCACATTGTGCAAGCCAGTGGAGCTAAGTTGCTGGTTTCACAAAGTGAGCAGTTATCGGAGCAATGTGTTTCGATTCAAACGTTATTCGATGCGAAAGCTCAATCACCGGTACTGATAAACAACGGCGAGCGATTGGCTTACGTTATTTATACCTCGGGTTCAACAGGAGAACCTAAAGGGGTCATGATCACTCACAATGCGGCGCTTAACACGATTGAAGATATTAATCGTCGTTTCACTATGAATGAAAATGACCGAGTTCTTGGTGTCAGCGGGATCTATTTCGACCTGTCAGTGCAAGATATTTTCGGCACGCTAAGTGTTGGGGCTACTTTGGTTCTGCCGGGTGAAACCGAGCGTCCAGAGCCTTCAGAGCTTATTGAGTTATGCCGAACGCAACGCATCACAGTGTGGAACTCAGTACCTGCCATTCTTCATATGCTAACGATGATTTCGGAGCCGGAGCTTCCGGCACTGTCGTCATTGCGGTTAATTATGCTCAGTGGAGATTGGATCCCACTGCCATTGGCAAAGCAGTTAAAACGAGCGTGCGCTCAGGCTGAGCTGGTTTCATTGGGCGGTGCAACCGAAGCTTCTATCTGGTCTAACTGGTTTCAAGTTGAAAATATATCTCCAGAGTGGCGTTCTATCCCTTATGGCTACGGCCTATCTAATCAACAGCTTTATGTTTTGGATAGAGAAGGGAAAGAATGCTTAACAGGGGCAATTGGTGAAATTCATATTGCAGGTGACGGCTTGGCGCTGGGCTATCTGAACGATCCGCAGCGTACGGCAGCACAGTTTATTGAACATTTTTCCGGGCAAAGGTTATACCGTACCGGCGATCTGGGGCGTTATTTTCCTGATGGCGCTATAGAGTTTCTTGGAAGAAAAGATGCTCAGGTAAAGATAAATGGTTTCCGTGTTGAACTAACCGAAATAGAAACCCAGCTTACACAAGTTGATGGTATTGAAAATGCGACCGTTGTGGTACATCGCAATGAGTTTGCCGGGGCTACTTTACTTGCTGTTTATTCTGGTCGTCTATTGGATGAACGCCTTCTTTCAGAAAAATTAGTGGCTCAATTACCGGGGTATATGGTTCCTGTGCGCTTTATTTGGTGTGAGTCATTGCCAATTAGCCAAAACGGCAAAATTGATCGTGAACAGGCACTGGCGATAGCGCGGAAATTTATTGAGCAAGAAGCCCTAAATCAAGCCGATGCTGTTCATTCTGAACAGCATGAGGTAACGAATAAACTTATCGTGATTTGGCAAAGTTTATTTGATGCAGTCTCAGTTAACGAGCAATCACATTTCTTCCGGTTAGGTGGGAACTCACTGCAGGCTGTTCGACTTTCCAGCAGAATAGAAAAAGCATTCGGTTGTCGTTTATCTCTGCACCAGTTGTTTAGCTCACCTCATCTTTATGAGCAGTCTGAGCTGATATTAGCCCGGGTATCCGGGGATGTGGCAAATGTGGAGTGATAAATGAATTACCAACAACTGAACAAGACCCTAATCAACTTGCTGGCAGAACTGTTGCAATTGCCTGCAGATATTATCTCTCCTCAGATTCCCTTTAGAGAGCTGGGCATGAGCTCGGCGATGGGAGTCTCATTTATAGACAGGATCGGAGCTGAATTATCACTGCCTCTTTCCAGTACGATGTTATATGACTACCCGAATGTACAAGCTCTTCAAGTTTGCTTAATGGCGATGTTGGAAGGGCGGACAGACTTGGGAGTAAATAACGAAAAGCCGAAGGCGAGTGTGCAGAACTCTGTTGGAGAAAGCAAAGCTGATGAGCAGATCGCTATTCTAGGGGCTGACTGCCATGTTCCTGGGGCTGATAGTCCGGAAGCTTTCTGGAAATTGGTTAGTGAGGCTAGAGCCAGTGTGGGGAAAGTATCAGCTGACCACTATTTTTATCAGTTTGCTCAACAAGCCGGCTTTAATTCAACCAGCTCTATCTTTAAGGCAGGTACCGTAAATAACCATGCTCAATTTGATGCTGATTTCTTTGGTATCGCAGCCGCCGAGGCGCGCACGATGGATCCACAGCAACGCTGGTTGCTGGAGTCATGTTGGCAGGCTATACAAAATGCGGGCATGGATCCGCAACAGCTGAAGAAAAGCAAAACAGGCGTATTTATAGGCGCAAGCGCCCAGGACTTTCAGCGCTTGCTGATGAGTGGTAATGAGCTATGTGATATTCACTCCGGAACTGGCACGGCGTTATCCGTTATCGCTGGGCGGATTGCTTACCAATTCGACTTTATCGGTCCGGCCTGGGCTGTAGATACTGCGTGTTCGTCGTCTCTTGTTGCGCTGCATCAGGCGTGTCAAAGCCTTTCATCTGGCGAATGTGATTATGCATTGGTATCGGGGGTGAACCTTATTCTTGACCCTCAGTATGCCCGTTCGTTGGAAAGCGGCAATATGCTGAGTCCGTCCGGTCATTGCCATACATTTACAGAGCTTGCTGATGGTTATGTTCGTTCTGAAGGGTACGTCACTCTATTTCTTAGTCGTACAGGTATGCATCATGCGATTGCGCCGATAGCAAGGATCTGTGCCACAACGGTAAACCAGGATGGTCGCAGTAACGGCCTGACGGCACCTAATGGAATGAGTCAGCGCTTACTGGTCACAAGTGCGTTAGAGAAAGCGGGAATTGACCATAATCGGCTGGCAGCTTTCGAATGTCATGGTACAGGTACTCCACTTGGCGACCCGATCGAAGTCAATGCATTGGCGAGTATATTTACCAGTGATAATGATAGTGAACAACCTTGTGTATTAGGCTCTGTTAAATCATGCATTGGCCATCTAGAAGCTGCTGCCGGTTTAGCCGGTGTGTTAAAGCTCGCTATGTCGCTGCATTTCAGGCAGTGGCCAGCTCAACCTATGAGAGGAGCAGTTAACTCCCGCTTGGCATTAGAGCAAAGCCGGTTGACACTTCCGCTTGATACCCAGACATTGCCGTCTCAGGTGACAAACTATGGTGGTGTTAATTCCTTTGGCTTCAGTGGTACAAATGCGCACGCGATTTTGAGCTCGGAGGTAATGGATGATGGGGCGGCGTTTTCTCAACCTGCCTGCCAATGGCTGTATTTGAGTGCACACAGCGAGGAGTCGCTGAAGCAACAGGTTGAGCAATGGCGCCAGGTCCTTCCTGAACTTTCGTCAAAATATGGCTTGCCATTAGTGCTGGCATCAGCGCTTCGGCGCTGTGGATCTTTAGCTTGGCGAGTAGCGGTCTATTGTCCGGATTTACATTCAGCAATGGGGGCGTTACAAGAGGTCAAATACCATCATAGTTGTCAATATGACTCAATTGATGTCACCGATGCGGCAGTCCGCACATTTCTGAATGGAGGAGAAGTACCAAAAGTAGAAGGTACGTTACCGCGAATTTGGGGCCTGCCAAAGTATTCTTTTATTCACAAATCATATTGGCCGGAATGCATTGGTAAAGCTGTCCGTCCTGCACAACGAGTTGATACGTGCAATTCAGGTTCCGAACGTGATCGCTTATGTGAAAAAACGTGGTGGGATTCATTAGTTGTGCCTGAGGAGAAAAAAGATCCAAATGCTTCTCTGATTTCTTTGGGAGGAACATCGCTGATAGCAAGCCGGATCGCAGCAGAATTACAGCATTGCCTGGCTATCCGGATCAGCGTAACTGATGTTTTGAAAGCTCAAACGTTGACAGGGCTTCAACAGCTGGTGGCTAAAAGTACAACCGCTTCTCAAGTTTTAACTGCTGAGTCTCAGAATGTTGATGTTGAGTCTGTATTTCCTGAGGTTGCATTTCCGCTAACCGATATGCAGATGGCGTATTGGCTCGGGCGAGGTGAAGGCGTTGCCGGCCGGATGCCGATACAGATTTTCTTCGAGCTTGAGGCAGCATCGCTGGATGTTGAGCGTTTACAGGCTGCATGGAAAACCGTTATTCAACGTCATCCTAGTATGCGATCGGTTGTGACTAAAGATGGTCAGCAAAAAGTAATTGCTGCGGCAGAACAACCTCATTTCGTGTGTGAAAGACTTGAACAGTCTGTTGCAGAATGCCGTCAGTATATTGAACGGCACCGGGAAACGCTTTGGGCATCATCCCGAAACCTTGAGCAGTGGCCTCAGCACTTTATATATGTTTATCAGTGTCATGATAAATGTGTGATTCATTTTTTGTTTGATGGATGGTGTATTGATGGAGCCAGCTACGAGATATTTTTCAGAGAATTGCTGGCTCTATATCAAGACCCTGACGTTGATCTACCGGAAATAGAGCTAACTTTTTCTCGTTATATTAAAGCGCTGTCTGAGCTTGAAAATACTGAGGAAATGACCAGGGCAAAGCAGTATTGGGAGAAAAAGCTGCCTGAACTCTACCCGGCACCAGCCTTGCCTCATGCAAAAAAAGCTGAGGATATCGGAAAGAGTGTAATGAAGCGCCGTCGGCTGTTCCTTTCCAGCGAACAGTGGCAACAGTTCCAGGTACAGGGAAGAACACATCAATTGACACCGTCAAGTGCTCTTATGGCAGCTTATGCCCTTGTATTATCACGTTGGAGTCAACATCAGAATATTACACTGAACGTCCCGCGTTTCAATCGTTATCCTCTTCATCCGCAGGTCAATGACATTATCGGTGAATTTGCTTCGTTCACCCTGCTGCCTTGTCAGCGAAATAAACAAGATTCCTTTGTTGATTATGCCCAGCGTATGCAGCAGACATTGTGGGAACAGTTGGAGCATGGATTGGTGAGTGGTGTTCAGTTGCTACGCGATCTTGGTAGCAACGTCATGATGCCTTATGTGTTTACCACCATGCCTGATCATCAAGAGGAGACCTTGCACGATCATCTTGGCAAACTGGGACAGATTACTGAAATGCGAACCCAGACACCGCAAGTCTGGATTGATTGCCAGTACTGGGTATCAGCTGCCGGGGTTGAGCTTACTTGGGATGTTCTGGAAGAGATGTTTCCACCGTTGCTGATTGATGAGATGTTCTCAGCCTTTACTTCGCTGGTGGAGAATCTGTGTTTGGGTGAAGGATGGATTCAGAAAGCCACACTTTCGCTGCCAGAACGTCAAAAGCAAATTATTCAGGCCATTAATGCAACAGAAGCACCTCTACCTGTTCCGTCTCTGTTTGAGATGTTTGAGCAGCAGGCGCTTACTTCCCTTCATGCCGATGCGCTTATCACTTTAGGCGAAAAATGGACTTATGCGCGTTTGCTTTCAATCGCAGAAAAAATCGCCGCGACTTTGCCTGAAAATGCCGAAAGTATTGCGATTTGCATGCAGAAAACGCCGTTATTTGTAGCTTCCATATTGGCTGTGCTGCGTCAGGGGATGGCTTATGTGCCGATTGATCCTGAGCAACCGCAACAGCGTCGTATGGAAATACTGACAGACAGTGGTGCAAGTTTGCTGCTTATTGATAAAGAAAATGCCGAGCTTGATTGGTCATCTTCCGTTTCGCAGTTAGTTGTTAGTGAACTTAGTCTTAACGGGCAGGCATTACCAGTGCCCGGAAAAAGCATTAATCGGGAAGGGCTGGCTTACATTCTGTATACCTCTGGCTCAACGGGAAAACCCAAGGGTGTTGAAATAACAAACCAGGGAATTTGTAACCGCATTCATGACCTGAAAGCGCGATTTGAGTTTACCGAACAAGATCGCACCATGAGCATATCTGCTTTTCACCACGATATGTCGGTATTTGACCTGTTCATTACCTTATCTTCTGGGGGGGCACTGGTTATGCCGGATGCTGAAGATAAACGTGAGCCAAGTGTTTGGCTTGACATGATGAACACGCATAAGGTTACGGCTTGGAACTCAGTTCCGGCGTTTATGAACATGCTTTTGAGTGCTTGCGAACAGGTATCTAAACCACTTCCAGACTCCCTGAGACTGGTCTCCATGGGAGGTGATTGGATAGAGCCATCATCGGTACAAACAATAGTTGACCAACTTCCGGCTTGCCGTTTGGTAAGTGTGGGGGGGCCAACTGAAGTATCTCTGCTCGATATTATTCATGAAATTTCCGATAAGGAAGTAATGGTAAACAAGGCCATTCCTTATGGCGCTCCAGCCTTAAATGCACGCCAGCATATTGTGAATGAGCTTTTGGAAATCTGCCCTGAAGGCGTTATTGGTGAAATAGCCCATGCTGGGGTAGGTATTACCCCTGGATACCGTAACCTGCCGGAACTGACTGCGGAGCGTGTGCTGACGAATAGCTATGGGGCGCTTCCTGAGGGGGAGGAGAGAATTTTGTGTTCTGGCGATCTCGGTTATCGCCGCCATGATGGCGAGTTGCAGTTTGTAGGGCGTAAAGACTTCCAGGTGAAAATTAACGGGCAACGTATAGAGCTTGGTGAAATTGAAGCTCAGTGCAAGCAATTACAAGGAGTAAGACAAGCAATTGCCTTGGTGTTGAATGTGAATAACAGCCCGCAAATTGGGGTGGTTCTGGTTAGCCATCGTTCTGATTTATATCATAAGTTGGCCGACTTACGTCACGATCTGGGGGATCGTTTACCGGAACATATGTTGCCTCGTCGATTTGTTGTTTTGCCTCACCTGCCAGTGACGGTGAACGGCAAGGTTGATCGCCAAGAGCTCGAAAACCAATTAGCCAGCGTGAACATTGAAACTCCTGCGGCAGAGAGGAGCTTGAGTCAGCTGGAAAGTTTAATTGCTGACGAATGGAAAGTGTTATTACAGGTCGAGACAGTGACCTCTAACGATAACTTTTTCTTATTAGGCGGCGATTCATTAAAAGCAGTGGCACTCAATGCCCGCTTAACTGTATTGACCGGTGAAGAAAAACCGGTTTCCCACATATTTGCCAATCCAGTTTTGAAACAACTGGCCAGTAGTTATGACAGTCAAACAGAGCAAGACAGTAGCACCTTGTCAGCCATTGCAAGGGGACAGCGTCGCCGCAGACGTCAAAACAAAGTCAAACAATATTCAATGTCTGAGGTAAAGATTAATGAATAATAGTGATGCTATCGCCGTTATCGGGTTTGCAGCCCGTGTACCGGGAGCTGAAACCGCAGAAGAATTTTGGCACAACATAAAGTATGGAAAATGTGCAATTGAAACCGTTGATGAGCAGGTGGGAAATAATTCACCTGATTACGTCAATAAAAAATTTCCATTAAAAGATGCAACCTGTTTTGATGCGGCGCATTTTGGTATTTCGCCCGCTGAAGCGAAGATGATGGATCCTCAACAACGAGTATTTCTGGAAATATGCTGGCATGCTTTAGAGCATGCTGGATACGGTCAATCCGATGATACGTTTAATACCGGTGTTTTTGCCTGTGCAGGATACAATGATTATGCGTCGAAGCATGTAAAGCCGCAAAGTTATCACCAAGGTGGGGCAGAGTATTTCCGTATGCTGGTTAATTGCGATAAGGATTTTATTGCGACTAAAACTGCCTATCACTTGAACCTCAAAGGACCTGCAATTTGTGTTCAGAGTGCCTGCTCGAGTGGTTTGCTCGCTGTACATCTGGCTGTTCAATCTCTGTTGCAAGGTGAGAGTGATATGGCTCTGGCTGGTGGTGCGGCAGTGTGTTTGGACCTTGACTTAGGTTATGTCGCCGAACCTGGAGGACCGATGTCTCCGACAGGAAAAGTGGCTCCGTTTGATGCGTCAGCCGACGGTATTATTGGTGGTAATGGTACAGCGGCAGTGGTACTGAAGCGCCTTGACGATGCTATCGAAAACGGAGATACCATCCATGCTGTAATTCATGCTACAGCGGCAAATAACGATGGTTATGACAAGGCGGGATTAGCGGCTCCGAGTGTAAAAGGGCAAACAGCAGTGCTTGCAGAAGCGTTGGCATTAAGTGGCCTGAATGCAGAGGATATCCGGTATATTGAAACGCATGGTACAGGTACGCGTTTAGGGGATCCCATTGAGTTTGAAAGTATTCGGAAAATATATGGTGACGCTTCTCAAAAATGCTATCTGGGAAGTGCTAAAGCCAATATAGGACACCTGAATACAGTTTCTGGCGTAATTGGCTTGATCAAAGCTATTTTTACCGTCAGGGATCGCCAGATCGCACCGCTTTGTAATTTCACTCAGCCGAATCCTGAATTGCCAATGGAAGGGAGCCGTTTCCATTTTAACCAGCATTGTCTGGATTGGGATGAAGATCAGTCGTTACCATTTGCTGCAATTAGCTCATTTGGTATTGGCGGCACCAATGTTCATGCCATTATCAGTGGCCCACCAACAGTACAGCGTCATGAGTTACCTGAACGAGAGCAACCACATGTTCTGTGTTGGTCTGCGTGTACAGAGTCGCAAGCGAACGAGCAGCGACACTCTTTAGCGCAATATCTACGTGAGTTTCCCGGCAGTTTGGCTAATGCGGAATATACCCTGTTGTCAGGGCGCCGACACTTGGCTGAAAGGCAGGCTGCGTTACTAAACCCACAGCAACATTCCGATCAATGGCTAACCGCAAATAATGTATTGCGCTCTGCTCGAACTGATAAGAGTAAAAAAAGAGATGTGGTGTTTCTTTTCCCTGGCCAAGGAAGTCAGTTTGCAGGGATGGGAGAAAGTTTATATAGGCAAGAGAGCGTCTTTCGTGAGCGAGTCGATTTTGCGGCGAGCTACCTGCAATCACGATTAGGCTATGACATACGAACAGTCATGTTTGGTCATGACGATGAAGCGCTTAGAGCAACCCTGAATACGCAATTAAGCCTATTTATCGTTGAATATGGGGTAGCAGAGTTATTGATTCAAAAAGGCATTAAACCGATCGCAATGCTTGGGCACAGCATAGGTGAATATGTTGCTGCTGCTCTTGCTGGTGTGATGTCGTTTGAGGAGGCGTTACAGCTTGTTTATGAGCGAGGTTCTTTGGTAAGCGGCTTGCCCGGAGCTGCGATGTTGTCAGTGTCATGCTCGCAGCAACAAATTACCCCGTTGTTAAACTCCCGGTTTTCTGTAGCGGTTATCAACCGTGCTGATCGTTGCGTTATCTCTGGCAAACCTGATGATATTGAGGTGTTAGCTCTACAACTTTCTGAGCAAAATGTCGACAGCGTGCGCCTGAATGTTTCTCATGGATTCCACTCTCATTTGCTAGAGCCCGTTTTGGACTCTTTCAGGCAGTGTTGTGAAAAAATCCACTTCAAATCACCTCGTATACCCGTGTTTAGTAATGTGACGGGACAGTTACATGAGCCGGAACTTGCGGTATCTGCGGAATATTGGGTAAGACATCTGCGGGAAACTGTGTGCTTTAGCGATAATATGCACTTGATGGCAAATTGGTGCCCGGAAGCGCAGGCTATTGAGGTTGGCCCCGGGACTGTATTGTCTAACCTAGTCCGCTCACAGTGTAGGGAACACAATATTGAAACAGTGCAGACGTTGAGTTCATACCTGCAGCAGGAAGAAGATTGGTTGATCAGCCTTGCCCGCCTTTGGGTTGAAGGATGGGACATTTCACCTGTTGTGGTTGAATCTGGTCAGCGTATTCCGTTGCCACTGTATCCGTTTGTGCGTGAAGAACATATGTTGCCAGCGGTGAAGTCTCATGAAAACTGTGATGAAGTGCAGCCAGAGCAGGAGCTGCTGCCGGAATCTGAATGGATAAAGACGGCAAAGTGGTCGCAAGTACCATCATGGTATTTGCAACAAAAAGAGAGTGCTGGGGAATTACAAAATGTTCTTTGTTTCTTACCTGCCGATGAAAATTTAGTCGAGGGGATCCAGGTTCAACCTGCTGATTATTTCGAAAGTACGTCGCAAGGTTTTTATATTGACCCGACTCAACCAGAGCATTTCAGCGAACTGTTTAATCGGTTAGGTTCGCGGCTTGATGATTGCCAGAGTGTTATTTTTGCCTGGCCAATGCAGGTATCGGATCATCAGTTTGAGCAAGGAAAGCAACTGAGTTATGACGCTTTAGTCTATCTATCCCGTGAATTAATCCAACGCCAGTGGCAAGGGCAACTTACCTTGGTGGTTCCTGCATTACATAGCGTAATTGGTTGTGAGGCCCTGAATCCGATTGGCGCGTTATCTATTGGTGTTGCAAGAAATTTATCGCTTGAGAATCAATCAATCTCGGTGAATACAATTGAGTTAGATCAATCTATCAACTGGCCAATGATTAACAAGATTGCGTTTGCTGCGCCTGTTAGGGGGGATGATTTTTCCTATGTTGCAGAACGGTTTGGGCGATTGTGGCGCAAAGAGTGGGTTTCTGTGTCGTTGGGCTCTCAAGGCCGAATGGGTCCACATCTAGGTAATAGCCCGGAAGACAAGAATAACGTTGTATTGCTGTTCGGTGGAACTGGTGGTATTGGCCTCCAGCTTGCGCATCACCTCGCGAGCCAGACAGAGCATTTGGTGTTGACGGGACGATCATCTTATGAAGAACTCGAAAAGCGTCCGGCATTTGTTGCGCTTAAATCGTATTTGGAGCAGTCGAAAACGTCGCTGAGTTACTACCAGTGTGATCTTGGTGATTCTGATTCTCTGAACACATTGTTCGCTTCGATTAAATCCAAGCATGGCTCGGTAAACAGTGCCTGGCTACTGACGAGCCGATATATCAATCAGGATCTAGAGCAACTCGACCCGCTCAATACGGACAGCAATGTTCACTGTAAAGCCCGGGCTGCCTGGTATCTCAGAGAAAAGTTAAGCCAAGTTCATTGCCGTAATCTGGTCTTGTTCTCATCTATTACTTCAGAAATTTCCGGTGTTGGTTGTGCTGACTATGGCGCGGCAAATATGTTCCTGAATGCGCTGGCGGAAGAACAGACATCTTTGCCTAAGATTCAGACTATCGCGTGGGATGCATGGCAACCGGTTGGTGAGTTAGGGCAAAGTCTGGATGCGTCGGAAGAGCTGTTCCAAGATAGTTTGTTGGGTGCGGTTACCGTTGAGCAAGGCATTTCGATAATGGCTGCATTAATGAGGTTATCACTGCCGTATTCTGTGGTATCTCCGCTGGGGATGGATAAGCGCCAAGCCATGTTGACTCAGGTATTAAGTCAAAACAAAGCTGTTTTATCAGCTGTCGCTCTTGGTGAGGACACTGGTTCAGAGTCAGATCTTGAACGTTGCCTATGCCTGATTTTTGCAGAAGCCCTAGGGCTGATTTCCGTCAATGTCACTGATGACTTCCTGCAATTGGGCGGTGATTCATTAGCTGCGGTCCGTATGGTTTCTAAGTTAAGGAGTATCTATAAGACGGAGATGGGATTGGCTGATTTTATTCGGTGCAGAACGCCTAGGCAGTTGGCTACGGAACTCGCAGATACAGCACAGGCCGAAAGAATATCCTCTCTGTATTTGAAATTAAATCAGATGAGTAGCGAAGAAAAACGTGGGCTAGCCCAGTCAATCCAACATAAGAATAACCAGTCCCAAGAGGTAGTGTCGGAATGAGTTATATTGACGATAACGTAAGCGATGATGAATTGTTGCAACAGTTATTAGCGGTATCAGAACCGAAGTTTATAGCAGTCAGTACGGAAGAAGAAAAGTATGAGCCTTTTCCACTAACAGAAATTCAGAAAGGGTATTTACTTGGCCGTAATGCTTCACTACCACTTGGTGGTGTTTCATGCCAATTTTATTATGAATTGGATTGTTCAGAGCTCGATCCTGCTGCTTATCATGCTGCGTGGCTGCAATTGATTGACAGACATGAAATGCTTCGTTGCATCATTTTAAATCATGAGGAACAGAAGATATTACCTTCTGTGCCTGAACTGACGTATACCGTGCATGATTTGACGATTTGTAATGATCCTGAGTCGAAGTTAGATGATATTCGCCAGCGAATTGCGACTGATATCCGTCCCCATGAGCAGTGGCCATTATTTGGTCTGGAGTTTTCTCGTTTACCTGACTCAAGCTGGCGAATTCACTTTGGCCTTGATCTACTGATTATGGATCAGCAAAGCTTTTTGACTTTGCTGGATGAGGCTGCCGTGCTTTATCATTCGCCGAACGAAAAGTTACCTGCAATCGACTTTTCGTTCCGTGATTATGTACTGTTGGATTCGAAAGAGTCGGTTGACCCATTGGCAGTTGCCTATTGGAAAAGCAAAGTCGCCCAAATTCCGTCGGCACCGGAGCTGCCGCTCAATAATGCTCCTGATGAAATGAGTGTTCCGTCATTTCATCGTCTCGTTAGAACAGTTAGTGCCAAGGTCTGGCAAGAATTTAAACGTACCTGTATGGATGAAGGGTTAACTCCTTCGACATTGTTGTTAACGCTGTTTGGTGAGGTGCTTTCACAGTGGAGTGATAATGCCCATTTCAGCCTGAATATGACGATGTTCAACAGAAAGCCTCTTCATTCAGATGTGGATCGCTTGGTTGGTGATTTTACCAATACCATGATTTTTGAAATGGACATGAGGCCGCTCGAGACAAAATTGGAGCGGGCTAGGCGTCTGCAGCAACAATTGTGGGATGACATCGAACACCAGGATTACAGTGGTATGAGTGTGATGTCTGACATGGCAACTGCTGCAAACCAGTTGGGAGGCATCTTGATGCCAGTGGTATTTACCAGCACATTAACTCAAAACGATGCACGGTTGCTGAAAAACCAGCATCTACAGCCTGGGTACCCAGTCCATGCCCGAGGCCAAACTGCCCAGGTTCTTTTAGATAACCAGATAACTGAAATGTCAGGTGAGTTGCTTGTTCAGTGGGATGTGGTAGAAGGGGCGTTTCCGGCTCAAATGATTGAAACCATGCTGGAAACATTTATTGCAAATATTCATGGCATTTCAGCCGGGCATAGCTCACTTGATGTGGTTTGTTATCAGGCAGCTAAGCCAAGTTCTACTGATTTGGTTATGCAGGCACACGAGGATCAGCCTAATGCTTTGCTGCAGTCTCTATGGCTTCAAAATTGGGGGGCGCATGCAGATAAGCCTGCAATTATTCAGGATGAACAGGTTATCACACATGGCCATTTAGCGAGGGTAGTTGCGGCACTGGTTGAGCAGCTAAATGATCTGCAATTGAAACCTGGGGAGCCTGTTCCGGTAATGCTTTCCAAAGGCCCGACTCAGATCGCTGCGTGTTTAGCTATTTTAATTGCCGGTGGTGCGTATGTTCCTGTGTCCCCGCAACAGCCTCAAAAGCGTAGAGATAAAATACTCACTGACTTACAAGCCCGGGTGGTGCTGAGTGAGTCGACTGAACTTGAGCTGCCCTCGGGTATATCGGTGATATGTACTGATATAACAATGTCTGGTGATCTGGCGTGTTTAGAGGAGTCTCCTTGTCAAGCTGTTAATGAGCTGGCTTATATTATTTATACGTCAGGTTCGACGGGAATGCCTAAAGGAGTGATGATCACTCATCAAGCCGCCATGAATACCGTGCTTGATATTAATGCTCGCTTTAATATCACAGAAAAAGATTGTGTTTTATCTTTGTCCGCATTGCATTTTGATTTATCGGTTTACGATATTTTTGGTGTGCTTGGTCAAGGTGGTGCATTAGTTCTGCCGAGTGAAGAGTTCGCACTGGATCCGTCTCATTGGGCATCATTGTGCAGGCAGTATGAGGTGACGCTATGGAACTCAGTGCCAAGCTTATTCGCCTTGTTGGTTGATTATGTTTCTTTACATCCGAATCAGGCTGCTGAAATTCCATTACAGTCTGTGATGATGAGTGGTGACTGGATCCCTCTGGATTTGCCTGAGTCGGCTTGGAAGTTATGGCCAGAACTAGCCCAATACAGTTTGGGAGGCGCAACGGAAGCCTCTATTTGGTCAATTTATTATCCGATTAAACAAGTTGAATCGGACTGGGTAAGTATTCCATATGGCAATGCTCTTGGTGGGCAGCAAGTTTATGTGCTTGATCAGCAATTAAACATTGCACCGATCTGTAAGGAAGGAGAAATCTACATTGCAGGTAAAGGATTAGCTTGTGGTTATTTTGACGATGAAGATAAAACTCAGCAGAGTTTTTTCTCACACCCAGAAACTGGTGTGACATTATATAAAACAGGGGATCACGGCCGTTATCGGGATGATGGTTCAATTGAATTCCTTGGTCGTAAAGACAATCAGGTCAAAGTTAATGGGTACCGGGTTGAAACCGGTGAGATAATGACGGTAATCAATAAGCATCCGAAGGTGAAAGATGCGTTGGTTATGGCCGTTGGCGAACGCCATCAAATGCAGCTTGTGGCTTTCGTTGTTGGTTCTGAGCGGTTTGAAGGGGAACTGATTGAACTGTGTCAATCGGCGCTGCCATCATACATGGTGCCGGTGGCCTGGTATTTCCTGGAACAATGGCCTTTAACCGTGAATGCGAAGCTTGACCGTTCTGTATTGAAGAATATGCATTCGACACCAGAGCAGCCAGTAATACCTAGTCAGGATATTTCGTTTAGCACGAATATGACGCCCCAAGTATTAAGCCTGTTAGGCGAGGTATTAAAACAACCGGCGATACAGATCCAAGATTCATTACTGGACCTAGGTGCCACATCGGTGGATTTGATTGCGATCGCCACCCATATTGAAGCCAAGTTTGGCTTCAGGCCCCGGTTGCCTGATTTGGCTCGTAGCCCGGCCGTAAAAAGTATCGTCGATTTAATTTCCCAGCATTGTAAGCACAGTGAAAAAACAACTAATTCAGACACAATGCAATGGTTTGCTGATCAGACAACAGCCAGTGACTATTTTGCCCGTCACCAAGCACTGAAAGATCAAAATGCGCGTCTGTTGTTCAAACAGTCACGTGTTGCGATCCGTAATGATCTAGTAGAGCAAATATCTTTGCCTCAGTTGGAACTGCCGGATCTGAAATGGTTCCGGGAAAGTAGAAGATCATTTGCGCAGGTACTTCCGACTGAAACACAACTGGGCCAGTGGTTTGAGCCTCTACGCAGTTATTTCTTAAATGGGCAAAGAAAGTTTAATTATGGTTCTGCCGGTGGCCAGCAAGCGGTACAAACTTATTTGTTAATAAACCCTAAGTTTAATACAGAGCAACTTTCCGGTGCATTTTACTATCAGCCTGATTTGCACCAGCTACAACGGGTTGCTTCGGAACTGTCAGACGAGCTCTTTAGCCGCTTTTCAATTGGAAATGGCACCTGGGTTAATGATGCTTCATTTATGGTGGTGTTTGTTCTTGAACTGGCGGCAATTGCCCCGCTCTATGAGCAGGCTAGTGTTCCTTTTGGTCTTATTGAAACGGGGGCTATTTCTCAGTTACTTGAGATGTCGGCGCAGCAATGCGGTCTATCGGTATGCCAGATAGGTGATGCTCGTCCTGAACTTTTAAAAGAGGCACTGTCGTTACATTCATCCCAGTTATTTTTATCTTGTATGGTCGGCGGTGCTGCAAATTCAACGTCCCTGCCACAACTGTCTTTCACCCAGTCGTTTGAGGAGGGCTCGCTATGACAATGATTAACCTGCTGAACACGCTTGCAGAACGCAATATCGAAATATGGCAAGAGTCTGGACAGCTTAAGTTCCGGGCACCAAAGGGCGCGATGGATGAAGCACTAAAGCAACAGTTGCGTCAGAATAAAGCTGCGTTGATTGAGCAGCTTCAGGCAAATGATAAGAAAAATAATGTAAAGGAAGTTGTTCACAATAGTCGTGAAAGGTATCTGCCGTTTGAAATTACTCCGATTCAGCAAGCTTATTTAGTCGGTCGTTCCGATGCATTGAATTTAGGAGGGGTTGCAGCGCACTCTTATGTGGAGCTTGAACACCCGTCAGCCAGCCTTGAAAGCACAGAAATAGCTCTGAATAAGGTTATTCAACGTCATGATATGTTACGTACTGTGATTACGAAGGACGGTTTTCAGCAAGTATTGCAGGAAGTACCGTTCTACACGATTTCATGTCGTGATTTGCGTGGGGCATCATCAGATGAAGTGAAAAAGGCTCTGAAAGATATCCGCAATGAGATGGAGACGCAGATTCGACCTGCGGATAAATGGCCGCTATTTGATATAAAAGCGACGCTACATGATCATGGTTTGCGATTGCATACAAGTATCGACTTGATGACGCTTGATGCATGGAGTTGTCAGCTGATGTTCCGCGAATGGTTTAGCTTGATAGAACACCATCACCTGCCATCGACACCTGGTGTGACTTTCCGTGATTACCTGCAGTATGTTCATGGGGATGAATTTTTAACCCGACGTGCAGAAGCGAAAAGATACTGGGATAACGAGCTTGAGGGATTACCTCCGGCTCCGAAGCTGCCGTCCGCTGTTCGTGATAAAAACCATAATGGGTTTCATCGCTTAAGAGGAGAAGTGGATGCTGTTTATTGGCAGGCATTTAAGCAACGTTGCCGTCAGCTAAATGTAACGCCATCGACAGCAGTAATGACTTTGTTTGCGGTTACTTTGTCGCGTTGGAGTACGAACGAAGCGTTGACGCTCAATGTAACATTATTCAATCGCCACCCTGTCCATGATCAGGTTCAGCAAATACTCGGTGAATTTACCAATAATACACTTATCGACTTTGATGAGATGGCTCGGCCATTTATTGATCAGGTTCGGCAGGTACAGGATAAGTTACTTGAGAGAATTGAATATAGCTTAGTCGATGGTGTTGATTTACTTCGTCAACTAGCCCGTATGCAGCAAAATTATTCTGGTGCTCTGATGCCTGTTGTATTTACCAGTCTGTTGATGGGAGAGGAGAGTACAAGCTTTGAATCCCTTGGCTGGCAAGAGGTTTATGGTTTGAGCCAAACACCGCAGGTGACTTTTGATCACCAGTTACGGGAAGAAAATGGCAAACTGATGTTCAACTGGGACATTTCCAGACAGGCACTGGATGTAGCAGCGATAGAGGTCATGTTGGAACAATACCTCCATTGCCTGAAAGAGTTAGCCTTACAGGATGATGCCTGGACAACGCCTCCAGCGCGAACGCTACCAGGTGAACAAGCCGGAGTACGAAACAAAATCCATTCTTTTGAGGCTGGCTACTCAACGCGGGCACTGACTCTTCAGCAGCCAGTGTTAGATAGTATGCTCAGCTTTAAGGAGCGAGTCGCCGTCATTGATGGTAATGGTGAATCCCTCACTTATGAGGAACTACATCAATGGTGTTGTACGTTGGCAAAGCAAATACGGCAACAAGGTGTGGCTGTCGGCGATCATGTGTTAGTGATGTTACCTAAAGGGGCCGAGCAAGTTGCCGCTGTTGTTGCGTGCCATATGGCGGGCGCAGTTTATGTACCGCTTTCAATAGATACACCAGTGGAGCGTTACAAGAATATTATCTCACAAGCGAACCCTGCTTTGGTCTTGTACAGTGCTCAACATCCGATGCCGGATATCAGTCAACTAGCCTCTTTGGTAGTAGAGACTAGTTTTGAAAAGGAACTCAAGACCGAGTTAAACATGGCTGCATACGATGGCGATCATTCGGCTTATATCATTTTTACATCAGGGTCGACTGGGACACCGAAAGGTGTGGAAATGGGTCATGGCGCGGTGCGAAATACACTTGATGATATGGCGTCCCGCTTTGGGGCACACCCTGAAGATCGCACGTTCGCACTTTCTGCATTGAATTTTGATTTATCAGTTTATGATATTTTCATGCCTCTAATGTCGGGCGGTAGCGTCCTTTTCCCTGAAGACGGAAATGAAAGAAACCCAGAACATTGGTATCACAAACTGCATCAAAATCAGGTAACAATATGGAATTCAGTCCCGGCATTGCTTGAGATGCTGGTTACCTGGTGTGAAAGCCAGAACTTGAAGCTGCCTGAATCATTGAGGCTGGTTTTGCTTAGTGGTGATTGGGTGCCGCTTAACCTTCCGCAGCGAATTAAAGCTATAGCTTCAAGTGCTCGCATTGTTGCTTTAGGTGGTGCAACTGAGGCCGCTATTTGGTCTAACTGGCAATCAGCAGATAATGTACCAAGTCATTGGGCGTCTGTTCCTTATGGAAAGCCATTAACGCATCAATATTACCGTGTATTAGATAAGTATATGAGCGACAGGCCTGATTGGGTTGAGGGCGATCTGTATATCGGAGGGGCCGGATTAGCAAAAAGCTACTGGGGTGATGAAGCCAAAACTGTTGCTGCTTTTATTGCGCATGGGCAAGAACGACTATACCAGACCGGTGATAGGGCTAGGTTTTGGCAGGATGGTACTCTAGAGTTTCTTGGGCGAAATGATCATCAGGTGAAGATCGGTGGTCACAGAATTGAGCTAGGTGAGATTGAGCATGTATTGCAATCACATCAGTCCGTAGAGCGAGTTGTTGTCGAAGTACAGAAAAATTCAGCTCAAAGTGTGTTGGTGAGTTATGTTGTCGCCCAGCGTTCTTCGATGATTAGTCCTGATACCCTAAAAGAGTATACCGCTCAATACTTACCTTACTACATGGTTCCTCGGCATATTGTTCTACTACCGACCCTACCTCTGAGTGCCAATGGAAAAGTTGATCGAAAGGCATTGCCAGCGATTGAATTCGAATCCGTAGATACCGTTTGTGATTTGTCCAGAACGATGTGTGTACTGAAAGATATTCTGTGTGAAACATTGCAACTTTCTGAATTGCATCCGGATGAGAACTTTTTTGAAGCAGGGGCCACATCAGTTACTTTGGTTGCGGCGCATGGGGATATTCAAAAAGTATTACAAAAAGAATTTCCCGTTACGTGGTTATTTACCTATTCATGTTTAAGAGCGTTAGATGCTGAGTTGAATAACAAAAAAACGTCGAATTCTCGTCAGCGACGAGAAAAAGGCAAGAGTTTTACATTTTAGGGAGACTTAGCATGTCGAATAAGTGGATACCGTTTCCGTCAACCAAAAAAGCGGCAAAGATTGATTTATTGTGTTTACCTTATGCTGGTGGAAATGCCAGCATTTATCGCCAGTGGGATAGCTTCATGCCTGAGTGGATAGCTGTTCAGCCAATTGAGCTGCCAGGTCATGGTTCACGAATCTGTGAAGATTTAATTGTCTCGGTAGAAGCTCTTACAAAACAGGTATTTGCTGATGTTTTGGCTAAACAACAGCGTCCTTTTGCGCTTTTAGGGCACAGTATGGGGGCCGGGTTAGCATTTCATTTATCTGATTATGCGGCACAGCGGGGAGTTAATACCCAAGCATTGTTTGTTTCAGGAAGGCAGGCTCCGGTTATAGGTAAAGGAATTCGTCCTCGTTTTAATTTATCTGATGCAGAACTAATAGAAGAGTTGAAGTTCTTAAATGGTTCCCCGCCAGAAGTGTTGGAAAATGAAGAGCTTATGTCATTCTTACTGCCCATAATTAGAGCTGATTTTTCATTGAGCGAGTGGCTTCTTCGAAATGATGTCAATACAAAAACATCAGTACCCATAAGAGTAATAGGTGCACGAAATGACATTGAAGTGGATTATAAAAAGCTTCATTTATGGCGAGAGAATGCGAGCCAAGAAATTAAAATATCTTTGATGGAAGGCGAGCACTTTTTTATACATGATTGTGAGAAAAGTTTATCTAATTTAATTGCGTCAGATCTTAAGTTAATGATGAATGAGCCTCAGGTGTTGTATTAATGAAGAGTCAGAACGTCGGTTATATGGCAGAATTAGATCACATACGAGGTTTTGCTGCATTAACTATTTTGCTTTATCACGGATTGCATGTTTTTTCTTATCAACTTCGTTTCAATGAGCCATTCAGTTTTAATTATTGGATTGAGACAAATAATCC
The DNA here is from genome assembly GCF_000331515.1 of Photobacterium marinum. GTDB lineage: Bacteria > Pseudomonadota > Gammaproteobacteria > Enterobacterales > Vibrionaceae > Photobacterium > Photobacterium marinum. The sequence continues at coordinate 426,095 of NZ_AMZO01000006.1, forward strand.
GTTTATGGCGCTTCTTGTTGAGGCTCATATATCTTTGTCTTTATTCATGGTTTTAAGTGGGTTTATATTCGCTTATGGAAACACAGGGAGAGATATTCAGTATAAAAGATTTTTGTACAATCGAGTTTTGCGTATCTATCCTTTGATGATATTGTTTTTGATTGCTGGCATTTGTGCTTTTCCTAAAGCATTTGGACTTCAATCTTTCATTCAGACTGTGTTAATGATGGGGAATGTTAATGGTAGGCTGGATATTTGGCCTTTTACTGCAATGTTCTGGGCTTTATCTGTTGAGTTTCAGTTTTATCTTCTCTTTCCATTACTCATGTTGATTCTTAACCGGAATGGAGTGAGTTTTATATTTGCTTTGCTATCTTTAGTAATATTGTTGCGTTTCATTGCTGTTATGCATGGGGCGAGTCCACGGGATATGAGTTATTGGACTTTACTTGGAAGAGCTGATCAATTTTTAATTGGTATGCTAGTTGGGTACATATTGGCTTCTGGGAAGAAAATACTACACTCAATTTATTTCTTTATCGGATTGATAGGTTTTGTAGTATTGGCTTTCTGGTTTAATTATCAGGGTGGTTGGCCTGTTAATGAAGATTGGCGGATTTTTGTACCAACTATTGAAGCTGTTATATGTATTTGCTTTATTATTGGTTATTGTGCGATAGCAAAACATTTACCTAACTTTTTATTTGATAAACTTACGTCTTTAGGCGTGGTTAGTTTTTCAGTTTATCTTTGGCATTATGTGGTAATAAGCACAATTCAGAAAGGGAATTGGTTGGTGGTTTTTACTAATGATCCTTATTTTGATGCTATTTCTACTACGTTATTACTTGTTTTACCAATTACTTTAGTACTGTCATCATTGACTTGGTATGCCATTGAAAAACCGTTTCTTAGCATGAGGTGCCGTTATAATTAATCTTAGTGAGGTGCGGTAAATTTTTACTAATACCAAAATCTAGAAGGGGGTTAAACGCCCCCTTTTTCGGCTAATGTTTATCTATTTATAAATGATTGTAATTTATTTGTTACTTCCATGAGGCTAGAGCGAGTTAAATTGAAACTCCGTATTCTGCTGTAAAAAATCCTTTTTTTAATATTTACCATTAATGATAATGGTTATCGTTTGTGGGTTTTGGATCATAACATTTCAAAGGATCTCACATGCCTACTCGTATGACACTGCTCGCTGCATCAGTGGTGTTCGCTCTATCATCAAATGCACAAGCTTCAGTGGAAATTGACTCCCCAAATAGTTCACCTTCAGATCATGATGCATTAGAAGTCATGACTGTAACTGCAACTAAAATGGAAGAAAACGTTAGAGATATTCCTGTTTCGGTACAGGTGACTACGGGGGAAGAGCTTGAGAAAAAGAGAATTTACAGCCTTGAACCATTCTTTAAGACACTGCCGAATGTGGCAATTTCAAATAACTATGGGGTGTTTTCGTCGCCAAACTATCGTGGTTTAGCGACATCTGCGTTTGCGCAAGAATCTCCCATCACTGTTTACATTAATGGCGTACCACACTCTTCTGTTTATGGTATGGACTTAGGGTTGTTGAACGTTGAACGTGTTGAATTCTTACGAGGCTCACAGAGTACCCTATATGGTCAGAGTAGTTTGGGTGGCGTAATTAATGTGATTACCCGTCAGCCAGATGATATGCCTGAAGGTAAGTTAGTTGCAGAAGCTGCCGAGTATGATGGTCGAATGATTTATGGTTCATATGGCCAGGCATTAATAGAAGATGTTTTGAGTTTTAATATAGCAGGCCGATATCGTGAAAGTTCAGGGTACTTAACAAATAAATACCCAGGTTCCCGCTCAGACTATGATGAATCAGAAGCGTACCAATATAACGGTAACTTAAGGTGGAATATCACTGATAGAACGCATGCAATATTGAGCTTGAACGGTGAAGACCGTGATAATGGTGGTCTGCCGTTTTATGCTGAAAATGACGGTTCTTTAATGACACGCCAGGAAATTGATGCAAAAAACCGAGTTAAAGTTTCTGATCAGGCTCTTAAAATTGAGCATGAGACAGATAACTTTGTGACTACTTACTTGGCAGCTAATCAAAAGACATCAGCGGATCATGTTTCTGATATGGACCGTACCAATGGCTCAACATCGCCTGTTATAGGTAATTTTGACGGTGCAAAATTTATTGATGACTCTGAAGTCAGCACCCAAACTCATGAACTGAGGTTTAATTCGAATAATAGTGATATTCGATGGGTTGGTGGTGTTTTTTACCAAGACCATTTATATGACGCAAAAGATAATGGCACAGTTGTCCCAAATTCAAACTTCGGTCATATGGAAGCGCACAATATGTCTGATGTGTCTGGCGAACAATTCGCAATTTTTGGCCAGAGCATCTTTCCGGTGACAGACAGGCTTGAAACTACGCTGGGTCTAAGGTGGCAAAAAGATGATAAAGAAATTGATTCATCAAATCGAAGCGTAATGATGGGAAACGATACCACTACTAATTACAAACGAGAAGCTTCCTGGGATGTCTGGTTGCCAAAATTAGCTTTTGGTTATCAGTTGGAAGGGGAACACTTGCTTTATGGTAGTGTGTCAAAAGGTTATCAAGCCGGAGGTTTTAACTTTACTGAATTAAATCCGAATAAGGCGAAATATGAGCCGCAAAGAACTATTGATTATGAACTTGGAATTAAATCTTCATGGTTAGATAACCAGCTGAATTTTGATCTAAATCTTTTCTATCTGGATATTAAAGATGCTCATGGACGGAGTATCAGCGCATTGAATAACATTACTTTTTTCAATGTAGATAAGGCGCGCAGTTATGGTGCGGAATTCGATCTGAACTGGTTCATTAATATGGATTGGTCACTGAGCGGTGCACTTGGCCTGAATAAAGCTGAGTACAGAACGAATGAATTTGCCGGAAACAGAATGGCGAATTCACCAGAGTTTACGTCATCGTTAACGCTGAATTATGGTGGCTATGAAGGACTTTATGGACACCTGACTTATAACTATCGTTCATCAACTTATACAGATGCTGAGAATACTCTAAAAATTGATGGTTATGGCTTAGTTGATGCGCACTTGGGTTACCGAGTGGACGACTACACGGTTTATGTCTTTGGTACAAACCTGTTTGATGAAGACTACACCACTAATTACTACGCCTTGCCTTTCCCGGGACCCGCGCCTATTGCCGGTGCTGGTCAGCCACGAACATTGGGCTTGGGTGTGTCTGTAGATTTTTAACATCGTGTTGAATTCAAAAAGAAGGTGAAAGTTATGCCAAAAATAACGACTTGGATACTTCTTTGCGGACTGGCGACGGTTGGCGCAGGACAGTCGATCATATTTTCTGTACTGCCGCCGCTTGGGCGACAAATTGGTATGCCTGATTATCAGGTTGCTTTGATTTTTACGTTAGCCGCGATCGCTTTCATGGTTTCTGCTCCATATTGGGGTAGGAAGAGTGATGAGTGGGGGCGGAAGAAGATGATTGCGTTTGGGTTTCTTGGATACGCCGCTTCCACTGGTTTATTCGGTCTGTTTGGTGATTTAGGTCGGTTCAGTGTCATCACTGCAACGTCGGCTTTTTTGCTTATGACATTTGCCCGGCTTTGTTATGCATTGCTGTCCAGTGGGGTGTTTCCGGCAGTACAGGCCGCAATTGCAGAGTCAACTGGTGAGGAGAATCGTTCGTCAGCAATGGCATCTATTCAGGCCGCGTATGGAATAGGTATGGTCGGTGGCCCCGGGATTGCGTCCTTGCTGGTGGTGATATCTATTACTTTGCCGTTGTATGTTTCTGCGGCGATTTCAGCTGTTGCTGGTATGTTGGTTTTGGTCGTGATGCCAGAAACAAAAAAAGCAAAATCTGTCGATAAAGCAAAAATAAAGTTGAAGGTAACAGATTCGCGGATCTTCTTTTTGTTGCTCAGTGGCTTTGCGTATTTTATCGCACTCTCTGGGTTACTTCAGCTCGCAGCTTTCCGGTATCAGGATTTGTTTCAGTTAACTCCTGAGCTTGCTGCGGCACAAACCAGCATTGGCTTTGTCTGTTCGGCAGTTGCCACCATTATAACCCAATTGTTGATAATCGGTCGTTTGCGTTTGGCTCCTGCTAACCAGATTGTGATTGGTCTTGTTTCTGGTGCCAGTGCTTTTTTCCTTATGACCTTGCCTGAGCATGTATGGCAAATGCACGCACTTTTTGTGCTGTTTGGCTTATCTACCGGATTGATGACAACCGGTTTTAATACTGCTGTAACTCTGGCGGTTGACAAGGATGAATTAGGGGCGGTGTCAGGTCTTGCTGCTGGTACTCAGGCGGCTGGTTATGTGGTTGGTCCTTTGTTGTCAGCATTGCTTTATCAGATGGCGGCAGAGGTGCCTTTCCAGCTGTTTGCATTATTACTAGGGCTATTTTGCGCTTTAGTCTTGTTGCGTTGGAAAAGTATACCCGGCCAACCTGTTCAACCTGCTGAACAATAACTTTTATCGGTAAACTTTCAGTCACTTTATTCTTAATCGATAAAGGTTTTTCTTTAATTCAGAATGGAAGGTGATCGGAAGTTTGCCGGCAGATAAAGGAATCGAGCAATGCTTGAAGAAGTAGTTATTGTAAATGCTGCCAGAACACCAATGGGGCAATTTCAGGGGCAACTTAGTTCACTGAGTGCATCTAAATTGGGCTTAGCGGCTTGCAGAGGTCTCATCAATGATGAACCTTCATTATGCCGTATTGTCGACCATGTCATTATGGGACATGGGCTTCAGGCCGGCAATGGACAGAATTCATCCCGGCAAGTTGCAATGCAGTTTGGGCTTGCTCCGTCTTCGGTTGCATTCACCGTTAATCAAGCGTGTAGCAGTGGACTCTTGGCTGTTATTCAGGCGTCTCAGTGTATTGCATTACGGGACTCTGAGGTTGCAATTGCAGGGGGAATGGAAAGTATGTCCAACGCCCCTTTCTTGTTAAATCGCTCTTCAATGGGTACGGCTGCATTAGGGGATTTACGCCTGATCGATAGCTTGGCTCAGGATGGGCTGACTTGCGCTATTAACGGCGAAAAAATGGGGCTAACAGCAGAGAGGATTGCTAAGAGTTATCAAATCAGTCGATGTGAGCAAGATGCATATTCGTTGTTATCGTCGCAGCGAGTGAAGGAAAGTGCATTAGCTGGGCTACCGGCAAGAGAAATTACACCTGTTCATTATTTAATTAATGGACAAGTACATATCGCCGCTCAAGACCAGCTATATGGTAACGATGTGGATGAAAAATCATTAGCATCTTTGCGACCAGCATTTACTCCGCAAGGAACTGTTACAGCCGGCAACTCATCAGGAATTAATGATGGGGCTGCTGTGTTATTACTTATGTCAGCGAGTCGGGCGGCCAATGAAGGTTTTGAACCTATGGCAAGGATTATGGCTTGGACTTCTGTTGGACATTCACCGGAAATGATGGGAATGAGTCCGGTGCCGGCGATCAGGCAATTATTGCAAAAAGCTGGGATGAATATTGCTGATGTTGACCATTTTGAAGTCAATGAAGCCTTCGCGGTTCAAGTTTTGGCGATAATGCGAGAGCTTGGTTTAGACCAAGAAAAAGTTAATCCCAATGGCGGAGCTTTGGCTATGGGACATCCAATTGGTGCATCTGGTGCACGTATTCTTGTTACTCTCTTACATTCAATGAGAATGAAAGATAAATCAATAGGTATTGCTGCTGTATGTGCCGGAGGAGGGCAGTCAACGGCAATGCTTATTGAACGTCTATCATGATGATTCTCAAGATAAAAGGACTGTTCGTGTGAATAAAAAACAATCAACTCAGGATGATTGGCAAATAATGACGCCTGTTAAGGGCCAAATAAGATTTGCAATGACATTATCAGTGTTGAGTTCGTTATCCGTCTTGGCCAGTTTATACGCGCTGGCTCTTGCTGTTGAAGTGATGGCAGACAGCAATCAGGCTTGGCCGACAGTTGAAATTGTTGCAGCAACTTTCTGTACTATTCTTGCTTATGTACTTCGGTTACGTTCTTTTGCGGTGTCTCATTGTGCGGCATTTCGCTTGGAAACTATTCTAAGAACTCAACTAAGTGAACACCTTGCTAAAGTTTCGATGGGATATATACAACAATTCGGCGCAAGTAAGCTAAGTAAGGTGATTCAGGATGATGTAAAAGAACTTCATGTGTTTGTTGCAGACAGTACTCCGCTCTATGCCAGGGCATATGCTGCGCCAATAATGACGCTTATTGGTTTGTTAATTCTTGATTGGCGGCTTGCAGCTGTAACAGTTGGTCTGCTGGTTGGTGGTTTTTTGGTTCTTGGCATAGCAAGGCGTGATCATGGGGATCTTTCAAAGCGTTATATGGAAACTCGTGAGCAGGTTAGTGCAGCTGTTATTGAATATGTGCAGGCGATGCCGGTGGTAAGAACCTTTGATACTGGTACCAGTACATTTGGACGCTACTCTGAGGCTCTTGAGGCTTATCGTGAAATTGTTGTTAATTGGTATCGTAGTGTTAGTTTTTCTTCCCGCTTTTCCATAGCGTTACTTAATCCTATGCCAACCTTGGTTCTTTTACTATGGGCTGGCGCCTGGCTTTTCTGGAGTAACGAGCTTGAATTTTCCACATGGCTAGCCACTTTGCTTATTGGTACAGGCATGGCGGAATCAATGATGCCTCTGATTTCTCTTCAGCATTTGATTGGTAAGGCGAAGATCAGCATTACCCGGATAAATAATGTATTAAGTGAAAAACCATTGCTTCAGCCTGATAAAGAATATGTTCCTCAAGGCTGCGATATTTGTTTTGATAACGTAAGTTTTCGATATACAGAAGATAGTGATTATGTGTTGCGAAATGTCAGCTTTTCAACAGGCGAGGGGACAATAACAGCTTTAGTTGGTCCGTCTGGTGCAGGAAAAACAACGATTGCTCGTTTGTTACCACGTTTTTGGGATGTGAATGAGGGCAAGATCACCATTGGTGGTGTAGATGTCAGAAGTTTTACGTCGGAAAATTTGATGCAATATGTTGCGTTTGTTTTTCAGGATACTTTTTTGTTTGCTCAGAGTATCGCAGACAATATTCGCCTGGGAAATCCTAATGCAACTATGGAAGAGATAGTTGAAGCGGCTAAAGTGGCTCAGGCTCATGAGTTTATAATGCAGTTGCCAAATGGTTACGATACTTGTGCCGGTGAGCGCGGGACATTTCTTTCCGGTGGTCAAAAGCAACGAATTACTATTGCACGCGCAATTCTTCAGAATCGCCCAATTCTGGTACTTGATGAAGCGACTGCATTTGCTGATCCGGAAAATGAAGCCTCGATTATTGAAGCGTTGGCTGCCTTAATGAAAGGAAAGACTGTCATTATGGTTGCTCATCGCCTAACCACCATAAAGGATGCCGATCAAATCCTAGTTTTTGATAAAGGAAGCCTTGTTGAATCTGGTAAGCATTGTGATCTGATCAGTCATGACGGAACTTATGCTCGTTTATGGAGCAGTTATGAACGCTCACAGGCGTGGACGTTTAATTCTGAGTCGCAAACGAGTTCTGTTTGTAGTAGCGCTCTTTTGCCTGATGAAGAACTGTTTGGGGTAGCGGAAGCTATTTCAGGGAATCTTTCTGTGGAGGAAGCTTAATGAGCCATTCAGAACAGTATGATAAAGGTGAAAGTAATCTTTTGTCTTCTCACTCATTAAGTTGGTGGGAAATTTGGAAGCGCTTGATTGAAATTAGTAGTGTTTATGGACCCAAATTAGTGCAGAGCATGTGGTTGCTGGTTTTGGCTGCTTTGCTACAGGGGGGGGCTTTGGCATGCATTATGCCGTTATTTGTGGCTATTTTTACGACTCAAGATGCTCAGGTTGTCTTTATTTGGCTTGGTGTGATGACGGTATTGATGTTATTGAGCTCTGCTGCCAGATGGGGAGCACAAGGTTTCGATTTCCGTGGTGACATGGCACAAAATACTCATCAGTTACGAACTCGTTTAGGTGAAAAGCTTCGGATTGTGCCATTAGAGACACTGAAAGATAAACGTGCGGGAGAGGTTAATGCAACTCTGCTGGGGAATGTCGATGAAAATATGGCTTATACGTTAACTATCGCTAACATGTTGCTTAATGCTCTGGTGTGTCCATTAGTTGTTGCTGTGTTTACGCTTTACTACGATTGGCGCTTGGGATTACTGCTAATGCTCATCTTTCCAACTTTGATTCCTCTTTATCGCTGGTTGGCACCTCGTTTTAGCAGGGGAATTGATAATTATGTGGCAGCACATCAGCAAATGAATGCAAATATTCTTGAGTATACGCAAGGTATTCAAGTTATGCGTGCAACAGGATGTGTCGGGGAAAAAGCAGAACGATTACAGGAGAGCCTGGCTTATTTAGAGAAGGTACAAATTGAAGGGCAGGAAAAAGGAACAAAGCCGAACTTGTTAATTTCAAGTGTATTTGAACTGGGGATGCTATTTGTATTTGGTTGTGGAGCATACTTAGTGACCAAGGGTGAAACAGATCTTGCTGTTTTGGCTGCGTTACTAGTTGTTATCGTCAGGTATGCTGAACCTCTGTCATCATTTATCGGCTATACAAAGATTATTCACTTGGTGGAGGCTTCTTTGGTTCGCATTGAAACATTGCTACAAGTAACTGAACTGCCGCAATTACCTCCACAAGAGCCGCAATCCTATGATATAGAATTTGAAAAAGTTGATTTTTCATATCAGGGTTCTAATCATTCTGATTTGAAAGAGTTTGATTTAAAGATTCCAGCGCGCAGTATGACCGCGTTAGTCGGTCCTTCTGGAGCAGGGAAAACAACAGTTACGCGGTTGTTGATGCGTTATGCGGATCCTCAGAACGGATGCGTGAAGATTGGAGGTGTTGATGTTCGAGCTATTCCTGCAGAATCTATCAATCACTTGATTTCAGTTGTATTTCAGGATGTGTATCTGTTTGATGATACGATTTTGGCTAATATTCGAATGGCACGTCCTGAAGCTAGTGAACTGGAAGTGCAACAAGCAGCTATAGCAGCTAATTGCCATGATTTTATTCGTAGCCTGCCTCAAGGTTACCACACTCATGTTGGCGATATTGGCTCCAGGTTATCAGGGGGAGAGCGTCAACGCATTAGTATCGCCAGAGCTATTTTGAAAAATGCGCCAATTCTAATTTTAGATGAGCCCACAGCTGCGCTTGATACTGAAAGTGAGGTGGCTGTTCAGTCTGCGATTGATCATTTGATTAAGGATAAAACGGTAATTGTAGTTGCCCATCGTTTATCGACCATCATATCAGCAAGTAACATTGTTGTTGTGGATCAGGGTAAGCTTGCAGAGCAGGGCACACATAATGAGTTACTTCACAAGCGAGGAAAATACAGTGTAATGTGGCAGGCTCAACAAAGAGTTAAGCATTGGCATTTAACAGAGAGTGCCTGATATTTTTTATGACGAAGGTCCTGTTGTATAAGGCTATACGACAGGACTTTCTCAAAAAGATAGTAATTAGGTCCATCTGTATGTGCTTTATCCTTGTTTGCGAAGATGTTTCAAGTCTCTTGGTTTAACTCCGTAATGTTTGAAAAATGTAGAAGAGAAGTGACTAGCGTTATTATAGCCAAGGTTTTGGGCAATGGTAGTAATTGGCATGTCACTATTAATAATTGAGTGATAGGCTTTTTCCATTCTACACTTAATTACGTATGCGTAAGGGCTTGTGTTAAAGACGGATTTAAAGTCTTTTTTTAGTTTAAAATCATTAGTACCAACTAAACGAGCAAGAGTTGGTAACTTAGGAGGGTTAAGTAATGAGTTTTCAAGAATGTCTCTTGCTTTGTATACCCTATGCCTTTCCCTCTCATTGATATTAGAGTCAGGTATTGGCTGGCTAAACATAGACTGGATGCTTAGAGAAATTAGTTCATACGCTTTTCCTTGTAAGAATACTTGTTTGATCATTTCCGTGACCGGAGGATTTAATAGCATGTCTACGCATTTTTGCATGGGGAGGTTATTTGTCATGGGAATGTTCATGTAACCTTTTGCTTGATTTGCATTGCAATTTTCAATAATAGTATCGAATTCAATAAGGTATTTTTTAGGAAAACATATAGATACAATCTGTAAATTCTCTGTAGGGGCAAAGTATGCTGCGCCATCAAAACTGCAATGACAACATAGGTTTGCGCTTCCTGGTGAGGAGGTGCTTTCATAATTACAAAGGTTAGATTTTGTTGTTACCGTGCCATCTTTTACAAAAGCCAAAGATAAGTATTCACGATTATCCCGAATAGGAATTTTAATTTCTTGATGTATGCATCCTTCTAAAAAAACAATTTGGATTTCAGAAAATAAGTAGGTTGAAATGTTTAATACAGATTTTTCAATTTGAATGGTCTGATGGTTTTCAGAGCCTTTGTTGAAAACACCGTTAGATAGACATTGCTGTTTATCAATCTCTAAACATATGTTTTCAGTATCATGAGAGGTATGTTTTTTCATATTATAGTGATTATTCTTCTTTATTCTGAGTATATCATTTTGACTACCTTATCGATAATGATTATCATTCTAGATCTAGTGGTTTTGTTTTACAATAGTTTGTTTTCAGAGTCTTTTTGTTTTGATTTATAGATGACTAATTTCATTGTTTTAGAATTGAGTTTGCGAGGTATTTCACGGACAAGACGATTTTTCAAATTAAGTTAGCTATTCATTCTTGTTTCGGATTGTGTTGGTCTAATGATGCCCAATTGTTGCTAGTGTTTAAGTGATCTCGGTGCTGTCATTTTGCTTTAGAGTGACTAATCCAGCTAACGCCAATTACAGTCATCGTTAGTCTTTACATCACTCATTATTTCCTGGATGTTTCTCATGCCTTTTGTTGCTGACAATCTGGGATGTTGGATATACCACCATCATGTTATCGAGCATATGAAAAACGGCCTGATGGGGTATGTTGATGTCAAATAATTGCTATTATGCGCAATTGGTCATAATGATAAGATCGAGATCACAAATTGTTAGAGGCGAATGAGTTATGTTATGCCGCTTTGTTCGTCGACGCAGTGATTTGTGTTCTCATTCATAGTAGAACCGAAGGGCACCCCCTTATTGCTGTCGTCTTGAGTTAGTAAGGAACCCGCTGATGCAGATGGATGATTTTATCCGCGAGTATCTGATTTCCCTTGGTGCTTCCGAAGATGATCTCCGGCCTTATCCCTATCTTTTCTATAAATTGACTGGTTACAAGGGTAAGCCGCGTGTTTTTGAACATCCGCTCAAACTGTTTGTACTTCAATTTATTCTTGGGACATTGCTCTGGGGGGCCGGTATGTACATTTTTGTCTGGCATTTTCATGGGCCGATGATTGCTCAGTTTTATTCCGCTATTGCTTTCGGTGTTGGTTCAGGTGCGATCCTGGCGGTTCAGGTGCGTAACAGAGCTCAGCGTCTGAAATTATACCAATGGGAAAAGTGGCTTAAAGATCATGGGTTCGGTGAGGGGCATCATACCGCGCATTAATTGACTTTTTGTTAATATTTTACAATCCCGGTGCTGTGTTTTATGTCATGCTTAGCGAATGATTGATGCAACAAAATAAGGATATCCCGGGATGATCGATTTTCGCTCTGATACTGTTACCCAGCCAACGGCTGAAATGCGAACTGCAATGGTTAATGCGCCTGTCGGTGATGATGTTTTTGCCGATGACCCGACAGTAAATGATTTGGAGCAATGGGCTGCTGAGCGCCACGGATTTGAAGCCGCTATTTTTACCAGCTCTGGCACACAGGCAAATTTGCTGGCACTGATGAGTCACTGTGAACGAGGTGATGAATACCTTTGCGGCCAGCAGGCTCACAACTATAAATATGAAGCGGGTGGTGCGGCGGTATTGGGTTCAATCCAGCCTCAACCGGTTGAAAATGAAAAAGATGGCACCTTGAAATTCGACAAGCTTAAAGCTGCTATCAAGCCGGATGATTTTCATTTTGCCCGCACAAAATTGCTCAGCCTCGAAAACACTATCAATGGTAAGGTGCTACCTCTGGAATATTTGGCTCAGGCTCGTAATTTCGTTGATGAGCATGGCCTGAAACTGCATCTGGATGGTGCCCGTGTCTATAATGCTGCGGTGGCTCTGAATGTTGATATCCGAGAAATCGCCTGTCACTTTGATTCTATGACCATTTGTCTGTCGAAAGGGCTGGGGGCGCCGGTTGGTTCACTACTATTAGGTGATGCTGAATTCATCCACAAAGCTCGTCGTATCCGTAAAATGCTCGGAGGTGGTATGCGGCAGGCGGGCATTCTGGCAGCAGCAGGCAAGATGGTACTGACCGAAAATGTTGAGCGTTTGGCTGAAGACCATACCAACGCGAAGTATCTAGCTGAGCAGCTAAATCAGGTTGATGGTTTTAGTGTCCGTACTGAACTGGTTCAGACTAACATGCTGTTCGCCAAAGTTGATTTGGCCATTGATCAACAAATGTTGTGTGCAGAACTTAAGAAGAAAGATATCCTTCTTCTGTCTGGCAACCCGATGCGCTTGGTTACTCATTTAGGCATCAGCCTTGCAGATATTGATGTTTTTGTATCTGAGTTAAAAGAAGCCTTGGTAAGGCTCGGTAGTCATTAACAGCCTATATTCTTGTTTATCTTCTGAGTTTCTTATTCTTATTACGTTACGGGTAAACAGAACACCTCCGGTAAATCGGAGGTGTTTGTTAATAGGCTAATTACTTACTGCATGAGTGAGTGCTTGGGATGCCTGTACCCTTGAACTCTAAATGGATACGCTCCACCTTGGAGAGGTCATAGTCTTTCATATTTTGTAAAGCAATCGACCAGGTGGTGAATGGAGTAGGCTCAAAATAAGCAAAAGCATATTTCTTAGCCACTTCACCGTCGGTGATGATACTGATCTGTTTTTCAAGAGGTTCATCTAAACGGTTATCATCCAGTTGATAATAGAATGAACGTGATAGTGGTGCAGCGCTGAATGTAAATTGCTTATCTTTCAGTCTGTCTTGGTATGCGCCGTTGTTAGTGATATCTAGGTAAAATTCCTGGCCCGCAGCTAATTCACTGCCTTGTAGTACAGCTCGCACTGTATTCAGGCGAACGCGGTCGTAGCGACAGAAAGCAGCTTCATCCAGAGGAAGGTTAAAGCTTAGTTCGCCAGTTGAGATAAAGTTCTTTAATTGGGCAGGATCAGTAATGTTGATACTTCTAATGGTAAAACCGTGCGGCTCCGGCTGGAATGAGGCCATTGCCAGTGAGTATTCATCCTCAAAGGTTGCCCAATCAGACTTATAATCGAGATAGGATTTGTTCAGGGCCGGCTTAACCTTACTTTCTTCCAGCGCCCAGTACTTAAATGCCTCGCGGTAATTGACCAGAGCTGCATACATAGGGCGTTTGAAGTTATTTACCGCCCGCATGAAGTGCTGTTCAAGTTCGGATATTGCCGCTTCGTTTTCTTCCATTTCGGCGATGAGATCTGTTACTCGCTGTTGCTGACGTTGGTTAACTTCGGCTGTGATCATAAGATCGATTAAGCGAGACTGCTCGGTGACCAGACGTAGCTGCGCAGAGTTGATTGACTTGCCGTAAACGATAAGCTTTTCAAGTTCAGCCAGATAATTACGTGCACCGCGAATGCCCAGGCTATCAGCAAAGCGCAGGTTATTGCGGACATCAATTAACAGCGCATCCCAGGCGTCATTGCTCTCTTCGATAGAAGGGACATCGAAGTTGAACTCGTTGACCACACCGACCAGTTTGCCGTGAACGATATTCTTTTTCACTTCATCGGTCAGCTTGGCGATGCCGGCAACTGATTTAGTGATGTTATCGATTACTGACGTTACTGATTTGATGTTGGTCGCCAGATTTTTCATTTTATCAGCGGCATTAGGAACTTCTTCCGCCAGTTGTTTAGTTAGGGCACTGGCTCCTTCAAGGTTGCCGACAAATACACCGGTAACTGCACTACCAAGGTTAGCAATTGCCGAGAATATTTCGAATGCAGCCTTGAGTTCTTCTTTACGCTTCCAGTTTTCAACACCAATCAGGTAGGTGGAGCGGGCATCAAATACAGCTTCTTCTTGGTTGTTGTAACGTTTTTGGACGTTTTTCAATGCTGTTTCCAGCTTGCCGATCGTTACATTAGCGTGATCAATAATTGATGATTCAGCCTTGGTTGCATCATTCAGTTTGCTCAGAGCTAGCTCAGCAGATTTTTTGCGCTCGGTATTGCCAGCGCTGCGGTCCATAAAGCGATCATACTGCTGTTGGTAGTCCTGCATGACATTGAGGTACGCACTGTATTTTTCGCTGTATAGACGATGATCCAGATAAGGAACATAGTTATTATTGTGACTGGTAAACTCAACAAATTGCTTGAAACCTGCGGTCTGCAGATAAAGGTTTGCCAGTAGAGGGTTGTCATCAAGAATAACGGATGAAGCTCGCATGCTTTTTTCGAGCCATGCCAGCATCTGGATACTGAGCTGTGGGTTCTGATCATAGATCAGTGCTGCCATATCGAAGGTTTTATTGAATATTTCCTCATGTGCGAGTGGATTCATCTGTACATAGCCGGAAATATCCCCGGTAATTGAGGTGACATCGCGCTCACCACCTGCCATGGCGATAGTTTTTCCCCAGCCTGTCATACTTGAGTCCAGAGTGTCGAGCTCAACAGAGCCATCGCTTAAGCTTGAAATAATATCGATTTGAGCTTGGATATCCTCACTGATCACCGTGATCATACCGGCACTTTCCGGTGAGCCTTCAAGATTTATAACACCATTGCCGGCTCCGATGATTTGGCGGGCGAAAATAAATACGGCTTGATTTTCAAGTGATAAAACAAAGTCGGATGGAATTTCCAACGTATCGGCAACCACAACAATCATGGCTTGTTGATTAAGGATGACCTCAGGACGAGATAATACTTCGGTTAAATTAAGGTAGAGATCAGCCGCCACTATTTCTGTGCTGCTGGTGGTCATGATTTTAGATTGAAGCGACTGGGGCAAGTTTGTCGGTTCAATCAAATGGTGAATGTCAGTCCATTCGCTTGCCTGTGCCTGAACACCGGCAAGCAGCAGACTTGTTGCTAACGCTAAACGGTACATAAATAGAATAACCTCAGGGGTTAACCGAGTTTGATACCCGGTTAACCATCAAAATGAAATATAAAGGGAAGGTATGAATTAATCCGCTTTCTCGACGTAAGCGTTTTGTGCAAATTGCTTGGCTTTTACACTGATTTCTAACCAGTTTTTCTGAACCTGACCAAGGTTGATAGTGGTAAGCATACTGGCCAGCTTGGCCTTGGCATTTTCAATTCCGCGTGGACCTTGTGATTTTTCCAGCAACTCAAGTACCGTAGTAAAGTCGCTGTTTATTTCCTGCCAGTGAAGTTTTAATTCATTGACGTGAGGGATCACTTGCTCGACGCTGTCTTTGATTGTGGTAATGCTTGCTGTGGAGCGAGAGAAAGAGCTGTAAACGTGTTCGCGATAGGTTAAATCTTTGGACCACTTAGCTAAATCATCTTGTAGTTGATTTCTTTTAAATCGGGCTTTTTCTGCTTTGTCACCATATACGCCCATTACTGGAATACTGGCCAGAGGGAACCAAATATAAGCAACGGCAGAAGCGGAAACCTTAACGTTGTAGTCATATTCTTCGTTAAGATCCTGGATATCAGCTTCAAGTTTTTTAATTTTTTCTTTTAGTTTACTGCCGTCATCATCAAGAAATTCGCTATGGCTATCTTTTAAGGTTGCTAGTTGGGCATTTTCAGTTTCCAGATTGGTAGAGAAATCATTGAGCTGTTTGACAACATCACTGACTTTGTTTTGGCGATCTGTTGCCATTTCATTTAATGTTTTTAGCTGCTCTATCGCAAAGTCTCGCCACATTTCGGCTTCAGAAGTATCTTTGGTATTACGCATTTCATTTAGAGATTCAAGTACAGGGATGATTAAATCACTATGAACACTTGCGTAATTCGATAAATCAAAGGCTAAATCAATAACGCCGGGATAAATATTACGTTTCCACTGATCTGCCGTGTTATGGATGCGTCCATATTCTTCGAGTAAGGGCTGGAAATTAGCAAAAGACACATCATCTGGAATGGCAAAAGCCATCTTCATTGAGCTTTCAGTGATAGGCAAACCGAGAGCACCTTCGACATAAACTTGAATTTGTGCCCACTCTGATTGGCTGAGAACGAACTTATCCGATTTCGCATCGATAAATTGCCCGTAGTCACCCACAATGGTGTCATAACTTGCAGGAGTTATATCAGGTACCGAGGCTGTAGCGAGGCCGCTAATACCCATTAAAGAAAGACAAACAGTGGTTGCCAACAGGCTTTTTTTTAGCTGTTTCATGTTTTTATCCCAACTTAAAATTGGCTAATGTAATGGTTATTTTTCTTATCATATTTGTCACACACAAACTTGGTGTGTAAGCGCTCGAAAGCATATTCCACTGGGGAATCAATTGCTAATTTGAATGATGTTTTTCTGATCTTCAATCCATGAACAACATAATCAGTTAAAACTATTTTTGGATTGAAATCACAATCTATATGCGCTCTCGAAAATAACAATAAAACCCAGATCACAAATTGTAGGGGGCATAGAGCAAAAGAGAAAAGAGTAATGAGAAATTAATATGGGGTTAATACAGTCTTTTGAAATGAAGTAACTAAGTTGAATGCTTCATAGCATGCTTTATTCATGATGTTAATCTTTGTTCTAAATTCATTTACTTCAATAAAACTATTTATTTGGAGTTATTCTGATTCATCTGACGGGTGAGTATTAATCATTTGAAACGTATTTCTGCAAAGTATTAACATATATAAAATTTTTTGGCTAAGCCTAAATTACAACATTCTATTAGGTTTCACGGCGTCATGTGGAAGATAAAATATAATTGAGGGTTAAAATGAAATTTAAAAAAATAGCAACAGCTATGATTTTTGCTACTACTTTTGTTGCTGGTTGTAGTAGTGATGATAGTTCAACTGAAACTTCAGTAACATTCCATAAACCAAAAGCTGACTATAATTTCAATGATCTCGAGTTGGTTGAACTGTTGTCCGAGAGAGCTTCACTACTTGTCGGGACTCTTACCTATAATGGAAATAGTTACCAAGCGATATATGGTCAAGATGCCGCAGATAAGATGTTGGTAATGTTTGAAAACCATATAGATAAGAACGATAGAATCAGTATGCTTATTCCGGCTCAACCAACTGACACTAGTTATTGTGAGTTATTAGGCGAGAATTCATTTACAAGCTTTAATTGTAAAATAACTAATGTTACATCCGAAAATGAGCATATGAGAACCTATCAGGCAACAAGTACATCTGGTTCTGAGAGCTTTACCCTTGAAGTTAGTGAATACCTTTCTCATATGGGTTCAACTGCATTCGAGTTGATTGATAATGGGGGTGGTCAATATGTAATTAAGACACTTAATCCGTTCTCTAAATATGGTTATCACGAGACAGAACTTGCCTTATCCTCATATGTTGAACTTTCTACGATACTGACCCGTATCGGCAAAGGAAATGACATTAACTTAATATTTGATAGTCGAATCTCGGGCTCATCTGATGATGATATTAATATGTATACGGGGCTAATGATTCGTGAATATGGTTTGAGCACACATATCTCCAAATCAGGCTCGGTGTTTTCTGGGGGGACAGACCTATTTTCAGCTGGTGTAAAGAGAACAATTGAACTCAGAGATAAGCAGCTATCGGTAGAACAAAATGAGCAAATTGGTGTACATTCATGGTCAGATGATAATGAGCAAGGGGAAGAAGTTGACGCAACTGATATTCCTTACACTGACGTCGCTCACCGTAAGCAGGCAACATACTTTACGAAGATGCTCGGTGATGATGGCCTAGGTTTTTATATGTTTACCATTAAATCAGCACCTGCTGATGGTGAGCATTATATGACAAAAGATGAACTCAATAAGTATCAGCTTGTTAACGAAATAAACTGATAGCATATGAGTAAACCAGTGGTGTTATATTAAAGCACGCCAACATAGATATAAATAGTGCGTGTGAATTATTATTAGGCGAGTGCTGAGTTATCTCTTACTCAGCACTCATTATTTCTTTTAACCAGTTCACAAAAGCTATAACTCTTGGGTTTTGATTATTTGATGGTGTGACTACATAATAGTAATGAGGGCAATCAATCTTAAGTTCAGGGAATGGTGTAACAAGCTCACCACTTTTAATATGTTTATTTACTAAGCTGCGTCTACCCATTGCGATTCCGGCATTATTTATTGCTGCAATAATTGATAGGTCTGAACGGTCAAAGCCAATATGACGATTTAGAGCAATATGATTTAGAGAAAGTGATTCAGACCATAACTTCCATTCATTAAAATCTAATTGATTTCCCCATGCTTGTCTGTCATGAAGTAAGGTACATTGTCCTAATTGTGATGGGTTATTAAATAAGTTGTGATTCTTTGCATATTCTTCACTACAAACAGGAAATATAGATTCACTCATTAAATATTGATAATGAAGACCATTAGGTGGCTTATCATCAAAGTAGATAGCCAGATCAATATTATGATTATTGAAGTTTATATTTTCATTACCTGTGAGTATATCCAATGTAATGGATGGATACTTATTGTGAAAATCAACCAGTTGAGGGATTATTAGCTGCTGAGCTATAGATGGGCGAGAATATATAACTAACGAACCTGAAATATCATTACTATTGATTTCTGATATTTCTTTATTCAAAAGGTCGAATGACGTTTGTAATATGCTATATATTCTGTCCCCTTCACTTGTTAATTTTACCTTTCGATGCAATCGTTCAAATAACTTGAATCCTAGCTCTTCTTCAAGGCTTGTAATTCGGTGACTGACTGCACTAGGAGTTAGTGATAGCTCTTCTGCAGCCATTAAGAAAGAAAGGTGACGACCAGCCACTTCAAAGGTGTGTAATTTAGATAGTTGCCACCCATTAAGTAGCACACTTCCTTTCAACGGAATATTGTTTGTAAGCATAAAACTAGCAACCTTTTTTTCTTGATGATGCTTGATATGCAACAAGCTTGATTACGGATTCTATTTGATGTTTGCTGAAAGGAAAGCAAGTTGCCATATTTCTAACTTTCATGGTGCTGACTTTTGTGAGCATGTTGTTGAGTTTGTAGTTAGTATACGCAGCAATGGTTGCGTACGCAATGGTTGCGCTTGCAATCAGCTTCGCTCAATACGTATATTGAACGCAGAGCTTAGAGGTTAATAAAGTACCAATCGATCACGGAAGTTCTTGAATGTAAGCTGTTTTTTAAAGTAACTCTTAGTTTTCATTGCAATCTGGATAAGGGGAAGAAACCATTTTTATTTCAGAAAAATGATTTGAATGTAGAGCTATTATATTCGTGGTCATTTGGGTTACGAATGCATGACCATATATGATGCATTTTATTAAGGTAGGCGCTGAAAAGCTATATGATGAGAATGACGTCTGGAGTCACTGACTATATCTACAATATTCAGTTATATCATTGAGAGCAGTATACACAATCGCAAGTTGCACAAAAAACAAACACTAAGTGTTGAGTTGTTGTTTTTCATCTCTAACGTTATGAGTTGACTTTTTCGACTTAAATAAAGGTGATTAGACGATGAAATGGAAATTATCTGAAATTTGTAAACGCTTGGCTTTTCCATTGGGAATGATACTCGTGGGTAATGCCGCTTCTGCAGCAGAGCCTGTTGATTACTTTATAGGGAAGCATGATAAGTTTAAGCAAACTAGCGGAAAAGTAGTTGCCAGTTATGTGGCCAACTGGGCTGACCCAACGATAGTGGATAGTATTTATGGCAACAACTTAACCCATGTACTTTATGCCTTTATGCATATCTGTGGACCAGGCCAAGTCGAGGCTGTTAATGAGATTTGCAGTAAGAAGAGTGAGTTTCAACTTGCGGAAGATGTAAACAGCATCGACAAAACCTTCGCAACAAAATTTGCGGAACTGAAACAGCGAGCTCCGCATATTAAGATAATTCCATCAGTTGGTGGGTGGGGCGGTTCAGCTCCGTTTGTGCCTATGACAGCAACACCAGATAGTCGTCAGGTATTTGTTCAGTCTGTTGTCGATTTCTTAAAACGTAATCCAAGTTTTGATGGTATAGATATCGATTGGGAGTGGCCAAAGAACATTAAAGAAGGTGAAGCATATGCTGATCTGATGATTGAAATACGCCAAGCATTTGATTTACTCGAACAAGAAACAGGGCGAAAATACCTGATCACCTCTGCCATTGGGACTCACGCTAATAATATTCAAAATATCAATTATGTACGAGCTGAGCCTTATATGGACTACATCTTTATGATGACGTACGACTTCTTTGGCACATGGTCGAAAGGCAATATCGGGCACCATACAGCATTACAAACCCATGATAGCAATCTAGCCAAAGGTTATGGTCATGGTGGGGCTCAAGGTGTTAGGAATATGCTTGAGTTAGGTATTCCTGCTGAAAAGTTAGTTCTTGGCGTTGCTAAATATGCTCGAGGCTGGGACGGTGTTACCCGAGGTCCGCAAGGTACAGAGATCGGTGGTAGTGCCACCGGTTTATTCCCTAAACCGGTTAACCCATGGGATCAGGCTGGCGTAGCTGTTTATAAACGAATTGCTGAAGAAATCTTAGGGCCAGATGGCATAGGAATAAACGGTTTTGAAATTCGTTACGATTCTGGTTGCGATTGTCACTATGCCTGGCGAGAGTCTGATGGTGCCTTTGTCGGGTTCGATCATCCTGTGGATGTAATGAAGAAAGGCCAATATGCTATGGATAATAAACTTGCCGGACTATTTTCATGGGAATATGGTCAGGATAATGGCGATATATTGAATGCCATGAACCATGGTGTTGGTAATGAATTGGAAACAGCTAAACTACCAATTTGGCAGTCTGATAAGGTGTATACCAAGGGTGATAAGGTGGAATATCAAGGCCGCATTTATGTCGCCAAATGGTGGACTTTCAATAACACGCCTGGGGGTATTTATGGTCCGTGGGAGTTAGCCATTAATTAATTGTTTAATAAAGCTTAGCCCAGTCTCTTTGCTGGGCTCTTAAGTTTAAGGGGATGAACGCATCCCCATAGTTGATCAACCCTGTTCTTACCTATTGCCGTTTCGTAAAGAATATAGTCGGCTGCCTATCCCCAGTCCTTCATATTTACCCTGATCAAAATCTTTCAGGTAGTGGTAGTTCAATAGGTGGCCCGGTCCGCTTTTTTCATAGACTTTACCAGAAGTCTTATTCACATTTTTTAGTACGCCTACTTCCGCAACGTAATCTCTGTCGTTGGCAAAGTGTTCTGTAAAGGGGACTTTTGTCGATTGGCTTTTGGCCAAGGATGAAGGGTATTCATCATGCGCTGATGCAAAGGTGTATATTTCCAGATGCTCCAGCAGGGAGTTGCAACGTGGATCATGAATCAGCATTTTGACCACATTTGAAATAATAATCCCACCTTGAGAGTGGGCAATGACGACAACTTTGTGTCTTTTCTTTTCATACTCACTGGCATTTGCGGTTTTTTTTGCGATTTTGAGCAGCTCGCACTTAATGTGAATTTTTGCTGATCTGGCAATAGAGGTCGGGGTATTGAAGTTTCTGCCTTTGGTTACTTCAATCAAATCACGCGCAAAACCGTTGGTTGGATTATGGAGCGGTGTGATAGGGCGTTTGAATATTTTGTTGAGCATTTGCGCATTGACCCTGGCCATATCCTCGTTGGTGCCGATCCCATTCAGAAAAAACCATTTTTCATCAGGCGTATGGTCAATTGTTTCGTTCACTGTTGGTAGCGCTTTGATTTTTCTATTGTTCCTGAGCGGTGTGATATCAACAAAGAAGCTTAGGAGCGCTTGGTAATAACGGAACCTGCTGGGGTAGTATTTCTTGCTCAATTCACTGTCATCTGCACCAAATGATTCTAGAGGGTTATCACCCAGCACTTTAGCCAGAGAGCCGAGTTCCTCCAGATCGGTTAATAGGTTTTGAACTAACTGCTCGGGCATCGGCCCTCGATAATCAAAAATGGATAAAGCCTTGTCTAATCCATTCCACCACAGCAGTTTCGCGACGCTCTTTCCAAGTGTTAACACCATGATTTTTCACCTTTTTGTTATTAACTACCAATGTCCTTTTGAATGCAGTCATCAGCATCAGTGGTGCAAAAAACTTCAATGTAATTCAGGAGGTTAATGGTTCCTTTAGTGCAGTTATGAGCATATATCTAAGTTTCAACAGTTTTTTGAAAATAGTTAATAAAAATGGAGAAACCTGTGTCATTGGTGAGATTTTGACGATAAAAAAAGACAAATTGATTATTTGTGAGCTAAGTAATAGATAGTCATTTGTAAATTAGTTTGACCTTACCCTTGGGGGAAGCTTTAACTTAAAGTTCTGTTTTTCTGAAAGGCCTGCTATGCGCTTATCTCCTGTTCGCACAATCTGGATCTCCGTTATCAGCATTTTCGCTATGCTGATGTCCGGCTTTGTTGCCAGCGCGCCTCTGATGACCTTTCAGATGCTGAGTGACAGCTATGCTGTGGCTCAGACTCAGGCGTCCCAAGTTCAGGACAAGACACAGTCGGTACATGTGAAATCTTCAAGTGGAAGTTCTGGTTCGGCAGTCATTCATTGCGGGGGGCTGATGTTACAGGACAAGGCACATGCGATGCACGATTTAGTAATGCCAGAATTCGTAGCACCAGAGCAAACACCAGTTAACTGTGATTCAGAACAGAGTACGCCCCATACTTGTTGTTCAGCAAGTTGCGCCACTGTAATTGCGTTTCTGCCACCTATAAACACAACCATTTCAAATCAGACTCAGCCTGTTCTCATTCCGATTGAGAAGCAGGGTGCGATCATTGAACGATCTCAATCCTTTTATCGCCCTCCGATAGCTTAAATCCAACTTCTGTTTATTTGATTTACAGCACCTTTGCGTGTTGTGAACTGTGGTTTTTGTCTGAGTTCAGACATATACAGATTGGATTTAATTGTGAATATCAAACCAGGTTTATTAGCACTTGCTGTTAGTGCTTCGACTATGGTTGCGACGCCGCTATTTGCTGCCTCCCACTTAGAGGGAAATAAGGTTGGTCAAAGTCTGAATGTCGCAGCTACGTCAGAATTCTTAACAAGAACAGCCCCTTTAACACGCCTTATCGAGCAGGCGTTGAATAATGATGCCTCCCGCAGGCAGTTTTTCGCCCAATCTCAGGCGATGCGAGAAACCGGGATAGCTAGCTCAACGCTGATGGATCCAAAACTGAAAGTCGGCTTTGGCGGTTTGCCGGTCGATAGCCTGAGATTTGACGAAGATCCAATGACCAATATTTCTGTTGGTTTAATGCAGCAGTTTGAGCGGGGGGACACGCTTAACCTGCAAAAGAAGAAAGCTAATCAACAGGCTGATGGAATTGCGTTGCGAATCGCCGCGCGTGAATTGGAAATTGCAAACAGCATGACTCAATTCTGGTTGGAATTGGGCTATCAGCAGAAAGCAGAACAAGTGCTGCGTGAGAATCGACGCCTGATGAAAGAGATGGAAAATTTCCTTCAGACCAACTATTCCATCGGCAAGAACGAAGCGCAGGATCTATTGAATGCACAGCTTCAGGTCAGCAAGTTGGATGAAAAGTTGCAGGCCAACGCACAGGTTCAGCGACGTATTATTTCTCAGCTATCAGAATGGTTGGGCGCAGACTGGATAGCGTCCGGACAGCACATTCAGGCCAGCAATCAGCTTAACTGGACGTTACTGGATAGCAAACTTCAGAATGCTTCCTCTACTCAGCATTACTCACTGCTGAACCTCCATCCAATGGTGAAAATCACGGATACCGCCATTTCGGCCTCTCAAACTCAGGTAGAGATCGCTGAACAGGCTTATACGCCGCAGTTCGGTGTAGAGGTGATGTACGGCTACCGCCAGGCAAACAATATGAAAGGCGAACCTGCATCTGATCTGGTGAGTGCTTTTGTGACGATGGATATTCCGTTGTTCACCGGTAACCGTCAGGACAGAAACCATGCCGCGGCCCAGTATCAGGTTGGGGCAGCCAAATCTCAGAAAGATGTTTTGCTTGCACAGATGAATGCCAAAGTGAACGCCTTGCTGGTTGATAAAAGCAATCTGGAACAGCGTCTGCAACGCTATCAGAACACCTTGCTTGAACAGTCTAGGGCGCGCACTAAAGCCGTTGAGCGGGGATACCAGAATAACACTGCGCAGTTTAATGACGTGATTAATGCCGCCAGCGATGAGCTCAGCCTCGAGCTTGAGCAACAGCGTTTGATTACTGATTTGAATATCGTCAAAAGCAATCTGGCAGCCTTGCTGGGTGGCTTTGAATACAGTGCGGTATCACCAGATGCTTCAACGCTGACTAATAACCAATACTCATCTGCAAGGTAAGAGAACACAATGAAAACATTACAAGTAGCCACGATTGCTTTGCTGGTGGGCGGTGCAATCGGATTTGGAGCCAATCAATACCTCAACCTTCATACTATGTCGGTAACGTCTGAGACGGAGTCTGCGCAAAAGGCGAATGAACCTCTTTACTGGGTGGCACCGATGGACCCGAATTATAAGCGTGATAAGCCGGGTAAGTCGCCGATGGGGATGGATTTGATCCCGGTTTATGCCGAAGATCTCGCCGGTTCTGATGACAAACCCGGTACGGTGAAAATCGATCCGGCAGTAGAGAACAACCTTGGTGTAAAAACGGCACCTGTTGAGTGGACGAAACTGGTGCCTCGAATTGAAACCGTTGGCTATATCGCTTTTGACGAAAGTCAGTTATGGCAAACCAACGTCCGTGTTGCGGGGTGGGTTGAGAAGCTGCTTATCAATGCCGTCGGTGAAAAAGTAAAGAAGGGCGATGTTCTGTTTACTCTTTATTCACCGGATTTGGTTAAAGCACAGGAAGAGTTGCTTAATGCGTATCGCACTGGACGTAACGGATTGGTTAAGGGGGCAACGGAGAGGCTGATCTCGCTTGGTGTCGATCGTCAGCAAATCAAACGCATCGTTAAGCGTGGCCGGGCTTCGCAGTCGATTGAAGTAAAAGCGGTTGCTGACGGTGTTATCGCCAGCCTGAATATTCGTGAAGGCGGTTATCTGTCTCCGGCTCAGGCGGTGATTAGTGCCGGGCCGTTAAATGAAGTCTGGGTTGATGCAGAAGTTTTTGAGCGCCAGGCCCACTGGGTAAAAGCTGGCAGCAGTGCTTCCATGACGTTGGACGCGATCCCCGGAAAAGAATGGCAGGGTGAAGTAGATTATGTCTACCCGATCCTTGACCCGAAAACCCGTACCCTGCGGGTTCGCTTGAAGTTCGCGAACCCAGAAGCTGAACTCAAGCCGAATATGTTTGCCAACATCGCCTTGCAGCCCGTCAGTGATCTGGCGGTGCTGACTGTGCCTAAAGCCTCGGTGATCCGCTCGGGCGGCATGACTCGTGTTGTGCTTGCCGAAGGGGACGGTAAATTCCGCTCAGCTCGTATCGAGGTTGGCCGTGAAGCGGGCAATAAGATTGAAGTACTCCAAGGGCTTACCGATCAGGAGCGTGTTGTTACCTCCGCACACTTTATGCTGGATTCTGAATCCAGCCA
Source organism: Photobacterium marinum (assembly GCF_000331515.1). Classification (GTDB taxonomy): domain Bacteria; phylum Pseudomonadota; class Gammaproteobacteria; order Enterobacterales; family Vibrionaceae; genus Photobacterium; species Photobacterium marinum. The sequence goes on from NZ_AMZO01000006.1 coordinate 451,909, forward strand.
GACGGCGGATCTGTCTCGGATAAATTCATCTAATGATGAGGATGCCGCATTGCAGGCAGCAACGGTTTGGGCCAAAGGTGAAATTACCGATGTCATGCTGGGGCACCGCATGTTGACCATCAACCATCAACCGGTTCCTGAATGGAGCTGGCCGGGTATGGTGATGAACTTTACTTTTGCTGACGATGTGGAAATGGGCGATGTACAAAAAGGTCAGGCGATCGAGTTTGAAATTCGTAAAACGGAATCCGGTCAATATGAGATTGTCGATTACAAAGTTGATAACAGTGTGATCGCGACAGAAGCTTGGGTAAACGGTGAAATTTCAATGCTAATGGCGGATTTTGGCATGATCACCCTGAACCACCAACCCGTTACTGAATGGCGTTGGGATAGTGGTGAGATGAATTTCTCTGTGGGAGATGATGTTGATTTATCCGTTTTCGCTGAAGGACAAAAGGTTCGTTTTCTGGTGGCGAAAGACGGCTCTGATTATGTGCTCAAAAAGCTCAATGTTGTTGAGAATGAACAGGCGGGAGACGAGCAATGATTGGCGCTATTATCCGCTGGTCGATCAGCAACCGTTTCCTGGTGTTGATTGCGACCCTGTTCCTGACCCTGGGCGGTTTGTACAGCGTAACAAAGACCCCTGTCGATGCCTTGCCGGATCTGTCTGATGTTCAGGTGATCATCAAAACTTCCTATCCGGGACAGGCGCCTCAGGTGGTGGAAGATCAGGTTACCTATCCGCTTACCACTGCTATGCTGGCGGTGCCGGGGGCAGAAACCGTTCGCGGTTATTCATTCTTCGGTGATTCCTACGTTTATATCATTTTTAACGATGATACCGACATGTACTGGGCACGTTCGCGGGTGCTGGAGTATTTGAGCCAGGTGGCTCCTAACCTACCGTCTGATGCTAAACCTACTCTAGGGCCTGATGCGACCGGGGTTGGCTGGATCTACAGTTATGTCTTGCAGGACAAAACGGGTCAGCATGATTTGGCAGAGCTGCGAAGCCTGCAGGACTGGTTCCTGAAGTATGAGCTGCAAACTGTCGATGGGGTGTCGGAAGTGGCGACTGTCGGTGGGATGGTGAAGCAGTATCAGGTGCAAATCGATCCGGTGAAACTGCGTGCTTATGACCTGACATTGCAACAGGTGAACAACGCAATAAAGAACGGTAATCAGGAGACCGGTGCTTCGGTGATTGAAGTGGCTGAGGCTGAGCATATGGTGCGTACCACAGGCTACCTGACCGGTATCGAAGACATTAAGTCCCTGCCTCTGAAAGTAACAGAAAGAGGTACGCCGTTACTGTTGGGTGATATCTCCGACATCAACCTTGGCCCGCAGATGCGTCGTGGTATTTCTGAGTTCAATGGCGAAGGAGAGGCTGTCGGTGGCGTGATTGTGATGCGTTTTGGCGAGAACGCCAGTGAAGTGATTGATAATGTTAAAAACAAGCTGGAAGAGCTTCAGCGCAGTTTACCGGATGGGGTAGAAATCGTAGCCACATACGACCGCTCAACCCTGATTAATGCCGCTGTCGAAAACCTATGGAGCAAATTGGCGGAAGAATTCATTGTTGTGGCGATAGTCTGTGCGCTGTTCCTGTTCCACATCCGTTCGTCACTGGTTATTGCACTCAGCCTGCCGGTCGGCATCCTTGTTGCCTTTGTAGTAATGCACTGGCAGGGCATTAACGCCAATATCATGTCGCTCGGTGGGATCGCCATTGCTATCGGGGCCATGGTAGATGGTGCGATTGTCATGATAGAAAACGTTCACAAGCACATTGAACGTACGCCGCTTACTGATAAAAATCGCTGGCAGGTAATCGGTAAGGCGGCAGAGGAAGTCGGGGCTCCGCTGTTCTTCTCGCTGTTGATTATTACGCTTAGTTTTGTACCGGTATTCGCACTGGAAGGGCAGGAAGGCAAGATGTTCTCGCCGCTGGCTTTCACGAAAACCTACGCCATGGCAGCCGCTGCAGGTTTGGCGATCACTTTGGTTCCGGTGCTGATGGGGTACTTTATTCGCGGGAAAGTGCTGCCGGAACATAAAAACCCAGTGAACAAAGCTCTGGTCGCATTGTATCGTCCTCTGCTGAGCATCAGCTTGAAATATCCTAAAGCCATGATTGTAGTGGCGCTGGCCTTGATGGCATCGGCTTATTACCCGACTAGCAAACTGGGCAGCGAGTTCATTCCGCCGCTGGATGAAGGTGATTTGATGTACATGCCGACGACTTATCCCGGTATTTCGATCGGTAAGGCCCGTGAATTGTTGCAACAGACCAACAAGCTGATCAAAACCGTACCGGAAGTGGAAACCGTGTGGGGCAAAATCGGACGCGCGGAGACTGCTACCGATCCGGCTCCTCTAACCATGATTGAAACCGTGATCCAACTGAAACCACAGGATCAGTGGCGAGAAGGTGTAACCACAGAATCATTGCGGAAAGAGTTTGATGATTTAGTGCAGTTACCCGGCCTGACCAATGCCTGGGTGATGCCAATTAAAACCCGTATCGATATGCTGGCAACCGGGATAAAAACGCCTATTGGCATCAAGATCGCAGGGCCTGATCTTAAGGAGATTGAGAAGATAGGGGCCGATCTGGAACCGATCCTCAGCCAGATCCCGGGTACAGCTTCTGTCTATGCCGAGCGTGTAGCTGGTGGGCGTTATGTCACTATTGATATCAAGCGTCGCGCTGCCGCACGTTATGGCCTTAGCATAAAGGATGTTCAACAGGTTATATCAACAGCGGTAGGTGGTATGACGGTAGGGGAGACTGTCGAAGGTCTGGAACGTTACCCGATCAATGTGCGCTACCCGCAGGATTATCGTGATTCGGTAATTAAGTTGCAGAATCTGCCGCTGGTTACGCCGGGCGGTGCGCGGATCGCACTGGCTGATGTCGCGGATATTCGTTATGAAGATGGCCCGCCGATGATTAAAACAGAGAACGCGCGTCCGAATGGTTGGGTATTTGTAGATATCGATGGTCGGGATTTGGGCTCTTATGTTACAGAAGCGCAGCAAATAGTCGCGGAGCAGTTGCAACTGCCGTCCGGCTACTCACTGGCATGGTCTGGTCAGTATGAATATATGGAGCGAGCAAAAGCGCGTTTAAGTGTTGTGGTGCCTATTACCATATCCATCATCATGCTGCTGCTTTATTTCAGTTTCCGCCGTGTTGGTGAAGTGCTGATTATTATGGCTACGCTGCCATTGGCAATGGTCGGCGGATTATGGCTGATGCATATCTTGGACTATAACTTCTCGATTGCGGTTGGTGTTGGCTTTATTGCTCTTGCCGGTGTCGCTGTTGAAATTGGGGTGATCATGCTGGTTTATCTCAATCAGGCATGGCACGACAAAAAACACGAAGCGACCGAGAACCATTATGCTCTCAGCGCCGAAGATCTGAGTAACGCCATTCGTGAAGGTGCTGGTTTGCGTGTGCGCCCGGTCATGATGACGGTCCTGACGGTTATTATCGGCCTTATCCCGATCATGTACGGAGAGGGAACAGGTTCGGAAGTGATGCAGCGTATTGCCGCGCCGATGATTGGCGGTATGGCTTCGGCGTTGTTGCTCACCCTGTTGGTACTGCCAGCTATCTTCAAGCTGTGGAAACAAAAAGATATCGCTAGTCCTCTTTAACGTAACAGGCGGCACCTCTTCAGGCTCGTATAAGAAGAGGTGACGCTACCCCAAAAACATAAATAGACCTTGAAAACAAACGTAATAACAAGGACCGGATAATGAAAAAAACATTGATTGCTGTTGCACTAACCCTGACGACTTCTGTAGCTATGGCTGGTGGTAATGATCATCATACTCACGCGCAACACGCAGATATGGATCATTCTAAAATGGATCACTCAGGTATGAGCATGGAAGGCATGTCGGTGGTGGGAATGCCTGCTAATGGCGCAAAGCCAGATAAGGTTGTTCACGTCATTCTGAGTGACGACATGAAAATTACCTTTAAGAAAGAGGTGAACATTGAGCCTAATGATGTTGTTCAGTTTGTAGTGATGAACACTGGCAAGATCGATCACGAGTTTTCTATTGGTTCAGCAGAAGAACAGCTGAAGCACCGCGAAATGATGCGAAACATGCCGACAGGTCATGCTCATGACAGCGGCAGCACGGTAACCGTTAAACCGGGGAAAGCAAAACAGCTGTTGTGGCATTTCCACGGCGACAACAATGTCGAATTTGCCTGTAATATACCAGGGCATGCTGAAGCCGGGATGGTGAAGAAGATTACGCTTTAATATAAATAAAGCCACCTGTATAGGTAGGTGGCTTTGAACTTTTTCAGAAACAACCACATGTTGATATTTTTTTGATTATTGAACGTGATAACTTTGAACTTATCTAAGATAAACACTATAAATTAGTGTGTTGTGGTGGTTGATCAGGATAGTAGTCCAAATACTCGCGCTTAATTTCTGCTAACGGCAAGCGCAGCCCATAATCATTTCAAATGTCACCACTGAACCATTGCTTATGATGGTGATGCTTCCCATTGGCTATTGCCCATATCTGTGTTTCATGACCATTTCGTATAATCAAGGCTTATTTGAATATAGCAAATTATAATGTTGCGTATGATTGCCTCATTGTAAGATAACCACCTATGTATATTGTTATTTGTAGGCTTGAATTTTCTTAACAAGAAAAGTAATTATAGTCCTAAGTTTTTGGAATGTGTTGATGGCTTTCCATAACAGTATGGTGACATAGCCACTGTATGAAAATTTAAAGTCCCACATGTTTAAGATGAATATGATGGTGTTGATAGACAGTTATAAAATAGATGATTTTAATTTTTAGAACACTATAAAAACACAGGCCGTAAATTTGAAAATCAAAGTTAACTGACTTAAAAGCCTGCTTTATGCGGTACTTATGTTGTCTATATTGTCTGCTTTTCGTGGGGGGGATGGAATTATTTGACCTAAAGTGTTCTCACTTGTATTTACTCGTATCTTTAATGTCAAGCTATAACTTGTTGTTTTTAGTAATTTCTTTTTGAAACAATGCCTCGTTTTTTGTGTTGTCCCCCTAGTGGCAAAGCACCTAAATGTTACCCTGTTAACTTATTTAATTATTAGGCAATTATTGATGAATAAATTAAAGTTTTTATTATTTGCTGCGACGCTGTGCTCGTCCTTCCAATCCTTTGCTCATTATGATAACGGCTATTATCATGATTCAACTGACTTACCTTCTAAGAAAACTTGGATGAAAGGATTGAATGATAGTCTGCCAATTCGAAAGATTTCTATTCCTGGTACACATGATTCTGGTTCATTCTATGGTGGGGATGCAGTACAAACTCAGAGCCTAAGTATTAGCCAGCAGTTAAATGCTGGGGTGCGTTTCCTTGATGTCCGTTTGCGTCATATCGGAGATTCATTTTCTATCCATCATGGACCTGTATATCAGCACCAACGATTTGGCCATATTCTAAATGATGTTGCTGCGTTTCTTGCTGAAAACCCATCAGAAACTGTCCTGATGCGCGTGAAAAAAGAGCATACTGAAGAAGGCAATACACGTCGTTTTGAAGACACATTCAACGATTATTACAATCGATATAGTAATATTATTTGGACCCCAACGTCTTGGCGGCCAAATTTGGGTGATACCCGGGGCAAGATAGTCTTTTTGCAAAACTTCGGTAGTGGAGGTTATCCAAATTTTGGCCTTTCATATTATAGCTTTGATATTCAAGACAAATATTCAGTAACAACCAATTGGGATCTTTATTCAAAGTGGACGGCGGTAAAATCTCACCTAAATAAGGCCATTAATTCTGCAAATAATTATCACAGAGGCTTTATTAATTACCTTACTGCTTCTGGTGGTAGTTTTCCCTATTTTATCGCTAGCGGTCACTCTTCTCCGGGAACAGGGGCTCCGCGCTTGTTGACAGGACAAACAACGCCAGGATGGAAATATTCTTATCCTGATTTTCCTCGTGTCGGTTGTTTTATTGGTATTTGTTCAATAGCCTTTGAAGGAACAAATACACTAACTAAAAACTTCATAAATCAACATCCTTCAAGTTATGTTGGCATTGTAGTAGCTGATTTTCCTGGCACTGGTTTGATTGAATCTGTAATAAAGGCCAATTACTGATAGTTTGTATGTCATTAAACGGTGGAAAATAAAAGTTGATTCAAAGGGCCAAATTTTATTTGGCCTTTTGGATTGAAATTGTTTGATTTCCCTCTTAAAAGGTTAGTTCGCTTCCAGCCAAGCAGCGACTTTTTGGTTAACTAAGTCAGGTGAAGAGAGCATAAACCAATGTCCACCAGGTACGGCTTCTACTTGTCCTTTATTCTTATCATGCAGATCTTTTACCCAACTTTCAGCATGGAACCATACGCTTTTGTCTTTACCGTAGATAAAAAGGAAAGGTGTGCCATATTCTTCGACCGGTGTTGCCTTACTAATTCTTTTAGTCAGGATCGAATTCCATAGATGCCAGTACGGGTAAGTCATACGAGTATCTGGACGGAAATCCTCAATCGTTTTATTAGAGTCAACATTTGGAAAACCTAAAATTTTATCAGCGGTATAAAGTGCTAATTTTTCACCTAATAACTCAGGTAGTGTCCAAGCAACAGCCAGTGCAAAAGTGTATTTTACATTGATGACTGGCTGTTTTTCTTCGCCAAAGCTTCCGACATCAAAGAGTACCACTCTATCCACTAAGTCATTTTGTTTAAGATATTGCGAAGCATAGAACGCCCCCCAATCGTGAGCGATAACGGTAACTTTCCCTCTTTCTAAGCTTTTAATATAACCATCGATAATCATTCTAATCTGTTTGATACTGTAATGAGGTCTTTCACCATTATCCTTTAATTCGAAGCCTGGCAGCGTAAAACGCGCAACTGTGTACTCTTTTTTAAAATATTCAGCTTGCTTGTCCCACATCTCTAAGCTATCTGGATAGCCATGAATAAACACGAGTGTTTCTTTACCATTGCCTTCGACTTTTGTTTCAAGATTCTTCACTATAGAGGGAAGCTTTTTTTGAAACTCATCATCAGAGATTGGGCCAGTGAAAGCAAATTTGTAAATAAGGTAAAGAACAGGTGAAAATACAACCAGTACTGTAAGTGATATTATCATGATTATCTTTTTCATATGTGTCCATTTGTAGTTATGGAGTTAGGCAGTAATTAGCGATATATAACTACATGCGTTAACGAGTATCCTGGTAATCTTAGGTGTTTTTCCGAATGAATATCGGCATCTTTTTCGATGACTTTATATGCCTCTGTACATGGTTTTGCGTTATTTTCTATGTATTTTAAATTGTTAAACTTAACAGTCGATTAGAGGTTCGCTTTCCACTGCAACTGGCTTCTGTTTTAAATTGATGTCTTTATTAAGAAGTTTGTTTCTTACATTGTTGCAACGTACATAGGCATAGAGATGATTAATACTAAAAATATTTTCAACTCGGTTCGTTTATTAATGTTGTGGAATAAATATATCATTCAGTAATTGGTAAGTAATTACCCATAAAGTAAACTCATAGTTAACTGTGACTAAACAATGGGTGTGGTTTGATATTAATATATACATGATGGTGTTTAGCAAGTTGTTTGAAACTCGATTAATAGTCGTGAATGAAAGGCTTGATTGGGGGCTAATCTCAATCGAAGAAACTAAACGCATGTTAATTTGTAAAGACTAAGTAACCTATTTACCGATAGCATCTCATTATGAGGTTTATTTCATGGTTTGATTAATAAGTCGCCAATATCATATGACTACATTTTTTAGCTAAGGTGCTTTATATGATATGTAGTTGTTGCGATAAAAGTTTAAATATAGGAATGCTCCATAAGAGAGATCCTCAAACTGGTAGAAAGTATAAGTCGTGCCCTCATTGTTCAGAGGCAAATGGTGGCGAGCATGTATTCCATCCTTATCCATCCTCTTTTGGCAAAACACCAGCAAGGGTGACTGCTCGTAATCCTGAAGGTTTTCAAAGTTACTGTATTGAATGTCGCAGGCTGGAAAAAGGTGTTCAGTCACAAACGCACATGAACGGAAGAACCTGCAGCAGTTTAGTTTAGGAACCTGATATATTTATCTCAATGCGATGTCGTAACTGGCTGTCAACGCTCGATTTGCAGGGCGTTGATCTCTTACTCTCCGAAGTTCCATACAATTCGTTAGAAATCTCGTAAAACTGAAAGCACCATTCGATTAAAAGTGAGTTAAAGCTCACTTAATCATATGAGGTTTTCCTGACGCCTGGTTCGATGAGAAACTGCCAAGGATACCTTTAGTACTGAAGGGCATTACCATCTCTATCTTTTTCTGAGAGCTGGAAACAATGTTTGAAATTAAACTGAAAGATGAAAATTAGGATCCAGGTCTCGAGGCTTGTTGTCAGGGATAAGCTCCTCATTACTATGGCTGGCTAAACGTAACAAGCTTTGGTTAGCGGCTTGCGTCTGTGGTAAGTTTCTTTATCAAGATACTGAAATTTATGAATTACAGTGAATTTTATTAAACCCAGATAGATAGAGAGTTAAATAATGAGTTTAGAGAACGCCGCGGAACATAAACACGCTTGGCAAAACACTATGCCACATGAGCAATTCGAATTTATGAAGAGAGTACTTGCATCACCTTCACCAATTGGTTTTGAAGCTGCAATGAGCTATGGCGTGATCAAACCTGAATTTGAATCTTTTATGCCTTCCGATTGGGGGATCCATCAATTCAAAGGAAATGCGGGTCTGGTTTTCGATTCTCATCCTGGTCGTGACGACCTGGTTAGTGTGATGATTGTTGGCCACGCTGACAAAATTCGCATGCAGGTGCGTAAAATAGATGACGATGGCAAAGTGTGGATTAACACGGATTCTTTCCTGCCTACAACGTTAATTGGCCATGAAGTTAAAGTCTTTTGCCAGCACCCTGATGAGGCCGGTAAATTCAAAATGATTGAAGGGTGCACTGTTGAGGCTTTAGGCGCAATTCACTTCTCCACGCCTGCTCAGCGCAGTGGTGAACAGGGTATTAAGCCAGAATCTATTTATCTTGAGCTGCATACACATGGCAATGATCGTAAAGCACAAGTTGAAGCTTTAGGACTACGAGCAGGTGACCCGATTCTCCTTGACCGCCCAATTAAGCATGGTGTTTCTCCAGATACTTTTTATGGTGCGTATTTAGATAATGGTCTGGGTTGTTTCTCTGTCACAGAGATTGCTCGTCTAGTGGCAAATGAAAGCCTTGAGAACGTTCGTGTTCTTTATACCATTGCAACTCATGAAGAAATTGGCAGATTTGGTTCTACCCAGTTAGTGGGTGAGCTTAAGCCAGACGTATTAATTGCAACTGATGTAAACCACGACTACGAAGCAGCGCCTGGAATTGGTAACCGTAAAATGAACCCTCTTAAGATGGGTGACGGTTTTACCATTGGTCGTGGCTCTGTTACCTCAGAATATTTGGTTCAATCTTTAGAGAACGTCTGCCGAGAGCAAGACATTCCTTATCAGTTAGATTTCTCCGGTCGTGACATGGGCACAGACGGTATGGCGGCTGCGTTAGCCGGTGTTGATAGTGCTGCAATCACCATTGGTTACCCAATTCGTAACATGCACACATCATCAGAGTCTGCACACACAGGTGATCTGTTGGGCTCTATTCATGCTCTCGCCGGATTATTACGTCATTTTAATGCGCTGAATGATGGCAAAGGCATAACGCGTGATGACCTGAAAAATAGTCATATCCGCCTAGATCACATCTAATTTGCCACTACTTATAATATACCTGCCAGAGGCGCGATAATGTGCCTCTGATTGTTTCTTGCTTCTCCCGGACGTCACTCTGGATGTCAAAAAGCGAGAATATTTGAGTACTCATTAGCACGGGTTAAGCGACAGGCTTTAGGGTAAGCTTCGAGTGCTGAGCGATACCTCAATCGACTCATCTTGGATAGTTTTATCTTCATGGCGTGGAAGATGCTCTTAACATAAGTGTTGTCTCAACGAGAAGGCTTTTGTTTTGGAGCTAAGATCCTGATTTACCGCTGTGTTAGGTATAATATAGCCATTATCAATAGTGGTATAACTTTTACTGAATGATATATGGAAGAGCATAGTAACCCCCTCAAACTCACTGAATTTACCGACTCCATCCTTGAGAGCATCTCGGATGGTGTGTTTACGGTAGACAACCAGTGGCGGATCAGCTTTTTTAATCGGGCTGCAGAAGGTATTACCGGGATCCCAAGGAATGAAGCTTTGGGAAAACGTTGCTCTGAGGTGTTTAAGTCCAGTATGTGTGAGGCCGACTGCGCCTTACGACAGACGCTCAACAATACCACTCCGATAATCAATAAATCCTGCTATATCATCAATGCTGAAGGTGAGCGCATTCCGGTCTCTGTATCAACGGCAGTTCTTAAAAATAGTGAAGGCCAGGTTATCGGTGGCGCAGAGACGTTTCGCGATCTAAGTGAGGTGGAGGCGCTGAGGAATGCGCTTAAGGGGCGCTCCCAAGTAGGGGGCTTTGTCAGTCACAGCCCACTTATGCGCAACCTGTTTGAGCTGCTGCCGGCGGTGTCTGCAAGCAGCAGCAATGTTCTGATCCAAGGGGAGACCGGTACCGGAAAGGAGCTATTGGCTCGCGCCGTACATGATATGGGACCTCGCGCAGATAAACCTTTTATCGCCATTAACTGCGGTGCACTGCCAGATAACCTGCTTGAATCTGAGCTATTTGGCTATAAAAAGGGGGCCTTCACCGGGGCAACCCAGGACAAGCCGGGCCGCTTTGCCCTGGCCGAGGGCGGAACCTTGTTTCTTGATGAGATCGGTGAGATCAGCCCAGCCCTTCAGGTGCGCCTACTGCGTGTTCTTCAGGAACACAGCTATGAGCCGCTAGGCGCGGTTAAGTCGGAACAGAGTGATGTGCGGATCATTGCAGCCACTCACAAAGATCTGGCTGCAATGGTTGCTAACGGCGAATTCAGGCAGGATTTGTACTACCGAATCCATGTGGTGGACTTGAAACTTCCACCACTTCGAAGCCGTAAGGAAGATATCCCGCTGCTGGTTGATCAGTTTGTACGCAACTTTAACCGCCTGCAGAACCGTGAGGTGTCTGGCGTTTCCCCTGAAGCCATTTCATTTTTGCTTGATCATGACTGGCCAGGAAACGTGCGTGAACTGGAAAACGTTATTGAAAGAGCCTTTGTGCTCTGCCCTAATGGGCAGATTGGCCCGGGCTATCTGCCGTCTGAGCTGGGCGCAAAAGCGATGCCGAAAGACCAGCCAGAAGCTATCGGCTCTGCGCGTCAGCTGGCAGAAAAGCAGTCGATACAAGAGTCACTAAAGCGTAATAGGTTCAACCGGGCTGCAACGGCTCGTGAGTTGGGTATCCACAAAACCACCCTTTATCGCAAGATGAAGTCCCTACAGATCCCTTTTCCTAAGCAGAATGGTCGCAACCGATAGTTGCAATGGTTTCATGGCTGCAACCACCTGAGTCCATAATGGTTGCACAAATGCAGCCATTGTAATTTCCCTACATTCCTTTTCTTTTATTTATCCCCTTTAAAAACATGTATATACAAGGATGTTGGCTCGATTTCAAAAACTGGAATGCCAATTGCTATATCTAAGATATCAACGATGGAGCCTTTGTATGAAAGCAGCATTTACAACCTGGAACGACCGGATATCTCCGGTGTTTGATGTCGCGGGACAGATTTTGCTCGTTGAGTCAGACAGCAAGGGGGCTGTGCATAAGGAAAACCTCGCCTTACCAGTCGGTTGTGTCATGGATAAGCTGACTTTTCTTGATAATCAAAAAGTCGAATTGTTGGTCTGTGGTGCCATCTCTCACTCGCTGCAGTGCGCCGTAGAAGCGCGAGGTATCAAGGTATATCCGTTTTGTGCTGGGGAGACCAGCAAGCTAATAGACGCTTGGATGAACGGCGGCCTGGATAAGGCATCGTTTTCCATGCCCGGCTGCTGCAAAAGACGCCGCCGTATGGGCGCAGGAAATAGCTGCAAGCGTAACGATCTTCCGCGTGGAAGATTTAATCAGAGAAACAGGAGGCAATGATGCCTGGATGTGATGGAACCGGCCCAATGGGTAACGAAATGAAAAAAGGTCGCGGTAAAAACGCTGGAAAAGGTCGTAATGCAGGAGCAGGGGGAGGCTGCGCTTGTGGCCAGCGTCAGGATTCCTGCGCCAGACGTGGTTTTGGCAGGGGGCGCCGGGGTATGGGGGTTGACCGTACTCAGCTAAGCCAAAGCGAATAAGTAGTAACGGTGTCGGCGGTATCCGCCGACACCAGCATAAGGATAAATAAAATGAAAATTGCACTGACAACTTCCTCACAGACACTGGATGGTGAGCTGGATAAACGCTTTGGCCGTGCTCCTGGTTTTCTTATCTACGATACCGAGCGCAATATTTGTGAGTTTGTAGATAACAAGCAGAATCTGAACGCTGCTCAGGGCGCCGGTATTCAGGCTGCACAAAATATTATCGCCACTGGGGCAGAGTGTTTAATCACCGGCAACTGCGGTCCTAAAGCTTTTAAGGTGCTGCAGAGCGCTGGAGTTAAAATCTTTAGCTGCGATATGGATTCACTAAAAGCGTGTGTTGAGCAGTTTATTTCTGGCGGGCTTACCGAGATCAGCGACGCGACTGTTGAGTCACACTGGAGCTAAGGATGAGAAGTAGTCTCGAATGTATTCCCTGCTTTATGCGCCAGGCTTTAGAGGCCGGGCGCAGGATCAGTGATGATGAGCAGCTGATCGGCAATGCTCTGCGTCGTATCTCACGGCAGATAGCAGACTTTGACCTCAGCCTCTCTCCACCTGAAATGGGGCAGCGAATTCACCGCATCTTGCGCCAAGAAGTGGGTTGCGATGACCCCTATTTAGAGATTAAGCAACAATCAACCCAAGTGGCGCTGTCACTGGTTCCTCGCGTAACCAAGCAGTTGCAAGCATCTGAGGATCCGTTTGAGCTGGCGCTACGTTTTGCGATTGCCGGAAATATCCTGGATTTTGCCTTGTTGTCGGTCTGGGATGATGAGCGAATTAACGACTCGTTTGAAAAGGCCAACAGTCATCCCATCGACACTAAGATGGTTAACCAGTTAAAGCAGAAGCTGCAGCAGGCAGGTAATGTGCTGATACTGGCAGATAACGCCGGTGAGACCGTATTAGATCGCTTTTTGATTGAGCAGTTGCCAAAGCACCTTAAGGTAACCTATGTCGTTAAGGGCTCTCCAGTCATCAATGATGCCGTCGAGGCCGATGCTATCGAAGCGGGGATAGACCAATTTGCAAGCATTATTGATAACGGCACCGATGGGCCGGGGACCATACTGCACCACTGCTCGGACTCATTCAAAGCCGCTTTTGACGCGGCCGATATAATTATTGCTAAGGGACAAGCTAACTTTGAAACCCTAAATACCGTCGATAGAGAGGTGTTCCTGCTTACTCAGATCAAGTGCGGGGTGATTGCCGACGCCTACAACTACCAGGTGGGTGACTGGATAGTTACCAGCACAACAGAGCTGGCTAAAAGCGCGGGAAGAGGGGTATGAAGATAGCGATTGCCTCCGGTAAAGGAGGAACAGGGAAAACCACTGTGTCTGTAGCCCTGGCACTCGCAGCAGAGCAGACTGTGCACTACCTCGATTGCGATGTTGAGGAGCCCAACGGAAAGCTATTTCTTGCCCCGGAGATTGATTCAGCTGAAACGGTTTCGGTGGCGGTCCCTATGGTACATCGTGATCTCTGCAGCGGCTGTGGCGATTGCGCTGAGATCTGTCAGTTCAATGCCATCATCACCCAGGGTGAATATGCGATTGTCTTCCCTGAGCTGTGCCATAGCTGTGGCGGGTGTACTCGACTCTGCACTGATGAGGCACTCACCGAGGTGATGCACCCTGTCGGCACCTTGAGACAAGGTAAGAGCGGCCGGGTTCGCTTTACTGAGGGGATGATGGATGTGGGGATTGCGATGGCCACCCCGGTTATCCGAGCTGTCAAACAGAAGCTCTCTCCTGATGAGCTATCAATTATCGATTCGCCGCCGGGCACTTCATGCTCGATGGTCACTACGGTTCGTGATGCCGACTTTGTCCTGTTGGTCACCGAGCCAACCCCTTTTGGTCTCCACGACCTGAGAATAGCGGTTGAGACCGTCCGTGAACTGCAGCGGCCCTTTGCCGTGGTTATAAATCGGTTTGATCAATTGGATAACTGTGTCGATGCCTACTGCGACGAGCAAGGTATTGAGGTGATGCTGCGCATTCCGGAAAGTCGCGAGGTGGCTAAGGCGTACTCTCGCGGAGAGGCTTTGCTCTCAGCGATTCCCGGGCTTAAACCTGAACTGCAACAACTGCTGTTAGCAATTGAGTCAATGGTAGGCGAAGCACAATGAAAGAGATTGTCATTCTTAGCGGTAAGGGGGGGACAGGCAAAACCAGCCTGACGGCCTCCTTTGCTGCACTGTCACAGCAGGCGGTACTGGCCGACTGCGATGTGGATGCTGCAGATCTGCATCTGGTATTAAACCCGGAGATACAGCAGAAACACACTTTCTACAGCGGTAATGAGGCCTCTATCCGCAGTGATGAGTGCTCCTCCTGCAATATGTGCAAAGAGTATTGTCGGTTTGACGCGGTTATCTACGATAAAGAAAACGACAGCTATAGCATCGACCAGACAGCCTGTGAAGGGTGTGGTGTTTGTGTTTATTTCTGCCCAGATAACTGTATCGACTTTCCTGAGCGGGAGTGTGGTGAGTGGTATCGCTCGGATACCCGCTTTGGCCCTATGGTTCACGCCCATTTGGGTATCGCTGCCGAAAACTCCGGAAAGCTGGTCAGTTTGGTAAGGAGTGAGGCCCGAAAAGTGGCAACAGAGCAAGGTGCCCAACTGCTTTTGGTTGATGGTCCTCCGGGTATCGGCTGCCCGGTTATCGCTTCGATCACAGGTGCGGACCATCTGGTGTTGGTAACCGAGCCCACTCAGTCCGGCATGCATGATATTGAGCGGGTTCTGAGATTGGCCAGACACTTTGGTCTGCCTACTTCTCTGTGCGTTAACAAGTGGGATATCAACCCCAATATGACCGAGCAGATCGAGGCGCTTGGTGAAGAACTCGGCGCTTATCTTCTTGGTCGTATCGACTACGACAAGCTGGTTACCCAGGCTCAAGTCGCTGGAAAGAGCGTGGAAGAGATGGGTGAAAGCCAGATTGGATACCAGATCCGCGCGATTTGGGAAAAAGTTCTACAGATAACCTGTAAATAAAAGGAAAACAGATGAAAATTGCAATACCGGTCGCTAACGGCCTGCTTAACCTACACTTCGGCCACTGTAAAAGCTTCGCGATTATGAACGTGGATCAACAAGCCAAGAAGATCACCGGCCGAAATGACATCGATGCGCCGCCGCACGAGCCGGGCTTGCTGCCTCGCTGGCTTGGCGAGAGAGAGGTTAATCTGGTGATTTCTGGCGGAATGGGACAGAAAGCTAAGCAGCTGTTTGGCCAGCAGGCTATCGAGGTGATTGTCGGTGCGCCAGCTGAAACGCCTGAGTCTCTGGTTAACGCCTATCTGGACGGAACGCTAGTATCTGGCGTGAATGCCTGTGATCACTAACTAGGGTTTGTTGACGTTTTAAAGGGCCTGGCTGTGGTACAGCATCTTACATTTCGAATCTTTGTTGATAACACCGATGACAATAACATCCTGTTCTCTAATGCCAGGGCGATGGGATGCGATCTTACCTGGGGCGATTATCTAGTGCTCACTCATGGGCACTATGGCCATCCAGGCAATATCAGCTGACTTTTGCTACTCAGGCCAGATCAGAACACTGCAGCATATATGTCGGGTAAGCGGTGAATCCAGAATCGCCGGTATTATTATTGGCGTGCTGCATCTAAACGGGTCTCTAAGCAGCGTATGCAGGCAACGATTGCTGCGCTGATTGACCTAAACCCCAGGTTTATTATTCCTGTGCCACTGCACGGAAGACGAGGCATCTAAACAGCTAAAGATGGCTCTGTCGGATAAGGTAGCGAAGGCGGCAGTGGTCGGATCATTTGAGCAGTTTAAGCTCGGGAGTATCAGATTAAATGCCACAATATCAGGTAGCAAAACAGGCCCATACCTACTGTATGGTATGCGGCGAGCAGGCTAGTAACCCTGATTCTCTACAATTGAGCTTTGAACTCGATGGTGAGAAGGGCGTTACGGCTGTATTTGATGTAACACCTCGGCATCAGGGTTATAACGGCTTGCTGCACGGCGGCATGACCAGCACCTTGATGGATGCGGCGATGACACATTGCCTTTTTATTCAAGGGATAAAGGCCCTGACTGCTGAACTGGTAGTACGCTTTATGAAACCGATTCAGATTGGTGACCAGATAAGGGTCTCGGCCTCTCTGTTTGGGAAAAGACACGGTATCTATCAGCTGGAAGCCCAAATTAGTAAGGGACAGCGGACTCTAGCGCGGGCAAGCGGCAAATTTATCGAGCCCAAGTAACTGATTTTAATTTCTTATAACAACAGAATGTGCTGTGTTTGATGTTTTCTTTTCTGGATCCTAACTCGATACGTTTCTTCTTGAAGATATTTATCGTTGAGATTGAATAACAAGAGTGATGGGAGTGCTCTAGTATGACCACCATATCTTGATGTGAGAGAGTATCTGTCGCCACTTGCCTATTTGGGGCATGAAAAAGGCCGCTAAAAAGCGGCCTTAAATTATTCGGAAATTCCGAGTTTACTCTTTACCGAAAACGTTGTTTTCTTGTTCCTGAACACGGATGAAAGTAGTGCGTTTTGTTAGCTCTTTAAGCTTCGCCGCACCAACGTACGTGCAGGTTGAGCGCACACCGCCAAGGATATCTTGGATGGTGTTTTCAACCGGGCCACGGAATGGCAATAGTACGGTTTTTCCTTCAGCAGCACGGTACTTGGCAACACCGCCTGAATGCTTGTCCATCGCGCTCTGGCTAGACATGCCGTAGAACTTCATGAACATTTCTCCGTCTTTTTCAATCAGCTCGCCGCCGCTTTCTTCGTGGCCAGCCAGCATACCGCCAAGCATGACGAAATCAGCACCGCCACCGAAGGCTTTTGATACGTCACCTGCGCAGGCACAGCCACCGTCACCGATGATGCGACCGCCAAGGCCGTGTGCTGCGTCTGCACACTCGATGATTGCTGAAAGCTGAGGGTAACCAACACCTGTCTTAACGCGGGTCGTACATACAGAGCCCGGACCGATACCCACTTTAACGATATCCGCACCAGCCAGGATTAGCTCTTCAACCATATCACCGGTAACAACGTTACCAGCACTGATTACTTTATCCGGGAACTCTGCGCGCACCTTTTGAACGTACTCGACAAGGTGTTCAGAATAACCGTTAGCGATGTCGATGCAGATGAAGATGATGTCGCTGCTCATCTCCATGATTTCTTTGGTTTTCTGGAAGTCGGCATCAGACGTGCCGGTAGATACCATTGCATTATTCAGCACGCTGGTATCGTTATTTTTAATGAACTCAGCCCAGTCAGCAACAGTGTAGTGCTTGTGGATTGCAGTCATTACACCGTGCTTAGCCAAGGCTTTAGCCATAGCGAAGCTACCAACAGAATCCATATTAGCTGCAATAACAGGTACACCAGACCATTGACGACCGCTATGCTTGAATGTAAAATCGCGGGTTAATTCAACTTGAGAGCGGCTCTTTAGAGTTGAACGTTTTGGACGAAACAGTACATCTTTAAAACCCAGTTTCAAGTCTTGTTCGATACGCATTAGTCTTTCCTTAATCTATCGAATTTTGCTTTTCGGTATGCAGCTATTGGCAGATAGCATTTATGTCACCGAAGAGCAGGCAAAAAAAAACCGGAGCGTTGGCAGACGCTCCGGTTTTCAGCATTATAGGAATAGAAAAATAATTAACAAGCCTGATAATTCAAATTTTTTTGTGTTACGCTCACGAAGATAGCAACCACGCACTCCGTCAATTTTGTCAAAATTGCGTCTTTTCCTCGCTAATCACTTCCATTCTGCTCGAATCGTTGCATAATCAATTTGTCATGCTGGCTATGTGGAAAGTTTACCTTGTTAAGCAAAAGAAAAATAAAAAAGACATTTCCGCTCGACTTCTATGGAGAAGAGGGGAGCTGGCGCTTCATTATTCGGGCTGACCACCCTGGGGAAGTGCTGGATGCTATGTACTGGCGAGCATATATATCATGCCACCGAAAAGATTTTGATTTGCTGCATATGGCTGTTGGTATGTTTAACTACAAGCATAACTACTCAAGTTCTGAAGCATCTGAAATCCATTATGGGATATCTGGCTCGCCGTTGACGATCAATATGATGGGGCCGATTGTGCCGATATCTGCGATCCTGGAAAAAATGTCTGCCAAGCAACGTGAAAGTTAATAGGCAATAACGAGGGAACGTTAGAAAAGAGCTGGTGACAGCTCTTTTTTTATGCCTGTTATATATAAAAATGTCGTTATTCCTTATTGGCACTGGGGAGATGTTAAGTTATTGTTGTCGTAACCATGATGATAAACCGGAGAGACACATGAATCGCTTGGTAAATGGATTTGTATTGGTAGCAGGTATAGCCTTCTCGGGCATGGCCGCTGCATCGTCATTGCCGGCCGTCGATGGTAAGTGGCAGTGTGTTCCTGAACAGGAAAAAAACCATGAGCAAAGCTGGGTCACCTATGACTTTAAGCCCGATGGGACCATGTCCTCCCAGGAGTGGGTGCGTTATGAGGAGAATGACCAGACTCAACTGGAGTTCAACCTGTTTATCGATTACCGCTATGTGGCTAAAGATGATGATTACATGCTCAAGCCAGTGAAACTAAGTCGGGAGATCATTACCGATCCGTCTAATGCCAATCCTTTTGACTATGCGACCCGACGCGATCTCACCGGTTACCGGATTTTTTTCAAGCCTGTTTTCCAGGGCAAAAACGAGGCATTGTTTGATATGTGGTATCACATCGATCCTGATACTCACTTCAAGATGAATTGTAAGCGCCAACTAACTCTGGCTTCGCTCAAGTAACCTGTCTTTATACTGCGTCGGCGTGAGACCGCGCTGACGCTGAAATGCCTTACTGAAACTCTGCACGTTGTTATAGCCAAGTTCTCTGGCTATATCTTTGATTTCCATATCATCAAGCATGTACTTAATCGCCTGATTACAAAGTACATAGTTGGTGATATTGGTGAAATTCCACCCGAGGGCATGGAGCCGCCGCTGAAGTTGCTGGCGGGAAACCTGAAAACGTTCGGCAACAAAATCTATGTTCGGGAATCCGTAGTAGCGGGCGTAGTTGACCATCTCGTACATGATTTTCGCCGTGTCATGAGGTTGCGGCATGTTGAGAAACTCATCCAGCTGAAAGTTGGACACCAGCATTGGCCGTCTTGGTATGAAGGGTTTGGCACTGCCATGTTCGAGTATTGAGATATCAAGCCATACTTTGGTCATCGGAGCGTTCCATTGGACATCACAACCGAAAAAGGCTTCGACCTGTCCATCACCGCAGCGAGGGCCGCTGATTTCTACATGTTTCGGGTTATAGTCATCACCCATGAAATGCTTCAGTGTGTTGTAGAACATGGCGGCGACACGCAGGCTGTCATGAAGCCGTCCGCGACCTTGACTAAAGTGATTTTCGTAGGTCCATTTGATGATCTTGCCCGACTGCTCACCGTGAAAACTGACGCCGGATTGCAGACAAGAGGTACCATAGTTGATGCGCCTGAAAGCCAGTGCCAAATCAGGACTGGAGAGGAACCAGTCACCGAAATAACCCATATTATCAAACTTCAGGTATTCAGCAATTTCCACCATGTAGGCGGGATCACCGATTCGATCTTCAAGAACTTCCATCCAGCCTTGTACATCAATAAAAGGCACCAGACACATCGGCTCTGAAACAATTTTTGCTGGAATGCTTAACTCTTCCGGCACTATGCCATAGCGTTTTTTCAGCCCAGCCGAGACAGGCTTCATAAAGATTGAGCGAATAAAAGAGATATCCAGTTTTGGTGTGGTGCTTTTCATGCTGTGGCACATTATTTTTTGTGTGTATGGATAGATTGTTTCATATTATTGGTTAAATTGATTAAATCAAACCTGAATTCTGACGCGATTCACAGTTTTCCTGCACACTCTGACGCAACAAAAACACAATTATAAATCCTTAGAACGGAGTTGATTACGATGAGTCTCGTCAGCATGCCTTTTGTCGATAGCGGTGTCGACACAGCGTTGCACGTCATGGCTGCCGTGGTCCTTGTGGGAACCATTGCGGCGGCAATTTACGGCTTCTGGAGAATACACGAGCTGCCTATTCAGAAAGCCCACAGTAAAGAGCATCATCAGCTCGGGCTGATAACAGCGCTCACCTGGATTGGCTTTATCTGGCACTGGGTGTGGGTAATTGCGGTGGTGATTGCCTTTGTTGACGGTGAGCAAGCATTACGCCGTATTCGCGATATCTGGAAAGGAACGGAAGAGGGTGCCGTGTCGAACAGCTTGCCTCAGCAAGAGGCGGTTATTGCTGATGAAGTAAACGCTGATAAGGAGGCAGAACATGCTTGAGGGTTTAGCGGTATGGACGCTTTTCATTTATCTGCTTCGCATGGTAGGGATGCCTTGGAATAAGTTCACTCAGGGCTTTGCGTTTCTGGGTGGTGCCGGATGGCTGCTGTTCGTTTGGGTCGGTTTGATTACCTTCAGTCCGATGGATTTGTCTGGTGGTTCTGTAGTGCAGTCTCCGCATATTCAGCTTCGTCCGGCTTCAACCAACATTAAGGGTCATGTTGATAGCATCTACGTTAGACCAAATGAGCAGGTGACTAAAGGCCAGCTGATTTACACGCTGGACGATGAGCAGTATCAGATTGCGCTGAACAAGGCGGAGTCGAAGCTGGATGCGGCAGAGGTGTCACTTTCTATCGCTGAGGAAGACGTACGAATTGCCAAAGAGAATTACAACGCGTCGCTTAAGGATATCGAGATCTCGAAAAACCAGCTGGTGGCTGCGAAAGAAGATCTCAAGCTCAAGCAGACCACGCTGAAGCGTTACATCGATCAGAACAAGGTAGTGAATCACACCATTACTGAGAGCAAGATGGATGAACAGCGTACGGCTGTTGAAGTGGCTAAAGCGAAAGTGATCTCTCTTGAATCACAGTTGGAAAAAGACAAGCTCTTTGCCAATAAGAGCCAGTTGGCGATGGAAAAATCAGGGCTTACTGTAAACAGCCGTATGGTGGATGTTGCCAGTGAGCAGGAAAATCTGGCTCAGGCGCAGTGGAATCTTGATCACACGAAAGTATACGCACCGGCAGATGGTTACCTTACAAACTACATCATGCGTGAGGGGCAGTATGTAGGCCTGATGCCACGAATTCAGATGTACACCAATGAGAAGTATGTACTGATGCGTGTTAACCATCAGGCGATTCGTAATGTCAAAGTGGGTCAGCGTGCTGAATTTACCTCAGCAGTGTACCCGGGCAAGATTTTCAATGCAGAAGTAGAAGGCATTATTGAGGCGACGGGTGAAGCTCAGGGGAACCTGCTGGGCCGTGACGACAACGTTCGCCAGATCACTGGTCAGAATGCGATGAACAAACATCACTTTGTTCGCCTGAAGCTGGATGAGCATGAAGGGTATGACATTCCGGTCGGTTCAGTTGGCCTTGCCTGGATTAGTGCAGAAAAGCCAATTGCGTTCCTGAACTTCCTGGATGTGATCCGTGGCATCATTATTCGTATGAAGTCCCAGATCTTCTTCATCTGGTCAATGTAATCGGAAGGGATGTCCTAATAAAAACAACAAGAACGAAGCAAAAAGGATAAAGCCTGATTTAAATGAAAACCGCTCTCGGGTGCCGAAGGACAGTGATAGGCCATCATCACCCGAGCTTTTTAACTACGTTAATGCTGACTGTAGTTTAGCTGTAACTCTTTGAGGCTTAGAGTTACAGCTTTTTTTTACCTGCTGTTTGGTATGTACAATCAGTGTGCAGGTTGTGGTTCCAGAGCTAGTGGCCGGCCTAGTAAAAATCCCTGATACATATCTATGTTCAGGTGCGAAATCTTATCCAGTTGATCTTGTGTCTCAATGCCTTCCAGAATAACTTTAGCTCCGATTTGTCGACATACGGATAGTGATTCCTCTAGGCTTTTACTTTGGTGAGCAACAAAGTCATCCAACAGGGATTTGTCTATTTTGATGATATCCGGCAACAAGATTTTAGCTCTGGATTTATTCGAAGCGCAGATACCAAAATCATCCATCGCAATGGAGATTCCATAGCGATTAAGCACTTTGATGCCAGAAAAAACTTCTGCCATATCCCCTTCATCGAACTCCATGATCTCATAGACCACCTGTTCCGGTGACAAGCCAAGATAATGCAGCAGGTTCGTCAGTGCCAGAATGGCTCTTTCATCATGGGATAAAATCTGAAAAACGGAAGGAGATGCATTGATAAACAGCTTCTTCGCTCTGTGTTCCGATTGAGCAAAATTTCTCAGGTGAATGCTGGCGCAAAGTAATGAGAGATTAATGGTATCGAAAAAGCTTAATTCTGATGAGCGAAAGAACAAATCCGGGCGCACCGGTTCGTTGTTTTCATCCTTAATACGAACCAGTCCTTCAAAAGCAAAAAGATCAATGTCTGATAGAAAAATAGGCTGAAAGACACTACGGAATGTGTAACCGTTATACGTGGCAAAAAATTGTCCGTCCTCATCCATCAATATATGCCTTTGGAAATCTTCAGGCTGAATAAGATACATGAATATACCTCTGGAAAGCGTTATTTATAATTTTATTGTTTGACTTTTTTCTGCATCTTATGTTGCTTTCTAGATTGTTGCAATGAAAAAGTATTAGGGGGTTTTACGTGCAATAAAGAGATGTATCGGTAAAAACAAACGATTGAAGTTTCTATTCTAATTGTTTTCAGATAGCTACTTTAGAGGCTTTAAACTAAAGTTAATTCGTTTTTCTAATATCGTCAGTTATTTATCATAGAGTAAAATATCTAATTCAATAGATTTAAAATCATATTGTTATCATTGGTTTGTTTACATAGAAAACCCGTTTGGCAATTCAATAAGTAAACTTATGCAATTGATGGAACTAAAATTACAGGAGGTTTTTTGAAGTGAAATTTGAATTCAAAATTAGTATGGATTGTTAATGTGTCAATAATGACTCACAATTCCTTTGTGGATATTATGGGTGATTAATTTCTGTCAGGTTAGACCAGTATCCCCATTGTGAATTATGGCTTGTAACTCGATTTGTGTTATTTATAATGCCACGCCATCCGAATGAGAACCGTTTCAATGTAGCTCTTGATTACGCCATTAATAGCTTAATCGTTATTGCTATTTCAGAGGTTGCTTAAATACTCTAATCAATTTCAATTACTTATGAATGACTAGAATTAGGGATGTTTATTTTTACAATATACACTCTCTAATAAATTTAAAATAAAGGATTCTATTCTGAAATCGTGATTTCACGGTTTAAATGATAATTATATTTTGAGGGTAAAGTAAAAGTGGAAAGTTTCGTACGGGAACACTTGAACTGGCTTAAAACACTGGGTGTAAAGTTTGATGAGGATAACCTGAAGTCTTGCCTTGATAATCATTTGCGCCGGGAAAAAGTATGCACTGCAATTCTTAAAGCCAAAGAGCTTGGTATATCATTAGAAGACGAATTAAACCGAACTGTTGTGGCTGCGATGATTTTAAGTAACTCTGAACATAAGTGTTTTGTTTCAGCGTTGGATGAAACAAAGAATATTCCGCCGTTGTTTATTGAAGCGGTAAAGAGTACAGATGTGTATTCAGAAATACTGTATGTTCTTGAGCAGCAAAGCTGGTGTGAGTCTGAGCTTATTCCATTACCGTAACGTAAATATGGACGTACCTGTTTAAGCCTTAGCTATTTATCACGAAACTGAAACAATGAAATGAACATTGTCGAGAATATTGATGTTTTGCCAAACTAGGAGTACAACTAGCCGGTTTGTATTTATGTGGAGTCTAATGTGTCTCTCTGCTTTGCTTCAGTTTTCAGGCGATTAATTGTTGGATCATCATTATCGGTATGTACCGTTATCTGGGCCGGGAGCACTTTTGCTTACAGTCCTCCGTTATTGAGCGAATTTAATTTCAATGATGATGTTGAGTATGTACGCTCGTTGCCCGACGCTTTTGATTGTTCCGATCTCTATAACAGCCAGCCGGTAATTTGTTTTGATCAGCGTAAGGACTTCAATGTTACTGATGGTATGGTGGCGGTGTTTGTTCCAGGTGATAAAGCAAAGCATGCTGTGTTTACTGCGCCGCTGACCCAGACCAATTACAATGCTATTCTGGCCGGGCTGAGAAGGCAGGGGATGGTGTTTGCGCATCTTAATGTTAGCGGTGAGGCGTTAGATGTACTTGCCGGTATCCGGACTCTGGACAGGCAGACGCTGGATGATCAGATGTTTGCATTGGTTAATCGCTATGATTTTCTGGTGCGGCGAGAATATCTGTTTATGGATAAGAGTGCTTTCCAACGCGCTTATCAACTTGGATATCGCAATATAGAGCATTGGTTGTCAGCTGATTTGAGTAAAGATCCACAGCAAAGAGCAGAAGAGCGGGTTGTTACTATGACTGTTTATGACGATCAGATCACCTTGAACTTTGCTTTTCCTTTTGCGGGTGGGAAAACATCGTCGCCTTAGGGAAGGATTACACTGACATCTGGTCTTAATCTTGTCGCAGATGGCTGGCGATAGAGATTGGTGTCGGGAAGCGTTTCACCACCCAGTAAGTAGATATAACAAAGGTGGTCATCGTCGCAGTTTGGATGAACATGCTGGCTTCCATTGAAAGCAGATTGGCATTAATGGCAGCATAGACTACCAAAAATGAAAACTCACTTGCCTGACTTAGCCTTGCACTTAATTCCTGTATCATTGTCGGTTTTTCATTGGCCAGATGAAATGCTTTTGAAAACCCCCATGCCTTGATGGCTACTAACATTGCCCCAAACAGAACTCCCAGCAAGCTGTAGAAATCACTTCCTGACAGCTCCATTCTGGCACCGATAGCAAAAAAGAACAGGATCAGGAAGAACTCCCGCAGTGGTTTAAGGTGAACAGATATCGCCTGCGAAACCCGGCTAACCGCAATTGAAATCCCGGCAATAAAAGCGCCGCTCTCATAAGATAACCCAACCTGATGACTTAGCTCGGCCCAGAACAGGCACCAGCCCAGAGTCGTGATAAAACTGTACTCCTGAATGACATCGAAACGTCGGAACAGCGGAAGGATAAGGTGACGTACGCCAAGGAAAGCAAGGGAACATAAAGCAGCAAATTTTAGCAGCATCATTACAAACGCTAGCAGGAGGCTGTTTCCGCCATCACCGATGTTGAGGAAAATGATCACGCTGATAGCCAGAATGTCTTGCATTAGCAGGATACTGGTCATCATCTCCCCAACGCGCTGGTGGTGGAGGGTGGTGGTTGGGATCAGCTTCAGACCAATAACGGTACTGGAAAACATCAAAGCAGCCGCAATAATCAGGGCATCAATCAGAGGCAATTGGATCGCCAGTGCGAAAATCAGTGTCCCGGTAAAGAAAAAGCAGCAGGTTCCCAGAGTGATAAATGCACTTTCCTTAAACAGGCTAATGAGTTTCTTCGGTTGCAGGTTAAGCCCGATGAGAAACAGCAGCAGGATAACACCGAGATTACCTATTTGAGTGATGTCTTCTGAGCTGCGGATCCAGGCCAGTCCGGATGGACCGATCAGCATCCCTGAAGCAATATAAGCCAGAATAATCGGTTGGCGAGCATAGAGGAAAAGCGTCCCCAGAACTGCGGCACTGATGACAATAGTGCAGAGCTCGAATATCAGGGGAGCCAGGTCGACCTGCATAGAAGAACTTCCTAAGGAACAAACCCGAGAGAAAATGTGTCGAATGCAGCAGATCTTATACCAAACTGAATAATAATCTGATCCAATCAGAGCATTCCATGGTCTTGATATAAGAATAATACATCTGACTTGTTATACATAAGCAATAAGCCGCTATGCATTGGGTGTTATTTGAGCTACGAGGAAATGATGGTTTTTATGAAATGAATTGTAGTGAGAAGTTGGTCACAATTTCGTATAAAGGCATCTATGCGGTATTTAAACAGAATGCTATTCTCTATCATGTAATGGTTCTCAGCAATATGGATGTTGCTTGATTAGGCTTAATTTTTCGAAGCGAGCAGAGGCTCGCTTTTTTTTTGCCTGTTCGCTTTGCTTTACAGTCTGTGTTCCCACCTGCTTTATATTTACATATAAATCAGTATGATAAATTTTTATATCTGTCAACGTGTTTCTATGTGACCTCGTTAAATGATTTACCATTCCGTTTTCATTCATCCGGCATGTAGCACAGAACAGTTGAAATTTAGAGCTATTACTCTAGAATTTATTTTAGACCACTAAATAAAGGCTTAATGGAAAGAATAATGAAGATAAAGCCTGTTGCGGCGATGATGTGTTATGCCGTTTTGTTTGCGATACCGCTTTGCGGTGCAGCTTCTGATCTCAGTGTGTCAGGAGGTGTTGAAGGGGATGTTGTGACTGTAAGTCCACAGGCACAGCAGAGGGTAAGTTTTACTGATGCCTGGCGCGCGGTTGTGATGAGCAACGACGCCCTGGCTGCTGAACGTGCCAATGTCGAACGAACTGAGCATTTGCAGGATGCCGCCAGTGATTTGTTCTTCCCGCAAATCACCGCGAAAGCCAATTACACTCGTTTGGACAAGCCGGTAGAGATCAAGCCTTCAGATGTGATTGGCAGTATGCCAGCCGGAGATTCAGTAGCCGGTTTAGCTCAGATGTTGGGCATTAATCCCGCCAAAATCGATAGCATGTTTACATCACAGCTGACTAAGCGTGACATCTTTACTAGCTCTATCCGTGCGGTGTGGCCGATTTTTACCGGTGGCCGGATTATGGCGGCGCAGGATATTGCTAAAGGGCAGAATGAAGAAGCGCGCTATCTGTTGGCAATGAAGCAACAGGCCAAATTCGAAGACCTGTCCAAATTCTACTTTGGTGTGGCTATGACCCAGCAGGTTCTCATGACCCGCATTGATGTTGAAAAAGGCTTGAAGAAGCATTATGAACATGCCGTGAAGCTGGAACAGCAAGGCCAGATTGCTAAGGTTGAACGCCTGCAGGCAGAAGCATCCTACGATAAAGCGCGTGTTGAACGTCAGAAAGCGGAACGTGACATGGAGATCGCTCAGGTTGCTTTGACTAGGCTGTTGAAGCTGGATATCCCGGCATTGCCGTCAACGGCATTGTTTATCAACGAATCACTGCCACCGATGGCAGCTTTTATTGAGAAGACGCTGGTTGACTATCCTGGTCTGCACATCCTTGACGCCAAGAAGAAACAGGCCTGTGGTCTGATTGATGCCGAAAAGGGTAAATACTACCCGGAAGTTTACCTGTACGGTAACTACAGCCTTCATGAAGACGATACGCTGGCGGCAAAAACTGCACCTGACTGGGCGGTTGGCGTCGGCGTTAACATACCGTTGATGGATAATTCCGGCCGCTCTGGCAAAGTTAAAGCCGCACACAGTATGGTGACTCAGGTGAATTACCTGCGGGCTCAGGCCGAACAGGATTTATCGGTTTTGGTTGAGAAAACCTATCGTGAAGCAATGCAGGCGCTCGAAGAGTACAACGGTTTGTCATCAAGCCAGCAACTGGCCGAGGAAAATGTTCGTCTGCGTGAAAAAGCATTTAGCCAGGGGCTGTCGACTTCTCTGGATGTTGTCGATGCCGAGTTGTATCAGGCAAGTGTCAGAACTCAGCGTTCAGCCGCTGCCTTCCAATATGTCATTTCTCTGTCGCGCTTGCTGGCTGTCAGTGGCGAGATGGAAAGTTTTAATCAGTATCAGCAGTACCAAGGTTTAGAGGTTAAGTCATGAGCAAGTTTAAGTCTTTAGCAGCAGTAGTACCGGCAGCCGCGCTGGTAGGTTGGCTGGGCTATACCTTCTGGCAGGCTTACCAACCTCAGCCTGAACGTATGCAGGGGCAGATTGAAGCTCAGCAATACAACATTTCTTCTAAAGTACCGGGCCGTATTGAGCAAGTCATGGTTCGTAAGGGGGATATGGTTGAACGCGGTGATTTGATCTTCACTTTGTTAAGCCCAGAGCTGGATGCAAAACTGGAGCAGGCAAAAGCCGGTCAGGAAGCTGCCGGTGCGATGGCTGAGCAGGCCGAGAAAGGTGCTCGTAGTCAGGAAATTGAAGCCGCGCGCGATCAATGGCGTAAAGCCAAAGCTGCTGCTCAGTTAATGGAAAAAACCTATCAGCGCGTCGACAACCTGTACAAAGATGGCGTGATTGCTGAGCAGAAACGTGATGAGGCTTATACCCAGTGGCAGGCTGCACGCTACACCGAACGTGCTGTACTTCAGATGTTCGAAATGGCGAAAGAAGGTGCCCGAGATGAAACTAAGCGTGCGGCAGCGGAAAAAGCACGTATGGCAGCCGGTGCGGTTGCCGAGGTTGAAGCGTATGCAGCCGATACTCAGATTTCAAGCTGGCATAACGGTGAAGTAACTCAGATCCTGTTGCATGAAGGCGAACTGGCTCCTCAGGGCTTCCCGGTTGTGAGTGTGGTTGATATCAGTGATGCCTGGGCAGTTTTCCATGTTCGTGAAGACAAGCTCAAAGACTACAACAAAGGCGCAGAGTTTCAGGCCTGCATTCCGGCTCTGGGCAGTCAGAAATACAGCTTTAAAGTTAGCCATGTTGCCGTAATGGGTGATTTCGCTACCTGGCGTACCACAGATCCGGCGCAGGGTTTTGATATGCGTACTTTTGAAGTAGAAGCTCGTCCGGTTGAGCCTGTTGAAGGGCTGCGAGTCGGTATGAGTGTGATTGTTGAGTGATCAGCATGAGTTTTAATTCTCTGTTACGTCGCGAATGGCAGTTGCTCTGGAGTGATGGCTGGCTCAGGGCCATGGTGACATGGCTTCCTGTGGCGCTGTTTCTGATCATGTGGGGGATCTTCTCTGCCGGGATCGCTCGGGATCTGCCAATCGGCGTGGTCGATCTTGACCACAGTCGTTTGTCGCGTCAGTTGATTAGAAATTTGGATGCCAGCCCGACCATTGAAGTCTCGCAGTCATTTGTTTCAGTTGAGCAGGGTAGTCATGCTTTGCGGGGAGCTGATATCTACGCGCTGGTGGTGATCCCAGAACATCTGGAGAAAAACACCTTGCTGGGATATGTGCCGGAAGTCACCACTTTTAATAACAGTCAGTTTATCTTGATTGCCAAACTGGTGAACTCTGCCATTGTACAGGCGCATGGCACACTGAATGCTTCGATTGATGCCCTGAAAAAAATGGCTGGAGGAGTGACGGTTCCAGTTCAGGCTCTGGGGCAGGCGGTACCGATACGATCGCAGATAACACCGCTTTATAACCGTAATAATCACTATGGTCAGTTTATTGTTTCAGCGGCAGTTCCGGCGATCTGGCAGATAATGATGGTGGTTACAACTATCCTGTCGTTGGCTGCGGAGATGCGTCGGCAGGGCCTAAGCTGCTGGTTAGGTGATGCACCGGTACGTAATCTGTTGGCGAAATTTGTCCCGTACACTTGTCTGTTCTGGTTCCAGGGCATGCTGTTCTTGTGGTTTATGTATGGCTATCTTGGCTGGCCTATGAACGGCAGCTGGACAATCCTGTTGCTTGCGCAGTTGCTGACTGTCATTGCCTGCCAGGGAATTGGCGCGCTGTTCCTTCTTTTGACGTTGGATCCAACCAAAGCGATGAGCTTTGCTGCCGGCTTTACCGCTCCGGCATTTGCTTTTGTCGGGGTGACGTTTCCTGCAACGGACATGCCTGCATTTGCTCAGTTTTGGCGCTCAATGTTGCCGGTGACGCATTACCTTGAAGTGCAGGTTCATCAGGTTAACCACGGTCAGTCTCTGGCTGTGGCATGGCCGCAACTAGCTGTCCTCTGTGCCTTTATCCTGCCGCTGCTATTAGCGCTCTGGCGTGCCGCTATGTTGGCTGGTAAACACAATCAAGAAGAGGTACTCCAATGAGTTGGCGAAGCCTGTTTAAATTTGAACTGAGTGCGATTTTTTCTAACCAATCGATTCTGTTTACTGTGTTCGGTGGGGTGCTGATTTATTCGTTCCTGTATCCCTTGCCATATTCGCAACAGCTACCGCGAGAGCAGAAGGTGGCGGTGGTGAATCTGGATAACAGTCAGCTCAGTCGTCAGTTGGAACGCATGGTTGATGCAACACCACAGATAAAACTGGTTGCTCACCCGGCAAGTGAGGATGAGGCTAAGACATTGCTGAACAATGGCCATGTTGAAGGCCTGTTGGTGATACCTGAGCACTTCGCCCGTGATTTACTGTTGGGTAAAAGCCCTACGCTGGCTTATGCCGGTGATGCGGCGTATTTCCTGATTTATGGTTCAGTGGTTGAAGGGCTGGCAACGGCAGGCGGAACATTAGGTGCAAAGGCCAAAGTCACTCGTATGGTGACATCCGGCGAAAATATTGCACTGGCTTCACAGCAGTATTCGGCGATTAAACTGAGTATGCAGCCTGTATTTAACCCGACAATGGGTTACATCAATTATGTTGTCCCGGCTGTGTTTATCCTGATTCTTCATCAGACATTGTTGATTGCGGTGGCTTTGTTGGGCGGCGGACAGAATGAATACTACCGTGCGGGTAAGACAGGTTACTGGTTACAGTTTTCAGCCTGGAAGGTTATGGTGGTCCGTGGCTGCTTGTTTTTGCTGATCTATCTGCCATTGGTGATGTATTACTTTGGTTTTAGTTTTAGCTACTACCAGATTAATCGTTTAGCTGCGATCTCTGATCTGTTGGCAATGACAGTCCCATTCTTGTTGGCGATTATTTTCCTGGGGATGATAATCGGTCAGTTGATTCCGCGTCGTGAACTGGCAACGGCGGTCGTACTGATGAGTTCGTTCCCGCTAGTCTTTTCTGCCGGATTTATCTGGCCAACCTCGGCGATACCGGCTCCGATTAATGCTTTAGCTCAGTTGGTTCCGGCTGCTCCGGCAATCAATGGCTTCTTGCGTTTAAACCAAATGGGGGCTGATTTCAGTCAGGTAGGTCATTACTGGCTGCAATTGTGGGTTCAGGCGGTGATCTATGGTTTGTTGGCTACGTTTATGCTGCTGAGAAATCAGAGAAAACCAAAGCCGTCAGTTGTGAAGCTGTAGTTAGACGTTACATTTCAGAGCTTCTTCATAAATATAGAAAAGCGCCCGAGGGCGCTTTTTTTTGTGGGATTATTTCTGCTCTGGTGCCGGTGGTGTCTTATAGGCCTTGGTACCCCATAGCGGTACTGTTGACAGGCTATGCTTGTAGCTACCGGAGGTTTCTTTGGTTGAGTAAGAAACATACATCAGAGTCTGTGAGTCCTGATCTAGGATTCGGCGGATTTTCATGGTCTTGAAGAAAATGCTCTTGGACTTTTTAAATACCACTTCACCAGATTTTGATTTATCGATTCCTGTAATCATTTCAGGGGTAATTTCACCGGTTTGACGACAGGAAATAGATGAATCGGAAGGATCTGCCAGGCTCAAATCAGCTTCAATACTGGCTACGTGGCAAGTCACACCGGGTACTTTCGGATCGACAAGAGTATTTAGCTTAATATCTTTAGTGGTGAAAACCCCCAAGCTGACGTCACCCACTTCATTTTTGTCACAACCGCTGAGCAATGCAGCCAGCGTCATTGCGAATAGTATTTTTTTCATACCGGAAAGCCCCTGTAAATCGAAAACTAAAGTGAAGAATGCACTGGTTTGCGAGTAATGGTGCAGCATCAGAACATTGTTCACTTGAGAATAATAACTCTGTTTATCTGTCTGATTGTAGGGCAATAACAGGCTTAAAGAAACAGTGGATATATTGGTCTATGTGGAGGGATGAAAGCTATTGTTGTTCGGAATCCTCTTCGGGAGAATGATCTGTTGGCAGAAAGGTCAGAATGTGCAGTTCAGATGTTAAGGTTAGTATCTGGTTTTCCAGTGCAACGTTGTTCCATTTTTGCAGTGATTTTGTCATCACTTTTTCTACATGAGCTTCGTCTTCCTGTATGCAGGCCATTTTCGTTGCGCCCATAGCAACAACACGCAGTTTGTAACCTTTTGCCAGTTCAACCTGACCGAAGAATCGGTTACAACCACTGAATCCGGCTACTTTAAGGTCAGAATCTATTGCCATACTCGGAACAGAGCGGGGTTCGGAAATTGAGACATCCTTGCCATCAATCTTGGTGAGTATCCAATGTCCGTGAAGTTGTTTCTGAGAGAACCCTGGCTTTACGTCAGGATCACATCCCATCAGAAAGAGCGGAAAAATGATTAAAGTAAGCAGCCACTTTTTCATAGCAAAGCCTCATCACTACGACATAAGTTACCGAATGATAATAATAGTATATGTAATAGTGAGATGATCTCGCTAAGACGAGACAGGATCAGCTATTGCTGTGAATGAATTTGTTAATCTCTCCCGGTTTATGACGGAAACCTTCACCCGGGTCTTGCTTGTAGTCCTGGAGTGCATGCTGCGCATCACAATAGCTTTGATTTTCTTCAAAGGCTTTGCGGGTAATATCAATCGCGCGTTCTGCCGCACGACGAATTTCAGGTGTCGAATTAACATCACTGAAAACCAGATGTTGTTTGGTCAGTAGCTTACTGACAGCCGCCATGCATAGCTTTTCATTATCAGGTAGCGCGTTATAGGAGGGTGAGTTGGTATGAGAACCAGCCTGGCAATATCCGGTAATCAGAGATAATAGGAGAAGTCTGTAAAGGTTCTTTTTCATTTGGCTCATAATTTTTATTTTCTAAGCCGGAGATTATATTTATCACACAATTTTTCTCAATGATTCCTTTAAGACTTTGGAGGAAGGCTAAGGAAAAAATTAAATAGGTTTCATATTAATTTCAAAAATATACTTAATTCATATATAGCTTTACAAGCAAACGACTAAATTGGAGTGCTAATAAATTCACAGTAGTAGACTCGAAGTATTATTTATTTAAATTATTGAAATATAGGCATTATGTTGTGTTGTTGCTTTATGTGTTTCAAGGAGGAGTATATGATGAGGGTAAATGACTTGGTTAATATGCAATATTAGCGTTGATCATTTGTTGAATAGGTTGATCCTGAGCTTTTTTCAAAACCAGTAGCTAAAAAAATTAAGAGCTATTTATGGAAAATATATTTTTACTCTAAACTGAATTTTGGGGGATTAATTGGATGGTTATTGATGAGTAATGTTGACTTTAGGCTTGTAAAAAAAGACTTAAAACTCATTAGTAGTCACTAATGTACAGATTAGAATGTTAACTTGATTTCTGTACATATAGTTATTTATGAAGTCGTGTATTCAATAAAGGCAACCTACTCAAACACTCCCGACACAGGCAGTCTGGAGATTCGATCCCCGATGTATCCCGCTTTTCAATTTCAAAACACCAGCAGGTAGATTTTCCGGCGTTGATATCGCAAAAGGCCGGTTTGCCGCATAGGCTACAGGTATGAGTTGAACGCTTGCCGTGAATTTCATCGATAGCGTCGTTTTGTTTTATTTCATCCATATCACGCCACTCGGTAATTTCTGTCATGGTGCGAAAGCACCCGCTGCAGATCCCGTCCTGATTTTTACATTTTGCGATGCAAGGTGTTTTCATTTCCAAATGCTCTGTACTGCCCGTTTCAGGCAGTACAGTAGCATGTCAGTTATCCTTGAGTATAGCGTTCAAAATCCTTGTGTCTTCAGCGTTTGCGCCAGATAGTCATTTCAGAAATGCTGTGCTGATACTTACGCTTGGTTTCGCGGATCACAAAAGGAATTTCCTTTACAGCGACTAGTTCGAAGTGAGGGATGAGGGTTTCTGTTAGTCCGTCTAGTGTAGTGAAGTTCTCTCCATGAACCTTTATGCCACCAAGCCAATTGGCTTTGTCAGTATATTCTTCCAGCCAGGTATAAGGGGAGGCAATAATTAGGTAGCCGCCTTCATTGATACGTTCGTGAATGGTCGACAGGAATCGCTTTGGTTCACTGAGCCTGTCAATCAGATTTGAGGCATAGATAAGATCATAGCCGTTGAATTGGGGTTTCAGGTTGCAGGCATCGCCCTGAACAAAGTTTATTTTGTCTGCGACATCCTGATAGCCAAGCTGCTCCAGCGTGATACTCTTGAAGTCGACTAAATCCCCCTCGGTGCGAATGGTGTAACGCTTCTCACCTTGTTCTGTAAGGCTGTAAGCTTGCTGAATGAAACGAGCGGAGAAGTCGATGGCATCAACATGGTCGAAAGTTTTGGCCAATTCGAAAGAAGCGCGGCCTACCGAACAGCCGATATCAAGCACTTTGGCTGTTTGGTGAGGTTGGATTTCATTCAGGCACTGCCGGACGCCGTTGACGCAAAAGTTGGGTATATCGAAGTATTCGTCGCCATAATGGAATTCAAGATACTGTGAAATCAGCTCGTCAGTTTCATAGACGTTGAGTGACGTCATGCTGTCCGGATCTTGGTGTGATTCGACATAGCGGAAACCGGCATGTTGATAGAAGTGGCGGCGGAAAGCATAACGGGATGACAGAATGGATTCATTGCCGGTCGATATCCATGAGCCGCCTTTGATCAAATTATGCTTACCGTCAAAAGTGGGGGTAGAGAAGTCATCATAAAGAGGGTGAACCTGAAAGCCCTGGAAACCGTCGATGCTGGTTTCCGTCCACTGCCATACGTTTCCTAAAATGTCGCATAGCCCTTCATGTTCGAACCGATCGACGGGACAGGAAGATGCGTAGTATTCCAGTTCAATGTTACCCGGTGCTTCATGCCAGTTAGGGGAGTCTTCTGGGATATTCCGGCGTAACAGATACCATTCAGCTTCGGTAGGTAGACGAATACTGGCTTGGAGTTGCTCTGCTTTCCAGTTACAGAATGCTTTGGCTTCAAGTTGGTTTACTTCCACTGGCCAGTTCAAAGGCAGTGGTATTTCTTCTGCGAGGTTGCGCTGAAACCAGCAGTCATCCCGGAGTCGCCAGAACCGTGGCATCTTAGCCTTGGTATATTCGAGCCAGGCTTTTCCTTCATCATTCCAAAATCGTGGTTTGAGATAGCCTTCGTCTTTTACAAACCCCATATATTCCTTGTTTGAAACCAGATATTTCGAAGCTTTGAAATCAATGACTCTAAAGGTTTGCTGACCGTATTCGTTATCCCAGCCATAGGTATTTGCATCTGTACTCTTTCCTAAAGTGACGGTGTCACCACCTATTGAGAGCAGACGGTTGTCAGACGGGATACCGACATCAGGACAGGGCTGCCAATCCGGATGTGGGCTGACGTCGGAAAGCGGGAGTTGTCGAATGATCACTGAGGAGGTTTCAAGGTGAATCCGCTCATGCTCAATACCCATTAAAATCACCCACGCGGGATCATCCTGGCCGATGGGAAGAGTAATTGGCATCGAATCAATCACATCGTTGACTAGGGTATTAACTTGTTTCCTATAGTGCCTTACCTCGTCAACTGTCGGCCAGTTGTAGTTCGCTTCGTCCAAATCATCCCAGGACATTTCGTCGACGCCAATGGCAAACATGGACTCGAAATGTTCATTAATTCTGTTGTCGATGTATTTTCCAAGTTTGAGCTTATTGATGAAGAAAACTGCGGTGTGGCCAAAGTAAAAAATCAGAGGGTGGCGAAGCGGTTCAGCTTTTAGGTAGTAAGCCTGGTCGTTATTAATGACTTCGAACAGTGATTCATAGAGCGCCCAAGTTTGGTTGTAAGCCTCTTTGATTTCCTGTCGTTTAATTATGTCATTGTCTCCGGTTAGTACGAGGGTGCGGGTAGCATCAGTGAGATTATCATTCATCTTTTCCAATCCTTTTGAAACTTATGAAAAGGTAGACAGATTTAAACGTAGACAGTGACATGAGGGATCACAAAAATGTTCAGTGACACTTTTGTGACTTAGGTGGATGATTAAGATCAGCTCCCGTATATCTGTTTGATTGTAAGGATAGAATTTTATCTTCAGCCTGTGTTTGCCATACTCAATATTGAGTGGCAATTTGAAGGTTTATGAAAGATGCGCAGGCGTAGATGGACAATACATACGTGGATGTTGGTTGCGGCAGGATTGACCCTGAACATTATCTCGGCATTAATGACGAATTTTTTTATTGATGATGTAACCAGGCAGGCGAACGAATTAGTTCAGCAACAGCAAAATAACGATAAATTAATCACTTTAATATGGCAGCAGGTAGAGACTGTTGATAGGAAAAAAGAATATGTGCTGGAGTTAATATTAACCAGTAAATATCAGGAAAAGCCAATCCCAACAGAAATAAAGGATCAAGTCATAAACGAAATTAATTATTGGTTAGATCAGGAGGTTAAAGAATTGTCCATAGACGGCATACCTACATTAATAACTTTGCTAAATAAAGCTCAGGATGATAGGCGAGAGAAAATCAATCAGCTTTATCTGGATAATTTGCAACTGATTGAAGAGCATGCTGATAAAATGAAATCAGTTTCCCAGTTGAGAAACCTTGCGCTTTTTTTGCAGATTATAGGATTGGCATTGGTATTAGCCAGAGATTTGAACTGGCATGAACATCGGCTTGAGGAAAGATAGAGTAAATAGAAATGACTGTCATAATGACCGGAGATTTAAGGCCCTGTTGTAGGGGAGCAGGGCCTTGGATTCATTACTTGTTAGTAGAGTGGAAAGCGTAACGTGAGGATTCACGACCACTTTCTGTTTTCGCTTTATATTTGATAGAGCGAGAGTTTTCTAGTGTCAGAGGAATAAATACACGACCTTTTTCATCAGTAGTGTATGCTTTTTTCTGTTGCGGTACATTAGCAACTGTAACTTGTGCATTAGCTGCAGGCTGACCATTCTCAGTTACTGTAACCCAGGCACCATTATGTGTATCTGCAACGCGAATATCAGCAAAAGCAGTAGACGACATTAAAATCACAGCTGTAGCAGTTAGTACTTTCAAGCTAGACATAATCTTCACCTCATTAGTCTGTGGCATCAGCCATTTTTATATGTGCATATTTTCCACATTCAAAATATAAGACCTGCCATCAAAACTTATCTTTCAACAAATTTAACTTTTCTTATATTAATATAAGTAACAATTAGTTAAGCCCTTGTTGGTGCTTCAGGTTGAATATTAATAGCAATTGGTTTCAGCCTGTTGTTGAGTAGGAACATCACCTTGTTTGTCACTCATCAATTTCAGTATAGCCTTAACTAAAAAAGTCAGATTGATTTTTTCATCAGTCTGATTTTTAACACGTTGTTTTATTATGAGTAAATTAGCATAGTTGATATTTTTATATCTTGAAACAGGAATGATTAATTACTAAATGATAAAATTATCATATTAATTCATTATAAATAGTGTGTGTTTGTGGTATCGGTTGATTTATTTACTTTTGAACAGAAAATAATGTTACAGATTGAGCTGTAGTCTTGGTATTTAGGAAAGACTGGATTTGTTTTTGAAAGATGACGCATTGATAGATTAAATTTCATATATTGAAATGTAAGAACAAATTATTGTTTTGTATCTTTTTTTATGAGATATCTTGGGATTGGACAGCTTATAAAAATAGAATGGAGGCGGAAATGGAAGTAACTGTGCGCCATGTTGAACGTAAGGATATAGAGGCGATTAAAGAGTTGTATGCTGGTCAGAATGCCTATAGTGGTACATTACAGCTCCCTTTTCCGTCGTTCTCGTTATGGGAGAAGCGTTTGTCAGGTTTACCGGATAATGTGTATAGCTTGTTAGCCGAGATTGATGGTGAAGTTGTCGGACAAATAGGTTTTGAAGTCATCACACGGCCCAGACGTAGACATGTTGCCACTTTTGGTATGGCTGTCAGTGATGGTTATCAGGGGAAGGGGATTGGCAGTAAGTTACTGTCAGCTATGCTGGATATGACTGATAACTGGCTTAATGTAAAGCGTATCGAGTTGACTGTTTATACTGATAATCATGCTGCGATCGCGCTTTATGAAAAGCATGGTTTTGCCATTGAAGGTGAAGCGGTGGATTACGCCTTTCGCAACGGCAAATATGTTAATACCTACTATATGGCAAGGATGAGTAGCTAACCATAACAGTTATGGTTAGCTGTTGGCTTCAGCCATCGCCCAGATTTCGTAATATTCAAGATCTTCACTGATCATGTTAATCCGGGTTGCGCCTGATTTGGTTTTTACATGCTCCATTCCGATCTTTTGTAAGATCTTGCCTGGTGACGGATCGCGACTAAAATGCTGGCCGTAAATGAGATCGAGATTTAGTCGTTTGAAACCGAATTCTGTGAGTCGTTTAGCTGCTTCAGTGCCATACCCTTGTCTCCAGTATGGAACACCAAGCCAATAACCCAGTTGGGCTTTACTGCTGTCGAAGTTATTGTATTCGATATTATGAAGTCCGACGCAACCCATCAGACTTGCATTCGATTTAAGGGTTATGGCATAGATAGCAGAAGTACGGCTTTGCCAGCCAGCAAGGTGCTTGCCGATCCATTGTCCGGCCATCCCATCGTTGTAGGGGTGAGGAATATTAACCGTGCCGTTAGCAACATGTACGTCACCGGCCAGCTTCTGTATTTTTACAGCATCAGATAGTTGAAAAGGCCTCAGTATCAGCCTTTCAGTTGTTAGCAAAGGTTGCTGTCCCATAGGTCCACCTTATTTGCAATGAAAAACTGAAGGAAACAGATATTAATCAGCATTTTGATAGTAAGCGATTGATCAATTGCCTCTTTCTGATTTGGTTTTTGCAGTTAATCTGAGTGGCTACAAAAATCCCATCTTACTTGTGGCTTTTGCCTCAGTACCTGAACAGTATTATCTGTCGATGCTGAATGCTTACTTATCCTGATCTGTTTTATTTAATCGCGCTTAAAAACAACGCGCAATTGTTTTGGATGAATAACGAGTAGCACTTCTCATTGTTCAATATTCAACCAGTCTAATTGCCGCCATCTTATGGAATTAGTTTGACACTACTATGTCAGTTGCTTAAAAACTAAAAGCAGGATTATTCTCAATCCTGCTTAGCGGTAGAAGGGCTGAATTTGGTGGTAAAGCTGATAACTTGCAGGTTTGTACGCTTTGGCATTTAATGCGAAGCATTGTGTTTCCACTTGGTTTCACTGAACTGGGCAATATTGTGAAGTGCCCGTTTAATGTTTTTTTCCAGAAGTAACTTTATTAACCATCCTGTACCGCGTATTCGGGGAGTAAAATTGATTCGGTAGAGGATAAGGCTACGGCTGGCGTTGATGGTTTTGAAGCGGATCCAACCGCCATGTTCTTCAATCGGTGACCCATCGATAATTTTGTATTGGAGATGCTCATTTTCTTTGTAATCAATGATTTGTTCCTGAAAAGTAAACGGTCCGTTTGTTACTTTTCTGATAGCTCCAATTCCATTGATTTCTGGCTTTCCATGCTTGACTAATGAATACTTTGCATCAAAGAAACGTCCGAGATTGTCATGATCAGAAAGTAACTGAAAGAGTACTTTTCTAGGCACATTAGCAGCCTGCTCTAAAGTGATAGTATGCATACCCATGTTTCGACCCCGAGTCAAGGTTTGAATTGATGTTATCAGAGTGTAAATTTGTGTCAATGGGACATAGTTGAGATGCATGACTCATTTTTGAGACATCATGCATTTTCTGCGACGACGAATTATGGTTAGTGCGTTGTTTTATAATGACTAGAAAAAATTTAGCAGTAAAGGGGTAATGAATAATAATTGAAGGATGACTTTTGTCACATAAAGACACGCAAATAATAGTTGCAATAGAGAACATTGGCTTTTATATTAGACGAGTTGATATAAATAGCAGGGTGCTGAAACAGAGAGAAAGTGGATAGCCTTAGTCCATTAAATAAGGTCACTTCAAACGTAAAATCCTGAAAATATCAAACTAATTACTCCCTGGGCTTATGAATGAACAATATTAGATTGATTGTTCTATTGTTTAAGCTAATTTGTCAGGGATTACATGTAGCTTCAAATACATCAGATTGTCATATGGATGTCATATCCGGATGTTTTATTGAAGTTGTTTCAATGAGTAAGAACGGTATAAAGTAAAAAGAGATATCAACCTTACTCGTTTTGGAAGATGAGAGGTTAATTATGATTAATAGAAATCGTAGGCAATGGTATTACCATCAGTCTCAAACGACAAATACTCGCGGAAAATCAAAGTCATAGCTTTTGGGTGTTGAACCAGCCATAAGTCGATGTAATAGTCGTTAAAACACTAGAACAGCCAGAAACTCGAATTCAATGGACAGATGTTTCTGGCTTACAACACTCCGCCTTATAATAGTGATAACGTGATCAATAAAGTGACTTCAATAAACCACCTGAATTCGTTATTGTGAATGTAATCGTTTTATTAGGCGGTGATGTTATCTGAATTAGACTTAAATAGAGCGGTTATTTAAGTTTAATAGTTACTTTTAGTGTCATTTTTAAGTTAGTTTGTAGACAGCAATATAGAACTGACGACAGGGTAATTATAATTACTTATAACTTATATGGTTTTTCTCTTTTTAAGTATACTTGTTGATGATATATCAATAAGACATTACATAATGAAGGAATGAATTAGTTATTAGTTTGAATACCGCCTTATTTGTAGATTTTTCCACCAATATTCATTTCTTTGGGAAATACCGTGATCGGTGTCCCGCCTAAATAAACATTTCCTTTTACAACCAAAAACTTAGGCAACTCTGTTATCTGTGTGTTGGCAAGATATAAATGACCGCCAACATAAAGGTAGGGTGGAAGCTGGGTAATTTGGGTTCCCATTAAACTTAAATCGCCTTTTACCTGTAATCCATTATTCAGGTATGTGATTTGTGAATGAGCCAGATTAATATAGCCGTGTACCACCAGTTGAAGTGGAAGCTGGGTAACTGCACTGTAGGCAAGATTCAGGTTTCCTTCAACTGTTAGCTGGCGTGGTAGCCGTTCAATGCTGCTATTTTCCAGATTCAGGTTGCCCTTAACCGTTAAAGGATCCGGTAATTCTATAATTCGGGCATTTCGCAGAAAAACGTTGCCGTATGA
This sequence comes from Photobacterium marinum, assembly GCF_000331515.1. Taxonomy (GTDB): domain Bacteria; phylum Pseudomonadota; class Gammaproteobacteria; order Enterobacterales; family Vibrionaceae; genus Photobacterium; species Photobacterium marinum. The sequence continues at coordinate 493,326 of NZ_AMZO01000006.1, forward strand.
GTCGGTGTAGTTCAGCAACTTAAGCTCTGAAACATACTGGTTGGCATTTGTGACTGGAGAAAACAGGCATGAAGAAACCGCTATCGTCACGGCTGACGTTAATTGTCGATAATAGCGATGAGGGAACTGAGCTTTAGTCATCATGACCTGCTTTCTTATAAGTATGCAGCGATTATGCCTTGCTGCTTTTAATAGTCAATTCTATCCGGGAGATATCCAGAGTAAGCCTTAACGGAATTTGAACTCTGTTCATATCTATCAACCACTCTAAGAACTATTCAGCGTAAATTCAGCTATAAAACATTGTTTTATATTTTAAGGTTCGGTTCAGTTTGCAGGTGTAAATTAGTCTTCAACAACAGAGGGATAGCAGCTTAAGCCTGCTTCCATTACCGAATTATTCTGGAGTGATACGATGAAAAAATTAACGATTATCTCAACGCTTGCCCTGGCGACTATTGCCGCTTCTCCTGCATTTGCTGCTGATACCGAGTGGTTTGTTGGTGCCGGTGTCGGTTACCAAGATGACAGTATTAAAGGTGAGGCGAGCCAGAATGGTGAAGATGTCACTTACCAGTTGCGAGGCGGTGCAATCGTTAATGACCACCATCGCCTGATGGGTACTTACAGCTACATGGACAAGTCCTCTCAGGATATGTTCCTGGCTTCTTATGATTACCTTCTGCCTGTTGCCCAGAAAGTAAACCTGTTTGCTGGTGTGTCAGCTGGTGTGGCTGATAGTGAGGTTGCGGGTAACAGCTCGACAGATTTTGTCTGGGGGGGGCAGGTTGGTGCTATGTACAAGATTAACGATAACTGGTCGACAGATCTGACATACCGTTATTTGGATCAGGACTACAGTGAAAACAGCACTAAACTTGAAGACTCTCAGCAAGTCGTGTTGTCAGTAGACTACAAATTCTAAGCCCGTTGATACAGGCTGCTTATGATTGAAGAGGGAAGCCATTTCCCTCTTTTGTCCTTATTTGACCCATTTGGCGATAAAAATAAAGTCGCATTTATCATTTCTGTTTATTTCTTGCTCAACCAAACTCAGATCACAAAAAAAAACCCTAAGGGGCTTGTTAATGTGATCCATATCTCTATATACTCCGCATCCGGCCAGAACCACTGAGTTCAGCCACCTTAGTTACAAGCTGTCACCATGGAATGTGAACGACCCACGGAGTTGGACCGGCGTTAATTTAGCTTGTTATCAAGGTGACTTGTATGTTGTACATATGGACGGACAAACACATATTTTCTGAACGTTCCAGTTCAGAGCCCTCCTGTTTCGCTTTTTCTCCAAAAGCAGTTGTTCTCCTATTGCAGCACGCAGTAATACCTTCATTTTTCGACAATCGATTAAATCAACGCAGCAGGACGAAATAATGCAGTTGTTAATTAGTTTGGCCGGTATTTTTGTGCTGGTAGTATGCGCTTGGGCGTTATCTGAGAACCGTAAAGCGATCAACTGGCGTACAGTTGGCGGGGCCTTATTCTTACAGGCCGGTTTTGCCGCTTTGGTTCTTTATGTTCCGTTGGGGCAGAAGATGCTGGGAGCCATGAGTAGTGGTGTTGCCAGCGTATTGGGTTTTGCGGATGAAGGTATTAAATTCTTATTCGGTGACCTAGCTACTTCCGGTTTTATTTTTGCCATCCGCGTTCTTCCCCTCGTTATTTTCATTAGTGCTCTTATCTCCCTTCTTTATTATCTTGGCGTGATGCAATGGGTCATCAAAGTGATTGGTGGCGGTATTCAGAAAGCACTGAAAACCAGCCGTGCAGAATCATTGGTAGCCACAGGTAATATTTTCCTGTCTCAGGGCGAATCTCCACTATTGGTGAAACCATTCCTACCACAGATGACGCGTTCAGAACTGTTCGCTGTGATGACGGGTGGTATGGCATCTGTAGCGGGTAGTGTACTGGGTGGTTACGCTGGCCTGGGTGTTGAGCTTAAGTACCTGATTGCCGCAAGCTTCATGGCTGCTCCGGGTAGTTTGATGATGGCGAAGATTCTGGTTCCTGAGCAAAGCGTTGCCGTGGAACAAACCGACATCGAAATGGCAAAGAGTGATCACAGTAATGCGATCGATGCACTGGCTGCGGGTGCAATGAACGGTATGAAAGTTGCAGTTGCTATCGGTACTATGCTGATTGCTTTCGTGAGTGTGATTGCTATGGCAAACGCTGGTCTGGAAACTGTAGGTGAATGGTTCGGGATGCAAAGCCTGACTATGCAGTCAATCCTTGGCTACGTATTCTCTCCACTGGCGTTCGTTATTGGTGTACCTGCATCGGAAATGCTTCAGGCTGGTTCTTTCATCGGTCAGAAACTGATTCTGAATGAGTTCGTTGCTTTCCTTGATTTCGTAAATGTGAAAGAAGCACTGACAGCTCAAAGCCAGGTTATCATTACTTTTGCACTGTGTGGTTTTGCAAATATTGGTTCAATCGCTATCCAGATTGGTTCAATCGGTATAATGGCTCCAGAGCGTCGCGGTGATGTAGCAAGCCTGGGTATTAAAGCAGTTTTGGCTGCTACTCTGGCTAACCTGATGAGTGCGGCGCTGGCAGGTATTTTCGTAGGCCTGTAATTGCATCATCAATAAAATAGATTCAACACGAAACCGCCATTTAGTGGCGGTTTTTTTATGGATTATCGTAAGTGCAGCGGCTAAGTCCTCAGAGAGCTGTAACCATATAAAACGATGTTTTATTATGTTAAGGTTACGACTTCTACTTAGTTGAGCGGATGGTTAGTAATAGTGATTGCGCGTAAGATTTTAGTCTTGTCTTTTGCTTGTTTCATGTCGGTTAAGGCCAATGCAGACACATTCTTAAATGATAAGACATTAGCGAATAGTAACTTAGTGTCGGAGTATTCCGGAGAGATGATGGGGAGCGATAATTCGGGAACACGTTTATCAGAGTCGACCGAGCCTTCATTTTACATATCACCTGATATTTACTCATCACCAACAGTGACACCATACGATCCTGGTTTTGAGCCTACAAGCGAAGCTATGCGAGAGAATGAAGCAAAACAAGAAGCTGATGACAGACTTTGGCAGGCTATTTTTTCACTTTTTTGACCATCTATGTATGCAGATAAGTACAAGTTCATTTCCGACATGTAGCATAAAAAAGACACATTCACATCTTTATTATTAAGACGCAAACCCTCTACTACAATTATGAAAAATAACAGTAGCAGAGGTATTCACGTGTCCAGTCAATCATTCTCAGTCCATCCTTTTTTGCGCTCAGGGTTGTGCTTTTTTGCTCTGACCACAGCGTTTACAGTGCATGCAGAACCGAACTTTCGTTCGGGTCAGGTACTTGTTCAGGCTTCGCCGGAAGAACTCGGTGATGCCAAAGTGTTGCGCTACTATCCCGGATCCGGGGTCTCGATTGTTAAAGTTGAGCCGGGCAAGGAAAACGGTCAGCTAACGGCATTCAAAGCCAAAGGAAAGCGAGCCAGTAAGAACTATATTGCCAGCCACTTTGTGGATGACCCTTATTACAATACCTATCAATGGCATTTTAATCATATTGAATCTGATTTGGCCTGGGGAACAAGTGATGGTTATGGTGTCACTGTTGCTGTTCTGGATACCGGTCTGCGCGAAGGCGGTAATGATGGCATTGGTTGTATCGATACAAATGACAGTGGCCAGAAAACAGGGGTGGATATCGTCAATAATGACAACGATCCGACTGATGGCGATGGTCACGGGACTCACGTATCGGGCACTATTGCTCAAGCGACCGGTAATAAAGTAGGGGTTGCCGGTTTGGCTTATGCCAGCTGTGTGATGCCAGTAAAAGTATTGAGTGATACCGGTTCGGGAACTTTTGCGGATATCGCTGAGGGGATTTATTACGCTGTCGATAACGGGGCTGGTGTAATCAATATGAGCCTAGGGGTAAGTGCTCGCTCCGGGCTGACAAATGATCCAATCATGGATGCTGCTCTTGATTATGCTGAAAGTAATGGGGTTATCGTTGTCGCTGCGGCGGGTAATGATGGCTTTAGAAAAAATGTAAGTTATCCTGCTATTTATCCGAGTGTAATAGCGGTCGGAGCTACGGATTTTAATAATTCGCTGGCATCCTATTCAAATCGGGGTAAAGGGCTTGATGTCGTGGCACCCGGAGGAAATACCAGTGCTGATGAAAACGGTGATGGCTTTGCAGATGGTGTCTTACAGGAAACTTTTGGTAGTGACGGAGTCTGGGGGTATTACTTTTTCCAGGGAACGTCTATGGCGGCACCGCATGTGAGTGCGCTGGCGGCTATGTTACTGGCAAATGGTGTTGCTCCGGCTGATGTAAAGCAGGCGATTACTTCCAGCGCCATGGACTTAGGTAGTACCGGTTATGACAGTACCTACGGTCATGGGCTTATTCAGGGTTATCAGGCATTGAACTGGACTGCAGGTGACTCATCATCCGGTGGAGGTGATTCAGGTGGAGATGATAGTAACAGCGGAGAAGCAACCTGTACGGATATGGATGGTGACGGTTATTGCGTAGAGCAGGGCGATTGCGACGACAATAATGCAGATGTTTATCCAGGACGCAATGAGAAAGGTCCTCGAAGCCGAGACGGGCTGGATAATAACTGCGACGGCCAGGTTGATAATAAATAGGGCAGTTTGAATTTACTAAGCTGCGAACAAAAAAGCGGCCGGTAAATTGGCCGCTTTTTAACGCCTGAATTACAGATGTCCGAATAACATCTCGGGGCAATAGCTCATGTTTCTTATTTGTCGAACTGTTTGATCAGCACTGAAGTATCGGCACGACTAAATCCACGTTGTTGCAGTTCAGCATATTTTTCATCAACCTGCTTTGCCAAAGGTAGCTCAACACCAAGCTTTTCAGCCGCTTCAAAACAAATTCCGAGGTCTTTGCGCATCCAGTCGATGGCAAAGCCGAAATCAAATTTATCTTCAGCCATAGTTACAGCGCGGTTTTCCAGTTGCCATGAACCGGCAGCACCATGCTTCAGCACTTCCGTCATTTGTTCAATATCCAGTCCGGCAGATTTCGCCAGCGTAATAGCTTCCGAAAGACCTTGCAGAATACCTGCAATACAGAGCTGATTCGCCATCTTCGTTATTTGTCCGTAACCCACATCGCCCATCAGCGTTGCTGCTTTGGAAAAGCAGTCGATAACTGGCTTGGCTTTTTCGAACACTTCAGGTTTGCCGCCGACCATGACTGTCAGGCAGCCATTGATGGCTCCGGCTTCACCACCGGATACTGGTGCATCCAGAAACTCTGCCCCTTGTTCCATAGCTGCTTTGGCAATCTCACGTGAGACTTCAGCAGAGGCTGTTGTATTGTCGATCAGAACCACGCCGTTTGTGACGGTAGTAAGAATACCGTTTTCTCCTTTATATACTTCGCGCAGATCGTCATCGTTACCGACGCAGCTAAAGACGAAGTCGGCATCTTTTGCGGCTTCGGCTGGTGTAAGCGCTACCTTACCTGAGTATTGTTCTGTCCATTGTTCTGCTTTAGCGGTGGTTCGGTTATAGACAGTGACATGGTGGCCTGCCTTAGCAAGGTGCCCGGCCATAGGGAAGCCCATTGTCCCTAATCCGATGAATGCTATTTTGTGTACAGTCATTGTGTTGCTTCCCTCTCTAACTGTGTTGTATTCAAGCTCATTTTTTCAGAGCCTTGTTTTCTTTGTGTCCAGTGTTCTATTAGAGCAATATAACTCTCGCTCTGCAAAAAGATGGGAGCTCACGATTGATATTGGATGAACAACGAAAAAAACGTGATTCAGCGCAAGTTTTTCTTGTGAATGATCTCAGCTGGTCATATTATGCCTTTGATTCTCTTTGGTGATATTGAGTTATGTTGATCAGGTTTATACGAACACTGCTGTTGATGATCTGCTTGGGGGCGGCTTCGTTTTCCCATGCGGAAACTCATGGTTCCGATCCTGTATCGGTCGTGCCTGTTGACTTGGCTCAGCAAGTCGTCAGCGTGGCTAAGTCTGATTCTGCGTTGGCACAGTTAGATGTTTATGCTAATTCTGACAGTATTTTGAAGAGTGTTGATGCTGAGCCTCCGGTTTGGAACTTCCCTTTGCAGTCATCACCAAAGTCCAAGAAGCAACATTCCAACTCGTCTCACGACTATGATCTTGCCCTGACTAATTCCACGCGAATGGCGAATCTGATGCGCCATGATCCGGAAGAAGTCCAACCGTATTACCAACTTGCTATTGAGCTGCCAGTAGAGCCTGTCCCGAGTTTCGAGAAAGGATACAGTGTCGATTTTTGCGATAACCTGAACTGGGTACTCAATACCAACCCTACGGTAAGCAGGGTATCTGGTTGGAAAGAAAGTAACCTCACCTTCACCATCTATCATCATCGCCTGTTGCGCGCCTGATCCGGTGAATTGCTGTTAAATCGGCAAGGCACTGACTTCCCTGAAATAAATCCCGACATAAGGGCTCTGGTTATAACCAGTACTCCCGCATGTTCGTTTCAGACCGGTTCTCAGTATCAACATTTATTAGTGTTAGCTTATAGCTTTTGGTGTTGATGTGGCCGGAGATCTATTCCATTACCTTCTAGTGCTAAAAACGGAGGGTGAATATGGCGCGTAATAAGATGAGAAAGACCAAAAATCAACGAATACTCAATCACTACCCGACGTGGAAATATGTCGTACTGGTGGTGACTCTGTTTGTCATGTTGCTAAGTGCAATTCCGACCTGGTACGGTGAAGATGCTGCGGTGCAGATTGCGGCGAAAGGTGAAACTGTTCCGTCTGCGGTTGTCTTGCAGCAACACCTCAAAAATAACGGCATTACAGCTAAGCGCATTGAGCAGCAGGGCGACAAAACCGTGGTTGTTCTGGAAGATGAGGGCCAACAGACGTCGGCCAGAGCTTCATTAGCTGAGGTTGTCAGTGATAAGTCACAGTTGACACTGGCATTAGAACCTGCCGCTCCTTCCTGGCTTCAGAACCTTGGTTTTGCACCGATTAAGCTGGGACTTGATTTGCGAGGCGGTGTTCAGTTCCTGCTGGATGTCGATGTGGATCAGGTTTTCAAGGCTCAAGGCGAACAGTTGACTGATGAATTACGTCAGCAGTTCCGTCAGGATGGCATTCGTGGTGCTCGTGTTGAAACTTCGGGTGTCGATGCTCTTTATGTGCGCCTTGCTGATGCAGAAGCTAACAGCAAAGTACGTCACTTTATCCGTACAAATTATCCGCAGTGGCAGGTTACCAATGCTTCGGGTCATGGGGTGAAACTGACTCTGAAAGAGAGTGAGAAAACAGCACTTCGTAATCTGACAGTGCAGCAAAATCTGCAAACCATGCGTAGCCGTATTGAAGAGCTGGGTATTACTGAAGCGCTGGTTCAGCGTCAGGGTGAAAACCGTATCCGTATTGAGTTGCCAGGTGTTCAGGATCCTGCTGCAGCAAAAAATGTTATCGGTGCAACTGCCAGCCTTGCTTTTTATGCGGTTAAGCAACCGGGTACCGGAAGCACAATGGAAATCCCGGATAAGTCAGGCAAGCCGGTTCGCGTTGCCCGTAAACCGGTTTTAGGCGGTGATCATATTGTTGATGCTCGCGCCAGCTTTGGCCAGATGGGTATGGCTGAAGTGAATATTACTCTGGATCATGCCGGCGGTAATATCATGTCCGATTTTTCCCGTCAGAATATCGGTAAGCCGATGGCAACGGCATTCAGTGAATACAGTCGTGATACCGAAGGTAACGCTAAACAAACCAGCGAAATCATTAGCGTAGCGACAATTCAGAGCCAGCTGGGTAACCGCTTCCGTATCACAGGTGCCGGATCAATTCAGGATGCTCAGGAGCTGGCATTGTTGCTTCGAGCCGGTTCATTGACAGCGCCGGTAACTATCGTTGAGGAACGAACAATCGGCCCGACACTAGGGGCAGAAAATATCCAGAATGGTTTTGCCGCGCTTGGATTAGGTTTGGGAATGACCCTGCTGTTTATGGCTTTCTGGTATCGCCGTCTGGGCTGGGTGGCGAATGTTGCTTTGGTAATGAACATGGTGATGTTGTTCGGTTTGTTGGCAATGATCCCTGGGGCAGTGCTGACACTACCGGGTATTGCCGGATTAGTACTGACCGTGGGTATGGCTGTTGATACTAATGTGCTGATCTTCGAGCGGATTAAGGACAAGCTCAAAGAAGGTCGCAGTTTTGCTCAGTCGATTGACCGTGGTTTCAGCAGCGCATTCAGCACCATTTTCGATGCTAACTTCACCACAATGATCACAGCTGTGGTGCTCTATGCCATTGGTAATGGCCCGATTCAGGGGTTTGCCATGACATTAGGGCTGGGCCTGTTAACCAGTATGTTTACCGGTATTTTTGCTTCCCGAGCCATGATTAATCTGATTTGGGGACGTGACGCATCTCGTGAAGTGAGGATTTAAAGCCATGTTTATTAATAAGAAAAATGCAACCAAGTGGCGCCATTTTACCAGTGTTGTCTCTGTTCTACTGATGGTGGGCTCTATTCTGATGATTTCAGTCAGAGGACTAAACTGGGGACTGGATTTTACCGGAGGTGTTGTCAGTGAAATTCGCCTTGATTCTGTGATCACCAGCAGTGAAATTACGCCACTGCTTGATGCCGGATTACATCAGGATGTTAGCGTTATTTCGGCGGGTGAACCGGGCCGCTGGGTACTGCGTTATGCAATGCCGGAAAATGGAGAGGCGATGCCTTCAATTGAGCAGTTACTTACGCCATTGAAAACTGATGTTACGGTTCTCAATACCAGTATTGTCGGCCCGCAAGTTGGCCAAGAACTGGCGGAGCAGGGAGGACTGGCTTTGCTGGTGGCTGTGCTTTGTATTCTGGGTTATCTGAGTTATCGCTTTGAGTGGCGTCTGGCATCTGGTGCTTTGTTTGCATTGGCGCATGATGTGATTTTTGCGTTGGGTTTTTTTGCTGCAACCCAGATGGAATTCAACCTGACGGTTCTGGCGGCAATTCTGGCAATTCTGGGATATTCACTGAATGACTCGATCATCATTGCAGATCGTATTCGTGAGTTGCTGATTGCCAAACCGCATAAGCAAATTCATGAAATCAACAATGAAGCGATACAGGCTACCATTTCGCGAACATTGGTGACTTCTGGTACCACTTTGATCACCGTCGGTGCGTTGTGGCTGCTGGGTGGTGGTCCGCTGCAAGGTTTTGCTATTGCTATGTTTATCGGCATCATTACCGGTACTTGGTCATCCGTTTCTGTTGGTACATCGCTGCCGGAAATGTTCGGCTTACGTGCTGAGCACTACATGAAACAACCCGTGATAGAAGAACCATAAGTCGTTCTCTTTCCAACAATAAAGGCCGCTCATGCGGCCTTTATTGTTATTAATACATCCATTAATTGGAAGAGTTGAGATTTTGTTGCAATACTTTGTGTGATGTAAATATTTTGAGTAAGCAAATTTTAAACAATTTGTCATCAAAAAAATGAAAGATTGCTAACGAGATGAGATCGCAATCACAAGCATGCCTTCTGTGGCAGGGATGTTAAGTAGAAAATGGTAGGCGTTGTTATTGTATTTATCTTCAGTTGGAGCAAAGCATCAACTTCATACACTGGTAAATGACAAGGGCAGTATTATGTACGATACAGAAATGAAGCTTAACCATCAGATCCTTCAATTTTTGGAATTTCAGGTGCAGGCTTTGCTTCCTTCTTCTGAAGAGCGCAAGGAAACGTCTTCTGTAACTGATGAAAATCAGGACAGTCCCGAGGTGATAATTCCTGAAATGATGCTGTCATTGTTAGTGCAGTATCTTTCCGGGTTGAAAGCGATTAATTGTTTGTTAAACCGTGGCTATGTTTCTCAAACCAGAGGTATCTTTCAAACATTGGGTGATGATTACGAAGACATTATCTTTTTGAGCTTACCAAGTCAGGAAGGGGTTGTTTCGCCTTTGCATCAGTCTTACCTGAACAATAGCGCTGATGATAGTTGCAGTAACCCGGTTAACCGACGCGAAATCCGCAATATGATCCGCCGGGCGAAAAAAATAAATCAAAATGTTTTTCAGCTGCATTCAAATCAGCAGGTCTTTCAGGTGCTGCGTACTCAAGGGGCTAAACATAGCTCGGTTGATGTGGCAATTGATCTGCATCGTCATTTTGCATACAAGGCAATTCTGTTAGCGGTATTAACTGCGAAGGTGGCCGACAATATGGAAGTGATGCGGGCCTGTCTGAACTATCGTGCGCATCTCGAGATGATTGCACCTAATGCAGTTGAGTTTAAGATGCCAGAGCCTCGTCGGCATCAACCAATCACAGCTGCTGCTCGTGTTGCTGCAATTACACTATGACTTTCCCTGCTACCCGAGCTTCTACTTATTGTGTTAATTTCTTAGCATGCAGTGAAAAAAGGAAGTTTGGGTAAATTATGGAAAAGAAATTAGATACAAAAATTGTAACTGCCGGGCGTTCGAAGAAATGGACTCAGCATCTGGTCAATCCACCGGTTAGCCGTGCATCAACCATTGTTTTTAACTCTGTTGAGGAGATGAAACATGCCACGGCAAACCGGGCCAACAAGGCGCTGTTTTATGGTCGCCGTGGTACGAATACCCACTTTGCTTTTCAGGAAGCCATGGTGGAGCTTGAAGGTGGAGTGGGATGTGCGTTGTATCCCTGTGGGACAGCCGCTATTTCTAACGCTATTTTGTCTTTCGTCAAAGCCGGCGATCATATCCTGATGGTTGATGGGGTTTATGAACCTACCCGAGACTTCTGCGATAAGATTCTGGACAAAATGGGAGTAGAAACAACCTATTACGATCCCATGATTGGTGAAGAGATTAGAGAGCTGATTCGTCCTAATACCACTGTCCTTTTCCTTGAGTCGCCATGCTCTATTACAATGGAGGTTCAGGATGTTCCAACACTTGCCCGTATTGCCCATGAACACGACTTAGTTGTGATGCTGGATAACACCTGGGCTTCGCCAATCAATTTCCAGCCGTTTGAGCATGGTGTTGATATTTCGATTCAGGCTGCGACGAAATATATTGTTGGTCACTCTGATGTAATGTTGGGTACGGCAACGGCGAATGAACGTTGCTGGGATCAGCTGCGAGAATACAGTTACCTGATGGGGCAGTGTACCTCACCGGATGATGTTTATCTCGCAATGCGAGGCCTGCGTACATTGGGCGTTCGTTTGAAACAGCATGAAGAAAACAGCTTGAAAGTTGCGCGCTGGCTTGCTGAACGTCAGGAGGTTGATCATGTTCGCCATCCTGCAATGGAAAGCGGTGAAGGACATGAGTTCTATAAGCGGGATTTTAAAGGGTGTAATGGTTTGTTTTCAGCTGTACTGAACTGTGGAAATACCGAAGCCCTGACCGCTCTCCTGGATGGCATGGAGCATTTCAGCATGGGTTACTCCTGGGGAGGTTTTGAAAGCCTGATCCTTGCTAATCAAAATATAAACTCAATACGGACAGCTAAGAAAAAAGACTTTGCCGGTCCGTTGTTGCGTCTCCATATTGGTTTGGAAGATCCTGATGATTTGATCCGCGATCTGGAGAAGGGCTTTGAGCGCTTTAACGCTGCTCTCAATAAGTAGCTTTGTTTGTATACAGGAAGGCCGCAGCAATGCGGCCTTTTTGCTTTTAATTGCAGGTTACAGTTGAACACTGCCCCTCTCGTTAATGGAAGCTGAAGAGTTTTGTTGCCATTCTCACAGGATTTCAAAAGAGTTGGGAAAGAGTCAGTCTTGGTTCAACTTGTTGTCTAGACTAGATGTATCAAAGAAGTGTTCTGAACATTCTTATGTAAGTTCTGTGTCGGGCATGGTGAAAGGAGCCGGAAAGAATGAATCGCAGACTGATTGTAATTGTAATGCTGACGTTTGGTGTATTTGGTTGCAGCAGTTCAGACTATGAAAATTATCAGCTGTTTCCTGAAGAGTATGTTAGCGATGTGGAATATGACAGTATTTATCATTATGGCTACAACCAGGGATGTGAAAGCGCCTTAAGTACCAAAGGTGTGCCTGATATGGTTTATATGCGAGATATAACATTAGATAAACAAGGCACACGATTTGAACAGGGGTGGGAAGATGGAAATTCTGCCTGTAAAGATGGAGTCAGGATAATAATGCCAACATTGATTATCGAAAAGAATTAATCAAAGTTAAATTGTTTAGTGAATTATTATAAGATACTTGTTTTATATGCCGAGCTAAATTACATTCCGATTTAATCATGTAATCATTTTAAATTTTGCATGTAATTACTTTCGGTAAAAAAAAACAGACCAGCTTAGGTCTGTTTTTATTATTTAAGCTTTATTTATCGGTAAATGAGGGAATTTACCTAGCCGGATTCGTTCTTGATCATTGTTCAAACCGATAAATATGATTGCAGGTGCTTATGCTGCAACTGGTCCTGTCAGTGAGTATACTTTGCCTCCATGGAAATTGACTGGTACAACCGCATGTACTTCAGGCAGCAAAAGAAAGGCATCATCACTTGCATCGTCATTCATTTCAACGACGATTTGTAGATGCTTTTCCAGAGCCTTGTGAAGGCTAGGTGCACGTCGTGTATTTCCTTGATTGCCAAACTGACTGTAATGACCATTACTGGAGTAAACCCAGATATTGAAAGGGTCCTTTCCCCTTTCAAGCTGCTCGATAAAATCGGCAATATGTCTCATAAAAGTCCTTTTTTTGTTTTCATCAATAGCGCTGTATTGATGGTTCCTATTATGAAATGAAGGAAGGATTTTTCAATTTTAATTCAGTAGATTTCTTTAATTAATGTGATCACTGTTGGGTTTTGTCCGTAATTTATAAACGGAAAAATTTCATTTCATTTATTCAGTGATGTGTGGCAAATAAATTTTAACGATTGCATTCACAAGAAGCATAAAAAGATAATATCATTAAGCCTGATTGCAATTGGCTTCAAATTGTGAGTTGTTGAATTGACTTGGTTGATTATTGTTAAATCAATGAGAGAACCTGCTCTTTTATTTGTGTTATAAAATATTGGTAAAGCATTTTTATTTATTATGATGAGCGTAAATTAATTTTATATTTCAATGCACGGATGGCATAAAAAATAGAGTACAAGTGATGACAAATTCCGAAATAAAAACCTGCGCCTGGGCGATGAATCAGCCGTTGGAAAGAGACTATCACGATAAAGAGTGGGGGATTGTCAGTAAGGATGACATTTATCTTTTTGAGTTCTTGACGTTGGAAGGTGCTCAGGCTGGCTTGAGTTGGTACACCATTTTAAAGCGTAGAGATGCCTACAGACAGGCTTTTGATGATTATGATTTGCTCCGTCTGGCAAATTATGGTGAAGAGCGTACAGAAGAGATAATTAAGAATTTTGATGTAATTAAGCATCGTGGAAAAATCAACTCAGTATTCAGTAATGCCAAAGCTGCTTTGGCATTGCAAGAAGAGTATGGCAGCCTGGCAGCGGCACTGTGGCAGTTTGTTGATCACCAGCCTGTAAACAATGACTGGCAGGAAATGTCTCAGATACCGGTTTCTACACCAGAATCGAAAGCGATGAGCAAGTTTCTGAAAAAGAAAGGTTTTAAGTTTGTCGGTGAAACAATCTGTTATGCCTTTATGCAGGCAGTGGGTATGGTAAATGATCATCTGACAGACTGCCCCTGTTACAGTAAGTCGGTAGCCAGCCAGGCTGAATAGTTCATGTCACAGGCATTATTCAGGTATCATATTCGCAAATGAAATAGCGAGTTAGGAAGATGTCAGAGACACCGGTAAAAGTTATTCAGAAAGCAACATGGGTCGGTTCTATAGCAAACGTTGGTTTGGCCCTGTTGAAAATCACTGTCGGTAAAATTACAGGAAGTCAGGCACTGGTTGCTGATGGTGTTCACAGTTTTTCGGATCTGGTAACAGATACCGCGATTTTGATTGGTTCTCGTTACTGGACTGCGCCGGCAGATAAAGAGCATCCCTATGGTCACGGGCGCTTTGAGACTCTGACAAACATATTCATTGGTGTATTGCTGGCGATTGTCGGTGTTGGTATTGGTTGGGATTCAATTAATTCGATTGGACATGTTTCTAGCACTACACCTGGAATGCTGGCTTTTGCTGCTGCGTTGGCTTCGATCCTGGTTAAAGAAGTGTTGTATCGCTGGACAGTGGTTCAGGCTAAGAAGATTAATAGCAGGGCCTTGCATGCCAATGCCTGGCACCATCGCTCGGATGCGCTGAGTTCATTACCTGTTGCTGTGGCTGTGATTGCTAACTTTATCATCCCAGATCTTCACTATCTTGATCAGGTTGCGGCACTGATTGTAACTGCGATGATCCTCAAAGCGGCGTTTGAAATTTTGTGGCCGGCTTTACTGGAGTTAACTGAAGCGGAAGCTGACAGTGAAATTGAAGCTAAGATTCAGCAATATGCCGATGAGGACAAGGATATCCGTGAAGTGCATGCGATTCGTAGCCGTCGTACCGGCAGTACTATTTTGCTGGATTTCCATTTACTGGTAGATCCGGCGATGAGTGTTGATCATGCTCATACCATCAGTGAGAATTTCAAATCACATATTCTTGCGCAAATTGATGAAGTGGTGGATGTGATTATCCACATTGAGCCTTATACATGTGCAGAACGAGTGGTCAATCCATGTTGTGAGGACAAGAGCTGCAATTAGTTGGCTTTAGCGATACGTATAAACACCTGCAATCGCAGGTGTTTTTTTTATGTATCACTTTCTCGAATGAGTTTGATTGTTCTTAGTTATGAGATATCCAAACGGTTGACTCTTTCACTAGGCTAATAACAGAAATGATGTTGAAGCTACTGAGTGCCCGCTTATTGTGGTTAAAGGGAGGAAGTGAAAAATGCCTTTAGTTCGTATTAAATCACTGCCATTTAAACAAGATGTTGCTGTTAATCAGGCACTTTCTGCGTTGTCTGAGGCGATTTCGAATGCCGGAAACATTGAAGAACGTCATGTCATGGTTACCTGGGAATACCTCTCTAAGTCTCACTATATTCACAATGGAAAAGTGGCTGACTATCAATCGGAAACAGCTCATCCATTATTGGTAGATTTGGTTGCACCCAACTTCAATACTGAAGAGGAAATTGCTCAGATGCTGGAGTTGATAGCAAATACCATTGCCGGCTCAATACCGATCAGTAAGGAAAACATCTTTATTAACTTCACTCCTGCATACAGTGATGGTGTCTACGATGAAGGGCATGTTATTGAGTGGGATATCTAGCTTTCAAAAACTCTGATTGTTGATCAAGTACACAGAATCAAAAAAAGCCAGTCAGTAATTGATTGGCTTTCTTTGATTTTAAGATGGGTAAATATGTGTTTGAGTTCGGTGTTCATTATCGCTGATAGAGAGGTCAACGTTTTGTGTCCGATCGGTGCTATAAGCGATTAGCTCAGGAAGGTCATCAGTAATCTGTAAGTTGGTGTTTGCATAGGCATGCGGAACTAGCATGACTAAAGCCTACCATTTCTATTGAATGGGTTATTTGTACTACGCTTGTTGAAAATGTAAACCTAATGTTATCTGTGGCGAAGTACAAACATGGAATGTCTATGAAAGCACTTGAAGCAAACTTTGATGGGTTGGTTGGCCCTACTCATAATTATAGTGGATTATCATTTGGTAATGTCGCTTCTGAGATTAACAAAGATGCCCCGTCAAATCCGAAGCAGGCTGCAAAGCAAGGGCTGGCCAAAATGAAGGCGCTGGCTGATATGGGGATGGTGCAGGGCGTACTGGCTCCTCAAGAGCGGCCTGACATAAAAACGCTGCGTCAGCTTGGTTTTACCGGAAGTGACCAATCAGTTATTGAGCAGGCTGCTAAACAGGCGCCTAAGGTACTGGCTGCATGTTGTTCTGCTTCCAGTATGTGGACTGCGAATGCCGCGACAGTATCGCCGTCTGCTGATACCTCTGATGAAAGAGTCCATTTTACCCCGGCAAACTTGACCAATAAGTTCCATCGTTCGATAGAGCATGAAGTTACCGGGCGGATCCTTAAAGCCACTTTTGCTGATTCAAAGCATTTTGTTCACCATCCAGCCTTGCCATCAGTTGAACATTTTGGTGATGAAGGTGCCGCTAACCATACTCGTTTTTGCCGGGAATATGGTGAACAGGGGGTAGAGTTATTTGTATACGGTCGGCATGCGTTTGATAGTCGTTTTCCGTCACCGAAAAAGTTTCCGGCCCGACATACCTATGAAGCGTGTGAAGCTGTTATTCGCTTGCACCATTTGGATCGCAATAATGTGGTGCTGGCACAGCAGAACCCGGATGTCATCGATCAAGGTGTCTTTCACAACGATGTTATTGCGGTGGGGAACAGGGACATCCTGTTTTGTCATGAGCAGGCATTTTTAAACCGGCACGGAGTTTATGAAGAGCTGATAGATAAAATGGGCGATGATTTTAATATCATTGAAGTGCCGACCAGTGCCGTTTCTGTTGATGATGCAGTATCAAGTTATCTGTTTAATTCTCAGCTATTGTCTCTGCCGTCCGGAGAGACCATTTTGGTCTTGCCTGATGAATGCCGGGAAAATGGCAAAGTCTGGACGTATGTGCAGCAATTAGTTGCTGAGAATCGAGGTGTTGATCGGGTTGAGGTTTTCGACCTTAAACAAAGCATGGCTAATGGTGGCGGTCCAGCATGTCTTCGCTTACGTGTCGTTTTGACTGATGAAGAACGCCAGGCGGTGAATCCGGCAACATTAATGAATGACAGGCTTTTTGAGCGCTTGAATCAATGGGTTGATAAGCATTATAGGGATAAGCTGACAGAAGTTGATTTGGCCGATCCAAAGCTGGTTGATGAATCCCGCTCCGCACTTGATGATCTGACACAAATCCTTTCCCTTGGTGCTATTTATCCTTTCCAGCGTTAAAAATATCCTATGGCGGCACCGCTTAATGTGCCGCTTATCCTATGCAAAGTCGTCGCGATTTTAAGCCACTATTCCGCTTGAGTGTTTGCTTAAGTGCATGAAAAATTAGGCTGATTCTTAGCGGCAAGACATATCAAAATGCTATTGGGCTTGCAAAATCAGTATTCAATTGCGACAAAAAAATGAAAATGCATCATAAGTTTTTGACTTATAAAGTTAAAATTATCTGGCATAAAACATGGTTAGTTTCTCCTAATACACAAGAAAGGGAGAGCAACTATGAAGCATTTCTTCCTGGCCTCAATGCTGTTAGGTGTGGTCAGTTGCGGCGGTGGTGGTGGCGGTGAGGATGGGACAACTGTTACTGGTAACCCGTCAAGCTCCTTATTGAACGATAATCCGGCTCCGGCTAATGCCCGTTTTCAACAATACCAGAATCATCTTTTTGAACTTCAGCCAGATGAATTGAATATGGCGGGAAACACCCTTTTTCTTAAGGTTTACCTCGATTCAGGTAGTGTTCTTTTTCTTGGTCAGATAGATAAAAACTCAACATTTTCCCTGCCGGTTTCGGTTCCGACCCGGGAAAAGGTACTGAAATATGATTTGTTCAGTGACTTTGCAGGTGAGGAGCGTGTATCAGGGGAGGTAGCTTTATGAACATGAGATCGTTGTTCAAATTGCTATTATTAGTGCAGTTATTACTGATACCTTCAGTCGCTTCAGCGGTGGAATCAGTGATGCTTCAAGATACGATTACATCCAAAGGAGTAGGAAATATTGATTTATTTAATCTTAAGCAAGGAACATTGACAGCCTCCGAGCTTGAAGCCATAAGAGATGATAACAATGGAGCTCTGGCATTGGCTGTTGATGTTAACGAAGCCTCTGACGGGACAGAAAAAGCTTCGACTCAAGGAGTCACGATAGAGTCTCTGAGTCTTACTATTGAATCCGATGGAAATACTTATACGTTTACTGATTTTTCTACGCCTACCCAGTCTGTGGTGGCTAAGACTGGGGAAACAAATCGTTCCACTTATTACACATTAATTGGAAGGACCGGTTCTTCATCATTGACACCAAATAGCGGTTGGAGCGGAACTTCTTTTGATGCCGTGATAACGATTCCGGTGAGTATGTCCCTTGCTAATGTTTCTTCTGCTGTCCTATCGATCACTTTTCTTGAAACAAATACATCTCTTGGTGATCCTGAGGCATTTTATGATTTTACAAATGGTCCGGAAGATGTGGCACTGCTCAGTAAGAGTGATGCAGATACACTGACTGCAGAAGCGCCGGGACAGAGCGAGGCACCACTGGTTATTACTCAAGGTCAGATAGAAAACACCACAGACAGTTGGGTTTATTACCCTTCATCAGTTGAATATTACATTGCCGCGTATGAGGACAATTATCCTGCCAAAAGTGACTATGACTTTAATGATTTAGTGGTTGGTTATCGTGTTGGCTACGGCATGCAGGACGATAAAGTCAGTTCACTGATTGTCTATGGCTATATGATTGCACGCGGTTCAGGTTATACCCATGATTGGTATCTGCATATAGGGCTTCCGGCCGGGACCTCTGGTTCAGGAACGCTTAACTTGTTTAAGCCGGGTTCGACGGTGCAGGAGAGTGGTTACCCTAAATCTTTCTCGCAAACAGGGAGCTTTGATCAGCGCTTACTGCAAGGGACGAAATCCCTGATGCAAATTCCCGGCAAAGAGTTTGTAAATACTGAGTCTGACACCAGTCTCGCTCAGGGACACAAATTCAGTGTCGCGTTTGATTTCGATACACCGGTTGCTTTGTCCGACATCGCGCTGCCACCTTATGACCCTTATCTGTATGTAAACAATACCGGGTATGAAATTCACCTTCCTGAACACTCGTCAAGAATGGGGTCCTCGGTAAATAATTCAGAAACTGCCGGTGGTTTTAAAAATGCTCAGGGGTATCCGTTTGCCGTTATCATTCCGGATGACTGGGAGCCACCATTGGAGAGGGTTGATCTGGGTGAGGCTTATACAACGTTTCTTGGATACGTAGGCAGCGAAGGTGATGAGCAGACATCCTGGTATACAGCTCCTTCACAAGGCAAGATTAAAGGGATCGGAAAATCATTCTGGAAGTGGGACTGATTTCAACGGAATGAGCCGGATATTTTAAACGAGCGACCGAATTCGGTCGCTTTTGTCTTTTCAGTTCCAAATGATTCAGCTCCACACCTTGACCTGTTTCTTGGTGCAAAGTGATAATACATGCATAAATTGAATCACCTGATTATCATTCGCTGAATGATGTAAGTTGATTCATTATTTTTATGACATAGCACCGCTACGGAGTTGAAATGGCAAAGCTAACCTTACAAGAGCAGATGCTGAAAGCTGGTCTTATTGATAAAAAGAAGATGAAAAAGGCCGGTAAATCATCAAAGAAATCACGCACTATAGCCAAGGAAGCGAAAGCGGCTGTTGAAGAGAAACGTGCTGCTCAGGTTGCACAGGATCAAGAGCTAAACCGCCAGAAACAGGCTGAAGCCGAGAAGAAAGCCATTGCTTCTCAGGTTAAGCAGCTGATCGAAATGAACAAGATTGAGATTAAAGATGGTGAGATCGGTTATAACTTTACCGATGGCACCCTGGTTAAGAAAATCTATGTCGATAAGAAAACGCAGGACCAGCTGATCAGCGGTGTGTTAGCGATTGCTCGTTATCTTGAAGGTTATGCGATTGTACCTGGCGTTGTCGCCGATAAAATCAGCCAGCGTGATGAGGAATCTATTGTCCTGAACAATACCGTTTCTGAAGATACTGTAGATGAAGATGATCCATATGCAGATTTCAAAATCCCTGATGATCTGATGTGGTAATCTCAATTGAATCGGAGTGCTTTTCAGCGCTCCGTTTTTTTATGGCTTGTATAACGCACTCTAACCAGAGTCTAGGCTCTGCATCTTTCCTTTGAAATGGCTCACTTTGCTATTCCCTCTATACTTCAATCATCGACCTTTTATCGACGCGAAAGGAACAGGTTAATCATTCTTCCGTTCAGATGAGTATTAACAGGTTATTCTTTGCGCGCTTGGTGTATCAGGCACTCGAATTAACAAATAAGTTAATGCGAATGAATATCATTTGTAGTAGGTTGTGAGTGTAATCTATGGAGTAGGAATATTAATAATGAATACAGACATCACTCGCTGGCTGGAGCGAGACCCTGACCCGAAAACTCGTGAAGAACTACAACAACTTATTGATTCCAATGCAGAGTCTGAGCTGGCGGATCGTTTTTCCGGTCGTCTGGCCTTTGGTACGGCGGGACTGCGCGGTATCGTCGGTGCTGGCCCGAATCGAATGAATCGGCTGGTGATTCAAGAAACAGCGACAGGTTTGGGCAAGTATTTGTTGGAAGCTGTTGAGGATGCAGCAGAGCGTGGTGTGATCATCGGATTTGACGGTCGTCCTGATTCTAAGCGCTTCGCTCATGACACAGCTGCGGTTTTAGCTTCGCAGGGAATTAAAGCTTATATCACCACACACGAAGCCCCGACACCAATGGTGGCATTCGGTGTAAAACATTTTGGAGCCGCAGCCGGTGTGGTGGTTACAGCCAGCCATAACCCGCCAGCCTATAACGGCTTTAAGGTTTACTGGGGTAACGGTGCGCAGATTATTCCGCCTCATGATTCCGGTATTGCCGCGAAAATTGATATTGCAGCAAAAGAAGACATTAAGCACCTGGAGCTGGAGCAAGCCAAGCAGCAAGGCTTGTTGATCATGCTGAGTGAGCCGTTTTATCACACCTACCGTGAGACCATCGGCCAGAGTAAGCTGCTGTCCAATCATACTAAACCCGGATCCGTCAGCCTGGCGTACACAGCTATGCACGGCGTAGGTGCGAACCTGGCGGAAGGGATGCTGGAAGATGCCGGATTTACTCAGGTGTACTCTGTTGCCGAGCAGCGTGAACCGGACGGTACTTTCCCGACAGTGAACTTCCCGAACCCGGAAGAGCCGGGGGCAATGGACATGGTGATCGCAGAGGCCAAGAAACACAATGCCACACTGGCTTGTGCTAACGACCCGGATGCGGATCGCTTTGCAGTAGCCGTAAGAACCGATGATGGTGATTACCGGATGCTGACCGGAGATCAGGTTGGTGTGCTGTTGGGCCATTACCTGTTGAATCACACCGAGCAGGGACAAAACCTGGTCGGGACGACCATTGTCTCTTCTAGCTTACTGGGCAAAGTGGCTGGTTCAGCAGGGGCGAATTACTATCAGACATTGACCGGATTTAAGTGGTTGACCAATGTTGCGATGCAAAAGCAGACTGACGACAGCCGTTTTCTGTTCGCTTATGAAGAAGCACTGGGTTACACCGTGGGTAGTGAAGTGTGGGATAAAGACGGTTTATCCGCACTGGTGACGTTTGCCCAGCTGACAGCAGAACTAGCTGCGGAAGGAAAAACGGTCTGGGATCAGCTTGAGGCGATCTATCGTCAGCATGGTTTACATTTTAACGCTCAGAAGAGCATTGCATTACAACCGGATACACCGCCGATTGGTGATGCGTTGAGAGCGACACCGCCGGAATCTATCGCCGGACGTCAAGTACTGATCACCGATGACTTGAAAACATCGCAGAAGCTGTATGCTGACGGCAAAGTAGAGAACATCGATCTGCCTGCCAGTGATGTGCTGATTTATCATCTGGATGGTGGGGCAAGAGTTGTGGTTCGCCCTTCAGGGACTGAGCCGAAGATCAAGTGTTACTACGAGGTCATTGAGAATATGACTGACGACGATACCCTTGCGACAGCACAGCAACGTGCACAAGCATCTATGGATGATTTGATCAGCCGCCATCAGGCATCGCTGTAACTCGCGGTAATAAAAAGACAGGCTCTTTAAGAGCGAAAGATAGTTAAAATAAAACCGCCGGATAAACAGTTTATCCGGCGGTTTTTAATATTTTTGTGCTGGCGAGTATGATGTCTTTACTCTGTGACTTGGGAAGTTATCCCGTTCAATCAATGCTGCACTTATTTATCACTTAATTCCGCGTAAGTGTGTAGCAGTTCCGTCAGAACTTTTACCCAGCCAAATGCATCCGTTGGTGCTTTTTCCAGGATTTTCTCAACCTGCTCACAGTGCTGCTCCAGAGTTACTGCTTCTTCCAGATTGAATGACATGGCGTAGAAGTGCCAAAGGATAAGACGCGTCATTCGCTCTGAGTTTTGTTGGGCGTTTTCAGACTCAGAAAAAGCCAGTTTAACTTCACCAAGGGCAATGGCGGTCATGCGAAGCATGGCATCAAACTGTGCTGACTTCATGCGATCTTCGCTGTCGACTTCTTCCTGCTCGAAAGTAAACAGCTCCTGCATGACATCTTCAGGAACCATACGGCCAATGACTCGCAGGCTGAACTCTTCCAGTTCATGGCGTGGCATTGTCATCAGGCATTCAAGTTTGTA
Source organism: Photobacterium marinum (assembly GCF_000331515.1). Classification (GTDB taxonomy): domain Bacteria; phylum Pseudomonadota; class Gammaproteobacteria; order Enterobacterales; family Vibrionaceae; genus Photobacterium; species Photobacterium marinum. The sequence goes on from NZ_AMZO01000006.1 coordinate 515,793, forward strand.
ATCACGTTCCATTTTCTTTCTCTGTTGCAGCCAAACCAGAATCGGATTCTGTCTGACATATACTAAAACCGGTCGCGTATTCTGAGTGATTTTCACCTGAAAAGCCAGACAGCATTTTTGTGTTGATGGGCGGAGGAAGCGGTATTGCAGGTGTGGTGGTTGCAAGTTTGTTTGACAGTTGCATGACATATCAAGGTGTCTGTTTCGATATTGTCGGCACCCAAATAGCTCCATTCACATCCGGCAAACTTCGTTATGACAACACCAGAGAAACAACCGCGATCGCAGCAAGGACAGCCATCGTCGCCGAATAAAAATGCAGGCGGAGAGCCGAGTATTAATCCCCCAAAACGCAACTGGCTGAAGTCAGCTTGTATTGGCGGCGTTATGCTGGCTGGTATAGGCGTGGTCGGGCTGGGTGTCTCTCTGAATCAGACTGTAACTGAAAAATTTGAAGGCCAGTTATGGCAGCTGCCTTCTGTCGTTTATGCCCGTGAGCTTACGCTTCATCCCGGCGCACCAATACGCTATGAAGATCTGATTAATGAACTGGAAGTTCTGAAATACCGTAAAGTCGATAACCCGAAAAAAAGCGGTGAGTATTCAACCAGTCGTCTCCGGGTGGAGTTTATTCGTCGTCCATTTGAATTTAGGGATGGTGAGCAGAACAAACGCCATGTCGTGGTTGAATTCGGTTATTCCAAAGTCAAACGGATTTATGAAGTCGGTAGTGGCAGGGAACTGGGTATTCTCCGTGTTGAACCGAAAATGCTCGGTATGCTTGAGGATAAAACTGACGAGCAGCGCATCTATCTGCCGAAAGAAGAAATGCCGGAGCCTCTGATTGATGCTCTGATTGCTACCGAAGACCGGGACTTTTACCAGCATGACGGGATTTCACCGGTCGCTATTGCTCGGGCATTTGTAGCTAACCTCAAAGCCGGAAGAACCGTTCAGGGTGGCAGTACGTTGACTCAGCAGCTGGCCAAGAACCTGTTTTTGAGTAGCGAGCGAAGCCTGTGGCGTAAGATGAAAGAAGCCTATATGGCGCTTATCATTGATTACCGTTACAGCAAAGATCAGATTCTGGATGCCTACCTTAATCAGGTGTATTTGGCGCAAAGCGGAGCGGATGCTGTTCATGGCTTCGAGTTGGGGGCACGGTTCTACTTTGGTTTGCCACTGTCCGAGCTAAGAATTGATCAGCAAGCATTGATGGTGGGTCTGGTAAAAGGGCCTTCTTATTATAATCCATGGCGTTATCCCGAACGTGCAGAGCGCCGTCGTAATCTTGTGCTTAGGCTCATGGTTGAAAATGGTGAACTGGATGAGGCGGACTACCACCAGGCGATTAAGCAACCATTGGATTTACAGGAAAAAGGGCAAATTGCCAGACGCCAGCCAGCCTATTTTGGCCAGCTTCAGAATGAGCTGAAACAATATGTAGATAATTACCAGCCAGGTTTGGGGTTGCGATTGTTTACCACCTTAGATCCGGCTTCACAGGAGCAGGCAGAAAAGGCAGTACGCCAGATGGTTCCTAAGCTGGAAAAACAGGCCGGCAAAGAGCTGGAGACCGCTGTGGTTGTGGCTGATCGTTTAACCGGTGAGATCCGGGCTATGGTTGGTGGCAGCCGTCCGGGATACGACGGCTTTAACCGTGCGGTGGATGCGCGGCGTCCTATTGGTTCAGTCGTCAAGCCCGCTGTTTATCTGGCAGCACTTGAACAACCGGGCAGGTTTTCGCTGGCAACAAATCTTCAGGATCGTCCGCTGACGTTGAAAGCGGAAAACGGTGAGAATTGGTCGCCTCGAAATTATGATCGTCAATACCGCGGAGAAGTGCCGCTCTATTTGTCTCTGGCGAAGTCTTACAACATCCCGACGGTTAACCTCGGGATGGCTGTCGGGCTGGATGAAGTCATCAATGTGATGGAAAAACTCGGCGTGGATCGCAATGAGATCCCGAAATTACCGTCTATGTTGCTGGGCGCCTTTACCTTAACGCCGGTTGAGGTCACTCAGATGTATCAGACCATCGCCAGCGGCGGTCGTAAAAGTGACCTGACAGCCCTGAGTGCGATTGTCGATAATGATGGTCAGGTTATTTATCAGAGCATGCCGAAATCCGCGCAAGCTGTAAGTGAGCAGGCATCCTGGCTGACTTTATACGGTATGCAAAAAGTGGTCACCGAAGGCACCGGGCGTTACCTGAACCGTATTTTGCCGTCTTCGAGGCTGGCAGGAAAAACCGGTACTTCCGATAAAGGTCGTGACAGTTGGTATGTCGGCGTTGATGGGCGGGAAGTGGTAACCGTCTGGATGGGGCGGGATGATAACCAGCCCGTGAAGCTGACAGGTTCTTCGGGCCCGCTTCGTTTATATGCAGACTATATTCAGCGCCGGGATCCGGAACCTTTGGTGATGCCTACTCCGGCTGGGGTAAGTGATTTTACTTATCATCAGGATCAACGCGGCAGGTTGAGTCAGGCTTGTATTGGACAGGTGGCGTTACCGGCTTGGGATCCGAACGGAACGTTAAAACAGGGATGTGTGAAGAACGTTGAGAAGTTCTTCAAGCGGTTGTTTGATTGGTGATCCTCTGAAAGGGCAAATTGGAGCTATTCTGGCTCCAATTTGCTATGCAATAAGCGAAATATAAAACCTGTTTACTTGTTCTCTTATAATAATCATTTATTTTCAATGGCTTAATTAATGCTTTGGGTTGGTCTGTAATTTGCCTTACTTAGTAGGTGGAAATGACAGGAGCAGACTATGAGCATTATCGCCGGAATCTTTACTCCTCGCTGGACGCCGGAACTGCAAGCGATTCAAAAGCAGATAACCAGCCATATTTCGCGTAATCCTGACGATGAACGAATGTGTTATCACGACAAGTATTTGTTTTTCTGTCAGGTTGATTACCAAAGTTATGGCGGGCAGTCTCAGGCTGAAAATGAGCAGATGCTGGCTGCTGTTACTGGTCATCCACTTCTGTCATCTTCCATAACGCATGATCTTAACACTCTACTTACTGCCAATGACTGGAAATCAGTTCTGGAGCAGGCTCTGGGGACATATTGCGCTTTTCAATACCATAAAACCCGCAATGAACTTCGGGTTTACTGCGATACTTTGGCGCTGAGGCCTTACTATTATGCGGTTTATAAGGGAGCTGTTATTTTCAGCTCTTGCCTTCGTCTTTTTCCTCATCTTGAGATATTTCTCGACACTAACCTTGATGCTGTTGCAGAGCTGGCAACGCTGGGGTACACCCTGGGTGACAAAACGCGCTATCAGCAAGTCAGGGCTGCACGGCCCGGTGAAATGATGACGATAACCTCAAAAGGAATGAAGCGTGAGCGCATTTTCCGTTGGGCTGATGTACCGTACGGAGATTGCTCGCTGGATGATGGTATTAAAAGGCTGGATCGTAATTTCAAACATACTGTCAGTCTTTATCTAGGGGATGACAGGAATACAGTTAGTACGTTATCTGGCGGCCTGGACTCCAGATTAATTGCGACTGAGTTGAAGCGGCAGGGCGTGGGACTGGAGTGCCTTAACTTTTCTCGAGGTGAAAGTCAGGATGAGTTATTGAGCCAGAGTTTTGCTGATGCTCAGAAAATTCCGTTGCACAGAATTTATGTTTCAGATACTCAGATGCTGACGGTGGAACAACGGCTTGGTATCAACTGGACTGCTGATAATTTTGATTATTACGCAGAGCTTAATCGGCCGCGTTTGTTTTGGTCCGGTAACGGAGGCAGTGTTTGTGTTGGCCAGATTTATACGTCTCAAAAAGTTGTTGATGCCTGTCATTCGGGCAACCCGGAGTTACTGGCTGATAGTTATATAGAACAGCAGATGGCATACATACCAGCTCGGCTTGTCAGGGAGGGAGATGAACTCCAGAAAAGGTTACGAAATACGATTCTTGAATCTCTGGCAGAATATGACCATTTACCGCTTCTGAAAGCTTATCAACTGTTTTTGTGGGAGAACGACCAGCATCATCACCTTGCTTTACCATTTGAGGAAATGGATCGTTTCCGGTTGGATTTTTGTCTGCCGTTTTACAGCCGGGGTGTGCTTGAAGCCATGTTTTCTATGAAAACAGAATCGGCTTTGTGGCACGGCATTTATATGAATTGGCTAGAGCGTTGCTATCCTCAGGCCCTGACAACACCTTGGCAAACCTATCCGGATCATATTCCTTGTCCTTTACCTGTTGAAGAGCGATACCAGAATCAGTGGCAATTCAGAACGCCATTTAGTACTAAAGCCCGATTGCTCAAAGAAGGGCTTCAGACCGCCTTTAACCACAGTGGCCAAGTATTCAATCGTCGTTTTTTAGGTGCGCAGTGTGTGGCGACAGCACTGGGAATTTATGATTGTACGCCGAGCCTGAGGCTGGTAGAGAGAATGAATCGGCACATGGTATAACACGGCTCCTCTATAGGTGTTAATCATCACGTTTTAAGATAGAATGCACGGCTTTGACGTACAGATGTAAATGAGCAAAGCCATGCGATTACTTAAATCAACCGTACACCCTGACATTGAAGCGCTTGAGGGCAGCATGTTTCACCGCAAGGCGGCAAGGGGCATTATCCTGAACGGTGAAGACATTTTGATGCTCTACACCGAGCGTTATCACGACTACACCTTGCCGGGTGGTGGTATTGACGAAGGTGAAGATGCGGTTGAAGGTTTGATCCGTGAGCTTGAAGAAGAAACCGGTGCCCGCAATATTCGCGATATTACGTCTTTTGGTATTTATGAAGAATATCGCCCGTGGTACAAGCCTGATTTCGACATCATGCATATGGAATCTTACTGCTATGTTTGCACCATTGATGCTGAGCTTGGTGAAACTCGCCTGGAAGATTACGAAATCAAAAATGGTATGAGGCCGGTTTGGGTCAATATTTTTGATGCCATTGCTCATAACGAAGAAACTATTGCTAACAGCGATAAGAAAGGTATGTCTATTGAACGTGAGACTTTCCTTCTTAAGCAGATTGCTGCTGAATTGCTGCCAGAGAGTCTTCAGAAAGCATCGTAATACCTTTTTCAGCAGAGAGCTCTTTTCTGTTATCGAACTCAGCCCTTCAGAGTCCTTTGAGCGGGCTGAGTAACTAGAATGATTCCCTTCATATCCTCCCAACCCCCTTGGTTTTTATAAGGTTTATTTACTTTTTGTTCTTGGTCATAGTTTGAGCAAGTTCAAATTTTATAAATATTCCGTTTAATAATGAGCAAATACTCTAATATTGCTGCCTAGTATGTATGTAATTACATATAAAAAGCTTTTGAAATAGCAATCAGTTGGCTAAGAGATGGGCACAGAATTTCAAATGAACATTGGCACAAATCCCGCGATGCCGTATTGGATGGCTTGTGCTGTTGAAAAGGTAGCATTATTTAATCCTCCCTAGGTTCACTGCCTGGGGTTCTGACCGGATCTGACTAGCCATAAAAATAACAGAGGGAATATTGTTATGACTAGCAGGTTATCAAGACTGAGTATTTCTGCTCGGGTATGGGCGATTTTGGTTTTATTTGCCATCGGGTTAGTCGCCAGTACTCTAATGAATGCCGCAAAAAGCCGTGAGCATATGCGAGCCAATTATGAAAGAGGTGTCCGGACGCTTGTGGAGAGTGCTGTCGGAGTAGTCAGCCACTATTATGATTTGAGTGTTTCCGGCGAATTGACTGAACAACAGGCGAAACGGGCGGCACTGGATACAGTGTCTGCTATGCGTTTTGATAATGGTAATTATATTTTTATCGGCGATGAACATGGGGTGCAGTTAGCTCATGGTGCCAAATCGTTACTGGGTAAAAATGTGATGGCGCTGAAAGATCCCAGCGGTGTGCCTTTTGTTCGTGAGCTTTATCAACAGGCACGTAATGGCGGTGGTTTTGTTGATTATGTTTGGGCAAACAGTTCAAACAAAGATCAATTGGATCCTAAAACCAGCTATGCGATCGAATTTGGCCCCTGGAAGTGGCTGGTCGGCAGCGGAATGAATATGGAAGCCCTCCAAGCTGATATTTACCGCGCAGAAATGACCTCACTTGTGAATGCTGGATTGATTCTTGCTGTACTTGCGCTCATTGTGACTTATTTCATTCGTTCAATAACCCGGCCTTTGCAGCGAACGGTTGATGCGATGGAAGAGCTTTCAAAAGGGGAAGGCGATCTGACCCAAAGGCTTGAAGAAGACGGTGCAAGTGAGTTGACTGAGCTTGCACGGCACTTCAATCAGTTTGTTTGCTCTATTCAGACCATGATGGAGAATATAAGTAATGCCGGGATGCAGGTTGCAACCTCCGCAAATCAGATGTCTTCCTCGATCAGTACTGTAGACAGCAATCTGGGTCAGCAACAGAAAGATGTGGAACAGTTAGCGACGGCAATGACTGAGATGTTAGCCACTGTTGAAGAAGTTAGTCGCAGGACAGTGGAAGCCAGTGATGCCAGCACATCTGCCGCTAAAGAAACACAGGAAAGTAAAGTCACCATTGATCGAAACATCAATGAAGCTCACCTATTGGCACAGGATATCGGTAATGCCAGTGAGGTGGTCGTTCAGCTGGCGGCTGATAGCCGCAATGTCGATACCGTCCTTGAAGTGATACGTGGAATAGCCGAGCAGACCAATTTGCTGGCACTGAACGCTGCGATTGAAGCTGCTCGAGCTGGCGATGCGGGCAGGGGATTTGCTGTTGTTGCGGATGAGGTCAGAACCCTTTCGCAGCGAACTCAGGAATCTACCTTGGAAATACAGAAGATTGTCGAAAAGCTGCAAAATGGTGCTGAAAATGCAGTGAAAGTGATGAGTAAGGGGGCGAGTAAAGCTGAAAATGCATCAGAAATATCGGCTTCAGCTGGTGAGGCATTGAATCGGATAGACAGTGAAGTGCAGACAATTGAAGAGATGAATCAACATATTGCTACGGCAACGGAAGAGCAGAGTCTCACTGTAAATGATATCAATCAGAATGTGGTCAGCTTAAGAGATATGTCGCTTTCTGTTGCTCAGGAATCCGAGCAAATGGCTAGTGCCAGTGATAACCTGAAGCAGGTATCAGGTGAATTAATCGGGATGATTAACAGGTTTAAGTTGAATTAACGTTTTCAGGCATTTGGCTCAAGAATAATAATCCTGACAGCAAAATTGTGTCCTATATTGATAAAATTATGACATCAATATAGGACTTTTTTATGCGTTGGATTGATGGGGTATGGCTTTTTTTCGCACTGGTTTTAGGGATGGGAGTCAGTACGGGAGCGATAGCAGACTGGCGGCTCGATAATACTCAGTCGAGTGTAAATTATTCGACGGTCAAGAATGGTTCTGTGATTGAATATAATCAGTTCCGAAATATTGGCGGCTCGATCACTAAGGGTGGGGAAGTCAGTGTCACTATCGACTTAACCAGTGTCGATACTCGAATCCCAATCCGGGATGAGCGCATGAAAAAGGAGCTGTTCGTTACCGAGAAATACCCTTTAACTACTCTGTCTGCCAATGTTGACCCGGTAATGCTAAGTAATATGACGGCAGGCAAAACACAGGCAATGGAGGTTGTGTTTTCTCTTGATCTTCATGGCATGAAACAGGAGTTAAAGGCGCAAATGCAAGTTACGGGCTTAGAAAACGGCGGCCTTTTAGTTTCGACAATCTGGCCGGTAAATATAGGCGCTGAGCAGTTCGGTCTGGAAAAAGGCGTTGAAGCGCTGCGGGAAATCGCTAAGTTAAATTCAATTCTTCTGAGCGTGCCTGTTAACGTCAATATGGTTTTCGTGAAATAAACTTTTGCTATTTTATAGAGTTGATTGCAGGTGCTCATTCGAGCGAAAAGTTAAAAAAAACAGGCTGCCCATAGCAGCCTGTTGAAAATTTAAGAGCAATGGGAATAATTACTTATTCCGATTCTAATCTAAAGTACGGGGCTGTATATTCATAAGAGTCATCACCATCAGCGTCAACATGCAGTGATGTTACATAGTTATCAATTTCAACTTTAACTTTACTATTATTGTTGCCTGTTAATACAAATGAACCAGATTCCAGCAGGTTAGGAGAGCTAAAGATTAGTGGTTTTACTGTACTTACATTAACCTTACCTTGTGTAGCATCATAAAATTCACCTGACATACTATATTCTTTTTGATTAATGCTATTAGTTTTCTCAATAACAGTGAAACTTTGAACCATTACATTTTCATTGTCACTTGCATTTTGAGATGATGCCATACTGTTAACGAGGTTTGTAATAGACTTACGTCCTTCGTTTTCTTTAACAACTTTATTTTCTCCATGGATGAAGGCGGAGAAATTTGCAGAGTTTGAATTATCGTTAAGATTAAGTGAGTAATTGCTAAAGGTTGAGCTGTATGTGTATGGGGCACCATATGCGTCCAAACTGTCAATGTTTAGTTGCATTTTGCCGTTGATTTTTTGAGTGTTGTTACTGGTTTGTGTTTGGCAATTGTTGAATGTAATCGATAGAGAGCCAAGGCCGTTGGTAAGGCTATTTTCTATATTTAAAGAACCAAGATCACAGTTCTGAGACATGCTTGGAATTTGATCGAGTGAGCCAATTAAATTAGGAATACTAAGTTGGTTACTAAATAAATCATCTTTATCAGCAAATTCACTTGTTATGCTATAGGCACTATTTGCAAAATCAGCTGCATTATCACGGTTTAGGTTTGCAAGTTTCGTATTTCCAGTGTATTTGCTTGTTACACTTTCTGCTGTGAAAGCATTGTTAGTTACACCACTACCACCATCACTGCCACCACCACAGGCAACAAGGGCAGAAGTCATAATTAAAGCGGATATAGCCTTTAGTCCGGTTTTCGTTTTCATTTTTATTCCTTGGAAATAAATGTAAATAGCCAACATTTAAGAAATGTGTGATTTTATACGAAAAGCAAGAAAAAAACACTTCTTCGTTGCATTTGAATATTATTGTTTTATGCCAAGAAGGAATTTATGGTTAAGTTTTTTACTAAGTTGTCGTTCGGTTCTGTATGTTGGGATAGATTTTATTTGATAGAGCCCAAAATTGATGGGCTCCTTTGTTAATTGTTTTTTAAACTTTAAAGAACAGTAATTCCTTTTGGACTTTTTCTGTCAGCTTAGCGATTTCGCTATTCGCATTATTGGTTTTATGTGCATTGTTAAGGTTCTGGTGAACATTGCTGTTAATGCCTTCCATTCTCTGCGAAATATCCTGAGTTACCGATGACTGCTCTTCAGATGCAGTGGCAACCATAGCGTTAATTTTGGAGATAGACTCAACGTGGTGTGAGATTTCCTTAAATGCGTCATTCAGTTCATTGGAGATGGCTTTTGCTTCTCCAACCAGATTTGCGCTATTTACCATGAATGAATCAGCTTTTTCAGACTGCTCCTGAAGTTTGGTAATCAGTTCATGGATATCGACAGTTGAGCTTTGAGTCTTAGCGGCAAGTGCGCGAACTTCATCTGCAACCACAGCAAAACCGCGGCCATGAGCACCGGCACGGGCAGCTTCAATGGCGGCATTCAATGCCAGCAAGTTGGTTTGATCGGAAATTGAGTTAATGACATCGACGACTGAGCTGATTTGAGTCGAGTATTCTTTCAATTCATTCACAACAGTTGCTGACTCTTGAATTGACTGGTTGACTTGGTTAGAAATGGTTTCTGAGTGTGATAATACCGTGGCACTGTTATTGATAACTTGAAGTGTTGCACTTGTGGCTGTCTCTGCATCGACAGCATTTTGAGCGACTTCTGTTGCTGTGGCAGATAATTCAGTCGCTGCAGCGACTACCTGCTCAATATCAGCAACTTCTTTATCTGCATTATCCGTATTTTGCTGGATGATGAGGTTAATCTGATCCTGATTCTGGTAAAGATCAGCCATGGCATTGTTTGCAGAGGTGACAATATTGAGGATGTTACTCTGCATTTCACCAAGTGATTTCGAAATCAAACCATTGTTGTTGAACTTTACTGATGTGATGTTGCCATCTGCAAACATCTGAATTTTACCAGCAAGAGCTTCCGGTTCTTCCCCGAGGTTATTGTTTACTTCACGGCGAACAACAATAAATACGATTGCAGAAAGTAAAGCACCAACAAAGATCAAGAGTGAGATCAGCCCGGTAAACAGACTTTTTTGCATGGCTATTGCGTCGTTTTGTAGTGTAAAGGCATACAAGTCAAAATGCTTACTAATAGACTGCTTAGAAACGCTGAAAGCATCTCCCTTCGGGTTTTTATAAAGGTAAGGCTTATGGTCTACGTGTTTGAATTCGGGTCTTAGCTCGAAAATGTTTTTCTCAAGCCAATCATGCGTGGTTGCGTCTGTTAGCAGAACCTGTCCGCGCTTATCTGTAATCGCGTACTCCTGGTTCAGCTCAGGCATAATTTTGCTGAGGTTAATATCGATAGATAAGGTTCCGGTAAGTTGACCATTCTCATAGAGAGGGGCTGCCAGCACAGAAATCAAGTCACCTGAAATATTGACTCGTGGATCGGACATATAAAAAGAGTGGTGGTTTTCCACAATAGCGAAATACCATTTCTTATTCATCTGTTTGGGATCATAAACATCTTTGTTGACATAACCACCTTCCTGTCCGCTGAAAACCTGTCCGGTCAGATCCGTAATGTACAGATCTTTGATCGCTGGGTTGATGGCAATGGTTTTCTTAAATCTTTCCAGCATATCTGAAGAACTGATTCCCCATTGCTTAATCGGTAGCATGAAAGCCAGTTGTGTAGTCAGACGTTGCATTTCAGCAAGCTTAGAATCGAACGTTTCCGTAACAATTTTTACTGTTTCATCATTTGCTTTCTGGATGTTTTTGTTTTTCCAGCTATCTAGGAAATTAAAAGAAATAACACTTGAGATAACCAGTAGTACAGCCAACGTAACGGCAAAGAAGATATTAATTTTCTTTATCATAATTATGTTTTATTCGGATATTTTGAAAGAGTATAAATGTTGGTAAATACATTCACAGTAACTATCTTGATATAACACTCATCTTGCGAAGTTTCTGAATCCTATTTGACCAGTTGGAAGGATTTTTGCCCGAGGTTCTTTCTGATTACGTCTCTGCTATTCTTTTTGTAACACGCCTTTATAAAGGAGTCTGTCCTGACTTATCGCATTCTGGCTGATTTTGTTGTCGTGATACATTTGCTGTTTATCATCTTCGCCTTGCTGGGCGGCTTATTGGTGATGTGGCGACGTCTGCTTGTTTTTGTCCATCTCCCGGCTGCGGTGTGGGTAGCTTTGATCAGCTTTAAAGGATGGATTTGTCCATTAACACCGTTGGAAATTCGGTTCAGAAGGGCTGCCGGTGAGCAAGGCTATTCCGGCGGATTCGTTGAGCACTACATTATTCCTGTTATCTATCCGGAGCAGCTGAATTTTAATGTGCAGATTGTGTTGGGATTCGTTGCTGTGCTGATCAATCTGTGTATTTATGGCTGTGTCTTTTATCGTTTTTATGTAGAAAACCAAGTGAGGTGAGTAAGAGATTTTCCCGAAAATTAAGAAAGTCTTTATTAGTTTTAATGGTTTTTTTCTCATTAATAAGAAACTACCCTTAAATCCGATGTTTATTCAGTTTGGTATACAGCCCACCATCATATATTTAGTCTACCCATGCTCAATTCTGGACAATTCAAAAATAATAAGTTGGTAATCCGGACTGTTTAAGCTTTTTTGTTGGCTCAATACATAAAGTTTCTTGTATAAAAACTGAGAGAAAAGCGTTTTATGAGTAAGGACACGCGCGAGCACCTTCGAAAAAAGGAGGATGTTTGCTTATCAGCGCTCACTTGCTGCCAGATGTTAACACAATTAGTAACCGGTGATGCTAAGCCCATTTCGGTCTCACCGGAGTTAAAGTCGTTAAAGGCACAAATTACAGATTATGGCAGTGAAAATAATGTTGGTTTTAAGGTATCGAAATTAACACTGAGTCGGCTTACTGTACAGAAATTACCTTTAGCTTACCGAAGCTTATCGGGCCATTATTGTGTTTTAGCTCAAATGGCGGAAGACCGGTTTTTGATTCAGTCGCCGGAAGAGAATCAACCACAAATACTCTCTAGTGAGAATTTGAGTTCGCAGTGGAGCGGTGAAGTAATTCAAATTAAGGCTCCATCGCTTAAATTTGATGTGTCTTGGTTTGTGCCTGCGTTTTTGAAATACCGACGTTTGTTGGGTGAAGTCCTGATATTTTCATTAATGTTGCAGTTATTGGCACTTGCGACGCCACTTTTTTTTCAGGTGGTTATGGATAAAGTGCTGGTTCACAAGGCGCTGTCAACTTTGGATGTCCTGGTATTGGCGCTAGTGATCACTGGTTTGTTTGAGGTGATATTAAAAGGCGCGAGGGAATATATTTTTTCACATACGGCCAGCCGGATTGATATCACTCTGGGCGTAAAGTTGTTTCGTCATATGTTGGGGCTGCCATTACTGTATTTTAAGCAAAGGCAGGTCGGTAACATTATTACCCGGGTTCAGGAGTTGGACAGCATTCGAGATTTCCTTACCGGTTCGATGCTGACTCTTTGTGTCGATGTCGTTTTTACCTTGGTTTTCTTTGGTGTCATGTCCTGGATATCCCTGCCACTTACCGGATTGGTTCTTGCTGTCCTTCCTCTCTATTTCCTTCTTGCCTGGCTTAGTACCGCACCGTTGCAGCAACGGATTGAAGAACAGTTCCGGGCATTATCCGTTAATACCTCTTTCCTGAATGAGTCTGTCAGTGGTGCGGAGACCATAAAAAGTTTGGCTCTGGAGCCACGGATGCAGCGCCGTTGGGAATCTCAAACTGCCGATATGGTAGATGCAAACTTCCAAACTCAGACCATCAACAGCTTGATTAACCATGGTGTTATGTTGCTACAAAAAGTCACCAGTATCAGCGTGATTTGGATGGGGGCTCATATGGTGATCGGATTGGAAATGACTATTGGCCAGTTGATCGCGTTCAACATGATGGTGTCACATACCAGCCAACCAATCGCGAAGCTGATAGAACTTTGGCAACAGTTTATCCAGACACGAGTTGCGGTCGATAAGTTGGGAGACATGCTCAATCTTCCGGTTGAGCAGACAGTCGGTGATATTCGGCCTTCAGCCCCGTTAGCCGGTGAAGTGTATGTTCGAGACTTGGTTTTCCGTTATCAGCCCGATCACGCTCCGGTTCTTAATGGAGTGTCATTGCATATTGCTGCCGGGGAGTCGATTGGGATTGTAGGCCCTTCCGGTTCTGGAAAAAGTACACTGACCCGAATATTACAAAAATTATATGTACCGGATTCTGGGGAAATCACGATTGACGGCGTACCTCTGATGCAGCTCTCGCCTGGATATTTACGTAGTCAAATTGGCGTAGTTCTACAGGAAAATTACCTGTTTAACCGCACGGTTCGCCAGAATATTGCGATAAGAGAACCATCCGCACCGCTTGAGAAAGTGGTTCATGCCGCCAAACTTGCCGGTGCTCACGACTTTATTCTGCAATTGCCATTGGGGTACGACACAGTGTTGGCAGAAGCCGGCAGTTCATTATCCGGTGGTCAGAGGCAACGAATCGCTATAGCCCGAGCTCTGATTGGGGAACCGAAGTTACTGATTTTTGATGAAGCGACCAGTGCACTGGACGATGAATCCCAGGCAATTATTCAGGCCAATATGGGCGATATCGTTAAAGGCAGAACCGTTCTTATGATTGCTCATCGACTTTCGACTGTCCGTAATTGTGATCGGATCATTGTGATGGAAAGCGGGCAGATCACCGAATCCGGCGACCATCAGACATTGCTGGCAAAAGAAGGGTGCTATGCCCGTCTTTGGCGCTTGCAACAGGAATTACGTAAGGAGGAGGCATAATGCGATTCCAACTGTTTGATAAATTAAAATTTCGCAGGAAGGAAGTAGGTGATCCGAAACGTACCCGTGAAGAATTTGATTTTCAGCCCGGCTACCTGGAAGTCGTTGAACGTCCACCGGCCCCTTTGGCAAGGATCACTGCGATAGCGCTGACCTCATTGATTGTTATTGTTTTGATATGGGCAGTAATCGGCCAGTTGGATATCCATGCAAATGCAACGGGGCGGTTGCTTATTCATAGCCGCTCTAAAGTGATTCAGTCGTTGGAAGCCGGAGAAATTGCGGCGATCCATGTTCATGACGGGCAAAGCGTGAATAAAGGGGATGTGTTAATCAACCTTAACCCGGTTGGGGTGGAAGCCGAAGTGCAAGAGCTACAGGAGCAGCTCAATTTCAAGATGTTGGAACTGGCGCGTTTCCGGGCATTGCTGACTGACGATCCCATACATCAATTTATTGCGCCAGAAGATGCTCCGACAGAAGAAGTTGCGATGACCCGAGCGCATCTTGCCAGCGTCTGGAAAGAGGTGGTTTCAACGTTGGAAAGCCTCAACGGTGAGTTGGCGGTGAATCAGGCAAATCAACAGGCACGTCAGACCGATATTAAGGTCCTTAATAGGCTAGCTTCCAATATTGAAGCCAGGCTGAAAGCTCGGCGCTTATTAGCAAAAAGTAAATTGTTATCCCGGGTTGAATTGCTTGAACAGGAGCGCGAACTGCTTGAGCTTGAGCGTTCTCGGTCCCAGCAGCAAACTGAGTTAGCGGTACTAAATGCTGAGTATCAGAGCCTGAAAGATCGTAAAGACAGCTATCTGGCAAAGATATCCCGTGAGTATTACGACCAGGTTAATCAGGCTCAGGAGAGTATTGCTGTACTGAGTCAGCGACTAATCAAAGTGGAAGAAAAACAACGTCTGCAAAGTCTGCGTTCTCCGGTTGATGGCGTAGTGCAGCAATTAGCTGTGCATACCTTAGGAGGGGTGGTTCAGCCAGCGCAGCAACTAATGGTGATTGTACCGGATGATGCGATGCTGGAAGCCGATGTGATGGTGTTGAACAAGGATGTCGGTTTTGTTCATGCCGGGCAGTCCGTTGAAATTAAGGTTGACTCATTCCCGTACACTCGCTATGGCACCATTGCAGGCAAAGTTATGAATGTATCACGGGATGCGGTCAAGGATGAGCAGCAAGGGTTGGTCTTTCCGGCGCGGATTCAGTTAGCGCAGACTTATGTGGCAGTGGATGAACACTTGGTTCCATTGCAGGCTGGAATGAGTGTGATGGCTGAAATCCGGACAGGGAAAAGGCGGGTGATTGATTATCTGCTGAGTCCTTTGCAGCAATACCAGTCTGAAGCGTTACGGGAGCGATAATAGTATGAGCGAATTATCTTTTCCTGATACAGAGATGGCGGCCATTGATTCTGCTGTTGATGCCTTGGATGCGACTAACGATCCGGAAGATTATGGTTTACATGCGCTGGTTTACGCCGCCCGACATTTTAACGTACCGGTTGAAGTTGCTCAGCTCAGCCACTTGTTAGGCCAGGCTGAAGCATCGGTTAGTTCGCAGAACCTTTGTCGTTGTGCCAAATGGATAGGCCTTCGGGCAAGCCAGGGGCAGTCAGATATAACCAGGTTCGCTAACTTGCCGGTGCCGAGTTTGTTGAAAACGGTACATGGTTGGTTAGTGCTGGAAGAGGTTGATGGCGAAACGGTAACTCTTTATCACCCGAGAACAGAAAGGACGCGCCAATACCAAAGAGCCGTATTGGCGAAATACTGGGATGGCAGGTTGATTTTGCTGGCTGAAATGAACGAGGTTAGCAAGAAGCGTGCATTTGGTCTTAGCTGGTTTTTTCCGACCCTGCGTAAACATTTTTCCCAGTTCAGGAACGTCTTGCTGGTATCACTGATGCTGCAATTGATAGCACTGGTGACACCTATGCTGTTTGAAAATGTCATTGACCGGGTTTTGGTTAGCCGCGGGATATCCAGTTTACACGTTTTGGGAATTGCGATGTTGGTGCTGGCTGTTTTTGAACCCGTTTATGGTCACTTGCGATCCTGGTTGTTTGCCCATCTCGCCAGCAAAGTGAATGCTGAATTGTCGACGCGTCTTTATCAACATTTGGTGGCGTTGCCGTTGGGCTATTTTCAGCAACGGCAGACCGGCGAGATTATTGCTAGGGTGCGTGAGATGGGGCAAATCCGCCAGTTCTTAACGGGTTCAGCACTTACTTTATTGCTCGATATGACCTTTGTCGGGCTGTTTGTCGCGGTAATGTTTTCTTATTCAGACCGACTTACCTGGTTGGTGCTGGCATCATTGTTGGTGTATTTCTTGTTTTGGTTGGCGATCGGACCGGTTTTGCGAGCACGGGTACTGCGAGAATATGAGTTAAGAGCTGAAAATACTGCTTTTCTGACGGAGTCTGTGACCGGGATTGAAACCATTAAAACGACGGCGACCGAACCGGGTTCAATTCACAGCTGGGAGAAACAACTGGCTGCTTATATAAGGGCTTCGTTGCGCGCCAAAGTGCTCGGGATCTGGGCTGGTCAGGGTATTGGTTTGGTACAAAAGCTGACTTCAGCCCTGTTGCTTTGGTGGGGAGTTAGCTTAGTGATGGAAGGGCGGCTAACGCCAGGTGAGCTGGTGGCTTTTAATATGTTCTCTGGCCATGTCACTCAGCCTATATTGCGTCTGGCACAGATCTGGCAGGACTTTCAGCATACCCTGATTTCGTTGCGTCGGGTGGGCGATATTCTTGACGAAGAGGATGAAAGTGGCAGTGGCGGTCTGGCGTCGGTTCCTCGTCTGCAGGGGAGTGTTAGCTTTAAAGGGGTGCGCTTTCGTTATGATGAGGATGGTCAGGAAGTTTTGCGTAACCTCAGTGTCGATATTCAACCGGGAGAGTTTGTTGGCATAACCGGCCCGTCAGGGTGCGGCAAGTCAACACTGACTCGTTTGATGCAGCGTCTGTACGTTCCCCAGCATGGTCAGGTGTTGATTGATGGCGTTGATTTGGCGATTGCAGATCCGGTTGCGATTCGTCGTAGTATGAGCGTGGTTTTGCAGGAAAGTCTGCTTTTTGCCGGTAGTGTTGCTGAAAACATTCGCCTTTGTTGTCCGGGGGCAACCGATGCCGAAGTTGTGCAGTCAGCTACGTTAGCCGGTGCCCATGATTTCATTACTGGCTTACCTCAAGGATATGACACTCAGGTCGGAGAGAAAGGCTCACAGCTTTCCGGTGGTCAGCGTCAGCGAATAGCATTGGCTCGGGCGTTAATTACCAATCCCGGTATTTTGTTACTGGATGAAGCCACCAGTGCGCTCGATTATGAATCTGAAGCAGCAGTAGTAGCCAATATGGATGCAATTTGTAAAGGGCGTACGGTGATCAGTATTGCCCATCGTTTAAATACTCTCCGTCATGCTGACAGGATATTGGTAATTGATGAAGGCAAGGTTATAGAAGATGGTTCTCACGATGAATTATTAGCATGTAACGGACATTATGCCCGACTTTGGAAATTACAGATGGGGAAGTAAATCTAATAATTAATCGTTGGTTTTAATTCGGTTTGAATAATTAAGTTAAAAATAAATCTATTTCTTAGATAAGTAATGGATAACGGAACAATATCTTAACAACATCTGAATAATCAATTTTTAGTGGTCAACTCAGTTGAGCGCTATGGGTTGGTGCAACCTTTTTGTACCTCATAATAGATAAACAGGAGCTAAAATATGGCAACAGGAAACAACAATGCCGAAAGCACACTGAATGCCGATGTGGTTAAAGTGTTTACCAGGAAGTATCAGGCACTGCTTACTGAAAGTATGGTGGCGATGGCGGGCGGCAAGCCTGCAGAAGAAGTGACCTTCAGTCAGATCATTGATTTAATGACAGACTCAATGCGGGAATATGGGCTGTCTGAAGAAGAGATTTCGTCTGTCTCAGCATTAAAAACAGATCAGGATGTAATTAATCAGCTGAGCCAATTTTGTGAAATGACACAGAATGGCAAGGTTGATGAGATGTTGCTTAGCAACCTTGAATTACCAGAAGGTGGGCTGAAAAGCCAATCTACCTGGGGAAGTCGGATAAGAGACTCTTATAATGACTTCCTGCACGCAATGAGCCAACCTGCTAATAAATCTATTGATGGTATTACAACCTCATTAACTGAACTTTATGCAGAAAATAAATATTTCGCGAATGCTGCGATAGCGGCAAAAGGTTTACTTCCTGATCACTTCAAGGAAGTAATGAAAGTTCATAATTATAATAAAGTTATGGCTGTATTGCAGAATGATTTAGCGCAAGCAGCTCAGGATGATGCGCTTAATAAGTTATTTAATAAAAATGTAGATAAGACAGCATTAGTTAGTCGAGAAATTCGCCTTGAGTCGGAATTAAATGATGTCAATGATGCGGCAACAGGAACCGATCGAATCCGCCCTGTAAATAATGAAATTAAGTGGCGAAATCGTGTTGAGTCTTCAAATAAATTTGGCACAACAGTGAAATTAAGTGCTGCTGCATCTAGTCTGAATATTGTGGTTGGTGGTAAAGGCTTTATTGGTGGTTTCAGTGACCTGAGTGCGCTTGAAGAGAAGCATATGACTGGCGAAATCAGTGATGCTGAATACACCAGACAAAAGCATATGACTAACCTGACGATATCACGCAGCTTTTTTAGTACATCAAAAGGTATTGCTGATATTGGCGCGTTGATTTCTTATAAATTAGCGGAAAATGCAGGTAAAGAAAGCGCGGAGAAAGTCGGTCGATTTGCTCCTGTGGCCGGTAACATTATTGGTGTGATGAGCAGCGTCAATAGTGTCGTACAAAAGTCGATTCAGGCGCATTATGCTTTAGCCAGCGGTAATGGCGGTCGTGGTGCTATGTATGCCGTAGCTGCGACCTTAGACTCAATTAACGTGGTATTGAATGGTGTTGGTGCTGCACTGGATGTTATTCCGGGAATTGGTACTTTGGCATCTTTTGTTATTGATGTTGTTTCCAGTGCGGTTGATTTCATTTCTTCATTAATTGCCGGACTGGCAGAGCTGGTAGACACCCGAACTGATGAAGAAAAACTTCAGCAGGCTTTTGATGAGTTTATCGATTCAAAAGCATTTAAAGATCAGGTACAGCAGTTTTCAAACTCGTTTGCAGAGCAAGGTTATGATGTCTTCAAGTATATCGTCGATACCAAAGGTGCCGATCTGGATACGGAATCATCAGCAACGCATGATCAAATAGCATCTCATACCGAGCTGGTTAAACTGACGGAACAAGCTAGGGAGCAGGCGAAAGAGCTGCGAATTGCCATCATTGATAACACCTTTAAGAGCGATACGCTGGAAGGTGGCCCGCTTAATGATTATATCCGAATGGTTGGCGGCGGGGACAAGACTCTTAACGGCAAAGAGAATAACGATACTCTTATCGGTAATGTCGATAAGCAATTGCTGCTTGGCGGTGAAGGCGATGACTTCCTAGATGGCAGGCAAGATGCCGATTCTTATGAAAGTGGCCCTGGTGATGATGTTGTTGCGATTCAGCCAAGTGTTGATATCTATGCGAATGATACCCTGGGTAATGACACCTTGCTGGCCCATGAGGGAGAAGGTCTTGATTTATCAAGACGTTTGGTTACCCGTGATGGTGCAAGAAAAGGCATTGCAGATAAGATCCTCAATGGTCAAAAAACTTTGTATAACGGTGAGCCAATCTCAAACTATATGATTGAAACGGACACCATGACGATTGATTTGTCTCGGAAAGAGGCCTTTGTTGGTGTGCCAACTGAGTTCCGAATTAATGATTTGGATAATTATGACTTTGCTCAGGATGGTTTTTTTAATGAAGGGGTAAAGGATTGGAGCCAGCAGCTTGAAGATTTGATGCTTTATCACGACCTAAAACCAACACTGTACGATGCACTTGATAATGCAGGAACTAATTTTGATCGTGAATGGATGAGACAATCAACTTATGAAGGGGTAGCCGATTATATTAACCGCTTGGCGGAGTATTCGGGAGATCAGAATCTTTCTCAGCTTGGTCGTGCAACTAATGGAATGACAGCTGAATGGCAACAACAGCTGATTTATCTGTTCAAAAACAGAAGCGTTGTTTCTGTTGATGAAGTCAGAAATGCAATGCGCTCATTTCTTTCGGAAATTAGTAATTTTGATGAGAACAACCATGGTTATTCATCGGGTCAGGACTTCTTCAATCGATACAACAAGCAATATGTTAAAAACGTCAGCCCAAGGTTTGAAGAGCTTGGTGCCCTGTTAACCTGCTTTGCTGATGCCACTGTTGGATATAACTATCGGCTAGAATCTGTTTCAAACTCCTCTATGTCTGATAAAGATTTATGGCACCTGGGGTCAGATTCGGGCAAAGCTTATTTAACCGATGGTAAATTTCTGTATATCCGCGAAGAAAAAGTCTGGGGGCCTGAATTTAAACGCAGCAGCCTTGATATTTCCCATATCAGTGAATCATCAGTGATTTTGGATAAATATACTCCAATGAAAGTGCGGGATACCGGTATGGTTTCCGATCATATTTCCAGCATGGCTCAGGGGGTATATGACCCGAGTCAGCGCCTGCTGGCTGAATTATATCTGCGATTTACCAAAACGGCGGTGACAGGTTACGAGAACGTTGCGGTTAAGGATGTTGATAAACAAACCTATGCCAATGTGTATGGTTACCGGGGAGATAATAAATCTAACACCGATATCTCAGCACAGTTGATAGGTGATCAGAACAGCAATTATCTGAGTATCAATGAATCTGTGTCACATACCAAGCATAATTTCCTTTCAGGTAAAGCCGGGGATGATGTGCTTTCTGTGGCTCGTTATGCGGATGTCCAGCAAGCAAAGGGAGGCAAGCTAACGCTGGATGGCGGAGATGGTACGGATACCGCAGTCTTGAAATATAGCCTGAGAGATAAAAATCATCAGCCTGATAGCTTTACGTTGAAAGTGAGCAATGAACATACCGATAATGACACTATCAAAGCCAATGATATTGAGAACTTTGTGGTGCGAACTGACTTCAATGCCGCTAAAGGTGAAATAGACTTCTCCGGTTATAGCGCCCCAGAAACTGGTGAAAAGGAAAACAACAAGGGAATTCAAATCACGCTCGATAGCAATATTAATGAAATGACAGTAACAACCACGGCGAAAAATGATGTCGTAAACATCAACAAGCTGGGTATGTATACGCACATTTCAAATGTCGGCGGAAGCGATACGATTAACTTAACTCATCTTGAATATAGCAATGGTGTGAAAGCTAATCTTGGTTTGGGTTATCTGGAAGGTCGTGGCGATAATAGCCCGAAAGTGACATTCGATAATATCAATAACATTATTGGCTCGCAGGGAAGTGATGAATTGCTGGGTAACCGCAATGCTAACTTTATGCATGCGGAAGGCGGTTCAGATATTGTGCTTGCCGGTGAGGGTAATGATGTACTCTCGGCTTCAACCGGACAGCATAAGTTGATTGGTGGCGAAGGACAGGATCACTACTTGTTGGATGCGGGTAAAGAAAAGAAAGAAGTTTCCATCAAGCTGTCACGTGACAACCGTGGTCAATATCAACACTCAACAATTCCCGGCAATGGCAAGCTGGCTGTTGAGGCTGATGAACAGTTGTTAATGTCTTCGAATATATTCAGTGATCATGTTCGTGTCATGATGGGTGAGCGTGATGTGACTAAGTATTTTGTCGGCAAGATTGAAAACGGTAAGCCAGTGATCTTGTTTGATCAAAGTAACTTTGAAGCACTACACCTTAAAAACGGTGATGATGTGGAGCTTAAACTGAGCTATTTCGTTAAGAGTAATGGCCTTGCTGAAGCATCAGTTAAAGAGTCTGACTTTGGTAATGAGCTGACATTAAAGAACTTTGCAGATATCCGTGAGTTGACACCAGAGTTGAGCGAAGAAGGCGGTTTGCAGTTTAAAGACAAGCATGGGGCAGTGATCTTTCGTGATCTTGCATGGCTTGATTCGTTTAAAGCAGGGCAAACGGATCTTGAGGCTCTGAGCCTGAACTTTGCTCAACGATTCAATAAAATCGCTTTTGGTAAGTCAGCGAGTGAATTACAAGGTGCAGAGATCTCCGACTGGCTGATGGATGCTTTCACCAAACGTGAACTTAAGCAGGCAGAAGCAAAATGGAACTTAAATATTGATGTAGCCCGAGACGGAACTGTCGAAGGTGGAATTGGTAATGATCAGTATTTAGTTAATGCTGTCGGCGGTATCGTTAATGGTGGTGATGGAAATAACTATTATAAGGTTAGCGGCACGTCTGCAGGCAATGATATGACGATCATTAGTGGTGATAATGGCCGGAATTATGTCGACTTAACCTCTCTTGAGCATAAGGTTTCACTTTACAATCATGATGGTGGTAAAGGGGACACTCTGAATCTTCGCGGATGTTCAATTGCCGATCTTACCGTAAATGATCGTTTTGCTAATTTACCACCTGAATCCATCAAGGCATTTACGGCTACCTTAACACCAAGGTATCAGCTCTTTGTTAATCAGAAAGAGGTGGCAATGTTGGCGACAGATCAAACTGTTGAATACCTGACTGTTCAGGACGGTGACAAAACATGGATTGTCAGTGATGTTCCGGGGTATCTGACTGCCAAGGCGGCAAATGAGCCATACCATGTGAGTGAGTACATAAGTAGCAATGGTAATTTGGGCCTGAGCTTTGAACCATACCGTTCAGATCAGATCTCAATGACTGTGCTCAATGAGAATAATACAGCGACACTGCAGATCAGTGCTGACGGACAGTCCTTGTATAAAGGTACGATCGGAAAGAACAGCGGAAGCTATTTGAGTATTTCTGAATTAGCTGAAGGGATGTCATCGGCTTTTGAAGCAGGTATAGGTTTCAGTGACGGAACATATCGTTCAGAGCAACTGGTATCTAAGCTCGAGTCGTTATTGTCTGATCCGGCGAGAACAATTTCAGCTGACTATAAGCTGTTGAACGCTGATAATTACGATATGGTCGACGTAGTAAATGCTTCATTTGAAGAAACGCTTTCTGACAGAAAAACACCTGTTGGCCTGGCTTATGCCAAGGGATGGAATTTTAAGCGGGATACTTATTACAACTCCGGCGTTATTGGTTTGGATATTGGTTTTGATGAAATTAAGAACGCTATCATTCCAGACGGTAAGCGCATGATGGCGTTGCGATATGGTCCTGTAGCTGTTGAACAGGTCACAAATGAGCAATTGGATAAGTCTGCCGATTATCTGTTATCGATGGATCTGGCGTTTGCTGGTTATGGCAGGGAAGCTGTGGATTTAAGTTTGAGTGTTGAGGTTTACGCCGGAGATCATCTGATCGCTAATGCTAAACCAGTTATCGGTGATCTCACTAAAGGTGATGGGGCGTACGCGAATCCTCAATGGTATCAGTTTGAAATGGAAATTGATGGTAATGCAGGTGATGTGTTGGCATCCGGACCATTAAAACTCCGTATTGATAACCGACAGGAAAACAATGACCCGGCATATAATTCAGAGAAAGTGTACGTTGATAACGTGAAGTTGATGAAACTGACTGGTGCGATGGCGACATTTGGCAGCGAGGAAGGAATTTCTAATACGGCGAATACGAATGCTGAATATTCATTGAAGCCAATTCTGACTTCTGTGGTTTAAGCGTCATTGTTAGTTCAACGAGAGTGACAGGATTTACTGTTACACACTAAATCAGACCTTGGGTAAGTGATTTACTCAAGGTCTTTTTATATCCGGTGATTGTTTGATTTAGCATTAAGCTGATTTACGTTTTGAGCATGTATAGAGTTCATCACAGTGGGCTTTTATGTATTCATGAAGCAACCTGACTTCCGGAGTTAATGAATGGCGATGATCGCAAAGAAGTTGTAACGGAGCTGGTTCACCGTATTCCGAAGGAAATATCTCTACTAATTTGCCACTTTGAATTTCAGGGAATAAGTCCAGCCTGGATTTGTAGATAATACCGTATCCTGAAATAGCCCATTTCTTTGCTAAATCTGCATCGTCGCAGATGCGGTTACCTTCAACATGAATGGATTTTATCTCATTCGGGTAATGAAAACGCCAAGTGTCGTAAATACGTTCATTAAGGATGTAGCAAATACAGTTGTGCTGTTTCAGATCTTCAGGGGTTTTGGGGAAGCCATGTTCAGCCAGGTAGGCAGGAGACGCGCACAGAGCTCGTCGGTTCATAGCGATGAGCGGTAATGAAACAACACTGGAATCCTGTAACTCACCGTATCGGATACACAAGTCAATAGATTGTTGGAACAAATCAATAGGCTGGTCACTAATATGAATCTGTATGGCAAGTTGGGGGTGTTTTTGTTGGAAATTATCCAACCACGGAATTAAACGGTTGCGACCAAAATCTGAAGGCGCAGAGATACGGAGCTTTCCTTGTATTGTTTCCCGAGACTCAGATATGGCATGCCGGCTGTTATCAACCGCATCTAATATGGCCTGAGCGTATGGAAGGTATCGCTCACCATCTTTTGACAGACGCATGTTTCGGGTTGATCTGACAAACAGCCGTATACCGAGAGTTTTTTCCAGTCTTTGAATACAGTTGCTTGCTTTAGCTGGGGTGAGGTTTAGCTGACGAGCGGCGGCGGAGAAGCTGCCGGCATTCGCAGCCTTGGAGAATACGAGAAGATCTAATATTCGAATCATTTATTGGAACTATGCATAAAACAGATTTGCACATATATGACCTTCATTATATCAATGTCAATGGCGTGCATAGAAAGCATGCACATAACGCTAACAGCATCACAGTAAGTTAAGAGCAAATAAATGCATATGGGGTTATTCCTTGGTGCTATATTGGTAACACGAAATGACCAGATTCATGATAGAAATGAAGTGGTTTTGACATGAAAAGTTTTTTGATTGCTCTGTTGGCTATTTATGTGGTTTTTTCGCTGACCTTCTGTTCTTTGCAGCGAAAGTTCCTCTATTTCCCGCAACCGGCACGACAGTCATATGGGGCGGATAGTATCAGTTTTTTGGTGAATGGGATGAAGCTGAAGGGCTGGGTGCTCAATGCGGACTTGCCGAAGGCGCTGATTTACTACGGTGGTAATGCCGAAAACATTGAAGACAATATTCCTTTTTTTGAGCAGGTCTTGCCGCAATACAGTATCTATCTTATCCCTTACCGTGGCTATGGCGATAATACCGGAGAGCCCACAGAGCAGGCGTTGTATAGTGATGCTAAAGAGATATTTCAGCAGATCAGCAAGCAGCATGAATCTGTATCTCTGATGGGGCGGAGTCTGGGCTCCGGAGTTGCAACATATGTAGCGGCGAACCGGAAGGTGGATAAGCTGATTTTGGTGACGCCGTTCGACAGTATTGAAAATGTCGCCAAAGATCATTATTGGATGTTTCCGGTATCCATGCTGATAAAAGACAAATATCTTTCTTCCGAGCGGGTAAAAGATATCACCGCCGATACGTATATTTTTATTGCTGAAGATGACCGGGTTATCCCTCGAACCAGAAGTGAGAAGTTGGTTGAACGTTTTGGTGAGCAGTTGGAGGCGGTATTTGTAATAAAAGGAGCGGGGCATAATACCATCTCGGCATACCCCGCTTATGTGGAAGGTTTAAAACAGGCTTTAGACTGAAGCGTATGAATTCATGAACTGTGTATTCAGTTGTTACACCGTCAGTGCTTCTTCTTCGGTTTCTTCAATCAGTAATGAATGAAGTAGCTGTTCACACTGCTTCTGGCTTAAATAACCGGGAACCGGATATGTGCCGTGCGCTTCTTCCAAAGCTCGTTTGGCTATCATCGGAATATCTTCGGCTTTTAGTTCCTTAAAACCTTCAGGGATATTTAGTTGTTTATTGAGATTGCTTACCGCCTCAATAAATGCGTCGCCTCCAGTTAGGCCAATAATATCAGCCAGGTTATCTAATCTTTGCCTGCAATAAGGTTGCAGGAGGCGAAGTACGCCCGGCAATAGTACAGCATTAGCTTGTCCGTGAGCGATGTGATATATCCCGCCAAGTTGGTGAGCTATAGCATGGACATAGCCGACAAACGCCCGGGTAAAAGCACAGCCAGCCTCGTAAGATGCCCACGCCATTTCTTCTCTGGCTTTAAGGTCCTGACCATTTTCATAAGCTATTGGCAGGTTGGTGAAAATCTTTTGTATTGCCTCTGTGGCGTAGTTATCACTTAGTGTTGTGTGGTAAGTGCCGATGTAAGCTTCGATGGCATGGGTAAGGGCATCCATTCCGGTTGCGGCTGTCATCGCCGGTGGCAGGCTTGTCATTAGCTTGGGGTCAAGGATAGCAAAATCTGGCAGAAGCACAGGATCTATGATAGCTAATTTCTGTTGTGCTGAAGGATCGGTAATAACCGCGGCGACAGTAGCTTCAGAGCCTGTTCCGGCCGTTGTTGGAATCGCCAGGAATGGTGGCAGCTTTCTTCTGATTTTCAGTTTACCGGCCATAGTTCGCACCGGTCTGTCTTTGACCACTTTGGCACCGATGACTTTGGCGCAGTCAATTGGCGATCCTCCACCGATGGCGATAATTGAGTCACACTCAAATTGTTTATAGAAGTCTGCACCATTTGCCACAGTAGCAATAGTCGGATCCGGCATGACCTGATTGAAAATTGCATAATCAATATCATGCGCTTTCAGTGATTCGCACAGTTGCGGCATGATAGCCATTGAGCTGGATCGCCCTGTTACGATCATGGCTTTTTTCGCACCGACCGATGACATTAACTCTCCGGCTTTTGTCAAACTATCTGCGCCTGATTCCAGTTGAGTAAACGGGATATTGACTAGTTTATTGAGCTGTTTGTTGATGCCTATGATTGTTTTGTATAGCAACATATTAAAATCCTTTTAAACAGATGTTTGATTATATGAGTTGAAGTGGTTCATGTATTCGACATGCTTCATATTTTAATGAGATCGGAATAACGTTTTTTGCATTGTCTTTTTTGCTCAACAGTACACGGTAATTTCCGAACTACACTCAATGCATTGACGAATATGACAAGGGGAAGCCACGGTGGATATCGGTGTCATCAAGGAGATAAAAAACAGAGAAAACCGGGTCGCGCTGACGCCTCTGGGTGCCGAACAATTGATCGGTGCCGGGCATGTTGTGAAAGTGCAGTCGGGTGCCGGAGCTGGTTCTGGTTTTACTGATGAGGCATACATGGAGGTCGGTTGTCAGGTTGTCAATGTTGCACAGGCCTGGGACAGCGAGCTGGTGGTTAAAATCAAAGAGCCGCTTGAGAGTGAATATCCTTACCTGAAATCACAAATGCTCTTCACCTATCTGCACTTGGCTGGTGTAGCCCCTTCTCTGACAGAAGCTCTTTTAAAGGCCGGTACCACTGCGATTGGTTACGAAACCGTTGAGGACGAAAACGGCAGGTTGCCATTGCTTGCTCCCATGAGTGCAGTTGCCGGCAATATGGCCGTCACAATCGGTAGTTATTACCTGGCGAAGTTTGCCGATGGCAAAGGGATGCAGTTGGGGACGGTTTTATGTCAGCGTTACGGTAAGGTTGTCGTTTTGGGTGACGGTGTTGTTGGCCGTCATGCGGCAAAAGTTGCTGACGGAATCGGTAGTGAAGTAGTGATTTTTACCCGTCATAAAGAGCGTTTTAGTGCTTTGCAGCAGGGCCGTTCGGAAAATCACAGGGTGGCTCTATCATCACAGGAGGCTATTGCCAGCGAATTGGCTGATACTGATCTGCTGGTTGGCGGTGTATTGCATCCAGGGGGCAGGGCACCGCACCTTGTGACAAAAGAGATGGTGGCTTCAATGCAGTCGGGGAGTGTGATTGTTGACGTCAGTATCGATCAGGGAGGCTGTATTGAAACTTCAAAACCAACCTCGCACTCTGAGCCTGTTTATAAAGTGAATGGAGTGACACATTATTGCGTGACAAATATGCCCGGTGCTTATCCGCGAACATCAACTATCGCTCTGACCAACGCGACGTTAGGTTATATAACTCGTTTAGCATCAGAGGGTCTTACCGTTCTCAGGACTGATAAAGGATTTGCTAAGGGAGTAAATACTTACTGCGGGTATATTACCTATCGTCCGGTAGCTGAAGGATTGCAGATGTTGTCCCGATATAAGGCATTTAATGAGTTGACAGAGTAACTGTATTGGTCGAGGAATTGCTGTCGGTATT
The DNA here is from genome assembly GCF_000331515.1 of Photobacterium marinum. Classification (GTDB taxonomy): domain Bacteria; phylum Pseudomonadota; class Gammaproteobacteria; order Enterobacterales; family Vibrionaceae; genus Photobacterium; species Photobacterium marinum. The sequence continues at coordinate 544,012 of NZ_AMZO01000006.1, forward strand.
GTTCAAAAATGGTCGTTAACCGACAGCATAAAAGGCTCTTAGCAGACTTAATTGTCAGTTACTTAACTGTTATTCAGCCGGTTTAAAATGCGTATCTATGAATGCCTTGATCAGGTGAATGAAATCGGCTTCCGCCATTTTTGCGCATTTTAGCGTTTGTTCGTGAGACAACTTAACATCGCTCAGTCCTTCCGCCATGTTGGTGATCGCGCAGATTGCCAGTACCGGTAAGTTGCAATGCGCGGCAGAGATCACCTCCGGTACAACGGACATTCCGACAACATCACCGCCCATGATTTGCATCATGCGGATTTCGGCAGCGGTTTCGAAATTCGGGCCTGTATAAGAAACAAAGACACCCGGGTTGACGTTAATTCCTTTTGTTTCGGCGACGCTGAATGCTTTTTTGCGTAGCTCTTTGTCATAAGCATTAGCCAGACTGAAGAAGCGTGGCCCGTATTCGTCATCGTTTGCGCCTGTCATCGGTGATTCCGGCATGGTGTTGATGTGGTCATGGAAGATCACCAGAGAGCCGACATCAATTTTATCAGGACGAAGGGAGCCGGCCGCATTGGTTACCAGTAGGAATTCACAGCCCAGTTTTTTAAACGTGCGAACCGGTGTAGTCATTACTTTCATTGTCTGGTGTTCGTAGTAGTGTCCGCGACCTTTCATGCAAACCACATCCACGCCATTCATGGTGCCAAGTACCAGCTCGCCTGAGTGACCTTCAACCGTGCTTACCGGGAAACCATCCAGCTCCTCATAAGGGATGACTGTTTTGCCTTTCAGCTCGTCGGCCAACATCCCTAGGCCGGAACCTAAAATAAAAGCAGCCTTTGGCTGGAAGCCGGGTTTACGAGCCTGAATGATGGCAAGGGCGTTTTTAACTGGATCGTTATGCATGTCTGTTACCTTCTGATACTTCTTTGGGTCAGGCCTTCACTTTAGCTTCACTATTGTTCGCGAAAAATCGCTAAAAAAAGCATGTTTGTCAGCAAAAACAGAATAGTTACTTGGCGAGAATGTGAGCACTCTGGTTGAATTTAGCAAATAGCAGCAAAGGCTGTTATTCGGGTCACATTGTCTATAACAAGAATATGCAAAATAACGGTAAACCTAACCATAGTGCAGGACTGCAAAAATGGTGAAGAACGAGATAACAGAAAGCTTTGTGTCGAAAGGGCGTATTTCACTGAAAATGCTGCGCTATTTTTATGAAGTCGCTCAGCATGAGCATTTTGGCCAGGCAGCCGAACGCTTAAACATTACTAAGTCACCGCTCAGTGCGAAAATCAAAGAACTTGAAGCATTGCTTGGCTATGACTTGTTTATTCGTGATTCGCGCAATGTGGAGCTGACCAAAGTCGGTTTGCAGCTGAAAAAAGAGTGTGTGCGGATTTTCGATACCATCGACAGCGCGTTACACAATGCGATTAAGGTCGGACGGGAGCAAAACAAGGTTATCAATATCGGGCTTGTGAGCTCCGTGTTTTACGCTGGTTTTGGTTCGGTGCTGAAACGGTTTAAAAACCAATATCCCAACTATCATTTTAATTTTGTGGAACTTTCTCCGCGGCAACAGAAAAAGCGTTTACTCGATAAGAGTATCGACGTCGGCCTGTCTCGCTATGCCGATTCTTTCAATATCCATCCGCTTTGTTCTGAAACCGTGTTTCGGGAAAACTTATGTGTTGTCGTATCTGATGATCACCCGTTGAGCGGGCGACAGGTTATCTCTGTTGCTGAGTTGGATAATGAAGAATTTGCTTTTCTCGATACGCGCAATTCAGCTTCGGCAGAAATGTTCATCCATGCCTGTCAGGAAAAAGGGTGTCGTCCACAGATTGTGCAGGAGGTGATTGAACCCGGTACGATTATGGCGGTAGTGGCTACCAGCGAGTTGATCTCTGTTGTGCCAGAGAGTTTCAGTAGCAATAAATGGGATAACGTGAAGTTTATTCGGTTGAAAGAGTCACTTCCGGCTGATTTGTGTGCGCTTTATGACCGAAGAAATAACTCGCCGATTGTGGCGCATTTTATAGAGATGATCCGCAGTCAGTATTCATCGCTTTAAGGAAACACCACATTGGAGTCTAAGGTGAGTCGAATTTTAATTTTGGGAAATTCAGGTTCCGGGAAAACATGGTTGGCAGCGGCTTTGGCAGAAAACAATGGTTCAGATGTTGTGAATCTCGATTCTGTTTTCTGGATGCCAGGCGGTTATAACCAGAAACGTAGTGAAGAACAGGTAGCTATTGCCATCGAAGAGATTAAACAGTCATCCGACTGGGTTGTTGAAGGTGTTTTCGGCGCCTTAATCGAACCTCTAGTGGAATGCGCAGATATGATGATTTATCTCGATTTCCAATGGCAGGATTGCTATGAAGCTTTATTAAGCAGAGGCTCTGAAAGCTCAAAACAACTGGATCCTGAGGCGGCAGATGCAAACTTTCAGGCCTTGCTGACCTGGGCGTCACAATACGAGCACCGCCATAATAAGAACTCACGCGAGTTTCATCAGAGGCTCTATCAAAGTTTTGAAAAAGATAAATACAGATTGCTGAACAGAAATGACGTGAATCAGTTCGTGAAGGATTTTGGAGCATCAATATGATTTTGATTACAGGGGCAAGTAGCGGCCTTGGCGCGGCACTTGCGAAGTTATATAACGCGGACGGGGAGACGTTGCTGCTTAGTGGACGTAATCAGCAACGCTTGTCAGATGTGGTCGGAAAAATGAGCGGTGACGTGCAGAGTCATCCTGCTGATTTGGGTGATCCTGCCGATGTTGCTGCATTACTGGATGGTTTGGAACAAGTGCCGGATACGGTTATCCATTGCGCAGGTAGCGGGTATTTTGGTTCGATTGAGGAGCAAGACCCTCAGGCTATCAATGACTTAATTCAGAATAATGTCATATCGACTATCTATTTGTTGCGTGAGCTGGTCGCTCGTTATCGTACTCATAAAGTTAATGTTGTGATTGTGATGTCTACTGCTGCTCAGGTTGCTAAGGCGGGTGAATCAACTTATTGTGCCGCGAAGTGGGCGGTCAAAGGGCTGGTGGAGTCTGTGCGATTGGAACTGAAAGGGAGTCCGATGAAGCTTATTGCTGTTTATCCGGGTGGGATGGCAACTGATTTCTGGACAACCAGCGGCAAAGAAATGGACACCTCAAGTTTTATGACAGCGGATGAAGCAGCCATGATGTTAAAACAGGCTTTGATAGCAACAGAACACGGTTTCGTCTCTGATATTACGATTAACCGGAATTAGTCCCTTACTGACTGAGCGTATTTCTAAATGCCTGTGCAGCGGCATCTTTTCCGGAGGATAAAACGAGTACGGAGGTTGTTGTGCAGGCTTTTTTATTTTTCTATTAGGCGTATCATGCGCGCGGTTAGTATTTAAGTAAGAAGCAGTTCAACGGAGCAGCAAATGAATATCGAGTTTGTTTGGAAAGAGTATCAGGCGGCAATCAGGGCTTTTTTACATTCACGGGTATCTGATGCCGATGATGTTGATGATTTGCTCCAGGATATTCTGATAAAAACCTACCAAAACCTGCATGCGATTAAAGAGCAGGACAGTATTAAGTCTTGGCTTTTCCAGGTTTCAAGTAATGCCATCATTGATTTTTATCGGGATAAAGCAAAAACACGTGGACTAAGTTCTGACGACCTTTGGTATGAACAGAAAGATTCTGATATCAAAGACGCTCTGTCTCCGTGCCTGCTTCCTTTTATTCAGGCGTTGCCAGCAGATGTGTCTGAATTGATCTCTGCAATTGATGTGCATGGCCTGTCTCAAAAAGAGTATGCGGAAAAGCAGGGGATCAGCTATTCCACTTTGAAATCCCGGGTGCAGAAAGGTCGGATGTTATTGCGTAAATCCTTTGAAGATTGCTGCCATCTCTCTCTTGATCAGCACGGCAACGTCATAGATTGTGATTTAAAATCAAACTCTTGCAATAAATGCTGAAAAAATCATGATTTTTTTTCGTCTTTTTTAATTCCTCTTCGTCTTATAAGTACTTTTGAAAACAATGAGAGAAAAAGATGATCAAAGTAATTAGTTTTAAAATCTGTCCATTTGTTCAACGTGTAACAGCTTTACTGGAAGCGAAGAACATTGCCTATGATATTGAGTACATCAGCCTGAAAGATAAGCCGCAATGGTTTCTTGATTTGTCTCCTAATGGACAGGTGCCTGTTCTGGTCACCGAAAATGGTACTGCGTTATTTGAGTCAGAAGCCATCGTTGAGTATATCAATGAGGTTTATGGTTTGCTTGAGAGCGATGTGTCGCCAGAACAGCGAGCAATCGATCGGGCATGGAGTTACCAGGGTGCGAAGCAGTATCTTGTTCAGTGCGGCGCAATGAGAAGCCCGGATTGTGAAACCCTAGCAGAAAGATCGGCTAACCTCAGCAAAGCTTTTGCAAAGGCAGAAAAAGTATTAGGTGACGGCCCTTACTTTAAAGGTGAATCACTGAGCAATGTTGATATTGCCTGGCTGCCTTTACTTCATCGTGCTGACATTATTGAGAAGCATACCAAGTATGATTTTCTGTCTGATTTTCCGAAAGTGAAGGCATGGCAGCAGGCGTTAATAGCAACAGGATTGGCAGAGCGTTCTGTATTTGCTGATTTTGAAGATGTGTTTAGCGGTTTCTACCTGTCTGAAGCGACTTATCTCGGCAACAGTGACGAAGGTTTGGGTAACCGTGGTGAGAGTTGTAGTAGCCAGTATGCTTCACGTTGTAGCAGTAGCAGCTGTTGTTGATATCGGAAGGAAATACGATATTCGATTGTAATTACATTACTTTGCATCGTATTGCGTTAAAACATTAAGTGCTCAGGCTATCCATACGTCCTAATTGACAGGTATGGATAGCCTTTATTTTAACTGCTTCGCTGGATTTCGTTTTTGATAATCTCCAGTCCGGTTTTAAGTTCATTGCGGCTTGATGGTCCTGTCAGGGATATCCTGATTGCGGCAGGAGCCGGATAACGTCCCACGGTAAACATTTCGGCCTCTCTTACCACAACGCCTTTGTCACTTAGTTGCTTGCTGAAGCTGTATCCGGTCAAAGGCTCTGGCAGCTTCAGCCAACAGTTGAATCCCGGAACAGTTGCCGGATTGGGCTGGTGGAAATACTGATTAAAAAGTCGATGACGGGCTTTCAGTTCCATTGCAATTTCATTATCGACAGCCTCCATCGCCCCGTTTCTCAGCCAGCGACAAACCAGATCTGTCATTAGCGGGCTGATATTCATACAACTGGCACGAAGGGCTTTCTCCATGGTGTTTTTAAGGTGTAGGGGCATGACGATATAGCCGACCCGAAGCCCTCCAGCAAAGTACTTGGAAAAGCTGCCGACATAAAAGGTAATATCCGGCGCTATAGCGACAATCGGCGTAATACGGTTTTCTGGCGGGCAGTAAAGTACATCATCCTCAATAATCATTATCTTGTAACGTCGGCAGATTTCAATCACCTTCAGGCGGCGACTGTCGTTGAGCTGAATACCGGTCGGGTTTTGGATTGCCGGTGTCAGGTAAAGTAGCCGTGGTTTGTGCCTTTTGCAGTGCAGCTCCAGATCGTCAGGATCAATACCTTGGTCATCCATTCGGACTGGCACCAGTTTGCGTTCGGAATGCTGGCAAGTGCGGATAAATTCAGCATAGGTCAGCCCTTCAACAAGAATGGTATCGCTCGGGCGGGTCAGGGCTTGAACTATGGTTGTCAGACTGTGCTGGCCGCCGTATGTCCAGAGCAGCCGACGGTTGTCTATTTCGCTCCGCATCTTTTTGCTCAGCCATTGCTGAAGGATTTGGTTATGGCCCTGCAAACCATCGGCACTGTAATAATCAAGCACGGCTTTCTGAGCGACCGGTTCAAGAGACAGTTCTTGCAATGCGGTTGAGAGATGGTGTTGTTGGCTGAGAAGTAGCGGACGGCAGACCGCAAGATCAATACCGCTACGGGTGGTGATGGGATTGTAGAAGCTCTGCTGTTCAGCCTCACGATCTTTCACATAGGTACCACTGCCGACTTTAGGTTCTGTTAATCCCCGACGTTCAAGTTCCTGATAAGCTCGAGTAATGGTGCTGACAGTAACCCCTAGCCGGTAAGACAAAATGCGTTGTGGAGGTAGTTTGGAATTAGCTTTCAGCTCATTACTTTCGATGGCTTCAGCCAGTGCATCGGCCAAAGCCTGAAACTTAGGCCCCGGCCGACCGGAGATATCGGGAATAAACATTGTCACCTTTGTATGGGTTACATTTTGTTCTTGATTAAAGAATAAATAAGGAAGAGGCAGAAGGAAACAGAAGAATTGTCATGGTGACGAATAAACAATAGGTGTTGGCCTTTTCCCATGGTTACGCTGTGTCGGTAACAGGTATCAGCATTTCAGGGAATCAGGATGAAAACAGTATGGGATTTAATGCCAGCAATGAGTTTATTTGCTTTTATTACCGCAATAACACCGGGGCCGAATAACTTTCTGCTGGCCAGTTCCGGCGCTCAGTTTGGTGTAAGGCAGTCTTTGAAGCATCTTGTCGGGATTCGCTTCGGTATTGTTTGCCTGCTTCTGTTTTGTGCTGGTGGACTGGCGGTGGCTCTGGAGCAGCATCCCGTAGTCTATAAGTCACTTCGTTATGCTGGTTTGGGGTATATGCTTTGGCTGGTGGCAAAATTGATTTTTCTCAGTGGTATGTCTGGTTCAAAGAACAGGGGAGCGCCGCTTTCGTTTTTGCAGGCAATTGTTTTCCAGCTTGGTAATATCAAGGCGTGGATGGCAAGCCTGGCTTTGGTCACCAGTTATAGTGTGCCGGAGCAATATTGGTTATCTGTGTTGAATATTGTTGTGGTGTTTACTGTGTTCGGCTTTTTTGCGAACAGTTGCTGGGCTTGTTTGGGAAGCTGGATTAAAGCTCATTTGAACTCGGCTGAAAAGCAGCGGATGTTCAATTTATGCTTGGGTGCCCTGACGTTGGTTTCGTTGATTCCGGCATTTGAACTGTAAGACCTTCGAATAAAAAACCGCTGATAGTTCAGCGGTTTTTGTGCAGGGATTATTTGTTTAAGTGTTACTGCTTGTGCGCTTACTGTAACTTGAATTTGCTTACCAGTGCACTTAGCTGGGAGTTCGCAGCAGATAGGTTTTGCGTGCTGTCGACAGTCGCCTGGCTGTTTTGAGTCAGTTCGAAAACCATCTCGCGGATATTACTCATGTTGCGGCTGATTTCTTCAGTCACAGAGCTTTGTTCTTCTGAAGCCGTTGCGATTTGAGAGCTCAGATCGTTGATTTCAACAATCGAACTGGTCATTGCATCCAGGCTGTCAGACACTTTTGCTGTGCTTTCTGCTGTGCTTTCACAGCTGGTCTTTGTTACTTCCATAGCAGCTACAGCACTTGATGCATCATCACGTAGTTTTGCCAGGATCTCGTTGATCTCCGCGGTACTTGTCTGGGTGCGAGCTGCCAGTGAACGGACTTCGTCAGCTACAACCGCAAAGCCTCGGCCTTGTTCTCCGGCACGGGCTGCTTCAATCGCTGCGTTCAGTGCCAACAGGTTGGTTTGCTCGGCAATTTCACCAATCACGCCCAGCACGCTAACGATTTGCTGTGTGCTCTCGTTCATGGTGTTAATACTGGTAGAAGCTGTGCTGACTTCATCAACCAGAGCAATAACGCTGTTAGATGCTTCAGAAACGATAGTCTTTGATGACATTGCTTCATCGTTGGCTTTTTGAGTGTTAGACGCTGTATCTGTCGCACTCTGGGCAACGGTTTCAGCGGTCGAACTCATTTCAGTAATGGCGGTGACAACCTGATCAGTTTCTGATGCGTGGTTAGCCAGTGCTTGATTGTTTCGTTCTGACTGTTGGTTAAGCTCTTTGATGCCTTCAGTGATATGAGTTGAAGCCTGAGAGATCTCTAGAATCATAGACTGAAGGTACTTGATGAAGTTGTTGACTGAAATACCGATATCACCAAGTTCGTCGTCTGAAGCGACATCAATACGAGAGGTCAGGTCTGCTTCGCCAGTTGAAAGGGTATCAATACGCTCTTTCAGGATCACCAGACGCTTAATAATCACATTCAGAATCGCTACAGCAATGATCACGGCCAGAATTAGCAGAATCGCTGTAATAGTGATGCTCATGTTGACATTTTCATCGAAGATCTCCTGAGTTGCGTCAGTCAGACCCTTCTGAATAGTCAGGATGTCACTTTCATAAGCACCGGTCGCAATGGTCCATCCCCATTCAGGGAATACCTTTTTGGCGTAGACCATTTTTTTTTCGGTTTGCTTGGTTGTCGGGTTTTCAAATGCGATCTTGACGAAAACATCTGATTTGCCCTGAATCTGATTAGCAATCAGAGATGTCGTTGAAGGAATGACAGTACCGATAATTTCTTTTTTCGGGTGAGCCAGGATTTTTCCATCTTTATCCTGTACCCAGAAGTAACCGTTCTGACCATATTTACTGGAGCTGATGGTGTCCAGTGCAGCCTGAAGTTTGCTCTGCTTCAGGGTACTGATGTATTCACCGGTAGCAATAACGAGATTGAGTGGTTCAAAGTAGACAGAAGCGGTTATCTTTGCTTCAACTTTGTTGGTTGTAGGGTTAAGGAAGTAATATTGGCTGAAGCCAATTTCATTATTTTTAGCAGCATTAACGATATCGCGGGCGTAGTAGTTACCTTTCTTATCGGTTTTGTCGTAAGAGCTGGTTCCGATAATGCTGGCATTAACACCGTTAGCAACGTTAACAATGGTTTCTGCATCATATGCAAGGATATAGCGACCATTGTCCCAGCGATACTCATTAATAAAAGCGTTAATGTTGTTTTTGGCATCATATACAGAATTGCTGTTCTGATACATATGCTTAATTGTATTACGAAATGTTGTGATCTCTGTGCCTAGATCTTTTTTAATATTTTCCAGCTTTGATTGCTCGTAATAACCCGTAATGGAGCGGCTGACTGTGTCAACCTGACCCATTAAATTGTCATTCATTAATTTAGCAACCTGGCGCTTTACATTATTACTTTCAACTTCCAGGACGTTTTTTTCTGTATTTAATTGACTTGCAATAAAAAATCCCCCCAAAACGAGTAGGGGAATGCACAAGAGTGCAGTTAGTTTCGTCTTTATTGTTAATTTCATGGTCTTCAAATCCCTGAATAATAAGGGGAGCAATATTTAATGAGTATGGTTGCTTATGTTTTGGGTATGGTGAAACACGTTAATTATAAAATGCTCAATTTGTACAAATCCAGATTTTAAATGATACATGTTGCGGAAATAATGTGATCTTGCTCTAAAGAAATGCTTAATGGAAATGCCGGTTTGTATTATGAATTTATTGTTAAGCAATGCATTGTCTATTATTTGGAGCTTTCATAAAAACATGAATTTGAAGTAACTCTTCACATTTGCTTTTATCTTGTCTCATTTTCTTCATGCAAATTAACAGTATGCCGTGGTGATATGTTATGAAATTAGTTGATTCATTTCGTGTGTTTATCGCAGAACATAATTTTCATATGTTATTTTTCTAAATTCCGGCGAAACTATAACCAAGTTGACTGAGTTCACCTTGCTTTTTATCTCTCCTTAATTAGAATTCTCGCCCTTCTGTTGTGGAAGATTATGCGAACTTTTTGCATACATAGCCAATAAGAATAATCAAATGCGTGTTGTTATTAATATTGAGCTGTTATGAGTTGCTTTAGGGTATGAGTGACATACAGCTTTAAGCTTTTCTTCCCTATAAAGTTATATCCATTATTAAAGGGTCTGAATAAATGAACTCGCTCGGGTTTAAAAAAACAATAATAATATCTGTTGCATTATTAGTAGCAGCAAGTCTGCTCGCTTCTAATTGGCTTGCTTATCTTTCATTGAAAGAAAGTACGATTGATGCAGTGAATGATAAATCAATGTCGACCTTGTCTTATGAGGCTGGCAGGATAGAAACCTGGTTCATTAATAAGGCAAAGTCTGTTCAGTCTGTTGCTGATAATTACGATCCGAACCTGACTCCGGAGAGTTTTGTAAAGCTGGCGAAATTAACGGCAGAGGGATCCGGATTCAGTTATGTTGTTTTTGGGTTGGATGATGGCCGCGCCTTCATGAATGAAAGCGATGATGTCTGGGTTAACGGTATTGCTGATACAGATAAATACGATCCTCGTGTCCGCCCTTGGTATAAACAGGGAAAGAGGTCTGACAGTCTGACTTTAGCTGACATTTATACCGACTCAGGTACTGGTGAGCAGCTAATCTCGCTTGTTAAGCGCGTAAGTAACGGGGTTATTCTTGGGGATATTGAGCTGTCGATTCTTTCTGAAACCGTTCAAAACGTGAACTTTCCCGGCGCTGTAACGTCGATTGTTGATGAAACGGGAATGGCGCTGGCATCCAATTCTCCTGCTCTTAAGGTTGGCGTTCGCTTGGATAACCTGGGCATGGCGAATGTGTGGCAGGCTGTGGTGGCAAATCATGAGCTGACGATGCCTTATACACTGAATGGTGTAAACAAGGTGGCTTTTTCCCGTGAAATCGAGTTGGTTAACGGCAAGCGTTGGTATCTGTTTATCGGTGTCGATGAGTCAGTTGCCTATGCTGAAGTGGATAAGGCGCTGACAAATGCTATTTTCACCTCGCTGCTGATGTTAGCTGTTGGGATCGTATTGGTTGTGGCTATACTGAACTTCCTGTACCGCCCGATCTTGTCATTGAAAGAAATGGTGACGGATTTATCTCAGGGGAATGGTGACCTTACCCGTCGTTTACCTGTGACCAGCGATGATGATCTTGGTCAGATTTCACAGGGAATAAATGTCTTTATTGCGAATCTGCAAACAATGATGCGTGATGTTTCTCAGGCTTCGCAGCATATATCTCACAGTGTGGATGAGCTTAAAAAGCAGACTGAAGTTAATCATCAGGTACTGATTGCTCATACCTCTGAAACCGATCAGGTTGTTGCCGCGGTGGAAGAAATGAGTGCGACCGCCAGCGATGTGGCAAGTAATGCGGCAGAAGCATCTGAGTTTACGCATAAAACAAACTCGCAGGTTGTTGAATCTAAAGACGTCGTCACACAGGCGACAACCACGGTTTCGCAGCTGGTTGATGAAGTTGAAAAAACATCTGACAGCATTACTGCCATTGAAAAAGACACCCAAGAAATCACCAACGTTCTGAAAGTGATTGGTGAAATTGCCGAGCAAACTAACCTGTTGGCACTGAATGCAGCGATTGAAGCAGCACGTGCCGGTGAACAAGGCCGAGGCTTTGCAGTTGTTGCTGACGAAGTACGTGCTCTTGCGGCCAGAACGCAGGAAAGTACCGGTGAAATTGAGCAGACACTGAACAATCTCCGTAACGGTTCTAATGATGCGATTACAGCAATGGATACGACGAAATCGACGTGTGAGAAGTCAGCAGAAACGACATCCCTTGTAGCTCGCGATCTTGATACCATCTCAGAGTCAGTTAACCACATGAATGACCTTAATACTCAAATTGCGACAGCGGCAGAACAGCAAAGCTCAGTTGCCGGGGAAATTACCCAGAATATGAATGAGATACGAGGCATTGTGAGTCAATTATCTCAAAATGAAGAAGCGACACTGAATGAAACACTAAGCCTTGCGGCGGCAAACAGTCAGCTGATATCAGTGGTGGGTAAGTTTAAACTGTAAATTAACAACATGTTATAAGGCCTGATGTCACATTTCTATTTGGGGTATCAGGCCTTTTTTATATCGATATTTATCATTGAATTATGTCGTATAAGCTGTTTATGTTTGGAGAATGATATTTAAAACAATACCTTATTAATATGGTGAAAAATGTGAGTCTGATTCTGAAATCTCTTATTTATAGTAGTGTTATTCGTGTTTTGAGTCGCTCTTCCTTTTTAAGAAACTTGTAATTGTACCTAACCTTGCGGCGATGTATTATGCAGGTCTGTTAAATGGCGACGGTTTAACAGGACGAAATAAATGATTTATCTTGAGGTTGCTTACCCTGTAGTTTATGTAATCTCTTGATAAACAATAATTAAAAGAGATTTATTGCTATATGAATATAAAACAGCTATCGATAAAGACCAAACTCCTCTTTTTGGTTTTCCTCATTTCTTTCATTTTCATTTTTTCATCACTATTTATAAAATCAGCAAACAATCGAGTAGCCAGTAATTTTAATCAGTTTTATAGCCACACATTTTCTGCGACTATCTCTTTTGAAAATATTAAAAGCCTGCAAACTGACATTATGTTGAATGTCAGAGGTTTGCAGATTTCCTATCTATTGAATCTAAGCAATCAGGTTGATGGTTATATTACTAACATCGATCGCTCAACAAAGAAAACGCCTGAGTTGATGACGAAACTGAGACGTGAATTTGATGGTGACATGGCTCTGGTCGAAAAGCTGGAGCGTCAAATCCTGACTTTTCAGGACAAGACCAATGCCTTTGTGAAAGCGATGCAGGCCAGCGAGAATCACAAAGCTCCGTTTCCTGTGTTTGCCGCATTTCGTGATTCTTACACCGAGCTGGATAAGCAATTCAAAGAGCTGACAGAAATTAATAAGCAGGCGGCTGATTTTTCGTATAAAGATGCGACTGATGCTATCGATAATGCCACCTGGATGTACTATATCTCAATGGTCATTGCCCTTGCTGTAGCCGGCATCGTTGCTGTCTGGTTCTCGAATAAAATGATCCGCAACATCAATAAGGTAAAAGATGCAGCAGATGACCTAGCGAAAGGCAAGCTGACTACCCATTGTGATGTTGAAGGCGGAGATGAGATTGCGCAACTTAGCGATGCCCTGAATATCACCATTCAGAACCTGAACAAGACTCTGGCGGCAATTAGCAGTTCAACCATGGTTGTGACTAATAACAGCCAGACATTGCTTGAAGCGAATAATCATATCCAAAGTGTTGCGACAGAGGTTTCTGATAATACAGTTCAGGCAGCGACAGCAATTGAAGAGTTGACTATCACTAGTAAAGATATCGCTAATAATACTTCTGAAACCGCGCATACTTCTGACAGTATGACTGCACTGGCTCATAAAGGAATTGAATCATCTCATGAAACTAAAGATGCGGTGATGGGGCTGGTGAGCAACCTCGATAAGGCTTCGGCTGTAGTGGGGCAACTTCGCGATGAGTCCAGCCGGATCGAAAGTATTCTTGATGTGATCCGTGGCATTTCTGAGCAGACTAACCTGCTGGCATTGAATGCGGCGATTGAAGCAGCGCGTGCTGGTGAGCAGGGGCGCGGTTTTGCCGTTGTTGCTGATGAGGTTCGTAGCCTGGCTCAGCGATCTCAGTCTTCAGTGAATGAAATTGAGACCATGCTGACTCAACTGAGTTCTGCCTGTGAGCATGCGGTGAGTATGATGGCTGAGAGTACTGAAATTGCGACGTCTGCAGAAGGCAGGGTTGTTGAAAGTAATGAGATGATTGAAGAGATTCTGGCGATGATCCAGCAAGTAAATGCTCAGACTCAACAAATCGCAACGGCAGCGGAAGAGCAGAGTTCGGTAGCGGCTGAAATCAGTACCAATATGCATGTGGTACAGGAGCTGTCTAACAGAGCTGCCCAGATATCTTCAGATACCGTTGCCAGCAGTAACGAGATGAATCATGTCAGCCAGCAGGTAGAAGAGCAGGTGCGTTTCTTCGAACTGCGTTAATCAACCTATATATTGCTTAAGTTACTAATAACTAACCACAAACAAACCATGAGTTGGCAGCGGCGGTAATATACGCCAGCCGGTGCCACTCAATTTCTTCCAATACCGGGGCTGTTCGAATATCGCCTCTCAATTTAGTGGTTGCGGCGACTTTCACCATTCCGTTGCCGACACTGTGGACTGTTCCCCGATAGGTGTAACCAATATTAGTATCTTCAGGTCGGTTATAGAGGCAGACGACAGCGCCGATTTGGGTGTAGATATATTCACTCTCTTCGTTCCAGAATTCTGTTGCCACTGGCTCCTTAGGAGCATCGTAGAGGTGTCCGTGTGTTGAGTCTGGTACAACTAATCTGCGGTTGGAAGAGTAGGGCTGATAGCCCAGAATCTGAGCTGCTTCAAACCACTGATCCCGGCTTGCTTCAGTATTTTCTATGACTTTCAGAGTGACAAAAGGGCCATCCAGGCATAAATCTGCCCATAATTCGGTCCTTGAAATTTTGGCATAGAACAAAGGGTATTCTTGTACTGTATTGGCATCATCAACACACCATGTTCCTGTTTGTTGGTGGATTAGTTGGCCATGGTTAGCATCACAGACCCTTTTAGCCAGAAGATCGAACTCTTCTATATCAGCGGCTGCACTCTGTGTGTTTTTTGCGCAATAACGGTAGGTAAATGAGAAGGCGCTTTTAGGGTAGAAAAGGCCTTTATCGACAATTGCACCGTTAATGCGAGTGTCATTAAGGCTAATAAAGCCTTTGGCTGAATCGTGGAAGCGGTAAGTGTGCATGTTGTAATCTGAGTCTGAAAATGAACTGCAGCCTGTCAGCACAATGGCTGTGATTGTTGTTGACAGTATTGATGAGATATTTAGTCGGGCAGTCAAGATTTGCTGGACAGACATACGCAACACACCTGTAACCGTAATAATAAATATTTTTAATTATATAAGCTGTTCAGAGTATGGCAGCTTTTGGGAATTCAGGGAGTGTGATCACCGAGCAATAAAGCATGATATCGATAAGGTAACATATGCCATTAATTTTATATTTGGCGGTTTATTATGTTAAAAAACAGACTGTTAATGTTATCTTCTGTTGCAATTTTTTCTTATCCGGCGATGGCTGCAAGTTTCAATGATTTGGCAGAACTGAGTTCGAATGACTATCAGGTCATTGATTGCCGTTCCAGTAATCATTACAACGGCTGGCCGGAAGCAGACCAGAGTCGTGGTGGCCATTATCCAGGGGCGTTCAATATTGACGCGGATTGGCTGGATGGCCTCAATTCAGACGATTTTGCCGCTTTGCTTGATAAGCATGGTATTCAAAAGGGTAAGAGCACTTTTCTGTATTGCGAAGCCGATAAAGCGCAGCAACTGCAACAGAGATTAGCTCAGATGGGAATGAAGAATGTCGGGCTCATCGAAGAGGATGTAACCGCCTATAAAGGCGAACTTGAAGCATTGGAAAACTATCAGCAACTGGTTCCAGCATCATGGTTGAAGCAACTGGTTGACAGTCAGGAAGTCAGTTTTTCACCGGATAAAGGTTATGCAATTGTGGAGGTGGCATACGGTCCGCCGACAAAATATCTGGTTTCACATATCCCTTCTGCCCAGTACCTCAATACCAACGATATCGAATCTGAACCATTGTGGAATAAGGTTGATGATAAAAAGTTGGCAGAAACGATCAGAAACCTAGGTATTCGCTTTGATACAACCGTAATTTTGTATGGCCGCGATAATATTCCGGCAGCACGTGCAGCTAATATTCTGATGTACGCTGGAGTTAAGGATGTGCGGTTACTCAATGGTGGCTGGACTGCCTGGGTTGATGCCGGTTATCAGACAGAACCTATGCGTAACCATGCTGAACCGGTTGATTTTGGTAAACAGATTCCGGCAAATCCTCAGTACATCATTGATGTGCCGGAAGCGAGAGATATTCTGACTGATCCTGAGCATAAGTCACTGGTGAGTATCCGTACTTGGGATGAGTATATTGGTAAGATCAGCGGTTATACCTACATCAAGCCGAAAGGTCGGATTGTCGGTTCTAAATGGGGGCATGCCGGTTCTGACTCATTGCACCTGGAAGATTTTCGAAATCCGGATCAGACTATGGTCAGCCCAAGTGTCATGATGCGTTATTGGCAGCCATGGGGAATTAATAAAGATCAGAAAGTCTCTTTCTACTGCGGTACCGGATGGCGAGCTTCAGAAACTTTCTTCTACACCTATGTGATGGGCTGGAAAGATATCAGTGTGTTTGATGGTGGCTGGTATGAATGGAGCGGTGATCCAGCCAATCCGACTGCCACTGGTGAGCCGAAGAAAAACATTTAACTCATTCAAGCGAAAAGATAATTGGAAGGAGCGCAAAGCGCTCCTTTTTTCGTATTGATCAAAAATGGGTTAACTATTGAGAGAGCTGCCAGCTGATGGCAGAGCGTTCAATGGCCTGCATCAGGACCAGCAGTTGAGCGAACGCTGGTGCCGTGCTGGTATTATTGTTTGCATCAGTGGTCAGCTGTTGGCTAAGGGGAAGCACTTCGACAAGACCCAATAGTTCAGCATCCTGCTGCCATCGTTTTAGCTGGGTGCGGATTGATGGTGTCAGGTTGTCTGTTCCCTGCAGGCAAATAATTTGGGCGATCTGGTGCCACTGGCTGAAAAAGGTGCTGAGATTATGGTTGTGCATGGCTTTTTGCCTTAGTATTGAAGTCCGTTGCAGTGAATATATCCAATACATGGAATCCCACCGCTGATACGCTGGGCGCCCAACGTCCGAATAACAGTTTGGGGCCCTTGTATCCCGCTTTCCTTTGGCAATGTGCGCCAAGGGTAATGGCGAGCGTTTGACCGCATAGGGTCTCTACGGTGCAGCTGCCATAGGCTTGGTGTGAGTGCCAAGCCACCATCATATCGCTGTCAGTGATCACCCAGCCTAATGCATCGGTCAGTGGGTCGAAAAAAGGTTGACTGTACTGGTTTCCCAGTCGTTGCCACTGTGCATGGACCGACAAGGACGGGTCGTTCACCAAATTGTCCCAACTGATAGTTTGCGGGGTTGAAAGCAGGCGGTCTATTTTCAACGACTGGTTATCGCTCACTTGGCCCTTAAAATCGACACTTTGCAAGGCCAGTTCAGGTAGGGAAACCGTCTGATTGTCTGCCGTGATAATCCGTTGTCCCTTTAGTGCGGCACGGTGGTCCCAACTGCGATCCATATGGGCTTTGCGACCTTCACTAATGCAGTACCAGCGCGCGGCTTGTCGTTCATACAGGTAGAAACGGTAGCCTCTGGCATCGTCTTCGCTATGCCAGTATTCAGCGCTGACAGCCATGACATCCTGTAAGGTGACAGGGGTATATTGCCTTTTGTGTCGACCTGCCAGTTGGTAAAGGGGGAGTTGGCTCGGTGCGGCCTGAATTGCTCGCAGATAAAGCAGCAACTGTCCAATTTGTTCAAGGGCAATATCAGCCGTTGCGGTGAGATGCCGTTTGGTCACACCATCAAGGGTTCGCAGCAGTTTTCCCAGCAAGGTGGCGATTTTCGGTAGGTCGTGCTGACCCAGTTCGGTAACGAAGCTCTCTCCTTGCGTTAGCTGGATCGGTAAGACGTTCTTCAGTCCATAGCCCAGTATTTGGTTGAGCCAGTGTTCGACCTCCTTAATTTTCTCTTGCTGAGGCTCTTTTAGTTGTGTTTGTTGTTGCTCAGAAGGCAAGGTGAAGCGAGACTCCTGCACCGATAGCCCTATTATTGCCAAGGCTTGGTGTTGACAACGAGTTTCCTGACAAGAGCAAACGAGGCGGCTCCAGTCAACTTGGGCGGGCAAATATACTTGATAGGTTTTTTTGCCAATCTGGCAGTCGATCAGCGCGTGATCGGGATGAGTACTCAGTTTTATGGGTGCGCCTTTATGCCAGCTTGTCAGCGCTTTCTGGCTTTTGGTCTTGCCAAAAATAGCTTCCAGCTCTGCATAGTTTTCGACAAGCCATGGGGCTAGTTCGAATGCTACGGGGCTTGCTGCGGGTTGCGATGCAGGCAGGGATTGCAGAGCAAGTATAAAGGCTATTTTATGGCTGCAAGGCTCAAGGGCTCCGCAATCGCATTGTAAGGCAGTCAGTTCGGGGGTTGCCAGAGTGACCTGAAAACTATCAATGTGGCCGCTAATTGTATTTTCTTCGATCTGCCATTGAGTGATATCTGCATTGGCTGCCTGCTTTTTGGCACGGCGGAGCAGGCCACGATTGGTCCAGGTCAGCAGGAATTCATCGGTAATTTGTTGGGTCCAGGCTAGCAGCGTCATTTCTTTATCACCTCGGCAATCCATTGGCTCAAGTTTTCCGGTGTCATTGATGCGATGGGCATACCTTTCACGAGCAAATGTTCGGTTACATGGTTGTTGTACTGGGCATTGCCCTGTTGATCCAATGCTGTCAGGCCGAGGAGGGTAATGCCATCTTGCTGCATCTTGTCGACAGTTTGATAGAGTGGCTGTGGCGATCCGCCTTCAGCAAAGTCGCTGACAAGGACAACGATAGAACGTTGTGGGTGCTCAATTTGGCTGTGGGTAAAGGCAAGTGCACTACCGATGTCTGTTCCGCCACCCATCTGCACATTTAGCAGCACATTGAGTGGTGAATCGGCCTGTTCGGTAAAATCGACAACCCGGGTATCGAAGAGGTAGAGCCGGATGTTGAGCATCGGCAAGCGGCAGAATATCGCAGCAATTACTGAAGCGTGGATCAGGGCGCTGAGCATTGAGCCGCTCTGATCAATTACCAGGTAGATATCCCACGGGATCTGATTGTGTTGGGTCTGGTAGAAAAATGGTCTTTCCAGAATAAACGTGTCGTCTTCCGGCTGGTAATGCTTCAAGTTGCGCGTTATCGTGCGTTGCCAGTCGGTATAGGACAAGGGCATGGGGCGAGCTTGTGTCAGCGGGATCCGTTGGCGGCTGAACATGCTGCGAACCGGCTGTGATAACACTTGTTCAAGTTCTTCACAGACGGTGCTGATAATACGCTCGATCTCTGGCGACAGGCTTTCTGGTAGTTTGTCCTTGAAGGCCAGTAAGGTTTGTAGCAGTGCCATATCCGGCTTTTGTTGACGCAGCAGTTCTTCGTCCATCAGCAATTCAGTCAAACCGTAATGGTCTAATCCGTGACGTTGCAAGATATCGGCCGTTGCTTTCGGGAAGGCTCGGCGCACTTTGTGCAGCCAGTCGACCGGGCAGGGCGAGCCGGAGTGTCTTCCGCCGATGTGGTGCCATGGCACCCTTGCCTGATACTCCCTGTCATAAAGCTCATCCAGACATTCATCTTTGCGCGTGTCGTCTTCGCCGAGTGTCTGTGGAAACCGGCTACCGAGGATCAGGCGCCAGCGGCGGGAAAGTTCGTGATTATTCATAGTCGATCCCCCAGAATTCTAAACCTTGCAGTGCGTGCTGTCTGATTTGTTGCATCAATGCAATGTCACAGGCATCGGGTTGTCTTTCATATGCGATCTGATCGGGATCTTGCTGGCAAAGTTCACTGATTTGCGCAAAAGCATCGTAATTGAGTTGCAGGAATGCCCGTCGCATGGCTGGCAGAACTTGCAGGAATAGCGTTTCGTCGCACGAGGTTAGAAATTGATCTAATTGTTGTTTCAGGCTGGCTTGCTGGTATAGCAAATAGTCAGCTGCGATGGCGATACCATAGCAAAAATCACCCAAAGCATCTGGCTCTCGGTGGCACTGTTCGATGACGTTTTGCAGGGCGTCGCCCAGAATCGGACAGTTATCTGCTTGGGATAGTACTGTTGCGATGGCAGCACAGGCACCATGAAGGGAATCGGTGTACTGGCTGGCCGGGATAGCGATTAATGCATCTTGCAGGTAGCTCGGCTGGCAAATATCGGCACGTTGTTGCGTCAGCTTCAGAAGCTCTGCCAGCAGCGGTAATAGTTCTTTTTCATGGCGCGGATCGACCAGTCTTGGCAGGCGGGCACAGAGCCGAACGAAACTGTGCTGTATTACCTGCTCAAACTCATGCTGGTGGCTGTGAGCAAGCAGCCGGTTGCCCGACAGGCACTGGAAAAGTAATGACAGTGAGGGATAGAGTTGTGTCAGATCCGTTTCGCTGTCGATTTGGCGTTTGACCAGTGTAAGTAACGGCGATAACCAGTTTGGCATGCCCATTTGCAGGACCGCGAGCAGTAACGTGACGCTCTGGTAGCTTGTCATATCGCTGCGGTTTAGTCGCTGGCGGAGGGTATTGTGGATCACTTCTTCTATCGTGCTACCAAGGTGACTCTGTTCGACAAGAGCACTTTCGGTTTCCGGGCTGAATCGGATTAACCATTGTTCCCGTACCCGCTGTAATTCAGATTGGTCAGCGAAATTAGGGCCACCCAATTGTGTCGCGTAGGGAACACTCAGGAACGCCAACTGGTGCAAAAAATGTGATTGCCGAAGGTGGTTGGCCTGTCGGTAGATAGCTAGTTCCTTGCGGGTTTCACCGTCGATCAGCTGTGAAGGTAGCTTCAATTGGCTACTGCGTTCACGAAAATCGATGACAATCGGCGCAGTTGGTAAATTTTTGGCAAGGCTTCCTGCTTTTGACTCAGTAAAGAACTCATCAATCCAGGCATGGAATGCGTGTTGGGTTTCTTTGATAAAAGTCAGTTGCGCAGCTTCGATGAATTCGCTTCGTCCCGGGGCAATATCACGCAGCTGTGCCAGTTGTTCAGCGGCCACAACCAAGTCTACGCATTGCGGCATGGCAACGTTGTGGCCTTTGCTGGTAAGGAAGCTCATTAGTTCAGTGGCCAGTTCAGTGTGAACATGACGGGTTAGAGTCCCGAGCTTTTTGAGTGGAGCCGTTTTCAGCTTTTTCCACCAGTGCGCATAGTAACCACTGTGGCTGAGGCTGGCTCCATAATGGCGGTGACTTAGCCGTGACAGCGGATAAGGGACGAGGTGGCAGCCGGATCGCTGGTCGCGTTCCGGCTCAAGATTAAGAGACTGTTCCTGCTGGAGGAAATGCCAAATTCCCTGACAGTGGAATGCGCCGCATACGACCAGGACTTTTTGTCCGGCGGCGAGGCATGGTGCGATACGGCTTGCCATGTACTGTTCGCGCAGCAGGGTATGTGGTTCGGCACCGGTTTGGTGCTGACGCATCTGGCTGCCAAACAACTGCATTTGTTCGAAGAAGGACTCAGCTGAAGCCGAGTATTGATGCTCAAAGTAGCGGTCCCACCATTGGTCAAATGACTCACAATGGCTCTTGGCAAGCAATGCCTCGATATAGGTTTGGCTGAAAGTAGCTTCGCTATCGTAGAGCAGCGGATCTGTGTTTGATATTTCCTCGTCTTCGTCCTCACCCAATTGTATTGGCCAGTGGGTATATGGCAGATCGATAAACTGGCAGGGTATGTTGTGTAGTTTCCCGGCCTGCAGGGCATTCCATTCGGGTGACATTGGGGCGAACGGGATAAAACCGCGTCGAGCTTGGTTGTCTTTGGCGATGCTGTACATGTACGCGGCTACGGGCGGTTTTGTCTCGCTGGATTGCAAGTAGGCGATTAGCGACTGCGCATCAGCAGGGGTTTCAATTAAAATCACATCGGGCTTGTGCCGTTTGATCAGTCGCAGCAATTGCCAGCTACAGATTGGACTATGGTGACGAACCGGTGCCCAGATCAGGTTGGGGTTGCCGTTGAGTGCCTCCAAAGCCATTTTGTTAGCGTCCGGCATCTTGGCTGCCTTCGAGGAATGAACACCATAGCGGATCATTGCTACGCTTGCGTTTGATTACACGCAGATAATCATGCAGACAGGCTTCGTCTTTGTGGTTGTCTTTGATCACGGCACCTTGCAGGTAGGTGGCAAGGTGGGCCGGGGTGATGGCTTGCTCACCGAAGTAATGGCATTGCATTGCGGCATGGTAGGCGAGGTTGATAGCCTCCGGCACAGACAACAAGGTTGATGGCGACTCAATGGCGATACCGGCAACCGTGCCAGCTTTGAGTTCGTCGAACACGGTCACTAACAGGGTTGCGGTATCTTGATCCAGGCGCAGACCGATGTCGTCATATTGTAGCCTGTCGTTAACTTGGCTTAGTACCAGCTCAATACGGTCCTTGCGCTGTGCCAGCGGTTTTAGTGTTTCGAAGTTGAAACGGCGTTTTAGGGCAGAGGAAATTTGGTTTACACCGCGGTCATTGAGGTTGGCCGTGGCGATGATGTTGAATCCCGGTTGTGACAGCAGGTAGTTCTGCTCATGCTGGATTTCGGGAATATGCAAAATACGGTCAGAAAGAACCGGGATCAGGCTGTCCTGCACTTCGGTCGGGCAGCGGGTGAGTTCTTCGAAACGCATGATGGCTCCGTTCTTCATCGCTTGGTAGAGCGGACCCGGCACCATGGCATCAAGCGTCGGTCCTGATTTCAACAGGGCGGCATAGTTCCAGCTGTAGCGGATATTTTCCTCAAACAAGCCGGCACTGCCTTGTACCGTGAGGGTGCTGTTACCGCAGATTGCTGCTGTCAGTAACTCAGAAAGCAAGGATTTGGCCGTACCGGGTTCGCCGACCAATAACAGGCCTTGCTGTCCCAGCAGGGTAACAATGGCGCGTTCGACGGCACTATCGTTACCGTAGATCTTGCGGGTAATGGCTTGGCCCGCAATAGGCTGTTCGCTGCCAAGAATGAAGGTGCGAACCATTTTCGGGCTTAACTGCCAGCCTGCGGGTTTGGCAAAAGTATCGGCTTCGCGAAGGGCGTTAAGTTGGTTCTGGTATTGCTGCTCTGCGGGCAGGCGCTGTACGTTCATGATATTGCTCTATGCAATACAGCCAAAGCGGAAGTCGCTTTGGCTGTTAATTAAAAAGTTCCCGTTTCAGGCCGCGGGAGCGATGCCATAAACGGGGTGGAATCGATTATTGATACCCGTTGACGGCTTCGCGAACCAGTTCCTGTACCAGTCGCAGTGGCAGTTGCTCGATATCTTTTTTGAGCTTTTTGTATTCAGGCTCATCGAGTTCTGCATAGCAGTAGCTGCCGCGAGGCAGGGCTCCGGCTTGGTAGAATTCAATCTTGTCAATGGCGATGTCACTCTCGTCTGATTCATAGCCATAACCGCCGTGCCATACTGCTTCGTCGAAGGTGATTTCGATACCTAGTTCGCCTTCGTCGATTTCCTTATACAGCTCATCAAAGCTGCCGGCATCGCGTACTGAGCCAATAGCCCAGCCTTTTTTGCGCAGGCGGTTGATCACAGTCGATGGCGACTTGCGGAAAGTAAGGTTCGGGACATAGGCCAGCGGATCTTTTTCGGTTGGTGTCAGAGTCAGCATCGGGCGTGATAGCTGATCGAACAGTACCGAAATTTCCCAGTCAGCGAAGTAATCCAGCCACTCGGCCAGTTGTTCCGCTGTCAGCTCACTTGGATGAACCAGGCCGATATGGCTGTTCGGAGCGATATCTAGTGCTTCGTCATCTACGGTAATAACAGCCGGGTTGACGGTGAAGGTTTGTGTCAGCGTATTTTGTTCGTAGATCCCCCATACAAGCTGGCTGGCGAGCTTATTCATGACAGGGTTGGCAAGGAACAGCTCTGCCCATTTGTCGTATTGCCATTGGCGCCATACGACAAAGGCGTCTTCCAGGCGGTGGGTTTGCAGTGTCACCATATCCTTGAGCATCTTCTTCAGATCGGTGAAGTGCTTGCTGACTGCCGCCGCGGCTTGCGCATCGTCATCGAATTTTGGCTTCGGAAGGGATTTGACAATTTTCCTGTCTGGTTTGCGGATAGAGAACTTCAGCTCCTTGTTGAGGATCAGAGCAAAGTCCTGACCGCAGTATGATAACGGAATGGTATTGTCGACAAAGCCGATGTTGTCGACCAAGCTATCACCCAGTTCACCTTTAGTGATGCCTTTTTGGCTGGCGCCGATGGCAAAGGCTTCTTGGATCGCTTCTTTTACACTTTGTTTCTTGGTATTGCGGCTCAGACGATCCAGCCCCATGTAGACCTGAGTTAGTCCGCTGCCACCCATCTGCTTGATGAGGTGGGCTGCCAATTGGTGTTTCGACCCGTTCGCCCAACGCTCGATAAGCGGCATTAGCAGTTTGACGGTGTTGATGCTGGCGTGAAGGGCCGGGATTGTCAGCAACCAACGGTTCTTGGCTGTGATGCTATCCGCGTACTGGCTGATCAGGTAGCACATGAAGCTATCAAGCGAGTCTTCGGTGATTTGTGACAGAATTGCTTCGCCTTCTGAACTTGGCACGAAGGCTTCATGATGCTGGTAAACCTGCAGTAACTGAATGGCCGCTTCGTAACCGTTGCTGCCGTCCTTGGTTTCGATGAGATTAAGGATCTCCTCGCTGACCGGCAGTTTTTTCGGTGCTTGATAGCTTTCGGCAAGGTAAGCTGCCAAATCAAAACGACCATCGGCGGTTTTGTAGAGATGGACAAAGTTGATATTACCATGCTGGATTAGCAGGGTACGAGACTGGGTCTCGCTGACTTTATTCAGCAGGTCAAGGGCGGTTTCTTCGTTAAGGGAGCCTTGGCACAGACACTCAACCGCATTGATTTCCTTTTGGCCGCTGAAATCTTCCAACTGTTCTGCGATGGTTGATCGCACGGCTTGTTTTAGTGCGTCCGGCAGTGAACTAATACAGGCTTGCAAGTTGGCATTCAGGCCCTTTTGCTTTTCTTTGAGCATGTCGATGAGCAATATTGCCTGATCGTGATCGGTAATGGTGCCTTTCAGGCAGATCAGCAGCAGAGCCTTGACGGATGCCGAGCCGGCAGCAATGTGTTTGACACAAGGAATATTATGTTGCTGCAAGTAGGCTAATTCAGTTTTCGACATTATCTCCGGGTAGTAGATCCCTTCGTAATAGCAAACTTTGCTATCAATATCGAGTTTACATTGCTTGTTAATGTTTTGAGTATAGCCAATCAGCCCCTTCATATAACTCGCTTCACACTGCGGGTACTTGATTGCAACATTGCTTAGCTGGCGAAGAGGGTTTGACTGGTATTCGTTGGCGGCATTATCAACAAAGTCGACAACCAGTTTGTTGTTTTTGCCATTAAAGAATACTGTCGCTAAGCGCTCCAAATAAGGTTGGGATAGCCATGATAGGTATTTAATGTTGCTGTTATCCAGCGCGACTTTTGCAACCCTATCTGCATTTTCCCCTGTAAGGATGAAATGTAGCAGGGCGTCATTGTCTTGCTCTTTTTTAGTGATACGAGGAATATATTTACGCAGTAAGGCTTGGTCGAAAAGATCCTTGCGCTCTGACAGTTCCGGCGCATCTGAAATTTGAGCCAACAGTCCATGGATAATGTCACATTCTGGCTTGGTTGGGTTGTCGTTGTAATACCAATCCCAAATATTGGTAGCGCCGAATCGTTCACACAATAATTTCAGCAGTTGCAGGTGTGGATTGTTGGTGAAGTGTTCTGCTTTGGGTGTTTCGTAATTTCTCAGGCAACAGTGATAGTGTTGACTAATATAATTCATCAGGTATTGGATGAAGCTTGTCTGGAGAGCAGGGTACAACTTTATGGCATCGTCCAGTTCTTCCATTAATGTATTTGCATTTTTGAATGCACAGTAGTTGTAGGAAGAGAAGAAACGTAATTGATCAATCCATGTTTTGATATCCAGTCCGAGGATAATTTTCGAGAAGTTATATACGTATTTGGAATCGCCAAACCGATGGAATAGATCCAAATCAAGGATGAAATGAATCAACTCCTTGAATTCTTCATCGTGGAGAAGGGTGAATTCTTCTTTTTCGCTGGATGAATAGCGATCTTTGTCTGTCGCTAGTTGAGAGGCAACGAACTCGAGATCCGTTTCCCAGTTTCCTGTACCGTCAAAAAGTGCTACGAAGCGGTCAAAGGCTTCCTGCGGCAATGCGGTGCGGTACAAGGCGCCATTGAACTTATCGCGACGGTTGTGGATTTTTTTGTTGTGATCCTGAAGACAAGCGATAAAGTACTCGCGGAAAATGGCATCAAACTCAGCACAGTCTTTTTTATCATAGGCTTCCCTCATCTTTGGTTGAAGGTATAGCTTTAGGTAAAGGTGGTGCGAGTAGTTATAGAAACCTTCTGATTTGTGCTTGTCATGTTGGAGAAAGTCACTCACTTCCTGTTCTGGGAAGCTGATTTTTGATAGTTTGAAGAAGGCTTTTTTGATGTCATCCCATTCATCAAGAGTGAATACTTTGTCGAGAATTTCTTCTGTGTTGTTACCTAGCAACGTATAAAAATCTGGATAGAATGCTATTAACTCATCAATATCTACTGCTTCTAGCCAGTCAAAATTTGATGCTGAGCTTAGAAGTGCGGCTAGAAAACGCTGGATATAAAGCGCATCGTCGTCGACAGACTTTAACTCACGGATGATATTTCTAATGTAAAAACCAGCGAAATGATCTTTAGAGCCAGAATATATTGCGGACTGTTCTTGATTGAATACAAATTCACTAATGTCATCCGCGATTTTATCCGAAATATAGTAACTCTGTTTTATCTCTGTAATGAGATCACTGATTTTCATTATTAAATTCCATTGTCATTATACTTAACAAGATATTTACGTAGTGGTACGTAAACTCTCAATAGGATTCCACAAGTTAATGGCTACTTGGTTCTGAATCAATAATTAGCAGTTGAAAATGCATTTTGCTATAGTTTTGTGAGATGTTCGTCGATAACTTATGCTGTAAGCGTTATATGACTGGGTACTTTTTCAATTGCTATTTATATTAATTAGCGTCAGTTGTTTTGTTTAATTAATATTGACGTAATAATTTTATTCGTATCTGATTCTGAGTCAGAGGTAAGTAGATATTTGAACGCAATTTCTAAACCACAGACTTCAGTTAATGACTATGGCTGCGGTTTAGGATCATGAGACTATATTGCTGGATCTGTATTAAATGTTATCTGCCGATTTGGTTCGGTTAGGGTGAAAACGACGAACTAGGTATTTCTCCAGTTCCACCAGAAACAGCACTGATGAGGCGATCAAAGTAATGTTAAACCAAGTGTTTGCATTAATTGCTGTCGTTGAAAACAGAAGCTGGAAAGGCAGCAGATAAGTAAAGCCTAGTTGAAAAACAATCAATACAGCGATAGCCAGCAGAATAAAGCGATTACCGGTGAATCCTTCCCATGAAAAAACAGAGCCGGTGATATAGCGCGAATTGAATAGGTAGAAGATTTCAAACATCACCAGAGTATTCACGGCAGCAGTTCTTGCGTAATCCACGCTTTGTCCGTTCCCTGTCTCCCAAAGAAAAATACCTAATGTTCCGCACATAAGAATGAATGATACAAAGATAATCCGCCAGGTCAGCAGGGTATCAAGCATAGGTTCATCAGCATCACGTGGCGGACGTTTCATCACCTCGCTCTCCGGAGGCTCAAAACCAAGTGACAGGGCAAGGGTGACGGTAGTAATCATATTGATCCAGAGAATTTGCACTGGGGTCAGCGGGAGTTGGTGAAAGCCGTAGGCGACAGCCGCAATGATACAAAGTGAAACGCCGCCGCTGGTCGGTAGGATAAACAAAATCGCTTTTTTCAGGTTGTCGTATACCGTCCGTCCTTCTTCGACGGCATAGGCAATGGAGGCAAAGTTATCGTCGGCAAGTACCATTTCTGCCGCTTCTTTTGCCGCTTCAGTCCCATTTTTGCCCATGGCTGTGCCAACATCACAGCGCCTTAGTGCCGGGGCATCGTTAACGCCGTCACCGGTCATAGCAACGATAGATCTTTTTTGCTTGAGAGCGTTAATCAGGCGGACTTTATGCTCAGGACTGACTCTGGCATAAACATCAACGTTATCGACTTCGTTCTGAAGTTGTTTGTCTGTGAGGTGCTGAAGTTGTTGTCCGGTCAGGACATCATCAGGATTTAGTAATTTTAATCGTTGGGCGATCGCTTTTGCTGTCATCGCATGATCCCCGGTGATCATTTTGACTCTGATCCCTGCTTGCTTGCACTTATTGACTGCTCTTATGGCTTCTTCCCTTGGCGGGTCAATCAACCCGAACAAACCCAGCATGATGAAATCTTCCTCGACATCAGCAAACCTCAGTTCTTTCTGGCCCTTACGTGCCGGTTTGTAGGCAACAGCCAGTACACGCTGTCCTTGCGAGGCTAATTGCTCGATTTGTTGTTGCCAGAACTGGTGATCTACTTGCTCAAGTGAGGAGTCTGTTTTTTGCTGTTCACACATTTCCAGTACCCGTTCAGGGGCACCTTTGACGAAGATAAAGCTATCTTTGCTGTGATCGTGATTATGACTGTGGTGCAGGGTTGCCATAAATCGGTGTTCTGACTCGAACGGGATTAGATCATCCCGAGGGTATTGCTTAGTTTCTGTGTCCTGCTCCTGTCCGGTTTTCAATCCGGCAACCAGAAGCGCTCCCTCCATTGGATCGCCATGCACGCACCAGCCATGGCTGTTTTGCTCTAGTGAGGCGTCGTTACACAAAACGGCAGCGCGTATTATTTCAGTTAGCAAAGGTTGTTCGTCGGCTGGAACGGTTTGCTCTCCAACCATAACAACACCATGAGGGTCATATCCGGTACCGGTGAGCGTGTAGAGAGTATTTGTTGTGACAATGGAACGTGCAGTCATTTCATTGCGGGTGATGGTGCCGGTTTTATCGGTACAGATAACACTGACAGAGCCCAGCGTCTCAACCGCTGGCAGACGGCGGATGATGGCATTACGGCGTGCCATGCGCTGTACACCAATAGCCAGTGTGATGGTCATAATGGCTGGTAAGCCTTCTGGAATGGCGGCAACCGCAATACTGACAGCTGCGAGGAACATTTGAGTGGCTGAATAATCACGAAGAAAGACTCCGATAGCGAAAGTTGCCAGTGCGATGGCAAGGATCCATGCGGTCAGCCAGCGGGCAAAGCGACTCATTTGAATTAACAGCGGTGTGGTTTCATGCTCGATTTCTGAGACCAGAGTGCTGATTCTGCCAATTTCAGTATCAGAGGCGGTAGCAACGACAATGCCGCTTGCCTGACCATGAGTAACTAAGGTGCCGGAAAACGCCATGCAGAAACGATCACCAAGAATCGCATCTGATTTGACCGTATCTGTGTGCTTTTCCACAGTGACAGATTCCCCTGTCAGTACTGCTTCGTTGATCTGGAAACTTTTGACTTTAAACAGTCGGAGATCAGCCGGTACTTTATCTCCGGATTGGAGCATAACAACATCGCCGCAGACCAGTTCTTCCGCGGGAATTGTCATTTGGCGGTTATTTCTGATCACTAACGCATTAGGTGACAGCATTTGCCGTATTGCTTTGAGTGCATCTTCAGCTTTGCCTTCCTGAATGAAACCGATAACAGCATTAACCAGCACGACGCCAAGGATCACTCCGGCATCAAGCCAATGACCGAGAATAGCTGTGGTAAAACAAGCAATAAGCAGTACATAAACCAGAACATTATGGAATTGGTAAAGGAAGCGAACTAAGGGACTTCGCCGTTTAGCCTCAGGGAGTTTATTCGGGCCATCACGATTCAGCCTCTCCTGAGCTTGTGGTTCGCTCAGGCCTTCAAATGATGATTTTAAGTTTTCAGTTATATGCTCTGGCGTTTCAGCATGCCATGGCGGAAACGAAGAGGTTGACTGTTGGTGGTGGCCGTTTTTCATCCATGTTCTCCTTAATCCAACATCTAACCCCTTAAGAACTAAAACTAAGTTAAGCACACAGCAGGAAATAATCAGGATGGAATCGGGATTGTTGAGAGCTTTGACACATTTATAAGAGTTGTTTATCAGCAATGTGAAAGCAAAATCATCCACATTTATTAGGGCTTTATATTGATAAAACAGCAATCTGGTCTAGCTTAAAAAGCAGATTTCCCCCCGTTGCTTTTTATTTTTGTCACGGGGACTTGTCAGATTTAATACCAAGGAGTTGGCATGGCTGATCTTTACGGTTTTGATGCGTTTTCTCCCAAGCAAATTGCTGAGAAAGTCGATACGCTCGGAGTCACGAAAGCAAGGTTACCACTGCTCTCTATGGTGATGCTGGGGGTGTTGGCTGGCGCATTCATTGGTCTCGGCGCTTTGTATTTCACTCTGGTTAAATCTGACGCTTCTTTCAGTTATGCCACCGGGCAGGTTCTTGGTGGCATGATGTTTTCGATGGGCTTGCTGCTGGTCATTGTGGCCGGGGCTGAACTCTTTACCGGGAATAATTTGTTGGCAATGGCCTGGGCGGATAACAAAATTACTACCGCAGAGCTGCTGAAAAACTGGCTGGTTGTTTGTGTGTCTAATTTTGTCGGTGCGACAGGGCTGGCGATTTTGGTTTTCCTTTCCGGTCATACCGACCTTAATAACGGGGCGATTGCCGCGGTTTATCTCAAGATTGCGGAAGCGAAATGTGATATGCCATTTTGGACCGCTTTCTTTCGCGGTGTGCTCTGTAATGTGCTGGTGTGTATGGCAGTGTGGATGGCACTGGCTGGGCGCAGTGTGATTGATAAAGCGGTGGCGATTATCTTCCCGATTTCAGCTTTCGTTGCCGCCGGTTTTGAGCACAGTATCGCTAATATGTATTTCATCCCGTTGGCGATGCTGCTGAAATTATCCGGTGATGCCGGGATTGCGGCGGAGTCGGTCACCATGATGGGATTTATCGGCAACCTGATTCCTGTGATTCTAGGGAACCTTGTCGGTGGTAGTGTGCTGGTGGGCCTTGTTTATCATGTGATTTACCTCAGAGGGGCGAACCCGACTAAGCCGAAGGATTAATCTTACTGATTTTATGGCGCTATTCTCATGCCTGCTTCTATTGAGGTTCGGCATGATTGCTATACTCAGACCAATACTCGACATAGGCTGTGTATGACGATGACTTCCTCAATTGTTAAAACTGTCTGTCCGTTTTGCGGTGTAGGTTGCGGGATTAACCTGAAAGTCGATGAAAAGGGAATGCTCACGGGTGTTGAGCCTTTGCCCAACCATCCGATGAGTCACGGTAAACTCTGTGAAAAAGGCTGGAGTACAGCCTATGCCATTAATCCGGACAACCGGATCACCGAACCTCTCAAACGTATCAAAGATCATTTCGAGCCAATCACCTGGGATGAAGCGCTGGACACTATCAGTAGTTCACTGAAGGATGTGTTGGAAGAGTCTGGCCCCGCTGCTGTTGGGGTGATTAGTAGTGCTCGTGCCACCAATGAAGATAACTACGCCGCTCAGAAGCTTGCCCGAGCGGTGCTCAGAACTAACAATGTCGACCACTGCGCTCGAATTTGTCACAGCCCGACAGTAGCCGGGTTAAAGCAAACATTAGGTTCAGGAGCGATGACCAATAGTGCCAAAGACATCTTTGCCACTGATCTTATTCTCGTTATCGGCGCAGATCCGACAGAAAATCACAGCGTGTTTGGCGGGCAGATATTCGAAGCGCAGCAAAAAGGGGCGAAGTTGATTGTCATCGACCCCAGAGTTACTCGTCTTGCCAAGGTCGCTGATATGCATGTTCAGCTAAGGCCGGGCAGTAATATCGCGCTGCTCAATGCGATGTTGCATGTCATCATCAAAGAGAACTGGCACAACCGGGATTTTATCAGCCAGCGTTGTGAAGGTTTTGATGAACTGGCGAAGAATGTTGAGGATGTCACGCCCGAGTCAGTTGAGAGGTCAACGTGTGTCAGTGCCGAACAGATACGACAGGTAGCTAAGGCTTACAGTCAGGCGAAAAGCGCCATGATCCTCTACGGTATGGGGATCACCCAGTTTGTCAGCGGGACACAGAGTGTGATTGGTCTTTCTAACCTGGCGTTGGCTTGTGGTCATATAGGCAGGCCGGGAACCGGGATTAACCCGCTGCGGGGACAAAACAACGTGCAGGGAGCCTGTGATATGGGCTGTCTGCCCAATGTCTATCCCGGTTATCAGGGGGCGGACAGCACCGATACTCAGGCAAAGTTCTCTCAGGCATGGGAAGGGGACGTTGCTGATCAACCGGGGCTGACGTCACTAGGAATGACAAAAGCGACGTTAGCCGGTGATTTTCGTGCGCTTATTCTTTTTGGTGAAGATCCCGTAGTGACAGATCCGGATCAGAACCATGTCCGGGCGGCGCTTAAGGAATTGGATTTGCTGGTAGTTGCCGAGTTGAGTATGACCGAAACTGCCAAAATGGCTGACATTATTCTTCCTGCCGCGTCATTCGCCGAAAAAGAGGGCACCTTTACCAACTGTGAGCGCCGCGTACAGCATATCACTCCGGCACTCAGTCCTCCCGGCTCTGCAATGGGGGACTGGCAATGGATGAAGGCGCTGGCAGAGCGTCTTGGCAGTAATCAACTTAGTTGGTTAAACAGTGAAGAAGTGTTCAATGAAATGACATCCCTGACGCCTTCTTATCAGGGAATGAGTTATGAAGCGATTGATCGAGAGCAGGGGTTGCAGTGGCCATGCAATCAGGATGCGCCGGAAGGGACAGACATTCTCCATCGCAACAGTTTCCCGATAGGCAAAGCGAAGCTGATACCGGTTCATTACACTGAAATTGATGAACCGGCAGATGATCAGTATCCCTTGCTGCTGACCACCAACCGGCTCCATTTTCATTATGGCTGCGGTTCTATGACTCGAAAATCCCCTTTGCTTGAACGGGAAATCCCGCCGGGTGTGCTGTTTATCAATCCCGATGATGCCCGTTCGCTGAAAATTACCCGCTATGCGCCTGTAGGTGTCCGTTCCCGACGTGGCTATATCGAGACACGCGCCATGATCACTGATGATGTGCCGCCGGGGCTGGTAAGCATGCCATACCATTTCAAAGAAGCACCTTCTAACCAATTAACGAATACGGCGCAGGATCCGATTACTAAAATGCCTGAGCTGAAGGTGTGTGCTGTGGCGGTATTCCCGCTGCCATCAGGGCAAGACCCTAAGGACGTCCAGCGTTTATGGGAGGAAGAATAACGATGCAGCAATATTTGCTCGAGTCGATCGGTGAGTTACAGTGTCACTTGTTTGGTTCTCACCGTTTCTATCAGGTGGTGGAAACCGCTGAAGGTGAAGCTCACTGGCAGCAGGTCGAGTCGGATATCTTTCCGCCGCTTACAAACCAACAGCCCATGAGTTCAGCTAAGGGGTTCTTCTTTGCTGAAAGGGAGCCGCTGTATGTCTTTGACGGTCAGTTTTTCCGCGAAACATTGCCCGAGCCGGAGCCTTTTGTTTTGTTCGGGGTGCATAGCTGTGATTTAACCGCCATCCATTATCAGGATACGTTTTTTGAACAAGACCCGTATTATCAGGCTCGCCGCAAACAGGCGCTGCTGGTGGGTATTGACTGTACTCACCCGTGCAAAAACGGGTTTTGTTATATGGTCAATGCCGGTCCCGGCGTGCGCGACGAAACGGCTGATTTGATCCTTCATCCATTGGAGGAAGGACACTGGCTGCTGGTCGCGGTTACCACACGGGGGAAAGATGCCATTCATGGTATGTCGCTGACTCCGGCATCTTCTCATGACATGAATCAGCGCTGGGATCGCTTGAGTCATTGTGAACATGAATTTGAGGATCATTCTTATATCCAGCAGGGAATTGAACTGATTAACCGGGATGAACCGTCGGAAACTTTTTGGAATAAGGTCGGGGTTCAGTGCCTTGCCTGTTCGGGTTGTACAACTTTGTGTCCCACCTGTTCCTGTTATGGGACCCAGACTCACAAATTGATTGATGAAAATGCTGATGTGACCCCCGAATCCAGTGAGCAGGTTAGGTTCTGGGATTCTTGCCTGTATGAAGGATTTCAGCGGGAAGCCAGTTTCCATAACCCGAGCGAGCAGGCCGGAGAGCGGGTAAAGCGCTTCTGGTATCACAAGTTCAGTGATGATTTTTTGCCTGAATTCGGCCGCTATGGATGCGTGGGTTGTGGTCGGTGCGAGCAGGCGTGTCCAGGGGTAATAGGGGTTCATTCGATAATGAAAAGGATAGTCAACGATGCATAGCCTAACTCCAACCGCGATTCAGTTGATTGACTTTTATGATGACGGCGAACTGGCCCGGCATTTTCACTTTCGCCTGATGCCGGGCGCAGATATAGATCAATGGCAGAAAGCCAAAACCGGACAGTACTTCATGTTGTGTCTGCCGAATGCGGGGGAAGCGCCTTTCACTTTTACCCAGCTCCCTGATGAAGAGGGTAATTTTCATGGTCTGGTCCGGAAAATGGGAACAGTGACATCAGAGTTATTCCGGCTGGAAGCTGGGCAGGTCCTAGGCGCGCGTGGGCCATATGGTGTCGGCTGGCCGATGAAGAAGATCGCAGGCAAACGTGTGTTGGTGGTTGGTGGTGGTTGTGGGCTTGCGCCTTTAGTTGGTGTTGTTGATGAACTGATTCAGCAGCAAAACTATATTCAACTGACTGTGGTGTACGGCGCTCGTAATCGCCAGGCTAAGATGCTCAATAGAGAAAGGACGCGTTGGCAGCAGTTTATTCCGGTGTTCAATATGATTGAGAACGGTGACACCAATGGTGACGAAAGTGAATACAGTGGCACACCTTCCGATATCATGCCGACGGTTCTCGACAGTTTCGGGGAGCTGCCGGATGTTGTATTGCTTGCCGGGCCAGAGGGAATGATGTTCAGCCTGGCTGAATATCTGGTTGCCTATGGGGTTTCTGAGCATTCAATTTATATGTCGGTCGAACGTCGAATGCATTGTGGTGTCGGCACCTGTGGGCATTGCTACGCGAAAAGTAAGTATGTTTGTACAGACGGTCCGACGTTTAGTTGGGATGAGTTGCAGCAATACCTGCCTGCCGAGCGTTAGGATTCTTGCGAATAGTTCTTTATTGAACTAAATGGCTGTGAAGGTATTTGATCATGCAGCTAAGCGTTCTGACTTTCGGGTAATCCTGTTCGGGGATATTAACTCCGCATGCCTTTTTGATAGCAGTGAGTAGGTTGAGGAAGTCCATTGAATCAAGGTCGCATTCGTCACGAAGATCTTCGTCCGGATCGA
This sequence comes from Photobacterium marinum, assembly GCF_000331515.1. Lineage (GTDB taxonomy): Bacteria > Pseudomonadota > Gammaproteobacteria > Enterobacterales > Vibrionaceae > Photobacterium > Photobacterium marinum. The sequence goes on from NZ_AMZO01000006.1 coordinate 578,837, forward strand.
TATCTCCCTCTTCTATTTCCGGGGCAATACCTTGTATTGCTGTCATGATAATCATTCTGATTTCATCAATATTCATAATGCTTCCGGTTTTTGTAAGTTATTTGACAACGTGCGGAGAAACTTCGCGCCTAAGGTGCCGTCACTCACTCGATGATCGGCACTGAGGGTAACAGTGATAGTGTCGGCGATCACAAGCTCCCCGTTTTTGACGATGGCTGCCTGGCGCAGGCGGCCGAAACCGACAATGGCAACCTGTGGCGGATAAATAACCCCGAAGACACTGTCGGAACCACGATCACCGATGCTGGTAACGGTAATGGTGGCATCTGTCAGCTCCGAGGTTCGCAAGTGACCGGTTCGGCTACGTTCGGTAACATCGCGTAGTGCTTGCATGATAGCGTCAGCTGAAAGTTGATCGACATCGTGAATAGCCGGAATTACCAGGCCGCCGTCTCGCAGGCTGATGGCGTTACCGATGTGAATGCCTTTTCCCGGTTCAAACTGATGTTGCTGATAAAAGCCATTGAGAGTTGGAAATCTTGCCAGAGCTTGCGCCGTTGCCTTCAGTAGCAGGGCGAGCAGCAAAATGCGTCCATCAGGCTCACGCTTATCATTTTCTGCCTGAAGCCACTTAACGGTTTTAGTGACATCAATATCGAGCGACAGATAATAGTGGGGGATTTCCCGTTTCGATAGCTCCATTGCTGAGGCGATAGCTGTTCGCATGGCTTCCGGGTTGTAATGTTTGCGTTTGTTGCTTTCCGGTTCAGTGATGCTGGCTGCCAGCGGAGCCGAAAATGCTTTTTTTCTAGGTGCTGGCTGTTTAGGGACGGATTGGCCGGGTTCTGGTAATGTAGAGGCTGGTTTTGCGGCAATTCCCTCAACATCTCTCAACAATATGGCTCCGTCCGGCCCACTGCCTTTTATGGCTGTCAGATCCCATCGGTTTTCTGCGGTTAGCTTCCTGACGACAGGGGAAGCAAGTATCCTTGAAGTCGGCTTCTGACTGGAAGGTTTGGCAAGGTTCTTTTCTGATAAGTCATACTGGGCCGGCTGTTTGGTTATTACTTCTGCTGCCTGTGCTTCTGTTGTTAGCATTTCTTCCTTTGGTAAAGCCTGACTGAGGCTTTCTGCTGATTGCGGAGCTGAGGGGGAACTCGGTGTGATATCGCTCAGCTCTTCTTCAACTTCGAGGCGGGCTAAGACTGTACCGACTGGCAGGGAAACAACCGGCTGGACAAGGATCTGGCTGATTGTTCCGGAATGGTAGCATTCCATGTCTATTGCCCCTTTGTTGGTTTCAATTACGGCAATAATGTCGCCTTTACTGACTTTGTCACCTTCGACAACCTGCCATTCAACCAGTGTTCCGTCGCGCATATCCGCACCCAGTGACGGCATGGTGATATCAATCGTTGTTTTGCCCATCAGCGGCCTTCCATTAATGCTTTGGCGGTGGCAACAATCTGCGGAATTTGCGGAAGAGTGGCCTGCTCCAGGTGGCTCGGGTAGGGGATAGGCACTTCTGCGGTACATATCCGCTTTACCGGAGCGTCCAGGTGCCAGAAGCCTTCCTCCATGATGATGGCACTGATTTCTCCGGCAAGGCTCCCTGTGCACCAGCCTTCATCAATAATGATGGCGCGGTGGGTTTTCGCCACACTGGTCAGCAGCGTCGGTTTATCCAGCGGTCGCAGGCAGCGCAGATCGATCACTTCTGCAGAAATTCCGAATTCCTGAAGTTGTCCGGCTGCTGTCAGGGCTTTTTTCAGGTTTCCACCGTAGCTGATCAGGCTGATATCTGTGCCTTCTTTTCTGACAATTGCCTGCTCCATTGATGCTTCAGGGATGTCGGGGACATCTCCGGATTCATTGAGCAGCATGACATGTTCGAAAATCAGCACCGGATCCGGATCGGCCAGCGCCTGTCCAAGCATGTATCGCGCGTCACAATGGGTCGCCGGACTGAGGACTTTTAGGCCGGGAATATGGGCGTAGAAATTTTCCCAGCTGTGCGAATGTTGGGCGGCAAGCTGTTTTCCGGCTCCGCAGGCCATACGGATCACCAGCGGAACATGAAACTGTCCGCCGGACATATGTCTGAGGGTGGCGGCTGTATTGACGATTTGATCCATTGCCAGCAGGCTGAAATTGACGGTCATGACTTCTACCACCGGACGCATTCCGCCAAGGGCGGCACCAATGCCGACACCGACAAAGCCGGACTCGCAAAGTGGGGTGTCGATAATTCGCTCCGGTCCGAACTGATCCAACAAGCCTTTGCTGACGGCATAACAGCCGCCGTAATGACCGACATCTTCCCCCATAAGAAAAACACGCGGATCCTGACTCAGGGCTTCTTCCAGACCTTCACGTAGTGCTTCCCGGTAGCTTAACGTTCTCGAACCCATGAGCTTGCCCTGTTTATTTTTGTTGAGAATCTGATTGTGATGAATTTCGGCGCGAAGAGTCGAGTGGTGGAGTGTAGACGTCCCGGTGTAAGTCTTCGACCGGCTCCCAGTCGCTTTCCTCGGCAAAGTGAACGGCGGCGGCGATTTCTGTTTCTATTTCTTTTTCAATCATTTCCAGTTCGCTGTCTTCAAAGTGACTGTTGTTTCTCAGCCATTTAATAAGCTGGCGAACCGGTCCTTTTTCTTCCCACAGGGTGATTTCTTCTTTGTCACGGTATAGCTGACTGTCAAAGCTGGAATGACCGCGAAAACGGTAGGTCTGGCATTCAAGCAGGTAAGGTTTTTGCTGTTCCTGAATATAAGCGACGGCATCCAGAGCGGCGGCTTCGACATCAACTACATTCATGCCGTCGACCTGCTCAGAAGCTATACCGTAGCTATTGGCTTTTTTGGCAATGTTGGTTTCGGATTCAGATATTGCCAGTGCTGTTCCCATGGCGTAGCGGTTGTTTTCGCAGATAAACAACACCGGAAGCTGCCATAAAGCAGCAAGGTTTAGGCTTTCGTGGAATTCGCCTTCGGCTACAGCGCCTTCACCAAAAAAACAGGCTGCAATGGCCGGGCGTTGCAGCTTTTTGTTTGCCAGTGCCAGCCCGGTAGCCAAGGGTAATCCGCCGCCGACAATCGCGTTACCGCCGTAAAACTGCATCGGTCTGTCGAACAGGTGCATAGAGCCGCCACGACCACGGCTACAACCAGTGGTTTTGCCGTACATTTCAGCCATGACACTGCCCATAGTCAGTCCTCGCGCCAGGGCATGGCCGTGCTCCCGGTAGGTGGCGACAATCTGATCTTCGCCGCTGAGCGCACTCATGACACCGACCGCGATGGCTTCTTCTCCGATATAGAGGTGGAGGAATCCGCGGATCTTCTCCTGGGCATAAAGTTCGGCGCATTTTTCTTCAAAGCGGCGGATGCGCAGCATTTGTCTTAGTTGGTGCAGTAGGTGATTTCGGTTGATATGAAGTCGTTCGGTCATTATTCGTCACTTTCCAGCGTCGAAATGTCACCTTCGGGCAGGCCGAGTTCACGGGCTTTGAGCAGGCGGCGCATAATTTTGCCGCTGCGTGTTTTAGGCAAATTGCTGCGAAAGACGATTTCTTTCGGGGCAACCGCGGCACCGAGCCGTTTGCGGGCAAAGCCGGTTAATGATTTGAGCAGGGCTTCATCCGGTTCGAATCCCGGCTTGAGAGCCACAAAAGCTTTTACGATTTCTCCGGCGACAGGATCCGGTTTTCCGATCACGCCTGCCTCGGCTACTGCTTCGTGCTCCATCAGGGTACTTTCGACCTCAAACGGGCCAATCAGGTGGCCGGAAGATTTGATCAGATCGTCTTTACGGCCGACGAACCAGAAATAGCCATCTTCATCCTGCATTGCCAGATCGCCGCTTAAATACCAGCCGCCCTCAAAGCAACTGCGATACTTTTCCTCTTGGTTGAGGTAACCACGGAACATGGATGGCCAGCCCGGTTTGAGGGCGAGTTCACCGGCCTGCATCGGTGATGAGATAATATTGATATTCCCGTCCTGATCATACTCAACGATGACAGCCTCAATGCCAGGTAATGGTTGGCCCATCGAACCGGGTTTTACGTTTTCACTGGCAAAATTGGCAATCATGATCCCACCGGTTTCGGTTTGCCACCAGTTGTCGTGGAAGGGAATGTCGAAGGTTTTATATCCCCAGACCACGGCTTCGGGATTGAGTGGCTCGCCAACGCTGGAAATAAAGCGCAGCGATGACAGATCATATGGGTGGCAGAGTTCACTTCCGGCTTTCATCAGCATCCGAATCGCTGTAGGGGCGGTGTACCAGACCGTTACTTTGTGTTGCTGCAATAGGCTGTACCAGCGTTCGGCCTCGAATTCGGCCTCATCAATTAGCATGGTGACGCCCAGGCACAACGGGGCGATGATCCCGTAGGATGTTCCGGTAACCCATCCCGGATCGGCGGTGCACCAGTAAACATCGTCAGGCTTAAGATCCAGTGCGTAATAAGCAGATAACATGTGATGGCTAACGGCCTGATGGACATGGACAACTCCTTTCGGTTTGCCGGTCGTACCGCTGGTGAAGTGCAGCAGTGCCATGTCTTCTGGTTTGGTTTGAACACAGGAGAAATTTGGATCGGCTTCGTCCATTAAAGCCGAAAGGTCGTGGCAGCCGTTATCTTCCACGTTACCGTCAATGATTAAAATAGCCTTTAATTCTGGTAGTTTGTGCCACCAGTCCTTGATCTTTTTGCGATAGAGGCTTTTGGTTGTCAGCAACATATTAGCTGTGCCTATTTCCATTCTTGAGCGGATTGGTTCTGGCCCGAACGCGGAAAATAGCGGGGTAAAAACACAACCGGCTTTGAGAGTGCCTAGGGCGGCGATATAAAGTTCTGGTTTTCTTCCTGCTAGGCTGAATATGCGAGCTCCGGGTTGCAGCCCTAATGTATTCAGCACGCTGGCAAATCGGCTGGTTAGCTCACTGAGATCACGATAGGTGAAGTCGCGAACCTGATCATCTTTGCTTATCCAACGAATCGCGATTTTATCAGCAGTCTCTGTATTCAGGTGGCAATCAATGGCTTCATAGCAGATATTGAGGCCGTTCTTTGCTGGCAGTCCTTTGGGGGAGGGACCGTTTAGGTTTGAACTGTCAAACTCGCGATAGCAACGGCGGTAATCATCCAGATTTGCTTTAACATCTGAATGTGGCTTTTTTATGATTGAATTCGCCATTGAGCCTCCCAGTGCTAAGCATGATGACAAACGCCGTACCCGCCATAGATTCTGGTATAAGCGTTGCGCTTCTGCTTTCGCAGAGTTGAGAGGCGTATTAATCCCTTTTTTGTTCAAAAACCTCACTGATTTTATCGCGGATCCATTTATGAACAGGATGGTTTTGATGACGCTCGTGCCAGATGCTCCGGATCATGATATCTGGTAGGGGAAACGGGCTAGGCTTTATCGCCAGTCCGTAAAATTGTTCTCCTTGACCAGCAAGTGATTCCGGCAAAAAGCCAATGAACTCCGTGCCGGATATGAGGGGAAGTTGTTGGCTAAGTGTTTCTGTGTACAAGCCGATATTGCGGCGGGATACTTTTCTGTTCTCGGAATCTTTAGTAGATCCAACTTCAGTGTTGGCATACTGACTGACAGGATCATCTCTCTCCGGAATAAGGCTGGATTTGATATGGGGAGATTGGAAAACGGAAGCTGAATTCCAGTTGTTGAGTGCAGGGTGGTGCTTATCCAGCAGACAGACAAGCTTTTCTTCAGCCAGGCGTTTTTGGCGTAATTTGGGTTTTGCCTGTAAACCTGTTCCGATGATCATATCGAGTTCACCGTTATCAAGCTTTTGGTAGCCGTTGTTGTCAAAGGTCTGAATATCAAAAACGATATCAGGTGCTAGTTTATTGATGGTCCTGAATGCATCAGATAAATAAGCGGCGACCAGAAAATCATGGGTCTGTATTCTGAAGCGGTATTGCACTCGGGATATATCAAAGTCTGGTGGAGTTAGCAAAATATCAATTTCATCCAGAATAAAGCGTAGCTTTCCATCCAGTTCCAGAGCCCTGTCGGTTGGCTCCAGTCCTTTAGCTGTGCGAACAAACAGCGGGTCGTCGAAGACTTTTCTCAACCTGGTAAGGGTATGGCTCATGGCTGATTGGGAGACATTCATTTTTTCAGCTGCTCGACCGACATGATTCTCTTCAAGCAAAGCTCTTAATGATTTCAACAAGTTGAGATCAATTTTAGCAATATTATTCTCATTCATAACTGATATTAACCTTAATCACTATCGCTCATGATGGTGGCCGATTAGGCTTATTTCAAGATTCAATCGTGTTATAGAGAGATTTAAAAATGCTAACTGTCGTGATCGGATTTTTGTCCGCATTTTTCTTATTTGCTAGCTCCATAAAACTGTTTGGCTGGCAGAAGGTGATCTTTGAGAAACAACTGGAATTTTTTTATTCCTACGGACTTAACCGTCAGATAATGGCTTTGGTTGGTGCGGTTGAGATGTTTGGTGCAATTACGATCTGGTTTCAGGGAAGCTGGCTTGGGTTGCTGGGGGCGTTGGCATTGTGTGGGACATCGGCTGGTGCGATATTTTTCCATCTGCGTTTTGATACCTGGAAAGACGGTATTCCTGCGATGGTGACACTAACGCTTTCAGTGTATGTGGCTGCAATGTCGATTTACTGGTAGTCAGGACATTTTTTGAAGTTGTCTTGTGAAGAGTGAAGAGTGAAGAGTGAAGAGTGAAGAGGAGAGGATGCAGATAAAATCTCGATGGTGACAGGTACTATGGCTGTCACCATCGCGCAATAGTGATATAGCGTTATGCTTTCGTCAGTGCTTGATTTAGCCACTGATCAAACTGCGACTTCGGTAGCGCACCGTTCAGGGTACCTATCATCTGGCCGTTTTTGAACACCATAATGGTTGGGATACTGCGGATGCGGTATTGAGCGGCCAGTGCTTGCTGGGCTTCGGTATCAATCTTCACAAATCGTGCTGTGCCATCGCGCTCGGTGGCAACATCTTCGAAAACAGGCGCAAAGCCAACACATGGGTTACACCACGGAGCCCAGAAATCGACAACGACAGGTTGTTCACCTTGAATTAAAGAAAGGAAGTTGTCGGCTGTACCTTCTACAGGTTTACCATCAAGAAGTTTTTCTTTACATGCGCCGCAGGAAGCAACATCTTTTACGCGATCAATAGGAAGGCGGTTCATTGCTTTGCAATGAGGACATCGGGTAGTCATTGTGGTCATTATTGCGTTCCTTTCATATTCGTTTGGCAATAATGTAACGACTACCCCAGTATTATCAAAGTCGGAATAACCGATGAGTTTAATAGGTTATTTCTATTAATATAGTTAATTCTGTAATTTCAGACAGTTATTGGTTAATACGAGTCAGCGTAACGGCAGGTTACCGAACGGTGACGCTTTTTATTGTTTGTTTATATTGGTCTTTGGTTGATTAGTGAATTAGTCCCAGTTCTTTCGCTTCTGCGATGGTTAGGCCGCTTTCACGAATGTCGCGAAGCATTTCAATACGACGTCTTGCTTCTGCCTGTTGACGCTTTGATGGCGAAAGGTTTGAAGCAGTTTCGTCTTTGTAATCCCACTTAGAAGCAACGTCAGCAATCTCAGTGTGGTCGATAGAATTGATAGACACAATTACCTCCTATAGAAACCTTGCGTCGAAATCAACTTATCTTTATCAGACGATTTTGCTGGAGTTAAGATGATAAAATCCAGATTGTGATATATCGCATAATTGTGCAAATTCCATGAAAACATGCTTTGCACCGGAGCCGTTCAAAGGTATCTTTGACAGTTCCCCCCCAGAAGAAATGAAGGGGTTCAGATCAAATTTCCCGCTTACAAATGTTCCGTTTTTGACCTACCGTGAATGAGTCGCTTTTTCTCTCAGATTTAGAAAATAACTGAACTTAAAAATTCTTTATTTTCAGTGCCTTGCAAGCTTTGTTGAAATTATTGAGTGAAAGGTAATCAGTTGATTCAATTCGCTATTTTCAAGCTCAATCCTTGGTAGTATCATTCACTGTTCTTATGAAGCAAGAGTCAATCGAACACTGACATTCGTGCATGGAAATTATTCATGTTCCGCCTCATAACCGAATTTAAAAGCCCTGCCATTTTTGGCGGGGCTTTGTTGCTTTTGAGGCTAAAAACTCAAGCTTTTCCTTTCTCAATTTTACCGAACATTGGCTGTTTTACATTCAGTGGTCCGCCTGCCTCAAGAAACAGAATGAGTAACACAGTGAAAATCGGCATATGACCAACCAGCTCCTCCGTACCTGATAGCAGGAATGTCAGCATAAAGATCATAAGTAGCAATCCATAGATGAGTCTGTTTGCGAGGTTAGTGATCAGCAGTAAACCAAGGATGGCTTCGCTAAGGCCAACGAAAAGTACAAAGTGAAGGTTGCTGACCTGAGGTAAATTCAGAAGCGGGAAGAAGTTGTAGTAGGCATTTTGATCGATAAAGGCCAGAGCCATACCCGGCAGCATGAGTTTGTTGTGGATGCCAAGCTCAAGTAGTTGAAGGCCGAGTCCGATACGGATCAGGTTTACTGCAATGCTGCGCCACTGTTTTTTATGCTGTCCGAGTGATATACAGAATTTGTTGTCGTTATTGTTCAGGCTTGGGCCAATAAAAATCATAGCCAGGCCGACAAATAAGAATTCAAATACATAGTCGAGGGCAATGAAAAACGGGAAGAAAACAAAGAGTCCTAAAGAGGTGAGCACAATCGCAAAGCCGGTCAGGCTGACGGAAACCGCCATCAATACTATTGCAGCCGCCTGAATTAATACGCCATAGATAGCGACCTGAGGTGATAAGTACAGGTTTGGCGCGAGAAACTCACCCATTAACAGGTTGACAGCGAGATAGCAGTTAATGACAAGGATCAACAGATACCACATCCAGGGGTAATCAGAGATAACAGGACGTGTTAATCCTGTTTTCAGGCGATTTGGCAGTAATGGCAGATAACTGACAGTTGTCGCAAACAGAAGCAGGCTTATAGTTGCAAAAACGATAGCAAGGCTGACGGTGTCATAAGGCAATGTGGTTTCAGGGTTGGTGCCATCGGCGATGAACCAGCGCACATGAGCAAAACAATTGCTGCTCAGGCAAAGCGCTATTGGGATCAGTGTGATGGGAAGCCAGCGCCAAATGTTAGTTGTTTGGTTTCTGATCATAAGAGAGCTCCTGATTGCTTATTTGGTGGCTGCCGACGTTTCTTGCTGTTGTTGTATCGGACTGTCATATTCAGTCAGTGTTAACAGGAATGCTTCGAGCTGGTTGAGTTGATAAGGCAATAGTTTTAAAGGCTCTAAGTCTGAGTGTGCGCCGAAAGGGGTTGCTGCCCGGTTATAGTAATGAAGCACTTCATTGAGGGTGGTTAACTGCCCTGAGTGCATGTATGGAGCAGTTTTACCGATATTTCTCAGGCTCGGTACTTTGGTGGCGCTATCAAGTTCATCTCCGTGTCTCTTGCTGTAAATGAGTTCTTTACACTCCGATGGATTACTATCACTGAATATGCCTAGACAATTGAACGGATCAGCAACAGCGAGTTCGATGCCTTTCAGCCGGCCTTTTTCTGCTGAAGGGTGAGGGGTGGGAACCGTTGTGGCCTGAAAGTCGCCATTAGTTAAAAGCGGACCGTTATGGCAGCGTAGGCACTTACCCTGATCACTGATAAACAGTTTCAGACCGGCTACTTCATCAGATGTCAGGAGACTTATGGCTTCGCCGATAGTTCTGTTGGTTGCTGTGTTTATTTGATCTACGAAGTGATCAAATCGGGATTCAGCGGGCCACAATGTTGCTTGATAAGCGGCCAGCAGTTTTCCGATATTGCTGAAAACACGATTAATGGCTTGCTGTATATGAGGCGGTATCTGTTGCCATGTTTGTTGCTCTTGCTGGTACTGACTTAAAGGTGAGGCTTGTGCGGGCAAATCTACGCTTATCAGCTCATAGGGAAAGCCTCCGAAGACCTCCTGATAGAGTTCAGGGTAACGGCTCAGTACATGCTGGACATATTGGGTGCGTGTACCGCCATGCTCGATATGGTTTTCAAGTGGAAGTAGCGCCTGTGCCCATAGACTATCTGCTCGACCATCCATCATAAACCAGCTGAAACTGGCGACGCCGAGTAACGTCGGAACTTGTTTATCCAGTGTGATCTCACTGTCTGAAGGCAGAGAGAAGTAATGCTCAGGTTGATGACAGCTCACACAGGCAATCTGTTTAGAGCGGCTTAATCCGGTATCAAAAAAAAGAAACTTTCCCAGTATTTCAGCTTTGGGGTTGTGTAACAGTTTGTTTGAATCATCCTGAACTATGTTTCGAGGTGGTAGGCGTAAGTTGTTAATTATCGCCAGCTCTGTTTCCGTTAAGCTAACGGTGCTTGTTTTTTGATTGTATAAAACGACATAAACAAAAGTTACGCCGATAAATAAGCTAAGACATAAGATAATTTTATTGGCTGTTGGCATGGTCTAACTCAAACTCTATTCGATACGTTATCGGAATATCCGAATCGATTAGCTCAAGTAGCCATTTCCCGGTCATATTAAATTTAACGCCATCAATGATATATTGCCCCGGCTGACCTTCACTGATTAGTTTAGGCTTGGTTGGCAGCCCATGACGATGCTCAGGCATCCCACCTTTAACGTCGAAACGTAATCCTTGGACGGGAATACCATTTGTATCATTGATGGAAATAAACCATTGGTGAATCTTATTGAGAACTATTGGTTTGTCAGCTGGTTCGGCTGTGATTGTATAAGAGGCGTGTTGTACGGTTACTGGAAACTGTGTTGAAGCCTCAGAAAGTAAAGGCATCAAAAAAATAAATAACGACGAAACACCCTTACTTGTACTAATCACGACAGCCTAGCCTTTTTATTATTAATAATTGAAGTATTGTCTTATGAGGGACTGGGTCAAGTTCATTATCAAGAATTAGCGGAAGATTCATACTAACGAAAGATTTATATAAAGGTACAGAACATAACTCTGTTGTTTTCAATGAGTATTGTTTTTACTTTCAATATGAAATGAATTTATTTCTCATCGTTATTTGGTGAATGAATCCAAGTTAGGTAACAGAAATAATAACGACGACAACGATGTCGCCGTAGAAAAGCAAAATATTCTGATTAGCAGCCCCACCTCAGTGCCGGAGTATGAACCGGTTTATCCCAGAGAGACAACATTTCATCATCAGCGTTAAGTATTGTTATTGATACCCCTTGCATATCCAGCGATGTACAGTAAGCGCCAATCAGGTTGCGTTCTATGCTTAGTCCATTCTTTTCCACAATTTCGGCGACTTTACGGTAAACACAATACAGTTCAGAAAGGGGGGTGCCACCAAGGCTATTGACCAGAACGATTACATTATCGCCTTGAATCAGCGGTGAGGTTGTCCAGTTTTCTTCAAGCCATTCGCCCTTGTCATTATCCCAACGGCGGACATCTCTTTCATAGGGCGTGTTATCAAGCAGGCGTTTCATCATTTGAGTTACCATGCTGTCACTGTCTGTGAAGGGCATTCGTTTGATGCCGGGTTCACCATGGATTCCGATACCAAATTCAACTTCGTTATCAGCCAGCGTGAAGCCGGGGATGCCTGCTGCCGGAACCGTGCATGCCGCAAGGGATATTCCGATAGAACGCGTGTGATTGGTGATTCTTTTGGCAAGCTTGCTGCATTCATCAAGGCTGTAACCTTGCTCTGTTGCAGTCCCGAGTATTTTTTCAGCCAGAACGGTCCCTGCAACGCCACGGCGCCCGGCGGTATAGAGGCTATCTTTTACCGCGACGTCATCATCAATTAGTGCAGCCTGGACTTTAAAACCGTCTCCGTGAAGCAGTTCGACGGCGGTTTCAAAGTTCATGACATCCCCGGTGTAGTTTTTGACCAGAAACAGTATGCCTTCACCGCTCTCGACCTGTTTGGCACATTCATACATTTGATCCGGTGTCGGAGAGGTAAAAACTTCACCCGGGCAGGCACCGTCTAGCATTCCGAGGCCGACAAAGCCGCCGTGCATTGGCTCGTGACCGCTTCCGCCGCCGGAGATGAGTGCAACCTTGGGATTGGCTGGTTTTTGTCTGGAGATATAGAAAGGATCCAAGCTGACGATAAGATCCGGATTTGCTTTGGCAAAACCTTTAAGTTGATCTGAAACGACATCATCAACCCGGTTGATCATTTTTTTCATGGCAAGGGCCTTCATCTGTCCAAACGTTTGTCTGTTTATGTTAGTAGACGGTGGCTGATTTTCCGTATCAGGCTTTGTTATGTGAGCCAATAGTGGTTAAAGCTTCCGAACATAAATTGGATCTCATTATTACTGAATGTTCTCATCAGTAATATTTTTACTTTGTTTTCTTCTGCTTGTGGTATCTGAATGAATGGTTTTGGCTACGCTATGACTATGTGATGAATAATCCCAACGGAGTAGCGCTGGCTGTGCTGAATGAAACAGTATTAATAGCGAAGAAGGTATGTTGAATGTGCTGCTGAGAAGTGCCGTTATCATGCCGCTCTTTGTATCACTCCTTGGGGTTGGAAGTGTTTCTTGCGTGGCGGCTGAAGCAGGACAGAGTCATTATTGGCCGGGAAGTATTGCTTCGGTGATTGATCGTGCTTCGCCTTCAGAGTCTTTGGTTATAAATGTTTCTACAAGACGTCATGAGGGCAGAGTGAGTCATAATGGAACCCCTGTGCCTGTTGGCAGGTTTCTAGCAACGGATGTTGATATTGAATCTGAAATGCTGGCTGTTGCAGTGAATTGGAATCCGGGGCGGGAGATTGTTGAAGATTGGATGTATTCAGCAGGGATGAAGATCCCTTATATTTCGCAACAGGTAACAGCAACGATAGGGAGTGGAAATTCAGGCGTTCGAAAGAGTGATAAAGATAGCGGAGCCGGGGATATTCTTTTGTCACCTTTAATGTTGTCATACGCTGTCAACAGAACGTGGTGGGGGGATGTTCGCTTTAATATTTATGCTCCGACCGGACGTTATGATGCCGAAAGCCTGGCTAATACCGGCACTAATTATTGGACGTTCGAGCCCATTGTTGGCCTGGTTCATATTGAGCCTGCGGTTGGTCGGGAGTTTTCGTTGTTTAGCGGTATGGCAGTTAATACCAGGAATACGGATACGGATTATCACACTGGTGCTCAGTTTCATCTGGCGTCGACTTATGTCCAATACGCTATCTTACTTGGTGGTTTTACCGGAATCGGTGTGAGTGCTTACTTGTTTCGCCAGCTTAGCGGAGACAGTGGTTCCGGTGCCAGTTCAGGCGACTTTAAAAGCCACGGAGTTGGGCTTGGTCCTGTACTTAGCTACCGAAGCCGGTGGGGTGGTTCAGCTATTATGGCTGAGCTGAAATGCTTTTACAGTGTTGAAAGCACCAGATCGCCGGATGGTAACCATTTCTCATTGAAGTTCAGCATGACCTATTAAGATTGCAGGTAGTCAGCTCTAAGAAAAAGTAGTGGTGATCATTTGCTGCCTGCAATCTTCCCTATATATCTAAGTAACCTAAATTTCTTTCTGTATATATCTGAAAATCGCAGTGTTAAGCGGTTATTACTTCTGATATTTGAAGCACTTCAGATTTATATAAGTTGAATTATTTCAATAAAACTTTCTGTTGCTAGTCTGGATAGTAGATGCATTCATTATTTGGGTCGAAATACGTAAGGACAGTTTTTATTGGGGTGGAAGCAGATTAATAAATCAAGGAGATAAGATGAACGGAATCTCGGGGCTACAGGTCGATCTTCGCCAATTGATAATTGCTATGGAGGCGGCGGTTTCATTGGTCGGTATGGATGACAGGAACCATGGTAAACGGGTAGGCTATATTGCCAGTCAGTTAGGAAAACAGCTGGAATATAGTGATGAGGCTATAGCATTTGCATTTGAACTTGGTTTATTGCACGACTGTGGTGTATCGACTGCACAAATGCATTCCTACCTTATTAATAATTTCAACGGAAATGATGCTCAAATACACTGCGAAAATGGTCACCGTTTATTAAATGGTTTCAAACCATTAGCTAAATTTGCCACGCCTGTGCTTTACCACCATACGCCATGGGAAGAGCTTGAGAGAACAGATGTCAGTGCTCAAGTTGCTTTAATGGCAAACCTGATATTTATTTCCGATCGGATTGACGTTCTAGCGGCTACACACAGTGAAACAGATTCATCCCCGGTGAGTGAAAAAGTCGTCAGTTCTATTGCCAAATATTCCGGAACTTATTTTGAACCGTCATTTGTGTGGGCGTTTAAACAAGTCGCCAAATCAGAGGTCTTCTGGACAGCATTGGAGGAGCGCCATGTCACTTGTTATACAAGGGATATGGGGCAATTTGATAATAGTCGAACTTTAAATATCCCTCAGCTTAAACAGTTCGCATTACTTATGGCTGATATTGTTGCTCAGAGAAGTCCGTTTACTGATCTCCATTCCGTGAGGGTAGCAAATTTGGCGAAATACTTGGCGGTCTCCCTTGGGTTGGTTAAAGAACGGTGTGAAAAGATTGAAATTGCCTGTCTGCTACATGATCTCGGAAAGCGTTATATACCTGATACCATTGTTGAGCAGCCGGGAACCTTAACCGACAGCGAATGCGCTTTCATGAAACAATGCAGCTACGAAACCTATGAAATTTTAAGGCATGTAAATGGGCTTGAAGACATCGCTAGCTGGGCTGCATTTCACCATGTCGGACTGGATGGAGTTGGACACCCGTTTTACCCTTATGAGAAAGATTCAAGAATTGAAGCCCGGATTATTGCGGTCGCAGATGTTTTTCAGGAATTGGTACAGGACAGGATGTATCAGGAAGGGATGTCATTAAATCTGGCTATCGATAAGCTGGATGACTTAGTTATCAAAGACAAGCTTGATAGCAAAATTGTGATTTTACTCAAGCAACATGCAGATGAATGTTTTGACCTTGCTAAGGGACAGGAGTTGGCTCAGTGTGAAGGTTAATACGTAAATATTGAGAGTTTTAACATTATCCATTGAGGAGCCAGTCATTCATTTTGAATGAGTTTGGTAGTTCAACATCTAATAAGGGCCGGAATTGGAAGTACGGCCCTTATTTTTAATGGTGTGTTCTATGTTTTCTATCAGAGCGAATGACAGAGGTTTGTCAGCTCTTGAGGTGAGTGAATAACATAATCCGGTTTTACCGACCAGCTGTCAGGATTGGCTCCGCTATAGGCTGCTGCGACTGAAATAACATTGGCATTCTGG
Source organism: Photobacterium marinum (assembly GCF_000331515.1). Classification (GTDB taxonomy): domain Bacteria; phylum Pseudomonadota; class Gammaproteobacteria; order Enterobacterales; family Vibrionaceae; genus Photobacterium; species Photobacterium marinum. The sequence continues at coordinate 594,166 of NZ_AMZO01000006.1, forward strand.
CCTAGAGCTGCATGAAGGTTGCGAGCGAACTGAACATCCGCTTCATGATCACCGATATACATTAATGTTTTATTTGCTGGGGTATCGAATATTTGTTCCAGGCAAATAAGGCCACCTTCCGGTGATGGCTTTTGGCTATGGCTTGGGACATCATCGTATCCCACAACGGCTTTAAAAAAGTGTTCAACCTGAGAGTCGGCTAATACGTTATAGATGTTTTTTGACGAGTTCTGAGAGCAAATCCCATGGGGAACGTCAGCAAGGCCGCGAACAGCATCGTCGATACCATTGAACAACCTTACTGGTGTGTTATTCGCTAACTGATGCTCTGCCCATAATGAACCGGCAGTCAGCATTTCCTGCTCGGTCATACCGTAGTATTTAATATAGAGTTCCTGCCAGTTTTTGGCTGCGTGATTTGCTTGATGGTAAGCCGTTTCACTGCGTAAATAATGAGGAAGGTTATCACCGGTTAAATGCGGGGCAACAATCGATAAAATATTCTTGGTGATATCAATATTTTTAGGCACCGAGTTAACTATAGTTCCATCATAATCCCAAAGAATTGCATCCAGTTTCATTATTCCCTCGTTTTATTTGTTCTGATAGCTCTAAAAAATAAAGAAGATTGAACCTGTTGAACAGCCTAAAAGTGTTCATCAGTGGAAACAGTGAATCCTCATTTAATATGCGCAATAGGACTATTGGCTGGATTAATTGAGACAGGTTCAGTTTTAGGTTCGATATTTACCATTTTTCGGCGTACCTGCACCGTGTGGTGACAGGGAGCTCAGAGCTACACTGATTGCGTTATCAGAAACGGATTCAGAGAGAGCCGAGCTATGTATACCTTCAGAAAACAAACTGTCGCAGTAATTGGTGCAACCGGGCAGGTTGGTACGCCTTTAACAAAGAATTTATTGTTATTAGGCCATGATGTGCTTGTTCTTACCCGAAGTCTAAACAGTGAAAAGATAAGTGAATTTCAGGCTTTGGGTGCCAGAATGGTAGAAGTGAAGGACATGATGGATGTCGACCTGATGGCGACAACATTGGCAGGTGTCGAGACTCTGATCTGCGCCGTTCCCGGTTCAAAATATATTGTTACCCAAGCAGAGCCGTTATGGTTAGATGCTGCGGTAAAAGCTGGTGTGAAGCGTTTTGTTCCGACTGAATTTGGTGCTCATACCCGTGGTTTAGAACTGGGCGATGGGGTTATCTTTGACCATAAGAAAGCCCTGCATCAGAAGATCTTTGAGTCTGGCCTAAGCTGGACATTCTTTTACACTGGCGGGATTTTTGATTACTTCCTGCCTAACCTGCGCTTTTTCAGGAAGATCACAACGTTTGGTGATCTCGATATTCCAATTTACACCCACCACATCAATGATATCGGCGCAGTTGCGGCTATGGCATTGACTGACGATCGGACAGTAAACCGCTGTGTTCAGTTGGATTTTAATGTGCTTAGCCAAAATGAAATGCTGGAGCAGATTGAAGCTAATTTCCCTGATTATGATTTTGAGTATGAACACTTCTCATCTGAGTTTATTACTGAGGCCCGTAATACTGCTGGTGATGAAGTGACTGCGAAGAAGGGCGCGGAAACCGATCGTGAACGTTGGGGTATTAATTACGTCATTTATGTGATCGGTAAGCTGGCCTCTTTCACCGATGAAACCCTTGGTACAGCAGAATTGTATCCGGAATATCAGGTGAGTATGACGCCGGAGCAGGCTTTGGCCGATCCTGACTTTGTTTTTGAGAAATAATCAGAGTCATTATTCCGCTTATCTATTTTTATACTCCTTTGACCATGGGGGATTCAGCTTCATGGTCAAACTAATACCGTCCATATATTGAAGTACCAGTCATGAACACTTGGGTTTGCTTATTACCCCCAATTATTGCTATTACTCTTGCTATTACGACACGACAGGCTCTGTTATCCATCTATTCTGGTGTGTTAATTGGAGCGATTTTATTACAAAGGGATTTACTGGCAGGCATCACCATGAGCTTTGATGCGGTGGCCCAGACTTTTAGCTCAGAGAGTACAGTAAAAAGTCTGATTTTTATTTTGGTGATCGGTGCCATTATTAACGTCCTTCGCCAGTCGGGGGCGGTTAGTCAGGCCATCCTGATGCTGACTGAGCAGAAAAAGTGGGTTAAAACACAGCAGGGAGCTCAGATCCTGACTTTTCTGATGGGCTTTCTGATGTGTCTGGAAGGGATTGGTTCGATGATGATGGTCGGTTTAGTTGGTCGGCCCTTGTTTGCCCAACACCATTTGTCGAAGGAAAAACTCGCTTATGTGGCTAACAGTACCGGTGCTCCTTTAGCCTGGTTGCTGCCTGTTAGCGGGGCTGGAGTGTTTTTAGCCAGTCTGCTTAATGCGCAGGTTGAACAAGGTGTCCTTTCGGGGCAGTCAATGGTCTACTTGTTTGACGCTATTCATTATCAGTTTTATACCATCCTGGTTTTGTTGTCTGTTCCGGTATTAGCGATATTCAGGCATGACTTTTCGTCAAACATTAATAGGGAAAGAACTCAGAAAGAACGGGAAAGCACCGACGCTGAAAAAGCAACTATTAGTGTTGTTACGGTGATGATGTTAATGATGCCGATTGCAATTCTGCTGGGTTCTATATTCTTGATAATGACAACGACCGGAAACGGGAATCCGCTCAAAGGAACTATTAGTGATGCTATTTATTGGAGTGGTTTCATTACATTGATTGGTTCAGGCTTTATATATCGCTTAGCGGGTGTTGTGTTCGGTAAGTATATGGCATGGGTAATGGAGGGGTTTAAGCAAATATTGCCAGCTGTTGTCATTCTGGTTCTGGCTTTTACCCTAAGCTATATCATAGGGCTGTTAGGTACAGGGCATTACCTCGCTGGTATGCTGGCGACTAATTTTCCATTTTGGTTTATGCCTGCCGTCATATTCCTGGCTGGAATTGTGATTTCATTTTCTACCGGAAGCTCAGCTGCGACAGTGAGTATTTTGACGCCAATTGTTATTCCGATGGCAATGAGCCTTGGACTTGAGGTGGCGCTAGTGATTGGTGCATTAGTATCGGGAGCCGTTTTCGGTGATCAAAGCTCGCCGATTTCAGATTCGGTTATTGTGGCTGCATCGGCGGCTGATTGTGAGCCAGAGCGGCACTTTAGAACGCAACTTCCGCTGACACTGAGTTTTGCGGTACTGTCATTCACAGGATACATCATTGTCGGTTCAATGGGCTAGGGACACCTTAATAACTTGATGCTCATCAGTTCCATCCTTTACACTGCGTTTTCGTGTCTTGGATGGAGCGGTGAATGGACATTCCACATATTGGTTTTAACCATGAGAAAACCAATCAGGCTGAGTTAGAAATTTTCGATCTTTCATCACTGTACCAGAGACAAAATTTGTCTCATGATCCTCAAACTCCGCATCGGGTAAACTTCTTCATGTTGGTTTACATTGAGCAGGGCGAAGGTGTGCACATGGTCGACTTTATCAACTATGCTTTCTCACCCGGTTCGCTCATTTTTGTCCAGCGAGAACAGGTTCATGCCTTTGATTTTTCCTCGAAGCCGCAAGGTAAAGTTATGCTCTTTACTCAGGCATTTCTTGATCAGGTGCATGCTAATATGCGCTTGCCGAACTTTACTCCGACACACCTGAATCACCAGCATAACCCTTTATCGCATTTAGATGGGCTAAATTCTCAGCGAGTACCTGCACTGATTAATGAAATGATCACTGAGATTGGATTGGATCAATCCGATCCTCTGATTGTGATGTATCTGTTCTCTGCGCTGACCCTGATATTGCACCGACTGCGCCCTGAGCTTCGTTACGACCAATTGACACAGGCGCAAAGCGTGAAGCTCGCTCGTTTCTTTGAACTGATGCAGGCACACTTCCAGCACAATCGAGATGCCAGTTGGTATGCAAGTCAAATTAATACAACCTATAAGACGCTCAACCAAGTGTGTAAGCTAGCAACAGGCTTAACCGCAAAACAGATGGTTGATGCATTTACTATTATCGAAATGAAGCGTCGTTTAGTTGTAACAAATACTACTTCTCAGCAAATGGCTTACGACTTCGGTTTTGAGGATGCCAGTAACTTTGTGAAGTACTTTAAAAAACAAACTCAGTTAACTCCGCTCCAGTTTCAAAAACAGTATACGAATCCGGAGCTATAGATAGGAGGTGATCTATTCTAAGCTCTTCTTTTATAAAGAAAATAATAGTTGTGTAAATGTTGCTTGTGATGTTTACTTATGTTGGTTCGAGCGAAGAATAAGCGTTAGCAACTGAATGCTTATGGCTTTAAATATCCGACTTCCAAAATTAGATTTATTAAGTATGAGTATGACTAATAAGAAAGTTCGTTGGGGTATTGCCGGGTTAGGTAAAATCGCACATCGATTTGCAAAAGATCTTACCCAGCATGTTGAAAATGGAGAACTATATGCTGTCGCGGCAAGAGACCTGCAGCGGTCCGAGGCGTTCTCCAGTGAATACAACTGTCAAAATAGTTATGGTTCATATCAGGCATTAGCAGAAGACCCAAATGTTGATGTTGTCTACATTGCTACAATTCATCCTTTTCATAAAAGCATGGCTGAGCTGTTTTTAACTCACGGTAAACACGTTTTGGTTGAAAAGCCAGCTTTTACTAATACAGAAGACTGGGATGAAATGTCTTCGCTCGCTAAAGAGAAGGGCTTACTTTTAGTCGAAGCAATGAAGTCAGTTGCCTTTCCTGCTTATCGTGAATTGCGACAGCTTATTAAAGATAACAATATGAAAATTGACTCTGTTGAGGCTGCGTTTGGCAACTGGCATGAGTTCGATACCAGTCAGCAAATATTCAACCCTGATTTATGTGGTGGGGCTACATTAGATGTGGGTGTGTATGCTTTATGGCTGTACACTGATTTATGCCAACTCATGAAAACTTCAGTATTAGAACCCTCAGTGAAACATAGTAAAGACAATGTTAAATCTGAAGTAGACGAAAATGTAGAGTTACTTTTTGAGGGAGAGATCAAAGGAAAAATTTGCGCCTCTATTACTCGTAACCTAAAGCGTGAAGCCATAATTAGAGGTCCTGAACTTGAAATAACCATCCATGAAAAGTGGTGGAACCCAAGAACCATTGACATTTTATATCAGGGAAAGAAGCAACAAATTACTACACTCGTGAGAGGTGGGGGATTTGAATACGAGATTGAGCATATTTCTTCACTTATACTTAATGGAAAATATCAATCTGATGTCATGCGTTCTGAGACTAGCCGAAAAGTCATTTCAATAATGGAAACTAGCTTAACAGAGAATGGCTTTCAGCATTTAGTTCGTTCAATGGGGTAAGGTAGCTTCAAAACCGTTAGTAACGATTTATCTCATAGCAAATGGTTATTCATCTTCGTAAGCTCAGTTCAAATAGGCATTTTTGCACACTATGGAGAGTAGCTAATGAACAAGCGATATTGCTGAGATCAAATTTTTTTGCAAATCATTGATCATGACAATATGAAAAGAGTAGATTTTTGAAATGGTTATCTGTTTAAGAGAGGAATGAATAATTTTAGAATGGTAGTTTTAATTGGCGTAAATGGTAATAGTACCACTTACGCCAACTTGTCAAATTACAGCGCTACTACGTTAGCTGCTTGAGGGCCTTTTTGACCTTGTTCTACGTCGAAAGATACTTTTTGACCTTCAGACAGAGTTTTGAAACCTTCAGAAGCAATTGCACGGAAGTGAACGAAAACGTCAGCGCCGCCGTTGTCTTGAGTAATGAAACCAAAACCTTTTTCTTCGTTAAACCACTTTACGATACCAGTTGTTTTGTTAGACATGATGTGTCCCTTATATATAAATTCATAATGTAACCGCGATAATGCGATGCGCTGAAGGTCTGAAATATTGAATGTGACGATGAAGCTAAGGGAAACACTAAGGATAACAACAATAACGAAGGAATTCTGAGGTTTTACTTTGACTTGAGTTTCACTAATAATTCTGAACAACAGAGCGAGATGAATAATACCTTAGTGTTGAACGTTGTAAAGATTTATTTTCATTTTTTTTAAACACCAATCCAGATTCTGATTTTGAGGTGTGACAATCTCTTGTATTCCAAACAATTACCAATTTCACTGTCATGTCAATGTGTTCCCATTCACCAGGATTATAGTAACGAGCGGTATGTTTTTTTAACCGAGCCAATTCAACTAACTGCTCCAGTGTGATGTGCAAGGTCTAACTAGAAAATGCGTTGCAACCGTGCAGGACGTTTCACCCCAATGGCCTCCTAACATTTACCTTCTGGTAAAAAACGGACGTAAAGGAGCACATTTCTAGTTAGGTCTCATTCCTTTAATTTTGTTCACGCGGTTAATTACAGTTACATAACCAACTAAAGCTGTGATAATAGCCGACCACAATGTATGGTGACTAAATTACCATAGGCATCAGTACTTATAAGAAGTGCAATATTCATATCAATAGGACAATCATCTATGCGCGCCTTTGTATTACGAGCCAGATCCGCTCCTACCGACAGTCAGCAATTATTGGCATCAGTAGGTCAGGAGGCCCACACCGAAATTCTGGCCCACACTCTGATGAACTCTATCTTTGTGGCACAATCGCACCGCGAAGATGTCGTGGTTTACTTGGTGCTGGAAAGCACTCAAGACTTTTCCCGTACCATTTGCTTCAGAGCTAATGAGATTAGTAATATCGGTGGTTTTCATGAGCAAGCGCTTATGAATAAAGTAGCCCGGGCATTAGACCTATCCAAAGGTATGAGCAAGGAGCAAAAGCGTGAAGTAGAAGCCGGGATTACCGTTCAGACTATTAGTTTTGAAAAACTGGTGCAGGAGTTAGCTGAGGATTACCAGCTGTTCATGATGGATAAAAAAGGTACTTTTATTCGCGAGCAGGAATTTAACGGCAACCCTTGCTTTATACTTACAGATCATATCCCTATGCCAAAGAAGAGCTTTAACAGTTTGAAGCGATTAGGAGCAACAAAAATCAGTTTAGGGCCAAAGATGCTGTTTGCCTCTCAGTGTGTGGTATTGATCCACAATGAACTGGATCTCTGTCAATAGACCTATTAATCCACATGAGAGTTGCCGCTTTTGTTTTTTGAATTAAGAGCCAGAGCCAGAGCCTTAATCCAAATGGGTAACTCTCTTTTTTCAAACTGAAGTATCAGGCCAGATCTGATACTTCAGTTTGTGTTTACTAGGCAATCTGCCTCAATTATCTCTTCTTATGAACGACACAAAAGTTGCCACGTCTTGTGCGGCATTTTGAGCATCTTTCACAGTCTACCGGTGCTCTGCTACCTTCTTTCCAGCGCTTGAGTAAATGAGGTTCAGCAAGCAAAGGTCGTGATAGAGCAAAGTATTGAATGTTGGTTTTATCTGCGATCTTTTCTATAGCATCAATATCGCTCAGGCCACCAACGGTAATTACAGGCACATTCACATCCTGGCTAATTACATCGCCATATTCATGGAAATAGCCTTCTTCCTGCAGGGTATGGCCGTCAAAAGACTCACCAATCATAGTGTTTGCTTTGCCATGAATGTTGCCAGAAATGATGATTCCATCTACGCCAATGGCTTCTAATTTCTTACAAATGATGCGTGTTTCATCGAAGCTTAAGCCACCCTCAAAAAACTCTGATGCCGTCAGTTTCACTAATATTGGATACTCATTACCGACTAGTTTTCTGATCTCTGTGTATATCTCCAATAGGAATCGCATGCGATTATCGAGACTGCCGCCGTATTCATCTTCTCGACGATTGTAATACGGGCTCAGAAACTGGTTGATCAAATAGGTGTGCGCTGCGTGAATTTCAACGCCATCAAAGCCTGACTCCTGGGCTCTCCGGCTTGCTTGTGCGAATGCCTGAACGATGTAGTTGATTTCATTTTTAGTCATCGCTTTACCGAGTGTTCCTGTACCTCGTTCTGGCACTTCACTCGGTGCATAAATCACCCTTTCTCCGACGTTGTGAGTGGTTTTTGTACCACCGTAGGCAAGCTGCATGACGATTTTGGAATCATGGGAATGTACTAATTCGGTCAGCTTTTTGTACTCATCGATAAAGGAATCATTGTACATTCCCATCATGCCGGCATTGGGCTTCTCTTCTTCTACAATATTGGCATAACCCGTTACAATCAGACCGACTTCACCTTTGGCAAGTTCTTCGTAGATAGCGTATAGCTTATCCGTCATATGACCATCTTCTGTGGCAAGGTTTTCCCATGTAGCGCTTCTGATAAAGCGGTTTTTAAGCGTCATGTTGCCAAGACGGGCTTCTGAAAACAAAGTGCTCAAGTCCAATCCTCTTTAAATCGGTTTAGTGCTATTCATCAGTGTTACAAAGAACCAGAAAAGAACAGCTATACAATATTTTATGTATGTGTAGTGAGTTTGATGAGTAACTGCACAATAACGACAATACGGATGAAGATCCTTAATCTGGATTAAAGTCGAGCCATTTTCATGTTGAAAGATCATGTTTGGTTGAATTTGAATCAGCTGCATTCAACCTTGGTTTTATGCAGCAAGAACCGGGTTCGTTTTGATTTTTTCTTCTATGAAGTCCATAAAACATTTTGTTTTAAGCGGGATGTTACGGTTCAGTGGATAAACGGCATTGATTGGGTACCTTTTATAGTAGTCTTTGAGTATATGAACCAGTTGCCCAGACTCGATATAGGGTGCCACCAGCCAGGTGGGCATAAACGAGATGCCGGTATCTGCCAGTAGCATTTCCATCAGACCACATCCGGTATCACATTGAAAATTACCTGAAACCTGAACGGCGCTATCTTCCTTCTGGTTTGAGAAGTTCCAGATATTTCCCTTGGCTCCCAGACTATAAACGAGGCAGTTGTGTTGCTTTAACTCAAGTGGGTGCTGAGGTATTGAGTGTTTCTCCAGATAACCGGGGGAGGCGACAATAATGAGATCGTCCGAGCCTAAACGTCGGGCTATCATTGAAGAGTCTTTTAAGTCACCCAGTCGAATGGCAACATCAATGCCTTCTTCAACCAGATCAACCATCTTCTCACTAAATTTCAGATCGAGTTGGATTTCAGGGTAAGTGGCTAAAAATTCAGGAATTACTGGCGCAATATAGAGGGTTCCAAACATGACTGGAACCGTGACCCTAAGTTTTCCTCTTGGTGTCGTTGTTAACGATCTGGCTTCACTCTCGGCCTGCTCAATTTCACGTAATATATTAATCACACGCTCATAATAGCTTTGTCCCGTCTCAGTCAGTGTGTGAGTTCGGCTTCCTCTTACCAGCAACTGTGTGCCCAGATTTGATTCCAGCGCAGCTACGCGTTTGCTGATTGTTGCCTGGGTGGTGTTCTCCTCTCTGGCAACAGTGGAAAAGCTCCCGGTTTCAACAACCCGTACAAATGAGCGCATAGCAATTAGTGTATCCATTGATCTTCATTATTCCGATTGGGAATACCTTGTATTCATAAAAGCCTGAATGTAGTTATTACAAGCATAGATTACACTAAAAAACTGTTGAGTAGGCTATTGTTGAAATTTATTTTACATTGCTTCGTTGAAATTTCAGTAAGGAAATAACGCATCGTTCTGCAGTTGAAAATGGCACTTAAATTAAAATTGAAGAGCTGATTTTAGAAGTGGAAAGTCTCTCGTTATATGAGAATTACGTGGAGTGTTGTTTTTAGTAGTAAAGGTTTTTAAAAATCCATTGCATTATTTATATGTCTAAGGTTGCCGATTAAAAACGCTCAGATCTTGGTCGTGATTAATTTTTCATAGGTATATATAACTTTGAAGTTGAATATTATGAAAGAGAATATTATTGAAATTATTTGTTATACAGATCCTTATTGTACTTGGTGTTGGGGATCAGAGCCAATACTTCGAAAGTTAAAAGAACAGTATGGTGAACAGATTCATATTCGTTATGTTATGGGGGGCTTAGTTGAGGACATCAGGCAATTTCATGACCCGGCCAACGGTATTGGTGGCGAATATTGGTATAAAGACGTTGCGGCACATTGGTTGGAAGCTTCAAGCCGCCATAAAATGCCAGTAGATGAGCGCGTTTTCTATGATATGAAAAATGAGCATTTTTCAACACATCCGGCTTGCATTGCTTATGAAGTCGCCACATTTCAAGGAGAAATAAAGGCACATCGCTATTTGAGAAGATTGCGGGAAGCGGCATCTATTGAACGACAAATCATTCAGCATAGAGAAGTTCAGGAAGCTCTTGCACTAGAGGTGGGTTTGGATGTCGAACTGTTCAGAGATAGCATTGAAAGTGGAGCTGCTATCAAAGCATTTCACCGTGATCGCCTAGAGTGTCGACAAAAAGCTATTCATGGTTTTCCTAGTTATATTGTGAAAGGAAATAACGATGAATTTATATTAAATGGCTACATCCCATATCAAACTTTTGAGTTCTGCTTACGAGAGTTGTCCGATAATAAAATAAAACAAAAAGAAATTAAGGCCAGTATGGCTCAAGTATTAGACTTTATTAGTCGTCACCAAAATGTTGCTCTTATCGAAGTGACAACTGTTTTTAATATTTCAGAAAAAAGAGCGAATGAAATATTAGCGGAACTTACAAGTCAAGGGTTAATAAAAGAGAAGAACCTGGGTAATGGTGTAATGTATTCAATAACTCCAAGTATATTAACGTGTGATCCTCTAAGTGGTACGTGTTCTTTATAACTAAAAACTAGCCAGTTTATCCACAGTCATCACTATTCCTGAAGAGAATACTAAGTATTCAAATTAACACAGATTTAATTGTTTCAGGAATGGATTATCTTTATTTACAAGCTCGCAACACCAGAGCCTTTAACTAAACTCAATTAAATTTGCGGGTGATTTCTACAATTAAAGGCTCGGAATGGAGAATAAAGTTATGAATGCTCAGCCTCTTCGCATTATCCATCGGGATGATCTACCTGTCGGTGGTTTCGCCGGAATAGTTGAAACCCATATGGTGAAGAATCCGGCCGTTTGGAAGGACGCGGGTCAGCGTCAGGACATCAGTCATGGCCTTGGAGATTTCATTTATCTCGCTAGTGGTTATTTCAAACCTAATGATGGCGCACCGCTACATCCTCACAATGATGTAGACATTGTGAGTGTGATTCTGAATGGTGCTGTCGGTCATAAAGGCTCGATTGGTGACGGAACCGTCATTGAAGGGCCAGGCGTTCAGGTTCAGCGGGCGGGAACCGGAATGCAACACGCAGAGTTCAGCATGAACGATGCCAAGGCTGAAATTATTCAAATTTGGTTTTTACCTCCGGAAAACGGTCTGCAGCCGGATTACCAGAATTTCAGCCTTAAAGAAGGTGAGCTGACAACCGTACTGGGTGGAAAGGGAACCGAGAGCTTTCATAGCAATATGACTTGTCAGGTTGGTTTTATCTCAAAAGGCCAGTCTGTCAGTTGTGAACAGCCTTTCGTCGCCATGATTACTAAGGGGACTGCGGTAGCTAATGGACAGCCAGTGAAAGTGGGAGATCTCATGGAGGGTGAAGTATTGAAACTTACCTCAGATGAAGATTTTGGATTGGTGCTGATTCAAGGCACTGAGAAATTTCAATAAATCATAAAAAGATTACTCACAGTATTGGAGAAAAATTAATGAAAGTTGTTGCCTTTGGAGCAAGTACCAGTAACTCGTCGATTAATAAGATATTAGCTGCTTATGCTGCCTCTTTGGTTCCTGGAGCCGAAACGGAAATTCTGGATCTCAATGACTATGAAATGCCTCTGTTTAATGAAGATAGAGAGGCTATGTTCGGGCAGCCTCAGCCGGCTTTTGATTTTATTGAAAAACTTGAATCTTCAGATGCGATTGTTGTTTCTTTTGCTGAACATAATGGCACTTATACGGCTGCCTTTAAGAATATTTTCGATTGGGCCAGCCGGATTAAACGTGAAGTCTTCCAGCATAAGCCTGTCGTCTTCCTTTCGACATCTCCGGGACCTGGAGGAGCGGCGAGTGTTTTGATGTCGGCTAATCAGTCTGCACAGTTTTTTGGTGCCGATGTAAAAGCAAGTCTTTCTATACCCAGCTTCTTTGACAATTTTGATATGGGAGCAGAGGAGCTGAGTAATCCCGAGATCAAACAACAGTTAATTCTGACTATGAACAAGCTTTTACCGAGCGTGTAAAGAAGAGGTTATCATGAAGAAGTCAAAAGTATTTGCACTTAATGCCATTGCTGCTCTTTCACTTGGAACTGCAAGCCTGACAGTAAATGCCGGGGCACAACCCGTCTCAGCGACCATTCTTGAATTTGCAGATAAAAATACACTTTTTGTTGCGGATTCAGACGGCGGGCAAATTCTGGCGTATGAATTGCCAACAGTGAAACCAGCGAAAACGTCAGCCAGTTATAACCTGGAAGGTGCCGGTAGCAAGATTGCAAAACTTCTCGGTGTTGACAGCCATTCAATTAACTATCATGACATTGCGATCCACCCGGTAAGTAAAGAAGCCTTTATTTCTTTGTCCACTCAGGTAAAAGGAAAACGGACGCCAGTTATCATCCGTGCGAACCAGAACGGTGATTTAGCTAAGGTCGATTTAAAGTCGTTGCCTAAAACGGTTAAGAAGCTGACTGATACCGCAACGGATGGGGTCAAATTCTGGCGCGACATTCCTGCATCTACGCTGGGCATTACTGATTTGGATTACGTTAATGGCACTCTTTATGTTTCCAGTCTATCGACCGGCGAGTTTGCATCAACCTTGCGTAAGATTACGTATCCGTTTGATAAATCCTCCACGACTTCACATGTGGAAATTTACCATACGGTTCATAACCAGACTGAAACCCGAGCTCCTATTCGGGCTATGACTGTACTGGATCTGGATGGAGAGGAAACCGTGGTGGCGGCTTATACCTGTACTCCGTTAGTAACTATTCCAACCAGCCAATTAAAAAACGATGCCCATGTGAAAGGAAAAACCATTGCCGAGCTTGGTTACGGTAACACGCCATTGGATGTCATTCATTTCACAGCCCAGAATCAACAGCAGAAAATGGAAGATTATGTGTTGGTTCTTCATAAAGAGCGAAGTGCGGATTTAATTCGTGTCTCGGACATTGTTAATGCTAATAAGCAGAAGGGACTGTCTACGCCGGAAATGTGGGCGAAAGCAGGTGTAGCAACTCGTCCGGTACCATTGGCGGGTGTTCTACAGGCTGCGGATCAGGATGAGCAGTTCATTGCAACCTTGAAAAGAAACATGGTAACCGGAGATATGGATTTGGTCTCGTTCCGTAAAGGAGCATATTTCCGCCTGAATGATTTTATCAGTGAATATAACTTCTCTAATTACAAGTATGTTCCAGAGCAGGATATGTTCCGGTCATTCCAGAATCTACTGAAAACTGATTCTGGTTATAGCGATCTGGTTCGTTAAGGAGAGCAAGTATGAAAGCAGCTTATCTGTTCAGCATAGCAATGGGATTAATGATTTGTTCTTCAACAGTGTTAGCTTCTCAATGCGAATCAATGGCAGACAAAGCTCAGGTGTCAGCAGTCTATCCGACTGCTGATGTTCTGCCTGAGAATTTACTTCGGTTTTACGTCTATTTTTCAAAACCGATGCAACGTCAGGATATCTTGTCCTCGGTTTATCTGGTGGATCAAGACGGGAACAGGCTAGATGGTGTATTCCTTGATAATAAATTTGATCTTTGGAGTCCGGACAGCTCGCGTTTGACACTTCTATTTGACCCCGGGCGGGTTAAAACAGGGCTGGTTGCACATAATGCGATGGGACGGGCACTTAAGCCTGGTGAAGAGTATCAGTTAGTTATTGATACATCGGCGGCGGACGTAGATGGCTGCTATCTGAACCGCACATTTCGGAAAACTTTTACAGCGACAGAAGCTGATTACGAAGTGCCAGATATTCATGAATGGACGATCCATCAGCCTGAGCAGGGTTCTAATGAGCCGCTAAAGATAGATTTGAACGGAAAAATGGATCACGTTTCGCTGGCATATCGTATTCGGGTGAAAGATGAAGTCGGAAACACAGTAGCTGGAAGCATCGCGCTTTCAAAGCATGAGCAGCAGTGGATTTTCACACCGGAGCAGCTATGGGAGAGCAGCCAGTATCAGGTAGTTGTTGACCCTGTATTGGAAGATGTAGCTGGCAACAGGCTGACAGGTTTATTTGATCAACCCTCTCTTGCGAGGGAAAGTGCAGGCCAGCAGTGGATTTCCATCCCTGTACAGCTTGATGAGAAGTAAATTGGGGTATTGATTTTATGTATAGTTGTAAGCTTTTATCACGTTCAGTCAGTCGTTAAGTCGTAAATAGTAGGTGATTACTAACAATTTGGTGTCATTGTTGTTGAAATAGAAATCAAACTGGCCATTATTGAATTTATTTCCCTTTTTGCAACTGTATATCATTTAAAATCCCCTTGTGGTGAGTTGTTAAGTCTTGCAGAATAAAGGCAATAGCTACAACAAGGTGAAGATCATGATTTCTAAATGGGCTGTGCGCTTTTTTCAAATGGCCGAGTTGGTAGGTTCCTGGAGTAAGGACCCGTCAACACAAGTGGGGGCTGTGATCACGCAGGGTAACCGTATCGTATCCGTTGGTTTTAACGGCTATCCGCATGGTATATCAGACAGTGCGGATATTGATGACCGTGATATGAAGCTACTGAAAACGCTGCATGCGGAAGAGAATGCAATCTTGTTCTCTAAACGTGACTTGGCTGGCTGTGATATCTGGGTGACACACTTTCCGTGCCCGAACTGTGCGGCTAAAATCATTCAGACTGGTATTTCTGTAGTTAACTGCCCGGAACAGACCGAAGATTTCCTGTCTCGTTGGGGGGACAAAATCAAAGTGAGTCAGGATATGTTTACTCAAGCTGGAGTAAAGATTAACTGGTTGCCACTGGATGAACTGGCGAAGAAATAAAGCTTTTTGAGCTATCCACATATAAAAAGGGCAGAACGTTTGTTCTGCCCTTATTTTATTTATATGTGCTATTTGGCTTAAATAAGTGAATTAAGCATTTTTTGGTGAAGTATGGGCCAGGTTAACCGGCGCATCGCCAAGGTATTTCTCAATTTCCAGCTGTGCCATATGACCACAGTTACCTTGCGCCAGCTGTGATGAACCCTGATCGAATGTTAGTACGTTCACACAACCGTTTCGACACATACCTCCTGTTTGTCCAGGATTATCTGAGTCGTACCATGCACCTTCACAAATACGAACACCCCCTGGGCGGATATCTGCAGATACCAGCGCGCCCACAAGAATTTGACCACGATCGTTGAACGCTCGCACCAGATCGCCATGTTTTATACCGCGGGCTTTTGCATCTTGGTTGTTGATCATCACAGCCTCGCGGTTTGCGATGGCATATTTATCACGCAATGGCGTGTTGTCTAACTGAGAGTGTAGTCGCTGAGTCGGGTGCGCGGTGTTGAGCGACAATGGGTATTTTTTAGCGATATCGGCTTTGTACCATTCGCGTGGCTCATACCATTTTGGGTGCGGGGCACAGTCCGCATAATCCATCTTAGCTATTGTATCGGAGAAGATTTCGATACGGCCTGATGGAGTGCCCAGTGGGTTAAGCAGCGGATTATCGCGGAAATCTGCGTGACGTATCCAACGTTTGTTGGCTTCAGGGATCGGGAAGACAACGTAGTCGTTAGCATTCCAGAACATCTCGAATGGTGGTAGAGGTACACGGTTTGCTCTAGCTTGTTTAGCCATGCCGTCATACATTTCTTTTAGCCATTGCATTTCGTCTTTGCCTTCGGTGTAAGCTTCTTTTACACCCAGCTTAGCTGCCAGCGATACATAAATGTCAAAGTCACTTTTGGCTTCGTGCTGAGGCTCAACGATTTTATGCATCGGGAACACATAACGTTGTGAGTAATCACCGCCCATATCCAGATCATTACGCTCGTAAGCGGTTGTTGCTGGAAGTACGATATCTGCATGTTTTGCTGATGCCGTCCAGTAAGGTTCCTGAACAATAATGGTATCAAGCTGCTGCCATGCTTTTAGCAGGGTATTAGTGTCCTGATGCTGGTGGAATGGGTTACCGCCGGCCACGTAAACCATTTTGATGTTAGGGTAGGTAACCTTACGGCCATTGAACTTAATGGTCTTACCTGGGTTCATGATGGCATCAACAATACGGGCAACCGGGATAGGAGCCGGAGAATCTTTTGGTGCTTTACCGGCGTTGATACCTGCCAGAATGCCGCCTTTTGCTGTTGGGCTACCGCCTGAGGAGTAGTGATAGCTAAAACCGAAGCCACCGCCGGGTAAGCCAATCTGACCCAACATTGCAGCTAGTGTAACCAGCATCCAGTTAGGTTGCTCGCCATGGTGCTGGCGCTGCATGCCCCAGCCAGCCATCAGCATAGTACGGTTTTTGGCAAATTCACGTGCCAGCATCTTGATAGTTTCGGCATCGATACCACAAACGTTGGCTGCCCATTCTGCCGTTTTCGGCTCGCCGTCAACTTCGCCTGTCAGGTAAGCAAGGAACTTGTCAAAGCCGGTGGTGTAATATTTAAGGAACTCTTTGTCGTGCAGATTCTCGCTGTAAAGGGTATGAGCCATACCCAGCATCATTGCAACGTCAGTATACGGACGTGGGGCAATCCACTCTGCGTTCATGTACTCGATCGTTTCATTGCGGATCGGGTCGATAGCAATGACACGGGTGCCTTTTTCTTTCAGTGCTTTTAGGCCTGCCTGACCTTCGTGATCCGGCACGTTCCACGCATTCTTTAGCGTTGCCATTGCATTGAAGCCCCACAGAACAACCAGCTCGCTGCTTTCAACAACCACAGGCCATGCGGTTTGCTGTTCGTAAACTTCCATAGAGCCCATAACGTGCGGCATGATCATCTGCGCGGCACCGGTTGAGTAGTCACCGGCATAGCCCAAGAAGCCCCCGGTCAGATTCATCAGGCGGTGAAGTAGGGTACGGCTGTTATGGAACATACCTGTACTCTTCCAGCCATATGACCCGGCATAAATTGATGATGGACCGAAGTTTTCCTGTAGACGGGTAATCTCACCGGCAACCAGCTCCGTGGCTTTATCCCAGCTGACTCGAACCCACTCATCGTTACCGCGTTTTTCTTTTCTTGCACCAGCGCCACCTTCAAGGTAGTTTCGGCGAACCATAGGGTATTTAACGCGGTTTTTTGCGTGCACCTGATGTGGAACCATTTTGATCAGCTCATTTGGTGCCGGATCATCGTCTATGGCAATTGCATCGATCATTTTGCCGTCTTTCACAACACCCTGGAATGCGCCCCAGTGAGCAGCACTTAGAATGCCTTTATGGGCTGTTTTTGTGTATCTGAAGTGAGGAAGTGCTTCTTCAACGGCTTTTGCTAGCGCTGTTTTGGGCAAAATGCTGTTGATTGCCGGTACCGCGGCAAGGGCAGCCGCACTTTTCAGGAAGCGACGACGGCTAAGAAAAACTTCGTCTTTTTTGGTCATGGATTGCTTGCTCATTAGTGTTTACTTCCCGTCATATCGCTTGCGTGTTTCTGAACGTATTGAGTTAGTATTCTGCTTTGCTCTGGAGTAAGAGACGTACGGGATTCCATGCCTTTGATAACACCAATCCATTGGTTTGAGTTAAAGTGATCCAGCGGGGTTAAGCCATGACAACCGGTACAGTTTGCTGACATTAGCTCAGATGAGTAGTCCCAAAGGGCTTTGTCATTATCAAGCAGCTTGTTGGTTTCCACCCATAGTTTCAGATTAACTTGATGCCATACAATGCCTGTAGCTTCGTCAGTTACAGTTGCCAGTTTCTCAACCGCCGCTTTGGCATCATCACCTAGAAGCGCAGAAAGGATTCGTTTTCCTTGTTGCCCGTAGATCACTGAGTCAACACCGTCCTGTTGCCAACCATGAACAACCCCTTGAATTCGTTCAGTACCACGGGTGGTTACTTCGATTTCAGTTGTTGGCAGCAGGTTACCTTGGTTATGGCTGTCCGCTTCACCAAGGAAGAACTGGGTGGTTTCATAAGTAAACAGTTGTGTCGCTGTTTCTGAAGCTGACAAGGCTGCCTTTGCTAGTTTTGCTGCGCCTGATTGTGCGGAACCAGAGGTGTCTGGTAGCAGGTGTGCGATACCTTTGTGACAGTCGATACAGGTTTGATTGTTAGCAATCGCTTGTTGGTGCATATCGCGAGCTGTCGGACGCTGCTCAAGCAGTGTCATTGCATTGAAGTCGTGACAGTTACGGCAAGTTGCAGAATCGTTGGCTTTCATTTGCTGCCATACTGTTTCTGCCATGTGTTGGCGGCGTGCCTCATAGGCTTCATCAGTATCAATTGTGCCGGCCAGTTCATGATAGATGTCTTTTGCTGCACGAACTTTAGTAAACAGGTAGTCAATGGTATCGGTTGGAATGTGGCAATCAGCACACTCAGCACGCACACCGTGTTTATTTTGGTAGTGGATTGTACCTTGGTATTCAGCCAACGGCTTTTCCATTGAGTGGCAAGATACACAAAACTCAGTTGAACTTGTTTTGTGCATGACGACAGCTACGGTGCCAAATGCGGCAATGCCTCCAAGTGCGCCAAGAGCCAGCAGCCCGAATAGCGTCTTCATTTTTAATGATTTTTGAAATTTGTTTATCGACATTGTTTATATTTTTTAATGAGGTGAAATAAGCGGAAATATCCTACAAAAGTCAGTGCTGATACGGTAATAAATACTGCTAAAGGGGTATTTGTTTGGTCGATTTCTCAACGCTTGTTTGGTTGCTGTTATGAAATTGATGCAGTAATAATTTCAAAAATCATGGTTATGTGATGCGCATTTTATAAAATGGTGAGTAAAAAACTGCTATTTACAATGGTTTTAGTGCTGAAGAGGATGCTTTGCTCTGATTGCGGATGACAACATATTTCTTGTTGTGAATAATTTGGTCGAAAGGTATGTTTTCGGGGTATTGAAGGTATTTTGGTGAAAGAGGAGAAGAGTGCGTTATGTGCACTCTTCTTGCGGATGATTAGCTCTGCGAATGGAGCTAGATAGCTTTTACGCTGTCACGCTCAACCAGTGTCGGTTCGAGTTGAATGACTTTGTTAGAAGCTCGCTTGTTCTGGATTTTATCCAATAGCGTATCAACAGCCTGCTGGCCAAGACGATGTTTTGGCTGATGGATAGTAGTGAGTGACGGCGTGATATATTTAGCCAGCTTGATGTCATCATATCCGATGATGGAAATGTCATCCGGTACGGACAATCCTTTTTTGTGAGCTGTATTAATCACGCCCATTGCCATCATATCGTTACAGACAAATAGGGCTGTAGGTAGTGGGCCTCGCTCGTATATTTCATTGAAGGCTTGCTCACCGCCTTCGCATTCAAATGATCCGGAAACGATCCACTGCTTGTTGATTTCCAGTCCGGCTTCTTCCATTGCCTGAGCAAAACCTGACAAACGTTGCTGGGCCGGCAGTTTATCCAGCGGGCCGGTTAAGCAGCCTATTTTAGTGTGACCTTTTTCGATTAAGTGTCGAGTGGCAAGGTAGCCGCCGTGATGTGAGTTGTCCTGAATTTTATCGCTTGGAAAGCCTATCGGGCCCCAGTCCATAACGACAGTCGGAACCGGCTGGTGGCGGGTGAAAAGGTCGAAATCCCGGCCTTCGACTTCGCTGCACATTAGTAGCAAGCCATCAACGCGCTTTTGCAGCAGTGTATCTAAGTTAGAGCGCATGCGCTCGACATCGCCTTCGGTATTACAAAGGATCAGGTTATAACCCTGCTCGTAACAACGGCGTTCAACGCCTTTTACGACTTCACCGAAAAAGGGATTGGTAGAGGTGGTAACCAGCATACCGAAGGTACGGGTATGGTTTACCTTTAGACTGCGGGCAAGGGCAGAAGGGGCGTAGTTCAGTTCTTCTACTGCTGCCATTACCCGGACAGAAATGTCTTCACTGACAAACCGGGTCTTATTGAGTACATGGCTGACCGTTGAGGTGGATACCCCGGCGCGCTTTGCAACATCTTTGATTGTCGCCATTGAGTTCTCCCTGACACATACCAGATAACTGGTACAGCCTGTATAACTGACATTCTTCTAACCTGAGTGTGGCAGGGTCTGAAGCTGGTTATACAGGCAATTTACTTAATGGTGCTCAATCAGAAAGCGTTCCACTTCTCTGCGGTGTGGAATTGAAGTCTGAGCACCCATTCTTGTTACTGAAATGGCAGCTGCGGCATGTGCGAACCGGATCGCATCATCAAGGGCTTTGCCTTCCTGAAGCCCAGTCAGAAGGGCTCCGTTAAAGGTATCACCTGCCGCGGTGGTATCTTTTGCATCAACGCGGAAGCCTGGTACTTGCTGGCCTTTTCCTTCGTTGCTGATCCAGACCCCCTGGCTACCCAGAGTGATCATAACCTGTTTGATCCCCTTGGCATGCAGGACATCTGCTGCTTTCTGTGCTGACGCTGTATCTTCTACTTTTACGCCAGTAAGCAATTCTGCCTCTGTTTCATTAGGCGTAATCATATCAATAAGTTGCAATAAGTCATCAGATAATGGCTGAGCAGGGGCAGGATTTAGTACAACACGAGTACCTGCTTCTTGTGCCACCTTTGCCGCAGCTTCGATTGTTTCAATCGGCGTTTCCAGCTGCATCAGCAGGGTATCAGCATTAGCAAGCAGGTGATGATGAGGCTCAAGGCGCTTCGGTGTCAGGCAGGCGTTCGCTTCAGCAGAAATACAGATGCTGTTTTCGCCGGTGGCAGCAACTTGAATCATCGCAATGCCTGTTGGCACGTTTTCTTCTACAAGAACTGCTTCTGTATTCATTCCTTCTTTGGCGAATTCTTCTCGCATCTGGTAGCCGAAGCTGTCATCACCAACACAGGCAATAAAGGCAACATCGGCACCCAGACGTGCAGCGGCAACAGCCTGGTTGGCACCTTTACCGCCGGGGATAACGCAATAACTGTGGCCATGTAAGGTTTCTCCCGGACGCGGGAAAGAAGCAACCTGTAAAACGTGGTCGGCATTAACGCTACCAAGAACAACTAATTTATTCATATTGAAACCTTTTTAACTGTACGTTTGCCGTTTTATCGGGCCAGAATATATGGGTTAGTGTTTCGTTTGGCATCAACGTTGGCACTAAACGATAGATTCTGGTTAATAGATCGGAACCTGACTTCCAGTTCCTAAGTGGCTCATTACAGAGCCTGGAGTCAGGTTCCTGATACTATTGATTATTTAGAAATAACTTTCAGTGGAACAGGAATGTTCGCATCTACTTTTTCGCCTTTCAGCATCTTATCGGCGGTTTCTACACCCAGAGCACCAATCAGATCCGGCTGCTGAGCGATTGTAGCTGCCAGTTTGCCGCGTTTAACCGCTGCAATACCGTCATCTGTGCCGTCGAAGCCGACAATCAGAACATCTTTACCTGAAGCCTGAACTGCGCGAAGTGCGCCCAGCGCCATTTCGTCATTCTGAGCAAATACAGCCTGAACATCCGGGTTTGCAGCCAGCATGTTTTCCATTACGTTCAGGCCTTTGGTGCGGTCGAAGTCAGCAGGCTGGCTGGCCAGCAGGTTCATGCTGTGAGCATCAACTGCTTGCATGAAGCCCTTACCACGTTCACGGGCAGCTGATGTACCAGCGATACCTTCTAGCTGGATAACGCGTGCTTTCTCACCAACTTTTTCCATGATGAACTTACCGGCCATTTCACCACCGGCAACGTTATCAGATGCGATATGGCTGACAACTTCACCACGGCTTGCACCACGGTCCAGAGTCAGGACAGGGATCTTAGAACGGTTTGCCATACGGATTGCGTTAGAAACGGCATCTGAATCGGTTGGGTTGATCAGGATTGCTTTTACACCGCGGACAGTCAGATCCTCAACATTAGACAATTCCTTGCTCGGGTCGTTTTGAGAATCAAGAACAATCAGGTTATACCCCAGTTCTTTTGCTTTTGCCTCTGCACCTTCTTTCATTGTGACAAAGAATGGGTTATTCAGGGTCGAAACAACCATCGCCATTGTATCTTGCGCGGCAGCGGTCGTGCTGAAAGAAGCTGAAATTACGGCAGCTGAGATTAGGGTTGCTAACTTTTTCATTCCGTTTTCCTTTCTACATATGTCGGGTTAGGCGGGCAGGAGAGTGCCCGCGCTACAGAGGTTGTAATTAATCGGTGTTACTTATTTTTGTTATCTACCAGCACTGCCAGCAGGATAACGACTGCTTTGGCAATCATCTGGTAGTAGGACGATACATCCAGCAGGTTTAGTGCGTTGTTCAGGAAGCCGATGATCAGGGCACCAATCAGAGTACCCATAATTCGGCCCTTACCACCGGCCAGACTGGTGCCACCAAGCACTACTGCAGCAATCGCATCCAGTTCGTATCCCATACCAGCAGTTGGCTGAGCCGATGAAAGACGAGAGGTAACGATAAGACCAGCCAGGGCTGCTAACAGGCCGCAGATTGCGTAGACGCCAATCTTGACGCGATCTACGTTGATGCCTGAAAGACGGGTTGCCGATTCGTTGCCGCCAAGAGCGTAAATGTAGCGGCCGAAGCGAGTGTGGTTCAGTAGGTACCAGACTGCGGCAAATACGATAACCATCAGCCAGATTGGTACAGGGATACCCATTGCGTAACCGGTACCGAACCATGCAAATGTGTCTGCAACATCAGTAAAGCCGGTAGAGATTGGTCGACCGTCGGTATAAACCATGGTGACACCGCGCAACAGGGTCATAGTAACAAGGGTGGCAATGAAAGCCTGGACCTTACCTTTGGCTATTATTACGCCGCTGATTGCGCCAAGAGCAGCGCCGGCCAGCAAAGCTGTCGGAACGGCAATAATTACTGGGATTTCCATCGCAATCATGCTGGCAGCAAACGCACCACACAGTGCCAGTACCGAGCCTACGCTCAGGTCGATACCTGCGGTCAGGATAACTAGGGTCATACCTACCGCGATGATGGCGTTAACGGATGTCTGACGCAGAATGTTCAGAATATTGTCAACGGTAAAGAAGTTCGGATTCAGGAAAGACACCACCACAATCAGGAAGATAAGTGCGATCAGTGACTTCTGTTCGATTAACCACTCTTTACTGAATAGCTTGGTGCTACCGGATTCAGGGGTCTTAGTCATAGCGTTGGTGCTCATGCTGCTACCTCATTAATTTGTTTACCTACAGCGCAGGCCAGAAGTTTTTCCTGGTCGGCATCGGCGGCCATAAATTCACCGCTGATCTGACCTTCATGCATGACCAGAATTCGGTCACTCATACCCAGCACTTCAGGCATTTCCGAAGAGACCAGAATGATGCTCATCCCTTCGGCTTTGAATTGGTTGATTAACTGATAAATCTCTTTTTTCGCACCGACGTCGACACCACGAGTTGGTTCGTCGAGGATCAGAACTTTAGGCTTGGTCATCAGGCCTTTGGCAATGGCAACTTTCTGTTGGTTACCGCCGGACAAGTTACCAATGATTTGATTTCTGCTCGGCGTTTTGATGTTGAACAGTCGGATAAAGTCTTCAACTGCGGTCACCTCATCGTAGTGATTGAGCTGAACACCTTTGGAAAGTTGTTCCAGCGAGCAGATGGACATGTTTTCCTTAACCGACAGTCCCAGGATCAGGCCGTCACCTTTACGATCCTCCGAAATGTAAGCGATACCGTTCGACAGACCATCCTGCGGGCTGATTGGGTTGATTGTTTTACCATCAAGCACAATATCGCCAGATTCACGGGGCAGGGCACCGAAGATTACTTTCATCAGCTCAGTTCGTCCTGCACCCATCAGGCCGGAAATTCCCAGAATTTCACCGCGATCCAGGTTAAAGCTGACGTTATGAACGCCGGAACCATTAAGGTTTTTTACTTCCAGGCAGGTTGTACCGTGTGTGACATCAATACGTGGGTACTGCTCATCCAGGCGGCGTCCAACCATCATTTCGATCATGGTGTCTTCATCGATGTCGGCTACCGCACGTTGGCCGATGAACTTACCGTCACGCAGTACTGTAATGTCGTCGCAGATCTCGAAAATTTCTTTCAGACGGTGAGAAATGTAGACGATACCGCAGCCTTCATCGCGCAGTTCGTTAATAACTTTAAACAGAGACTCAGTTTCGGTATCAGTCAGGGCATCAGTCGGTTCATCCATAATGATGACCTGAGACTTAAAGGATAGTGCCTTGGCGATCTCAACCATCTGCTGTTCGCCGAGGCTGAGTTCACCCAGCAGCTGGCGTGAGCTGTGTTTTACATTCAGGCGTTTCAGCAAGGCATCCGCTTCACGATACATTTCTGACCATTTAATACCGCCGAAGGCATTGGTTTTTTCTCGTCCCAAAAAGATGTTTTCAGCAATAGTCAGCTCAGGGATAAGGTTCAGTTCCTGGTGGATGATACTGATGCCGGCTTCCTGCGAATGGCGAGGACCGTTAAAGCTGACCGGTTGACCTTCGTAGCGGATTTCTCCGGCATCCTTGGTATAAATTCCGGTCAGTACCTTCATCAGGGTAGATTTACCGGCCCCGTTTTCTCCCATCAAAGCCATCACTTTGCCTGGGTAGACATTAAGGCAAGCATTATCAAGGGCTTTTACACCTGGGAATGCTTTATCAATGCCTTGTAGTTCTAAGATTGGCTGTTTCATGTCAGTTCCTTGCAATTCGTTACAAGATTGGGGTTTAGAACACTACGCCGGACTGGAAGATCACGTTGGCGTATGGGGTGCATTCCCCGGTGCGAACGACTGCTTTGCTGTTTTGGGTGTGGATCTTGAATTCTTCGTGGCTGACATAGCTAAGGTTAATTGATTTGCCGCATTGTGCTTCTTCTTCACGAATCAGCCCGATAAGTGCTTCGTGATGAGCTGGGCTGACTTTCATGAACTCTTCTGCCATGATAACGCCTTCAATCTGCATCTCACCAAGCACGGCTTTGACGGTTTCGATAAAGGTTGGCACACCAGGAATAAGCGCAAGATCGATACGTTGCGTTTCATTCGGAATCGGTAAGCCGGCATCACAGATGGTAATTTCGTCAGTATGTCCCAGAGTCGCGATGACGTATGACAATTCTGAATTGATGAGTGCGCTTTTTTTCATGGTTTGCACCTTATTCGAGCAGGGTATTGAAGCAAGATGAACAAGCCTGTGTGGCGTGGCATCCAAAATCATTTTTATTCATCGAAACGTTTACGCAAACGTTTCGATGACTGTAAATGTAGAGCGAAACGTTTCGATGTGCACTAACTATGCTTACAAAGTGTGACTCAAATCAGAACTATTATGCTTCTGGTGAATAAAAGAAGGGATGGATCACAACGTATCGTTGATATGTTTCATATTAACGATGATGAATCGTTTGCTTACCTGTGAGGCTGTGAATGGCTTGTGTCAGAGTAATGTAAGTTATTGCAAATTGTGTTTGAAAGCTTTGAGTTGAGAGCAGAAAAAGGCTTATCATTGACGCCCGAAGAATCCACTGAGGTTTGATGCTCAATATGGCCCTTTCCGTAACCAGCCTTTTACCCTTTACTCTGCTAATTGCACCAATTTCATTGTTTTGTCTGATGTTAGCACTGAAGAAAAGGAAAGTTTGGTTGATTCGCATTTCGTTGCTTGGGCTGGTGTTAACAGCAGTTCTACTGGTTCTTTCCCAGTATCTGGATTACAAACATTTCGTTGATTGTCTGTTGCAAGGCGCCGACTACAGCGCCTTTAGTGGAGATTGTATTCAGTTTACTAACTGAGCGTTGCGATAATTACCTGGGAAGAAGAGAAGCATGCCAGTGCATGCTTTCCTTCCTGAAGCTCATCCTGTTCATTTTCTTTCCTGTCGATGAGGGCACAAACCTCATCATTGTCATCAAGCCTTACTGATACTTCGGCGGAACTTTCATCATATTGTACGTGGCGAATGGTTCCACTTAGCTGGTTATCTAGTTGTGGGTCTGCTGGTGGCTCACTGCAAATTTCAATCGCGGGGCCCTTAACCAGGGCGACAACATCTTTACCCTTTTTTAGTTGCAGACGAACTGTGCTGCCATGAGTAATTGTCGCTATGACATGCTGACCACTTTGAAGCAGGATGAATACCCGATCGTGCAGGGCATGGTTTTCAATATCACTGATGGTGCCGAAGAACTGATTTCGCGCACTGGTCTGTAATGAGAATTTTGCCATTACACCAAGCAGGCTGTGCAGCGGTGCTTCATCATCGTTGAGCGCTTTCAGTCCCATATTCTGGATTGTATCGAGTAGATCATACATCTGAATCAGTCGTTCGCCGAAGCGGGTGACTGACGCGCCACCGCCTCCTTTGCCTCCCTTTTCACTAGTGATCAGCGGCGATTCTGAGCGGCTGTTCATATCTTTGATGGAATCAAAAGCAGCTTTGTAGCTAATCCCTGCTTGTTTAGCTCCCTGGCTGATTGAGCCGGTTTGCTGTATCGCTTTTAGCAGTGCGATACGACGAGGATTGGCAAACATCTTTCCGTTTTCTGAAAGGGTAAGCAGGGCATCGAAATCCATCATGGTGAATGCGGGTCCGTAGGGTTTCAGGGATAAAGGAGTCAGATACAAAGTATATCTGATTATTCAATGAGGTATAAGTCACTGCACCTAGGGGATGTTTGTTGTTGACGCTGTTGCAACAAAAAGCGAGAGCCGGAGCTCTCGCTTAATAGTTTTAAAGTCAAAGATGAAATTATGCAGTTTGCAGACTTTCTTCTTTTTCTGCTTCTGGCTCTGCTTCGATAAGACGGTTGAGGCGAGGAGCAATAATAACACAGACGATACCCACAACTGTTGATGCTGCAGCCAGCGCAAAGAAGTAGTTACCGTAAGAAGCCAAACTTTCAACTGGTGTCATTTCAACTTCGCCGGATGAAGACAGGCCAGCAACCCAGGCACCGGCTACGGAGGCAATTGCCAGCGTCATGTTCCATGCACCGTAGATAAAGCCACGGATACGGCTTGGGAACAGCTTAGCGATAGCAGACAGACCCAGCGCGGAGATTAGCAGCTCACCAATAGCAAACAGGAAGTGAGGTGCTGCAATCCAGAATGGGTTCAACATGCCGTTTTCGTCGCCGAAGTACTGAGAGAAGCCAGCGCAGCCGAAAGCCGCAGCACATACCAACATACCAAGTGCAAACTTACCTGGCATAGATAAGTCTTTGCCTTTCTCACCCAGAGTGGTGTAGATGTGGGCAAGAATCGGACTCAGGAAGATGACCCACATTGGGTTCAGTGACTGGTAAGAAACCGGGTTGACCGCGATACCAAATACTTCGGCTTCAACGTTGTTGATGGCGAAGAAGTTCAGTGATGTTGGCATTTGGTTGTACAGTACGAAGAATGCAAGAGCCTGAACCATCAGGACTAGACCAACAACCATACGCTTGCGGCTGGTTGGTGCTTCTTTCTTCATTTCCTTCATGATAAGGAATAGGATAACCAGAGCTGCGATACCCAGTACGGCTTGAGCCAGTGGCAGGTTAGTCAGCAAGTAGCTTGCTGCTGCGATGGCTAGCAATACACCAGACAGGAACAGGCTGTTGGTTTTGAACGGTACAGCATGTTTGTCGGCTTCGGTTGCTTCTTTGATCTTCTTGTTGAACAGAAGGTAAGTAACAACGTTAACTGTCATACCCACAGCAGACAGGATGAACGCTGAAGTCCAGCCGATGCTGTAAGCCATGATAGGCGCGCCAAGCTGAGCCAGGAATGCACCAATGTTGTTAACCATGTAGAACAGGGTGTATGCACCATCAAGACGCGGGTCATCTTTGTCATAAGATGCTGCGATGATAGTCGGAGGCGCAACACTACCGATACCACGACCTACAGCTACAGTACCCAGACCAATGAACACGAAGTGTGGCTGAGCTGTGATAGCTGAGTAGGCGATGATGAAGTAACCCAGGCCCTGGAAGAAGAAACCCCAGACCAGAGTACGTTTCGCACCTAAGATTTTATCGGCAAGCCAGCCACCAATGAACAGGATAGCGGCACCCAGTGCGGCGAACGCACCGAAAGTTGCAAAGGATGTTTTCTGGTCGATACCCAGTTCATCACCGAGGAATACCGGCAGAATTGCCCATAGGCTGTAGAACGACAAAGCCCACCAGAACTGGCATGAACAAAGGATATAAAAGGTTAACGGATGACGTTTTTTCATAACTTAGTCTCCATTAGTGCCGTAGCACTAAAATGCCTGGATGTAGAACGCTTTGTAAGCGCGGTACAACTCATAGATATCGAACTTGGAAGCCAGCTCGAACGGGGAGTGCATGGACAAAATGGCAGCACCGGCATCGATAGTGTTGATACCGTAGTGAGCCAGGTATTTCGCAACAGTACCGCCACCCCCTTCGTCAACTTTGCCCAGTAGGCCTGTTTGCCAGCTGATTTCGTTGTCGTCGAAGATGCGGCGCAGAGATGCTACGTATTCAGCATCTGCGTCATTGGAGGCAACTTTACCGCCATGACCTGTGTATTTGGTCAGAACCAGACCGTAACCCAGTTTTGAGGCATTCTGAGCATCGTGAACAGATTCGAACAGAGGGTTCAAGCCTGCGTTTACGTCAGAAGACAGGGCATAAGAGTTCCACAGACAGCGGCGTAGCATTTGGTCGTTATACTTGTCGCCAGCTTGGCGTACCAATAGTTCGCCTGTGAAGAATTCCAGGTAGCGGGACTCAAGGCCTGTAGAGCCGGTAGAACCGATTTCTTCTTTATCTACCAGGAAGCAAACTGCAGTTTGTTCTGGTGTTTCAATATCAAGGATGGCTTCAAGTGAGGTGTAAGCACAGATGCGGTCATCCTGTCCGTAGGCACCGACAATACCTTCATCAATACCTACATCGCGAGCGCTACCTGCAGGTACCAGCATCAACTCTGCTGAAATAAAATCGGCTTCTGTGAAGTCATATTTTTCATGCAGCTTGGTTAGGATATGATGCTTAACCTTATCTTTGATCTTCTTATCTTCGAACTCCATAGGGATAGAGCCGACGATAATTTGCAGCTCTTCACCTTTCAGAACTTCTGCTGCATTACGTTCACGCTGAACTTTCTTATCAAGGTGAGGTAATAGATCAGGAATCGTGAATACTGGATCCTGTGGATCTTCACCGATAGCAATATCAATGGTGCGACCGGACTTGGTGACAACAACACCGTGTAGTGCAAGCGGACGGGAAGCCCACTGATATTTCTTGATACCACCGTAGTAGTGGGTGCGCATCAGAGCCAGTTCACTTTTCTCGTAGATTGGATTTGGTTTGATGTCTAAACGAGGGGAATCAATATGGGAAACGACATAGCGGATACCATCTCTGATCGGACGTTTACCGACAACAGTCAATACAACGTTTTTATTACGATTGATAAAGTAGACTTTGTCGCCTGCTTTTAATTCTTCGAATTCATTGATAGGGCGGAAGCCATGTTGTTCAGCTTCTTTTATTGCTGCTTTAACACATTGGCGTTCGGTTTTTCCGATATTCAAAAAGTGTTTGTAGTTTTTACAAAAATGATTGATAGCCTCAATTTGTTCATCTTTGAGGTTGAGCCAGCCATTTTTGAATTCCAGCGTTTCCATTGCATAACTCCAAATGTATGTGTTGAACATTCGGAGCGGAGATTATCATTCTATTAACTTATCTTTTTGTGAGCACTATCTTCTTATAGAACAAATAACAGCGGAATAATCCTCCATGTGGATATTGATAAGGTGATATTTAATTTGTTGTTTTGTTGTTTTGATGGGTTTGAGATAAAAAAATCACCAAGAGCATTTCAAATTCAAAAACACCCTGCACTATCCCGTATCTTCTATGTTTTATTGCTTGACGGTTGAATTGATTTTTATGAGAAAAGAATACTATTTTATTAGGAATGTTTAATAATTTGAGCGTGAAATTAAAGCAGTGGGACATTGTTGGCTTGGTATGCAACTGAACCAATATATTTTTTAATTTTTGATATTAGAAATACTAATGCAATGGTGGGTCTGGTATGAAATGTGACCTGTGTTGAGTTTTTTCATAAGTTATTAATGTGCCAGAGAAAATTGGTAATATTGACTACTATAAGGGCAAAAGTTTCCTATCGTAGTCAAATTATTTGTTTTTTATAACTAAAAGCAGGGTCATGATGACTCATATATTGCCTAAACAGCTAAAAACATATGACCTGTGTATCATAAATGTCTAATTCTCAGAGTTTTTATCCTGCAACAGGGCATTGCTCACAAAAAAATAAACATTACTAATTATAATCGCCTTCAAGTTGTTAAGGATAAGAAGTTATCTCGACAGGAATTAAAGACAACATATATAAAGCACCCAATAGATAATGACAGTCCTTTGGCTATCAAATTTAAAATGCTAACAAGTGAACTATGACATAAATCACTGTTTGCATTTACCGCAGGGCTTAATAGGTCTGCGTTGTAAAACTGATTTGTTTTGAAGTGTCATAACTAGTCCAAATAAATAAAGCCTTATATAGATGCTGAGTTTGGTTTAGATGACATGTGTTAGTGAAAATAAAAATCGGTGAAAAATATGTCAGAACTATACGATGTCATAATTATTGGTGGTGGCTCAGGCGGTATGTCTGCCGGTGTTTACGCAGCCCGCGGAAAAATGAAGACGCTTATTATTGAAGATAAGCGCAATACAGGCGGTCAGGCAGCAACAACAAGCGAAATGGAAAACTACCCAGGCATTCTGGAAGCAACTGGTCCGCAGCTGATGGATATGTTCCGTGACCACTGTAATAAGTTTGGTGTCGAGTTTGCCCGCGGTTTGATCACAGATATCAGCATCGCTGAAGACGGCTTCATCAAAACACTGAAAACCAGCAAAGGTGAAGAGTTCCAGACTAAAAGTATCATTGTTGCAACCGGTGCAACACCTCGAATCCTTGGCATCAAGGGTGAATCGGAGTTCCGTGGTAAAGGTGTTTCTTACTGTGCAACGTGTGATGCAGACTTCTATGAAGAACTGGATGTTGTGGTAGTTGGTTCAGGTAACACTGCGGTTGAAGAATCCGTATTCCTGACCAAGTTTGTTAACAAAGTCACCATGATTGTACTGCATGAACAGGGCATTCTGGATGCGGATCGTACCGCTCAGGAACAGGCTTTCGCCAACGATAAGATTGAGTTCGTATGGAACTCTGTGGTGGAAGAAATCTGCGGAGATGAGTTGGTTAACGGTGTAAAACTGAAGAACCTGAAAACAGGTGAAATCAGTGAACTGACTACAGACGGTGTGTTCATGTTTGTCGGTACTGTGCCGAAGACAGATTTCGTTAAGGATCTGATTGAACTGACTCCGCAAGGCTATGTGATCACCAACGAGAAGCAGGAAACCAGCGTACCGGGTATTTTCGCGGCTGGTGACGTAACCGATAAATTCCTGCGTCAGGTAGTAACAGCCGCCGGCGATGGTGCGGTAGCAGCAGTAGCAGCAGACCGTTACATCGAAGAAGAAGAAAACTGGCGCAAGTCTGTGGCTGAGTTTGGCGGCACTGCAATGGTGGCATTCTGGAACCCGCTGAGCAAAGAGAGCCTTGATGTAATCAACGAGCTTGAAGGGCATTGTAAAGAGCACCCTGAACAGCGTGTGGTGACTATCGATACCTATAAGAGCCAGAACATTGCCAACCGCTTTAATGTAAAAGAAGTGCCGGTCGTAATTCGATTTGACGCTGGGCAGGAAGCCAAGCGTGTGGATGTGAAGGATATCGCTGAGTTAGAAACTCTGTATTAAGGAAAAACAATGATCGAATTAAGCAAAGAGAACTTCGATTCTGAAGTGAATATTGAAGGCGTCGTTCTTGTTGATTTTTGGAGCGAAAACTGTGGCCGCTGCATTGAACTGATGCCAGACGTAATGAAACTGGCTGAGAAATACGGCGAAGACATCAAATTCTGCAAGCTGAACATTCAGGGCAACCGCCGTTTGGCTATGGCGCAGAAAGTGATGGGCCTGCCTTCAATCGTTTTCTACAAGAACGGTGAAAAAGTAAAGCACCTATCTGGTGAAGAGCTTGAGATCGAAGAGATCGCACAAGAAGTAGAAAGCTTCATCGCTGAAAAAGCGTAAGGCTGAACCGGTCTCGCAGAGAGGCTGATAGAAAGAATTTGTATTTAATAGGTTATCTGACCTGTTGGCACAAATAAAAAGCATGGTGTTTGAGGATTTATTCTTGTTCCCACGCTTTTAGTTAAACCCATGTTATCGCAGTTATCTGCTTAACATGACCTTAGTAATCTGTACCCTTGGAGTGAAAAATGCTCAAAGATAAGAAAGTAGTTATCTTGGGAGACAGAGACGGTGTACCAGGACAGGCTATCGAAGCTTGTATCAAATCTGCTGGCGCACATGTTCTATTCTCCACTACTGAGTGTTTCGTCTGAACCAGCGCAGGTGCTATGGATCTGGAAAACCAAAAGAGGATTAAAGGTTTTGCTGACGAGTTCGGCCCAGAGAATCTGGTAGTCGTACTTGGTGGCGCTGAAGCAGAAGCTTCAGGCCTGGCTTGTGAAACCGTTACAAACGGCGATCCTACTTTTGCCGGACCATTAGCCGGAGTCCAGTTAGGACTCTCTTGTTATCATGTGGTTGAGCCGGAAATTAAAGACAATGTGGATCCTGCAGTCTACGACGAGCAGGTAAGCATGATGGAAATGGTACTTGATGTCGATGCCATCGTGGCAGAGGTTAAAGAGTATCGTGAGCAATTTGGTAAGTATGTTTAATCGGGAGAAAGATTGTGTTCGCTAATAAGACAGTGATCATTCTCGGAGACCGCGATGGCGTACCTGGTCAGGCAATCGAAGCTTGCATGAAAACTACAGGTGCTCACGTTGCTTTCTCTACTACAGAATGTTTCGTCTGAACAAGCGCTGGCGCAATGGATCTTGAGAACCAAAAGCGGATTAAAGCCCTAGCCGATGAAAAAGGCGCCGAGAATCTGGTTGTGATTCTGGGTGGCGCAGAAGCTGAAGCTTCTGGCCTGGCTTGCGAAACCGTCACCACCGGCGATCCGACTTTTGCAGGACCATTGGCGGGAGTCCAGTTAGGACTTTCTTGTTATCACGTGGTTGAAGACGAAGTTAAAAATGCCGTCGATCCGGCTGTTTATGAAGAGCAGGTTGGAATGATGGAAATGGTACTTGATGTCGATGCTATCAAAGCGGAAATGCAACAATACCGCAGCGAAACTGCATTAGCATAAGTATATCTCAATGCTGGTTCGGATCTGTTTTTCAACAGGCAGGTTCGAACCTTTTATCCGGCTCGGATGCAGGAGTAACAATGGGATACGCAGTAATTAAAGGCGTGAGCTACGTGCTCGCCCATACCCCAGATGTGTTGATTCAACACGGTTCTGTGCAAGTACAGACTCGGGCAAAAGACCCGTCAGACAGCTATTTGCAGCAACTGAACGCTCACCTTCGCCCATACGAAGATGTTGTATCATACCCAGCGAACCAGTGTTATATCGGTAACCTTACCCCCCAGCAATTAGCAGAGATCCCACAGCCTTGGTATGAGAATAAAGAACATACTTCTCAGCAGGGCAAGTTCGGTGAAATCTACTGCCAGGAACTATTTTACGCCATGTTAAACCACGTTGACGTGTTTAACCTGGTTTACTTTACCCCTGAGTTCATCGAAACCTACCAGGAAAAGATCAGCCACCACCCACTTTACGGTGACGTCGATTTGATGGCTGGTCATCAGGTAATCTCAAAAGATGAGATTCTGGCGATGGCTGAGAATCATCAGGCTGAAGTGCTGATGATGAACGGTGAACTTGCGGGCTGTGTGAAAGCAGCACACGACGAAGATGAAAACCTGTCTGCACATATCATGCTGGAAAACCTTTGTACTAAGGCATCCGGTGTAATGTCTGCAATGCACCTGAAGCAGCAGGGCATCGATCTTGAGTCGGTTGAATACATTATCGAATGTTCAGAAGAAGCATGCGGTGATATTAACCAGCGCGGTGGCGGTAACTTTGCTAAAGCTATCGGTGAAGTTGTTGGTTGTACCATGGCATCAGGCTCTGACGTTCGTGGTTTCTGTGCAGCACCTGCACACGCAATGACTCAGGCTTCAGCACTGGTTAAAGCGGGTATCTTCAAGAATGTTATGGTTGTCGCCGGTGGCGCAGTTGCCAAACTGGGCATGAACGGCCGTGACCATGTTAAACATGACATGCCGGTTCTGGAAGACTGCCTGGCTGGTTTTGCCTGCCTGGTTAGCGAGAACGATGGCGTAAGCCCTGAAATCAACACTGATATCGTGGGTCGTCACCAGATCGGTACTGGTTCATCTCCACAGGCAGTAATGACTGCGCTGATTGCCAACCCGCTGAAAGCAGCCGGTATGGCAATGACAGATGTCGACAAATACTCCGTCGAAATGCAAAACCCTGAAATCACTAAGCCTGCCGGCGCAGGTAACGTGCCAGAATCAAACTACAAGATGATTGCGGCACTGGCAGTGAAAGAAGGCCAACTGGAACGTACTCAGCTTCCTAGTTTCGTTCAGGAACACGGTATGACTGGCTTTGCGCCAACTCAGGGCCACATCCCGTCAGGTGTTCCGTTCCTTGGCTTCGGCCGTGAAATGATCATGAACGGCGACATCAACAACTTCATGATGGTCGGTAAGGGCAGCTTGTTCCTTGGCCGTATGACTAACCTGTTCGATGGTCTGAGCTTTGTTGTTCAGAAGAACAGCGGTAAGCAGAGTGAAGTATTCGACGAGGCTCAGGTTAAACAGGTAGTTGCTCAGGCAATGCGTGATGTAGCTGAGAACTTGCTTAATCGTGAACAGGGCGAGCAGTAATCGGAGGTTGCTATGAGTAACATCAATCGACAACTTTCCGACACCTTCAACGCCATGGCTGATGGCCTGCTGAGTGGTCAGTTCGGTAAGAAACTGCGTATCGGCCTGACTTTGGCTGGCAGCGAACATGGCCCTGAAGAACTGCTTCGTGGTGCTCAACTGGCCGCTCGCCAGTACAGCGACATCGAACCTGTTCTCATTGGTTGCGAAGGTCCTGACTGTGGTTTTGAGTGCTATCCGGCAGCGGACCTGCACGAATGCCACCAGGTGATGGAAAAACTGTTTGCCGACAAGAAAATTGATGGCTGTGTAACTTTGCACTATGCCTTCCCGCTGGGTGTCAGCACCATGGGTAAAGTTGTTACCCCTGGTATCGGTCGCGAAATGATTATCGCATCAACTACCGGTACCTCTGATACCAACCGTCAGGCAGCGATGCTGAAAAATACCATCTACGGTATTGCGCTGGCGAAAGCCTGCGGCATTGAAAAGCCAACTGTTGGTGTGCTGAACATTGATGGCGAAGCGTTGTGCGAAAGAAGCCTGCGTGAACTGGCAGAAGCGGGTTATGACATCAACTTTGCAGAGTCAGCACGTGCTGACGGCGGCATCGCAATGCGCGGTAACGACCTGCTGCAAGGTACACCTGATGTCATGGTAACAGACAGCCTGACCGGTAACCTTCTGATGAAGATGTTCTCATCCTTTACCACTGGTGGTAGCTACGAAGCTTCAGGCTACGGCTACGGTCCTGGTTTGGGTGAGGGCGCAGACAAGCTGGTAAATATCATCTCGAGAGCGTCTGGCGCACCGGTTGTGGCAGGAGCCATGAGATTGTGTGCTGACGCAGCAAAAGGGAATGTTATGAAGCGTGTCGATGAAGAGTGGGAAGCCGCATCACTGGCAGGTTTGAATAGCGCGCTGGCTAAGTACAAGCAGCCAAAGCAACCAACAGAAGCGAAGGCTGAAGTGACCGCGCCACCTGAGAAGGTGACAGACGCAGACATCGGCGGTATCGATATCCTTGAGATTGAAGATGCCTGCCAGGTGCTGTGGAAAGCGAACATTTTTGCCCGCACAGGTATGGGCTGTACTGGTCCTATCGTACTGGTTGCAAAAGAAGATTTGGAACAGGCCAAAGCAGTGTTAACTGAAGCGAAATACATTGGTTAATACCGGCAAAGCCTGACAAGGCTCCAGCCAGTCCAATTCGATAGTAATAGAAAGAAATAAACGTGAGCGCGAAATCGGCAGCTCGGAGAGTAGCGCTCTTGCCGTCCGCTGTAAGGATTTAGAAATGACAGATTCAGTAGTACGTCTGACGCAGATGACCAAAAAAGCTGGGTGAGCCGCTAAAATTGGCCCTAAGGCCATGGCGCAGGTTCTGCGTTCCATTTCACCCCTATTTCCCCAACAAGCATATCCTGATCTGATGGTTGGGTTGACGGTAAGTGATGATGCTGCCGTCTACAAAATCACTGACGATGTTGCTGTGATTCAAACATTGGACTTTTTTACTCCAATCGTTGATGACCCGTACGACTTTGGTGCCATTGCCGCCGCAAATGCGTTGAGCGATGTGTATGCCATGGGCGGACAGGTAACATTGGCAATGAACATCTTTTGTGTTCCCGGTGATCTTCCTGAAGAGATCGTTGGCCAGATCCTCAAAGGTGGTGCGGAGAAAGTCCGTGAAGCTGGCGCGGTATTGGTCGGTGGTCACACCGTCGAAGACAGCGAACCAAAATTCGGTTTGTCTGTCATGGGTACAATTCATCCTTCCAAAGTGCAAACCAAAGCTGCCGTTGAAAACGGCGACGTTCTGGTACTGACCAAGCCAATTGGTACCGGCTTGATTTCAACCGCTGCAAAACGGGGTAAGGCGAGTCAGAAGGCGATTAAAGCCTCAACAGACAGCATGAAAAAGCTTAACCGTAAAGCGGCGGAGATTTTTGCCCGGTATCCGGTGAAAGCCTGTACTGATGTGACTGGTTATTCGCTGTTAGGCCATGCATTAGAAATGGCTGAAAAGAGCGAAGTGTGCATGCACTTTAACGCAACACAGGTACCGTTCCTTACTGAAGCTGAAGATTACGCCGAGCAAGGCCTGTTCCCAGGCGGAGCTAAGCGCAACCTGGATGCCTACAAGGAAGATATTGAGTTTGCCTCTGAACTGGATGAAATCTGGCATAGCAAGCTATGTTGCCCGGAAACTTCCGGCGGCTTGCTGGCAGCTGTACCTAAAGATTGTCTGGATGCTTTATTGACTGAATTTAGCAATTGTGAAGAACCATGTTGGGTTGTCGGCAACGCCGAAAACGGTAGCGGCATTAAGGTTTCCTGAAGCCGCCCTGAACCCAATTGACGCTTGTTTGGAGATATAAATGAAACTCGAACTAGGCAACATTCATGTTCGCGATCTGGCTTTCGGGCCGGTGAGCGAAGTAAAAGAAAACACCGTGGTGATCGATCAGCAAGCCCTGACCGGCTACTTGTCAGAATTGGATCACCGTATCCGCTCTATTGAACTATCAATCGCGAAACCTGGTGACAGCATCCGCATCATGCCAGTGAAAGATGCGATTGAACCTCGCGTAAAAGTGAGCGGTGCAGGTAGCATCTTCCCTGGACGTCACCTAGGTGAAGAAGCAATGGTGGGTGAAGGTCGTACACACGTTCTGAAAGGTATGGCTGTTATCACTACTGGTGAGGTTGTCGGTTTCCAGGAAGGTATCCTGGATATGAGCGGCCCTGGTGCAGATTACACTCCATTCTCCTCAACCATGAACCTGGTTATCCAGTGTGAAGTGGATGACTCTTGCGACCAGTACGATCACGAAGGTGTACTTCGTCTGGTTGGTTTGGAAGCAGGTCGCTGGATTGGTAAGTTGGCTGCTGATGTAGAGCCAGACGAGATCCACACTTACGAAACTAAGCCTCTGCTGGAGCAGGCTGCTGAGTATCCTAACTTGCCAAAAGTTGGTTATGTTTACATGCTTCAGAGCCAAGGCCTTCTACACGACACTTACTGCTACGGTGTTGACGTGAAAGGCATGTTGCCAACACTGCTTTACCCAACAGAAGTAATGGACGGCGCAATCATCAGTGGTAACTGTGTATCTGCGTGTGATAAGAACACCAGTTTTGTTCACCAGAACAGCCCGGTTATTTACGACCTGTACCGTCACCACGGTTCGAAGTACAACTTCATGGGCGTAATTGTCACTAACGAAAACGTGACTTTGCGTGATAAAGAACGTTCTTCTAACTACGTTGTTAAGCTTGCTAAACAAATGGGCTGGGATGCAGCAATCGTTAGTGAGGAAGGCTTCGGTAACCCTGACGCTGACCTTATGATGAACTGTGCCAAGCTTGAAGCTGCTGGTATCAAGACAGTTCTGCTGACTGACGAATACGCTGGTCAGAACGGTGAAAGCCAGTCACTTGCTGACTCTCACAAGAGTGCAGACGCAGTAGTTACTAACGGTAACGCAAACCAGTTGGTAACACTTCCTGCAATGGACAAAGTGATCGGTCACGACCGTTACGCTGATATGGTTGCTGGTGGTTTCCAGGGCAGCTTGCATGAAGATGGCTCTATCACGGTTGAGATACAAGCTATTCTTAGCGCAACCAGTGAACTTGGCTACCATAACCTGACCACTAAAGCAAGCTAAGCGAGGATACTCACATGACATTGAAAGTCGTTTACTATTTGAACCAGTTCTTCGCTCAGAAAGGTGGCGAAGAAATGGCCCACACTCCAATGGAAGTGACTGAGGGCACCATCGGTGTTGGTACTCAGGTTAACACCATGCTGGGTGAAAAGGCTGAAGTTACTCATACCATTGTTTGTGGTGACTCATACTTCAACGAAAATGAAAGCCTGTGCTGCCATAACCTTCAGGAAATTCTGGCATCACTGAAACCTGACTTGGTTATTGCCGGTCCTGCTTTCAACGCCGGCCGTTACGGCATGGCTTGTGGTACGGTAGCTAAAGTTGCTCACGAAATGGGCATCACTACTATCACAGGTATGTACCCTGAAAACCCTGGTTACGAACTGTTCCGTCAGTACGCTTACATGGTTGAAACAGGCAACAGCGCAGCAAGTATGCGTAAAGCTATTCCTGCGATGGTTAAACTGATTAACCGTTATGTTGAAACAGATGGCGAACTAGGATCACCAGAAGAAGCTGGCTATATGCCTCGCGGTATCCGCCTAAACTTCTTTGCTGAAAAACGTGGTGCAGAGCGTGCAGTTGATTTGTTGATTGCCAAGCTTGCTGGTTCTGAGTTCACAACAGAATACCCAATGCCGGCATTTGACCGTGT
This sequence comes from Photobacterium marinum, assembly GCF_000331515.1. Lineage (GTDB taxonomy): Bacteria > Pseudomonadota > Gammaproteobacteria > Enterobacterales > Vibrionaceae > Photobacterium > Photobacterium marinum. The sequence continues at coordinate 633,516 of NZ_AMZO01000006.1, forward strand.
TGAACCTCAGCCACCAGTTGAAATGATGAGCACAGCTAAGATTGCGCTTGTTACTTCAGGCGGTGTTGTTCCTAAGGGCAACCCAGACCATATTGAATCATCAAGTGCTTCTAAGTACGGTGAATACAGCATTGCTGGTCTTGAAGCGCTAACGGCAGAGACTCATGAAACAGCACACGGCGGATATGACCCAGTTGCTTGCAACCAAGACCCTAACCGAGTTCTTCCAGTCGACGTGTTGCGAGACATGGAAAGAGAAGGCGTTATCGGTAGCCTCCATGACATGTTCTACACCACGGTCGGTAATGGTACGGCGGTCGCGAAGGCGAAAGAATACGGCGCTGAGATTGCGATGAAACTGCAGAAAGCCGGTGTTACAGCTGCTATCTTTACTTCCACTTGAGGCACTTGTACCCGTTGCGGCGCAACGATGCTAAAAGAAATCGAAAAAGTAATGCCTGTAGTTCACGTTCTAACTGTTGTGCCAATCTCTAAAACAGTTGGTGCAAACCGTATTGTTCCTGCAATTGCGATCCCTCACCCACTGGGTGATCCAAAGATGCAGCCAAAAGAAGAGAAATACGCACGTCGTCAGCTAGTTGAGAAAGCACTAAATGCGCTTCAGACTAAGATTGATGAGCAAACCGTGTTCTAATTACCTCTTCAGGTAGATGTGAAAGCACTAAAGCCAGCCGGTTATCGGCTGGCTTTTTTTGTGTCTGGGTGTTTGTAGCGAGAATAGAAGGCCAAGCTTAGTGCTGAAGTTTAGAGGATACAGATTACTGAACAAAGGTAGAGCAGAGAGGTAACTTTGAAGGGGAGGAGAGAAAGCTCCCCGCATATACGGGGAGCCGAATAAATAGTAGAAAAGCAAAATAGAAGTAGGAAGCGTAAAAGTTAGTTCAGTTCCTTAAAGCCAAGCGAGTTTAGACATGACTTAATGAGCTGCAAATCAATGTATTGAAAATCTGAACTTTGTTTTACCGGGAAGTTGGCATTTATCTCATCTTCAGTCAGAGTCAGGTGCTTCGGATTCGTCTTACAGAGGATCTGGTAGCGTTCTATTGCCTGCTCAATTTTATCCAGAGAATCCATATCCAGTTCTTCCTGGCTGTTTAAAATAAGAATACTGCGATATGGCGTTTCATGAGGTTTAACACTTCCTGCTAACGGGTGGGAAATAAGTTTTCCACCAAGGTGGACCTTATCCCTTACTAACATGAGTACGTCATTAATGTTATTTCTTTGAGTTAATTTAACCTGAGTGTTTAATTCAGCAATGCTTGGGTTGTTGCTGACAATTTCGAGTTTGTCGTATCTCACAATGTTGTCCCTAAACGAATAGTTTCATCAAATTACAATAAGAACTGTTCTGTTGGTTATAAAATATTCAATTGGTTGCTGTTATTATAATAGAACTGGAGTTGATATTAGCGGCTTCAGCTCTTGTTTTTTGCTACTGCTTATTAATATTAGTAAAACTAATCTCTGTCATTACATATTTGAATGGGGATATTGTTAATTTGATTATGCTTGTGAATAAAATGTTTTGATTGTGTGTTTATTCTCGAAAATTGAGAAAGGGGCTACCGATTAATTAAATCAAAAAATGTTAACCAGTTAACCAAATAGGCAACTGGTTTTATATTTGTTTGTGTTTGCTGATGAAGTCACAAATCATAATTCAACTACTTTTAAATCATAATCTTATGCGCTAAATTACACCCATCGAAACGCGGAAGTGGATGGGGTCTGGTGGCCCTCCCGGTCTTCAAAACCGACGTGAGCTGAATAGGCTTTGGCAGGTTCGATTCCTGCTCCTTCCGCCAACTCTAACGCAGTTTTTATTACAAAATGTTAGCGTTGGAATATCGATATAAAAGTATATAAGTTACTAAATTGTGTAGTTTATATCGGGGTTGAAATGATGATTACTTGCTTATTTTTATAATCATTTACACCCTATAATAATGCGGAAGTGGATGGGGTCTGGTGGCCCTCCCGGTCTTCAAAACCGACGTGAGCTGAATAGGCTTTGGCAGGTTCGATTCCTGCTCCTTCCGCCAATCTGACTTTTCTCTTTGTTTTCACTAAGTCAGGTTGCTGATTATAACAATGGATTCCCTTTTGGCTGTTCATTATTAATTCAGGGTAAGAAGAGTGACGGTGGCAATCATATTCGCCAAACTAATTCAGATTATTAGTTTTCATCTTTATACTTGTCCCTGAATCTTCTCATAATTTGCCCTCAGAAAATTTTCTTGAACAGAAATTTATATAGATTCCCTTTCGGTATTATTGGCTAAATTAAAACTGGTAATAGCTGTTTTTTAATTCTGATTCGGTATCAACGTACTTTCTGTTTTTTGGTTTATCAATATCGGGGCTTGATTATGACAGTAAGCACCTTGTCCTCAATTCCACAAATCGAAAAGATCCTTCAGCAAGCCTTCATATCTCCTTACATCGAGCGGTTGAGTCGTCCAGTAGTGACGGACATTGTTCGTGAGCAGGTGCAGGCGTACAAAAAGAAGCACCTGAGAGATCCTGAAGGTGTACCGTTTTCCCTTGAACAGCTTTATCACTACATAGAGCAGGCATGTTGGCTGGTGAATCGTCAGCGTTTGCAGAGGGTCATAAACGGAACCGGGGTGATTGTTCATACCAATCTCGGTCGTTCGCCAATTGATGCTGAACTTTGGCAAAGCGTAACTGAAGTTAATACTCACTACAATAACTTGGAGATCGACCTTGCTACCGGTAAACGCGGTAAGCGCAAAGGCATGTTGCAGCAGCTGATGCAATATCTGGTGAAAGGTGAAGACACCCTGGTTGTGAACAACAATGCCTCTTCTATCTATCTTATGCTGCATGAACTGGCTAAAGGGAAAGAAGTGATTGTTTCCCGCGGTGAGCAGATCCAGATCGGCGGCGGCTTTAGGATCCCTGATATCCTGGCACTTTCCGGTGCCAAGTTGGTGGAAGTCGGTACGACTAACATCACGACAACTCAGGATTACCTTGATGCAGTAACCGAAAATACTGCCATGGTTCTGTTGGTTCACACCTCTAATTTTAAGATCCGGGGCTTTACCGAATCGCCGGATGTGAAAGAACTGGCGCAGGCATTGCCGGAGCATGTCATTCTGGCTGTTGATCAGGGCTCAGGTACAACGACAGAATCCATGCCAGATGAGCCAACTGTCGCGAGTTACATTCAGGCGGGTGCAGATTTGGTTTGTTTCTCCGGTGATAAAATTCTGGGTGGTCCGCAGGCCGGTTTGGTGACAGGTAAGCAGCCGTTGATTAAGCAACTTGAAAAGAACCCGATGATGCGGGCTTTCAGGCCGAGCCGAATTGTTTATTCACTCCTTGAAGAACTGGTTGTGAGAAAACTTAACCAGCTTGAAAGCGGGCAGGGTGTTGCTGAAAGCAAGAATACCCAGCCGGAAGCGGTGCTTGAGCAAAGAGCTCAGCAGCTTGCAGAAGGTTTTGGCGAGCAGTTGCAGGTTGTCCGCTCTGAAATGACGGTCGGTGGTGGGTCACTGCCGGATCAGAACGATCCTTCCTGGTCTGTCGAGATCAGTCCTGAAAACGGTCGCTATAAGCGCTCAGCCGAGAAATTACTTGAGGTTATGCGTAACTGGCCGCTGGCGGTTATCGGCGTGATCAAGCATGACAAGGTACAGCTGAATATGGCAACCATTTCTGATTCTGAGATTCCTTATCTGCGTGGCCAGCTGGCGGAGGTACTGCAATGAGTTATGTAGTCGGAACAGCAGGTCACGTTGACCACGGTAAATCAGCGTTGATCAAATCACTGACAGGTATTAATACTGCCCACCTTCCTCAGGAAAAAAAGCGTGGGATGACAATTGATCTCGGTTTTGCCTTTTTTAAGCACCCCAACGGTGAGCCGGTGGGTGTGATTGATGTGCCGGGACACGAACGCTTTATTCGAAACATGGTTGCCGGGGTCTGGAGCCTCGACATGGTCTTGTTCGTGGTTGCCGCCGATGAAGGCTGGATGCAGATGTCAACTGATCACCTCAAAGTGATTGCTGCGATGGGGATTGAAAATGTCACTCTGGTGATCACCAAGTCAGATTTGGTTGATGATGAGATGCTGACATTGGTAGAGGAAGAAGCGCTGGAGCAGTTCCTGGAAATTGCCGGGTTTATTCCTGATTCTATGGTGGTATCTGCACATCAGAATAAAGGGGTTGATGCTCTGCGTCAGCATATCTGCCGTAAGATCGACAAAATGGAAGAGCTGGATGCATCACGTACAGACAGCGAGCGTCAGGCGCATTTGTACATCGACCGTGTGTTTACGGTAAATGGCGTTGGCACAACGGTGACCGGTAGCTTGTGCGGTGGTGAGTTTACCATTGGCCAGAAGCTGTACCTTCAGCCTTCCGGCAGGGAAGTACAGGTGAAGAGTCTGCAGTCCTACCACCAGAATATTGAAACGGCTAAACCGGTATCACGGGTAGCGATTGGCCTTAAAGGTGTGAAGAAGAAAGACGTAGAGCGTGGCTTCTGCCTGATGGCCTCGAAAGAAGCTGGCTTTATGGTTGATGAAGTCATTATCCGCCTTGATAGCATGCTGTTCGAGAATAAATGTCGTAACAACAGTGAAATTGAAGTTGCCTTCGGTACATTCAATACTCTGGCTAAGGTGTTTGTTTTCAAAGGAACAAACCTTGCCCGCCTTCGTCTCAAAGAGCCTGCATGCTGTTTCTGGAATCAGCGTGCATTGTTGATTCAGCATGGTGGCAGTCGAATTGTTAACTGCGGTGCCATCGTTTGGGGCGGGGCGGTAGAGAAACAACAACGTAGCAAGCTTTATGATCTGCTGATGGACATGCCAGAGAAGCCTGCCTGGGAAGATTACGTCAACATTAACATGGCGCTCTATGGCTATGCTAAGCGGGGCGATCATCAGTTGGATGAAAGTAGCTATAAGGTTTGCGGTGAATGGCTGTTTACCGAAGAGTGCTTTGAACAATCCCATCAGCAGGTTGAGGCTATCCTCCAGCAGGAGCAGATCGACCTGTCGGTGAATGAACTGAGCGGTAAGCTACAACTGCCGGTAGAAACGCTGTCAGCACTGTTGCAGCAGATGGTAGAAGAAGGCAAGTTGCGCCAGAATGGTGAGTTGTTCTCTTTGGGTAATGGTCGAAGTGAAACTCAGCTTTCACCGGTTGCTAAGCAAATTCTCGATCACATGAGTAAGGCGGAAAAGCAGGGCTTTGAAGCGGATAAAGAAAAGATCCCAGGGGCACAGAAAGAGCTGCGAAATCTGGTGCGTCTTGGTTTTGCTGTACCGCTTGAAGGCAAGATTTACTACGAGAAGAATATCTACGAACAGTTAGTCACAGATCTGATTGATGGTCGTGAGATGGACGAGCGCTTTACCATTGCCGATGCAAGGGAGCGAACCGGTTTATCCCGTAAGTACATGATCCCGGTTCTGAACCGAATGGAATCTGATGGTTGGATCAAACGGGTTGAAAATGATCGCCAGGTGCTGAGAACCTTCGAAGAAGCCGTGGCGTAATTTGGACTGATTGATGTAATTTAAAGCCCTGCGATGTGCTGCATCGCGGGCTTTTTGTTTTTATTGATACTTATGTTATAACATAACAAAACAGCGACCAGTCAATAGCATGAAAAAGCATCCAGTTCACTTTTTACGGCCAGGAATCCATTTATTGAAGCGAGCCCTTCGTTTTGTCAGTAATGTCCATCGCCAATTATCAAATTACAAGCATTTATCTCGATGGCCACGTAAGAGCCTATTGCTTTGGGCGTTAGCGGTATTTGTGGTGCCGACTGTGCAAGCCCATCCTCATTCCTGGGTTGATATGAAAACCTATATCGAAGGTAAGGATGGGATGATCACTGGCTTTAAAATGGAGTGGTCTTTTGATGCGATGACCTCGGCTTACATGCTTGATGGTGAAGATGTTTCTTTCGAAAACGAGCAGGAAACCTTTCGTAAGATCTCTGCATCGGTGCTAGAAAATATGAAGTACGAACACTACTTCACTTACTTTTATGATGGCGATAATCCGATTAAGTACAAAGTGGCCCATAGCGAGAAACTAACGCGTGACAGAGCTAAGTTAGTACTCAGTTTTGAGCTTCCTCTTTCAAAGCCAAAGCCGGTTACACGAGATTCGTTGCGTTTATTGATTTTTGAGCCGAGTTACTATGTTGATATGGCGTGGAAATCGGCAAACGATGTTGTCTTGTCGGCTGAGCTTGCCCGCCAATGTCAGCTGGAAATGATTGAGCCTAATCCGACTTCTGAGCAAATGAGCTATGCGATGTCTTTGCCTACTGACGCCGACCCGGATAATGCGCTAGGACAGCTGTTTACCCAGACAGTGAAAATCCATTGTGCGGGAATTCCTGCTGCCTAATGAGTACTCGTCAGCCCAAAAGAAAAATAACCATGAACCAACCTTTTTCTCAATCAGAATGTAACGAAATGGTAAGACGTCGGGCTCACCGAGGTCGTTGGTGTATAGCCGCTATTGTCTCATCAGCCTTAGCAATTGGCTTATATCAGTTGTGGTTGTTGTGGCCATCACTGGTGGTTGCCAGTATTCAGTGGCAGCGCGAGGTAAACGCCCAACTGGCAGACTTGTTATACGATGCTAAGGCAAACCCGTTGATTGCAGGTGGATACCTGGCCGGATTCAGTTTTCTTTATGGCATGCTTCACTCATTAGGGCCGGGGCATGGCAAAGTGATTGTTACTACCTACCTCGCGACCCACCCGACGAAGGTGAAAGCAAGTCTGATGCTGACAGTTATTTCAGCTTTGTGTCAGGCATTGGTCGCGATTGTATTGGTGAGTGTTTTGGTTTGGGGCTTTAGCGCGTCAATGCGTGCGGTTAACCAAAAAGCGATGATTTTTGTGTCGCTGAGCTTTGCGTTGGTAGCTGTGCTGGGAGCACTGATTTGCTGGAAGGCGATAAAGCATATTTATTACTCAATGCGGCATTCTAAGCTTCAGGTGATGGCTTTGACGCCGTTGTCAGCTCAATCACCTGACGAAACCGGGCAGCTTGCGTTAAAGTCAGCTGCTCACTCTTCAGCCCAGCCTTTTGCAGGCAAGCCTTCTTTAGCTCAGAACCATCACCATCATTACGAAGGGTGTGGTTGTGGTCACCAGCATGTCGCTGATGCTGAAGCGATTAACCGGGCTTCCACATGGAGGGAGTATGTCGGTATTGTGGCAACGATTGGGATTCGGCCTTGCACCGGTGCCATTATGGTACTTCTGTTTGCCAATATGGTCGGAATGTATTGGATGGGAGTCATTAGTGCGGTGGTGATGGCGGCAGGGACAGCACTTACAACCTCCCTCATTGCTATGATGACTTTAACTGGTAAGCATTTGGTTAAGCGTTATCTGATGGCTGGCAACAATAATAGTAGCAAGGCGGGCTGGAAACTGACTGGTTACTACCTTCAGTTTTTTGGCGGTATATTGCTGATGATTATTGGCCTGTTATTGATGGGCGGACAGGATTACGGTATTTCCCCGGTGTTTTCTGTTTAAAGGAAAAAGCCCTGTGATGTTTCTCATGACAGGGCTTATTGATTTCAGTTAAATCAGCGAACTAAGGCTACTTCGTCAGGTCAAAATCAACCCACACCAGACGGTGGTCAGAAGAAACACCTTTGCTGTTACCTAGTTCTTTATCGTAAACAAGATGGTAGCCGTCTTCGTTGCTTGCCGGCCAGAATACGCCCGAGTCTGTTACAGTCAGGTTTTCCGACGGGATTACGTGGTCTAGGCGAAGGCCACTCTTACTGGTGATGTGATCAATGTATGGTGTGTTTTTGTTGTCCCCGGTGCAGATATCCAGATCGAAGCATTCCGGACCGCCTTTACTGGTTGGGGTTTGGGACCCGATTGTCGCGTGAATGTTTACCAGCGGACTCTTTTGCAGATCGTTAATGGCTGTCAGATCGCCATCCCCCTGAATTGGATCGGCGTTCAGATCACCGGCAATAACGAATTTGCTGCCTGCTGCAAGGCCGCCTGTGATGCCTTTGTCATCATACATGTAGTTGTCTGATTCGATGTAGTCTTTCCAGAACTCGATTTCAGCATGATTTCGGATGACATTGTGGTTTGCCGCATTTGCCCAGATTGGCGGGGTAGGGTGTGAAACCAGAAAGTGAATGACTTGTTCGCCGGAAGGTGTCGGGATAATAATCGGCAGATCCGCGTGGTTTTTCGATGAAAGCGGGAACTGCTCCCAGGCTTCATCACTGTACCAGTTGTCACCACAACTCTTGCCTGTCGGGATCTTAGTTGGGTCATCACATTTCACAATTTTCAGGTTGGTTTCGCCAGGCATATCTTTCCTAAATAGTGATGTAAGTTTTTTGCAAGTTCCAAACAAGTACCTTTAAGAATCATGGCATTATGTTGGTTTTGGTTTTTTTGTGATTTTTGACAAAAAAGTACAAGTTTTACCGGGTTGGCTGTGTACTTTCTTGTACTTTATGGGAGCCAGCACTACTACGTTGCAGAATCACAAGAATAGCCTTCAACGCTGTCCTATGGGGACTTAAGATGCAATCACTTGTAATGAGTTGAGTTTCATCAAAAATTCAGGAGCACGCTCAAGGCCTTCATTCCAGTGCTTTCTAGAAATGTCCATTCTTTCTTCCAGATCTGCATATAATTGCTTGGCATTCGAAACAACTCGGTCACTACCAATAGGTGAAGGCCTTTCAGCCATTTTATGTTCACCAAATGATTGAATATGCTGTCTCATTTCAAATTTTGCTGTTTCAGGGCTATTTTCTTCGTCAGCACAATAGTCAAGAAACTCATGTAAATCGGCTCCTGTGTCACTGCATAAAGCAAGAATGCCTTCGAAGTCTGCGACAGAGCAAAAATGCACATTCTCTAATGGAATCTGGCCTTCAATTGCAGACTCAACTTTGTGCTTATGATCCTCTCCTAGATATGAGGCAAGTTTCACTCCTCCGCCGAGATAAAAATCTTGATGAGTTACAATCAATGCATACCTGTTTTGGTACTCAGCGAGATTTTCATAATTGCAACTTTCTAGAATTTCGGAGCATTTACCTGCCTGTTGGATTCCTTTTAAGTGCAAACTTTTAAGCTTATCTTTTAAAAAACCTGAATTATCTGTTGTTAGTACATCTTGCCTAGGCTCAACGCCTTTGGCATCAACGAAGATACTTGTACCATTAGATTGATACAAAAAATCCACAACCTTTCCTTGCTTCTTATGGAGCTTGTAAAAATCATTTAGCTGACTTTCCCTGACCGCCTTAAAGCCTGTCTCTTCAAATAGCAGCGCAAGATAGTTCTCAAACTCCTTAGCAAATTTATCTCTAAAGCCACCTGGGTCTGCTCTTTTTAGAGTTCTAATGACAAATTCGCTAATGCCAATTGTAGCCACATATGTATGAGCAGTTGAAATTCCAGATGGAAGTAAAATCAATGGATTAGATAGAAGCATGGGCTCTAAAAAATACTCAGACGGCTTAACATCACCTAGCTTCTTTCGTCGTTCCTGGGCAAGCTCTCGCATCTCTAAGGCATTCACACCTACAGTTTTTAGCATTAGCTTGATAGTTTCCATGCTAAAAGCTGGGTGTAACTTAGCAATAAGCTCTTTGTACGGTATATAAGCTGTATTCTGATTCATAAACAATGAACAAAGAAATAGTGAGAAAACGAAGAAATCTTGAAGATCTATTCCCACTTGCGCCTTGAAATTGGTTTTAAATGAACTGCTTGCACTATCAGAACACATCAAGGTATATAGCCTGACAAGGAAAAAACTGTGGTGAATTTGGTCGATTTGGAAGCGCAACTGCGGCAGAAAAAAAGACCGCATGGTTAGCCAAATGTTCTCAGTAGTACTTATTTTTGACGCGTCACTCTGTAGGCGCCACATCTTATCTAATATCTTCTGTACGTCTTGTTCGGTTGCGTCAATAGCTCCCTTGTTTGGCTCAAGCTCCAGAACCCAATCAAGCGTCAGACATACAACCCATGGCATGCCGATTGTTCCATCATCATATTTGGCATGTAGTCTTCCCAAAAGCAAATTAACCATAGAATGAGTAGTATAACGTTTTATCCCATTTCTAATTTGCCTGGCTTTCTTTTCAAACGACATTACATCTCCGCAACTGAACCAGATAATATATTGAGTGCATATTATTTAGTAATCCGCAAAAATAGCCAATAATCTTTAGAAAACTCTGCACAGCTCATCTCCTTGCCAAACATCATCTTGCGATATAATCTTATTTTAGCTGTATACATATACAGTAAAGTGCGCAAAAGGTGGAGTAAATTCTTGGAGTCAATTGATGTCAGCTTTCCCGAGTCCTGCGAGTGGCCACGAAGAAAAATTTATCGGCGATACGCTGGGTGAGCACATCATCAGGAAGCCGTCAGCAACGTTAGTCTGGATGTTCGATTACGACTTTGTACGAATGAACCTGTTGAAAGGTGATATTGGCGTATTTGAAGTTGACCGAAGGCCGCATGATGAGTGTTTAGCCTTGGTTGAGCACTTTGGTGAGACGTTTCCGTGCCAACTGTTCTGGCGACATGAGAAGTGGTTTGCTGTTACTGATGACCGCCAGGGTAGAGTAACTGAAGATATGACGCTTGTAGGCGTAGCTCGCTGTTTTATCAAAGACCTATTGCTAGAATAAACTGAGGTGAGGGTACGGCAGATGAAGGTGACGCATGTGAACCAATTAAAAGCATTGAGGCGTAAGCTGCAGAAAAAGAAGAGTAATTTTACTGCTGAGCACGAATTCAAAGGCGCAGATGAGCTTCCGCTCTCTCAAGAAGAGCTAGATACTGCAGTTGAGCTCAACCAGATTATCACCGTCATGCTCAAGGGTCAGCAGCAATTCCCTGCCTTCCAGTTTGATTCCACTGAACAGATTTACCCAGCCCTGCAAGAGCACCTACCAAGACTATTGGCCGCTCGTAGCTCCTGGGATATCTGCTTTTGGCTTTTCACAGAGCAATCAATCACGCTCAAGAGAGCTGTGCCGAATGCCGCCAGGCTAAGAGATATCTCTGTTGAAGAAATGCTTAAGCTGGGCAAGCAGGCAGCAGAGCAGACAGAGCGTTACGAAGGTCGTCCGATTGATGTAGCAACAAGCGGAAATTCAGAGGTATTCGAAGCTTGCGTTGAGAATCTTCTGAATCCAGATTATCGAGACATACCTGTACTCAGCTAGAGCCACGGAGCACTAAAAACTAAGCATGCACTGAAATTTAGACAGCAAATTTGCCAGCGAAGCCATACCACTAATAGATTGAAATGTAAGAGCTAATTTTCAGTTTCCACACTTTTCACATCGAAAGTTTTGGCAATCGCAACACTTTTTACATCGAAAGCTTTGGCAATCGCAACACTTATCACAGTGAAAGTGCATCGGTTCTTAGTCATGAACTAGTTTATGGTTATGTCGCCACGCCTAACTAGCATGCAAAAGCGGGAATAATAGTGGCTGTACACATAAATTTGGTGTGGAACTGTAGAGCCAGTCATGTATTTGTCGAATGCCTTCAGTGTCCGCTCAGGAAGTCCTGATGGGTCAACGACTTTAAATGGGACATTCTCAAGCTCGAACTCTTCTAGCTCTGGCAGCAACAAGTCAAATTCAACACTCATATAATTTCCTTATTTGTTTGAACGAAGCTTATCTTATGACGCCGTCTGCACTACAATAAACTCGTCACTGGAGATTGCAGCACACAACATTAGTGTGTGACTCTAAAGGGGGATTGCCGTCCCCCTTTCAACCGCTATCACCGAAAGCTTCCTTGCCCTCAAACACTTCATCAACTATCAGAAAACCAGTCTATTAGTAGCTTGAATAGTTTTATGCCGCTTTCAACAAGCACCTTCGATAGTAGTGTCAGTAGCGCCTGGAAAAGTGGGCCCTTAGTTGCCGGCTTGAATTTCTTGTATGACAGTAACGATTTCTGTTTTTTTTGCATAAACGACCCTCTCACATAGGAATGTGATTATTGGTATTCAAATTGAGGGCAAGATTGGCTATAGTGGCAGCATAAAGCAAAGCAGCATTAGTCAATCATGCCTGGTGTTGTTAGGTACCAAAATGCTCTGACCTATTTTGTTACCTTGGAGGCCTCGTCAATAGCGAGGCTTTTCTATATCTGTAATCCCATTTTTCCTCCTCATTCTATATGCTACCAAGCAATACATTATGGCAAGGTGGCAGATCAAACCACTATATTTGATGATCTTCAAGTCTCACCATGAAATTACCCCATCTCAAGTCATCATAAGGAATTAGATAGGTTTTGCCGCAATTCCTGGGCTCATCGTGCCTTATGCACTTAAGCTGAGAAAAACCTTACCAGAACTTTAAGCGGGCAGCACCGGAAAGGGGACATAGAACAACCTTTCCCTCCCTTGCTTGATAACAAGAATTATCGGTGATGCATTGAAAACAAATCATATGCTAGCCTCGTGAGCATATTGAATTTGATAAAGCCCAATGCTTTACTGAGTTCAACGCGATTCGAATCGATGCTCAATATGAGGCCGAGCGTGCCAAGCTGGCTCTTGCATCTAAACGTAACTGAAATCGGGTACGTTTCTTGTCGAAGTGCACCCTATAATGGGTACACTTCTCCGCGCTTTTATTTCTGCCCTCGTTCTTTATCGGTGCTTAACCCGTTTGATTCGGCAAGCTCAAATATCTTCGCTACTTGGACTGTAACTAAATCCATTCTTTCCTCCGCAGGCATTTGATAAGCAAGAATGCCTACTACAAAGATCGAGATAATTATACGCACCACACTGTTTGCTATCGCCTCCTTAAAACACTCCTTCCATGGCTTGACTTTTGGCTGTTTAAGTTTAGCTATTTCATTTTTCAGAATTTCTTTTTCAACTTTGTTACGAAGACCTTCAAGTTCTGCATGCCTTCGCTCTAAAGCCAGAGCCTTTTGATGGACTCGATTATGGTTCATTAAAGTAAGACGAAGTTGTTTTTCAATAAATTGAACTTCGGACATTGTAAGACCTTTCTTAATCAAAAAAGGCTTCAATTGCACAAAGGGCTCCTACAAAATGACACTGTCACTAAAAACACTAAATATAGGGTTTAGTGAGTAGGGTGATACAAGATGTGGTTTATTAGGCGAGATTTCGGAAAAACAAACATTGATCTAAGTCATTTTTTTGCAATGACAGTACCGTGAACAACCGATGATTTTGAACTGTGGATAAGTTTGAAATGTAAGCATTTTTTTGAAGCTTTTTGTCAACAAATTTAATTGTTTCCAAGTCCCTTTTTATTAAAAAAAACGCTTGAAAATTAGACAAACACTGGATCAAAAAAGGCCGCACTAGGCGACCTTTCAAACCAAGCTAATGCTGTCCTTTTCACATTTTGGTTATTTGACGGGCTGCAATTGAATCAGCTTGGCCAGGTTAGCCTTCTCTTGCTCAAGCCTCTCAATTTGCTCCTGGAGCTGCTCAATTTCATAAAGCTTTGTGAGCAATGCTTGTTCAAGGTTGGCGTTATTCGTCATCACCTTGTCAGCATGGGCCTTCATGGCATCCCTGAGCTCAAAAGCCTCTTCTTTGTCATTCTTAAGCTTATTATTTTTATACTTCAGATCAGCGTTTTCGTTCATCAAGGCTGTTAGTTCGGCGCTCTCAGAGGTGTCAGCAAGGCTGCCACCATTCTTTTCCCATTCTTTGTAGACAGGAATGATATTACGAGCTTGCTTAACGAAGTCTTTGTAGTGGTAAATAGCACCACGCTTTTGGCCCGCTTCCTTGTTGACTTTGGCCATGTTGATCTTGCCATCAGCAGGCGTACGCTCTGGCGTGTTGAATAGCACGCGCTTAAATGCATCCTTAATGAGAGACAGCGTTTCACTGCCTTTCTCACTCAAATCATCATCTTTAATTTCTGCCAGCAAATTGTCGATTTTCTGGGTAATGTTTTCCTCTGTCATGACTCTCTCCTTATGCTGACATTACAATTGACTGATTAATGTTATTAATGATCGGCTCATAGGCCCTGTGCTCAATGCCAAGGTCGTTAAACGTCTTCTGCAGGGCTATGATATCCATGCGATCTTTATGCAGAATGGAAGGCATATAGCGATTTGAGCTGTTACGACGCTCGAACTTGCGGATAAGTAACTCATAGTGGGGGATTAGCTTCTTGGCTTTATTTAGGGTGATGACTTCGTTAGTACATGTCACCGTCGATTGCTCGCTATTGCAGATCCGTGAGCAAGTCGCATTGGTGCAGTAGCCGAAAGGAAGGTCAACGACACTTAGGATGCCGGTTTCGATGCGCTTTTTCACTTCGGCCCGGGTGATGTAAATCTTGCCTTCGCCTTCGATATAGCCATCATTTTGCTCTCGTTCGGCCATGATTGACTTGCCCTTTTTCCCGCCAAGCACATCATCGTTATAGAATTCTAGGATTATATCTGTCTGAATATCGACGTGCATTTCACGCAGCTCGTCCTGGAACTCGGGATCCATCATCATGTCCATGAACGCCACATGCATTGACCCGTTTGTATACCATTGGGTCATGTAAACGTTCAGGTGCTTGAACTGGTGCTTTAGGTCAATCAGAGATCCCAAGCGATTCCTGAGAACAAATACCGCCAGAGTCCGTCGTGACATGTGTGTTGAATAATGAATCACATCGTCTTCTTTATATTCTCCGACATAATCTTCGTTGGCTACGTTAAATTCAGCCAGGGTCTTTTCATTCAAGCGTAACGGTGACTTTTTCCCTTTGTTCTCCTTCTCAAAGGACTTCACAAGCGCACTGATTTCATTGTTTATTCTCTCGCCTATATTACCTGAGCTCCATACGAAGCTTGGTTTTTTTTTCATTCTCACAAGCCTTGGGGGAACACATAGCCCATTGATCTCACTGAGTAGTTTTTTCTTCATGTCAGCATCATAGTCCGATGCTTCTAAATTTTTTCTGCAGATCTTCCTATGCGGTTCAAAAATGGTGCGCCACAATTCCAGGGCCAGCTTTACGTCAGGAATGGTAACCCAGTCGGCCTCTAGCGGTACGCCATCGTTCGTCTTTGTTACTACTGAATGAACGTAAGGAATGACGTTGTTGTCATCAACTTGTTTTTCGTGATAAGCCAGTTCTGTTGCAGAAGCAATTTCGTTATATCGCATCCCCGTAAATCCAGCGATTACGAGATAGCACATTCCCGCTAACCAAGAATGTCCACCCCAAAGCCCATTAAGAGCGAAATTGGACGGAACTCCATGTTTTTCTTTTAGTTGTTTTTGAAACTTTGTTTTCTCCTTAGATTCTCTTGCTTTCCATAATTTCTTATCATTCATAGCCTCAAAGAGGTCGGCTGACGCGTTTTTAATCGCATCCGCATATGGGTGCCACTCCTTCACTATACTAAGCGCTTGTGAATACAACGGTATTGCGATTTCCTCGGGCAAGCAAATTGTTTGCTTTGAAGGCTGCCCGAGTTCTTTGGCTAATTTTTTTACCTCTGAGATAGAGCGGCCAATTAAGCCATATTGGTGAAAGCGGTTTACCGCCGCAAAGTACTGCTCCAACGTTGCCGATGAATATTTTCGACAACCTATCTCAGCTAGCCATTTTTGGTAGTGTTCTTCAGACTCAAGATATTCCCAGCCACTCCCGCCTACCGCTTGAATTAGGAGGGATACTGATGACATGGAGTCAATATTATTATTTAAAGTGCGCAGGGCTTTAGGTTTTCCCTTTGCATACATATGTTCCCATATGTAAACTTTGACAGCCTCTCTGAATTCTTTGTGTAATCGTGTAAAATCTAAGGTTGTCGTTGTCGTAGTGTTCACTAGAAAGTGGCCAGCCATGTACCACTGATCATCTCTGAACCAGCTTCTCGGGACTCCAGTGGAGTCGTAAGAGACGATTATGTTGTCACGCATAGATTGTGGCAGTGATTTAATTTCTTCTACCCATACAGGCTTAGGGACGGCCACGTCCTCACGTAGGTCGGCTAGATTGAATTCTTTTAAGATTGCCATTCCTTATGCCTCCACAATCATGTCATTCAGGTCGCTTTCTTCTTGCCAGATCGGATGTAACTCTCTCTCCGCGATACGAGACTGTGCAATATCGAAATTATTACGGTTTTTTTCCTTGAGGCGTTCAATAAGATGCATGACGCGCTTCTGTAGTTTTGTGTATTTGGATGAAGGCATACTGTTAATCGCAGGTCTTGAAAGCATCTGGTACAACAAGAATTGAAATGAGAGCAGTAGCCAGATGTCGTCAACATCGGTAGTAA
This sequence comes from Photobacterium marinum, assembly GCF_000331515.1. Lineage (GTDB taxonomy): Bacteria > Pseudomonadota > Gammaproteobacteria > Enterobacterales > Vibrionaceae > Photobacterium > Photobacterium marinum. The sequence goes on from NZ_AMZO01000006.1 coordinate 649,891, forward strand.
TGGCATAACTTTTACAAAACAAGCAGTCAGTGAATTTCATGCATGGAGGGATATCTTCATCTTCGCCAATCAACCCGTTTGTACGAAGTTCACGAGCCTGCCGTTGTGCTTTATCGCCTAAGGCATCTGTACATTTTCCAGTTGGCGTATCGCTCACAACTTTATTGTTGGTGTGCTGCTTGGCACGAAGTCTCTCGAGCTCCTCTGGAGTGATGGGGTCTTTAAACTTGGCTTCTGCCTGGGAAATTGCATCAGGCTTGTTCATGCCACCCACAAGAGCTCCTAATGCTGATATCGACTTCGCCAGCTTACGCTCTTTATTCTCAATATTGCCATCCGAGTAGCTCTGTATGGCAGTCTCGGCAGAGTGATTGTTTGCGTGTGCTGCAACAATGAAATCATTGGTGACCGTAACAAGTACCTCGGTTTTGGTTTTTCTAAACCGTGTATTTACTGGTCGTGGAGCCTCGGTATGATCTTCAATTAAATCGGCAAAGGTTGTAAGCTGTGATCCTGAAATATATTCGCCTTCTCGACCTAGGGTGAGGTTCGGAAATAGATAGTCACCAACATCTAGTTTATCCAACAGTAGGAGCCATGTTTCTAAGAGTTGTCGAGCATACTTAGAGAAGCCAAGGGGGGACTGTTGATTATTGAACTTGGCACGCCCTTTTACAGTATTTAGTTCGTAAGCATTGCCTTTATAATCCCTGTAATTCGCGAAAAGCCGCTCAATAGCTTCATCGGTCAATTGCAAGGTATGCTGCTCAGCCTTGACGATAAACATGTTGTTATAGTCGATATCAGAGCGACGCATTTTCCGAAGAGGCGTCAGGTTAATGCCGGTATATAGTGATATTAAATAAAGAGCCGATGCTGACAGTGTTGCTAGCCACCCGTTTTCGCTACTGGGGCTAGACACCCTTAATTTTGCAACACGCTTCTGCTCAGTTGTGTCCGTAGTTGACAAGATACAAGTTTTAGGTTGAGTGTTTTTGGCTACATGTGCGCCGTAACTAGCGAGCACCCTGTGCATTACTTTTGCTAGCAGCTTGATCTCATGACGTGTGTATGCGGTGTGTTTTCCTTTATTGCGAGAAAAATGATGAACACTCTCTTTGGCATCAACGCCGTTCTCAAGCAGATATCGAAGTAGTGCACCCTGCCTACATCTAGCCGACCCTTCTTTTAGCTTTCCTTTCTGCACTTTTTCTTTCAAATGCTTCGAGTAAAGCACTGCACACTCGATGGAGAGGGAGACCTCAACTCCCGCCTCATCACATACTCTGACAAAATTCCCGATAATTTCTAACGCTACATAAATCGTTCGAAGAGACTTACTTTGACGCTTCATTGTCTGAGCGTAATCATAGAAACTCTTAACCATCTCAGTTCGAGATGGGTGGATTAAGCGCATATCCAGCGCACTCTCATTTAAAAGTTTTGCCTTTCTGACCGCTCTTTGTCTGACTTTTCTGGGGCTGGTGCGAGGCACGCCTTTATAGAAATAGCGCACAAAATGATAGGCTATTTCGTTATTAACTGTAAAAACGAAACTTTCCAGGTCTATAGGAGCATCCTGTGTCAACGGCACTACGTTGCTATCTTGCTGAATATCAAGCTCGGTTGACTCAGTGGAATACGTTTTGCGGCTTCTGTTTTTCTTAAAGCCCATTAGTGGTACTCCTTATTCATAATAGTTCCTACTACGTCCTGTACATCGTCCTCTTTTTCTTGGAGTTCTTTCTTAAGTTCCGCCCTGATCTTGTCTAATTCAGTCAGCATTTCTTGTTCTTCTTTGCCATGTGTCATAGATAGATATTCTTCGTAGATATCATTGCCATGCGTGACCTGGCTTGCGTATTTCAAGTAATTGATGGTAACCGTGTGGTTTTCATGCCCTAGGCAATTCCCGATATATGTCAGAGCCATATCATTGCCTTTATCATTCCCGTGATGACGCGAGAATAGTCGACGTAGATACAGATAGCGTCCCGTAGCATAGGTAGAGCGCAGGTTATGGTATTTGTGGTCAAATTCGAGGTTAGGGTACGCTTCTCTTACCGCATTCCGCACTCGGCCCCAGTCGGCATTCACTGTATTTCTGTCGTAAAGTTTGCCGGACTGCGTTATGAATACCGGCGGGGAGTCATACGGGTCATCAGGAAAGTTTTCTTTAAACTTATCTAAGCGAGTGATGTAGCGGTCGGACTCCAGGTATTCACGTAACTCCTTCATTAGAGAGAGCGGTATTTCAATGTTTCGGGGTTTCATGCCCTTTGTAAATACCCCGTCTTTGGGTGCAAGCCTGATCCCCGTGATATACCTATCTTCACCTTTTTCCAGTATCTGTTTCTGACTTGCTGTTAACTGCTTGGTACAGCTAAGGCGGAAAGTTATAAACTCATTTCTACGCAGCCCGGCCCACCGGGACAACTTAATTGCCAGCTTGTGCTCTATGCTGATAGCTGTGCGCTGACTCTTCTTTATCTCCTCGCCATTATCATCTTCGTCCACAATTTTGTATGAAAGACCGTAGCCGCCTTTCAATACATCTGCTGTTGCGTCCCATTCAGCCTGGTTCATCGGGTACAACTCTCTGCGTTTATCAGCATCAATATCTTTGGGGAGATTTAAACGCATATCTGTTCCATCAATAGAAATCATGGACTCTTTAATCGATTTGCCACTCTTGGATTTCTGCTTGTGCTTGGTGTATTTGAATGGCAAGTAATCGAACTCTTCCCCTAATGCAAGTCGCCACTTGTAGAAGTTCACGACAGCATTCATATAGAGGCGTGTGGTCTTATTGGTTGTCTCAAGACTCCCATTTTTTGCTTTTCCTTCGAGGAAGTACTTGAATGCATAAGTTGGCCGGGATGTCAGAGGTTGTGGAAACGCATTCCATACCATTGGCGGTTCTTTGGGAGTGTAAGGATTTTTCTTTTGAAGCGCTTCTTGCTTTCGATTCCAGAACTGAATGAACTCAAGAAACTTCAGAAGGCCCTGGGCAGCATTGGAGATTGTCGAATCGGACTTTCCTTGTTCTCGCTTCAGTTGGATTAGGTAGCTGTTAAATTCGGTGAGGTAAGTGGTGCCGTCATAGAGCAGCGGCAATAGGCCGATGTTTTCAGTCTGTCGGAATCTGACCTTCTCGGTACCAGACTCATCACTATCGATTATCGGGTATCTGCTGAGTTTAAAATCCTTAATCCAGTAAATTTCTATGCTCATCCATTACCATCTCTATTAGTTTATAGGACTATATGTCCCTAGTTTAATATTAATGATAACTTGTACTTTTTGTTATGTAAACTTATAGCGTTGTCTTTTTGAGGTCTTCTTACAACACTGCCACTTGAAGTTCTGGAAAGTGCGGATGTTATTTTCATCAATTTGGAATTGGGAGAATACGGCAAAAGCATATTGCCCGTGGTAGTTACCAAAGCCCCAAGCGTCATTTTGGATATTTGTTGCTTTACCGTTATTGTCCAGGTCAAAACCACTTGGTTTACCTGTGTTGGTTGCGATGTTTTTCCGGAACTGGTAGCTGATTGGTTTTAGCTGCTCATTTTGCGCATAAGCCAGATAGTTATCATGAAAGCCCTCGATCGCCTTCATGTCTTTAGCTTCACCGTCGTTATTAAATTCAGCCAGCAGGAAGACATTCGGACGGGTACGCTGAATAGTTTCGGCAACGTTGCGGATCTGGATGATTTTCTTTGCTGTCGTTTTCTGTGCTTCAGTTAGTGTAGAATCATTGTCTTTATAGCGTTGAATCAGGGCTGATTGCTCTTCTCGGCTGAGTTCCATTTCTGCAACCAGTGCTTCATAAGTGTCGCGGTCAAAAGAAAGATTGTAGGTGGCGAAACGAGCTTCGGTGACAGGTTGAATTGTCTCATCATTGCTGGAAGAACAGCCGGCCAGAGCGGCCAGGGCGATAGAGGCAGCAATTACACTTCGAGTGAATTTCATTTTTATTATCCGATTTGTTTTTAAAACCAAACGAATGCTACATAATTTTGTTGCAATGTAATTGGTTGCTTACTTCTGTTGTGAGCACTGTCTTATTTATCTGCTCTTATTGACTACTTTGTCGGCATTGTATGAATTTGGTTAGCAAATTATCACTTTCAGCTAGTGTGCAATCGTTTGTCTTGATGCGTCGTATTGTTGTTTAGAGAGTTTGATATTTGCGTCTTTGTCAATTTACTGTGAGTTTTGTTCATTATTGGAGAGCCCTGCTAGAGCAAAATGCGTTTTTTCTGTACTTTATTGAGCAAATTATTTTTAAAGGTTTATCAATGAAGCAGGTTGTTTTAGCTGGTATGGTTGGTCTTGCGCTTGTCGGATGTAATTCAGGTTCATCTGATAGCAATACGAGTGCTGCAAAGTTTAATTTGGCCTTCTCTGATGCGCCGGTCGATAGTCTGAAGAAGGTGTGTGTGGCTTTTGATCAGATTTCGGTAAAGCAAACGGATGAAGATGAATCAAGCTGGGGGACGGCTTCATTTGCGGCTGATCAAAGCTCTGCTGAGTGTATCCCGGACACTTATTCAATTCCTGTTGATGCCGATGGTAACCCTTTGTTTATGGTCATTAACCTGATGGCTTTCCAGGGAGAGAAATCACTACAGGTTTTGAGTGACGAAGCCCTGGAGGCTGGAACATATACACAGATTCGCCTTAATGCGGTTGCAAGTGGTGATTATGGTGATCCAGTTAATACACCGTATTCTCATGTTGTGACTGACAGCGATCAGGTGATGGCGCTGGGTTACACCAATGCCAATGGCAAGATTATCATTCCTGATTCTTTTGAGATCTCTGCATCGACAGCGCCTAAATACACGCTTGAGTTCGATCTGCGCAAAGGTATTGTTGAAAACAAAGCACATGGCTATCGTTTGAAGACAACAGCCATTCGTATGGTGAACAACGAAAGTGTTGCGACAATCAATGGTTCTGTCGGTGCGTCATCGTGCAGTAACGATATCAGCGATGCTCACGTTTATGTTTACACCACACCGAACGATGGTAATTATGGCGATATTCAGGAAGACAGCACAAATGCACCATACGCGACTACCGCTGTTGATGCATCAACGGGATCGTTTGAAGTTGGCTATGTTCCGTTAGGCACATACGACATTGCACTTGTATGTAATGGTAGTGTTGATCATCCAGAGGAAGACAACAGCGCTGTGCTGAATATTGATACCGGCTCAATCCACAAGGATGCGGTTCTTACGACAGAGAACTTGACGGTTACTTTCTGATACCAAACAGAACGATAACCTGGCCTAATTTTGAAGCCCGCTATAAATGCGGGCTTCTTTGTTTATAACTATTTTAAAATCAACTAATTATTCACCAAGCCTCACATTTTTCCTCAGATAATGGGCGTAGAATCTTTCGTTATCTCCTGAGGGAGTCAGTGTCAGCCCGGCATTGTTTCTCATTATTACAGACGAATGCCGACCGGGGCTGATTGTCGAAATTAAGACTGGAGGGATACCATGACGATAGGCAAGTACCTGCGTTGGAAAGATGAAAATGGCAATGAGTTCAGACCCGTTTCCTTAACTGGTACCGCACTGCTCAATGACCGTACACTGAACAAAAGCACTGCATTTACTTATGAAGAGCGGGAAGCGTTTCAGCTGGATGGCTTACTCCCTCCACGTGTTCAGACTTTCGAAGATCAGCTTAACCGTGTTTACGATGGCTTCAGGAATGCATCGACGGATATCGAAAAATACCTATTCCTGAGGGCATTGCAGGATCGTAACGAAACGCTGTTTTATGCACTGCTTTCACATCATGTTGAGGAAATGACGCCAATCATTTATACCCCTACGGTGGGTAAGGCGTGTCAGGAATTCAGCCATCGTTATCAGAAAGCGCGTGGCCTTTATATCACCGAAGATAATGTCGATAACATGGGTGAACTTGCCCGGCACTTCATGGGTAAAGATATCAAGATCATCGTGGTAACTGACAGCCAGGGTATTCTTGGGCTGGGTGACCAGGGCGTTGGCGGTATGGGCATTCCGATTGGTAAGTTGTCACTTTATACACTGGGTGCGGGTATTCACCCTGCACACTGCTTACCAATTGCGCTTGATATTGGTACGGATAATCAGGAGCTGTTGGATGATCCAATGTACCTAGGTGTGCCTCGTAAGCGTCTGCGTGGCGAAGAGTACAAAGCTTTCATTAAGAAATTTGTCCATCAAGTTAAGCGCCATTTCCCTAAGGCAGTGCTTCAGTGGGAAGACTTCAGTAAGTCGAATGCATTCGATAACCTTAATGATTATGAAGACTACCTGCCATCATTTAATGATGACATTCAGGGTACAGGTTCAGTTGTACTGGCCGGTATTCTGGGCGCAGTCAAAATCAAAGAGGAAACATTGGCAGACCAGACTTATGTCGTTTATGGTGCCGGTGCTGGTGGTGTCGGGGTTGCAGATCAGATTTATGCCGGTCTGTTGAAAGAGGGCTGCACCCAGCAAGCTGCCCGCGATAAGATTTTCATTCTCGATTCTCAGGGATTGGTTTTTGATGATCGTGATGGACTGGATGAGTACAAGAAACGCTACGCCAAACCACACACTATCGCTGCCGACTGGCATACCGAAGAGCTTGGCAAGGTGACGTTGACTGAGCTGATCAACAACCACCCGGTAACTGTGCTTCTGGGAACCAGTGGTATCGGTGGGGCATTCAAAGAAGAGCATGTCCAGAAGATGATGGAATACACTAAGCGTCCTATGGTGTTCCCACTGTCTAACCCGACGGCTAACTGTGAAGCGCTACCTGCAGATATTTACCAGTGGAGTGACGGCCAGGCGATTGTTGCGACAGGTAGCCCGTTCGGTAACGTTGATTACAACGGTACTGAATATCGTATCGGGCAGGGCAATAACGTCTTTATCTTCCCTGGTGTCGGCCTTGCTGCGATTGTCTCGCAGACTAAGAAAGTTACTATGGATATGTTCACCATGGCGTCGTACGCGCTGGCTGAATGTGTCTCAGAAGAAGATCTGGCGGCGGGTTGTGTTTACCCAAGGATTAAAGAGCTGAAAGAAGTCTCGCATCATGTAGCGATGACAATTCTTAAGCATATGCAGGAGACAGATCCAGATTCTACTTTGCGTGGCAAAGATATTGACTTGGAAGTGGTAGAGCATATGTGGGAGCCGACTTATCTGCCATACCGTCGCGTATAGCGAAAAAGTATACTTCAACGAACAAAGCCTAGGTCATTCGTTCTAGGCTTTTTTCTAGAGCAGAGCCTAGCTTATCTCCCATTATCCCTTGTTAGCATGCTAAAAGAACCTTTCCCAGAGCTTGTTGGACAGTCGGTGCTACATGACCACTTAGTCCTTAAAGATGATGTCGTCATCAATTTTGAATTCATTCGATATAAACTCATAGAGTTGTTGTCGTGATGAGCTCTGATTAAAAATAGAAAACCTCGTGGGATGCTGAGTTTGTCAACAATTGGAAAGGGCTTGCTATACAGCAAGCCCTTTTTCTAACTGTAGTTAGATGGATGCGCTAAAAACTATTTAGTTGTATCACTCCAATAAATGTAAACAAGCTAAAAGTTTCTGTTGAGTGATTTATCAATTTGGTGCTTAATACGAGACTTTTTTGTGAAGCAATAACAGGTAAAAATAAGAATGAACTGGCGCTTTTCAGCTCTATCTGTGTGTGTCTTGACTGTTGCCTTAACCGGCTGTAAAGAAGAGGATAATGGTTCTGGATATTATGTTAAAGATGCTCAGCATCGCATTGCAGTATCGAGTCAGAATTTAGAGGAAATTGATGTGCAAGTGGCGCAGGTGCAAAATTTGCCTGCAGGTGATGTCTTTCAGTTTGATGACATTGAATTTGTTGATGAAGGGTTAGCGTGGAGTATTTATAACCGAACGCCCCAATCTATCAATTCGTTAGCGGTTCGACTGGGAGATAAGCAGCAATTAGCCTTGCTTAAGCTTTCTCAAACTTTGCCTGCGTATAGTCAGGCTAAGCTGTCTTCTTCAACTCATACATTGAGTAAACTTGATTTTGAAGACCAGCTAAAACTATTTGCACCTAAAGTCCAAATAGCTGGATTTGGCGTTGATTGCAGTGATCAAAGCAAAACGTGTTATAACGCCCCGGATGATGCTCAACGCATTATCTATGAAACCGTATTGATTAATATGCGCAATGCGTTTAATCGAAAAAGCTTCTCACAGTTTGCCGATAACTTTTTTGCAGATGCCGCTAATTGCACTAAGTACTCAGGATGTAGCAGTTATGGTGATCCGCTATTAAGTTACTCGACGAAAAATTTGCTAACAATGGGTATGAGCGAGCATCAGCTTGGTATGAAGGTGATGCGCAATAAGTATGCGGCTGAGGGTATGGGGGGCGGTAGTTCTCCAGATATCAACTTACCTGTTGCAAGTTCTGGCGGTTGGGCTTCTTATTGGGAATCATATATTACTCCAAGCTCTGCTAACTATCGCCCTTATTCTGTGGCAACCTATAACACCATTTTTCATGAAGTTGCACATGCATACGGGTTTAATCATGATAGTGGAATGACCTACGGCTTTGCTGATGCCTGGGCGAAAACATATGTGCAGGAAAACCTGACTCAGGCTCAACGTGAAAACAGAAATGTACTTGAGTTGCCAAGTGTGTTGGTAGACAGCAAGGCGATAGGCAAAGGTAAGGTTCGACTTTCTTACTACCGTCCTGTATCAAAAGCCGTTAGCAATCAGGTTGAATTGCAAATTATTAGCGGGCAAGCGATGGGGGTACAAATTGCTTATAACTCAAATCAGCCGGGTTCTACTGTTGATGTAACGTTTAACCCTATTCCAAAGGCTCCTGTTTATATCCGTAGCGTTGCTGATAATGGTGATTACATATCTACGCTTCAGCTAAAGGCAAGCGATATGGTGGAATCGCCAAGTTATACGTTTGGGGGCAAAAAATACACAATTCTCGAAGATGAATTGCTTGATTCTGAGGCAAATGGATGGGCAATACGTAAGCTTTGCGATCAACCTAACCAAGAGTTAGCGGAAAAAGCAGATTATCAAAAATTGTGGGACTATATGTCATCCAATGATTTGTTGGCAGGTTTGACTAAAGGCAAATTCTTGAGTCGCGATGAGCCATCCGGCTATTTGATTTGGATGTTAGAATTTAAGCCAGATCAAATGGTATCGAGTAAGTACCGAATGGTAGATAGTCTTGGTGCTGACAAAGGCCTGGTTTGTGTTGAGCCGGCTATTTAAAAGACATCACTATAAAAACCGAAAGTTTCTGACTTTTGGTTTTTTAGTTTTAAGTCAAATATGCTTAGTGAGATGTATTTGCTTTGGTTAATCAAAATATGAAAATAACATGTTGTTCATTATTGTAATTTGTTAACTATAGTCGGATTTGGTTGGTAGTAGGTAATGCGCTTGGGTTAAGTTATTGAATAAAAATAATATTATTTTAGAGGTACTCAGGGACGTGAGGGAAGAGAGCATTTGTAGAATAGCTGTGAGAAGAATTAAACTATCATCGAACGCGTATTTTCCGGGTTTTAATACGATGAATTGACTGCTAAGATGATTCCTATAAGACATTAGTTTCGAAAAACAATAATAAGGCTCATAAACTTATGGTGAGCCGCTCCCGAGTACAGAGCTTAACGCTGGTTTGGCCGCCGATCTGTTAAGTTATCTTGTACTTAAACTTTTTGGCGTTGCTGCATAGCTGGGCTTACTCTCAGTTGGAAACAAAATGAAGGTAGGTTTAATTAGTAACCAAAACCCGATGATTTCATCGGGTTTTTTGTTTTTGAACGTTTTCTAACTGATTTGCTATTTAGCCTAGAGGTGGGAAACTACTTAGTTTTGACAGACCTGGTTTCGTCCTGACTCTTTGGCTTTATATAAAGCGACATCCGCTTCTTTAATCACATTCGCTGGTTTATGGTCAGGGAAGCTGTCAGCGACACCAATACTTACCGTGACTTTGATGGGTTTTGCTTTCGAATCTTGCTTTTTGTGTTTCTTTGTTCCGGTTTTCTCATCTTCTGGTTGTACGTCAGGCTGTTTCAGTTGTATTTCAAAGTCAGCAATTTCTTTGCGAAAATGCTCCAGGTATTCAATACACTGAGCAGTTTCTTTCCCTTTAAATAGAATCGTGAACTCTTCACCACCGTAACGAAACACTTCAGCCCCACCTTTGATTTGCTTTAGGAAGCTGGCAACAAGTTTTAAAACATCATCGCCGGTATCGTGGCCGTAGGTATCGTTAAAATTTTTAAAGTGGTCGATATCCAGCATCGCCAGGGTGTAGGTTCTTCCCAGGTATTTCATCTCGGTTTCGAGTGCTCTTCGGCTTGGGATACCGGTTAACTGATCTATATAGGCCAGTTCATGGCTACAGGTGATGATATTGAGTAACAGCAATATGGCTGCCACAGAAAACGCAGTACTGGAGATAAATGCCTGTTGGAATACTGAAAAGGTAATGCCTGCAAAGACTAGGCTGATGAATATAGCCTGATCATAGCCATGGTTACGTTTCAGGATGGTAGAGCCACAGGCAAAGCCAACACCGAGGTACAGCAGGATCAGCAAAACAGGCATGGGGGAAACACCTGGAATCGCATATAAGTAACTGTCCCACAGTTGGCTGAGGTCTCTTTCGGCAAAGTGGTTGGCAACCAGACTTGCCCAGGCGACCTGTAAAACAAGAAAAATGATATAGCCACTGCCGAAGCGTGAAAACAGCCTCCTTTCAGGGAGCAGGTGGAGCTGAAGTAAATTAAGCGGCAACAGGGTTACTAGCAGAATATAGATCAGGTGTGTTTTATTGTCGGCAAGCGGTGATTGCAGGTGAGTTTGGATAACGTAGAAAGCGATAAGCATCAGCACAGCCGTCAGGGCTGTCTTTCCCTGATTGAAAGGTTGGCTTAACAGAATAACGATACCAAGCAAGATATAGGGTAGCGCCAGGAGCAACCCGTGATATGGGGCAAAGGCCGTCAAAGCCGGTTCTAATGAGAACATCATCAGAACAGCCAGTGCCAAGGGTAGCCCGAAGCGTACTCCGGCGCTTCTGAATATTGCAAATGAAACTTGTGACATTACAACTCATTTCCCTGTCAAGATGTACTACAGGGTGTTTTCTTCCGTAAAAATGTGAATTATATTGCTCATGCTTTATGTTAATTAGTTTTGCAAGGAAGCGAACAATAGCTCCCTGAATCTATCTACTGTCTTTTATTTTGCCGTTTTGAACAGAAATGGAAATAACGCCTTTCTTTGTTCAAGTGTAAGCTTTTCTACACATTCAATGTTTCGCTCAGGGATACTTTCTGGAGCAGGATAATGCTTCAGCACTCTTTCCATACTGTCTTCACGGATTAGGTGAAATACCGGATAAGGCGAACGGTTAGTGAGGTTTTCTGCATCCTCTGGTTCAGTACCGTAAAAGCAATAATCCGGATGGAAACTGGCGACCTGATAGATACCTTCTTTGCCGGTCTGGATGATGAGTGCATCCACAAGATTAAGGAACTGGTTATAGTCGTCAAAATCGGCAAAGAGTGTCGGTGTTACTACCAGGGTTGTTTCCAGTTCGTCCACTGGCGTCTGATCTAGATCCAAAAGTTGCTGATATATATCTTCAAACAACATTTCTTCGCTTTCAGCTTCACTGATGTGGATTTTAATCTGTTTGTTGCGGTTAGGTTTAGCGGCAAAAGGGCATAGATTGAGTCCGATCACGACATCTTCGAGCCACTGCTGGATCTGTTGTTTGATTTCTGAACTATGTTGAGCTGACATTGCTGACTCTTTTTAGAATATTTTGACGTAAGAGTAACAATATTAAGCGAGATTAAAAGAAGTGATGTAAAAAAAGAGCCAGTTCTCACTGGCCCTTTCGATATTAACTGAGTGGAAAAGCGATTAAGCTTGTTCTTCAGTTTGCTGGGATTCGTTTTTTGCTTCTGCTTTAGGAGCAGGGAACTCTTTAACTGGTTTAGCTACCAGTTGGCGAGTTGCCGCACGAACTTCAGCAAGCTTAATTTCGAAAGTATCACCAAGCTGGTATTCTTTTACCTTATCAATATTGATGATGCCCAGATCACCGTTACATTCGATGCGCTGTTTGTTGTCCAGAATCAGCGGGCTTGGAATGAAGGCTGCCGCACCGTTTTCAAGCAGGCGAACACGCATACCAGCACGATTGATATCGAACACTTCTGCGGTAAATACAGTTTCTTCTTTTACAGCATCTTTCAGCAGGCGAACATACAGCCAGTCAGCAACGTCACGCTCAGCCATTCGATGGTGACGACGGTGGTTGGCAATCTCTTCACCAACACTGTCATCTGGCTTCTGGCTTGGCTCATTACCGCTGATGATTCCCTTAAGCAGGCGATGGTTGATCATGTCACCATACTTACGGATTGGGGATGTCCAAGTCGCATAAACGTCTAGGCCCATAGCATAGTGAGGTGCTGGAGCATTGCCTACTTCACTGTATGCCTGGAACTTACGCAGACGGTTGTCCAGGTAAGTGGTGTCCTGATCATTCAGCCAGCGACGCAATGCGCTGAAACCTTCAAGAGACAGAAGCTGTTCTTTCTCGAATGGTGCGTTGGCTTCAGTCAGAAAGTCCATCGCTGTATCCAGCTTCTCTGGGTTAAAACCGTTGTGGTAGTTGAATACACCGGTACCGAATTTGCTTTGCAGCATACGACCTGCACAGATGTTCGCAGTGATCATCGCTTCTTCAATCATGCGGTTCGCTGTACGGCGCGGATCGGTATGAATCGCGATAACGTCGTTGTCTTCACTTAGCTCGAAACGGTAATCAGGACGATCCGGGAATACTACTGCGTTGTTTGCACGCCAGCTGCTGCGGGCATTAGCAAAGCCATGTAAGGCATTAACCTGCTCGGCAATGATTTCATTCGGAGCCCAGTTTTCACAACTGCCGTTCTCTAGCAGATCAGAAACATTGTCGTAAGCCAGACGGCCCTGAGACTTAATCCATGCTGCAAAGAACTGAATGTCGTCCTGGATAACACCATCCTGATTAACTGTTGCACGACAGCAGATGGCCGGACGTTTTTCATTTTCCATCAGGGAACAAAGTTCATCACTCAGTTCACGTGGAAGCATCGGAATATTTCGGCCAGGAAGATAAATGGTAAAGCCACGTTCGCGAGCTTCATCATCCATTTTGTTACCGACTGCGATGTAAGATGTTGGATCGGCAATGGCGATAGTAATCTCGAAGCTGCCGTCTTCTTTCTTTACTGTGTAGATAGCATCATCCATATCTTTGGTAGATTCGCTATCGATAGTGATGAATGGCAGGTCCGTCAGATCCTGGCGTTCCAGACCCTCATCCAGCATATTCCAGCTTTCTTGTGGTTCCGGTTCTGCATTTGGTAGTTCATGACGGGCCAGTGTTACCCACCATGGTGCAATTTTATCGTTGCTGTCTGTTATTTTTTCTTTGATTTCACAGAAAAATGTTTTGTTGTCGCCTACTAGCGGGTGGCGAGTCATGTTCGCAACTACCCAGTCACCTTCTTTCAGAAGTTCCGGGTTGAGGCCTTTTACAGCGCGAGCTTTGATTGCGTCTTTTAATTGCGGATGATCTGGAACAACATGCAGACGATCACGGATAAGCTTTACGCGACCGATAAAGCGGGTAATGAACTGCTCAACCAGCTCTTGAGGTTCTGCGACTTCACGCTCTTTTTCTGTACGAATAACTGCAACAACACGGTCACCGTGCATTACATTTTTCATATAGTTAGGCGGAATGAAGACACTTTCTTTGTTGTCGGTTTCCAGAAAACCAAAGCCACGGTCAGTTGCTTTGATATTACCTTCCTTTTTTGGAAGCGTTTCCTGAATTTGTTTTTTTAGCTGTGCTAGTAATGGATTATCTTGAAACATTATGCCCGGTCTCAGATTGTGAACGGACACACTATAAGGCCTTCATGCGCTAAAACCAAGTTCTATGCGCCTTTAAGCTGCCATTCTGATGGACTTTCAATATGCCTTGAAAATGCGGGTTGTGAGGTGCTTTCCATTGTGTCAGCGCCACAGATATGCACCTGAAAGCTGCTTTTATTTGAGAATGGTATCAATAAGTTACTGATTATTTGCATGAATATTTTTTCTAAGTATGAGACTGAACTGTTGAGATGTTTGCATTCGTTATGGGATTTAGAGCGCAGATCGTCACACTCCCAATGATTACCGCTATCAAAGCTACAGGAATTTGGTAAACAAGGTATTGGCACTGACAAAAAAATAAGTGTCTGTTCTTAATATAGTGCTCAGTTGGCCGGGGGCGAAATATGGATGTGAATCTGAAGCTAGAATTAAGTGGCTTGGTTGATTTGTTGGCTCGTCAGTCAAATCTTGAGCGTTGGTGCTATCAGCTGTTGTCAGTATTCAGTAAAGAATTAAAGCTTAGTTATATTACTTTACTTGTGGAAAAGAACCATGAGCCACGAGTGATTGCCAGTTGGTTAGAGGATGTATTCAGTTACTTCAGTACAGCATTAGATCTTGATGATTATAACGGTGTGCCGGTTGGCATGTTGCAGCAGGCCCGTCAGGCCGGACAGTTTGTACAGACTTATGCTGATAAGCCTTCGCAGTTATTTGGAGTTAAAGCTGATCTTCGCGATAAAGATTGGTGTCGCTTATTGCTTCCGATTAAAACGCATACCGAAAATGTTGGTTTTCTTTACGCTGAAACTAAACAGCCTGATTATTTTGAAGCTAACCTTGCACATATTGAACGCTTACTTTATCAGATTGCTCCGGACATCAGCGCCCGGGTATTAAAACAGGAAGTCATTGATAATTATCTCAGTCGTCGAAGTGTTGAGGCTGAACTGGAAATCCGAAATTACTCAATCAACGAATACCTAGCTTTATTAAGGAATCTTCATGAAGTTACGTTGAGTTTATCCAAAGCAAAGAATTTAGATCAGTTATACAGACGTGCTGTCGAATTAGGACGCAGCCATTTGGGAATAGACAGAATGGCAATCTTTCTGACTGATTTTGAGAAAAATAAAATGCAGGGTACTTACGGTACCGATCCGGAAGGAAATCTTGTTCCACGTGGTGACTTTACCAGCGCGATTCCTGATCACCCATTGGTCAATGAAGCGTTAAGCCATAGGGATCATGTAGTAGTAAGGGAAAATGCGCCGCTTTATTTTGGGCTTAAACAAGTCGGAACTGGCTGGAATGCTATGATTGCTATGTGGAACGGTGAGGAATGTATAGGTTGGTTGGCAGCCGATAACCTGATTAACCAGCAAATGCTTACCGAGCATCAGAGACAAATACTGAAACTGTTTGGTGCTGCTTTAGGTCAGCAAATCGTGATTCGGCGAAAGCACGATGAGTTGGCCATGCTGAATATTGAGCTTGAAGAACGTGTGATGCGACGCACACGCGAGCTTGAAGCAACAAACCGGGCATTGGCGGAAGCGAATCAGCAGCTAGAGCAGTTATCTATGCAAGATGACTTAACCTGTGTTGCGAATCGTCGTTTCTTTGATCTGTCATTGAACCGTTATTGGCAGAGTGCAGCTAAGACTGGTGAACCGCTTAGCCTGATCATGATTGATGTCGATTATTTTAAAACCTTTAATGATACCTACGGTCATCAGGAAGGCGATAATTGCCTTAGAAAAATAGCAACTTCATTGGATAAATTAGTTAAACCCTATAAAAAATCTATCTTTTCTCGCTATGGAGGTGAGGAATTTGCCTGTTTGCTACCAGGTGCAGATGCACAAATGGCGTTGAATGTCGCTGAAAAAATGCTGGTTTGTATTAATCGGTTGGACATAACGAATGAAGCGGTGGGTGAGGGACGGGTAACTATTAGTTCAGGTTTGCATACAATCACGCCAATTTCCGAAACCACGCCGGAAGACTTAATTGAAGGTGCTGACCGAGCCTTGTATCAGGCGAAAGAGTGGGGGAGGAATCAACATCATCAATGGAGTGAATTTACCTGCGAAGTGAGCTGATGTGCGCACTGTTTTCTATGTGGGCTTTTTGTTCAAGAAATAGGTGTTTTTAAGTTATTTTGTGACAACGCTCAATTTTTTCTGGCTTTTTATCGATTAATGGCGCACAATGCGCGCCTCATATCTTCGAGGCCCATGCTTGTGGTTGCTGTTGTAGAACCGTCTAAAGCCAAAGGGGCCCGTTTTACGTTAGATTATATATTGGGATCCCAATGCTAGAATCTGTTACAGAATTTCGCCAGTTAGATCTGGCCGACACAATTTTATCCGCACTTGATACAATGGGCTTCGTTTCGCCGACTCCTATCCAGGCGGCGTCAATTCCTCTGCTACTAACTGGTACTGATGCTCTGGGTAAAGCTCAGACTGGTACTGGTAAAACAGCGGCATTCTCTCTTCCGCTACTGAACAAACTGGATCTTGGCCAGTATAAACCTCAGGCAATCGTAATGGCTCCTACTCGTGAGCTTGCGATTCAGGTTGCTGCTGAAATCAAAAACCTTGGTCAAAACATCAAGGGCCTTAAAGTTCTGGAAATCTACGGTGGCGCATCTATCGTAGACCAAATGCGTGCACTTAAATCTGGTGCGCACATCGTTGTTGGTACTCCTGGTCGTGTTAAAGACCTTATTACTCGTGACCGTCTGCACCTTGATGAAGTACACACATTCGTACTTGATGAAGCAGATGAAATGCTGAAGATGGGTTTCGTTGATGACGTTACCTGGATCATGGAACAAGCGCCTGAAACAGCTCAGCGCGTACTGTTCTCGGCAACTATGCCTCCAATGGTTAAAGAAATCGTTGACCGCTTCTTGCGTGATCCTGCACGTATCGACGTAGCTGGTGAAAACCGCACTGTTTCTCAGGTTGAGCAGCAGTTTTGGGTGGTTAAAGGCGTAGAGAAAGACGAAGCAATGATGCGTCTTCTTGAAACTGAAGGCACTGATGCATCTATCGTGTTCGTACGTACCCGTCAGGATACCGAGCGTCTGGCTGACTGGCTGTCTGCTCGTGGCTTCAAAGCTGCGGCTCTGCACGGTGATATTCCTCAGTCACTACGTGAGCGTACTGTTGAACACATCAAGCGTGGTGTGATTGATATTTTGGTTGCAACTGACGTTGTTGCCCGTGGTCTTGATGTGCCACGTATTACACACGTATTCAACTACGACATCCCGTTTGATGTTGAATCTTACATCCACCGTATTGGCCGTACAGGTCGTGCGGGACGTAATGGTAAGGCGATCCTTCTGGTTCGTACTAACCAGATCCGCATGCTGCGTACTATCGAGCGTGTAACTAAGTCCCGTATGGAAGAAATTCAGCTTCCGCTGCGTGACGTGGTAGCAGAAGCTCGCCTGAACCGTCTGGGTCAGGAACTGGCTGCTCAGAAAGAAGAAGCTAGCCTGGAAGCATTCGTTGAGCTTGTAGATAAGCTTCAGGAAACGATCGAAGTTGATGCAACTACACTGGCTGCAATGCTGCTGAAGCGTCAGCAGGGTAACCGTCCTCTGTTCTACAAAGGTCCGGACCCAATGATCGCGGCTATCGAACGTGACAAGCAGCGTCGTGAGCGTCGTCGTGACGAGCGTGGCGGTGAGCGTCGTGAGCGCCGTGTATACAACAACGCTGACTGGGATACTTACCAGCTGCAGGTTGGTCGTGAGCAAGGCGTTCAGGTTAAAGACATCGTTGGTGCAATTGCAAACGAGCTGGGTTTGAACAAAGAGTTCATCGGTGCAATCAAACTGGCTCCTGAGCACACTTACGTTCAGCTTCCTAAGAAGATGACTGCTGAAGTATCGGCTCAGCTTAAGAAGCTGCGTATCCGTCAGAACGAAGTGAAAGCTGTTGTTGTTGAAGGTGACGTGCTGCGTGAGCACCGCCGTGGTGGCAACCGCGATGGCAACCGTGGTGGTTACCGTGGTAATCGCGATGGCAACCGTGAAGGTGGTCGTGGTCGTCGTGATGGTGAGCGTCGTTTTGACCGTAACCGTGGTGGTGATAACCGTGGTAGTTACCGTGGTGAGCGTAACCATGGTACAGATCGTCCACGTCGCGATCGTAAGCCTCGTCACGAAGCTTAATCCAACATCGTTGATGTTTATAAAAACCGGGCGTCAAGTCCGGTTCTGACTCTAGAAGAGCGCCTGATGGCGCTCTTTTTGTATCCGTTTGTTTAGAGCGCTACAGTATCAGGTTGCAGGTATTGCTGCCATGCTTCCTGATAAAGGTTTTTTGAAACCGTTCGCAGCTTGGCGATTTGTGCATGTTCAAATTCAGACAGGTTTCGATTTTGCTCCAATCCCGTTCGTTCAATCTTCTGAATTTGCTCATAGATTTCATGCTCCTTACCATTTTTGACTGTTGAGATTGCATCCAGGTGAAGCTGAACTTCAGCAATGATGTTACTTTCCGGTAGCTTTACCAGTAGTTTTAAATCCCTGTAACCCGAGTCTGTCGGATCTTTGAAACGGTTTTTAACCGCAACAACGGTGATCTCTTTATCAAGCAATTCAAAGGCCTGAACCAGAGCAGGAATATCATCAGCGACAAGGGAACCACGGGCAAGGTCTGTAATCTTATGCGTTTGTCCCTGCAATTCAGTTGCAACTTTAGTTCTGGCACGATGTTCAGACTTGATACCAGGCAGGATAGCCTGAGTTTCAGTGATCAGGCTGATTTCTCGCAACAGGTTATCTAGCTCCTGTTGTGCAGGAGAAGCGTTTTGATAGAGCTGATCAAAGTCGCTGTAAGGTTGGGTGATTGATGAATCCTTCCAGCTATTAATGCTGTATAGCCCGCTCAGGCTGCGTTGAAATGATTTCTTACTTGCTTCTGATTGGTTGGATGGTACCTCAAAGTCCGAATCTGAATAGTTTGCCAGGGGAGCCGCAACAGCCGGGCCACGTCCAAAGACAAACAAAAGAATAAAGCAGGTTCGAAGTACAGATTTAAGATCCATTAAACAACTCCTGTTGTGCTGAAACTCGCCATATTTGGGCTTCAGCAACGTACGTAAGACAGTGATAGTCAAACTAAAGTTTGAGAAAAGTGACGTACTAGGTTGTTGAGAAATTTCTCTTTAACGATGATTAGAATAACAAACGAATCTGAACAGAATATGAATTACCAGATGAAGTTTGGCATGTTGAACTTAACTGGTCTTTGGATATTTAAGCCTGAAGAAGCCAGCCTGAATTTTATTTTCAGGCTGGTTCAGGTACAGAAGGGTATTAGCTGGCCAGAGCTTCTGGCTGAAGATATTGATGCCAGGCTGATTGGTAAAGTGCCTGGGATTGGGAACGCAGCGCAGTCAGTTTGGCTGACTCTAATTCAGTCAGGCTACGCTGTTCGGCTTTTGCTCGTCGTTCGATATTCTGGATTTGTTCGTAAATTTTGTGCTCTTCCCCGTTTTTAATGTCGGAAATCGCTGCCAGATGTAGTTGGATTTCTGCAATGTGCTGTGATTTTGGTAACCGAACCAGCATTTTGAGGTCACGGTAACCTGAAGGCCCAGGTTGCTTGAAGCGGTTTTTTACTTCAAGGACGGTGACTTCATGGGATAGCTGCTCGAAAGATTGAACAAGGCTGCCAATATCGTTTGCAACCAATGAACCACGGGCCAGGTCAGTCAGTTTGTGAGTATTCCCGTTTAGTTCAGTATCAATTTTGTGTTGCGCTCTGGCTTTTGATTTTACGCCGGGAAGTTTTGGCTGATTTCCTGTTAACAGTCCCACCTGACGAATGATTTTCTCCAGTTCATCTTGTGCTTGAACGGCTTCTGAGTAGAGGCTATCAAAGTCGGTATGGTTCTGGTAAAGGGTTGTTGCATTGTAGCTTGGTATAGCAAAAAGACCGCTAAGTGAGCGTTGAAATGTCTCTTTACAACCCTGTGTTGGTGAAGGGTGTTTGATCTCCTGGTTGTTAAATTCGTGTGTCATGGCTGAAGCAATCGGACTTCGGCCAAGAACGCACATTAGAACGAAGCATGTTCTGAATAAGGATTTTGCAACCATTGAAACTCCTTGAATAACCACCTCGATTTGAGTGGTGACGGAATAATTTCCTAATCCGCTCGGTTAAGATATCTGTCCGATACCTGTGTTTTCAAGGACGGTTGCCACAAAAAAGGGGGGTAATGTTGCAGGATTGTGACTGTCTTCCCATTCTGACCATTTTTTACTATTTGATAATGACTGTGTCATATTTTGCAGTATATAAAGCCATCTGCTTAACTTTGTCGGGAAGTTGCGTAAACAGGGACAGATACTGTCCCATTGTCGTGATTATGAAGCGTTATTTCTTAGCAAGAGGTGCTCCGGAAAATCGGATACCCTGCCAGCCGTACTTCATAAAGTTGCGGATGTTTTTGTGGTCATTGCCGGCAGGGTTCTGCAGAACATTGTCACGATAGTAATGTCCGAAGCAGGCCAGAGTTTCCGCTTCTGTCAGGTTTTGTAATTGTGCAAAAGCGAAGATCCTGCATGATCCTTCATTATTCCCTGCCGGGTTTGATAATGTTTCATGACCAAGGCCATTACTGAAGGCTGTCGGCGTATAATGGTAATGTAGCTCAATAGTCTTAAGAACGGCTTCAAAGCCGACCTGTTCTGGACTATTTCTGAGCAGGTTGATTAGCGCATCCATGACAAAATCTCCAAATAATCACAACAGTAAAAAAGAAAAGGACAAAACTTGTCCTTTTCTTACTGATCTATGTTTCCTTGCTGAAGCAAATGTTGGGTATCAGCGCTGGTTTTGCTTGCGAGCCTGTTGCTTCAGTTCAAAATCCAGTTCGTCAGGGTAAACAACCAGCCCGTCTTCATCCTGATTAGGGAAAACCACTACAGCCAGTTCGTCATCTTCTAGTCCGTGTGTCCAGCGACTATGCCATTTATTAAGAGAAATTGCTTCTGCCTTACAGGATTCCCAGTCACCTGTCGCCCATGCTTCGGCAAACTCCTTATTTGGCCATACCGGTACACAGTCTTCATCGTCAGTGTTTAGCATGACACAGCCATGCTCGTCAGTCAGAATCCAGATTTGTCGGTTTGTAACAACCTCTTTTACCAGATACTTGTAACGTTTTTCTGCGTCATAACCTTGGATTGCCGCAATCTGGTCTGTGTCTAAAGGGTTGGACATGAATTAATTCCTGCTTTTAGCTTTTTAGTTTAAGCGTTATAGCATAGAGGAAAATTAGACTTTAGTCATTGGTGTGATGTTGCCTCCGGATGTGAATCCGAAGGCTGGGAGGAATTTACTTAAGTGTATAGGGGATACGAACAGAAAGCTGGAAATCAGGTGCATCGGCAGTAAGGCCAGCTGTTGCACCAATGTTTATTGTTGTATCACGGTCGACAGCATAATTGGCGCCAAAAGAGAGAGAATCCAGTTGTAGCAGTTTGGCATCATCTGCTGTTGAACCGTTAATTTTAGACTTTAGGATTGTTTTGTGGCTTAGCCCTAGGCTGAAAGAAAATTTAGGATTAACGGCAAAGCCCATTCCTGCACTAAATCCAATTGTATCGCCGAGATCTATGGTATTTACGACCAGCTGCTGTTCTGGTTCACCATCTTCACCAGGAATAGTGATATCCACTTCTACATCATCCTTTATATTCCATATATAGCTGAAGTTCATAAAGATCACTGCCGGATCAATAGGCATGATCATACTGATGCCGGGTTCGATACTTGGAAAACCAGATCCGGTTGGAAGTTCTTCAAAGTCGTTTAGGTCGTTGACTGGTACGTCATAGGGGGATTTTCCTGTCGTTGTTTTGAACCTGAGGCTGCCAATCCAGTAAGGCGGCTCTTTCATGTTGATCTGGTATTTGAAAGCCGCCTCAATATCTCCAATGTCGCTGCCATCGACTGTACGCAGCTTTGCTTCATTAGAGCCACTGTTTAGTTCGCGCTCGGAAATGGAGTCAGAACGATAAACCCAGGGGATGCGAGCTTCGACTTCAAGTCGGTTGGTAATACCGTAACGCCCGGTAAGGCCCAAGGTAAGTGTTGTCCTGTCTATATCACTGGCACGAATCAGCCCTACTATTAAAGAAGGCAGAATAGTGTAACCAACAACGGATACAGAATTTGAAGAGTTTTGTGTGTAAGAAAATGAGGTGTCCAGAATAAACGAGCCTTTGGGTGTTAAAACGCCAGGCTGTTCAAATATGTCACTAACGGTTTGTACCCGTTTCGGTTTCTCTGTCTCATGAGACGAGGAGGACTCTTCTGCAATAACGGGTGATGTTATTAAAGCAAGCAGCGCTATTAAGCTTTTATTATTGAAAATACTCACGTTTCCCTCACTTACTTAGCGTAAACCCCTAAGAGCTTCTTGTATAAGTTGCTTTTTTATTCATATATGAGCTTATAGGGAAAGGTTAGCTCAGGTGAGATTAAGATGTTAACGGTCAGTCTCAATTATTTGTCTTATTGATGAGATTATTTTGTCGCTGTCTGATTAATAAGACCAATGATAAACTTCTTAAAATTTAAAATTAAATTATTATGGTGAGAATTGTAGTTGTTCGAATAACAAAAAAAAACAAAATTAAGTTCTAAGTTACTTTGAATATTAGAGAAAGTTTATTTATTAAAAATAATACAAAGGTAGAAGTGGTCAAAACTATGATTAAGTTATCTCGTATGGCTATGCGAGAGACCATAAAAAATAACAACTCAAGACAACTCAACATATTTGGAGTAGGATTATGCGTAAGACGAGTATCGCGCTATTAGTAGCAGTTGTTAGTTCTCCTTTAGCTTTGGCAAATAGTGACCCATATGGCTATGATTATGACCCGTATTCAGATACTGGTAGTGATAGCTATGGTTATGATGATGGTTATGATGACGATGGAATTGTAGTAAAGGATTCATTTAATAAAGATATTGATAAAACATTAACTGTTAGTTATGACAAAGACGTAACAGTTAAAGATAGCTATAACGAAGATAATGATTATATGTCTTTGTATGATGTGAATAATAAAGATATTTATGAATTCACAGACAATAGCAAATACAACAATTCAAAAGAGTTCTCTATTCATATTGAAGAGAACTACTACATGGCTAAGTCCAAGCTGGATGGTGCGGTTACATACAGTGAAGTAACGTATGGCGCTGGTTGCTGTGATGGCTATGGTTACGACCATGGATATGGTGATCCAGTTGAGTCATCACTGACTGTAACTCAAACTAATACTATGCAAGACGCATTTACCAGTGCATCAGGTATTAATATTGCTGGTCAGAACGCAGGTAATAACTCTCTGGTACAACAGAGTGCTAGTACTAATGCAATGATCACAGGTGTTTCGGGTCAATAATTAACACACATAACTGAGGGCTGATTTTCAG
This sequence comes from Photobacterium marinum, assembly GCF_000331515.1. Classification (GTDB taxonomy): domain Bacteria; phylum Pseudomonadota; class Gammaproteobacteria; order Enterobacterales; family Vibrionaceae; genus Photobacterium; species Photobacterium marinum. Next base: position 673,370 of record NZ_AMZO01000006.1, read on the forward strand.
CTCTCAGGAGGATGTCATGAAATATTTAACACTGATAGCAATCACTCTGGCCTCATCTGGGGTAATTGCAGATGAGTTGGATATTCTAGCAAACTCTGAAACTTTATCTGAAAATATGATGAATCAGTCTCGAGGCGGACAGTACGAACTGAAGATTGATAATTTTCAGGCAAGTTCGGATATGTATGGCGATGTTGCAGGTAATGGGGCATACAATAATACTACGGGTGATAATGTTATTGACGCTAATTCTTTTAGTGATGCATCCGGTGTGTTAAATGTTGTCCAGAACACTGGTAACAATGTGTTAATTCAAAATGCGACCGTGGTTAACCTGACATTGAAGTAATTGTTAGTCTATCCATGCTGACATATGAAAATATGTCAGCGAACAAAATCCATTACAATAACAATTTGGGTTTCGCAGGACACAGTAACAATATTTCTTCAGTTTTAAGGTTATGTTATTGCTTTAAAATAATGATATCGCGATAGCAGTTATATCTTAGATGCATGGACGTGAAATTTTACATATATTTGGAGTATATCATGCGTAAAACAAATCTTATGCTAATTGCAGCGCTTGTGGCTTCACCTCTGGCTTTGGCTGATGATCATAGTTATGACTATGGTTATTATGAACACGATGGCGATTTAGTTATTGATGGTAGTGGTAACTTGTATGTCGATAAAAATGCAGAGCTAACTAAAAGTAAAACAATTCACAAAGATTATGTGGGTAATGAAGATAACGATACCCTAAAACTAGATAATGTTGGTAACTTGTATAAAGTCGATAAAGAAGATAATAGCGAGACAACCTATACGTTGGACAAAGACTTAGAACTTGAACTTAATAAATACCTTGCTGGATCTAAGCTGTACGGTCACGTAATGGGGACTTCGGTTACCTATGGTGGTGCTTGCTGTGGCGGCAAAGCTTCACCAACTACTATTACAGTTAATCAAGATAATGAAATGAACCGTGTATTTGGTGATGCATCAGGTATTAATATTAGTGGTCAGAACGTGGGTAATAACTCACTCGTTCAACAAACAACAAGTACTAATGCATCGCTTGTTGGTGTAGGTGGTGATGCTGTTGGTGGAGTTGGTCCTGGTTATTAATCAGTTAATGAAGGGTCTTCGGACCCTTCATTTAATTTTAATTTGGAGCACAACTTCACAGTTTCTTTGTTAAACGTTGTTGATAGCTAAAGTCACCCGGCCATTGAAGTAGAGCGTTATGAAAATGAAGAAATCCACATTGCTTATTTTCGGCCTAATTGCAAATTGCCAGGTATATGCACTTGATTATTTCCCTAATAGAGGAGCATATAACGTAGATGTAAAAAGTTATCAGGAGCAACTTTTTGGTGATGTTTTCAGACAGCAGTATGACTTTAGCTGCGGTTCGGCAGCTGTTGCATCGTTAGTAACATATCATTATGGGGTTGAAACATCAGAAGATAGCGTTTTTAAGTTTATGTTTGAAAACGGCAATAGGGATAAAATTGAGAGGGAAGGCTTTTCATTGTTGGATATGAAAAATTACCTTACTTCTCAGGGGTTTGATGCTAATGGTTATAATATTCCTCTGGAAAAGTTTAAGCAAATAAGGATTCCTGGCATAACAATTGTTAATTTTGATGGGTACATGCATTTTGTTGTAATTAAAGGAATGAACAGTAAGCAGGTGATAATCGGTGACCCATCCAGAGGGACTGTCGTTATGACGATAGACGATTTTAAAAAGTATTATAAAGGTGCTGTATTGCTGGTTAAAAACCACGCCAAAAAGGGCCGAGATAGCTTTATTACAGCAGAAAATTACAATATATATACACCATCGCCAATATCAGATGCGGTGGCGAGAGACTCACTTTCAACGTTTAGTATCACACTGCCGGGTGCAAATGATTACTAGAGGCTAGTATGAAAAAATTAACTCGTATTTTTGTCGCATCGATGATGGGAGGAGCCGCAGTTGTGGCAAATGCCTCCATCAGCTATCTAACTCTCGATGAGATGGGCTTGACAGCATTATCTGATAGTGAAATGTCTACAATGCGAGGAGGATTTGTTTCAGTAAATGACAGTGTCATTAATATAGGCTTATCAATAACAACGGCTGTTAATGGTGAAACTATTATGTCTACTCACATTGCAGACTTTACTATTAATAACGGAATGCTGGTAAGTTCATCCGGTGATGCAATAGCATATGACCCGGTTAAATCTATTGCTATAGGTGAACCTGGAACAAATATAAATAATTCGTCCCCCGGTTCTGATAGTGTTGGTTTTATTATTCAGAATACTGCGGATGGAACAAAAATTAATACGCAGACAATTATGGATATTGAAGCGGATATTAGTGGTTATAATCAGCAAACTATTTTCAGGAATCGATTAGAAAATTCTATTTTATATAGCGGTTATTGAATCCGTTGCATAATTTGTCATTATTTAATATGAAGGTACAACTTTATAGTTGTACCTTTTTTGTTACCTCTGTTCCCTTTCTCATTAAAAGTTCACCATTTAAACTGTGTTTTTTATTAATAGCAAGTTCATGAATTAAAAGAGCAAATTTCCCTTTCGCTTATAATCTTAAGTCTTTCGAGATTATTCTTACATTTGAAACCCTGCAAATCTGAGGTTTATTGCCTATATTTTTTAAGACATCAACAATAATATGCACATTGAAAGAAGGTGACTTCGATGGTGGCTCAATGTCAAAATAAATCAATAAATGGTCGTTTAGTCGCAATTGGATGCAACTATGAACCTTGGATTGCGCTTCTTGAACAATCTGGTTGGAAAACCCACTGCTGCTATGACCTCCGTACGGCTGATTCAATCTTGGAAGAGTTCAGCCCTTGTATCTGCATCGTTGATTTAAGCAATAATGATTTTAGCTTAAATAGCATTTCTTTAAGGGCAAATAAAAGCAAACAAGTTAAGTGGATTGCAATCACCAAAAAAGAGCAGTTGAAGACTGATGCTATTTGTCAGTTTATCAATAACTTTTGTGTTGACTATTTCACCGTTCCGATTCCTGGTAGTCATCTGCTGGACACGGTTGGTCATCAGCTTGGGATGCTGGAAATTGAATCCAGTTCATGGGCTGAGATTACATCGCAACACGATATGGGGTTATTCGGGGAGTCAAAATCGATTAAACAATTACGGGATATGGTACGTCGCGTAGCGTTGACAGAAGTAAATGTTTTTTTGACCGGGGAGAATGGTACTGGTAAAGAGTTGATAGCGAAGTCTATCCATAATTTATCGAAGCGGAAAAACGCCCCTTTTGTGACTGTCAACTGCAGTTCTTTGACTAAGGATGATAATAAAATTGCTTTTCTTGATCGCAGCAGTACTCAGGAAGACGGCTCTTACTTTAATGGAACGATTTTGTTAGACAACGTTGAAGAGCTATCAAAAGAGCTTCAGGATGAATTGCTCTCATATCTTCAGGCTCCGGCCAGTGAAACCCTGGATGATGATTCAGCTTCAGATGTCCGAATTATTGCATCAACCAGTACTGATTTGGATGCAGCTGTAGCAAATGGTGAATTTAGTAAGGAACTTTACTATCGGTTAAATGTGTTCCACATTAAAGTACCAACTTTGAGGGAACGCGGTTCTGACATCTTCTTATTAGCTGAAACCTTCCTGGCCAAGTTTGCCAAGGAGTACAGCACTATGGCGTCAACATTTTCTGAAGATTCTAAACAACTTTTGCTGCGCTATAGCTGGCCGGGAAATGTCAGGGAGTTGATTAACCAGGTTAAGCGGGCTGCGTTGTTGGCTGAAGGGAATGAAGTTAGAGCTGAACATTTTGATTTACCGAGTAAGGCGAATCTGAAGCAGAGCTTACGTAACATCAAGGATGAGGCTGAGAAGGATGTACTGGTCGCCGTTCTTGAGACGCATCGCGGACAGGTTGCCTCAGCCGCAAAAGATTTGGGGGTATCCCGGGCAACAATGTATCGCTTATTGAATAAGCACAATATCGTACCTGATGTGAGGCATTACAATAACGGATATGCCAGAGAGTAAGTTCCACAAAAAAGCCCGGTTATCCGGGCTTTTTTATGATTCGTTTATCCTGACTGTTCAATAACGGGTTAGTTCAGGATTATCACTTCATCTGACAGTTCATCATCATTGTCAACGCTGAGATAAAGCGTATCTGGCTGCTCAACCATGAGCTCTTCTTCGGTTGGCGCAACAAATGTGTATTGGTTTAACGCGTCCATATTCATCCTCTGTATCAGCTGCACGCAAGGTGCGCTCTTAGCCTTTATCTATAAGCTCAACCCTACAAAGATTAAATGACAGTTATATGAAATGTAGATCGTGATCGCAGCCTTTGTGCTCCTTTGTATAAAAAATATACGAGGTAACATGTATATAATTAAGGTCCAACCAGTGGTCAATATTACCCTTAATATAACGTTATCATTGTTTTCTTCGGCTTAGTGGAAGATGAAGAATTAAAGGACAATGGTCAGAGAGTTGAAACTGTTGGATGAGCTTTTTGGGGTATTGGTACTGAAAAAATTTTCCGCTTTGTCGCATAGCCTGAGCAATTTCTGATGAAGCCAGCGCATGATCAATTAGAGAGTTGTAGTGACGTATTTGTCGGTCTCCTTTTTTGTTTCGCAGACTGATTGTACAGCCGCCTGTAATCTCTTTGCTTAGCAGGACGCTTGGCTGAGCAGATGAACGATTCAGAGCAGTCAGCAGCCATTGTTGCTGGCTGTTAAGTCGGTGATTGAAATCACCGATAACGAGGTATTGCTGACTACTTTCTTGCCTTGTTTTTATCCATTGAGCCAGTACCTCCCCCTGTCTTTTCAATGCATGGCAAGCGCGCCTCTTACCGTGTTTGCGGCTGAAACAGCCAGATTTTAGGTGAACATTAAGGATATGCAGTTCTTTGTTTGTGGCTGGATAAAGAACAATATAAGCACCATATCTGAGTTTGCTGAAAAACTGGTTCTTGCTGGTTTTATCGCGGTACACCAGATTCAGCTTTTTTAAATCTGGTTTGTCGGAAATTTGAAGCGAGGATTTTACAGCAAAGCCGGTAAATTGATTTTGACTGGAAAAGTGTTCCTCGGGTGATTGGCTTCGATCTGAGATATAGATCCGATAACTGTGTTGCCGAGGAAGTACTGTTTGTATGGCCTTAGTGCTGTTCACTTCCTGAAAAGCAAGTATGTCTGGTGAAACCTCTTTAATGATTTGTCTAAGTTGCTGTAAGTCTTCATGTGAGCGTGTGACCTTCATTTTACCATTTGCCACACTTAGCCACTGTAAGTTCCAGCTCATTATGATGAGCGGTTGCTGTGTGATGGTAACTGCTGTATTCGTTTTTCCTGATGCCTTACTTATTGCGGGTATAGCATGACACAGCACCAGAAGAATGCTGATTGCCACAAAAAAGTTTGTTGGGAGCTGTAATCGATTTACCAGATACATTAAGAAAATCGTTAAGTGGAGTGTTGCGGTTACAGTAGCGTGCCGTTTTATTTCTGGCTTCGGGACATTTGATTATTGCGAGTTGTCTGTTGAATGTTTGAAAAATGCCACAGCTTAATTACACAAAATGTAGTCAGCAGAGCTACTGATAATATGCGAGTTGTTATTATGCAATTATTGAATAATTAGTTGCACATAAAGCTATTTGAGGCCGTCAGAATTGATTGCACATTTTTGTTATCAGTTTTTGTTCATTGCGCTGAGTACTGATTGTACCACTGCAAAAAAGCGATGAGATGATTGTTTAATTTGCAAGGAATTTTTTTAAAAAAATCGGAGCTGAATGCAATTAAATTTGTTGACAAAAAGCCTCAATAAAAAGCTTACATTTGAAATTTGGTGTGAGGTCAAAATCATCGGTTGATCCCTGAACGGCCTTTGCTAAAAAGTGATCTAGATCAATGTTTCTTTCTGCGTTTTCTCGCCTAATACCCCACATCTTGTATCACCCTACTCACTAAACCCTATATTTAGTGTTTTTAGTGACAGTGTCATTTTGTTAGGAGCCCCGTGTGAAACCAGTTGTGATTAAGCGTGATGGATGCCGGGTACCGTTTGATACCAAGCGTATTAAAGAGGCGGTACTGGGCGCAGCTGAGTCAGTTGAAGTTATGGATGAAGTATATGCGATGTCTGTAGCCGAAGGTGTACTTTCTCAGTTTGAGTCTGCAGAAGAAGTTGAAATTCACGCTATTCAGGACACGGTTGAAAACTACCTGATGACGGGGCCGCATAAAGAAGTTGCGCGTGCATATATTGAATATCGCCACGACCGTGATATCGCACGTGAAAAGAAAAGCCAACTGAATAACGAAATTCGTGGTCTGATTGAGCAAAGTAATGCTTCTTTGCTGAATGAGAACGCAAACAAAGACAGTAAGGTGATCCCGACTCAGCGAGATCTGCTGGCCGGTATCGTTGCTAAGCACTATGCTAAGCAGCACCTGTTGCCACGAGACATCGTTAAAGCACACGAAGACGGTGATATCCACTTCCACGATTTGGATTACTCTCCTTTCTTCCCGATGTTTAACTGTATGCTGATCGACTTGAACGGCATGCTGACACATGGCTTCAAGATGGGTAATGCTGAGATTGATACGCCTAAGTCAATCTCAACAGCAACAGCAGTCACAGCTCAGATCATTGCTCAGGTAGCCAGCCATATTTACGGTGGTACGACTATCAACCGTATTGACGAAGTATTGGCACCATACGTTGCAGTTAGCTACAAAAAACATCTTGAAGTAGCAGAAGAGTGGGGCATTGCTGAACCTGAAGCTTTTGCTAAGGCTCGTACTGAAAAAGAATGTTTCGATGCATTCCAGTCGCTGGAGTATGAAGTAAATACACTTCACACTGCAAACGGCCAGACTCCGTTTGTAACTTTCGGCTTCGGTCTGGGTACATCTTGGGAATCACGTCTTATCCAGCAATCAATTTTGAAGAACCGTATTGCAGGTCTGGGTAAGAACCGTAAAACAGCAGTATTCCCTAAACTGGTTTTCGCAATCCGTGATGGTCTGAACCATAAAAACGGCGATCCTAACTACGATATTAAGCAGCTTGCGCTAGAGTGTGCTTCTAAGCGTATGTACCCGGATATCCTGAACTACGACAAAGTGGTTGAAGTTACAGGTTCGTTCAAAACGCCAATGGGTTGCCGCAGCTTCCTGGGCGTTTACGAAGAAAATGGTGAGCTGATCCACGAAGGTCGTAACAACCTGGGTGTTGTCAGCCTGAACTTGCCTCGCATTGCAATGAAGGCAAAAGGTGACGAAGCTCGATTCTTTGAGTTGCTTGATGAGCGTCTGGCTCTGGCACGTCGTGCGCTGGAAACGCGTATCAGCCGTCTTGAGGGTGTGAAAGCCCGTGTTGCACCGATTCTTTACATGGAAGGTGCATGTGGCGTTCGTCTGAAGCCAGATGACAACGTTTCTGAAATCTTTAAGAACGGTCGTGCTTCTATTTCTCTGGGTTACATCGGCATTCACGAAACCATCAATGCGCTGTACGGTACAGAGCAACATGTATTCGACAATGAAGAGCTGCGTCAGAAAGCTATTGCGATTGTTAAGCGCCTGAAAGATGCGACGGAAGCATGGAAGGATGAGACTGGTTACGGTTTCAGCCTTTACAGCACGCCAAGTGAGAACCTATGTAGCCGCTTCTGTGCGATCGACACCAAAGATTTCGGCTTGGTAGACGGTGTAACCGATAAAGGTTACTACACCAACAGTTTCCACCTGGATGTTGAGAAGAAAGTTAATCCATACGACAAGATTGACTTTGAGATGCCATATCCGGACATCGCAAGTGGTGGATTCATTTGTTACGGCGAATATCCGAATATTCAGCACAACCTCGAAGCGCTGGAGAATGTATGGGATTATAGCTACACCCGTGTACCTTACTACGGTACTAACACTCCGATTGATGAGTGCTACGAATGTGGCTACACCGGTGAATTTGACTGTACCAGCAAGGGCTTTACCTGTCCTAAGTGTGGCAACCATGATCCAGCTAAGGTTTCCGTAACCCGCCGCGTATGTGGTTACCTGGGGAGTCCTGATGCCCGTCCGTTTAATTTCGGTAAACAGGAAGAAGTAAAGCGTCGCGTAAAACACATGTAATTTGCTGACACTACACTTTTGCGAAAAGTCTCTAACTATTTGATTGTTTAAGAAGTGCCGGTTACGGCACTTCTTGTTTTTGTGAGTGGATAAGATGAACTACCATAACTACTATCCGGTTGATATCGTCAATGGTCCGGGCACACGTTGCACCTTGTTTGTTTCGGGTTGTGAGCATCAGTGCCGAGGCTGCTATAACCAGAGTACCTGGCGCCTGGATAGTGGTCATCCGTTTACTCAGGAGATGGAAGATCAGATTATTCGCGATCTGAATGACAATCGAATCAAGCGTCGTGGTCTGTCATTATCCGGTGGTGATCCACTACATCCGGCCAATGTTGCTGATGTACTTAGATTGGTACAGCGTGTAAGGGAAGAATGCCCGGGTAAAGATATCTGGTTGTGGTCCGGCTATGTGCTGGATGAGCTGACAGAAGCTCAGCGTAAGGTGATAGAACTGGTTGATGTGATGGTGGATGGTAAGTATGTCCATGAGCAGCGTGATCCGTCATTAGTGTGGCGAGGTAGCGAAAATCAGGTTATCCACTATTTCAAATCAGACGATGTTGAATGTTAGTGTCATGTGAACAATAAACAGGCATTTATATGAGTTATCCACTGAACCTGTGTATAAGTGTGGGAAAAGGAAGTGTATGACTTTATTTGCAACCTGTTTTTTCATCGTGATGTTGATTTATTGAGCGCTGAGTCGGTTCTTCTTTAATACTGAAGCCGGTTAAGGTAAATTTCACCCCTTCATTTTTGTTGTTGGAGGCATCATGTCCCGTACCATTATCTATAGCTATAAGGAACAAGAGAAAGAGTTAGCGTTTTCTTATAGCCAATATCGTTCAATTCATGAAGCAGTGGCTGCTGCTGAAGGGATTGATATGACTGAGTATCTGAAAATGGAACAGCAGGTTGAAGCCGTTTCTTCTGGCTCTAAGGCGGTTAGGGATTTTCGTGATAGCCACTTTAGGAAGCTGGGTTTTGGCAAAATTGCCTTAGCCAAAAAAGAACATCGTGGTATCGGTGAGAAATAATCGATTTAGTTAAAAGGGCTGCTTATCAGCCCTTTTTGATTGATGCTCTACAAAGCTGGACTTTGAGATAATTAACCTAAAATTGGTTTAAGCCATCATCATTAATCCATTTTTTCTGTGCTGGTTATATTAAGCGATGGCTTTTTGGGTTTGAGACAATAAGCAATCGAGCCCCCGAGCAGGTTTAGCATAAAACCATGGAGGCTATGGTGCCTTGAATGAGCTATTTGGGATATGTTCTTTAGCTGGTCGTTTCCGCTTTCTTTCACCGTTGTCTAACTGTAATTTTTGCCATTGAGATATAAAAATCTTGCAAAAGTTATTGATATGGCAAAATAAGGCCATTAATTTGTTCATAGTTGGTTCTTTTGTGATTAGTGTTTCTTGGTCGAAAGATCCGAGCACGGAACCTGCTTTTAGTTCTCAAGATTCTTATCCCGAGCTCAGGTTAACTAAAAAAAATCAAACGTAACTACTAAGAAAAAGACGGATTTTCTTATTTGTTACAACATATTTTTATCCCCTCACTATACTTTCTTATGAACATAGGAGAGGGGCCATGTTTATCGCGATTGAGCACGAAATCACTGATCCTGAATTATTCTGGCAGAAAGCCAGTGGCGCGATGAGTCATCCGCCAGCGGGAATGCGGTTGCACTCCACTATGGTCAGTGAGCATCAGAAGATGTGTCAGTGCATGTGGGAAGCTGAATCGATCGACATAGTACGCGAGTTTCTCGAACCGGAACTGGCTAATTCCTGTGTAAATACTTACTATCAGATAGATCCTGATAAGGCGATAGGGTAGCGGTAGTTTCGAGTTGAAAGGAAAGTGGTGAGAGGTTGATACTGGCAAGTTAAGTGAGTAACTTCCCTTCCGGAATCCAGATAAACGAACGGCGAGCTTAATAGCTCGCCGTTAGTATTATGAATTTCTTTTAACGCTAGTTTCTAGATATTTCTATCTCGACTCTAAACTTTGTCTTCTACTTCCCGGCAATGCTCAGTTTGCTGAAGCGGATTTTTGGCGCAAAGAAATCACGTTCGTAATCGTGAGTCAGTGTATTACCCACAGCATCAATTTCTTTGATCATCTGGTAGAAGTTACCGGCCACTGTAATACCGCGTACCGGCTTGATGCGTTTGCCGTCGCGACACAGGAAGCCGCTGGCACCGAATGAGAAGTCGCCGCTGATCGCATCAGCCCCGGAGTGAACGCCTTGAAGTTCAACTAGTTCCAGGTATTCACCTGCCGTGATTTCACCATCCGAGCTGGTTCCGGTTGCAATCATAGTATGGCGGGATGATACGCCTAAGCCACCTTTGGCTGAACGTGCAGCGTTGGCTGTGTTCTCTATACCAAAGAAGCTGGCAGTGTGGCTGTTGTGCAGCAAGCTTTGCAGCTGACCCTCACCGATCAAGATGGTATCGCGGGTGGCATAACCTTCACTGTCGAACGCCTTGATCGCAGAACCGCCTTCAATAAATGCGATATCCGATACAGTAAGCAGCGGGCTGGCAACCTGGGAATGAAGTGAATCACGCCACGGGTTGATCCCTTTCATTGCCGACTGGCCAGATAAGCACATGCCAAATGCGCCGAACAGGCTGCTCAGGCAGCTCAGATCGAAGATAACGGAGTAGTTACCGGTATTAACAGGTTCACCGTCAAGCAGGGCTTTAGCGATTTCGTAACCGTGATTAATACAGTAGGCGGAATCCAGTTCGTCAAAACGACGACCGGATGACATACCACCGTGCATTGACTGCTTGTCGTCCTGCTCATACAAGGTATAAGCATAACAGTAAGTTGAGCGTTCCTGATGCTGACACAATGTACCTTTAGTATTGGCCAGAATTACTTTGCTATCCGATTCACCAAAGCCGTTATATGGCGATGCTTTAGCATGTGGCAGGGCTACAACACCACTTTCCAGCGCCAGAGCAAGCTCGATCTTGTCGTCAACAGTGGCTTCATCTTGCTGGTAGATTTCAGCTACATCTGTTGTCAGGTGGCTGTCTGCGCAGCTGATGGTCTGATGCTCGTCCTGCTTAGTGTATTTTGCATTCAGCAGGGCTTGCTCAACCATGCTGTCCAGGCTGGAAGGTTCCAGAGATTCGGAATAGCTGGTGGCGACACGCTGATCTTTGATGACACGAACACCAATAACCTGACCGGATGTTACCTTGTATTCGTCCAGTTCGCCGCCGTTGGCTTTCAGGGAGAAGTTATTGCTGCAGTTAGCGATAACATCAGCTTCGGCACCGGCTGCTTTGACGCGATCCAGAACCTGATCAATTGCCTGTTGAAGTTTGTTTTGATCGGCCATTAGTTACCACCTCCCACAAGAATGTTGTCTACCTTCAGTGCCGGTTGTCCGACGGTAGTCGGTACTGAACCACTCACTGAACCACACATACCGGCAGCCAGTTCGAAGTCTTTACCGACCATGCTGATCTCTTTCAACACCTTAGGTCCGGTGCTGATCAGCGTGGCGGATTTCAGTGGCTTAGTGATTTGGCCGTTCTCAACCAGATAAGCTTCTTGTACCGCGAAGTTGAATTCACCTGTTCCCGGCTGAACAGAGCCCCCGCCCATCTTCTTGGCGTAGATGCCGCGCTCGACGCTGCTGATCATTTCATCCAGTGAGCTGTCACCCGGTTCGATGAAGGTATTACGCATACGGGAAGTCGGTGCGTACTTGTATGATTCACGACGGCCGGAACCTGTGCGGGAGTAGCCAGTTTTCAGTGAACCCATATGGTCAACCATAAAGCTTGTCAGCTTACCGTCTTTGATCAGTTGGGTTCGCTGGGTTTCCATCCCTTCGTCATCGATATTGATTGAACCCCACTCGTTTGCCATGGTGCCGTCATCAACTGCATTGACGACTGTATTGGCAATCATCTCACCCATTTTGTCGTGGAATACCGATGCCTTTTTAGCAACAGATGTGGTTTCCAGCAGGTGACCACAGGCTTCATGGAAAATAACACCGCCGAAGCCGTTACCGATGATCACCGGCATTTCACCTGAAGGACAATTTTCTGCGAACAGCTTAACCATGGCCTGTTTGGCAACGTCATGACCAAGCTCACGTGGATTCAGGCGGGTATTGAATTCCCAGCCGGTCAAAGCACCAGGAGCTTCATACCCGATAGATTGCTCGCTACCGTTTTGGGCAATAGCTGTAGCTGCAACACGAGTGTAATGGCGGGTGTCGCCGATATGCAGGCCGTTGGAGTTGAAGATTTCAACCTGTTGTTCACGTTGCGCGATACGACCGATGAACTGAGAGATTTTTTCATCTTCAGCACGGGCTGCCAGATCAGCTTCTCTCAGGAAGGCGATTTTTTCTTCCAGGTTAGCATTCTGGTTCAGCGGAAGCTGGCATGAGTGGATACTGTTATAACGGCTGAGGTTCAATGCACCCGCGGTGGCAATCTGGTCGCGCTTGTCTTTGGCGGCCAGCAGGCTGGTAACACGTTTCAGTTCTTCTTCGTCGGTGCTGTTGGTGTAGCCATAAAGGACTTTATGGCCGAAGAAAAGGCGAACACCGATACCGAAGTCGATACCTGAGTTTACTTTGTCGATCTCGCCAGAGTTTAGCTCAACAGAGCCTGACTGGTGGTGCTCGACAAACAATTCTGCAAAGTCAGCACCCAGGAAGAGAGCATGATCAATGACCGCTTTCGCAGTAGCAGGGTTTAGCATAGTTGCTCCTTGCTTGAATTAGCCCATGGTTAACCGGATTGAACCATGGGCGATATTTTCTTTTCCTACCTATTCATATTTAGCATGAAATCAGCAGGTTGAGTCTTTTTCTCAGTTTTTAATCGTGGTCAGTGAGCACAGGATTTCTTCCAGCTCACCCCATGGCAGTAGTTCGTTGTCAATGACTTCAATGCGGGACTCGAAGCCTTCAAGTGACAACTCGTTTACAGTAACTACCTGATTTACAACATTGAAAGCGTAACAACCGCGTTCAGTGTTAACCACTGCTTTTACGCGCTGGGCATTGATATTGGAAAATAGGCTGAACAGCTTAGAGAAATCGAAAATCTGATCGGCTGCAAAGAACCAGCCACAGCTGTGGTAACCCTGTCCGTTGTTTTCTTTACGTACATAAGTCTGACCCGGTGCCAGTTCAAAGCCCGGTAGCGGTGCCGCTTCTTCGTCACCATGGTGGTGATGATGGTGGCTGTGCTCAGCTTTGCGCTCAGTACGTTCAACATCCAGCCAGCTCAGCTCCAGCTCGCCCTGTTGCACTTGGCCGATAATTTTCTTCTTTGGCTCACACTGGTCGATATAGGTTTCGAAAGCCAGAATGTCGTAATCCACACATTGGTCAACCTTGTTGGCGACCACAACATCAGCCAGCGCAATCTGGTCCTGGAAGTTCTGGTTTTCGGTATATAGCGGATCTGCAAACTGACGAGGATCTACTAAGGTAATGGTTGCCTTCAGGTCGATATAGTTACGGAAAGTATCGGAAGTCAGCTTGTTGATGATTTCCTTCGGATGACCTAGTCCGGTTGGTTCCAGCAGCAGTCGGTCCGGTTTTTGTGCCAGTAGTGCATTGATGCCGACAGACATTGGCAAACCTGCCACACAGCACATACAGCCGCCCGGAACTTCTTTAACAATGGCACCTTGCTGATCAAGGATGGCACCGTCTACGCCGACGTTGCCGAATTCGTTGATCAGGATCGCCCATTTTTCATTTTCTGGCTTACGCGCCAGCAGAGAGAGGATTGAAGTGGTTTTCCCAGCACCCAGAAAGCCGGTGATGATATTGGTTGGGATGCGCTTCATGTTGGTCACAGTTCTCCTTCATTAATACCAAACGGAACAATGGGTTGCTGTTATTCGACCATGATTCCGTTTGGTATGAAAACAGCTATCATAACACTCAATAACAGCAAGCGAATTGCTTCAGACGATTTATTTGAGGGTTATTTCGTAACAACTTGTAGTTCAGGTCGATTTTTGAACTGTTCGAGCGCCTGAGGGTTGGCTAATGCCCCGACATTCTTTACCGGTTGATGATGAACAATATTGCGAACAGCCAGTTCTACCAATTTGCCTGATTTGGTTCGTGGGATGTCACTGACTTCGAGGATAACAGCCGGTACGTGGCGGGGCGAGCAGTGCTCGCGGATCTGTTGGCGGATCCTGGCTTTGAGTTCATCACCCAGCTCATAACCTTCAGACATTTGTACAAAGAGTATGATCCGGACATCATTTTCCTGATTCTGACTGATAACGACAGAGTCGGTAATTTCTTTTAGCGGATTAACCTGACGGTAGATTTCCGAGGTGCCTATCCTGACGCCGCCCGGATTAAGTACTGCGTCTGAGCGGCCATAGAAAATCATACCGCCTGTTTCGCTTAGCTCGACATAGTCGCCGTGATGCCAGACACCCTTGAACCGACTCCAGTAGGCGCTGTGATAGCGACTGTCGTCCGGGTCGTTCCAGAACCCGATTGGTTGACTGGGAAAACTGTTGCAGCAAACCAGTTCGCCTTGCTGTTTAAACAAGGCATGCCCGTTGTCATCGAATACCTGCACATCCATGCCAAGTGCGCGTCCCTGACATTCACCACGATAGACAGGGTTGAGCGGGTTCCCGATAGCAAAACAGCCGCAAATGTCCGTACCGCCTGAAATCGAAGCCAGTTGTATGTCGGATTTAACAGAGTTGTAGACATAGTCGAATTGCTCCGGTGCCAGAACCGAACCTGTAGAGCATAAGGTGTTAAGCGATGTCAGGTTGTGGCTTTGTGCTGGCTGATAGCCTTGTTTTTCCAATGCTTCCAGGTATTTTGCTGATGTGCCGAACAGGCTGATTTGTTCATGTTCAGCCATGTCCCACAACACATTATCGTCAGGGTAGAAAGGTGAGCCGTCATACAGGACCAGTGTCGCGCCGGAAGCTAGCCCGCTGACCATCCAGTTCCACATCATCCAGCCACAGGTGGTGAAATAGAACAGCCGCTCACCGGGTTTGATATTGCAGTGGAGCTGGTGTTCTTTGAGGTGGTTGAGCAAGGTTCCGCCGGTATTGTGAATAATACATTTGGGCTTTCCCGTGGTTCCCGACGAATAAAGTATGTAAAGCGGGTGATTAAAAGGTACTGGCTGGAAATTAATGGTCTGTGCCGGGTATTGCACAAGTAGATCCGGCCATAAAGTGATTTCGTATCGCCCACTCTCTGAACTAAGGTTTCCCGTAAGTTCCGTTTTTTTATCTTCTCGTTCGGTAAAAGGAATGACGAGAAGCTGTTCAATAGAAGGAAGCTTTTCTAATATCGCCTTCGTGTTGTTTAGGCCTGAGTGAACGTTACCGTTATAGAAGTAGCCGTCTGCGCAAATGAATACCTTGGGGACGGTTTGACCGAAACGCTCGACAACGCTGTCGACGCCGAAATCCGGTGATGTGGATGTCCATATTGCTCCCAGTGAAGTTGTTGCCAGCATGGCAACGATGGCCTGAGGAATATTGGGAATATAAGCGGCGACTACATCGCCTTGTTTAATACCTTTGTCTGCAAGGAAAGCTGCTACCTGAGAAGTCTGGCGGTACAGTCGTTGCCAGCTCAGATGTTGCCTACGATGCGGATCCCCTTCACAATGGAAAATGATGGCATCCGCTGCGGCATGCCGGTTCCAGCCTTTCAGTAGGTTTTCAGCAAAGTTAAGCGTCGAGTGGGGAAACCACTGGGTTTCTTTGGCCGGTAATTTGCTGTGCGGTGGACAGAAAGTCAGAGGCGGGCATTTATTCCCAATGACCTGACTGAAATCCCACACCATATCCCAAAACTCTTCGCTGTTTTCGACAGACCAACGGTGGAGCTGGTTGTAGTCGTGGAACAGGGTATCTTTTTTCTCACTCAGTTCGACCATGAACTGGTACAGCAGGCTGTCATGGATGCGATCTTTCTCCGGCATCCACATGATTTGTGCTGGTTCACTGGCTTGTGCCTGAAATACCAATTTGTCACCGTTCTCTGCCATAGCGGGATCCTTGCTATTTTTGGTTATCCGGATGAGCTTTTACAAAGGCGTCCAATTGTTGGCAATGTGACTCGATCGCCAACAGGGTCGGGTAAGGACTGACATCAAAATGAAAGCGTCTTGCATTGTAGAGTTGCGGGATCAGGCAGATATCGGCCATTGTTGGTGTACTGCCGAAGCAAAACGGGTGACTGTGGCCGCGAAGCAGACCCTCAAGGGCATGAAATCCCCGATTGAGCCAGTGGTGATACCAGATCATTTTCTCGTTCTGGTTCACACCGAATTCACTGTCGAGGTAGTTCAGCACTCGCAGGTTGTTAAGCGGGTGAATATCACAGCTCACCGTTAGGGCGACTTCCCGGCATTTTGCTTTGTCCCAGTGGGATTCCGGGAGAATTGGCGGTGATGGATAAACTTCCTCCAGGTACTCCATAATAGCCAGCGACTGGCCGAGCAGGCCGAGCTCTGTTTCCAGCCCCGGTACTTGGCAGCTCGGGTTGAGCGCGGAATAGCGGGCGCTGTTTTGTTCGTCATCAGCCAGAGAAATATTGCATTTCTCGTAGGTCAGTCCTTTAAGGTTTAATGCAATCCGCACCCGGTAAGAGGCTGAAGAGCGATAGTAATCGTATAGTTTCATCAGTTACCGCCTGTTTTAATGTGGTTTATGGTGATCCAGGTCTTCATTGTGGTAACGGTGTTCATAGCGCACAACCTGCTGGTCAATGGCGCCGAAAATTGAGTGGCCGTTGTCATCAAACATTTCGATTCTTACTTTGTCGCCAAAGCGCATAAACGGTGTCTGAGCTTCTCCGTGATCAATAGTTTCCAGCATTCGTCGTTCAGCAAGGCAACAGGAGCCAACGCTTTTGTCTTTGTTGGATACGGTGCCTGAGCCAATGATGGTACCAGCATTCAGTTTCCGGCTTTTAGCTGCATGCTGGATAAGTTCGGCAAAATTAAAAGTCATATCGGTGCCGGCATGGGGCTGGCCGAACATAGTTTCGTTGTAATGGACGGTCAGGTGGTGATGTACCCGATAGTCGTACCAGCTGTCACCCAGTTCGTCAGGGGTTACGGCTACCGGAGAGAAAGATGACGCCGGTTTCGACTGGAAGAAACCAAAACCTTTCGCCAGTTCGGCCGGGATCAGGTTGCGCAGTGAAACATCATTGACCAGCATCAGTAGCTTGATATGGCCGTGGACTTCCTCGGTGCGGATGCCCATGTCTATGTCATCAGTGATAACGGCAATTTCCGCTTCAAAGTCGATTCCCCAGCTCTCATCGGCAACTTCGATATTCTGTGTCGGTGAAAGAAAAGCATCAGACATACCTTGGTACATCAGCGGATCGGTCCAAAAGGATTCCGGCATTTCAGCGCCGCGGGCTTTGCGAACCAACTCAACGTGATTAACGTAAGCACTGCCGTCGGCCCATTGATAGGCGCGTGGTAGGGGAGAAGCGCAAAGTTTCGGGTTGAACGGGAATACATCATGGGCAACACCGTCGTTAAGGTTGCGGTACAAGTGCTGCAAGTCACCTTCAACCTGATCCCAGTTATCAAGGGCGAACTGCAGAGTCGGTGCAATGTCATGGGCATGAACGGCTTGGGTGAGATTTCTTGAGACAACAATAAGTTGTCCATCACGGCCGTGATTCAGGGAAGCAAGTTTCATGCTCGACTCCTTATTTACAATGTAAATTTTTTTCGGCGGTTCTTATTCCATTTAGGACTACTTAATCTTTCTGTCGCCATGAATAAACATAGTCTTTGTTTTCAGCGTCTTCAGGTAAATCGGCAATTTCCAACGGCCAGCGGGCATCAATCATCACAGCCACTTCGTCAGTCTCTTTTTTGGGATTTTCCATGCTGGTTGCCAGTGCTTTCGGGTGTGGGCCATGCGAGAAGCCACATGGGTGGTGGGTGATCATACCGGCTTCAATATTGTCACGGCTGAAGAAATTCCCCTTGTGGTAGAACAGCACTTCATCGTAGTCGTCATTGTTATGGTAGAAAGGCACTTTCAGCGCCTGAGGATCGCTTTCGATCGGACGCGGTACAAAAGTGCAAATGACGAAACCGTCAGCGACAAACGTTGTATGTGCTGAAGGCGGTAAGTGATAGCGGTGGCTCATTAGTGGCCGGATATCCCGCCAGTTGAGTTTGAATGTCGTTAGGTTGCCTTTCCATCCCTGAGCATCAAGTGGGTTGTAGGGATAGGTGATGGTATTCATTGTATTGCGGGCTTTCAGTATAACCTGCCATTGCTGGTTGTTATTCTGCTGAGCTAAGAAGGCATCATCGATACGGGCATAATCGAGGATTGCGGGGTCATAAACGGCATGTTGACCGACAAGGCCACGTTCGGCCATCTGATAACTGCTGTTTGTTGCTTCAATCAGCAGGAGTGTCACGGGGGCGTTCACTTCAATTCGCCAGTTGGTTGCTCTGGGAAGAACAAGATAATCGCCATCGCGGAACTGCAGATGACCGTAATCGCAAAACAGCTGACCGTTGCCTTTATGTACAAAAAGTATTTCGTCACCATCTCCGTTTCGGACTAGGTGAACCATATCCTGCGAACAGTTCCACACCCGCATTTTCAGATTGTTGTTATACAGAATCAGTGAGGCATCCCAGGGGGATTCGCCTGGCTGACTGAGTTTGGTTGTGTCTATTGCCCGTGGTCGCAGCGGACCTTCCCATGCTGTCCATCCGGTCGGCGGATTTGCATGGTACATATGGCTGGCTGGGCCGAAGAAACCTTCCTTTCCGCATTCTCGCTCATAAGTTCCTTCTGGCAAATCACAGTGAGCCTGCCGTGACGCTTCTCCTTCAATTATCGGAAACTGAAACCAGTGCCGCATAACCTGATCCTCGGTTATCGCTGACCTGCGTTCATGCAGGTTAACTTTATGTTAACTCGATACATAAAATCTGGTCGAGCACAGCCAAACAGGCAACTTATCAGAGAGTTTATTGTTGTTTTTTGTGTGCCGATAATTTTACAAATTCGCTGGGTTCACAAGAATATTCAGGCCGTTAGAGGCAGATGTGAGTTGGCGTGGATAACACCGTCGAGATTCTCAATATTAAAAAGTGATGTAAAAATAATGTTACATCTGGCTTTTGCCAGATCGAAAGCCGAAGGTTCATACTCTGCCAGTGTTGCTCCTAACCTTAATAAAGACAGCGACTTTTCTTTGTTTCTGTTTGAGGAAAGAATCGAATAACGCCATGGAAAGGCTTACTGACAGCACAAAATGTAAAGTGGGTTTTTTATGGGTACTGCGACGAAATACGTATCAAAAAAGCCGGATGAAAACGGCTTTATTCACTGGTCTGAAGAAGAGAACCGGGTTTGGCATGATCTGGTAACCCGTCAGCTAAGTGTCATTGAAGGACGGGCGTGCGAAGAATATATCAACGGATTACGCCTGCTGGATTTACCTCGGGATCGGGTTCCGCAGTTGGAAGAAATTAACTGCGTGCTAAGGAAGACGACTGGCTGGGAGTGCGTTGAGGTGCCGGCATTGATCGACTTCGATCGTTTCTTCAGTTTGCTTGCGGCCAAGCGTTTTCCGGTTGCGACGTTCCTGCGTCGGCGGGAAGAATTTGACTACTTGCAGGAGCCGGACTTTTTCCATGAGGTCTTCGGGCACTGCGCGATGCTGACTAATCCGGCGTTTGCTGAATTTACTCACATATATGGCCGTTTGGGGTACGAGGCCAGTAAGGAAGACAGGGTATATCTTGCGCGTTTGTACTGGTTTACCGTTGAGTTTGGTTTGCTTCGTCATAACGGGGGTATCAGGATTTACGGTGGCGGGATTTTATCGTCACCGGGTGAGACCGAATATGCGGTAACCAGTGATAAGCCGGAATATCGCGAGTTTGACTCGGTTGATATTATGCGCACGCCTTACCGGATAGACATCATGCAGCCTATATACTTTGTCATTGATGGTATCGGGCAGCTTTATGAGCTGGCCCGACAGGACATTATGGGCATGGTGCAGCAGGCGAAATCCCTGGGGTTACATGCACCTGTATTTCCACCGAAAAACAACAAGGAGACAACGGGAGATTATGTCTGAATTACATCAACTCAAGTGTGAGGCCTGCCATGTCGGGGCACCGATGCTGACTGACCGGGAAGTGATTGAGCTTTCTCAGAGTGTGCCTGAGTGGGACGTATATAACCGGGATGGAATCAACCAGCTGGAGCGGGAGTATAAGTTCAAGAATTTTAAACAGGCTTGGATGTTTACTGACAAAGTAGCCGAGCTGGCTGAGGAGGAATTTCACCACCCGGCGATAACTCTGGAGTGGGGCAAAGTGACGGTATGCTGGTGGAGTCATTCTGTAAAAGGCTTGCACCGAAATGACTTTATCTGTGCCGCTAAAACGGATATTGCTTACCTGTCATTAAATAATCAGGATTTGGCGAAGGAGTAGATCGGAGTCGCAACGAATGAGATAAGTACCCATATTATTAATATGGGAATGCGTTTATTAACTATACTGATTATTAGTGGCGCTTGTGCTTATTTCCTTTCAGGTTATTGATATCAGTTGTTTGTTTCATCGGAAAAGTTGAAGTTTGCTTATTTGTGCATATCAAAAACTAGACGTTCACTTTATCTTGTTGACTTAGCCTCCTGTTCCGGGAGGTTTTTTATTTCATACTGCCTATCATCTTATTACAAGCTTAATGACAGGCCATGACTGTACTGAAAACGTGATAAACAGCGGCTATTCAATAACTTTGTCTCACCTTGCCTGATGGTATTTCGCAGACTTTTCCTATACTGATTTGAAAAGGCGGAGCGAAGACCGATCATGAGTGAACCTGCTGTATCTCAAATATATATTGCTTGCGAAGAGTGTGGCCTGGTCACTGAGCTTCCGCCGTTAGGTGACGGGCAAAAAGCATCGTGTCCCCGTTGTGGTCACACGCTGGCTAAGCATATCAGTTTGCCGCTTAAGCGCCCGCTGTCGTACGGTATTGCTTGCCTTATCATGCTGGTTCTGAGTATCAGCTTTCCGTTTATGTCCTTCAGTGTTCAGGGGATACGGCAGGAAATTACCCTGCTGAATGCGGCTGAAATGCTTAATACCTTTGAGAATAGTCTGTTGGCTGTCTTGCTGCTGTTGACTGTGGTGATTTTGCCTGCGCTGTACATTTCTCTTGTGCTCTATCTGTATTGGCTGGCGAGACAGCGTCAAAGGGCAGGGATGCCGGAAGGGGAAAGCCTTCATAACAAACGCCTGTTTCGCACCATGTGTAGGATGGAACCCTGGCTGATGGTTGATGTGTTTCTTATCGGAGTACTGGTCAGCCTGATCAAAATCGCTTCAATGGCAGATATCGGGCTGGGCATGTCATTCTGGGCGTTTTGTATCTATACCATGCTGGTGGTTAAGTGCGTCTCCATGGTGGATCGGACCTGGCTCTGGTTGCAAATTGTGCCCATGCATCCGCTGGAAGGGGTGATGCCGGGTGATAGCCATCATTCAGTCAATCATGTTAGCTGTCATATTTGTGCTCAGCTCAATCCGCTGCCAGAAAAAGATCATGCCTTTTGTGTTCGGTGCGGGGGGCTTTTACACCCGTTCAGCCCGCAGCAAAGCTTGCAACGATCATGGGCACTGCTGATTGCTTCGGCGATCTTTTTCATTCCTGCCAATCTGTATCCCATGATGTATACCGTCAGCCTTGGTCGATCAGAGGGTTCTACCATTATTGGCGGCATTGTATTGCTTTGGCAGTTGGGCTCTTATCCTATTGCCGCTGTGATTTTCCTTGCCAGTGTGGTTATTCCGTTAGCCAAGATTTTTGCCCTGGGTTGGTTATATACCAATGCCCGGCGCTCAGGAGATATTGATTCCCGCCAGGCCATTCAGCGTCTGCGACTTTATCGGATGACCGAACTGATCGGGCGTTGGTCAATGATCGATATTTTTGTGGTCGCCATTTTGGTGGCGTTGGTTCAGTTACAAAACCTGATGGCTATCTATCCCGGTCCGGCGGCGCTTTCTTTTGCCTGTGTCGTGGTGCTGACCATGATATCAGCAATGGTGTTTGACCCTCGGGTATTCTGGACTGAATCAGAATCTGTCCCTCGAACGGAAGCGACTTAAGGGAATATGTTTGGCCGTAAATAATAAAGAAAAGGCTGATTATGAGTGATGGTAAGTTTGAAAAAGCAGATGTGCAGTCGATAAAGCAGATCTCGTCTATCTGGCTGGTTCCGCTGATTGCTGTGGGAATCGGTATCTGGATGCTGGTTCAGTTTGCTACCAGTAAAGGGCCGGAAGTCACGCTATACCTAAATACTGCCGAAGGGCTGGAAGTTGGCAAAACTGAAGTGAAAGCGCTGAATGTCAGGGTAGGGGTGATTAGCGATGTGCGACTTAATGACGATTATAGTGCCATTATTGCTACCGCTCAGATCGATAAAGATGCAGCTCGGATGCTGAGGGAAGATACCCTGTTCTGGGTGGTAAAACCCCGTATTGGTAAAGAAGGTGTGTCCGGGCTTGAAACCTTGTTATCCGGAGCTTATGTCCAGCTTCAGCCGGGGGTAGCCAAAGAGGAGAAGTATGAGTTTGATGTACTGGAGGTGCCGCCGGTAGCCCCACCAGATGCTAAAGGCTTACGTTTGGTGCTTTACCACAAGGAAGCGGGCAAGCTTGGGGTCGGTGATCCTGTATTGTATGAAGGATTTACTGTCGGTCGGGTTGAGAAAGTCACTTTTGATCCTGAAGCGAAAAAGGCCAATTATCAGTTGTTTATTTTTGAGCCTTATGACAGCTTAATTCGTAAGAAAACCCGTTTCTGGCTGACATCCGGCGTCGATCTAAAAATGTCTGCTGAAGGGTTCAGTATGCAAATTGGCTCTATTGAATCGTTGATCACCGGCGGTGTTAGTTTTCGTGTGCCCAGAGGAAATGAGCCCGGAGAGCTGATCACCAAAGATTTTTCTCGCTTTCGGCTTTATAACAATCTCAAACAGGTACGTGAACGTTTCTTCGATGAGTATCTGGAATATGTCATGTTGTTTGATGAATCGGTACGGGGACTGAATCCGGGAGCGCCGGTGGAGTATCGCGGGATCCGGATCGGAACGGTCAGGAAGGTGCCTCTTGAGTTACCGAGCGACAGGGATGGTTTCTCAAATCGTCAAATCCCTGTTTTAGTCAGAATCGAGCTTGGGCGGATATATGGTGAGGTTGAAGAGGAAGCTTTGCCAAGGCTCAAAGAAAGCCTGGAGAAGGAGTTTAGGCTGGGTCTGCGAGCGTCTCTTAAAACCGGAAGCTTATTAACCGGTGCCTTACTGGTAGATACCGAGGTATACCCGGAAGAACCAATGCCGGAATTAAGGCAATATCGAAAGTACGATATCTTCCCGACTAAAGCTGGTGGTTTTGCTCAGATTCAAAAACAGTTAACAGCAATACTGACAAAAATCGAAAAACTTCCGGTTGAAGACACTATTAGCAGTTTGAATAAGAGTCTTAATGCGTCGCAAAGGTCGTTACTGGCTGCTGAAAGAACGGCTAATGAGCTCACTAAGATATTAGCGCAGAGAGAGACAAGAGCGTTGCCCGGTGATATTCGTCAGACTTTGCAGCAAATTCAGGACACCCTGAAAGGCTTTAGCCCTGATGCGGAGCCTTATAGAAACCTTGAGCAAGCTCTGGGGCGTTTTGAGCAGGTGATGTTGGAGTTGCAACCGGTTCTCAGACAGCTCAATGAGAAGCCGAATTCATTAATATTTACCGGGGAGAAGCCGAAAGATCCTATTCCGGTTAAGGGGGCTCAGTAATGCGCAAGGGGGGTGTTTTTTTGCTGATGATGGCCGTGGTGCTGCTTGGTTGTAGTAGTCAACCTGAAGCTGTCAGTACTACTTATCTACTGCCGTCTGCTGATTCGGGAACCAACGGTTCGGAGACTAACATGCAGCAGCTTGTCACTCGTGGTAAACATCAGCCTCTGCTGGTGGTTCGTCCGGTTGAAATGGCAGAGCACTTGTCGGGAACGGGTCTTGTCTATCAGATGAGTGAAACAGAGGTGGTACAAGCACAACAAAATTTATGGGCAGAGTCGATCAGCAGGCAACTTACTCGCAGGATAAATCAGGATTTACGCTATAAGCAGAGCCGTTATTGGTCGACTGAGTTGACACCAGCGTTAACAATATCGGACTCGCCGCGTTTGCAGGTGAAGCTCAGTCAATTTAATGGTCACTATACAGGTATGGCGAAACTGGCCGGAGAATGGTTGTTGCTGGACAGTGACGGTGAGCTGAAGGGCGTTTATCCGTTTGCTTTTAAGGTTCCGCTTGATCAGGAGGGTTACGACGCACAGGTTAAAGCGTTGTCTGAAGGTGTGGATCGACTAACGACCCAGATAGCACAGCGATTGTCCACTAATGCGTTATGAGCTAAGGCATTGTGAATTGATAAGGATTATACGCTTTGAAAACATAGAGCCCGCTATATTGGAACAGGAAGTCGAATAGCGGGCCTTTTGTGAATGGGGTATTTGTTGCTCTGCTTATTTTTGCTGGAGACGGTAGTAGCCGTTGACCCAGCATTCGGGCAGGTTTTCTCCTGATGGGAAGGAAAGGTTATGCTTGTCGACAGTCACAGGCTCAGCGAGATCTTCACCTGATTGGTATTGAACAGTCACATGTTGTGAGAAAGGATTGACCAGCGATGCCATATCGACAACATCGACCAGATCTCCAGTGCGCGCTTCTTTTAAAAACATACCAGAAATCTCCACCGTTAAATAATGATTGATTGGTTAACGGTTTAAGTATGGTCGATTTTGCTTTCTTTGCGGGCAAATGCCTTGCTGTATACCGTGAATACTTGTAGCTCAGTTACTTGTATCTCAATAATTCGCTCTAGTTAACTGAATGAGTTGTATCCGGTGTTTATGATGTTATGTCATAACTTTGGCAAAACAGTGGAGACAAGATGAGCCGTTATTATTGGGGGGTAGACCTAGGTGGCACCAAAATCGAGTGTGCTGTGATGTCCCGTGATGATGATCAGTGCATCGTACGCGAACGGATTGCGACTGAAGGTGAGCACGGTTATGAACATGTGCTGCAGCGGATTAAGTCACTGATCGACATATGTGCGGAGAAGGTTGGGGAATATCCTGAACGAGTTGGTTTTGGTACTCCGGGAGTGTTGGATCCGCAAACTGGCGTCATGAAGAACTGTAACTCCACTTCGCTCAATGGCAAGGCACTTGATAAACATTTGGCTAGCTTGTTAGGTGTTCCGGTAAAACTGGCTAATGATGCGAATTGTTTTGCTTTGGCTGAAACGCATCTTGGCGTTGTTAAACAGGTTAAGCCGGATGCCGAGGTGGTCTTCGGTATTATCATGGGCACAGGCGTGGGCTCCGGTATCGTCGTTAACGGTAAGGTGCTTTACGGATGCCATGGTATTGCCGGAGAGTGGGGGCACAACGTACTGGAAGCAAACGGCGAGCCTTGTTACTGCGGAAAGCATGGTTGTCTGGAAACTGTTATTTCTGGCAAAGGGCTGGAAGCCCATTATCAAAAACTGGCGCAACGCACATTAAGTTTGCCGGAAATTGTTGAACAGGCTGAATTGGGTGAGAGTTTTGCGCAACATACAGTTACCCGTTTAATTGAAAAGTTCGGTCTTGCAGTTGCGCAAATCATTAACGTGATTGACCCGGATGTGATTGTTGTTGGTGGCGGTGTCGGTAATGTCGAAGCGCTGTATGAATACGGCCCTAAAGCAATAGAACGACACCTGTTTAATCCTGTTTTGAACACCCTAATAGTAAAGCCTGCATTGGGTGACAGCGCTGGCGTATTTGGTGCGGCTATGTTAGTGAAATAGCGGTTGATGAAATAACTGCCTTTAAAATAAAGCCTTACGGAATGGCTCTGTAGTTGAAAGAAAAAAGAAGAGGCATTTGGCCTCTTCTTTTTTGTTTGCTGTAATGATGAATATGCCCTAGAAGACAAAGTTCAACATGAGGGTATAAAGCTGTGCATCTTTATCTTCACCGATGGCTTTCGCCGGAATGACAAACTGTCCAGTGTTAAACCGATTGTAATCATCGCTATTCATATAGACACCCTGCCACTCAGCATTCAGTGAGATGGAGTAGGTTATGTCGTAGCGAACACCGGCGGTGATGCTGCTGGATTTACGCCTGTGGTGGCTTTCACCATAGACGAGGTACGGTGTGAATTCACCTATGTGATACGCTCCGCTCAGATACCAGTTAGCCTGTGTGTTGTCGGCCTGAATTTCAGCCATAAAGTGCCAGTTGTCAGGCGCGTATTCAGCTCCAAGGGTATAGATATTTAATTTGCTGAATGGCTCCGTCCGCGGAATCATCTCAAATTGAGTATGCATAAAACCGAAATGAACCCGGTAATTAAATCCACTGACATCAAGCGCTATACCAGCAACCAGATCGGTATCAAATGTAATCTTGTCCGGACCAATTTCAGTGGTGTTGTCTCTTTCGAAACCATAGTAAGGTGACACTGTCACGGCGGTGTCGTCCGAAATGTCAGTTTCCCACCTGACAGAAAGTCCGTCATAGAAGGTAAAGCCCAGAATTGAGTCATATACTTCCTGAGGCGGGCGGCTCCATGTATAGGCTTGTCCGACATAATAGTATTGTGATGCAAGGAACAATGGGATCCTTAATCTTCCGCCTTCGAAAGTCAGATCATCATATTGGTAAGCAAGATAAGCCCACTCCAACTCGGGATCTGACCAGATATCCTGAGGACGTTTCACCAGTTGAATTGAAGCATTCAGCTCATCAGTTATTAACCAATCAGCTTGTAAGCCGAAAATGGTATCGCAGTCGTAGCAGGTCTCGTCACTGATTTCCCGATGAACAAACAACGGTGTGCTGTTATCAGATTTTGTTATCGATGTTGAGCCAAAGCCGCTGACAGAAAAGTTATCGGTGATTTCAATAGCCGCGAAAGATGTGCTGGTGAAGCTGAAAAGAATGAGCGTGAATATTTGAGAAAGTTTCATCATCTTACTCTCCCTGTAAGATTGTGATGAGGATATTGGCATTTTCCGGAACGGTACTGACAGGCGCATAGGCTATGCCATTAGGATGGTCATTTAACCATTCCAGAATATCTTTTATGTCATCACTATTGAGTTCTTCTGGCGGTGTGCCTTTACCCGAGAATGAGAGACTGGCCCAATATCCATTCATTTGTGAAATGGATTTCCCGAGTAACATACTGTAGAAATCTTCCCGTAAGATTGATGTTTCCGGCAAATCCACCAATACAATCTTAATGCTGCCATTTAACTTTTTTGTTCTCCCCTTGTAGAGCATTCGGGCTTTACTTTTTGTGAGCTGAGGTAATTCCTTATTCATTGAGAACACGGCAAACTCAACATACTTGTCATTACTTGTAGCCGATGATGCAGAAAAGGATGGAAACAAAAAAGCTCCCAACATGGAAAGTAAGGCGATCAAAGTATTATTTTTCAGTCCATTGCACATCGAAAAATCCAATTTGATAAATATATCCTGCTATAAATAATAGTATACAAAGATGCATAGACAAATAGGCAAAATAGGTTCGAGTTCAAGGAGAAGATATGAGCCTGTTAAACAGAATATCGATAAAAACAAGGCTTTTGTTATTAGTTGTGGTACCGCTCACATTTTCTTCGTTATTTACCGGTGTTGAACTAAAAGAACTTTATGGGAAATTGCAGTCATTAAATATAATGTCTGCTCAAATCCAACTTCTCGATGAAACTTTAATATTTGCATCATCAATTCATGAACTGAGAACAGATAAACTTCACAATATTGAAAATAAAGAAGCACAGCTGCAAGCAAGAGAAGCAGCAACTCATTATTTGGATATAAGTAAGAAGTCATTGGTTCAACCCGTCAAAGACAGTGCAATTGCTGTCTCACACGATATGTTTAATGCGCTGGATGACTATGGCAATGTCAGTTTTAATGAGGTTTACGACTGGTCTAACTGGGCTGGAGATGTTGTTGAGCAGTCGCTTAAAAACCTTGAAAAGAACGCGGTGGAGACTGGTGTCCGTGAAATTGAGCAAAAACTGCAAGTGTTATATCAGTTACAGTGGTTGAAATTCTGGGCGCAGCAGGAAAACTGGTATGTACATTTATTGATAGATCGTGTGTCTGTAGATGAAAGTGAAGTAAAACCACTGATAGCAACTATTATTGAGAACCAACAACTTTTCATTGAGCGTTATTTGTCGATCAGCGCAAGTCCTGAGCAGATTGAGTTGCTTAGTAAGACCTTTATTCACCCGGCCTTTGCAAATAGTTATAGATTACGTAATGCGATTTTAAATGGTGAAGTGACTGAAGAAGTGCATCAATTCGGAATGAATGCTTTTAATGAGCGATTCAGGTTAATTCAGTTCGTAGTATATGAGGTCAGCAATCAATTAGTTTATGAAATAAAACAAACTACAGCAAAAACCAAGAATATGATGTGGATCTATGTCGGTATTTTGTCATTGTCTTTGTTTTTTATTTGTTTTCTTGGTGTTAGCCTTTCAAGACGAATCATTACTTACCTGATTCATGTTCTTAATGTTATGGCGCGAATAGAAAATGAGCCTGAACGACATATTAAGGTGAGGGAAGACGGCCGCGATGAATTTACAATTTTCTCTAAACAGCTGAACTTGTTGATTGAAGAGCGTTGCCGAAACCGGGATATTCTTCTTAATGCTAAAGAGGAAGCGGAACAAGCTAATATAGCCAAGAGTTCCTTTCTGGCTAATATGTCTCATGAAATTCGTACACCACTCAATGGCATTATCGGGATGTCCGGCATTCTAGCTGATACAAAGTTGACTGCTGCACAGTTCGAATATCTGCAAACGATCGAAACTTCATCTCAGACGCTGCTACTTCTGATTAATGACATTCTGGACTTATCGAAAATTGAGTCAGGAAATCTGGTTCTGGCTCCGAACGAATGTAATATCAGGGAAGTTGCTTATGACACAACAAGTATCGTTTTGACTAAAGCAGCAGATGCTCATAACGATCTTAGGCTAATGCTTGATCCTGATATTCCTGATCAGGTGATGCTGGATGAGCATCGGCTACGTCAGGTATTGATGAACTTAATGTCTAATGCGGTTAAATTCACTGAAAATGGTATGGTGACGCTAGCCATAGACTGTCAGCTTAAAGGTAATCATAAAGCTGACCTAACTTTTTCTGTCATGGATACCGGAGTTGGTATTGCCGGGGATAAGCAGAACCAGATTTTTGCGCCGTTTGTTCAGGAAGATGGCTCGATTACCCGACAGTTTGGCGGAACAGGGCTTGGACTGACGATTTGTCGTCAGTTAGTTGAACTTATGGGAAGTGAGATTCAATTATTCTCCGAGAAAGATGTTGGCAGTAATTTTTACTTCTCAATGGAGGTTGACGTTGTAGAGGAAAGTGCTGAACCAGCTTCAGACTTAGTTGGATATCGTTGTCTTTTGATAACAGATGACCGCCATGGCGGTGCTTGTGATATTGCCCTTGAATGTGAAAAATGGGGCATGAGCTGCGATAATATTAAATCCACAACTCAACTTGAACCTAACTCTGATGATTACGATTTTGTCCTGTATTGCCCTCATGAACGATCACTGGTAACAGCAGAGCTGTCTGCCATTCGTCAGCGATTAACTCATTCAGCATTAATCCTGTGTTGCCATCATTACCGTGAGAGTCATGATTTTGGTTCAGATGTTGACGGTATCGTAATGCTACCTTTGTTGGGAAGCCGTTTTTACAATGCACTGATGTCGGCAAAAACTGTTCGGGCAATGCCGGACGGAGTGAAAGCTGATGCGGTGATGAAATCTGAAACTATGGTTCCCACGGGCACTGTAGAAAACGTGATAGAAGAAATATCGGATATCCCTCAAAGTGATCTTGTTCTGGTTGTTGAAGATAATCTGGTAAATCAGAAAGTGGCTTCTTTGTTTCTTAAAAAAGCCGGATATCAGTACGAGGTTGCTAATAATGGTCAGGAAGCTCTGGATGCGGTTAAGCAGGGTAAACGCTATGGTGCTATTTTGATGGATTGTATGATGCCTGTAATGGATGGTTTCACTGCAACACAAGAGATCCGGCGCTGGGAGCATGAGGCTAAAACTGGCTATCGGTTACCAATTATTGCGCTTACAGCCAGCGTTTTGGATGAAGACATTAATAGGTGCTTTGATGTCGGTATGGATGATTACGTCGCGAAACCCTTTAAGAAAGAGGTGTTGTTACAGAAACTGGAGCAGTGTACACAGCTTGTTTAGTAACGATTTCGGCTCTTTAGATGAGTAGTGGCTAATACATACCTAGGAAGTGCTTGTGGTGTTTTGGGGAAACAGAGGCAGAGTTCGTATCCGCTTGTGAGAGATCTCTTACAAACATGTGGGAGAATAGAATGAATATGACCAGGTTTTAACTGTCATTAAATTCAATGTTATTTAAAATCAGTTGTTTATGTTTTTTTCTTGGTTTGTTTCATTTGTTGGCAGAAAAAATTTGAGCTCTAGCCGTTGCTTAGATTCTCAATTCCCGTAATCTAAACCTTGTCGGAAGGAACTGACGGAACGGAACAGGAAAGCTGCCAGGGATTATGGCGACCTCAGGATGAGGACGGTAGATCAGGATGATTTATCGAACATGGACTGTGAAGGGACAATCGGAAGGAACCGATATGACAAGCAGGAAGTTTGTCAGTCAGGAAGACAAAACGGACCTCTTCAGGATGAAGTAAGGGACACCTCCAGGAAGGAGAAGAGAGTCGAAACAGGATGCTTCGACGGGTCAAGGTTAGACCGAAAGGATATCTCCGGGATGGGGACTAAAGGACTAAGCTGAAGGAAACAGCATAATCAAGGAATGATGCAGGGAGCACCATAGTAGCTGGATTGCTGCGAGTAAGACCTAAGGGCGCGACGAAAGTCGCGCCCGCTCTTTTTTGAGCGCTCAGAATTTTTGAGTTTCAAGATGTAAAAAACGCCGCAGATTTTGCGGCGTTTTTCGTTTTCAGGCATTTTTGTAGTTGCATTTGACTACAGGTGACTGTGAGTGTGTACCTACAAAAGCACAACAGCCTGTTTAGCTAGCCAGTACAGTAGTTTTGCGACGAATACTGGCAAACAGCATGTAGATTGCTGTAGCAAGCAGTACGATGAAAAAGAAATTCATCAATCCATTACTTTCTTTCATAAACTGGCTGGCACCAACAGGCCCTAATGCCGAACCGATACTGTAACTGAATAGCATTACCTGAGTTGCTGCGACAATGAACGAAGAGTCCAGGTGATCGCAAGCCAGAGTAATAGCAATCGGGTAGAGGGCAAAAGCCGACATTCCCAGCATTGCCAGAGCAATAATCATAATCAGATAATGATCTGAAACGTAAGTCAGGCCGATTGCAAACACACCCAGTAAAGACATCATACCCAGCAGTAATGTTTTGCTCATTTTTACGGATACTTTTCCAATTACCGGTTGGATAAGCATACCTCCCATAATAATGGCTGCCATCAATACGCTAATCTGCTCGGCATCAAGATGGTTCTGGCGTAAAGACAGTGGCATCAAGCCATAAATGCTCCCCATTACCACGCCGGAGATCAAGCAGCCAATCATAGCAGGCTTACTCAGACGGCTGATTTGTTTCAGCGACAGGCTTTGATGCTGACAGGCAGCAGGTTGTCCCTGACGAACCATTAGCGGTGGAAGTAGCGCTGTCAGCAATAGAACCAGAACCGCAATAAAAGGGCCAAAACCCTGAGTACCGATTACACCTACACCAAATTGTCCGATGGTCGTACCGCCGTAAAGAGAGGTCATGTAGAGCCCAAGGCGTTTAGCTCGCTCTTCGGCACTGTCGCCAATCAACAGCCAGGATTCAACCACAACAAAAATCCCGGCTACAGCCATACCTGCTATCAATCGCATTAAAAGCCAGGCATCTTTGTTAGGGAAAATTGGCTGCATTGCAACAGTAATTGCTAATAGTACAAGGAAACTGATGAATGCAAAGCGATGACCAATTTTGGCAATGACAGGCTCAATCATCATCGAACCCACTAATAAGCCAAGATAATATGTGCTGGCTAACCAACTCGCATAGTTAGTATCGATCTTAAAACTCGACAGGGACAATGGGATCAGGCTCATCAAATAGCCAGAGGCTACGGCGAATAGGGTTAGGCCCGCAACAGGTACAAAAATGCCTTCGCTTTTGCGACAAGTAGTGGAAAGTGTCACTACCTTAGTCTCCACGTAAAAATGAAAATTAATAAAAATTTGTTTACCACCAGTGACTTATGAAAGGCAGAACAAGGCTGCCCAAAGAGCTGTAAAGCACTTCAGGGATGGTAGTAAAGCAATGTTAGAATTTGTTTTCGAACGAAAACGGGGGGGAATATGAGGCTTTATTTCGCTGACGTAAAATGAGAAATTCTAATCCGATGTCGCTGTTTTATTTATCCGAGCAAAAGGCGATAAATAATCATTAGAGTTGTTTGGATTGATTCAATTTTATTGTTGAAGTTTGAGGTGAAAATCATAATAAAATTAGTGGTATATTTTGCTTTGATACCTTTTTTGAGCTTGATGTTTAAGTGAAATGCTTAGTGTTGTAAAAGATTGGATTTATGTACTTGAAAGTTTCAGCAGATTTTTGATTGAAAAAAAAGATGATTTATTGAAAGTAAGGTATGTAAGTAAGACAAATAAGTATTTTTTGGCCTTTGCCACTTTTCCATTCTTATCAACAATACGTATCGTCGTGGTGCACATTTTCCTCTATATGGTGCGCTGCTGGGATGAGGTGATTGTAACTTACTGATTTTTAGTTATGCGAAAGTTGGCACGTTACTTTCATAAAGTAAATTGCGATGGGGCTTTATCAATTACCTGACCTCTCTCAAATTTCAGGCTGAAAGATAAGTCACCGTTGTTAGTAGGTACATAGTCACTTTGTCTAATGACGTTTCAAGTGCGGCTCCCCAGTAGCGGGGGGAGCTGCACTCTCTTT
Source organism: Photobacterium marinum (assembly GCF_000331515.1). Classification (GTDB taxonomy): domain Bacteria; phylum Pseudomonadota; class Gammaproteobacteria; order Enterobacterales; family Vibrionaceae; genus Photobacterium; species Photobacterium marinum. The sequence goes on from NZ_AMZO01000006.1 coordinate 706,727, forward strand.
TTAGTCGGGATTTGTCTCAGTTCTTCAGTATCACAGTTTAGTTCTAAATCGCCGACACCATCTTCTGTAGTAAACGAATCATTTCTAGTTGCTCATCTTCATCTAGCGAATCTAAGAGAGACTGGTTAACGGCAATAGGAACTGGTAGCAGTGTTTCTTTCAGATCACGCCCTTTATTAGTGAGATAAATACGAAATGAACGGCGACTATTGGGATCCGTTTGTCTTTCGACTAATCCCATTTTTTCCAGCTTATCTAGGGTACGGGTTGTCGTTGAATTTTCCACCTTGGACTTTTGCGCAATTTCGCGCTGGGTGATCCCTTCCTCTTCCCATAAGCACATCATTGTCGGCCAGAGTGCTACTGTCAGTCCGTGCTTTTTCAGCTCGGTGTCAAATTGTTTGGATGCCTTATTTGCAACAACATTAATCATCCATCCAAAACTTTTCTGGCGGTCAAACTCTACGCTCATCTATCCATCTCACATTAGGGAAACTGCAATAATTGCAATAGTAACTAATACGGAGGGAACAAGCACTAATAGTGCTCGGCTATTTTGTGCCATTTCAACATCCTGGCCTGCAAGTTGGTTTTGTACACCACTGACCATTGCCCATACCAAAGGTTTAGAGCAAAGCTTATAGACCAGTATGGCTAAAAGATGGATTGCAATAAGTACAGGTAACAGACGAGCCAGTACTAGGTGAATAGCAAATATGGCATCAAAGACAGGGTCGTCGAGTAAGGATTCAATCAAAGGAACAGTATCGAAAAATCCTGCAATGATGAGACCGGAAACACATTGAAGCAATAACATTGAAATCATGAGCATCACCATCCATCCGCCTGCAGGATTATGGCCGGGACGAGCAGGAAACTTTCCACGTAGATAAAGGATGACCTGTTTCGGTGAGCGTAAAAATTGACGAAAACGGCTTGTTTCGCTACCGATAACCCCCCAGCCTAACCGCCAGATAACCAAGGTAAAAAGTATTAATCCCAGATAAATATGTGGTCCGTTATTGCTAAAACCGCTGGCAAGCAATCCGATAAATAAGATGGCTTGAAGCCAGTGGTATATACGAGTTGGTAAGTCCCAGACTTTCATGATTTGAGCTCCAATAGTTCGATTCGGCGTAAAATAAAGATTGCACAAATTTACACAGCAATAGTT
>NZ_AMZO01000007.1 GCF_000331515.1 Photobacterium marinum
CCTCCCCATGTGAGAGTAGGACATTGCTGAACTTCCATTCAAAAACCCAGCCTTCGGCTGGGTTTTTTCGTTTTTGCTTTATGAAAAACGATTTATCAAATTTTCTCATCTTTCCTATCTTGATTCTTAATTCTTTTTATCTTGTTTTTCTTGCGTGACTGACAAAACTTATATAGTTTTATTTAGAAATCTGGACGTCTAAACATCTTTTTGATTAGTTTAGCTTTCATTGAAGATGTTTCGTTCGGTATAACGTTTAAGGAGTAAACCAAGATGCCGATTAAAATTCCTGATCAATTACCTGCGACTGATATCTTGCGCCGAGAGAATATTTTTGTGATGTCGGAAGCCCGGGCTATCAGTCAGGAAATACGTCCGTTGAAAGTGCTGTTGTTAAATCTGATGCCAAAAAAAATTGAGACGGAAACTCAGTTCTTGCGGCTGCTTTCTAATACACCACTGCAGGTGGATGTTGAGCTGTTGCGGATTGATAACAGGCCGACAAAAAACACACCCATTGAGCATTTAGATACTTTTTACCGTCAGTTTGAGATGGTAAAAGAGCGTAATTTTGACGGCTTGATTGTAACCGGCGCACCGTTAGGTCTGGTTCAGTTTGAGGATGTGCTTTACTGGGAAGAAATTCAGGCCATTTTGAACTGGGCTAAGAAGCATGTGACATCAACAATGTTTGTTTGTTGGGCTGCTCAGGCTGGGCTGAAGCTGTTATATGATTTGCCTAAGCGCACCCGAAAAGAAAAGCTGTCCGGAGTGTATTCCCATAGGACACAAGATTGCTACCATCCTATCCTTCGCGGGTTTGATGATAGCTTTTGGGCTCCGCATTCGCGTTATGCAGATTTTTCTCCTGAATTTTTGGCTGAAAATACGGATCTGGATATTCTTGCGACCTCTGATGAGGCTGGAGTTTACTTAGCTGCCACTAAAGATATGCGTAATGTCTTTGTCACCGGTCATCCTGAGTATGATGTCAGTACTTTGCATAATGAATATGTGAGGGATTTGAGGGAAGGAATGGAGCCTAATTTGCCGGTTAACTATTATCCTGATGATAATCCTGATAATACCCCAATAGCCAGTTGGCGCAGTCATGGTCATTTATTATTTTCGAACTGGCTTAACTACTGTGTTTATCAGCAAACACCGTATGATCTGGAGCATTTCTCAGAAGAGAATTTTACCCGTGATGAGTAACCTCAATCACAATAAGAATATGTCATTTAAAAAGACCTGCAAATTGCAGGTCTTTTTACTTTCAGCAAAATGATCTTTAGCTGTTTTGAGCTTCCCAGGCTTTGGCTTTGTGGATTAATGGCGTGATTGTTGAACCCTGTACAAGGATTGAGAACACCACAACTGCGTAAGTCATTACCAAAATGATCTCTTTGACATCAATGCTTTTTTCCGGAATTACGATAACGCCAGCCGGGATTGCCATTGCCATCGCTAGTGCTAATCCTCCGCGCAGACCACCCCAGGTCAGAATTCTAACTGATAGAGGGTTGTAGTCGCGATAACGCTCGAAACCGAGATAGGAGAGCTTGATACTCAGGTAGCGGCTGAGTAAGACTAGAGGAACGGCAATTGCCATCAATACCCAGTCTTCCTGATGGAAGCTGAACTGAAGCATGCTCATACCGATCAGTAGGAACAGCACGCCATTTAGAAACTCATCAACCAGTTCCCAGAAGTGATCCAGATGGTCTTCACTCTCTTTTGAAAAGCCGATATAGCGTGTCCAGTTACCAATCATAATACCGGATACCACCATAGCCAGCGGACCGGAGACATGGATCAGATCGGCAAAGACATAACCTGCCGTTGGTATGCCGATAGTCAGTAGCAACTCCATTGAGTGGTCATTAGTCGAACTGATCAGATAATGAAATAGCAGGCCCAGTAGGAAGCCGTAAGCAATACCACCGATCGCTTCTTGAAGGAACAACTGGCCGACACCTAGGACTGTCGGGGTTTCATTGCCGAACGCAATCGTAAACAAGGTGACAAAAATTACCAGGTCGAAACCGTCGTTAAACAGGGATTCACCTTCGATTTGTGTTGAGATACGGCGTGGTGCATCAAGCTTTTTGACAATTGCGAGGACTGCGATAGGGTCGGTTGGCGATATCAGCGAGCCAAATAGCAGGCAGTAGATGAAATCGAACTGGATACCGATTAACTGGCATATCCCCCAAAGCGAAAAGCCGATAAAGAAAGTGGAAAACAGAGTAGCGGCCAGAGCCAAAACCGTGATTTCCCATTTCTGCTCTTCCAGATGAGGCAGTTTGATACCGAGCCCGCCGGCGAATAACAAAAAGCCTAAAATGCCTTTCAGCAAGAAATTCTCAAAGTTGATTTCACCAAGCTGCTCAGCAGCAATATCTTCAAGATGGAACCAGCCATTCTGACCTGCAATGACAATCCCCAGAGAAAGGACCAGTGCACCGGCTGTGATGGCAATGGTTGTCTGCATTTTTCCTATTTTGCTGTTTATAAAAGCAATAACCATTGCTGCGGCAGCAAGGAAGCAGAGGGTGCTATAGACCGACATGCGTCAACCTCGGTAATTGAAAAGAATCAGGGTTAAATTTGGTCAAAATATAAATGCATCTAGGGGAGAAAGGCTATAAAAAGTTTGAGGGAAAGCAAAAAAGAAAAGAGCTTTAGACGTCTAGATTTCCATTTGAGCTGTGGTAGGATGTAACTCAGCTGTAACATTATAGAAGGGAAGTGATGTGGTGTTAAAGGGCAAGGAATTACTACAGAAGCGGTTACAAGAGCAGATCCTGATCATTGATGGCGGGATGGGAACCATGATCCAGGGGTATAAGCTGGATGAGGGGGATTACCGTGGAAGTCGGTTTGCCGAGTGGCATAGCGATTTGAAAGGGAATAATGATTTGTTGGTGCTGACTCAGCCTCAGCTTATAAAAGAGATTCATGCGGCTTACCTTGAAGCCGGAGCGGATATTCTGGAAACCAACACGTTTAATGCCACGAACATTGCCATGGCTGACTATGATATGGAAAGTCTCAGCGCTGAAATTAATTTTGAAGCTGCCCGGCTGGCAAGAGAGGCGGCAGATGAGTGGTCTGCGAAGACACCAGAAAAGCCGCGCTTTGTTGCTGGAGTGTTAGGTCCGACTAACCGGACTTGTTCTATCTCTCCTGATGTTAACGACCCGGGATTTCGTAATATCACTTTTGACCTGTTGGTTGAGGCTTATTCTGAGTCAACTCGCGCCTTGATCCGTGGTGGTGTTGATATCATCCTGATTGAAACTATCTTCGATACCCTGAATGCCAAGGCCTGTGCTTTTGCGGTTGAGAGTGTGTTCGACGAGCTCGACATCACTTTACCGGTGATGATCTCCGGTACCATTACGGATGCATCAGGGCGAACGCTTTCCGGTCAGACGACAGAAGCTTTCTATAATTCACTACGTCACGTAAAGCCGATTTCCTTTGGTCTGAACTGTGCGCTCGGCCCTGATGAGCTGCGCCAGTATGTAGAAGAACTCTCCCGTATTTCTGAATGTGCAGTGTCGGCGCACCCTAATGCCGGTCTGCCGAATGCTTTCGGTGAATATGATCTCGGGCCGGAAGAGATGGCGGCTCATATTCAGGAATGGGCGCAAAGTGGTTTTCTAAATATGGTCGGGGGATGCTGCGGTACTACACCTGAACATATCCGTGCCATCGCGAATGTTACTCAGGACCTTATTCCCCGTCCGTTACCGGAAATTCCTGTGGTCTGTCGGCTTTCTGGCCTTGAGCCATTAATTATTGAGCCCGACACGTTGTTTCTCAATGTCGGGGAGCGGACCAATGTGACGGGCTCGGCTCGTTTTAAGCGACTGATCAAAGAAGATCTGTATGACGAGGCATTGGAAGTTGCCCGTCAGCAGGTTGAGGCTGGTGCTCAGATCATCGATATCAATATGGATGAAGGAATGATCGATGCCGAGGCGGCGATGGTTCGATTCCTTAATTTGTGTGCCAGTGAGCCAGAGATCTCGAAAGTGCCGTTCATGATCGACTCATCGAAATGGGAAGTCATGGAAGCGGGCCTGAAATGTGTGCAGGGTAAACCGATTGTTAACTCGATTTCGCTTAAGGAAGGAAAAGCGAAGTTCGTTGAGCAGGCAAGGTTGATCCGCAGGTATGGTGCTGCCGTGATCGTGATGGCATTCGATGAAACCGGGCAGGCTGATACCCGCGAGCGCAAAATTGAAATTTGTACCAATGCCTACCGTGTTTTGGTTGATGAGGTCGGTTTCCCGCCTGAAGACATCATTTTCGATCCGAACATCTTTGCTGTGGCGACGGGTATTGATGAGCATAATAACTATGCCGTTGATTTCATTGAGGCGGTTGGCGATATCAAGCGTACACTGCCACATGCGATGGTCTCCGGCGGAGTATCCAACGTATCATTCTCGTTTCGGGGTAATAACCCGGTTAGGGAAGCCATTCATGCCGTGTTTTTATATCACTGTATTAAACGGGGTATGGACATGGGGATCGTCAATGCCGGTCAGTTGGCTATCTATGATGACCTTCCGTCGGAGTTGCGTGATGCAGTAGAAGATGTTGTCCTGAACCGCCGTTCGGACAGTACTGAACGTCTGCTGGAAATTGCGGATAAGTACCGGGATAGCGGAAAAGCTGAAGAAGATACTTCAGCACAGGAGTGGCGGGGCTGGCCGGTAGAGAAACGACTTGAACACGCCTTGGTGAAAGGAATTACCGAGTTTATTGTCGAAGATACCGAACAGGCACGCCAGCAGGCAAGCAAGCCGCTTGAGGTGATTGAAGGCCCGTTGATGTCTGGCATGAATGTTGTCGGTGATTTGTTCGGTGAGGGCAAGATGTTCTTACCGCAGGTGGTGAAGTCGGCGCGGGTGATGAAACAGGCCGTGGCTTATTTGGAGCCTTTTATCAATGCCGAGAAAAAGGTGGGTAGCTCGAACGGAAAAATCCTGCTGGCTACGGTGAAGGGAGATGTTCATGACATCGGCAAGAATATTGTCGGTGTAGTACTGCAGTGTAATAACTACGAGATTATTGATCTTGGTGTGATGGTGCCGTGCGATAAGATCCTGAAAGTGGCCAAAGAGGAAAATGTCGACATCATTGGCCTGAGTGGCTTGATCACTCCGTCTCTTGATGAAATGGTGCATGTGGCTAAAGAGATGGAGCGACAGGGATTTGATATTCCTTTGCTGATTGGTGGTGCCACAACATCAAAAGCCCATACCGCAGTCAAGATTGAACAAAACTATCATGCGCCTGTGGTTTATGTTTCGAATGCGTCTCGTGCTGTTGGTGTTTGCAGTGCGTTGCTTTCTGATGAGCAGAAACCGGCGTTTGTTGCTCGCCTGGATCGGGAATACGAAATTGTCCGCGATCAGCATATGCGCAAGAAGCCACGAACCGAGCCCATATCATTGGAGGAGGCGAGGGCTAACAAAGTCAATCTTGATTGGGCGGCTTACACACCACCGGAGCCGGTTAAAGGTGGGGTTCATGCGTTCAGGGATTTTCCGGTTTCAACGCTTCGTCGTTATATCGACTGGACACCTTTCTTTATGACCTGGTCCCTTAGTGGTAAATATCCGGCGATTCTTGAGCATGAACTTGTCGGGGAAGAAGCGCGCCGGTTGTTTGAAGACGCAAATAACATGCTTGATGAGATTGAGCAGACCGGCATCATCCGAGCCAATGGAGTATGTGGCCTGTTTCCGGCCAATAATATTGGTGATGATATTGAAATCTATACCGATGATTCCCGCTCAGAGGTGAGGACTGTGCTGAGGGGGTTACGTCAGCAGAGCCGGAAACCCAAAGGTGCTAACTACTGCTTGTCTGATTATATAGCTCCGAAAGAGAGCGGTAAGGCGGATTGGATCGGCGCGTTTGCGGTGACCGGTGGTATCGGTGAGGCGGATCTGGCTGAGCAGTTCAAAGCCTGCGGTGATGATTACAATGCCATCATGATCCAGGCGGTGGCGGATCGCCTGGCAGAGGCTTTTGCTGAGTGTATGCACGAGATGGTGCGCAAGGAAATTTGGGGCTATGTGCCGGATGAAGCGCTGACTAACGAATCGCTGATCCGAGAAAAGTACCAAGGGATCCGGCCGGCTCCTGGTTATCCTGCTTGCCCTGAGCATACCGAGAAAGGTGAGATCTGGTCTTTGTTGGATGTGGAAGCGAATACCGGTATGACGCTGACCGAAAGCTATGCGATGTGGCCGGGGGCGGCGGTTTCCGGCTGGTATTTCTCTCATCCGGAGTCGCGCTATTTTGCGGTAGCACAAATTCAACCGGACCAGCGTGACAGTTATGCAGAGCGAAAAGGGTGGGATTTGGTTGAGGCAGAGAAGTGGCTTGGGCCGAATCTTCACTAATCATCCTGTGATATAAAAGGCGCTCATGGAGCGCCTTTATTTTTCCGGTCGTTTACTTGTTATTCAAACAGGGCGTGGTGGAGTGTTTTGACGGCTTCGCGTGATTCGTTGGTTTTGACCAAAAAGCACAGGTTATGTGTACTGGCTCCAAAGCAAATCATACGTGGGCTGTATTGCTCGAGCGTACCAAAGACTTGCGTTGCGGCTCCCGGAGCCTCACCCAGTTTGTTCCCAATCAGTGCTACCAGGCAAAGATCCTGTTCAACGTCGACCCGACATAATTGGTTGAGCTCTTCAATTGCTGCAACCGGTAGCGTCGGCGCACCACCGCCGGTGTCTGTTTGATCCAGAGTCAATGAAACGCTAACTTCGGAGGTGGTGATCAGATCAATCGATATTTTATACTTGGCTAGAATACGAAAGACTTCTGCCAGAAAGCCATAGGCATGGAACATATTCAGACTGGTCAGGGTTACCATTGTTTGGTTGCATCGCAATGCCAGAGCCCGGAATTTCGGAGGTTGCTCGACATGCTCGCGGATCCAGGTCCCGCCTTGTTCCGGTGCTTTTGATGAGCCGATAAAAACAGGGATCTGTTGGCGAATAGCTGGAACCAGGGTTGAAGGATGCAGTATTTTGGCTCCGAAATTGGCCATTTCGGAGGCTTCACAGAAGCTGATTTCCTTGATTGGCTGCGCGGTGGCGGCCAGTCGGGGATCGGTGGAATACATGCCCGGAACATCGGTCCATATTTCTAGGTTGTCGGCTTGAATGGCTTCTGCAATCAGGGCTGCACTATAATCACTGCCTCCGCGCCCCAGAGTTGTGGTTGTTCCATTGTCAGCTGAGCCGATAAAGCCCTGAGACACAATGATCTGATCGTTAGTCAGCAAGGGATTGAGTTGTGATTCGGCCTGCTGGCGGATCGCATCGGTGTCAGGTATGGCTTTACCAAACTGACTGTCGGTTTTCATTACTGAGCGAATATCAAAGCGCAGCGCACGGGCACCCATTTCATTAAGGATTTGGGCAAATAGGTAAGTCGACAGTAATTCGCCATGCGAAACAAGTTGATCGGTTAATTGTGCAGAAGGGTTGTGGACTGCTTGCGTAGCAAGGGCGGCAACATCGTTAAGCAAGCGTTGGATATCACCAGAAACCGTTTCCGGGTTGGAAAGTTGACTAAGAATGTTCTGGTGGATTGTCTGAAGTTGCTGTAGCCGTTGTGAGCGCTGTTCGCTATCGGCAATTCCATTTGCTAGCTCAACCAGCAGGTTAGTAACACCGGAACACGCACTGATCAGCACCACTTTGGCTGATGGATTTTCCTTAATAATCGACGCGCTACGGCTCATGGCGGCATGATCGGCTACGCTGGTACCGCCAAATTTCGCTACGGTGAGCGGAGGAGGAACAGTAAAGTTATTATCAACAAAGCTCAAAATGAGTCTCCCAGGATGAATAAATAAATTTCAATGCCCAGGGGGGAATATGCGGGAATAATCCCGACAAAAATGTCAGGAGAGCAACAAATAGTTAAGATATAAATCTGTACAACAACCAGAAGCCCTCCACCTACCGGAACCATTATGCCCGGTAAGGTGACAGCCAGAAGGATTCAACCTTCTAAGCCGATATGCCATGCCCCCTGTCATGTCATATCTCGGCGTTACACCCCCTCTCAAGGCTGCATTGGGGTGGGGCCCCGCAACCATAGATACCTGGGTAACGCACCTCTTCTGTTTTTCCCCTGATGTCAAACAAACATCAGGTTGAACAAAAAGTGTTCTTCATTGAAGCCGATTTTCCCGTGCATTGTCAATGTCTGTTTGAGAATTTATGCAAAGAAAATGCAATAGCTGATCTGAGCGTGATGTGATTGTTTGCTTAACATGAAGATTCTTCTGATACTCTTATGTTACGTCTATGAAAATGCAGGGGCCTTTGATTATTTGTCTTAGGTATCACTGTCTGAAAAAGCATTCCCGCCCTACCAGTATTTCTCAGGGAATCTCGAACTCTTACTCAGGGAGAAACAATAATGACTATCGGTAGTTTTTATCCGCCACAGCGAACTTTGATGGGGCCGGGCCCGTCAGATATCTATCCTCAGGTGCTTCAGGCATTAAGCCGTCCGACCATTGGCCATCTTGATCCTAAGTTCATCGGTATGATGGATGAGCTCAAACAGCTGTTGCAGTATGCATTCCAGACTTCCAATACTTTCACGATAGCGGTGTCTGCTCCGGGAAGTGCCGGCATGGAAGCTTGTTTCGTCAACCTGGTTGAGCCGGGGGATAAAGTCATTGTCTGCCGTAATGGTGTATTCGGTGATCGCATGCGTGAAAATGTTGAGCGTTGTGGCGGTGAAGCGGTCATGGTCGACAATGCCTGGGGTAAGCCGGTCGATCCTAAGCTGGTGGAGCAGGCATTGGATGATAACCCGGATGCGAAGATTGTTGCTTTCGTACATGCCGAAACATCGACCGGGGCATTGAGTGATGCCAAAGCGCTTTCTGAACTGGCCCGTCGGTACGATTGCCTGACGATTGTCGATGCGGTAACTTCGCTGGGCGGTGTGCCATTGCTGGTGGATGAGTGGCAATTGGATGCAGTGTATTCCGGTAGCCAAAAGTGCCTGTCGTGTGTGCCGGGCTTGTCACCACTGACGTTTTCCCAGCGTGCGGTTGATAAGATCCAAAGTCGTTCGACGCCGGTTCAGAGCTGGTTTCTGGATCAGAGCCTGGTACTGGGTTACTGGAGTGGAGAGGGTAAGCGAAGCTATCACCACACTGCGCCGGTTAACAGCTTGTATGCTCTGCATGAAGCTTTGGTTTTGCTGCAGAATGAAGGGCTGGAAAATGCGTGGCAACGCCATCGCGATGTCCATCTTGAACTCAGAGAAGGCCTCGAAAAACTGGGTATTGAATTTGTAGTTGATGAAGAACACCGTCTGCCGCAGCTAAATGCTGTGTACATTCCGGATGGTGTTGATGATGCGCTGGTTCGCCAGACTTTGCTGGAGCGATATAACCTGGAAATCGGAGCCGGATTAGGTGCGCTGGTCGGTAAGGCGTGGCGTATTGGTTTGATGGGTTATGCGGCCCGCAGTGAAAACGTAGCATTGTGCCTGAAAGCGCTGGAAACAACCCTGAAATAATTGGTAACAGGCTCGAACAGAATAAAAACGGCTACTTTTTGGTAGCCGTTTTTTTGATTCACCCTTACTGGGTTGCCAGTTTAGGTGTTGTGTCAGTGTTTGAGGCTTGGATGCTTTGCGCCTGGGTGGAGAAGCTAACGTCTGGAAACAGGAAGTTGGCTTCCTGTTTTATCTGCTCCGCCCGTTGTTCTTTCCCCAGAGCCTGATATGCAGTGATCAGGTTATGGTAAAGGGCCGGACGAGGCCATGTTGCTGCTTTCTTTGTTGCCCATTGGACATACTCATTAATCAGCGCCGGGTTATCTGTTGCTGTTCCCAGCTGAAGTTGGGTTAGATACAAATCCCACTCAAAACGGTTTTTCCAGGCCCATGGGTTATTGACCTGTTCAAGGTAATCAACATTAACCGGCACTGTCGTTTCATATTTGGTCAGCATGTGGCCGGAATAGAGAGTTGTCACCATAAAACCGGTGACGGCCAGTGGTAACGCCAGCACAAGCAGTCGGAAGTAACGGGCAAAGCCAAATTGTAGTTTGTAATATTTGGCTGACAGGTTATCTACCCAGTAGATGAGAATCATGAAGCCGGCCCAGTGTACCAGCGAGTGATAGAAAGGATATTCCAGCTGGGTATGCAGGGTAATTGGGAAGAATAGCCCGACCAGTGCTAACTGGGTTCCGGTACGCGCTTTTCTTACCCGTCCCAGAACAGCCCAGGCTGCAAGCAGCAGGGCAACAAGAGGGATGCAGCCACCTTCTGCAGCCCAGTAGGCAAGTTCGTTATGTGGGTGGTCTAAAGCCGCCATGCCATGAGGTTGCTCCGGATCGATTTGATGCCACTTAGCGGTCTGGGTTAGGTATGCTGATTCGAAAGTGCCGTAACCATAACCTGTCAGCGGCTCTTTCAGGAACATCCTGAATGCCTGGGGAATGTGGATGGAGCGAGCACTTTCCAGGCTGACTCTGTCTTCTTTCGGTGCCCAACCGGTTGTACTGCTGATGTTCCATGCTGTACTAAGGCCAAGGAAAACCATCAGCAGCCACATACGCATCTGTGCTTTGGCTGCAAAACGATGCAGGTATGGCAGCATCAGCAGAGTACCGATAACGGCACCCAGCCAACCTGTGCGCGAACTGACGACAACCAGCATGGGAACTGTCACAACAGGCGTGAGCAACGGTAGCAGTTGCAGCCAAGACCATTTGCCGCGGTACATCGGGATCCTCGCCAGCAGATAAGCTGACAGTATCAGACCGGTAGCCAGGAAGCTGGCCATCACATTCGGTTGCTGGAAAATACCGTAAGGACGGTTTTCTATAGTGTCATAGCCGATAGGGTTCCCCGGTTCCATCAGCAGGAATTGGTACCAGCCAAACAATGCCTGGATCCAGACGGCGAGCAGGATCAACCACAGCATGCGTTGGCGCTGTTTTACGGTAAACGAGAATTGCTGCAGGCCGACGAAAAACAAAAAGCCAGCCCAAAGCCCCAGCAGGCGGTTGGTTGTGTTTTCACCGTTCGCTTCCGGGTAGAAAACAGGCAGGGTCAGTAAGAGGCAGCAGGCAAGTAAGGTCAGGGTGAGACGTGAATAACGCCAGGTACGTTGACGGCAGATTTCCAGCAACCCGAAAGCAATAGCAAAGCTGAACGGGATCCAGCTCATGACATTGAAAGACAGCTCCAGTCCTGAACCGCCCGGGTTGTGCTGAAAGTAGTGCATTGCCAGCAGGAAAAGTACACCGAGCGAGATGAGGAAAGGCTTCACCATTGGTTTGCTTATCCTCTGTTTTTCTTCCAGCCTGGTGCCTTGTACGTATAACACTGTCATTATGGTTCCGAATTTACCCTGATCGTCCGATAACATTCAGGCCGGTTTCCCGGCCCAAAGCGATGTTTATACCTTATGAAAGTTTCACTTTTTTGTCGCTGGCAGTAACGGCTTGAGAAAGCGTGCTGTATGCGAACCTTCAACCTGTGCGACCTGCTCAGGTGTACCGGTTGCCACGATCTCACCGCCACCGCTGCCGCCTTCCGGACCCAGGTCAATAATCCAGTCTGCGGTTTTGATGACATCAAGATTATGTTCAATCACCACAATGGTATTGCCATGGTTACGCAGGCGATGGAGGACTGACAATAGCTGCTGAATGTCATGGAAATGCAGACCTGTTGTCGGTTCATCCAAAATATAAAGTGTCTTTCCGGTATCTCGCTTAGACAGTTCGCGGGCAAGTTTCACACGTTGCGCTTCACCACCTGACAGGGTTGTCGCCGCCTGGCCCAAGCGAATATACGATAAGCCGACATCCATCAATGTCTGCAATTTTCTTGCAATAGCGGGAACAGGGTCAAAAAATTCCCTCGCGTCCTCTACAGTCAGTTGCAGTACTTCATCGATCGTTTTGCCCTTGTAACGGATCTCCAGGGTTTCGCGGTTATAGCGCTTTCCTTTACATGAGTCACAAGGAACATAGACATCCGGCAGGAAGTGCATCTCCACTTTGATCACCCCGTCACCCTGGCAGGCTTCACAGCGACCGCCTTTTACGTTGAAGCTGAATCGGCCAGGTTTGTAGCCACGAGAGCGGGCTTCCTGGGTTCCGGCAAACAGCTCGCGGATCGGGGTGAAGATCCCGGTATAGGTGGCCGGGTTGGAACGTGGTGTTCGGCCGATCGGACTCTGGTCGATGTCGATCACCTTATCGCAATGTTCCAGATCCTGGATCTCACGGTATGGCGCCGCATCGGTAGCTGTGGCTCCGTTGAGGCGCTGGTGGGCAATGCGGAAGAAAGTATCGTTGATCAGGGTTGATTTACCTGAGCCGGAGACGCCGGTAATACAGGTAAACAGGCCGACCGGTATTTCGACATCCACATTTTTCAGGTTGTTACCGGTTGCGCCGAGCAGCTTGATAGTTTTTGCCGGATCATGTTCGATGCGTTGTTCCGGCACTGCTATGGACTTGGTGCCATTGAGGTATTGTCCGGTCAGCGACTCCGGTATTTTGATGATTTCTTCCAGCGGACCTTCGGCAATAACATTACCACCGTGGACACCAGCTCCCGGGCCGATATCAATAACATGGTCAGCGGTGCGGATGGCGTCTTCGTCGTGTTCGACGACCAGCACCGTATTGCCGAGATCACGCAGGTGGGTCAGGGTGTTCAGCAGGCGCTCGTTATCCCGCTGGTGGAGGCCGATCGATGGCTCATCCAACACATACATTACGCCGACCAGACCGGCACCGATCTGGCTGGCAAGGCGGATCCGCTGCGCTTCACCGCCGGAAAGAGTTTCAGCACTGCGTGACAGGTTCAGGTAGTTCAGGCCGACGTTCACCAGGAAGTTCAAGCGCTCACGGATCTCTTTGAGGATCTTATCGGCGATTTGTGCCCGTTGACCGGTTAGTTCGAGCTGATTGAAAAACTCAAGAGCTTCAATGATGCTCATTTCGCTGACTTGCGGCAGGGTGATATCGGTAATGAAAACATGACGCGCTTCAAGGCGAAGTCGGGATCCGTGACAGCTGCTACATGGTTTGTTGGAAATGTACTTGGCCAGTTCTTCGCGTACTGAGTTGGACTCGGTGTCGCGGTAGCGGCGTTCCATGTTGTTCAGGATCCCCTCGAAAGGGTGACGGCGGACGGTAATATCACCGCGGTCATTGATGTATTTGAACTCAATGTTGGTTTTGCCAGAGCCGTTCAGGATGACGTTCTGGATCTTTTTCGGCAGTGAGTCAAAGGGGGTATCAATATCAAAGTCGTAGTGTTCCGCCAGCGATGTCAGCATCTGGAAGTAATAGAAATTGCGGCGGTCCCAGCCGCGGATTGCACCGCCGGCCAGGCTCAGTTCCCCATTTTGTACCACGCGATCTGAGTCAAAGTACTGCTGGACGCCAAGCCCGTCACAGGTACCGCAGGCACCTGCCGGGTTGTTGAAAGAAAACAGGCGGGGTTCCAGCTCTTCCATGCTGTAGCCACAGTGCGGGCAGGCGAAGTTGGCTGAGAATACCAGCTCATCATGTTCGCCTGGTGTCATCGGGCTGACCACCACGTTACCACCAGTGAGTTCGAGAGCGGTTTCGAAGGATTCTGCCAGGCGCAGCTGGAGATCATCGCGGACCTTGAAGCGATCGACAATGACTTCAATGGTGTGCTTCTTGTGCAGTTCTAGTGTCGGTGGATCGGAAAGATCGCATACTTCCCCGTCAATCCGGGCACGGATATATCCCTGGGCAGCAAGGTTTGCCAGGGTTTTAACATGCTCGCCCTTACGCTCTTTTACGATAGGTGCCAGCAACATCATCTTGCTGCCTTCCGGTAGCTCAAGGACCTTGTCGACCATTTGGCTGACGGTTTGGGCCGCTAATTCGACATTGTGAGTTGGACAGCGGGGCTCACCAACCCTGGCATAGAGCAGACGCAGGTAATCGTACACTTCGGTAATGGTGCCGACGGTTGAGCGCGGGTTGTGGGAGGTGGATTTCTGCTCGATGGAAATGGCCGGTGAAAGTCCTTCGATATGGTCGACATCCGGTTTTTCCATCAGAGAAAGGAACTGACGAGCATAAGCTGACAGGGATTCGACGTAGCGTCGCTGCCCTTCGGCGTAAAGGGTATCGAAAGCCAGGGAAGATTTACCTGAGCCGGACAGGCCGGTGATCACGATCAGCTTGTCACGGGGAATGGTGAGATTAATGTTCTTGAGGTTATGGGTTCTGGCGCCCCTGACTTCGATTTTATCCATAGTGTGAGCTTATATGACTGACAAATTATTGGTCAGTCATTATGTCACAGCGAAGAAAAGCTGGAAAGATTTTTGCTGTATAAAGATACAGTGTTGTGTATATTAATTGAACGCGTTTTCTATGTGGCTGATGCTGAAAAATTTTGCATTGGGTCTCTGATGTCTGGAACTGGTATTCAGCCCGGGTGAAGGTTTATTTTGCATAGAATTACACAGTTTCAACCCTATTCCCCCGGGGGGAAAGCATGTTAGACTGCGCGATTAAGTATAAACTTTGAATATCGGTACTGGTGACTAAAAGCCATACCGTTATCTGAATCTGGAGTGAACTATGGCCAGTCGTGGCGTAAATAAAGTTATCCTGGTAGGTAACTTAGGTAATGACCCAGAAATCCGTTACATGCCGAATGGTGGCGCAGTAGCAAATATTACCGTGGCTACCTCTGAGTCATGGCGCGATAAAGCTACCGGCGAACAGCGTGAAAAAACGGAATGGCACCGTGTTGCTATCTTCGGTAAGCTGGCTGAAGTAGCTGGTGAGTACCTGCGTAAAGGCTCTCAGGTATACATCGAAGGTCAGTTGCAGACTCGTAAGTGGCAGGATCAGAACGGTCAGGACCGCTTCACAACAGAAGTTGTGGTACAGGGCTTCAACGGTACTATGCAGATGCTTGGCGGTCGTCAGGGCGGCGGTCAGGGTATGGGCGCTCCTATGGGTGGCCAGCAGCAAGGTGGTTGGGGTCAGCCTCAGCAGCCGGCAGCAGCTCCTCAGCAAAACTTTGCTCCGCAGCAGCAACAGCAGCAGGCACCACAGCAGTCTGCTCCTCAGCAGTACAATGAACCACCAATGGATTTCGACGACGACATTCCGTTTTAATCAACAATCGTCTTTGAAACATTGGAAAAAGCAGCGCCCGTCGCTGCTTTTTTGTTGCCTGAAAAACAGGAGTCAGGCCGGATTGGCCTTGGCCTTGATAAAGTCGATAAACAGTTTGGTTTTGACATGGTTGAAGTCGAGCTTCGGGTAGTAGGCATACGCTGAGCTGACCGGTTGTTTCAGCTCAGGCAGAACAGGCACCAGCAGGCCTTTGTTCAGCTCTTTTTTTACCGTGTTTTCGCCAACCAGAATGAGCCCCATTCCTGCAACCGCAGCGGCTAACAGCGCTTCCGGATTCTGGGTAGTAAAATTACCGCGCAGACGCAGGCGCAGGTTATTCTCGAAAATATGTTCCTGCTCATGACCATGAGTGCCGAACAACAGGCAATTGTGCTGGGTCAGCTGCTCCGGGGTTTCGATTGGCGGCTTGTCTTCGAGGTAACCCGGGGCGGCATAGAATCCGGGCTGGAAGTCAAACAGTCGGGTGGCGATATAGCTTGATGAGTTGAAATCAGTCAGCTCCCGGCTGATGAAAACATCTAAGTTAAGATCAGGCAGTTGGCCCGGTGTTATGGTGTGAAGTTCGACCTGAATATTGGGGTAGCTTTCGATAAATTCTGCCAGGTAGTGAACCAGCAGGCGGCTGCCGGTCGCCAGAGGGGCACCAATCCGTAACACGCCGCTGACTTCACCGTAGGCAGAAGTTGTTTCAGCCAGCATCTGATGCCAGTCATCAAGCAGCCGAGCACTGCGCTGGTAGAACAGCTTTCCAGCATCGGTGACGGTCAGGCTGCGGGTGGTACGTTTTAATAGTTGAACGCCCAGCTGTTTTTCAAGCCAGGACAATCGCTTTGACAGGGCCGAGCTTGAAGTATTGAGCTTGGTGGCGGCCTGGGCCAGTGAGCCCTGATCGACAACGGTGACAAAGCTGTTAGTACAGGTGATCCAATCCATATATATCGCTTAATCCGCAGGCTGTTACTGATACTGGTATGGCGATAATAACAAACCGGAAAGGTGAAGGATCAACAGACCGAAAAAGATTGCTGAAATAGCCGAATTTGAAGTCGTTAACAAAATATTAAATAATTGCGCTGAATACTGTCATCATGGCGTATTGAGTGATATTTTCCCCCTTGCGGACCCTCCGTTTTTCTTGGGCTGAGCTTATTTCCGGCCTGTTGAATATCAATAATCAAAAATAATCGGATCGCTATGAGAAAAGCCTCTGGCATGAAGTTGACTAACCGTCTGGTTGCCTTCGTTACCCTCATCGTTATAAGCGCTATATTTGTTATTTTCATTGGCGGCGCCATCAGTTTTCGTAAACTAGGGCAGGATTACCTGACTCATTATCTTGACGGCGTTGTTGAAGTGATTGATCAGGAACTGGCTGATCCTCAGGGGGCGCAGTCTTTGTCGCGTTGGCTACCCAAACTGCTTAAGGCCAGCAATGTTGTTGAACTTGAAGTCGGCAGCCCCGCCGGAGTTATTTATTCCTTCAAGGGATTACAGAAAGTTAATGATCCGACGGTTCTCCACCGGAACCGATATCCACTCAGTCATAATCCCGGTTTTTATATCGAACTTAAGTCGATCCCGCCTTATACCGAATTCACCTATTCGCTCGGTGCTATGTCTTCGATCAGTATTGCCATCATGATCATTATTATGGGGCTGGTCTGGGGAATGAACTGGTTACGGCAGCAACTTCACGGTTCCGAACTTCTTGAACAGCGTGGCAGACTGATCCTCGCAGGTAAAGTCGATGATAATGCGGTCGGTGATGAGATGGAGTGGCCGGCGACAGCTAGCCTGGCACTGGATCAGATGATTGCTGAGCTGAAAGATGCCCGTCAGGAACGAAGCCGCTTTGATACGTTCATTCGTACCCATACATTTCTGGATCAACTGACTGGTGCAGCCAATCGGGTGTTGTTTGATAGCCGGTTGCAGTCGATGGTGCAGGATCAGGAAACTCATGGCGCAGTGATTTTGATCCGGATTGCTGACTGGGATGAGCTGTTGGCAGAAAAAGGTAAAGATGTCGCAGATGAGCTGATCCAGGATGTGGGCATGGTGCTCTCTAACCTGATTCAGCGATACCCGGACACTGTTTTATCCCGCTACTTTGATGCTGAGTTTGCCATCCTGCTATCCCAGCAGCCGGTAAAGGAAGTGAAGCTGTTTACCGGAATGCTGATGAAAGCATTAGACCGGCTGGTCCCGTCATCCCCTTTACAGCCTGATAACTGGTGTCATATCGGGGTGACTTTCTGCGCCAGCGGGGATCGTCGCGGGCGGATCATGGATGAGGCTGATATGGCGCTGCGCAGTGCCCAGCTACAGGGAACCAATAGTTGGTATTTGTTTAAAAAAGAACAGCAATATGAAGATGCCCGAGGCAGTGTTCGTTGGCGTACTTTGCTGGATGCAGTTTTTAATAGTGGCGGCCCGCTGCTTTATCAACAGCCGTCGATTGCACTGGATGATCAGACTGTTATTCACCATGAATTGCTGGCCCGAATAAAAGATGAAAACGGAGTGCTGATTAAAGCCTCACGTTTTCTGACTGCCGTGGAACAGGTCGGCTTCAGTGCTCGGATGGACAGGCTGGTGGTTACTCAGGCGCTTGAATTACTAAAGCATCATCCGGTTGACGAGCCGCTGTCGGTCAATGTTAGTGTTGAGGCCTTGTTAGAGAAACAGTTTGTGCGCTGGTTGCGGGATGAGCTACTGCAGACGCCGCGTACGGTACTTAACCGCTTGTCATTTGAATTAGCTGAAGGTGCTTTGGTGAAGCACTTAGATGCGATGCGACCTGTTGCCCGTATGTTAGTAGGGCTGGGATGTAAGCTGGTTGTAGATCAGGCCGGCAGGACAATTGTTAGTACTCACTACATCAAAGACATCAAGGTTGATTACGTTAAGTTGCATCGCGGGTTGGTGCGTGAGATTAACCAGCGGCAGGAAAATCAGCTGTTCGTCCGCAGCATGTTAGGGGCTTGTGCTGACTCGAAAGCTCAAGTCATTGCTGTCGGAATTGAAAATGAAAAGGAATGGCGGGTACTTAAGCAACTTGGTGTTCATGGCGGGCAGGGGCGTTATTTCGCATCAGAGTTGCCTGTTAAGAATTTTGTTAAATGACCGTTTTAATTAATAAGGACATTGTCTGAAAATCAATCGACTTGATGGTCAAAAAGCATTAGGTTGTCAATAAAACCTAGGTATAATGGTCAAAATATTGACGCATGTTGGATTGTTTAAACTTTTCTTTAGCCTGCCAGGGGTTATTGGTCGGCAGTACTGATTTTTAGTGAGTTATAACCCTTTGTTTAGTAGATATTTCAAAAGAAAAGCTCGGAAACAGAGCGTAAGTGTCGCTGTATTTGCTGATTCGGTCACTTTAGCCTTCGAAACCGAACAGGAATGGATCACTGATGAAGTGGTTGTTTCTTCTTCGGCTGACTGGGGGAGTGCTATTCATTCTTTATTCGAAAAGCATCAGCTGACAGGTAGTGCTGTACGTGTGGTGCTGGGGCACGGTCTGTACCAGAGCATGCTGATCGAAAAGCCGGAGCTACCGCGGGAAGAATATCCGACGGCGCTGCCTTTTCTGGTGAAAGATCTGGTTAATGAATCTCCGCTGGACTTAGTCGCTGACGGTTTTCCGGCACCGCTGAAAGATCGTTTGCAGGTGTTCGTTACAAACCGGAAACAGGTCGAACTGCTAATTAAAGCGTGTTCAGACGCGGGATGTGAGGTGCAGTCTGTTTCGGCTGAAGAAGTCGTGTGGGGCCAGCTGGCTGAACCATCTCGTAGTCAGTTGATTTTACATCGCCGTCACCATTCGAATTTGCAACTCACCGCGTTTAAGCGGCAGGAAATCTGCTTTCAGCGTCAGTTACGCGGCTTTCCGATTCCCTTGCTGGATGAGCAAAAAGTCGGTGATCAGGGGGCAGCGCTACAGTTGGACAGTCTGGCTCTGGAGTTGCAGCGTTCTCTGGATTTTTTAAGTTCGCAGTTAAGAGAAGCGCCGATAACTCAGCTGCTGGTTTCATGTGATGATGATAATGACAGCGTTTTGGCCGATGAGCTTACCGAACGACTGAATGTGTCGGTGACGGCGCTGAAACCAGCTCATCCGGGGCTGGTGAGTAACAATGCCCGGATTGCTTATGCTGCGTTGCTGACTCCTGAAGATGCGGGCATCAATTTCTACAGTGATGTGCTCAGGCCGCAAACCCGTCTGATGACACTGCAGAATGTGGTGCTGAGTTGGGTGGCGATTGTGGTCGTGATGGCGTCTATAGCTGGCTGGTATCAGTGGCAGAATTATTTGGTACAAGAGCAGCTGGCTGCTGATCAGCAGCGGCTGGCAAGTAAAAAAGCTGAGCTGGATCGCGCTAAGGCGGCATTGGTCAGACATATTCCGAGTCCGCTGAAAGTGGAGCTAGCCGGTAACCTGGAACAGCACCTGGCGGCGAAGCAGGCTTCACTTCGGGCGATTGAAATGCATGACGACAGCTTGAAAGTGGGTTATGCCGGTATGTTGAAGCAGTTATCTGCGGCTGCCAGCGGGGATATATCGATCAGTCATATTCGGGTGAACGGTAACAAGCTGGATCTGGAGGGGCTGGCACGAAGCCCTGATTCGGTTCCGGCCTGGCTGCAGGCTTTCAGGAATTATCCGTTCCTGTCGGATAAACGCTTTGAGCAGATGGCGCTGGGCAGAAACAAAAAGAATATTGTGACGTTCCGGCTGCATGCTGAGCGGCGTGCAGTTAAAGAGGATCAATCATGAATGGCTGGCAGAAATTAAGCGATCGATTTGATTTGCTGACTCGCCGCGAGCAGTGGCTGATCCTGGTTTCCGGCTGGATAGCATTGCTTTTTGTCGGTTTTGTGGTGTTTGTTGAACCTCAGAGCAAGGCATTTGCGGCAATGAAGCGACAGATGTTGTCGGTTGCCAACGAAATAACGGCCAGCAGCAATCAGCTGATTGTCGCTGAGCGTAAGCTAAGGGCCGATCCGGATCTGCAAATCGAACAGAAAATTACCCGGTTGGAGCAGGAAAACGCCGAGCTGGATGAACAGTTGCAGGGACGAGTCGGAAGCCTTGTTAATCCTCTCCAGATGTCAGGCCTGATGGAGCAGGTACTGCAGCGCTCTGAGCGTCTTAAGTTGGTGTCACTGGAAACACTGCCACCGGTTCAGTTGATCAGTGGAGATGATGAAGGCTTTTACATTCACCCGGTGCGATTGAAATTACGTGGTCGATATTTTGATGTTGTCTCTTCTCTGGAGCAGCTCGAAGCATTGCCGGTGAAATATTACTGGCAAAGCCTGAACTATCAGGTCGATCAGTATCCGTGGGCTGATATTCAGCTGGATGTTTACACATTAGGCGAAAGTAAGGATTTCATCGGTGGTTAAGTCTGTTTTGATGGCTCTGACAATGCTGGTTGTAATGGCGGGTTATGCCAATGCATCTCAGGACCCGACAGCCCCGTTGGGATGGCAGGCCCCGGCAAAAAAATATACAACAAAAAAAGCTCGCTTACCGGATCTGCAGGGAATTGTATGCGTTGAGCGTGCCTGTACGGTGATATTGAATAATGTGCCTGTCGAACTTGGCGGGCGTGTTAGCGGTTATACCCTGACCGAAATTAAGGATGACTACGTCACGGTAACACGCGGCGGAAAGCAGTGGCGTCTGGTGCTTTTTGCTGACGAAGTAAAAACATATTAATAAATAAAAAGAGTAAAGTGGTTAGCATGCGTGGATTAGTTGTAGGTGTACTTGTTGCATCCCTGGTCGGGTGCTCGACAAATATGGGACATCGCGATCCCGTTGAGGTCAAAAGTGCACTGAATGAGGCGGTGAATGAAGCCGCAAGTCGGCCGTTACAGGATCTGCCTCCAGCGGTGAATGCCGATCTGATGCCGAGTCTCGACGGTACTGAATACGCGGCACATTCTGCGCTGGAAAAGCGTTTTCGGGTTAATGCCCGTAATGTAGATGCCCGTGCTTTTTTTGGCAGCCTGGTGAAGGGGACGCCATTTAATATCGTGCTCCATCCTGAAGTAAAAGGCCGCATTTCACTGACTCTGCGTGATGTAACCCTGGATGAAGTCCTTGATGTGGTATCAGATATCTACGGCTATAACACAATCCGTAAAGGTAACATCATTCAGGTATTCCCGGCGACTTTGCGCACTGAAGTGATCCCGGTCGATTACCTACAACTTAAACGCCGTGGTCTGTCTCTGACCTCGCTGACTACCGGCTCTATTACCGATAACGGTTCAAATTCCTCCGGCAGCAGTTCCGGTTCTGCTAACAGCAATAATAACGACGGTAACTCACAGAACAGTAATGATCGTTCGTCAAGTTCAGCCACGGGCGGAACTGTGATTGAGACGACCTCTGAAAGTGATTTCTGGCAGCAGTTGGAAAAGGCGGTGCAGGCAATGATTGGCAGTGGTCAGGGACGCAGCATCGTTGTCTCGCCTCAAGCCAGTCTGATTTCTGTTCGCGCTTACCCGAATGAGCTGCGCGAAGTGAAAGAGTTTCTGGGGGTATCCCAAAAACGCCTTAAGCGTCAGGTGGTGCTGGAAGCCAAGATTATGGAAGTGACCCTGAGCGATGGCTATCAGCAGGGGATCAACTGGAGCAATATTACCAAGACAATCGGCGGTACCGAGATCATTTTCGGCAGAGGTAACCTGACATCTGATGCGAACGGTAACCTTCAAATTCCGGCACTGCCAGGTGGCGGCGCGATTTCCGATTTACTGGGTGGCCAGACTAATATCACCATCTCTGACGGTAACTTTGATGCCGTGCTGAGCTTCCTGGATACGCAGGGCGATCTCAACGTTCTGTCCAGCCCGCGTGTCACGGCGGCCAATAACCAGAAAGCGGTGATTAAGGTCGGTGGTGATCAGTATTTCGTCACTCATATTTCCGGTGGTGAAGTGAACAGCGACGGTGGTACCGCTTCTCCAGATATTGAACTGACCCCTTTCTTCTCCGGTATTTCCCTTGATGTGACTCCGCAGATTGATGATGAAGGCGGCGTGTTACTGCATGTTCACCCGGCGGTTGTCGATGTGGTTACCGAGGTAAGAGATATTGAGTTGGGACAGACGTTCGGTACTTATAAGCTGCCTCTGGCCAAAAGCTCGGTGAGAGAATCGGATTCCGTGATCCATGCCCGAAGCGGTGATGTGGTGGTGATTGGTGGTTTGATGAAATCATCACTCAATGATCAGGTATCGAAAGTGCCGCTGCTAGGAGACATTCCTGTACTGGGCCACTTATTCCGTAACGTTAATAAGCTGGAAACCAAAACTGAACTGGTGATCCTGCTGAAACCAACCGTAGTTGGTGAGAATACCTGGCAGAAGGAACTGGAGCGTTCTCGTGCGCTGGTAACTGAATGGTTCCCTGAAGAGGGCTAAGTCATGTACCAGGCGCATTTCGGCCTCAGCGAGCTGCCATTTTCTCTTACTCCGAATACAGCTCTTTTTCATGCTTTGCCACCGCATCTGGAAGCCATCCAGACGACGTTGGCGGCACTGGAAATGGGAGAGGGGATCATCCAGATTTCCGGTGAGGTAGGAACGGGGAAGACTCTGGTCTGTCGCATGCTAATCAATCAGCTGCCGGAACATTTTGATCTGGCATATCTGCCGACGCCGGCTGCGAACGGTCATGAGTTGCGCCTGGCGCTGGCAAGAGAGCTGAATATTCTGGCTGATGGTGATAATACGACACTGACCGAGCACCTGCAGCAGGCACTGATTGCGCGTAAGGCAAAGGGGCGTTCTGTTGTTGTGTTGCTGGATGAAGCCCAGGCACTGCCGGATGATGCTCTGGAAGTGATTCGCCTGCTCGGCAATCTGGAAACGGAGCAGGAAAAACTGTTGCAGATCGTCTTGCTGGGACAGCCGGAACTTGACCTGCGACTGGCACAGCATCACATGCGACAGTTTCAGCAGCGTATTACATTTCGGGCTTGTCTGCGTCCGCTGGATTTAGCGGAAACCATTTCTTATATCGACTTTCGCCTGAATTGTGCGGGCTGCTCCCGATCGTTGTTTGAGTTGGCTCAGTATCGGGATATCTGGAAGGCGAGTCGGGGAATCCCCCGCCTGATCAACCAGCTGTGCCATAAAGCCCTGATTGCGGCCTGCAGCAGCAACACTCCGTCAGTTGAGCGTGAAGATATTTTAAACGCAGTAAAAGATACCTTAGGGGCACGTCAGCCGAGGTGGACGTTCCCTGTGCTTTGGGGATGGCATTGAGCATGAGTGAAATTAATAAAAAGCTCAATGAGTTGAGCCGTAAGAATAACAGTACTGCCGCAGCACCTTTGCAGGCTGCAACGATCAGGCCTGTACCGCGCAACCGGGCTCCTTATTGGGCCGGGTCGGTTGTTGTTATCGCGCTGGTCGCCGGGGCGGCCGGTTGGTGGTTTGGCTCTCAGAGTTTAGCCGGACAAGTGACACAGGCAGCGCAGCAGGAAGAAGAGCGGGAAGTACACGATGACTTCGTCGTACAGGTTGAGTCTGTAAGACAAAACACAGCTAAGCCATCGGTTGCAATGACTTTGCCGACGCAAGAGCAGCCTGTTGAAAGCCAGAAGGTTTCAGAACCGACTGTTGAGTCTGAAGTGGTAGAGCCGCTACAAACCGTGGAAAACAAAACACAGTTACCTGAGCCTAGTAAACGCACCGTAGTTCGAGTGAAGGCAGAGTCTAAAGCTGGGCCAATATCTGTTTCATCCGGGCCTGAGCAGAAACAACAGATGCCAGCTCCTGTCATTACGAAAGTAGTGAAGGCTAAGCCTTCTGCCAGTAAGCCTCAGAAACCGTTAAATACAGAGCCAGCCACTGTTAGTGAGTCGGCAGAAGTGATGAATACCGCTTCGTCTGACGAACAGCTGAGTATTGAAACGGTAGAGCTGGATGCGGGTCAGTTGGCGGAAATTGAATACGAAAAAGCCCATAAAGCCTGGGAGAATGGAGACAGTAAAAAAGCGATTGGTTACCTGGAATCTGCTGTGATTTACCAGCCTGAGTGGGTGAAAGCGAGGCAGAAGCTGTCGGCACTGTATTACGGGCGGGGAGAGGTGCGTGAAGCCATTGCGACCCTGCAGCACGGACTTGAGTTGGACAGCAAGCAGCTTGATCTGCGCCTGACTCTGGCCAAATTGCTGGCCAATGAATCACAGCCGCAGGCGGCGCTGAATGTGCTGAATCAGCTACCGGAAAAACACCACAGCGGTTACTTGGCGATGCGCGGTGCGTTGGCACAGCAGCTTAATAATAACAGGTTAGCAATGAGTAGTTACCGGATGTTGGTTAAGGATGAGCCTTACGACGGACGCTGGTGGATGGGATTAGGGATTGCGCTGGAGCGGGATGCGCAGGAAAGTAAAGCTCGTGATGCCTATCAGCAGGCGTTGCTGATGGGACGGATTTCATCTCAGTCACAACAGTTTATTCAACAGCGTCTGACGGCGCTTGATTCTCGGGAAGGTTAATTACCATGCAAATTCGTTTGAGAAAGCGCCTTGGCGACTTGCTGGTTGAAGAAGGTATTGTTGCTCAGGATCAGTTGGAGCAGGCACTGGACAAGCAGCGTTCAACCGGCCGTAAGCTGGGGGATACCCTGATCAGCATGGGCTTTTTGACGGAACAGCAATTGCTGTCATTCCTGTCGCGTCAGCTGGATATTCCGTTAGTCGATTTGACCCGGGTGAGTGTTGATATTGAATCCGTGTCCCTGTTGTCGGAAGTTCATGCCCGCCGCTTGCGTGCGCTGGTGATTGGCTGTCGCGGTGATACTGTCCGTGTTGCCATGAGTGATCCGGCGGACTTGGCGGCTCAGGAAGCGGTATACAACCAGTTGGCACAGTACCGGGTTGAACTGGTTATTGCACCGGAGCGCCATCTGATTGCTGCGTTCGATCGCTATTATCGCCGGACTCAGGAAATTGTGTCGTTTGCCGAGCAGTTGCAGGCCGAGCATCAGGACAGTTCTGATTTCAGTTTCGGCTTTGATGACAACGATAACGAGGAAGTGACGGTTGTTAAGCTGATCAATTCCTTGTTTGAGGATGCGATTCAGGTCGGTGCCTCGGATATTCATATTGAGCCGGATGCTGATGTGCTGCGGATCCGCCAGCGTATTGATGGTGTACTGCACGAAACCCTGCTCAATGAAACCAGCGTATCGGCCGCATTGGTGTTGCGCCTTAAATTGATGAGCGGACTGGATATCTCCGAGAAGCGTCTTCCACAGGATGGTCGTTTCAACGTCAAAGTTCGCGGCCACTCGGTTGATGTTCGTGTTTCGACCATGCCGGTTCAGCACGGTGAATCTGTTGTAATGCGTCTGCTTGATCAGTCGGCAGGGATCCTGAGCCTGGAAGAGATTGGCATGCCGGATGAGTTGCTGCAGCGCTTTCGCCGTCAGTTGAAGCGTCCGCACGGGATGATCTTGGTAACCGGTCCGACTGGCTCGGGTAAAACCACCACCCTGTATGGTGCCTTGAGTGAATTGAATAAGCCGGGCAAGAAACTGATCACGGCAGAAGATCCGGTGGAATACCGATTACCACGGGTGAATCAGGTACAGGTGAACAGCAAGATCGGACTGACTTTTTCATCGATCCTGCGAACTTTTCTGCGTCAGGATCCCGATATCATTCTGGTCGGTGAGATGCGCGATCAGGAAACCGTTGAAATCGGCCTGCGTTCAGCACTGACCGGTCACTTGGTTCTGTCGACGTTGCACACCAATGATGCAATCGACAGTGCCCTGCGAATGATGGATATGGAAGCGCCGGGATATCTGGTTGCCAGTGCGGTGCGTGCGGTGTTGGCTCAGCGCTTGGTGCGCCGGGTATGTAAAGATTGCGAAGAAAGTGACGAGCTGGATACATCTAAACAGCAATGGCTGATGGCGCGATTTCCACAGCATCAGTACCGTGATTTCCATCGTGGCCGGGGATGTCAGAGCTGTAACTTTACCGGTTACAAGGGACGGATCGGTGTATTTGAGCTGTTGGAATTGGATCAGCCGATGATGGATGCCCTGCGTGGTAATGATGCAGTGATCTTCAGTCAGATAGCCAGAAAAGCTGATGGATATAAGCCATTGATTGAATCAGCCATGGAGCTGGCCTTGGAAGGACACACCAGCCTTGAAGAGGTATTGATGCTGGGTGAAGGCGATTTCCACGATAGCATCTTGCTATAACTGTCAGGAGTAAATTATGCCGGTATTTAATTATCGCGGCCGTGGTAATCAGGGGGAACTTCAGCGCGGACAGATTGAAGCGGCAACTCAGGACGCTGCAGCTGATCTGTTGATCCGCCAGGGGATCATTCCGCTGGAAATTCGCCAGGGTAAGGCTCAGGGAGCTGGGTTGGATCTTCAGTCAATGTTTCAAAGTAATGTGCCTTTAGATGTGCTGGTGATTTTTTGTCGCCAGCTCTACAGCTTAACGAAAGCTGGGGTGCCGCTGCTCCGGGCAATTAAGGGTTTGAGCCAGAGCTCAGCCCACCCGTTGATGCAGGAAACGCTTGAAGCGGTATCTGTTGAGCTAACCAATGGACGAGCCTTATCTACGGCAATGAAGCAGCATCCTCGGGTTTTTGATGAGCTATTTGTTTCCATGATCCACGTTGGCGAAAATACCGGTCGTCTGGATGAGTCGCTGTTGCAGCTGGCCAACTATTACGAGCAGGAGATGGAAACTCGTCGCCGGATCAAGTCGGCAATGCGTTATCCGATCTTTGTGTTATCGGCCATTTTTCTGGCAATGGCGGTATTGAATATTAAGGTGATTCCGCAGTTTGCATCAATGTTTAGCCGCTTTGGTGTGGATCTGCCACTGCCGACTCGGATACTGATCGCAACATCAAACTTTTTTGTGCACTACTGGCCGCTGATGCTTGGTACGCTGGTGGTCAGTTGGGTCATGTTGCGGGCATGGCGACGAACGCCTGGCGGGCATGAAACGTGGGATCGCTGGCGTCTGAGAATGCCGATTGTCGGCGGCATCATTAACCGGGCACAGCTGTCACGCTTTTCTCGTACGTTTTCTTTGATGCTCAGAGCCGGGGTGCCACTCAACCAGGCGATTCAGATGTCTGCAGAAGCCCTGGGTAACCGCTTTTTGGAGAACCGTCTGATTGAGATGAAGAACGGCATCGAGGGCGGTAACAGTATTGCCAGTACAGCCAGCCAGTCAGGCGTATTTACCCCTCTGGTGCTGCAGATGATTGCGGTCGGGGAAGAGACCGGTCAGGTTGATAACCTGCTGCTGGAAGTGTCTGATTTTTATGATCGTGAAGTGGATTACGATCTGAAAACGCTGACTGCAAGAATAGAACCGATTTTGCTGTTAATTGTGGCTGGGATGGTGTTGATTCTGGCTTTGGGGATTTTCTTGCCAATGTGGAGTTTGCTCGATGTTGCCCGAGGTGTTTAAGCGGCAGCAAAAGCAACGCTTTCGGCTCTTTATTTGGTTCAGTGCTGTGTTGTTTATTGCCGGTGTGATGTTGGTGCAGTGGCAGAAAATAGAGAAAAAAGCCGAACAGACACAACTCAGACAACTGGAGCAGACTTTTTTTAAAAGTGCATCCAGCTTTAGACAAGAATGGGAATTACAAGATAAGCCGAAACAGCTCAATGTTGATGGCATTCAGCTTGGTTTTACTGCGCTGGGCTGGCCGATTGTGCTGCACAACGGGCAGGTTGACTGTGAGAGAATGTGGGAGCTTCTGGCTTCACGAGAAAGAAGTGTTCATTACATTCGGTTTTACACAGAAAAGGGAATGAGATCTGAACAGTATAATTCTTGTTTTTATCAAATAACTGGCAGTAACTGGCTGGAATTATTTTTCCAGCATGAGAGAATACGGCTGAACGACTTTTTGACGGATTAAGAGTCGTTTTTTTGACGTAAAGAGAAACATAATGAGAAAGCAAAGCGGTTTTTCCTTGGTGGAGTTGGTGATTGTCATCATTGTTGTTGGATTGCTCGCGGCAACTGCATTACCACGTTTTCTGCAGGTAACCGATGAAGCCAAAAAAGCCTCGATAGAAGGTGTGGCCGGCGGGTTTGCAACCTCCGTGTTATCAGCTCGTGCCCAATGGGAAGCCTATGGTCGTCCGTCGAATGCCAGTGGGCAGAATTTGGTGAATTATGACGGAACGGATTTTTGGCTGACCAAGGCTACCGATGATGGCACTGTGCGCGACGGTTACCCGTATGCACTTACCGATGGTGCACTGAACTTAAATGTTGTCAGTGAAACTGACTGCCTTTCACTGCTTGATAATCTGTTACAAAACCCACCCCTGGCCACAACCGATAAGACAGGTGCGGCAAGTGGTAACTACCTGTTTTACGTTAAAGCTGAAGGAAACGGTTCTGAAAAGCTTTGTCGTTACTACCAACTGGCCTCGGCCGGTAAGGATGGCTCTGGCTCGGTTAATGTTGAGGCAGGACATTCATTTACATATAAACCGGCACTGGGCCGGGTCGAAGTCTATTTAAAATAATTAGGAGTAAGTTATGAAACGTCAAGGCGGCTTTACGCTAATTGAACTCGTGGTTGTG
This sequence comes from Photobacterium marinum, assembly GCF_000331515.1. Taxonomy (GTDB): domain Bacteria; phylum Pseudomonadota; class Gammaproteobacteria; order Enterobacterales; family Vibrionaceae; genus Photobacterium; species Photobacterium marinum. Next base: position 28,865 of record NZ_AMZO01000007.1, read on the forward strand.
ATTGTTATTCTGGGTATTTTGGCGGTAACGGCTGCACCACGTTTCCTGAACCTGCAGGGGGATGCTCGTAATTCCGCTCTTCAGGGCCTGAAAGGGGCTATCAATGGTGCGGCTGGTATCGTTTATGGAAAGGCGGCTATTGATGGTGTTGAAACGAGTGACAAAGTTGTCGAGGTTGGTGAGTCTTCAAATAAAGTGAAGACACTGTTTGGTTACCCAACAGCGTCATCAGCCGGTATTGTTACAACAATCTCTAATTTTACTGATGATTGGGCGATAGTAAAAGGTAGTGAGGGTGATGATACTAAGACTGGCGAGATTCTATTAACGTTCAAGGAATATGCGAATACAGAAAAAGCTAAGATTCCTGATGAGTGTTATCTGATTTACAAGGCTGCAGGAGATGCAACAACTCCTGCTACAGTAACCATGTCAGACCAAGCTTGTAAATAAACTATTTAGTATTTTGAATAGATGAGAGAAAGAAAAGTTATGAAACGACAAAATGGTTTTACTCTGATCGAGCTAGTAGTTGTTATTGTCATTCTTGGTATTTTGGCAGTAACGGCTGCACCACGTTTCCTGAACCTTCAAGGTGATGCTCGCTCTTCAACACTGGAAGGTTTGAAAGGTGCCATTAATGGCGCAGCTGGAATTGTATATGGTAAAGCGGCTATTCGTGGGGTTGAGAGTTCTTCGACAGAAGCTGATGTTGATGGTATTAAAACAGTTTATGGATACCCGAAAGCAACGGCTAATGGTATTACATCTGCTTTACAGTTAGACACATCCAGTGAGTGGGTTGTGCAATATGATGGTAAAGCTAATAAAGCCGTGTTTACCCAAAAAACTAAAACAACTTATGCAGATGCAAAAGCTGTTCGTGATGGAGAGTGCTATATCGAATATAGTGAAGCGACGTCTAGTGCCGCTCCAACGATTACAATCGATAAGGATAAGTGCTAATTGTTAGTAAAAAATAGAGCTCTTCGGAGCTCTATTTAACAAAGGTGCTATCCTTTGGCATCTTTATTAAATAGAACCTCATTATCAGAATAATTCTTCAGGGTGGCTCATGCCCGGCAGTCAGCGCGGTTTTACCTTAATCGAACTTATTGTGGTGATCATACTGATCGGGATTGTCAGTGTGACAGCCGCTTCGCGTCTGATGGGGCGCAGTGGTTTTGATGCCTATCTGGCTCGCGATCAAGCCGTGAGTATTGTCCGCCAAATTCAAATTACCGCCATGCAAGCGACTGTTAGTCAAAGTACGGACTTCCCATTGCGTATCATTGCCGGCTTTGGTGAAAGCTCATCATGTATGGGGATGATTACCGGGGCATCTTGTCCGTCAGAATCAGAGGCTGGTGCTGTTAGCCGGATAGTGTCAGGGAAAACGATACATGTGCGTTTTTCGTCCCGGCAAAATACGATTTATTTTGATTTATTAGGGCGCCCAGTCGACAACAGTGGTCAGCGAATGTGTCAGGCTGGATGCCAAATAAATCTAGAGGCTCGTGACCGCAAAAGCTTGAGTATATGTATTAATAGTGAAGGTTTTATTGGCCAGGGGAGATGCAATTGAATTGGTCTCGACATCAAAAGGGCTTTACCTTGATTGAAGGTATCATTGCGATCGTCGTGATGGGAATTGCAATGGTAACACTGACCAGCTTTTTGTTCCCCCAGGTTGAGCGCTCTGCTGAACCTCATTATCAGGCGCGTGCCGCGGCATTAGCAAATGCGTTGATGACCGAGATATTGGCGCGGAAATTTGACCAGAATAGCGATGATAACGGTGGTCGCTCTCGGTGTGATGATACCGCCCACCCGGATCTACCCACAGAAATCCCCTTGTCGTGTAGTACTGTATTGGGGGTTGAAAAAGTTAATGGGGCAGATGAAAGCCGGATACAACTGGATGATGTTGATGACTATATTGGCTGCTGGAGCGGTAATAACCGCAGCTGTACTAAAGGAGCTCGCGGCAATATAGAGGATGTGCTCGGCGATGATGTTGCCCCGCCTTACAGCAATTTCACAGTGACAGTTGCAATATTTTATGACCCTGCTTTAGACAATACTCCGGCCACGGTTGAGCAGATTCGAAATAAAGCCAATCGTATTCATAAGCGGATCAACTTGACTGTCGATGCCGGTCGATATGGGAGTTATCAGTTTTCAGCCTATCGGAGTAATTATTGATGCAGAAACGTAATTACGTCCGAGGTTTCACTTTGGTCGAAATGGTGATGGCTCTTGTTGTGCTGGGAGTGATCTCACTTGGGATCGGCAGTTATTTGCAGTTGGGGGCTCAGGGATATGTGGATACCCGGGTTCGCGAGCAGATACAGTCTCAGGCTCGTTTCGCTGTTGAGCGACTTTCAAGAGAGTTGCGTCATGCTGTGCCAAACAGCCTGACTGTTTCATCGGATCATAAATGCATTACTTTTACTCCGATTGAGTATGCCGGCTTTTATATCGATTCGTCATTGGATGATGTTGATAAATTGCAGGGGATCATGTCTTCACCGGTTCAGGGGAAAAAAGCCAAAGTGAATAAACACCGGTTGGTGATTAATCCGGTGCAGCCCGCAGATTTAACTTCGGCTATGCGTTCAGCTGAGATTAAAAAAGTCAGGGGGCGTAAGGGACAGCCGTGGCTGATTACGTTAAAGAGCACAACCAGTTTTGAAAGTGAATCGGTTTCTGAACGGTTTTATATCTATGGCCTTGATGTTCAGTTTTGTTTGGCCGGGGAACAATTAACCCGAGCGACCCGAACAACGGGAAATGCCCTTTTTTCTACGCCGGTAACATTGGCTGAGAAGGTCACTTCTAAAGACAGCCATTTCACGTTGGAACATGCTGCGCTAAATCGCAATCAGCTTGTTCACTTCCAGTTGGTATTCAGTAATAACGGTGAGAAAACGCAATATAGCCATGATGTACAGGTGATGAATGTACCGTAGAAGACAACAGGGCAGCGCGCTGATAGTGGCGATATTTGTGATCACCGTAATGGCGGTAATGGCGGCGGCTTTGGTGAAAATTAACTGGTCGCAAAGTGATACCACCACCCGCGAGGTGCTGGGAACCCGTGCCTGGTTTGCGGCGAACAGCGGAATAGAATGGGGGCTCAACCGCCTGTTTCCGGTTGGTGACCCGAATGTGACTGGAAGGTGTGATAATAGCAATCCGTCATTTTCCAATTTTCATAACTGTCAGGTAGCAGTAAGTTGTCAGGCTATTGATGTAGACTCCGTAATTCATTATCACCTGGAAAGTACGGGCTCTTGCGGTAGTGGGGCAATAAAGGTTCAGCGAACTCAGGAAGTGTGGGCAAAGAGGCTAAAACCGTGAAATATTGTTATCGAATTGCTTTTTGTGCGGTGGCGCTGTTTTATAGTATGTCTGCCTTGGCTGAGTGTGGCCGTTTGCAGGTGAATAAAGGCTTTGATGTTGTTTTTCGCATTACTAATGTCCAACACCAGGAGCGGGTTATTCTAACCGGGCAGAATGGGAGCAAGAAAATATTATGGTCTAACGTATCCGGTGATGTTGCTGTAATTAATGATCGCTGGACGGTATCTGGACAGCATCATGATATTTGGTTGCACTATGAGCCAGGAAAAGGAAACAGACCAGGAAAGATTCGCTACTATTTCTATCGTTGGGATATTTACCCAAATGATTGGTACTTGGCGATGGAAACATCGGCGAGTATTTGGGGGCTAAGTAATAATGTTTACGTGTCCGGACAGAATACGGAAATTCTTAATTGCAACGGAACGATTGAACCATTGCCTAAACCTGAGCCCGACCATTGTGAGTTATTTCCCGGCCCGGTCCAAACTTGGCAAGGAAATTCGAATAATTTAGTCACAATTGATAGTGGGGCCAAAATAACGAACACTCAGTCGAGGATGATTGGTTTCTCGAATCAAATCGTTGGTAATCATTATGCGCCAGATCATACTCCTCAGGCCCCTTTGCTTGGCCAGTGCGACGGAAGCCATTGTGTGCTTGGTGGCAAGATGGCAAAAAAGAAAACTCTCAACTGGAATAGTTCCGGTGTTCATTCTGCATTAATTAAGTCTAACGTTGTTATTACAGATTACCAAAGTGCACGTTCCGATACCTATTTTCGGGCTGAGTCAGGTTGGACATTTGGTTTATCTGTTGAGCCTAGTGGTCATTTAATTTTGCCGGCCGGAGAGTATTGGCTTGATGCCGCAGATATTCGTGGACAACTGACGATTCAAGGGCAGGTGACGCTTCATGTCAGAGATAAATTGAGTATTGGCGGAGCTGTTAACACATCATCACCAACAGATAACCTGACTGTTTTCGCCTATAACTCTGGAAGAGCTTGCCCGCTCCCCGCTAATTATCCTAAAGGCCCGCCTCAGGTCGCCACAAATTATGCTGTGAACATTAATGTATCCGGACAGTTTAATGGTCGGATTTACTCTCAGGGGGCTGTCGCCTTGTCTAATGCTACCACACTGGTGGGCGCGGTGACTGCTTGTCAGCTTCAGCTCAGTAATGCGGCAAAAGTTACTGGAAAAAGTGAGTGCTTTTCTCCAACTCCGAAAGAATATTTGGAAATAACACCCACACAAGCTTTTGGTTTAACTTGTGAACGGATGCCTGTCACTTTTTCGGTTCGTAAAGAAGATGGCACATTAAAAAGTGATTATTCGGGCACTCTGAATGCGTCTGTTACATCGAGTAGTCCGGAAAAGAGTTGTTGGGCTCAATCAAAAGCTGCGACGCAATGCTTTCAGAGTGCGATATCTCAGCCTTTTTCTAATGGGCAGTTAACATTATGGCTGGAAAGCAAGAAGGTCGGTGATCTCTCAATTGAGGGTTCCATTAACGATCTATCTGATACCGGCGGTCCTTATCGTTTTTCTCCTTATGGTTTTAGAGTGAACCGAGGAAATCCTGTTTCGCTGGTGGCGGGTAAACCAGACCCGCGGGTATTGGTGGAAGTTGTCGCGGATACTGGCCAGGGGTGTGAAACGATTCAAGATTATAGCAGGCCGGCACCTGGCGCTTTGAAAACACTGACTTTTCAGGCGCTCAGTTATGTGCGCCCGACTACCAGAAACCATGATGTTGAAATTGATAACATAACGTTATCAGTTGGCCAAAAAAAAGAGCATGATCTTACTTTTATCAATGGTTGGGCATGGTTACCGGTGAAATATAACGATGCAGGTGAGATTTCTTTTGAGCTGGTTGATAAGACATGGCAGCCGAAAAAATGCGATAGCAGTATTCTGGATTGTAAAAATTTTGAAAGAGACTGGAAAGGACTGGCCGGGAAGGCTGTTATTCATTCGCGGCCCTATACCTTTGCCATGTGTGATGTTCGCTCTGCCATTGGTGTGACGGATTTTTCGGGAACAGCAAGTAGCGGAAATGCCTTCGCCAGAGCCGGCGAACAATTCAGTGTGACGTTTAAGCCTGTGGCTTGGTCATCTGTATTGGCACGGCGTCAGGCTGATTTCAGCAGAGATAATAAGGCCGATATCATTACAACCGATCCTGTATGGTGCCGAGAAGGGCAATCAACGCCAAATTATTATTCCGTAGCCGGTGAAATAACGGCTCCGATGGTGTTGAGCCATAATCTGGCTACACCAGCCGGAGGTCAACAAGGCCTGCTGCAAGGGAGTAGTACCTATCTTTTCTCGAACACTCGAGAGGCAAAGCATGGCTTGGCAGTCAATAACCTGAGCTGGAGTGAAGTAGGCAGTCTGTGGTTACAGGCCGATGCCGATTATCTGGGGATGACCGTAGACCAAGGCGTCGGTTCGCTCGGACGGTTTTATCCGCATCATTTTGCTTTAAAAAGTAGTCAATTAGTCGATGCCGTTCCTAATAAGTTTACCTATATGGATCGGGCTTTTACTGCAAGTTTTAAAGTTGAGGCGCAAAACCGTAGCGGAGGCGCTACTTTAAACTATAGTCGTTTAGCGGCTGGTTTTAAGGAGTCCCTGGATCTTGTTGCAACGGATGCAATCGTTACTGGTTCGGCAAAAAATGAGTTAACCCCTCGCCTAGATAAAGGAACATTAATATCGGGATGGGATAAAGCTGCATTGGAAGTAAAGTCACGCCAAGTTGGCTTTAAGCGAGATGTGACTAAAACCCGTCCGAAAACTACAACGCCTGATGGCCCTTATGCTGTTGCCATCGGGCTGATTGTTGATAAAGGGCGGACAGTTAATTGCAACGAGCGTGGTTGTACTGACTTTGATGCCAAAGATCTCGAGATTCGCCTGATTGATGGCAGCACGCCAGAGAAAGCAAAAGCGTTAGCTGGGAATATTCATGCTCGTTATGGCCGACTCAAGTTGGAAGATGTTAATACTCAGTTTGATAAACCGATAAGTGTACCTTTACGGGCTGAGTATTGGGATTCTGAAACGAGTTCTTTTGTTGTAAATGCCGATGATGATGTAAGTTCGTTTGATGGCCGTAATTATTGTAAACAGATAAGGTGGCCGACCGCTGCTGAAGATGTTGTGAAATCGAAATCTTTTACCCAAGGCTTGGGTACTTTGAGTCGTGGTGAAAGTTATGGTTTGGAGGCAACACCTGATCGCAGTGATTATTTCCGAGAGCAGGTACGTTTCTGGCAGCGAGTAACAACTGATGTGCCGACAAAAATAAATGATAGCGATAATGAAATAAAGTGCTTTGGTTTACATTCAAATCAACCATGGCTGACTTATAATTGGCGGGGTAAAGGTGATGAAAATCCTTCTGCGGTAGTAACTTTCGGTGTTTATCGAGGAAATGACAGGATAATTTACCGCGGAGAGAAGGGGATTAAGCCGTGACTTCATTAAATAAAATGCGGATCTGTGGCAGGTTTGACAAACCTTACCTTGTCTCGATCCTTGCCCCTTGATACATTTAGCCCAATTTAACGAATTTTGTGAGCTTGCAGGATTAGCCGAAGACTATGTTTAAAAAACTTCGTGGCATGTTTTCTAATGACCTGTCTATTGACCTGGGTACTGCCAACACCCTTATTTATGTCAAAGGACAGGGCATCGTTCTAGATGAACCATCAGTAGTTGCGATTCGTCAGGATCGTGCTGGTGCAACTAAGAGTGTTGCGGCCGTCGGTCATGACGCCAAACAGATGCTGGGTCGTACGCCGGGCAATATCGCAGCCATCCGTCCGATGAAAGACGGTGTAATTGCTGATTTCTATGTGACAGAAAAAATGCTTCAGCATTTTATCAAGCAGGTACATGACAACAGCGTCCTGCGTCCTAGCCCACGAGTTCTGGTTGCGGTACCTTGCGGTTCAACCCAGGTTGAGCGTCGTGCGATCCGTGAATCTGCACTGGGTGCCGGTGCCCGTGAAGTGTACTTGATTGACGAGCCAATGGCGGCGGCAATCGGTGCAGGTATGCCAGTTTCTGAAGCAACCGGTTCTATGGTGATCGATATCGGTGGTGGTACTACCGAAGTTGCTGTGATCTCTCTGAACGGTGTGGTTTACTCATCATCTGTTCGTATTGGTGGTGACCGTTTTGATGAAGCGATCATTAACTATGTTCGCCGTAATTACGGTAGCCTGATTGGTGAAGCAACCGCAGAACGCATCAAGCATGAAATCGGTTCGGCTTACCCAGGTGACGAAGTTCGTGAAATTGAAGTTCGCGGTCGTAACCTGGCTGAAGGTGTGCCTCGCAGCTTTACCCTGAACTCTAACGAAATTCTTGAAGCGCTGCAGGAGCCGCTGACAGGTATCGTATCTGCAGTTATGGTTGCACTTGAGCAGTGTCCGCCGGAACTGGCTTCTGACATTTCTGAGCGCGGTATGGTACTGACCGGTGGTGGTGCGCTGCTACGTGACCTTGATCGTCTGCTGACTGAAGAAACCGGTATTCCAGTGGTTGTTGCCGAAGACCCTCTAACGTGTGTAGCTCGTGGTGGTGGTAAAGCTCTGGAAATGATCGATATGCACGGTGGCGATCTATTCAGCGACGAATAATGCCAGCTCTGGCAATAGATAAAACAGGTTATAGCGTTAGATGAAACCTATATTCGGCAGGGGCCCCTCCCTGCAACTGCGCCTGTTTCTTGCCATCTTACTGTCGGTTAGTCTTATGCTGGCCGACAGCCGCCTAGATGCCTTCGCCAATGTACGTTATCTGTTGAATTCAGCGATTGCACCGCTTCAGTATGCTGCTAACTTGCCACGAGATTTGTTAGATGGTGTGTCTGGTCAGGTGAGCTCCCATCAGCGTTTGTTGGCAGAAAATAAAGCACTTAAGCGTGAGTTACTGGTTAAGCAGAGTGATGTGTTGCTGCTCGACCAGCTAAAGCAGGAAAACCAGCGTTTGCGGGAGCTGTTGGGCTCGCCGTTTGTCCGTGATGAGAAAAAACTGATTGCGGAAGTGATGGCTGTGGACTCTGATCCTTACAGTCATCAGGTGATGATAGATAAAGGTCGGACGGATGGCGTTTATGAAGGCCAGCCGGTGATCAACGAAAAAGGGATCGTTGGTCAGGTTTCGTATGTCGGAGCGCATAACAGCCGGGTGCTGTTGCTGATTGATCCGACTCATGCTATTCCGGTTCAAGTTGTTCGCAATGATATCCGGGTGATCGCCTCCGGCAGTGGTCAGATCGACCAGATCCAGTTGGAACACGTGCCAAGTAGTACCGATATTCAGGTAGGGGATTTGCTGGTAACTTCCGGCTTGGGAGGACGTTTCCCGGAAGGATATCCGGTAGGGCATGTCACCGAGTTTTCATTTGATAACAAACGGCCTTTTGCACAAATCAAAGCCAGACCGACGGTGCAGTTTGACCGCTTGCGTTACCTGCTGTTGGTATGGCCGACACCAAGGGAAACTTTAATCGCAGGGGAGATCAACAGTGGCGAATAGTCGACCGAATGGCCGCTTATTGATCTGGCTGTCTTTTATTGTGGCGCTGATCCTTCAGGCTGCGCCTTGGCCGGGGCAACTAGAATTGTTCAGGCCATCCTGGGTGCTGCTGGTCACCTTCTACTGGGTACTGGCTCTACCACACCGGGTAAATGTTGGTACGGCTCTGGCTCTGGGCTTGCTTTGGGATCTGATGCTTGGCTCGACCCTCGGCGTACGCGGACTGATGATGTCGGTGCTGTGTTATATCGTGGCGTTGAACTTCCAGGTTATGCGTAACCTGTCTTTATGGCAGCAGGCGATGCTGGTGGCTTTGCTTTCTCTCGGCGGTAAGCTGATTGAGTTCTGGGCCGAATACCTGGTCTCAGTGATCACATTTGAACCGCAACGGTTATGGGCGGTTTTACTAAACTTCCTGCTCTGGCCGTGGCTGTTTTTATTACTGCGGCGAATGCGTCGTAAGTTCTCAATTCGTTAAATAACTTTTCAAACAAGGTTCGTTCGGTGTTAGGTTGTGACGAAGTAAGTCCATCGCACCGAGTGGATCTTCTTGATATTTAAGTAAATGGTATCATCATGTCTGCAGTTCAGCTTTATCTGGCATCAGGCTCGCCTCGTCGTAAAGAGCTTTTAACTCAACTCGGTTATACCTTTGAACGGGTTGTGGTTGATGTCGAAGAATGTCATCAATCAGGTGAAAGCCCCGCTGATTATGTGCAGCGCCTCTCACAGGATAAGGCGATAGCCGGGGTGCAGGAAACCGATGGCCATATACCCGTGCTGGGTTCAGATACTATTGTTGTAGTAGATGACAACATTTTAGAGAAGCCGAAAGACTTTGCAGATGCGCAGCGGATGTTGAGGCTGTTGTCGGGGCGTAAGCACCAAGTGATGACGGCTGTAACGCTGGCAACATCGACCCGAAGTGAAACTAAACTAGTGGTTACCGATGTGTGGTTCAAGACTTTGTCCGAACAAGAAATAGAATCCTACTGGCAAAGTGGTGAACCGCAGGATAAAGCGGGCAGTTATGGTATTCAGGGGCTCGGTGGCAAGTTTATTGAGCGCATCGATGGCAGTTATTACGCTGTGGTGGGGTTACCGTTAATGGAGACCGACATCATGGTTCAGGACTTTTTAAGTTTGTAAATTCAGAGGCAACCATGAGCACAGAGCTGCTAATTAATGTAACGCCGAGTGAAACGCGCGTTGCAATGATTGAAGGAGGGAACCTTCAGGAAGTACATATAGAACGAGAATCAAAACGCGGTATTGTCGGTAATATTTATAAAGGCCGGGTAAGCCGGGTGTTGCCGGGAATGCAGGCGGCGTTTGTTGATATCGGTCTGGATAAGGCGGCATTTCTGCATGCTTCCGATATCGTGCCTCATACTGAGTGTGTGGCTGAAAATGAAAAGCAACAGTTCCAGGTTCGCGATATTTCCGAGTTGGTTCGTCAGGGCCAGGACCTGGTTGTTCAGGTAGTTAAAGATCCGCTGGGTACTAAAGGCGCGCGCTTGACTACGGATGTGACTCTACCTTCCCGCTATTTAGTCTTTATGCCGGGTGCCGGTCATGTCGGTGTGTCTCAGCGTATTGAGAGCGAAGACGAGCGCGAGCGCCTGAAGTCGATTGTCAATGAGTACTGCGATGAGCTGGGCGGCTTCATTATCCGTACTGCAGCAGAAGGTGCGACGGCTGAAGAAATGGCCCAAGATGCGGCTTTTCTGAAGCACTTGTGGCGTAAGGTGCTGGAGCGTAAGGCAAAATATAAACCAAAGTCCATGCTTTATGGTGAGTTGGGCCTGGCACAGCGTATTCTGCGTGACTTTGTCGGCACTGAGCTGGACTGTATTCAGGTTGATTCCCGCCTTGGTTTTGAAAACCTGAAAGAATTTACTGATGAGTTCGTGCCGGAGATCAGCGATAAGCTACTTTACTATGCTGGTGAGCAGCCGATTTTCGACCTGTATGATACCGAAAGTGAGATCCAGCGTTCTCTGGATCGTAAGGTTGAGCTGAAATCAGGTGGTTACCTGATCATTGATCAGACTGAAGCAATGACGACGGTTGATATCAATACCGGTGCTTTCGTTGGCCGACGTAACCTTGAAGAGACGATCTTCAATACCAATATTGAAGCGACCAAGGCAATTGCTCGTCAGTTGCGGCTGCGCAATCTGGGTGGGATCATCATTATCGATTTTATCGATATGGCCCATGAAGATCACCGCCGTCGAGTACTGTTGGCTCTGGAACAAGCGCTGTCTTATGATCGGGTGAAGACCAACATTAACGGGTTTACTCAACTTGGCCTTGTAGAGATGACCCGTAAGCGGACCCGGGAAAGTATCGAACACGTGCTGTGTGGCACCTGTCCGACTTGTGAAGGCCGTGGTACGGTGAAAACGGTAGAGAGTGTTTGCTACGAGATCCTGCGTGAAATCACCCGGGTGAACCGTGCTTATGATGCCGATCGCTTTGTGGTGTATGTGTCTCCAGCGGTGGCTGAAGCGTTGGCTGGTGATGAATACCATGCGCTGGCTGAGCTGGAAGTGTTTATCGGTAAACAGGTGAAAATCAAAGCCGAGCCTTTATACAGTCAAGAACAGTTTGACGTCGTAATGATGTAATAACCGATGCGAGGCTATTGAGTGACAACAGTTCCAGTTCGTCTGGCGCGTGGATTAATGTGGCTGGTACTGACGATGTTGGTACTGGCCGCTATTGCTATTAGTGGTCTGCGTTTTTTCCTTCCCCAGCTTAACGAATACCGAGAACCTATCCGGCAGTGGGCAGCGGAGCAGGCTGATATGCGCCTTGATGTTGCCCATGTGGAAGGTCATTGGCGAAATTTAGGTCCATCACTGCTGTTGCAGGGCGTAAGTGTGGCTGCCACTGACGAGCCGGATTCCATTGTTCAGGTCGGTGATGTTGAGTTGCAGTTTGATATGCTGCGCTCGGCATTTGAAATGCGCCCGGTCTTCAAAGGCATCCGGATTGATCGGTTGAGCCTGGATCTGACCCGCCTGCCGGGCTCTGTATTCAGTCAGAGCTCAGCGCCGGTTGCCGAAGATAATAGCCAAGCCAACACCATTGCCCGGCTTGAAGAGCTGATTTTTGTCCAATTGGGTAAGTTTTCACTTCGAAATTCCGATATCACCATGATATCGCCGGCTGGCCATAAGCTGCGTATTGATATCAGTGAACTGAAATGGGACGGCTCCGGTCGCCAGCACCTTGCTGAAGGTGTGATCAGTGTGGCTGATACCCATTTCAGCCAGATGCGAGTAATCGCTAACTTATCTGCCAAGCGTTCCCTGCCTGAGATGTCCGGCAGCATTTATGTTCAAACCCAGAACCTGTCAATTACCCCATGGCTGAACCAGCAGTTGCTGGGCGGCGCTGATGTTACCGGTAGTAACGTTAACGCTGAAGTCTGGCTTAATCTGCAAAGCGGCACTGTTGTGAACAGCCTGGCACGGCTTGATGACAGTTATCTTCGCTGGCAGCGAGGCAAAGAAAAGCATGAATTTCGGATCAGCCAGGGTCTGGTTGGCCTCAAGCCGCTGCCACTGGTAGATGGTAAAACCGGCTGGCGGATTGATAGTGAGCAGCTCACCTTGCAAACCGATAAAGTCTTGTGGCCGGTGTTCGATGTTGCCGCTCAGTGGCAGCCATCGCAATGGCAAGTGGCGATCAGCCGCCTGTCACTGGAACATTTGCTGCCTTTTATCAGCTTCTTGCCGGAAGACAGTCAGTTAGCCGACATCCTTTATACCCTGAGACCTTCCGGTGTGCTTGAAGATATCCGGGTTGCCGCAACGAATGGTCAGTCACCACGCTTTTCGGCTGAACTTAAGCAGTTTGGTATGAAGCAATGGGAGTTGTTGCCAGAAGTTCACAAGCTTGATGCTAGTGTGTCCGGTGACTTGGAAGGGGGCAAAGCAGAGCTGTACCTAGCTGATGATACCCTGCCATATGGTGATGTGTTCCAAGCGCCACTGATGATTAACAAAGGCGAAGTAACCGCTTACTGGCAGGTGAATGATGCCGGCTGGCGTTTGTGGAGCGACCACCTTTCTGTAACCTCACCGCATATCCGAGCCGATGGTCAGTTTCGACTGGACTTCCCGGTAGATGCACCGGCTTGGTTGTCTTTCTATGGTGAGGCGTCAGCCAGTGACGCCGGTGAAGCCTGGCGTTACCTGCCGACACTGGCGCTGGGAGAAGAGCTGACCGACTACCTGTCTGCAGCAATCCGGGGCGGTAAGGCTGATCGGGCCCAGTTGCTTTGGTACGGCGAGTTGGCGGATTTTCCTTACTCTAAACATGACGGTGTCTTCCAGGCATACGTTCCGTTGCGTCAGGGGCGTTTTAGTTTTGATACTGCCTGGCCGGATCTGACTGATCTTAAACTTAACCTGATGTTTGAAAATGACTTCATGTACCTCGATGCCAGTCATGCCAAAACTATGGGAGCGACAGCATCTCAGGTTACCGGTGGTGCGGAACTGAGTGAAGACGGTCATTTGAAGTTAACGCTGGATGTGGCGGCTGATGGACCTCAGATCCGTGATTATATGATGGCAACCCCTCTGGTTGATTCGGTAGGGGCGGCGATGACAACCGTGCAGGTCAGTGGCCCGGTCACTTCCCGTTTCAAATTGGATATCCCATTTGATGGCAGTGATGTGCGTGCCTGGGGTGCTGCGCAGTTTAAAGATAATCTGCTGGAAATGGATACACCACCACTCAGAATTGAGCAGGTTAACGGTAGCCTGAGTTTTGATAATGATGTGATTAAAGCGCAGGAGCTGAAAGGTGATCTACTGGCACAGCCTGTGAGTTTCGGTTTTGTCGGCAACAGTGTCGATACTGGTTATCGTGTTGATATTAATGTAACCGGTGACTGGCAGGTGGCTAAGCTACAACAGCAGATAGACGATCCGCTGCTGGCGCACGTATCCGGAAGGAGCCCATGGCGAGCCGGTATTGGCGTTAACCTTTACGATACCGGGTTTGACTACAGTGTTGATTTAAAAGCAAATCTTGCAGCAGTTGGCAGTGAGTTACCATATCCGCTGACATTACCTTTGGGTACTCAGGCGCAGGCACATGTGATGGCTGCCGGTAATGCCGAGTCACTGACCGGAAAAATCATGGTTCCGGATGCAAAATATCAGGCCGTTATTAATTTGCGACCAGAGCGCATGACGATTGATGCCAGTGAACTGGTGATGGGTGATGGAGAGCTTCGCAAGCTGTCTCTTGGTAGTCATGTCGCCCGTATTCAAAGTGATGCGGTGGATGCCGATCGCTGGTTGGAATTGGCTGATGACATTGAGAAAAAGGCCAATGAGCTGGCACAAGCCGGGAACCCGACGGTAATGCCCGAACTGCCTCTGCCTTCTAGGGTAAATGGTCGGATCAAGAAGCTGCAATTGGCGACTTTGGGCTGGAATGATGTGGATCTGGCGATTCGCAGGCAGCCTGAACGTTGGCACATGATCCTTGGAAGTCGCGAGTTGAAAGGTGAAGCCTTCTGGCCGGACGGTAAGCCATTAAATTTATTGCTGGAAAGCATGCACTTGAATTTGCCGGGTGTTGATTTGGAAAATGTCGACAACCCAATGGCGAAAGAAAAGTATGTGCCGCAGAGTGATATACCGCCGGCTACGGATTTCGATCGCAGTATGATGGCTAATTTGCCTGAGGTGGATTTGATGCTGGAAGATGCCTGGTTGCAAGGTTATCGTCTTGGTAAAATCACAGGTAAGCTTCGCCGGGAAGGAACGACGTTAGAGCTACTTAACTTTGTGGTGGATTCCGGTACGACCACGTTAAGTTTAGATGGGCATTGGACTCTGGACAGCGATCAGAATGAAACCCAGATCGCGTTTGATATTGAAGGCGAAAACAGTTCGGATTTGATGGGACGGTTTGGTGTTTCCGGCGGGATCCAGGGCGCGGAGTTTAGCAGTTATGCATCCATTCAGTGGAAAGGGGCACCATGGCGTATGCACCGTGAAACTCTGACCGGTGAGCTGAAAACAGAAACCGGCAAAGGGGTGATCAGTGATATAGGTGGTGCCGGACGACTGCTCGGACTGTTTAGCCTTGATTCTATTGTGCGTAAAATGCAGCTCGACTTCTCCGGGATCTTTGATGACGGCTTGGCATTTAACTACATTAAAGGCTCCGGCCGAATTGAAAACGGCCTGTTCGAATCCGATGATATTGAGATGCAAGCACTTGCTGGAGATATGTTTATTCAGGGAAGTGCTAACCTTGTAGATGAAACGGTTGATGCCAAAGTTAAGTTTATTCCAGACTTTACTTCTGGTATTCCGGTACTGACTGCTTTTGCAGTGGCTCCGCATACAGCAATCTATGTATTTGCTATCTCTACGGCACTTTCGCCGGTACTGGATGTATTCACCCAGGTTAACTATGCCGTAAAAGGTCCGATTGACTCGCCGCTCGTGACCGAGCAGTCCCGCTTCACCGGTGAATATACGGTACCAGAGAAGTTGAGGAAGTAAGAAAAACGACATTTTTCACAGTAATAATGGATTGGCACTAAACGTAATAAAAGGGATATGAAAGATGGCGAAAGTAGGTGTTGTACAAATGAATTCAGGTGCTGATCCGGAAGTGAATCTGCGGCGGCTGAAGAAAAAGCTTAAGGGATTGCAGCTGCAAGGGGCTAAGCTGGTGGTAACACCGGAAAACTGTTTGGTTTTTGGCTCCCGTGCTGACTACCATCGCCACGCCGAACTTTTGGGAGATGGCCCGTTGCAGGCTGAGCTGGCGGCACTGAGTAAACAACTTGGTATTTGGCTGTTGATTGGTTCAATGCCGATTCGCCAGCCAGATGGTACCATCACCACTACGGCATTGCTGTTTGATGAGCATGGGCAGTGTCGGGCGCATTACGACAAGCTGCATATGTTTGATGTCGAAGTAGAAGATCAACATCAAAGCTACCGCGAATCGGACACATTCCAACCGGGGCAGGAAGTCAAAGTTGTGTCGACGCCGTTTGGTAACATTGGATTATCAATCTGTTATGATGTTCGCTTCCCTCAGCTATATGCCGCGTTAAGAGAGAAAGGCGCTGATATTATTGTGGTTCCTGCGGCGTTTACCAAGGTAACCGGTAAAGCGCATTGGGATGTGTTGCTGCGTGCCAGGGCGGTTGAAACCCAGTGCTGGATTGTTGCAGCAGCTCAGTGGGGAGAACATAGCGACGGACGCGAAACCTGGGGGCATTCGATGATTATTGACCCTTGGGGACAGGTGGTAGCTTGTCAGAAAGAAGGGACAGGTGTCCTGACTGCCAATCTGGATTTAAGTTTAAGCCAGACTATTAGAACAAATATGCCGCTGGTCAAGCATGCGCGCTTAGGCGTTCACCAGCGATAAATACCTTACAAGAGCAAAGTAAATGACTCTGGAAACTGTAGAAAATACTATGTTGGCCCAGTCCGGGCTGGGGCGTGATGAATTAAGCCAAATTTTGGGGCTGATTGCGGCTCGGGATGTGGACTATGCCGATATTTATTTTCAGTCCTGCTGGCACGAATCATTGGTGCTGGAAGACAGTATTATCAAAGACGGCTCGTTCAACATTGACCGAGGTGTCGGTGTTCGAGCAGTGTCCGGTGAGAAAACCGGTTTTGCCTATTCCGATCAAATCAATCAGCTGGCGCTGACCCAGAGTGCCAAAGCTGCTCGGGGTATTGTCCGCAGTGGTGGTCACGGTAAGGTGCAGGCGTTCAGTCCAATTTCGCCATCCGGTATTTATGCCCCGGTTGATCCGCTAGCTAGTTTCGATAAACACCAGAAAATTGCGTTGCTGGAAGAGATTGACCGTTATATTCGTACTAAAGAGCCGTTGGTAAAAGAAGTTTCTGTCAGCATTAATGGTGTTTATGAGCAGGTGCTGGTGGCTGCACTTGATGGAACATATGCCGCTGATATTCGCCCGTTAGTTCGCCTGTCAATCAGTGTGCTGATTGAAAAAGGGGACAAACGTGAGCATGGCAGTGCCGGTGGCGGTGGCCGTTATGGTTACGAATATTTCCTGACAGAGGAAAACGGTAAGTCCATTGCCCTGAATTATGCCGATGAGGCGATTCGTCAGGCACTGGTGAATATTGATGCCGATGCTGCACCGGCAGGTACTATGCCGGTTGTACTTGGTGCAGGCTGGCCGGGCGTTCTGCTGCATGAAGCGGTCGGTCATGGCCTTGAAGGCGATTTCAACCGTAAGGGCTCGTCGATGTTTGCCGGTCAGATGGGTCAGCAGGTGACTTCATCTCTGTGTACTATTGTTGATGATGGTACGCTGGCAGATCGCCGAGGTTCGATCAACATTGATGATGAAGGCACACCAGGCCAATACAACGTGCTGGTTGAGAACGGTAAGCTTAAAGGTTATATGCAGGATAAGCTGAATGCCCGTCTGATGGGCGTGGCTCCGACTGGTAACGGTCGTCGCGAATCCTATGCGCATCTACCGATGCCACGAATGACCAACACTTATATGTTGCCGGGCGAGCATACACCGGAAGAAATTATCGGTAGTGTGAAGCAAGGTATTTATGCTCCGAACTTTGGCGGAGGCCAGGTTGATATTACTTCTGGCAAGTTTGTTTTCTCGGCATCAGAAGCTTACCTGATCGAAAATGGTAAAGTGACCCGTCCAATCAAGGGCGCGACCCTGATTGGTAGCGGTATCGAAGCGATGCAGAAAGTTTCTATGGTCGGTAATGACCTGGATATTGACCGCGGTGTCGGTGTTTGCGGTAAGGCGGGTCAGAGTGTTCCTGTTGGTGTCGGTCAGCCGACGCTTAAGATCGACTCTATGACCGTGGGCGGTACTCAGTAATGTTTTGCTTTTGTTAGAACAATAGTCCAAAAAGAAAATGCCAGCACAGATGCTGGCATTTTTGTATTCAGAAACCGCAAAGTGGCGATCAGTCTTCCATGTATAGTTCTTTCAGGTACTGGAAGATTTCACGGTAGGCTTTAGCCGGTTTGTTCTGCGCTTTCTCTTTGTTGGCTTGGCGTACCAGTTGGCGCAGGCGCTGGCGGTCAGCATCCGGGTGATCAACCAGGATCGCGTTAATCATGCTGTCGCCGTTTTCGATCAGCTTGTCACGCTTTTGTTCTAGCTTGTGTAACTGCACTGTTGCCTGTGAGTGCTTGTTGCGAAGCTTATCCAGCGCAGCCTGAATTGGCTCGACATCAATTTGACGCATCAGCTTACCGATGTACTGCAACTGGCGGCGGCGGGCTTCAGTCTTAAAACGCTGGGCATCACGGATAGCATCCAGCATAGCTTCGTCAAGCGGGATCTTTGCCAGGGCATTGGGCTTAAGCTCAACCAGCTCTTCCCCAATTTTTTGCAGTTCTTCCATGTCACGCTTCATCTCGGATTTACTTACCCAGATGATTTCTTCTTCCTCTTCCCAAGGGGCTTTTTTGTTTTTACGGCTCATAACGGGCTCACTAAAGAAGTTAATGGCTCTATTTTATCAGTTTAATCATGATTTGGGGCGCAAATTCCTGTCAGGCGGTGTTATCCTATAGGTAATACTAAATTGCGCATCCATCATTGAATGATGAATTGGTGCCAGGCATTTTCAAGATCCCCCGTCTCAATAAGTTACTTGTCAGATAGCATTTGGTAACGTATTGAAAGTTTATTGATATTCCCTGAGAAAGTAGAAGGTATGGACGTAAGAGAACAGGTCGCACAGCAGCGCGTTGAGCTTGAAGCTGCAGTTGCAAGAGCATTGGAGCTGGCAGGAAAACAGGCTGACGCCGCGGAAGTTGCTATTAATAAAACCACAGGCATCAGCGTGTCTACTCGTATGTGTGATGTTGAGAATGTGGAATTTAATAGTGATGGTGCGCTTGGTATCACAGTCTACCGAGGTCAGCGCAAAGGTAGTGCTTCAACGTCGGATTTGAGTGAAAATGCGATTGCTCAGACGGTTGCAGCTGCTTTGGATATTGCTCGCTACACCTCAGAGGATCCTTATGCAGGTCCAGGCCCGGCTGAGCTGATGGCAAGGGAGGTTCCGGATTTAGATCTGTTCCACCCGGATGAGCCAGAGCCTGATCGTGCTGCGTCGATTGCTGCGCGGGCAGAGCAGGCAGCACTGGATGCAGATCCTCGCATCAAGCAGAGCGACGGTGCCAGCTATGACAGCCATTATGGTATCAGGGTTTACGGTAACAGCCACGGTATGCTGGCCAGCTATGCTTCCAGTCGTCATAGCACCAGTTGTTGCGTGATTGCCGAAGGTAAAAATGGTGAGATGGAGCGTGATTACAGCTACACTTCAGCTCGTCGGGTAACTGATTTATGGACACCGGAGAAGGTTGGCCAGCATGCGGCAGAGCGAACCGTTGGTCGCATTGACCCGCAGAAGCTGACGACCCGTGAAGCGCCGATTATGTTCGCGGCTGATATTGCTACCGGCTTGTTCGGTCATTTGGTGATGGGGATCAGTGGTTCTAACCTGTACCGTAAATCATCATTCCTGCTTGATAAGCTGGGTGAGCAGATTTTCCCTGACTGGCTGGATATCAGTGAGCGCCCGCACATTCTGCGTGGTATGGCGAGTACGCCGTTTGACAGCGAAGGTCTGGCAACTCACGATCGCGAAATTATCCAATCCGGTGTGCTGCAAACTTACCTGATGACCAGTTATGCGGCGCGTAAATTGGGTCGCCAGCCTACTGGTCATGCTGGTGGTATTCATAACTGGTTGGTTAAGCCGACTGGTGAGAGTTATGAGCAGATGCTGAAGAAAATGGATCGTGGCCTGTTGGTGACCGAACTGATGGGGCAGGGAGTCAATATTGTCACCGGTGATTACTCACGTGGTGCTGCCGGTTTCTGGGTAGAAAATGGTGAGATCCAGTTCCCGGTCAGTGAGGTAACCATTGCCGGTAACCTGAAAGATATGATGCAGAATATTGTGGCGATTGGCACGGACACTGAAACCCGCAGCCAGATCCAGACTGGTTCTGTTTTGCTGGATACGATGAAGATTGCCGGCGAATAACAGCAATTACTGAACACATCAAAAAGCGAGAGCCACTTGGCTCTCGCTTTTTTGTATTTGAATCTGCGTCGCTTCTGTATCTATATTAAAAATATCGTTGCCATTCCGAGGAAGACTGACAGACCGATAATATCGGTGATGGTGGTCAGAGCCATCCCTCCGGCCAGGGCGGGGTCAATATTCAATTTCTTGAGCAGGACGGGAACGCAAACCCCGGCCACGCCAGCAACAAACAGGTTGGTCATCATGGCACCAGCGATAATCACCCCGAGCAGTAGGTTCTGCTTCCAGACCACGACTACTGTGCCGATGATTGTGGCCCAAAGGACACCGTTGAGCAGGCCGACTCGTGCTTCTTTACTCAGTAGCCAGCGGGTGTTGGTTTCACCGATATGGCCGACAGCAAGACCTCGGATCACCAGCGCGACAGTCTGGTTTCCGGCAACACCGCCCATCGACGGTACAATGGTCATTAGGATCGCGATGGCTGCCATCTGATCCAGCGTCTCTTCAAACATATTGGATACCGAGGCTGCAGCCAGGGCGGCCAGGACATTGACTCCCAGCCAGATGCTGCGGCGACGGGCTGATTTCAATACTGGCGCAAAGGTATCTTCGTCATCATCCATACCCGCCATACTCATCATTGAGTGCTCTGCGTCTTCACGGATGATATCAACTACGTCATCGATAGTAATACGCCCCACGAGCTGGTTGTCGGGATCTACAACCGGTGCTGATAGCCAGTTACGGCGTTCGAACAGGTTAGCCACTTCACTGTCATCCATATCGACCGGGATGGCTTCGTCTGCATCATCCATCACTTCCTGGATTTCGGTATCCGGCTGGGTGGTGATTAGAGTCGACAGAGACAGGTGACCGATCAGTTTTTCATTCTGATCCAAAACGTACAGGGCGTCAGTTGCTTCCGGTAATTCGCCTTTCATGCGCAGGTAACGTAATACTACATCAGCGGTAACATCGCCTCGGATAGTGATGAAGTCAGTGCTCATCATTCCGCCGGCGGTTTCCTCCGGATAGGCCAAAGCTTTCTCGACCCGGTGCCGGTCGGTGGCATCCATTTGCGACAGTACTTCCCGGTATTTATCGTCGGGCAGGCTACGCAGGACGTATGCGACGTCATCTGTTTCCATCCCTTCGGTCACCGCAGCCAGTTTGTCCGGTGCCATTTGGGCGACGATGCCGTCTTTTACATCTTCTGACAGCTCGTCAAGGATTTCACCCTGTTCTTCAGGATCGGTCAGTTGCCATAAAACCTGACGCTCCTTTGGGGGAGAGGCTTCCAGCAGGTGCGCGATATCTTCCGGCTCCATATCCTGGAGCATTCGGCGGACATGGACAAACATGCCGTTTTCAAGCGCTTGGTTGACTTCTTGCAGCGTCTGATGCGTCTGGTCTTGTTCTTGTATATCCGCCATTGGTCGTGATACCCCGAATTGCGTTGATGCCGGCCGCGATACCTATGATAGTAAGGTAGGGAATAGTGATGAAGCTCTGCTGGCTGCTGAACTGGGTTTCCCAGTTCGGTATGGCGGCGCAATAAATTGAATTTTAACGCAATACTTGGGCGGTTGTCTCATCCAAATCTGAGAGGAAATAAAGATTTCATCCGGAGTGAGAGATGGCTTAAGGAGAAGTAATGAAGAGAACGAAGATCTTCTGGGAATTTTTGCTTATTATCATTCCTGTTACACGCCAAATTGGCGACGTTTATGTTTACCGGTTTGGAATTAATTTTCTTCATCAAACCCGGCTTCAATGAGCTCGGAAACAGCAGCCAGGGCGGCTTCGGCGTCACTACCTTCGGCACTGACGTATACTTGTTGCCCTTGGGCTGATTCCAGCATCAGTAACCCCATCACACTGTCTGCAGTCGCACTTTTTTCATTATTGCAGATAGTGACGGTAGCCTCGAAGCTCTGAGCTAGCTCGACCAGTTTGATGGCTGCCCGGGCATGAAGGCCCAGGCGGTTTTTTATGAACAGCTTGCGGCTCAGGTTGCTCATGAGCTGGCTTCCAGGGTGCGGTGGCGGATCTGGATCTGATGACCTTCCGTGCGGAAGTGCTCGGCCAGTTGCTGGGCGACATAAACTGAGCGATGCTGGCCGCCGGTACAGCCGATCGCCACAGTAACGTAGCTACGGTTATTTTTTTCCAGCATTGGCAGCCAGGTTTCGATGAAGTTGCGGATCTGGTAGATCAGCTGGTTGACTTCTGTATGGCCAGACAGGAACTCTTTCACTCCCTGATCCAGACCGGTCAGCGGTTTGAGCTCTGGTACCCAGTGTGGATTAGGCAGGAAGCGGACATCAAACACATAGTCGGCATCGGTAGGCAAACCGTGTTTGAAACCAAAGGATTCAAATACCATCACCAGTTCGCGACTGCTGCGGCCAAGAACACGGCTACGGACGGTTTCGCTTAGATCGTGGATAGATTTATTGGTGGTATCGATCACCAGATCGGCATGCTCTTTCAGTTCTGCCAGCCGGGTACTTTCGGACTGGATTGCTTGTTCCAGACTCATGTTGTTACGAGACAGGGGGTGCAGACGGCGGGTTTCGCTGTAACGCTTTACTAGTTCTTTGTTATCCGCATCAAGGAAGATGACGTTGATATCGAGTTTATCGCTCAGTTTGTTGAGTGTCTGGCGGATTTCTTCCGGTCGGTCCGGCATGTTGCGGACATCAATGCTGACCGCGATATCCTGTTGGTTGCCTTCGACCGTGGTAACAAACTGCGGCAGTAGGTTAACCGGAAGGTTATCAACACAATAGTAGCCCAGATCTTCCAATACGCGCAGGGCGATAGATTTACCTGAGCCTGAACGTCCACTTACGACCATTAACTTCATGGTTGGCATACCTTAACGAAAGAGATAGCAGAAATTTTCATTATGAATCACAGGTAAGGATTTGATAAAGCTCTTCATCACTTTTTGCGGTGCGGAGCTGCTTGCAGACCTGTTTGTTGCTTAGTTTTTCAGCCATACAGGAGAGGGTTTTTAAGTGCTCCTGGCATTGCTCGTCGGGAACAAGCAGAGCAAAAAGGAGGTCGACAGGCTGGTTGTCTATAGCATCGAACTGGATAGGCTCCTGACATTGGAGTAGTACGGCAATAGCGTGGTCGCTGTTGTGAATACGGCCGTGGGGGATTGCGATGCCATTGCCTATACCAGTACTTCCCATTTTTTCACGGTTGAGCATACACTCGAACAATGGTTGGGGGTTCTGGTCCAGATGTTCAGCAGCGACTTCACTGATGATTTCAAGGGCGCGTTTTTTGCTGGAGCATTGGACTGCACTTTTGGTGCAGTCCAGGCTCAGTACATTACTCAGTTGCATGGTTAGTGACTATTGAGCTTGTCTTTGTGTTTGTTGAGTTGACGGACCAGTTTATCAGTTAATGCATCAATCGCGGCATACATATTTTCAGAATCCGCCTTAGCGTGGATTTCCCCTGCGTTAATATGCAGGGTGGCCTCCGCAACCTGCTGCAATTTTTCAACATTCAGGATCACATGGACATTATTAATCTTATCAAAGAAGCGTTCCAGCTTATCAAACTTAGTCATTACGTAATCACGTAGGGACGGAGTAATTTCGACATGGTGCCCTGTGAGATTAATTTGCATAGACATCTTCCTCCTGTTGGCGTCTGGTTAGAGCAGACGTTTTCGCTGATTAGAAGGCGGTATTCCCAGAGATTCACGGTACTTGGCGATGGTGCGTCGTGCCACCATGATGCCCTGTTCCGCCAGTAATGTCGCAATTTTACTGTCACTTAGTGGCTTCGCCTGATTTTCAGCGGCAACCAGTTTCTTCACCAGTGCTCGGATCGCGGTTGACGAACATTCGCCCCCGTTATCCGTACTAACGTGACTCGAGAAGAAGTATTTCAACTCAAAAATCCCACGTGGTGTGTGCATATATTTTTGCGTTGTCACACGTGAAATCGTTGATTCATGCATGTCCACTGCCAGTGCGATATCATTCAGCACCATTGGCTTCATCGCTTCTTCACCATATTCGAAGAAGTCCTGCTGGTGCTCAACGATGCAGCGGGCGACTTTCAGAAGCGTTTCATTACGGCTTTCAAGGCTTTTTATCAGCCATTTGGCATCTTGAAGATGAGAACGGATAAACTGGCTGTCAGCACTGTTGCGGGTATTTTTGCTCAGTGCTGCATACTGTTGGTTTACTCTCAGTCGCGGAACACTATCTGGGTTAATAGTCACAACCCATTTGCCGTGATCCTTGAATACAGAAACATCCGGGATCACATATTCAGTTTCAGAAGCCACTACACGGTTGCCTGGGCGAGGCTCCAGGTTATGGATCAACTGCATCACCTGTTTTAGTTCAGGCTCTTTCAGTTTAGTTTCTCGCATCAGCTGGCGGTAATCTCTGTTTGCCAACAGGGCTATGTAGTCATTAAGCAGGGTTTTGGCTTCGTTAAGCCAAGGGGTATCTTCCGGGTAGGTTGCCAACTGAAGTAACAGGCACTCCTGCAGGTTACGGGAGGCAACACCCAGCGGGTCGAACTGCTGGATACGTTTCAGTACCGCTTCTACTTCATCCAGTTCAACTTCATCATTGCCGATGCTTTCCAGGATTTCGTCTGTTGAGCAGGTTAGGTAGCCTTTATCATCAATGGCATCAATGATGGCGGTGGCAATGGTCAGGTCGGTTTCGCTGAATGGGGTCAGCTGGACCTGCCACATCAGGTAGTCTTGTAGGCTTTCGGTGGTTTCGCCTTGATAAACAGGCATGTCATCATCGATCGCAATACCAGTACTGCCGGTACCAGCGCTGTAGAAGTCATCCCAGGTGGTATCGACCGGGAGTTCTTCCGGCATTTCACGTTTTTCGATGGCATCAGAGGTATCGAATGGCTCCGGATCACTGGTGATATCCGGCTCAGCAGCAGAAAGCTCTGTAGTATCCTGACCGTTAGCTTTTTCATCTTCACCAGAGGCAACTTCGTTGAGGTTTTCGTCCAGCTCTAACAGTGGGTTAGCGTCCAGTGCTTCTTGAATTTCCTGCTGAAGATCCAAGGTTGACAATTGCAACAGGCGGATGGCTTGCTGCAACTGCGGCGTCATTGCCAGTTGTTGACCTAGTTTGAGCTGGAGCGAGGTTTTCATATATGTGTATGTACCTTGTTGTTATCTTTGGTGTTGATCGGCAAGCACGGTATAAACGTCACTGTTGAGTCAGTGCTTGCTTTTGGTACGTCCTTACCTATAACTATAGACGGAACTGGTCGCCCAGATAGACTCGTTTTACATGCTCGTCATTGAGAACTTCGCTTGGTGTGCCGTTGGCGATCAGGTGTCCCTGACTCACAATGTAAGCATGCTCACAGACATCGAGGGTTTCTCGGACGTTGTGATCTGTGATTAGCACACCCAGGCCACGATCACGAAGATGCTCAATGATTTTTTTTATGTCGATTACCGAAATTGGGTCAACACCGGCAAATGGTTCATCCAGCAAGATAAACTTCGGGTTAGCAGCCAAGGCGCGGGCAATTTCTACCCGGCGTCGTTCACCCCCTGATAATGCCATGCCTAAACTGTTACGAATGTGCTGAATGTTGAATTCATCCAATAATTCTTCCAGTTTATCCTGGCGTTCAGTCTTGTTCAGATCCTTACGGGTCTGTAGTACCGCCATCAAATTATCGTATACGGTCAGGCGGCGGAAAATAGAGGCTTCCTGCGGCAGGTAGCCGATCCCCATACGGGCACGGTTATGCATCGGCTGTAGGCTGATGTCAGTGCCGTCGATGGTGATCGAGCCTTCGTCACGGGCGACCAGACCTACAATCATGTAGAAGGAGGTTGTCTTACCTGCACCATTCGGGCCCAGCAAACCGACGATCTTCCCGGACTCGACTTCCAGGCTTACGTCCGACACGACTTTGCGGCCGCTATAGCTTTTTGCAAGATGTTCTGCTTTTAACGTTGCCATAATTGTCGCTTACTGCTTGTTACTGTTTAGCTGTTGTGGTTGCAGGATGGTTGTGACGCGTTTTTTCTTACCACTTTCTGCGACCAGTTTTTGTTCATCAATTTTGTAACTGATGACTTTACCCTGGATTTCGCTACCTTCCTGGATCAGGATGGCTTCATCTGTCATTTTCAGGAATTCGGTTGCGGTTTCGTAGCGCATTTTGCGTGCGGCACCGTCAATAGGCTTACCATTGTCCATTACCTGATGGAATGTTGCCGGGTTGCCGTAGGCATCAATGGTTTCTTTGTCGTCAGCACCGCTCGGGCGGGAAACCACCAGTTTGTCTGCACGGATATCAATACTGCCCTGGCGAAGTATGACGTTGCCGGTAAATGTGACGACATTCTTCTGAATATCCAGTTCCTGGTTATCAGAATTGATATAAATCGGCTGCTCTGTATCGTTACTTAGTGCCCAACTGGATGCACTAATACAAAGGCAGAGCAGGGTACTAATTTTGGAAAGCTTCATATCTACCTTTTACATTCTTTAATAAGGTCGCCACACTGCGGTCGATGTTTCCTTTCATCCCCGTACCTTCATTCTGGAAGGTGTTACCGGTAATAAATACCTGATCCGGGGTATCAAAATCTTTGTTGATTAGATCTAGTCGCAGGCTGTTTGTCTGGATCACTTTGATCGCAGATTCGGGTAACAGGTTATAAATACGGACGTTGCCGCTCATTTGCAGTACCTGAGTTTTATCCAGCCGTGCGGTGTTAGAACTGATCCGCCATTCTGTTTCAGAGCCGTTTCGGTAGATCCAGAGTACGGGCTGGGTAAAGTCGGTATCGCCACTTTTACTGAAGTGCTCCAGGTAGTCAGAATCTATCTGGTAGCTGCGTAATCCGGATTCACTATACGACGTATTTACAATATCACTGCCGGTAAACAGTGGCTTTTCTGCATCCGGCTCTACCTGAATATCATCCTGCCAGTATTTGCCCAGCAGGTAGTAGCCAGTCCATGCACAGATAATAATTAACAGGGCACAGATCAGACTTCGAAAGCTCATATACTTAAGCCCTTATGTTTATCTAATTCACCTTTGGCTTCAAGGATCAGGTCGCACACTTCTCTCACTGCGCCGTGTCCGCCAGGGATACGGGTAACAAAGTCGGCACGGCGAGCCAGTAGCGGGTGGCCGTCTTTAACGCAAACAGACAGGCCGACCTTTTCCATCACCGGCCAGTCAATCAAGTCATCACCGATGTAAGCGGTCGCTTCCGCTGCGATGTCCAGGTTTTTGGCTATGTCGGTGTAGGCGGCTAGTTTGTTGTCCTGACCCTGGTAGACATGTTTGATTCCCAGGGCCGACATTCGGTTTTCGACAATGGTGGATTTGCGCCCGGTAATGATGGCGATTTCGACACCGGCAGACATCAGGCTTTTTATTCCATAGCCATCGCGAGTGTGGAAGGTTTTCAGTTCTTCGCCGTCGTTGCCCATGTAGATGCGACCATCTGAGAAGACGCCATCTACATCACAAATTAGTAGTTTGATGTCTTTGGCACGGTTATATACGGTTTGACATACTGGTCCGTAAATAGTTTCGACTTGCATTACATTACTCCGGCTTTCAGAAGGTCATGCATGTTCAAGGCTCCAACCAGATGCTGATTTTCAGTCACCAGCAGGCCATTGATCTTGCGATCTTCCATCAGTTTCAAACCTTCTGCTGCCAGAAGGTTTGGTGTAATGGTTGCCGGGTTACGGGTCATTACAGCACCAATAGTTGTGCTGTGGATATCTGTGCGCTTGTCCAGAAGGCGGCGCAGGTCACCATCAGTGAAAATACCGGTCAGTTTCTGCTCTGCGTTAATAATTGCTGTCATGCCAAGGCCCTTGCGGGAGACTTCCAGCAGAGCATCTTTGATAGTGGCATCTTCAGCTACCATTGGTAGGGCATCGCCAGTGTGCATTACATCTGAAATGCGCAGCAGCAGTTTTCGACCTAGTGCTCCGCCGGGATGCGACAGGGCAAAGTCATCTGCGGTAAAGCCGCGAGCTTGCATCAGAGCAATGGCCAGAGCGTCGCCCATTGCCAGGGTTGCTGTGGTGCTGGAAGTCGGTGCCAAATTCAGCGGGCAGGCTTCCTGGTCAACTGTGATTTGCAGATGGATTTGTGCCAGCTTGGCCATGCTGGATTCCGGCTTGCCGGTCATGCTGATCAGCGGAATACCAAGACGTTTGATTACCGGAAGTAGAGTCAGGATTTCTGATGCTTCTCCGGAGTTAGAAATAGCAAGAACCACATCGCCTTTTTTGATCATTCCCAGATCGCCATGGCTGGCTTCTCCCGGGTGAACAAAGAAAGACGGGGTACCGGTACTGGCCAGGGTTGCAGCAATTTTGTTACCAATATGGCCTGATTTTCCCATTCCCATCACGATTACTTTGCCAGTGCAGTTGGCGATCAGGTGACAGGCTTCGCTGAAACTGCCGTTAATGTACTTGGTCAGCTTCTGTAGAGCTTCTGTTTCAATTTCAATAACTTTGCGACCGTAATCGCAGTAATCAAACGTGTCAGACATGTGTGGGCCTCCGTTAAGCCGCTAGATTATAAAACAGATAACCTTGATAGGCGACAAAGCTGCACACTAGAACTGCACCTTCCACACGGTTGATTCTGCGACGCTTTCCAAGAGCCATAAGTAGCAGGCCGATGGAAAGAGCCAGCATGACGTAAAAATCACGTCCCATAGCCAGCGGGCTCAGCACTGATGGATTCAGTAGGCCTGGGATCCCCATTACCGCGAGGATATTGAACACGTTGGAGCCGATGATATTACCAACGGCCATATCATCTTCATTCTTGTAGATACTGGCAATGGAGGCTGCCAGTTCTGGTAGGCTGGTACCGATGGCGATGATGGTCAGGCCGATTACCAGGTCGCTCATACCGAAGTATTTGGCAATGGTCACGGCTGAGTCAACCAGCATATTCGCTGCATAAGGCAGCAGAACCAAGCCGATCACAACCCAAACTAGGGCTGCGCCGTTGCTGACACCGTCAGGAATTTCTGATTCCTGTTCTTCGGCCAGAATATCACCGGATGCTTTTTCCTGACGGCTGATTTTGAGCATAGTCAGCAGGAATATGGCAAAAAGAATGACCAGCAGGATGCCTTCCATAAAGCCTAAGTAGTCATCCCAAAGCAGGAATCCTGCAACCATGGTAACGGCCAGCATAATCGGAAGCTCGCGGCGAATAATTCCTGAACTGATGGCTAGCGGTTTGATAATGGCTGTCAGGCCGAGGATAAGTGCAATGTTGGCAATGTTGGAACCCAGCACGTTACCAACTGCGGTGTCCGTTTTTCCGCTCAGGGCCGCTGTAGCTGAAACCATCATTTCCGGTGCCGATGAGCCCATAGCCAATATCGTCATACCAATGACCAACGGTGATACACCCAGGTTTTTTGCCAGCGCCGCTGCGCCAAAAACAAGTCGGTCTGCACTCCATACCAGTAAGGCTAAACCAATACAGAGCAACACAATGGCTTCGAGCATTCTTATCCCTTTTGTCGTAAATCTTTATTAAAGAAGTTAAGAGGACAATTTTGACGTTTCATTGACTAAAAAGAAAGAAAAAGCCGAGACAATTTCATCTTAGCGGCTGTTCCGATAACCAAAAGTTGTTATCCGGTCAGTTTAGCTTAATGAAACTTGGTTTATTCTGTCAGTTTTGTGCATTTTCAATGAACGAGGCAGGCTGTAAATTACAGAGTTCTTACAGTGTTTATCTTGAGTTGGTTGCGTAATGTACTTATGATCGATTTTTCCAACGGTTAAATGACTAATTATCTTCATTATTCGGTCTTCTATAACGGAGAGCCGAAGACAACAGAAGGCTGAGCGGCCGACAGGATGGCTATGGAACCGACTGAAGCGCTTGTTTCCATTAAAAACATGACGTTTTCGCGGGGTGACCGCAAGATTTTTGATGATGTATCTCTGGATGTACCTAAAGGAAAGGTGACTGCCATTATGGGGCCGTCCGGGATAGGTAAGACAACCTTGCTGAGATTGATCGGCGGGCAGATTCTGCCGGACAGCGGCGAGATATGGTTTGAACACTGGAATATTCCGGTATTAAAACGCAGTGAGTTGTATCAGGCTCGTAATCGGATGAGCATGTTGTTCCAGTCCGGAGCGCTGTTTACTGATATGACAGTGTTTGACAATGTAGCTTTTCCGCTTCGTGAGCACACGGATCTGCCGGAAGACCTTTTGCGTACATTAGTATTGTTGAAGCTGGAGGCGGTTGGACTGCGAGGTGCAGCGCAACTGATGCCGAATGAACTTTCCGGTGGTATGGCGCGTCGAGCGGCACTAGCCCGTGCGATAGCGCTTGACCCTGATTTGATCATGTATGATGAGCCGTTTGTCGGTCAGGATCCTATTACGATGGGCGTGCTGGTGGAGCTGATCCGCAGCCTGAATCAGGCGCTAGGGATTACCTCTGTGATTGTTTCGCATGATGTGCCTGAAGTGATGAGCATCGCGGATTATGTTTATCTGCTTTCCGGCAGTAAGATCATTGGCCGGGGAACACCAGATGAACTCCGGGCAGATCCGGATCCACAGGTTCGTCAGTTTCTTGATGGTGACGCAGACGGCCCGGTACCGTTTAAGTTTCCCGCCTGTGAGATCGGTGAAGACCTGTTCGGTGCTGTCGAGAAGCTTTAGTTGCCGGTCAGGCGTAAAATAGATAATAGGATTATTAACAATAATGATTGCGGATTTTATTGCGCGGCACGGACGCTGGGGTATTGAGAAATGCCAGACAGTAGGTCGTGCAAGTTTATTGCTTTACGGAGCCTTGGTCAGTAAGCCTCAGCCGAAGAAAATGTTTCCGTTGCTGATCCGGCAGCTTTATTCAGTTGGCGTGTTGTCCATTGCGATTATTCTGGTGTCTGGGCTGTTTATCGGAATGGTTTTAAGTCTGCAGGGTTATATCGTGCTGATTGATTTCGGGGCAGAAACCAGCCTAGGGCAGATGGTGGCACTTTCATTGCTGAGAGAGCTTGGGCCTGTTGTTACCGCTTTATTATTTGCCGGTCGGGCTGGTTCCGCGCTAACGGCAGAAATTGGCCTGATGAAAGCAACCGAACAGTTGTCGAGTATGGAAATGATGGCGGTGGATCCGTTGCGACGGGTGATAGCGCCGCGCTTCTGGGCCGGGGTGATCTCTATGCCGCTGCTGGCTTTGCTGTTCTGCGCAATTGGTATCTGGGGCGGCCAGCTGGTGGGTGTAGATTGGAAAGGCATTGATCACGGTAGTTTTTGGTCGGTGATGCAGTCATCGGTTGAACTGGGTTATGACGTTATCAACAGTATCATTAAGTCAGTGGTGTTTGCTGTGACGGTGACCTGGATCGCTGTGTTTAACGGCTATGATGCGGTACCGACGTCGGAAGGTATCAGCCGGGCGACCACCAATACCGTGGTGAACTCGTCGCTGGCAGTTTTGGGATTGGATTTTGTGCTGACTGCTTTGATGTTCGGCAACTAACAAGCGGTAATACTCGAACGGAACGTTGGGAAAATAACGGATGCAACAGATTAAGAAATTAGAATTGTGGGTTGGCAGCTTTGTTCTGGCCGGTTTTGCTGCCCTGTTGGTGCTGGTATTTAAGGTCGCGGATGTCCAGAGCATCGGTGGCAATGACTCTTATACCTTGCAGGCGCATTTCGACAATATCGGTGGGCTGAAAGTACGTTCGCCAATTAAGGTCGGCGGTGTGACGGTGGGTAAGATTACTGCCATTAACCTGGATACTGAAAGCTACACCCCGGTTGTCACTTTGGCTATTGAGAAAAAGTATGGCTACTTCCCGGAAACCAGTACAGCGTCAATTTTGACTTCTGGCCTTTTGGGCGAACAATACCTTGGTATCTCACCTGGGTTTGTGGATGAAGATATTGAAATGCTGGGTGAAGGTGATCTGATTGAAGACACCAAGTCGGCATTGGTACTGGAAGATATGATTGGCCAGGTGCTGTACAGCATTGGCGGTGATAGTGATAAATAGGTGATGTAATGAAATTCGTTCGATATGTACTGTTGATACTATTGTCATTGCCGCTGTTTGCTCAGGCGGCCACTATTGATAAAACAGATCCTTACCTGATGATGCGACAGGTCTCGCAAATGACCTTTGCTCGCCTTAAAGCAGAGCAACCTAAGATTCAGAATAATCCTGAAGTACTGCGTGATGTGGTGAGAGAAGAGTTACTGCCTTATATTAATACCCGCTATGCGGCGTATAAGGTATTAGGCCCTCAGCTGAAGAAAACATCGAAGCAGCAGCGTAACAATTTTGTTGCGGCTTTTACTGATTACCTGGTGGCTTCATATGCTCAGGTGCTGACTCAGTACACTGATCAGGATATTGAGATTGAGCCTCGTAAAAATGTACCGGAAAATCGTTCAATCGTTTCAGTTCGCGTTGATATTCTGGACACCAAGCGTCCGCCAATTCGCCTGGACTTCAAACTACGCAAGAATAAGAAGACCAATGAATGGCAGGGTTACGATATGGTTGCCGAAGGCGTCAGCATGATCTCTACCAAGCAGAGTGAGTGGAGCGGTCAGCTGCGTACTGAAGGTGTTGATGCAGTTACAGCAAACCTGAAACAGCTTGCGGCGAAACCTATTCGTCGTGAGGAAAAAGATAATGAGTAAGCCAAAGATTGAGTGGCGAGTTCAGAAAAATGGCTATTATTGCTTGTCAGGGGAACTGGAACGTGACACAGTTCCAGCCTTTTGGCAGCAACGACATGAATGGATGCCACAGGATGCCAAGGTAACGCTAGATCTGTCTGCTTTAGTTCGGGTGGATTCGGCGGGTATGGTGATGTTGCTTCATGTGTATCAGCAGCTGCGCAGTAATGGCTGCGAGCTGGTATTATTGAATGTGCCGGAACAGCTTAAAACGTTGCTACGCCTGAGCCATGTCGAATCAATGTTAGCTGCTTGTATTGACTGAGCAGTGAAAGAGGATTGCTTGTGGAAATCTCCGAAATTA
Source organism: Photobacterium marinum (assembly GCF_000331515.1). Classification (GTDB taxonomy): domain Bacteria; phylum Pseudomonadota; class Gammaproteobacteria; order Enterobacterales; family Vibrionaceae; genus Photobacterium; species Photobacterium marinum. Next base: position 61,951 of record NZ_AMZO01000007.1, read on the forward strand.
AACAAATTCTGGAAAATGCCTTAGAACTTGATGAAATCATTGTGAAAGGTGATGGCAGCCACTATGAAGTGATTGCCGTTGGTGCCATTTTTGAAGGCATGAGCCGCGTGAAGAAACAGCAGGCAATTTATGCTCCGCTGATGGCAAATATCGCGGCTAACGATATTCATGCGTTAAGCATTAAGACATTTACGCCGGAAGAGTGGGCTCGTGACAAAAAGCTAATGTCACTGTCTTAAGAGGTTGATAATGCAAAAGTTTCGAATCCAGGGCGGTGGCCCTCTATGTGGCGAAGTCTCCATTTCCGGAGCTAAGAATGCGGCATTGCCGATTTTATTTGCTTCGCTGCTTGCTGAAGAGCCGGTTGAAGTAGCCAATGTACCTAGGCTGCGTGACATTGATACAACGATGGAGCTGCTGGGTCGCCTTGGCGCCAAAGTTAGCCGTAATGGCTCTGTCCATGTGGATGCTGGTGGCGTAAATAACTTCTGCGCACCTTACGAGCTGGTGAAGACAATGCGTGCTTCTATCTGGGCTCTTGGGCCGCTGGTGGCTCGCTTCGGTGAAGGTCAGGTTTCTCTGCCTGGCGGTTGTGCGATTGGTGCCCGTCCGGTTGACTTGCACATCCATGGCCTGGAGCAGTTGGGTGCTGAGATCACTCTTGAAGAAGGCTATGTAAAGGCTAAAGTTAATGGTCGCCTGAAAGGTGCCCACATCGTCATGGATAAGGTCAGCGTCGGTGCGACGGTGACTATTATGTCTGCTGCAACTCTGGCTGACGGCAAGACAGTGATTGAAAACGCAGCCCGTGAGCCGGAAATTGTCGATACGGCGGATTTCCTCAATACTCTGGGAGCTAAAATCTCAGGTGCCGGCACTGATACTATTACGATCGAAGGTGTTGATCGCTTAGGTGGTGGTTATCATGAGGTGGTAGCTGACCGTATTGAAACTGGCACATTTCTGGTTGCAGCTGCGGTATCCGGCGGCAAGATTGTTTGCCGTAATACCAAGCCTTCGCTGCTGGAAGCTGCACTGGCTAAGCTGGAAGAAGCCGGCGCTGAAATTGAGACCGGTGAAGACTGGATCAGTCTTGATATGACAGATCGTGAGCTGAAAGCGGTGAATATCCGTACTGCACCGCATCCGGGGTTCCCAACCGATATGCAGGCACAGTTCTCTTTGTTGAATCTGGTTGCTAAGGGAACTGGGATCATTACTGAAACGATCTTTGAGAACCGTTTCATGCACATTCCTGAGCTGATCCGTATGGGCGCTCATGCAGAGATTGAAGGTAATACCGTGATTTGCGGTGATACTGATGGCCTGAGTGGTGCTGAAGTGATGGCAACGGATTTACGTGCCTCAGCTAGTCTGGTGATTGCCGGCAGCATTGCTAAAGGCGAAACGATCGTTGATCGTATCTACCATATTGATCGTGGCTATGAAAAAATCGAAGATAAATTCAGTGCCCTTGGCATGAAGATAGAACGCTTCGAAGATTAATCGAAAAAAAACCAGCCTTCGAGCTGGTTTTTTTATGTCTTGAATTCGCTTTCCGGTACTTATTGATAGCGGTTCGGCTCATCGGCAATCAGTACTGAGAGAGTAACCGGCTTGCCATTGCGCAGTACTTTCATGTTGACGTAGTTGCCGGGACGAAGCTCGGTCACAATATCCAGTACATTACGGCGATCAGTTACGGGCTTACCATTAATTTCAATCAGGATATCTTGTACCTGGAAACCGGCTTTAGCCGCCGGGCCGTTTGGATCCATTCCTATAACAATGATCCCGCTGATTTGGTCTGCATCATATAAGCGGGCCATAACCGGATTAATATCCCTTGCCTCAATACCTATGTAACCGCGGATCACCCGACCGTCAGCGATCAGTTTGTTCATGATTTTCAGCGTCAGTTCATAAGGGATCGCAAAGGAGATCCCGTATGTTTCAATATCTGTTGCCTGCTGGTAAGAAGCTGTATTGATCCCGACCAGTTCCCCCCGGGTATTGACCAGTGCGCCGCCTGAGTTGCCGTCATTGATAGCGGCGTCGGTCTGGAGGAAATCCTGACGGCCATAGAAGCTCATGCCGGCGCGGCCGGTAGCAGAGATGATACCGTAAGTGGTTGTCTGGCCAAGGTTGTACGGGTTACCTATCGCCAGGACAACATCGCCGACTGCGGCTTTGTAATCCTGGTTGACCGGGATCACCGGCAGGTTTTCTGCCTGGATTTTAAGAACTGCAATATCAGTGCGGCGGTCTTTACCGATCAGTTGGGCGGTAAAGATCCGACCGTCCTGCAAGGCGGCGATAACCTGATCGGCTTCGGCTACCACATGGTAGTTGGTCACTATGTAGCCTTTATCACTCATGATTACCCCGGAACCCAGCCCTTGGGTGCTGAGTTTCAGACGGTCATTGGCATCATAGCGGCGGTTATAAATATTGACGACAGCAGGAGAAGCCCGTCGGACAGCATAGTTGAAAGATATCTGGGTCTGAGGTGTCTCGATGGGATTTAACGACACCGGCGTTTCGATCATTCCGTTGCGGAGTTCAGGAAAAACTGCAAGCAGAGCAACAGCCGTGACGACGCCAAGCAGAATGGATCGACTGATAAAAGCCAGCATGCATATACCCCTGAAACGAAATTACGTAAGTCCGCGGATCATATTTTTTTAAGATAATCCGGATGAGGATATCATTTCAGCGTCGGGATACCAAACAGAACGAAGGACTTAGAGGCCAGGGCGCGGCTTGCTTCAACTTTGGAGAGGAAGCAGAATTTTGCGGGTGGAAAAATAAGAAGCGAAGGTAATAAACCGGGCCGTCGCTGGCCCGGTCTAGCTTTAAGATTAACGAATGATCAGGTATAGAATATTGCTTCCGCGTTTGATCTCCAGGGCCAGGACGTTTGGCTGTTGATCCAGCGCTTTACGTAGTTCTCCTAGGTTGCGGATTGGCTGGCGGTTCAGACCAAGGATGATGTCACCTTTTTGCAGGCCATAACGGGCAGCCATGGATTTTTCATCAATATTGGTTACCTTGACACCTTTCACGCCATCTTGAGCAGTCGTATTTGCAAACTCAGCACCGGTCAGGCCGCGATGAAGCTTGGCTGCTTTCACCTTGTTCTGGCTGGATTCCTGCAGTACGACCTTGACCGTCATTTCATCGCCGTCACGGATTATCCCTAAAGTGGCTTTTTTACCTGCGCCCAGGGTTGCGATTTTGGCGCGCAGTTCATTAAAGCTGCGGATTTCTTTACCATTGACTGACACAATAATATCACCGGCTTTCAGTCCGGCTTTTTCTGCTGCAGAATCCGGCATCACCTGATTAATAAAGGCACCACGGTTTGTTTCATAACCGAAGGCTTCTGCCAGTTCTGAAGTCAGCTCACCACCTTGTACACCAAGGACGCCTCGTTTGACCTGACCATATTCCAGGATCTGCTCGGTCAGGTTTTTTACCATATTGACCGGAATGGCAAAGCCGATACCAACGTTACCGCCGTTCGGGCCCAGGATGGCAGTATTAATGCCGACCAGCTCACCGTTGAGGTTGACCAAGGCACCACCTGAGTTACCGCTGTTGATTGCGGCATCGGTCTGAATGAAGTTCTCGAAGTTTTCAATATTCAGGCCGCTGCGGCCCAGTGCCGAAATAATACCTGAGGTAACGGTCTGGCCCAGACCAAACGGGTTACCGATTGCCACGGCAAAATCACCGACACGAAGGTTGTCTGAATCTGACAGTTTAATTGCGGTTAGGTCTTTCGCTTTTTCCAGCTTTAACAGCGCTATATCAGACATTTCATCACTGCCGATCAGCTCGGCTGAAATTTCCCTGCCATCGTGTAACTGAACACGAATAGTGTCAGCCCCTTTGATGACGTGGTGGTTGGTAACGATATAGCCTTTGTCGGCATCAATAATTACCCCTGAACCCAGGCCTCGGAACGGACGTTCCTGAAGCTGCTCGGTCGGGAAATCCGGTCCGAAGAAAAAACGGAAGGTTTCGGGAAGGTGCTGTCTGGATACTTGCTTGCCTTCTACAGCAATGCTGACAACAGCAGGAGTGACTTGCTCCAACATTGGTGCAAGGCTGGGCAGTTGTTGGTTATTGACTGTTAGTGGAAGCGCGGCAGTTGCCGGGGCAGGAGCCATGACTGAGCTGATGCCAAGTGCCACTGCACTTAATACAAGCAAAGTTTTTTTCATTCTTTGAAACTCCGGTTTAACGAGTAGTTATACCATTCCAGGGTGACGATAAGTCTTTATGAATCAATCACCAGCAGAAGTAGAAGGTAATTGGTCAGACTCGTAAACCGGAGTTTAGTTCCACAAAAAAGACGATTAGCTCGCTTTAGGTTCTTCCACCCGTTCAGCTTCATCTTTTAACAAGCCTGTTGCGCCGCTGGCGTAATCCCTCGGTTGATCTTGAATGCTAGAGGCCGCGGTATGAACCGCTTCCAGTGAACTTATACGATGGGAAAACGGGTTGTCTTGTTCCGGTAGGTTCGGCATCAGCTCGGATGAGGTTTTTGCCATGTGTTCGTACAGTTTGCTGTAATCTTTGGCAATGTTATCCAGCAGTTCAGAGCTTGAAGCAAAGTGGTCAACCAATTCCTGGCGGAATTGTTCCAGCTCGTATTTTGATTTATCCAGCTCTTTCTTTAGCTCTTTTTGTTGTTTCAGGCTTTGGTTACCCAGACGAGCGCCAAAAGCGCCTACGATGGCACCCGCAGCAAAAATAAGAAGCGCATAAACCCAAGTCATGAAATACTCCTTGTGACTTAATGAATACCAAATTGGTCGGTCGGCATGGTTAGGGAGTCTTAGCCGACGCTACAGTTTCTTTGTATATCAGCAATATGAATCAGTGCTGAATAATGGGCAATTAATTGGTTACGTACAGATACTATACATGCACTCACGCTGCCATGATACTATCTGGATCTAAAGACGGAGCGAAAGGAGTGGTGCAAAGGAATGACCCCACAGCAGAAATATCAGCAAGATCTCGCGCAACCGGGTTTTCTGGCCGATAACGCCCAGGCAATGGCTGTTACTCATCTTGACGACCTCTATCATCGCTTGTTGGCTCCCGAACCAGAGTATAAGCCACAGATAAGCCTGTTATCCCGATTGTTTAAAAGGCCGCAAAAGACTGAACTTACACCGGTCAAAGGGGTGTATTTTTGGGGGGGGGTCGGGCGGGGTAAGACTTACCTGGTCGATACGTTTTTTGAATGCCTGCCGCTTCAGCGTAAGATGCGTATTCACTTTCACCGCTTTATGCACCGGGTGCACAAGGAGTTGCAACAGCTCGACTCCCAGTCTGACCCTTTGGAGTTGGTGGCGGATCGCTTCAAAGAAGAAACTGACATCATTTGCTTCGATGAGTTTTTTGTCTCTGATATTACTGATGCCATGATTCTCGGCACTTTGTTTGATGCGTTGTTTAAGCGTGGCATCACCCTGGTTGCAACGTCGAATATCCCACCCGATGAGCTTTATCGCAATGGCTTGCAACGGGCCCGTTTTCTGCCGGCGATTGATTTGATTAACCAGCATTGCACTGTGGTCAATGTTGACTCTGGTGTCGATTATCGGCTGCGAACACTGGAGCAGGCTGAAATCTTCCATTTCCCGCTTGATGAACAGGCTGAAGCTAACCTGGAGCAGTACTTCACTCAGCTCAGCGTTGAGCCGCGCACGCATGATAAAGAAATCGATATAAATAACCGGATGCTGCCGACCCGCCATGAGGCTGACGGTGTGGTACATTTCAGTTTTCATACCTTGTGCCGTACGGCTCGCAGTCAGAATGACTACATGGAAATTGCCCGGATTTACCATACCGTGCTGGTTTCCGGTGTGAGCAGGATGGGAGAGAAAGACGATGATGCGGCGCGGCGCTTTATTGCCATGGTTGATGAATTCTACGAACGCAACGTCAAACTGATCATGTCGGCAGAGTCAGAAGTGGCCGAGCTATACCAAGGAGGGCGGCTGGAGTTTGAATTCAAGCGCTGTTGCTCACGGCTTATAGAAATGCAAAGTCATGATTACTTGGCTCGCCCTCATCTGGCATAGATTTTCTGGTGAGAAAAGGGCCAGTTTGTGGCTTCAAGAGTCATGAAAAAACACCACTTTCCTGGCAAATTACGATAAAGAGAAAAAATCTCAATTTTTTTTGAAAAAAAGGTGATTTTTTCTCCACCCTTCCCTATAATCTTGCGACCCACCGTACCTGTAACGGCAAAAGCCGGGAGTGCCAACCACTCGAAGGGGTGATGACTGGGCTCTGTACAGAATGGAGCAATTTGCTCCAGTGAAGTGAAACTAATTAATTTTGGGTAAGAATTAGCATGAAAACTTTCGTTGCTAAACCAGAAACTGTAAAACGTGACTGGTACGTTGTTGACGCTGAAGGTAAAACTCTTGGTCGTCTAGCAACTGAAATCGCATCTCGTCTACGTGGTAAGCACAAGCCGGAATACACTCCGCACGTTGACACTGGTGACTACATCGTAGTTATCAACGCTGAGAAAGTTGCGGTAACTGGCGCTAAGCGTACTGACAAGATGTACCACCGCCACACTGGCTACATTGGTGGTCTGAAGTCTATCAGCTTCGACAAGCTGATCGCTAAGAAACCAGAAATGGTTATCGAAACTGCTGTTAAAGGCATGCTTCCTAAGGGTCCTCTAGGCCGTGCTATGTACCGTAAGCTGAAAGTTTACGCAGGTACTGAGCACAACCACGCTGCACAGCAGCCTAAAGTTCTAGACATCTAATTGGGGAAGATGACAATGGCAGAGAATCAATACTACGGCACTGGCCGTCGCAAAAGCTCAGCTGCTCGTGTTTTCATTAAGCCGGGTACTGGTAACATCGTAATCAACAAGCGCAGCATCGAAGAGTACTTCGGTCGCGAAACTGCTCGCATGGTTGTTCGTCAGCCTCTTGAGCTAGTTGAAATGACTGAAAAACTTGACCTGTACATCACTGTTAAAGGTGGTGGTATCACTGGTCAGTCTGGCGCTATCCGTCACGGTATCACTCGCGCTCTAATGGAGTACGATGAAACTCTACGTCCTGCTCTACGTGCAGCTGGCTACGTTACTCGTGACGCACGTCGCGTTGAACGTAAGAAAGTTGGTCTACGTAAAGCACGTCGTCGTCCACAGTTCTCTAAGCGTTAATTTACGCTGCCAGAATTTATTCTGGATACTGTGTGCAGAAAAGCTCAACCTTCGGGTTGGGCTTTTTTTTGTCCTGCTGATAACAACATGCCGAGTTTGTTATCCTTAGTTCTTCTCTTCCTAATCCTGCTTTTCCCTGTCTTTTTGTAATGTGACTCAAAGTTGAAACAAAAAGAACATACCTCTCACATTTGTTAAAGAAAAGTAGCTTTATCTTGTCAAAATGTGGGGTTTTATTTATCATTTGGCGCGATAAGCAGCAGTTTTTGATTGACCTAACCTGTTGTTTCTTTCATTGAAAGTTAGCCGCAAGCTCCAGGGACGCCAAGGGACATAATAATAATTCCAGAGCGGGAGCACATGGGAGAATGTTGGATGAGCAATGCGCCTGTAAGTAATGGTCGACGCCGCTTCCTGACTGCCACGACTTCAGTTGTCGGAGGCCTGGGTGCAGTCGCTGTGGCCGTGCCTTTTATCAAATCATGGAATCCGAGCGCCAGGGCGAAGGCTGCCGGTGCCCCAGTCGAAGTTGATATCAGTAAGTTGGAAGATGGCCAGATGGTTCGCGTCGAGTGGCGTGGTAAACCTGTCTGGGTCGTACGTCGAAGTGAAGCCGTTTTGAGTGAACTGGATGGTCATGACAGTCAGCTTCGGGATCCTGCCTCGGAGGAGCCGCAGCAACCGGAATATGCCCAGAATCCATATCGTTCGGTTAAGCCTGAGATCTTTTTGGCTGTGGGGATCTGTACCCATCTCGGCTGTTCCCCTACCTATCTGCCAGATACCTTCAACGAGCAGGTGAGCGGCATCACAGCCGGTTTCTTCTGCCCGTGCCATGGTTCTAAATTCGATATGGCCGGCCGCGTTTTTGCCGGGGTTCCTGCGCCACTGAACCTGGTGGTTCCACCTCACACGTTCCTGGATGACAACACCATTCTGGTCGGTGTAGATGAGGAGACAGCCTAATGGAAGCTTTACTCGGATGGATTGAAAAGCGTCTTCCGATGATGAACGCTTATCGGAAACACTTATCTGAATACCCGATGCCGAAGAATTTTAACTTCTGGTATTTGTTTGGCTCTCTGGCCATGCTGGTACTGGTGAATCAGATCCTTACCGGGATCTGGCTGACCATGAACTATGTGCCGTCGGGTGACGGGGCGTTTGCCTCAATAGAATACATCATGCGTGATGTCGAATACGGCTGGTTATTGCGTTATATGCATTCTACTGGCGCATCGGCATTTTTCGTTGTTGTGTATCTGCACATGTTTCGTGGCCTGATCTATGGCTCATACCAGAAGCCGCGCGAACTGCTGTGGCTGTTCGGTATGCTGATCTTCCTGGTGCTGATGGCTGAAGCCTTTATGGGCTATCTGCTGCCGTGGGGACAGATGTCGTACTGGGGGGCACAGGTAATCATTTCTCTGTTCGGTGCAATTCCGGTGATCGGCGATGATCTGACCCTCTGGATCCGTGGTGACTATGTGATCTCCGGTGCTACCTTGAACCGTTTCTTTGCCCTCCATGTGATCGCCCTGCCGATTGTGTTGTTGTTGCTGGTGGTACTGCACGTTCTGGCTTTGCATGAAGTGGGCTCGAACAACCCGGACGGTATCGAAACCAAGCTACCAAAAGGCACTAAGGGGGAGGGCTACAAAACCCAGTTCCCATTCCATGAGTATTACAGCAAGAAGTACGACATTATCGATTCCATCCCGTTCCACCCGTACGGTACGGTGAAGGATATGGTCGGTATAGCAGTCTTCGCCTTCTTGTTCAGCTATGTTATTTTCTTCAATCCTGAAATGGGCGGCTACTTCCTTGAGCCACCTAACTTTGAAGCTGCTAACCCGCTGAAGACGCCTGAGCATATTGCGCCGGTATGGTACTTCACCCCGTTTTACGCCATCTTGCGTGCGGTGCCGGATAAGTTGCTCGGTGTTATAGCGATGGGTGCCTCGATTGTAGTGCTATTCCTACTGCCTTGGCTGGATCGCTGCAAGGTTCGCTCTTACCGTTACCGCAGCAAAATCCACCTGATCAATATTATTCAGTTCACTGTTTGCTTTATTGCATTAGGAATTCTGGGCGCGTTGCCGGCCACGCCAACCTATACCATATTGGCGCGGATTTTCAGCTTCGGTTATTTCATGTTCTTTGTGCTGCTGTTCTTCTATAGCAAGAATGAAGCAACCAAACCGCTACCAGAGAGGGTGACATTCAAATGAAGAAGTGGATTGTAATGCTATTTGCACTGCTGCCTTCTCTGACTATGGCGGCGGGTGTATCGGTACCGCTGGATGAGGCCAATAACGACTTGTCGGATAAAGCTTCGCTGCAGCGCGGTGCCAAGACTTTCATGAACTATTGTTTTGGTTGCCATGCCACCCAGTACCAACGCTATGAGCGGGTAGCTACCGACTTGGGTATCCCGGCTGATCTGATGAAGGAGCACATGATCTTTGACCCCAATGCCAAGATCGGGGATCTGATGACTAATGCGATTTCAACGGATTATGCAGCAACTTCATTCGGTGCACCGGCACCGGATTTGACACTGGTGGCCCGGGTTCGTGGAACTGACTGGCTTTATACCTATCTGCGCTCCTTCTATGCCGACCCGAGTCGGCCATTTGGCGTAAACAACGTGGTATTCCCGAGTGTGGGTATGCCGCATGTGCTGGAAGAGCTTCAGGGGGTGCCGACTAAAGTGTACGAAACCCGCTTGGTTGACGGGGAAGAAGTGCAGGAATATGTCGGTATTAGGTCGGATGGGACAGGTGAGCTCAATGAAGAAGAGTATGATGAAGTAGTTCGCGACCTGGTTAACTTCCTAGAATATTCAGCCGAGCCTGTGAAGCTGGAACGTCAGCGTCTGGGTCTTTGGGTGATGGGCTTTATCGTCATATTCTTTGTACTAACATTACTGTTGAAGAAAGAGTATTGGCGTGATGTCCACTGATCGGGTAATCTAGTGGGTTAGTATCTCGCAATGGGGGCCCAAGCCCCCGTTGCTTTTTGTGTATTTAAGTATACTGGAGGGGTTAATGGCTGTTGCTGCCAATAAACGCTCTGTGATGACTCTGTATTCTGATGCCTCGGACATCTACAGCCATCAGGTGCGTATTGTACTTGCAGAAAAGGGTGTTAGTGTTGAAATCGAGCTGGTTGATCCAAACAACCTGCCTGAAGACCTAAAAGATCTAAACCCGTACCATACGGTTCCAACTCTGGTTGACCGTGAACTTGCTCTGTACCAGTCTAGCATTATTATGGAGTACTTGGATGAGCGTTTCCCTCACCCACCTCTAATGCCAGTTTACCCTGTTGCCCGTGGTAACAGTCGCCTGATGATGTACCGTGTTGAGCGTAACTGGTACACACTGGCAGAGAAAGTTAATAACGGCACTGCAGAAGAAGCAGACAAAGCACGTAAACAACTACGTGACGAGCTGCTGGCGCTGGCGCCTGTATTTGCTGAGTTCCCATACTTCATGAGCGAAGAGTTCAGCCTTGTTGACTGTTACCTGGCACCGCTACTGTGGCGCCTGCCTGAAATGGGTATCGAACTGACCGGTGCTGGTGCAAAAGAAGTGAAAGCATACATGACTCGAGTATTCGAGCGTGATTCATTCCTGGCTTCACTGACAGAAGCTGAGCGCGAAATGCGCCTTGCTGGTCAATAAGAATGGATATGGACAAAATGACGCCGCGCCGTCCTTATCTGGTGCGCGCATTTTATGATTGGCTGGTCGACAACGACCTGACCCCTCACCTGGTGGTGGATGCAACACTACCGGGTGTGAAAGTACCGATGGAGTTTGTCAGCGACGGCCAGATCGTGCTGAACATTGCTCCTCGTGCGGTTGGCAACCTGGAACTGGGTAATGAGGCTATCAGCTTCAACGCTCGTTTCAGCGGTCGCCCGCACTCGGTAATTGTTCCTCTTTATGCGGTATTGGCAATCTATGCCCGTGAAAACGGTGCTGGAACTATGTTTGAGCCGGAGCCGGCTTATGCTGCTGATATGGCAGACATCGAAGTGATCGATGATGAAGAAGAGAGCATGGGTGGTCTTTCTGAAGTGACTGGTGAGCCATTATCTCCGGTCGCTGATGTTGTTGATAACGATGATGACAACGGCCCAGATGATGAGCCGCCGCGTCCTCGTGGCCGACCAAGCCTTCGTGTCGTGAAATAAAAAAACGCAGCCCATCCGGCTGCGTTTTTCTTTTTGGGCTGCAATTCTCTAACAGGTTTATCTTGCTTGCTATTCGCATGGTTATTGTGATTGCGGATACTCGAATACCTTCACTACTTTCTTCACCCCTGAGACGTTTCGTGCGATCTCGGCGGCAATATTTCCTTGTTCACGGGTAACATAACCGAGCAGGAAAACTTCCTGTGCTTCCGTGACGACTGAAACCGAAACATCGGTGAGCTTCTTGCTGCCAATCAGCTGTGATTTTACTTTGGTGGTGATCCAGCTGTCTTTACTGACTTCGCTAAGTTGTGGCAGTGGGCGGATCTGAACTTGATCATAAACCGTTTCTACATTTGCCAATGTGCGGACTTTGTCCACCAGCTGTTGTCGGGTAGCTTGATCAACTGCCTGGCCGACCAGCAGCACCTTACCTTCGAGAGCAAAAGCATTGATACGGGATTGCTGCAGGAAAGGTGGTTTATTGGCAATGCCACCGACTTCCATCTCGATTTGCTGATCAAGCCATTGCTGCTTAGCCGTACGTGGATCCGACGGGGACAGCATTGAACAGCCTTGAAGAATCAGTAGCAGGGCAACAAGCAAAACACGGTAGAGTTTCATCATTATCCTTCGTGATGCGGGAACAGGACTTTATCAATCAGGTCACACAGGCAGTGGACCGTTAGTAGGTGACCTTCCTGAATGCGGGCTGTGCGCTGAGACGGGATACGGATTTCGACGTCCTGTATGCCCAGCAGTCCTGCCATTTCACCGCCGTCTTTACCGGTCAGGGCGACAATGGTCATGTCGCGGGTCAGGGCCGCTTCTATTGCTTTGATGATGTTTTTACTGTTGCCGCTGGTTGACAGAACAAACAGGATATCGCCTTTCTGGCCCAGCGCGCGGACCTGCTTAGAAAAGATTTCATCGTTGTGATAGTCGTTAGCGATGGCCGTCAGGGTCGCGGTATCTGCTGTCAGAGCCAGAGCTGGCAGGCTCGGACGCTCGGTTTCAAAACGATTAATCAGGCAGGAAGCAAAGTGCTGGGCATTAGCCGCAGAACCACCGTTACCGCAGCAAAGGATCTTATTGCCGTTAAGCAGGCTCTGTACCATCAGCTGGGCAGCCTGAGAGATTGCATCCGGCAGGGCTTCTGCGGCTGCAATCTGGGTTTGAATACTTTCTGTAAAGCTTTCTTTGATGCTTTCTAGCATGGTTCAACCTTCAACTAAGACATTGGTTAACCACTCAATTTGGTGCTCGTGTCCCTCAATGGCTACGACATCAAACCTAAATTCAGTGTGTTCGGCCGAAAGGCCTTGTTTCTGAAGCCAAAACAGAGCAGCTCGCTTCAGCTTCTGTAGTTTGTACCAGTTTACCGCTTCGGCGGCAGAACCGTAATGGTTACGCTGGCGAAATTTTACTTCGACAAATACCCAACAGCGGCCATCACGCATGATCAGGTCGAGCTCGCCGCCTCGGCACTGGAAGTTACGGCAAACAGGAACAAGGCCATGGCGGTGCAGAAATTGCTCCGCCATGGCCTCATAGGCTTGTCCCTGCCGGCGTTTATTGAACCGGTTCAATACCATTGCCGGAGAAAATAGCCCAGCTGAGCTGACGTTGAATCACACATTCATCATCAAGACTCAGGCGACCGGTTTTGCCCGAGGTTGAGTAATTGTCGACGACGCGCATTTGCGGTAGTTCGGCAATCATCTTATAGGCATCCATCCCGAAGGCATGGAGGCGGATATCTTTGTTCTGGGCGTTTGGCCACAGCTCATTATATCGCGCCATGAAGTTATGGTTGGCATCAACCAGCAGCGGGATATCGCTGAATTCAATACCGCGTAATTCATTTAAGTTGCTGCTGTCAGGATTGCTGCGTGAGCTGGCATACAACTTAGGCGGTTGGATATCCGGGTTGATAGCTACTTCAATAAACGGCTTAAGCAGGGTCAGCTCAGTCTTATTTGCTATCAGGTAAACGGCATCCGTGTCACGGCGGCTGCGTGGTTGGGCTTCCAAATCAATACCCAGCACCTGTTTCATTTGGTTGATGCGGGACTGGCTTTCAGTCAGGCCGAATACCGTCGCAATTTGCTGTTGGATTTGCTTACGGGAACTGAAGCTGCTGATTGCCGGAGATTTACCGGTCAGTTGCTGCCATTGTTCGATGAAAGCACTGCTCACACGCTGGCCGAAGTCATTTCCCGGAGCCAGTACCATCGGGTATTGATGGCCTTTTGCAAACAGGTGTTGGGCTGCCTGTGCGGCTTCCTGTTCCGGCGACAATGAGAAATAACAGGCATTGGCCTGAGTCATCGACAGTTGTTCCGGCTCATTGAGAGCCAGCATCGCGATATTGGTGCCGTTGCTGCGCTGGAATTCAGTGATTTTTTCTTTGCGTAGCGGACCGATCACCAGCTCAATACCATCTTGTTCCAGTTTGCCGAGGATCGCGCTGATTGGCTCGGCCTCGGTGTCATAGATAGTCAGCTCGGTGTCGGCATCGCGGCCGGTATCATCCAGCATGGCATTGATGAAGCCATCTCTGACCGCCTTGCCTGAGTTTTCGAAACGTCCGCTCAGTGGCAGTAGTAGGGCGACATTATTCAGCTGGATGATTTCCAGCTCCATGATGGCCTGCAGCTCGGCTGGCAGGTATTGATTGGCGGGATGGTAAGGGTTCTGGCTCAGCCATTCCTCGACCATCGCCTTGAGTTTACCCGGACGCTGGGAATAGGTGTTTTTCAGAATGCCCAATTGAACCCAGCCACGAAGTACGGTTTCATCACTGTCTAAACTCGCAGACTGTAACTGGTTATTGTTGTACTGAGCGATATCACGCCACAGGTTTTGCCAGTTGGCCGCTTTTTGTTCGTTTGCCAGGAACTGATCCAGCGCGGTTCGTTCGCGGGCAGCAAGGAAAGACTGACCTGTTTGGCTCAGGAGTTCGGCACGCAGCATGTGGTAGCGTTTATACTGGCTGTCAGCTAGGGTCCACCATGGCTGGAAGTTCAGGGTTTCCAGAGCCGGTTGAGGTTGTCCCTGCTGGTAGCGCAGAGTTGCGCGGGCAAGTTGCCATTCCGCCATCTGGAGCGGGTTCATTGTCATTCGTCCCAGACGGTTGGCTTGTTGCTCAGCCTGTATCCATTGACCTTCCTTGATCATTGCCTTGAGGGCAAGAATGTGCCAATCGATGCTTTGAGTGCCTTCACTCGACTCGGCTTTGAGCAGATAATTTGCAGCGCTGTCGGTGGTGGCAGCGGTAATATCAGCGCTCACAACTTGTTGTTGGGTAGGTGTAGAACAGCCCGCTAATATCAAAGCGAGGGCTACAGGCGCTAACAGTCGTGATACACTTTTACGCTTATGGGTAAAATTGAGCATTGATTTTATTCAACTGTGACAAATTACTCTCTATATTAATTGCAGATGAGATCTTAGACAAATGAGTGAGACCAATTCATGCGCGGTAGATGTCGCAACTTTGTACATCGTTCCGACACCAATCGGCAATTTAGCTGACATCACGCAGCGCGCATTGGATGTATTAGCTAATGTGGATTTAATTGCCGCAGAAGATACACGCCATACATCACGCTTGTTGACACATTTCTCTATCTCAACCCGCACCTTTGCGCTCCACGATCACAATGAGCAGCAAAAAGCTGATTATTTGATCGAGAAGCTGTTAGCAGGTACCAGCATCGCTTTGGTGTCTGATGCGGGTACGCCGCTGATCAGCGATCCAGGATACCATCTTGTTAACCGTTGCCGTCAGGCGGGTGTCAAAGTTGTTCCTCTTCCTGGCCCTTGTGCAGTAATTACTGCATTGAGTGGTGCTGGCCTTCCATCAGACCGCTTTAGTTTCGAAGGGTTCCTGCCGCCGAAGAGCAAAGGGCGTAAAGATCGTTTCCAGGAACTGGCTAATGATGAACGCACGATGATCTTTTATGAGTCTCCACACCGTATCATGGATTCACTGGCTGATATGCTGGAAGTGCTTGGTGCCGAACGTCAGGTGGTGCTGGCTCGCGAGCTGACCAAAACCTATGAAACTATTCATGGCGCACCTCTGGGTGAACTGATTGAATGGCTGGGTGAGGACAGTAACCGTATCCGGGGAGAGATGGTGTTGCTTGTGGCCGGTCACCGAGCACAGAAAGATGAGTTGCCGGCAGATGCCCTGCGTACTGTCGCGCTGCTGACAAAGGAGCTGCCGCTGAAGAAAGCCTCGGCACTGGCTGCTGAGATCCACGGTGTGAAGAAGAATGCGCTGTATAAGTGGGGACTTGAGAATCTCGATTAAATTGAGGTTTTGAGCAAGCTCTTGCGTTGGTTTCAGCCTTCCAGGCTTATGCGCAATTGCTTTATTTTCAGGCGTATCGGAATGTTGTAGGAATTTTCACTGGTAACTGTGAACCAAGTCCTATACAATCCGTCGCCTGAGTTGGCCAGGTAACCGCTGCCTCGTTGATGTCCTTTGGGAGACTGACGAGGGGGAGGAAAGTCCGGGCTCCACAGGGCAGGGTGCCAGATAACGTCTGGGGGGCGAAAGCCTACGACCAGTGCAGCAGAGAGTAAACCGCCGATGGCCGTTCTTCGGGATGGCACAGGTAAGGGTGAAAGGGTGCGGTAAGAGCGCACCGCGCGGCTAGTAATAGTTCGTGGCACGGTAAACTCCACCCGGAGCAAGACCAAATAGGTCCCTAATGGCGTGGCCCGCGTTGGGGACGGGTAGGTTGCTTGAGCCTGTGAGCGATTGCAGGCCTAGAGGAATGGTTACCACCGCGCAAGCGGGACAGAACCCGGCTTATCGGCCAACTCACCACTTTCAAGAAAACGGCCTCACATTCGTGTGAGGCCGTTTTTGTTTTAATCCTTTCTTCTTTGAATGTTATTTCTGAACATCAGAACTTAAACTGGTTAACCAGACAGGTTAGCTGATCAGCTTTTTGTTTTAGCTGGTTACAGTCGCTTGCCGTCTGTTCAACCATGTTGTCACTCTGATGAGCAATGTCAGCAATGCTGGCAACGTGAGGGGATATTTCATTCACCACATTGGATTGTTGGCTTGTAGCAGAGGCGATCTGCATGTTGATGGCATTCATTTCATTGACGCTAACGGAAATGGCTGTGAGCTGGTGTTCTGACTGGGTGGCTTCATTTTGGCAGCTTTTACCCAGTTCGAGGCTGGTGGTCAGTGCATTGACGACAGCATCCGTTCGCTGTTGCAGTTTCTCTATGATTTGGCGAATTTCCTCGGTCGACTCCTTGCTTCGCGACGCCAGGGTTCTGACTTCATCTGCCACCACTGCAAATCCGCGCCCCTGCTCACCGGCCCGTGCGGCTTCAATAGCGGCATTGAGCGCCAGCAGATTGGTTTGCTCTGAAACGCCGCTGATCACGTCAAGAACTGTGTCGATAGAGCCGGCATCATGAGCCAGTTGAGTGACAACCTCGTTAGTACTGCTCAGCTGTTGATTCATATTCTCGACGCTGGCCAGAGTTGCTGTCACTGATTGATGACCGGTTTCAATGGCTTGAGTAGCAGATTTTGCACTGGCAGCAGCACCGTCAGCACTCTGTGCGACTTCATCTGAGCTGGCTCCCATTTCGTGGACAGCTGTTGCAACCTGTTCAATCTGGCTGGTCTGGTTCTTGATTTCCTGCTCCATTGAACTGGCCAATTGATTGACGTTCTGAATGGAGTCTGAGATCTCCTTACCTGTCTCAGAGACGTTCTGTAGCAGGCCACTGAGGTATTCAACGAACTGGTTGTAACCTTTGGCTATTTGGCCGACTTCATCATGTCGCGCATCATCCAGTCTCTGGGTTAGGTCACCACCGCCGCTGCCGATATTTTCCAGTAGTTGCGCCACCCGGGCAAAAGGTGAGAGTAGCTTGTTGGTAGACCAGGCTACAACGGGAATGAAAACAGCCGCAATAGTCAGCGCCATTAGGATCATATTTAGGCTGAAGCTGTCCAGATAAGCCATTACTTCTTTTCTGGGTACCTGGCTGATCAGTGTCCAGCCGATAGATGGCATTGCTTTGGCACCAATGACCTGTGGATTGCCTTCGATATTCATTTCCAGCACCGTCGGGGTGTTGCTGTTAAGCAGGGACTGGTAATCGCGGATCCCCAAATCTGCGAGTGATTGTCCAATAAACTGCTTTTGCGGGTGGGCTTTGATGATGCCTTGTCCGTCGACCAGAAATACAATACCGCTGTCACCAATTCGGTACTGGCTGATCAGCTCTGCAATGCTATCGAGTGTCAGCCCGATGCCAGCTACCCCTATCCGGCGGCCATTACTGAGCACGGCATAATTGACAAACAGGGTCGGTATCCCTGTAGCCCCTTCGGTATCAATTGTCAGCTCGAAGGGCTTGTCCGAGAGGATGAATTGATAGAACCACTGTTCGCCGGCATTCGCCGGGTTCATGATTTTTAGTACACCGTCAGGGTAATAGTAGGTATTGTCATCGGCAGAGACAAAGTAAGCGCTAATCGCGCCGAACTCCCGCTTTATATCAGCCAGGAAGGCAGCAATATCCTCTGTTGCAGCCTGGCTTGTGTATTGAGTGAAAAGAGGTGAAACGGCGAGGGTTTGCGAGGCGGTAACCGGTACGGTGAGCTGGGCGTGTAAATCATTACTTACTTCTCCCATCACAGCGGGCAGTTCGCGGTGGAAGGTTTTGTCGATAAGAATGTTCCAGCTTGAAAGGTAGGAATAGGTTCCCATCGTGGTAATGATCACCAGGGCGGCAATGACTGTTGCCAAGATAGCTTTATTTCTTATTGTGAGCTTCACCATATACTCCTGTTATGGTTTGACTGAATGACGTGGCGATGTCTGAAGATTGCTATCGAAAAGAGGAGGATGGACTGACAGTTTGTGGTTCACTATTTGTTATTATTAAGATTGATGCGTGGCTATCACCGATTGAAGCATTGCTCTGCGACTTATCATGGACACCAGATAGCATATTCCTCAGTATTAGGTGCCAGAGAATATAGTGCGTTTTTTGTTCGAACCGAGACTGTATCGACACAATCATCAAAAAAGGAATGTCTGTATTTCCATACTGTGAAGTTGGTAAACTAAGATGGTGAATTGAATATCAATGTAAGCACATGAAGTTTTTTTACCGATATTGAAAAGTACACTACGGTTATTTCTGGATGTTGGTATGACAGAGATTTGACTAAAACAGCGGAAATTTAATTACTATTGTCGTATCTTTTTAATATCAAAACTAAATCTGTGCCCGGCAATATCATTTGTTTGTCAGAAAGCAGACCTCCTGCTTGACAACTTTTTTGTCTCATACGTACACTTTGCGGTGGGATTTTGCGGGATAAGCTGTTTAGTAACGATAAACATGTGTGCTTTATTGCTTAAAGCCTTTCGTTGGCAGGCAATCTCCTCCTTTAAATACACACTTTTTCAACTGGGGCTGCAATTTGCAACTGTGCACTCCTGGTGAGCTACATAACAGCTGAATTTATTTCTATGTCTGAACAATTTGAGCACGTTTCCGTTCTGCTCCACGAATCTGTTGATGGTCTGGCGATCAAACCTGATGGTATCTATATTGATGGTACTTTCGGACGAGGTGGCCACAGCCGTTTAATCTTGTCACAACTGGGTGAAAATGGCCGTCTGTACAGTATCGACCGCGACCCGCAGGCTATTGCCGAAGCACAGAAAATCGATGATCCGCGTTTTACTATCATTCACGGTCCTTTTTCCGGTATGGAAAAATACATGGAAGAACGCGATTTGATTGGGCGTGTTGATGGTGTTTTGCTGGATCTGGGCGTTTCGTCGCCCCAGCTGGATGATGCAGAGCGCGGCTTCAGCTTTATGCGTGATGGTCCGCTGGACATGCGTATGGATCCGACATCCGGCGTATCTGCGTCAGAATGGCTGGCTGAAGCGGATGCCGATGACATCGCCTGGGTGCTGAAAGAGTTCGGTGAAGAGCGCTTTGCCAAGCGTATCGCCCGTGGCATCGTGGCTTACCGTGAAAATGAAGAGAATGAACCGCTGACTCGCACTCTTCAGCTGGCAAAACTTATTGCTGAAGTCTCGCCGTTCCGTGATAAGCACAAGCACCCGGCTACCCGTAGTTTCCAGGCTATCCGTATTTACATCAACAGTGAGCTGGAAGAAATTGATACAGCACTACATGGTGCACTGAACGTACTGGCTCCAGAGGGGCGCTTGTCAGTGATCAGTTTCCACTCGCTGGAAGACCGCATGGTGAAGCGTTTTATCCGTAAGCAGAGTAAAGGACCAGAAGTACCTGCTGGTTTGCCTCTGACTGAAGATCAAATTAAAGCACTTGGTTCTGCTGCACTGAAGCCGGTTGGTAAGGCGATTAAACCGTCACAAAGTGAAATCGGCGACAATGCCCGCTCTCGTAGCTCAGTATTACGTCTGGCTGAACGTCTATGAATTCAGTACCAGAACCAACTGACAACCTTGCCCGCCAGATCGCACGGGATCTCGTGTCGGTTGGCCGGGTGCCGTTGATCCTGTTGGTTCTGGTGCTTATTTCTGCCCTGGGTGTGGTTTTAATCACCCATCATTCCCGACAGTTAATTGCTCAGCAGGAGCAACTGTTGATCGAACGGGATCAGTTGGATATCGAATGGCGGAACCAGATTCTGGAAGAAAACTCACTTGCGGAGCACAGTCGGATTGAACGGCTGGCAGAGAAGGAGTTGGAGATGAAACGTCCTTCCGTAGACAGTGAAGTCGTCGTGCAGTAAGAGATTTGATGAAGATATTCAAGCGTCAACAATCTAAGAATCAGCGTCGCCAGAAAGCGCCACCGGTTTTTATCCCGTGGCGCTTTGGTGTTATTTGCGCTTGCGTTGCTCTGGCTATGCTCGCGTTAGTCGGGCGCGCCGCTTACATTCAGGTTCTGGAACCGGGCAAATTGATTCAGGAAGGGGACATGCGCTCTCTTCGGGTCAAAGCAATGCCTTCTGCCCGCGGTATGATCTCTGATCGTAACGGTGAATCACTGGCGGTCAGTGTTCCGGTTCAGGCTGTTTGGGCCGATCCTGTACAGATTTTCAAAAACGGTGGCCTTGAACAGCAAGACCGCTGGTATGCGCTGGCGGATGTGTTGGGGCTGGAGCGTCGCCAGTTGTTGTCCCGCATTGAAAAGAACAAACAGCGTCGTTTTATCTACCTGCAGCGCCAGGTGAGTCCTGCTATGGCGGCCTACGTCAGTAAACTAAAACTGCCGGGAGTTGGCCTTAAAGATGAGTCACGCCGTTTTTATCCCGCCGGTGAAGTCAGTGCCCACCTGGTTGGGGTGACAGGTATCGACAGCCATGGCCTTGAAGGGGTTGAACGGACCTATGATGGTTGGCTGACCGGAGAGCCGGGACGCCGCACCGTACGTAAAGACCGCTATGGCCGGGTTGTTGAGAATATCTCCCTTAAGCAAAGAGAGCCGGGTAAGCCGCTGACATTGAGTATCGACCAGCGCCTTCAGGCTGTTGCTTACCGCGCCGTTAAACAGGCGGTTGCTGATTACCGTGCAACGTCAGCCACCATTGTGATGGTGGATGTTCGTACCGGTGAAATTATGGCAATGGTGAATGCTCCATCTTATAACCCGAATAATCGGGATCAGCTTCAGAGCTTCCGAATGCGTAACCGTGCCATTACTGATGCCATGGAGCCGGGCTCGACTATTAAACCGTTTGTGGTACTGGCGGCGATGGAAAATGGTGTCGCTGATGAGGATACCATTATCGATACTGGCAACGGCATTATGCAGGTTGGTGGTAGCCGGGTACGTGACGTATCTAAAGTCGGTAAAGCCAATCTGGCCAGGATCCTCCAGAAGTCCAGTAACATCGGGGTAAGTAAGCTGTCACTGGCGATGCCGGTCGATGCGGTGCTGGGAATGTACAGCAGTGTCGGGTTGGGGGATGCCTCTGGGATCAACCTTATCGGTGAAGCACAGGGCTTTTTCCCGGATCGTCGTCGCTGGTCTGATTTTGAGCGTGCAACTTTGGCCTTTGGTTACGGTATTTCGGTGACGCCGATCCAGCTGGCCCGAGCTTATGCCACGTTAGGCGCGGTAGGTGTTAATCGCCCGCTGTCGATCCTGAAAACAGAACAAGTTGTACCGGGGCGTCAGGTCGCATCGGTTGAAAATACCCGCAAGCTGTTGAGCATGCTGGAAATGGTAACCGGCAAGGATGGCAGTGCCAAACGTGCAGCCGTGCCCGGATACCGCGTTGGTGCCAAAACGGGTACCGCAAAGAAAGCCGCTGCCGGTGGTTACAGTGATGAATATGTAGCGATGACAGCCGGTCTGGCTCCGATCAGTAACCCGCGTATTGCGATGGTGGTGGTCGTCAATGAGCCGCAGGGCGATAAATATTATGGTGGTGCCATTGCAGCACCTATCTTCTCGGAAGTCATGGAAAGTGCACTTCAG
Source organism: Photobacterium marinum (assembly GCF_000331515.1). Taxonomy (GTDB): domain Bacteria; phylum Pseudomonadota; class Gammaproteobacteria; order Enterobacterales; family Vibrionaceae; genus Photobacterium; species Photobacterium marinum. The sequence continues at coordinate 83,865 of NZ_AMZO01000007.1, forward strand.
ATCCTGAATGTGCCGCCGGATGCCGGGACAAATGAAAAATTAAATATTGTACACAACAGAGGCAATACGCATGCCGGTACTTAATCAGAATAATCAACTGGGAACCTTGTTGTCTCCATGGATTGCAGCCGGGGCGTTGCCTGCCGGACTGGCCGAACTTGAACTGGCCGGTATGACATTAGACAGCCGCCAGGTTCGTAGCGGTGAAGTGTTTGTTGCTGTTAAAGGTCATGCGGTTGACGGACGCCGGTTTATTCCCGCAGCGATTGAATCTGGGGCCGCCGTAATACTGGCTGAGGCTGAGGGCGTTGCTGAACATGGTGAAGTAACCTGTCAGGATGGCATTGCAATCATTTATCTGCGTGATTTAGGGACGTTGCTATCGGCTGTGGCCCGCCGCTTTTATGGTATGCCGGATGAAAAGCTTAAGCTGGTTGCGGTAACCGGCACTAACGGTAAAACGACAATCAGCCAGTTGTTGGCACAGTGGGCACAGTTACTGGATTACCGCGCCGGAGTGATGGGCACTACTGGTAATGGTTTATTGGAGCAGCTAAAGCCTGCAGTAAACACAACCGGCAGTGCGATTGAAATTGCTCAGGTGCTGTCGGAGCTGGTCAATGACGGTGCGGATTTTGCTGCCATGGAGGTCTCTTCCCATGGCTTGGTTCAGGGGCGGGTTAAGGCCCTGAATTTTGCTGCCAGTATTTTTACTAATTTAAGTCGTGATCACCTGGATTATCACGGTGATATGTCCGCTTATGCAGAAGCGAAAAAATTGCTGTTTACCGAACATCACGCTGGCATTGCCGTGATTAATGCTGATGATTCTGTCGGGCGTGACTGGCTGGTAACCTTGCCTCAGGCGGTAGCTGTTGCGAGTGATAAAGCCTCTCTGGCGAAGCATCAGGGTCCGGCTCTGTGGCTGGGAAAAGTGGCCTACAGCACACAAGGTGTCACAGTCGCGTTTGACTCGACTTGGGGATTCGGGCAGTTTACCGCGCCTTTGGTTGGTTCATTTAATGTCATGAATCTGATGCTGGCACTGGCAACCTTGCTGGCAACGGGTCATCCGCTTGAGCGTCTGGTGGAAACCGCACCACAGCTTCAGGCGGTGATTGGCCGGATGGAGGTTTTTCAGAAAACTGACAAACCTATGATGGTTGTTGATTACGCTCATACACCAGATGCACTGGAAAAAGCGCTGCATGCCCTGCGTGTGCACTGCGACGGAAAATTATGGTGTATTTTCGGCTGTGGTGGTGACCGTGATACAGGCAAGCGCCCGATGATGGCGGCAATTGCTGAAAACCTGGCCGATGAAGTGATCCTGACCGATGACAACCCGCGCAGTGAAGACCCGGCGCTGATTGTTACAGATATGCTGGCGGGCCTGAAGCAGCCCGCATTAGCCAAAGTGGTCCATGACCGCCGTGAGGCTTGTCAGTGGGCACTAACTCAAGCTGGCTCTGAAGATATTGTTCTGGTGGCCGGTAAAGGTCATGAGGATTACCAGATTCTGGCGGATCGCACGATTCATTACTCAGATCGCGAGACAGTGCAGGCATTACTGGAGAATGACGCATGATTGAAGTTCAGCTTTCGCAACTGGCAAAAGTTTTAGGTGCCGAGTTGATCGGTGATGACAGAACGATTGCCGATGTCTCGACGGACACCCGTAAAATTGCTGATAAAACGTTATTTATCGCGCTTAAAGGTGAGCGTTTTGATGCCCATGACTTCTGCCAGACAGCAATGGACAATGGCGCTGACGCGCTGCTGGTAAGCAGGCACTTACCTGTTGCGTTGCCTCAGCTGGTGGTCGCGGATACCCGTTTGGCATTAGGTCAGCTGGGGGCCTGGGTGAAGCTGCAAATGGAACAGCAATGTGGCCTGAAAACCCTGGCGCTGACCGGCAGTTGTGGCAAAACTACGGTTAAGGAAATGGCCGCGGCTATCCTGGCTCGCAAAGGAAAAGTGTTGGCGACGGCAGGCAACTTCAACAATGATATCGGCGTTCCTTTGACTCTGCTGCGCCTGACTCCTGAGCATGAATTTGCGGTGATTGAGCTGGGAGCTAACCATCAGCATGAAATTTCCTACACCACGAATCTGGTGAAGCCTCAGGTTGCCTTAATTAACAACCTGGCAGCAGCACACCTTGAAGGTTTTGGTTCACTTAAAGGGGTTGCCAAGGCAAAAGGCGAAATCTTTGAAGGCCTTACACCGCTTGCTTCTGCTGATATCAGCCAGGCGACGGCGGTGATTAATCTGGACTCTAACGATCAGGCGCTTTGGCAACCATTGCTGGCTGAGCATAAGGTTGTGACGTTTTCAGCGACTCAGGCTGCGGCCGACTTCTCAGCTAGTGACATTATTATTAACAGTCAGGGGCGCGCTTGTTTTACAATGCACACCCCTTGCGGTGATGTATCTGTCGCACTGACTATGCCTGGCGTTCATAATGTGGCAAATGCCCTGGCGGCGGCGGCATTGGCTATTGCGCAGGGCGCGACACTTGAGCAGGTTAAAACCGGCCTAGAGCTGGTTGAAAATGTTAAAGGCCGGGTAGAGGTTACCCAACCTCGCGAAGGCTTGCGCCTGATTGATGATACATACAATGCTAGTGTGGCATCGGTAAAGGCGGCGATTGATTTGCTGGCGACTTTCTCCGGTCAGCGCTGGTTTGTGCTGGGTGATATGGCTGAGCTGGGAGAGGACAGCGCGGCTTTGCACCGTGAAGTTGCCGAGTACGCCATGGGTAAATCACTGGATCGTGTACTGACTTACGGTAAAGCCAGTGCAGTGGTCAGTGAGTTGAACCACGGCCTACATTTTGATGATAAGTCAGCGTTAATCCAACAACTGACTGAACAACTTAATTCACAAAAAACAGAAGTTACAGTGCTGGCAAAAGGGGCTCGCAGCTCCCGGATGGAAGACGTCATTGTCGCACTGCAGGAAAACACACAATGATTTATTGGTTAGCTGACGTATTACAGTCTACGTTTCCCTTTTTCCGCTTGTTTGAGTACCTGACGTTCCGCGCGATCATCAGTATCCTGACAGCATTGCTGCTCTCTTTGTGGATGGGACCGCGCTTGATCGCACGCCTGCAAATGTTGCAGATTGGCCAGGTTGTCCGTAACGAAGGTCCAGAGTCTCACTTCAGTAAGCGTGGTACCCCGACAATGGGCGGGCTTATGATCCTGGCTGCCATATCAATCACGGTTCTGCTTTGGTGTGATCTGTCCAACCCGTACGTTTGGGCGGTACTGACAGTCATGCTTGGTTATGGTGCAGTCGGTTTTGTCGATGATTACCGTAAAGTAGTGCGTAAAAATACTGATGGCCTGATCGCGCGCTGGAAATATTTCTGGCAGTCAGTGATTGCATTCGGTGTGGCGTTTGCCTTGTATGTGCATGGGCAGGATACCGCAGCGACTCAGCTGGTTGTGCCGTTCTTTAAAGATGTGATGCCGCAGCTTGGTCTGTTCTACATCATTCTGACTTATTTTGTCATCGTCGGTACCAGTAATGCCGTTAACCTGACAGACGGCCTGGACGGTCTGGCAATTATGCCAACTGTGATGGTTGCTGCCGGTATGGCATTTATTGCCTGGGCGACAGGTAACGTTAACTTCGCGAACTACCTGCATATTCCGTATCTGAAAGATGCCAGTGAACTGGTTATCGTCTGTACCGCGATTGTCGGTGCGGGCCTTGGCTTTTTGTGGTTCAACACTTATCCAGCACAGGTCTTTATGGGCGATGTAGGTTCGTTGGCACTTGGCGGTGCGCTGGGTACCATTGCTGTGCTGGTTCGTCAGGAACTGCTGCTGGTTGTGATGGGTGGTGTATTCGTAATGGAAACTGTATCTGTGATCCTGCAGGTGGGCTCTTACAAGCTGCGTGGTCAGCGTATTTTCCGTATGGCACCTATCCATCACCACTACGAGCTAAAAGGCTGGCCGGAGCCGCGCGTAATTGTCCGTTTCTGGATCATTACTCTTATGTTGGTTCTGATTGCCCTGGCAACACTGAAGGTACGTTAAATGAAAGGCTTGGATGGTGTGAAAAACGTTGTTGTAATCGGTCTGGGAATGACAGGCCTGTCGGTGGTGAAGCATTTGCTGTGTTTGCCACAGCCACTGGATATTAAAGTGATCGACACCCGCAGCACGCCACCAGGCCAGGATCAATTGCCGGAATCGGTAGCGCTTTGCAGCGGTCAGTGGAATATGGACTGGTTGCTGGCTGCCGATATGATTGTCGCCAGCCCAGGTATTGCGCTGGCAACACCTGAACTCGTGCAGGCAGCCGAAGCTGGCATTGAAATTGTTGGCGATATCGAGCTGTTTGCCCGTGCCGTAACCAAGCCTGTGGTGGCGATTACTGGCTCTAACGGTAAAAGCACCGTCACCAGCTTAGTTGGCGAAATGGCCAAAGAAGCCGGTATCAATGTCGGTGTTGGCGGTAATATTGGTTTTGCCGCCCTGGATATGCTGGCTCAGGATCACGACCTTTACGTACTTGAGCTGTCGAGCTTTCAGCTGGAAACAACATCATCCCTGAAACTCAAAGCGGCGGTATACCTGAACCTTTCTGAAGATCACATGGATCGTTATAACGGTCTGGAAGATTACAGTCAGGCCAAGATGCGTATTTTCTGCCATGCAGAACTGGCGGTATTTAATCGCGATGATTTGGCAACACGCCCGGTTGATTTTTATGGTGCTATGACCAGCTTCGGTTTTGATTCTGAAGCTTACGGTTTGATTACGGTAAATGACGAAGAGTATCTTGCCGTTGACCAGCAGCCGGTAATGGCGACAAGCCAGATCGCTCTGGTTGGCCGTCATAATGTCGCCAACAGCCTGGCGGCTTTAGCTTTGGCTGATGCTGCTGGTATCGGTCATGATGCCGCATGTCGGGCTCTTCAGCGTTATAATGGCTTGGCACACCGCTGTCAGTTGGTGGCAAATTATCAGGATGTGCGGTGGGTGAATGATTCCAAGGCGACCAACCTTGCCAGTACCCTGGCTGCCCTGAAAGGACTGAACCTATCAGGTAAGCTGCACCTTTTAGTTGGTGGTGACGGAAAAGGCGCTGATTTTTCTGAACTAAAGCTAGTATTGGCTAATCTTAACGTACAGCTTTACTGTTATGGCCGGGATGGCCATCATTTCGCTTCGCTTGTTGAAGCACCGTTATCGGTAGAAACCATGGAGCAGGCAATGCAAATAGCGGCAGATACAGCACAGGCCGGAGACATGGTATTGCTCTCACCGGCTTGCGCCAGTTTTGATCAGTACCCCAACTTTATGGCACGGGGCGATGCTTTTGTCGCGCTGGCTAACGAACTGCAGTATAAAGTCGCCGGAGCAAATTAATGCTGGAGCAGATCAAGGAGAATTGGTCTGCGGTCAGTGACTGGTTCACCCGTCCTGCAGCCCCATGCATGTATGATCGCCAGCTGGTTTGGATTGCGCTGGCATTAATGGTTACCGGACTGGTGATGGTGACATCGGCTTCAGTGCCGGTAGCAACCCGTCTTACGGATATGCCGTTTTATTTTGCCCTGCGCCACGGCGTATTTCTCCTTTGTTCGTTGGTTATTGCCAGTGTGATGGTACAGATCCCGCTGGCCCGCTGGCGTCAACTCAGTGTGCCTATGTTGCTAGTGTCCATTGTCTTGTTGATAGCTGTATTGGCGGTGGGGCGTTCTGTTAACGGTGCATCACGCTGGATCCCGCTGGGGATTTTTAACCTCCAGCCGGCAGAGGTTGCCAAGCTGTCGTTGTTTATCTTCCTGGCCGGTTATCTGGTTCGCCAGTATGATCAGGTGCGTGATAGTTTCTATGGCTTCATCAAGCCTCTGATTGTGCTTGGTATTCTCGCTTTCTTGCTGTTACAGCAGCCGGACTTGGGGTCGTTCGTAGTGATGTTTGTCACCACTGTTGGGATGCTGTTTATCGCCGGAGCCAGGTTGTGGCAGTTTCTTGCGATGTTGGCAATGGCGGTAATGGGAATTATCCTGCTGATCGTTTTCGAACCCTACCGTATGCGGCGAGTGACCTCATTTATGGATCCCTGGGAAGACCCGTTCGGTAGTGGCTATCAGTTGACTCAGTCACTGATGGCGTTCGGTCGGGGTGATTGGTTAGGTCAGGGGCTCGGTAACTCAATTCAAAAGCTGGAATACCTGCCTGAAGCACATACCGACTTTGTATTTGCGGTATTGGCGGAGGAAGTAGGGCTGTTAGGTGTTACGATTGTTATTATGCTATTGTTTGCACTTGTTTTTAAGGCCCTGTTTATTGGACGACGCTGTCTGCAGACCGGCCAGCTGTTTGGCGGTTTTCTGGCTTTCGGCTTTGGTTTCTGGTTTGCCTTCCAGACATTGGTCAATGTTGGGGCGGCGGCCGGGTTGGTGCCGACGAAAGGCCTTACTTTGCCACTGATCAGTTACGGTGGCTCCAGTTTATTTATTATGGCGACGGCGGTTGCCATTTTGATTCGAATCGATCATGAACAGCGATTAGCTGCCAGATATGGTCCTGCGGAAGATTTAGAAGAAAACGAAGAAAATGAAGAAGAATAAACGTTTACTGGTGATGGCCGGCGGTACCGGCGGTCATGTTTTTCCCGGGCTTGCTGTGGCCAAGAAACTTCAGGAAGAAGGATGGGAAATCCGCTGGCTCGGCACGGCTGACCGGATGGAGGCCAATCTGGTTCCTAAGCATGGTATCGAAATAGATTTTATCAAAGTGAAAGGCTTGCGTGGCCAAGGCGTTGCACGCCTGCTGGCAGCACCGTTCAAGATTATCGGTGCAATTATGCAGGCCCGGAAATATATCAAAGCCTGGCAGCCGGATGTGGTGTTAGGTATGGGTGGTTATGTTAGCGGACCGGGCGGCGTAGCAGCCTGGTTATCCGGTGTGCCGGTTGTCTTGCACGAGCAAAATGCAGTTGCCGGTTTGACGAACCAATGGTTGTCACGAATTGCAGCCAAAGTTCTGCAGGCATTCCCTGGGGCATTCCCAGGCCGTGAGGTTGTTGGCAATCCGGTACGTCGCGATGTTACTGTACTGCCTCTTCCTAATGAGCGCTTTGCTGATCGTCAGGGGCCGGTTCGTATTCTGGTGATGGGCGGCAGCCAAGGTGCGCGTATCCTCAATCAGACCATGCCAGAAGTCGCCGCTTTACTTGGCGAACACGTTACTATCTGGCATCAGGCCGGTAAAGGCAGCCAGAAGGAAACCGAGCAGACTTATGCGGCGAAAACCGATGCTCCGCATAAGGTGACAGAGTTTATTGATGATGTTGCCAAGGCGTATAACTGGGCTGACATTGTGGTATGTCGCTCCGGTGCACTGACAGTGTCAGAATTGTCTGCGGTTGGTGTTGGCGCCATTTTTATTCCTTTTATGCACAAAGATCGCCAGCAGGCCCTGAACGCAGACCATTTGGTCCAGTGTGGTGCTGCAAGGATGATTGAGCAGCCGGATCTGACCGTTCAAGGTTTGGCCGATGAATTAAAACAATTAGACCGTGATGCGCTTGTACAGATGGCAACGGCAGCACGCGATGCAGCGATCCTTGATGCTGACGTCCGGGTGGCCGATGTCATTAAGTCGCTGGTAAACAAATAAGACGAGACAGAGTGATGAGTAAACTGGATAACCAGCAGCTAGCCAAAATTCGAACCATGGTGCCAGAGATGCGCCGAGTTGAGCGTATTCACTTTGTTGGGATCGGCGGTGCCGGAATGAGTGGTATCGCAGAAGTACTGATTAATGAAGGCTACCGCATCAGTGGTTCAGATCTGGCACCGAATGCGGTGACAGAGCGTCTGACGGCAAAAGGAGCGGACATTTTCTTTGGCCATGCCGAGGATAATGTTCGTGGTGCCAGTGTGGTTGTCGTGTCGACAGCAATTGCCGCTGAAAACCCGGAACTACTGGCTGCACGCGAGCTTCGGATCCCGGTTGTCCGTCGGGCAGAAATGCTGGCTGAACTAATGCGCTACCGCCACGGTATTGCTATTGCCGGCACCCACGGAAAGACAACCACTACTGCGCTGGTTACCCAGATTTATTCTGAGGCAGATCTGGATCCGACATTTGTTAACGGTGGGCTGGTTAAAAGTGCCGGTACCAATGCGCGCCTTGGTTCAAGCCGTTACCTGATTGCGGAAGCGGATGAAAGCGATGCTTCGTTCCTGCACCTGCAACCTATGGTTTGTGTGGTGACCAACATTGAAGCCGACCATATGGAAACTTATGGTGGTGATTTTGAGGTACTTAAGCAGACTTTCATCGATTTCCTCCATAATTTGCCGTTTTATGGTTTGGCGGTGATGTGTATTGATGATCCGGTGATCCGTGAGTTGTTGCCGCAAATTGGCCGTCAGGTGATTACCTATGGTTTCTCAGAAGATGCTGATGTACGTCTGGTTGATTATGACCAGCGCGGGCAGCAGGGATACTTCTCAATACTACGTAAAGGGAAACCTGCGCTGAAGGTGAAACTGAATATTCCTGGTCGCCATAACGCCCTAAATGCAACGGCTGCCGTTGCCGTGGCTACCGAAGAAGGCGTTGAGGATGAGGCGATTATCCGTGCTCTGGCTGAGTTCGAGGGTACAGGCCGTCGCTTTGATCACCTGGGTGAGTATGAGACTGGCAACGGTAAGGTAATGTTGGTTGATGATTATGGTCACCACCCGAGCGAAGTGGATGTGACAATTAAGGCGGCACGTGCCGGTTGGGAAGAAAAACGCTTGGTGATGGTGTTCCAGCCTCACCGCTACAGTCGCACCCGTGATCTGTATGAAGACTTTGCGAATGTGCTTGAACAGGTTGATGTGCTGGTGATGCTTGATGTTTATCCGGCAGGTGAGAAGCCGATTGCCGGTGCTGATGGCCGCTCTCTTTGCCGCACTATTCGCGGACGCGGCAAGATCGATCCGATTTTTGTGCCGCACAGTGATGCTTTGCCGTCGGCACTGGCCAATATTATTCAGGAAGGCGACTTGGTATTGACACAGGGAGCCGGTGATGTCGGTAAAATTGCTCGAAAATTGGCTGAAATGAAGCTGGATATCTCAGTAATGAGTGAAAACTAAGGCGAAACCCTAAAAAGTTGCGTTAAAGGCATAAACTTTGCATGTTTTTCAGGCGGCAAAGTGTCCTGATCAGGAGCTATTATCTGATTTTGCTCGAAGGATATGTAAGGAAAAATCCAACAATAGTTGGAGTGCTGCGGGTTGGTCGGTATAATCGATCAACTTTGTGTACTCCTGCCTGATAGTCCAAAGCGCCAAAATCTGTTCTAAATGGTTAATTTGAGAAGAGAAAGCAGCTGCTAAGGTAAGGTAAACGTACAAAAATATGGCTGATGCAGTCTTGAATAAAGAATCCCTGCCATTTTCAATGACAAAAGGTCAGTGGGGGGGATTGGCATTTTTCCTGTTCATTATCGGGTTTATTGTCTGGCTGTTCAGTGCGGCAATAAACTGGATGACAGATGCTAACCGCTTGCCGCTTTCTCAACTAGTGATTCAGGGAGAGTTGCATTATCTGAGTACGGAGGACGTCCGTCAGGCAATATTGCAACTGGATCACATGGGAAGTTTCATGACCCAGAATGTGAATGAAATTCAGCATGTTCTGGAAGACTTACCCTGGGTGGCAAGGGCATCAGTTAGAAAACAGTGGCCAGAAACAATCAAAGTGTTTCTGGTTGAGCATCAGCCGGCAGCGGTATGGAACCAGCGATACCTGGTAAATACTAACGGTGATGTGTTTCAGGCTCCGGCACAGCAGGTTAACGGGCAAAATCTGGTTGAACTGACCGGGCCGGAAAACAGCAGCCGGGAAATGCTGGCTGCGCTGCAGGAGATGCAACCCAGATTACAGTTTGCCGGGTTTGATATTGCTACATTGGCGTTTAATGAACGTCGGGCCTGGCGAATATGGTTAACAAACGGAGTTCGGCTTGAATTGGGCCGAGAAGCCAGGATGGAGCGTCTGGAACGGTTTATCCGGCTGTATCCGGAATTAGAACAGCAAGGAAAAGCCATTGAGTATGTAGACATGCGCTACGATACCGGGGCTGCTGTAGGGTGGAAAGTGATTCCTGAATAATACCGGGCTGAAGCTGATCCGGGCGACAGCCTGGCGGTAATGGCGGGTATAACGATAAGAGCGTGCGCTAATGACGAAGGCGGCAGATAAGAAACTCATAGTTGGCCTGGATATCGGTACTTCCAAAGTATGTGCTTTGGTTGGGGAAGTGTTGCCAGATGGCGGCGTTAATGTCATCGGTGTTGGCAGCAGCCCGTCACGGGGAATGGATAAAGGCGGAGTCAATGACCTTGAGTCCGTGGTGAAGTCGGTTCAGCGTGCAGTCGATCAGGCTGAACTGATGGCTGATTGCCAGATTTCCTCAGTGTTTTTATCGTTATCAGGCAAACATATACGTTGCCAGACAGAGAAAGGCATGGTGCCTATTTCTGACAAAGAGGTAACGCAGGATGACGTTGATAATGTTATTCATACAGCGAAATCCGTAAAAATTAGCGACGAACACCGAACTTTGCATGTAATTCCTCAGGAATTTGCTATTGATTATCAAGAGGGAATTAAAAACCCTGTTGGTTTATCAGGCGTTCGCATGGAAGCAAGTGTACATTTGATTACCTGTCATAATGACATGGCTCGGAATATCGTCAAGGCAGTGGAGCGCTGCGGCCTTAAGGTCGATCAGCTGATTTTCTCCGGTCTTGCAGCCAGCCATGCCGTGCTTACTGCTGACGAGCGCGAACTGGGTGTTTGTGTGGTCGACATCGGTGGCGGGACCATGGACCTTGCAGTCTGGACTGGCGGCGCGCTTCGCCATGCTGAAGTGATCCCTTATGCCGGTAATGTTGTTACCAGTGATATTGCCTACGCATTTGGCACGCCACCGGGCGATGCTGAAGAAATCAAAGTAAAATACGGTTGTGCACTGAGTGAGCTGGTAAGCAAAGATGAAAAAGTGGATGTTCCTAGTGTAGGTGGACGTCCATCCCGCAGCTTGCAGAGACAGACTTTAGCTGAAGTCATTGAACCCCGGTACAGTGAACTTTTGGGTCTGGTTAATCAGAAACTGTTGGAAATACAAGAACAACTGCGTAATGCGGGCGTAAAACACCATTTGGCTGCAGGCATTGTCCTCACCGGAGGATCTGCGCAAATGGAAGGTTTGATTGAATGTGCCGAGCGAGTGTTTCGCAATCAGGTACGAATTGGTCAGCCGCTGGAGCTTAGTGGCCTGACTGATTATGTCCAGTCACCGCATTATGCAACTGCAGTAGGTTTGCTGCATTACGGAAAGGACAGTCAGACATTCGATGAGAATGATTTGGAGCCGAAACGTTCGGTTTCCGGTATCTTCTCAAAAATCAGTGGCTGGCTAAGAAAAGAATTTTAAAACCTGATGCGAACAGGAAAGACGGAGAGAACAAATGTTTGAACCGATGATGGAAATGTCTGATGAGGCAGTAATTAAGGTCGTTGGCGTTGGTGGCGGTGGCGGTAACGCTGTCGATCACATGGTACGTGAATCGATTGAAGGCGTTGAGTTTATCAGTGTAAATACCGATGCTCAGGCTCTTCGTAAGAGCAGTGTTAATACGGTTATCCAGATTGGTGGTGATATCACTAAAGGTTTGGGTGCCGGTGCTAACCCTCAGGTTGGTCGTGATTCGGCTCTAGAGGATCGTGAAGCGATCAAATCTGAGCTTCAGGGTTCTGACATGGTCTTTATCGCTGCTGGTATGGGTGGCGGTACAGGTACTGGTGCTGCGCCAATCATTGCTGAAGTAGCAAAAGAGCTGGGTATTCTGACCGTTGCGGTTGTGACTAAGCCATTCAGCTTTGAAGGCAAGAAGCGTATGGCGTTTGCTGAGCAGGGTATTGAGGAGCTTTCTAAGCACGTTGACTCTCTAATCACAATTCCAAACGAAAAACTGCTGAAGGTACTTGGCCGCGGTATTACGCTGCTGGATGCTTTCGCTAAGGCGAACGATGTACTGAAGAACGCAGTACAGGGTATTGCAGAGCTGATCACTCGTCCGGGTATGATCAACGTCGACTTTGCTGACGTTCGTACCGTGATGTCTGAGATGGGCCACGCTATGATGGGTAGCGGTGTTGCTACTGGTGACGACCGTGCTGAGGAAGCCGCTGAAATGGCAATCTCAAGCCCACTGCTGGAAGATATCGATCTGGCTGGTGCTCGTGGCGTACTGGTTAACATTACTGCTGGCCTGGACATGCGTCTTGACGAATTTGAAACTGTGGGTAACACAGTGAAAGCATTCGCTTCGGACAATGCGACCGTAGTTATCGGTACATCTCTGGATCCTGAAATGACTGATGAGCTGCGTGTAACTGTTGTAGCGACAGGTATTGGTAAAGAGACTAAGCCAGACATTACTCTGGTAACAAGCTCGAAGCCGGTTCAGGCTGTTGCTCAAGAAAAACCAGCAGCACCTGCAGCTCAGGCTGTAGAAGAGACTAAACCTGCACCGTTGACTCAGCCGTCACCTGCTGCTGAAAATAATGTGCAGTCATCGTCTTCTTCTGCTGCGCCGAAATCTAAGCCTCAGGCTGATCACGACTACTTGGATATTCCTGCATTTTTGCGTAAGCAGGCTGACTAAGCCCGCGCAAACTGTTTGGGTTATCAAGTAATCAGTGGTATAATATCTGCCCATTTTCGAATTTTTGTCGTAAATGGGCCGATGAATTGGCTATACGCTATAAATAGTTGAGAAGAGCAGATGATTAGACAACGTACACTAAAAAGCATTGTGCAAACGACTGGGGTGGGTCTTCACTCTGGGCGTAAAGTGACGCTTATTCTTCGTCCTGCCGCAGCAAACACCGGTGTTATTTACCGTCGTACTGACCTGAATCCGCCTGTCGATTTTCCGGCAAATGCTGATTCTGTTCGTGACACAATGCTGTGTACCGCCCTCGTTAACGAGGAAGGCGTACGAATCTCGACTGTTGAGCACCTGAACGCAGCATTGGCGGGCATGGGTATCGATAACGTGATTATCGAAGTCGATGCGCCTGAAATTCCGATTATGGATGGCAGTGCTAGCCCGTTTATTTATCTGCTGCAATCTGCCGGTATTGATACGCTGAACGCACCTAAGCGATTCCTGCGTATTAAGAAACCTGTTCGCGTCGAAGATGGCGACAAATGGGCAGAACTGCGTCCGCATAATGGTTTCCGCCTTGATTTCGCTATCGATTTCAATCACCCGGCGATTCAATCAGAGCAGCAGCGTTTGGTGCTGGATTTCTCCAGCCAGTCATTCGTAAAAGATATCAGCCGCGCACGTACTTTTGGCTTCATGCGTGATATTGAGTACCTACAGTCACAGAACCTGTGTCTGGGTGGTAGTTTTGATAATGCCATTGTTCTGGATGATTACCGCATCCTTAATGATGAAGGCCTACGTTTCGATAATGAACTAGTAACACACAAAGTACTGGATGCCATCGGTGACCTGTACATGTGTGGTCACAATATTATCGGTGAAATGTGTGCGTATAAGTCTGGCCATGCCCTGAACAACAAACTGCTACGCGCAGTGCTTGCTGATCAGGAAGCTTATGAGTGGTCTACTTTCCAGGAAGAGAACGAAGTACCGGTTACTTTTGCTCAGCCTGGTATGGTATTAGCGTAAACTTATTAGCATAAGCTCAACAGTGAATGCAGTTAAGCTGTCAGATTAAAAAACGCCGGACATTGTCCGGCGTTTTTGTTTTTGGGGTTTGTGCTATATGCGGTTGGAATGCTACCGCTTTTATTTGTCTCGCACTTCACACCTACCTTTCAGGGGTTTCTTTCTTTTTAGCCGAAAGCGCAGCCAGTCGCTCCAGCCTGGCTTTTACTTTAGCTGGTGCATTTTGTGCGGTGGAAAGCAGATACTGAGCGGCCTGCTGAGATATCGGCTTTTGTACAATATCCGGAGTTTTGTCTTGTGCTTTTTGTTCCACAGCCGCTAGGGCTGGGTTCACTTTTACTTCAATATCTGCCAGGTTAGGCAGCAGCTTTTCCCTAAGTTTATGGATCAGGTTATTACGCTCATAGTTTAACCGCATCGACCAGGCCGCAGAGGCAGTTTCGATGATAAGGCTTCCCTGGCGGTAGTTGGCAACCCGGCAGTGTTCTGCACAGTTCAAGTGTTCCTTGATGGCTTTGTTGAGTTTGCTCAACGCAATAGCACGTTGCTGGATGTTGCCTAACTGGCTGTCATCCAGCAGGCTGGCTGTCGATTGGGGACGATGATCGCGCATTACACTCTGTTCCTAATCAGGATTTAGGGCTAAGTTCTAATTTTTCGCATATGAAAAGCAAGTCACCTGCATTAACCATAGGCGGCTTCGTTAATATGCCTTATTATACCAAGTCTATTGAAAGGCTGGATAAAGAATGCCATCAGTAGCAATGGCATGTATGCCTGGCAGCCCAGGGCTGCTACTGTCGGTAAAGTGCCGCCACGAAGCAAATCATTAGTATTGTTTTTGGGTGCCCCTTGAAATTACTCAGGGCGACCACAATATCAACTGAATAACCCTTGTTTTTCGTGTCGGCTTCTGTTGTCACACTTGTGGCGGATTCAGACGGGACAGGGATGAGCATACCAGCAGAGTAAGCTTGGTATACACCCGGTTATGAAACCCAGATTAAGCGATTCAGCCAGTACTGAAGCTGAAATAACAAAGAGAAAACGGCATCGCCATGTTATCAAAACTACTGACCAAAGTTATCGGTAGCCGTAACGACCGCACCCTGCGTCGTATGCGCAAAATTGTTGACCAAATCAATAAGCTAGAACCTCAATTCGAAAGCCTGCAAGATGAGGAACTGAAAGCCAAAACCGTTGAGTTCCGTGAGCGTTTGGAACAGGGCGAAACCCTGGACCAACTTCTTCCTGAAGCTTTTGCCACAGTTCGTGAAGCGTCCAAGCGTGTCTTTGGTATGCGCCACTTCGACGTGCAGATGATCGGTGGTATGGTGCTTAATAACTGCCAAATCGCTGAGATGCGTACCGGTGAAGGTAAAACCCTGACCGCAACCCTGCCTGCATACCTGAATGCACTGACAGGTAAAGGTGTTCACATTGTAACCGTGAACGACTACCTAGCTGCCCGTGACGCCGAAACCAACCGTCCGCTATTTGAATTCCTGGGTATGACTGTTGGTGTTAACGTACCGAATATGCCGCCACAGACAAAGAAAGAAGCTTACGCGGCAGATATTCTTTACGGTACTAACAATGAATTTGGTTTTGACTACCTTCGTGACAACATGGCATTCCGTCCGGAAGATCGTGTTCAGCGTGAGCGTTTCTTTGCTGTAGTCGATGAGGTGGACTCCATTTTGATCGACGAAGCCCGAACTCCGCTGATTATTTCTGGCCCGGCTGAAGACAGCTCTGAGTTGTACACCAAGATCAATACCCTGATCCCTAGCCTTCAAAAGCAAGATCAGGAAGATACAGAAGAATATCGCGGCGACGGCCACTACACCGTTGACGAAAAGGCCAAGCAGGCTTACCTGACTGAAACCGGTCAAGAGTATGTAGAAGACCTGCTGAAGCAAAAAGGCATGATGGAAGAGGACGATACTCTGTATTCGCCAGCTAATATCAGTCTGCTGCACCACGTTCATGCTGCTCTGCGCGCCCATGTTCTGTTTGAGCGTGATGTTGACTATATCGTGAAAGATGATGAAGTGATCATTGTCGATGAGCATACAGGTCGTACTATGCCGGGGCGTCGCTGGTCTGAAGGTCTTCACCAGGCTGTAGAAGCCAAAGAAGGTGTGAAGATCCAGAATGAAAACCAGACGCTGGCTTCGATCACATTCCAGAATTACTTCCGTCTGTATAGCAAACTGTCTGGTATGACAGGTACAGCGGATACTGAAGCCTTCGAATTCCAGTCTATTTACGGTCTTGAGACTGTGGTTATCCCGACCAACAAACCTATGGTTCGTCAGGACATGGGTGATCTGGTTTACATGACAGAGCGCGAGAAGTTTGCTGCCATCATCGATGATATTGTCGAGCGTGTTGGACGCGGTCAGCCGGTATTGGTTGGTACTGTTTCGATCGAGAAGTCTGAACTGCTGTCGAATGAGCTGAAGCGTAAAGGTATTAAGCACCAGGTTCTGAATGCTAAATTCCACGAAATGGAAGCGGACATTGTTGCTCAGGCCGGTCAAACTGGCACTGTAACTATCGCTACCAACATGGCTGGTCGTGGTACGGATATCGTACTGGGCGGTTCATGGCAGAATGAAGTTGCGAAATTGGAAAACCCGACTGACGAACAGGTTGCAAAGATCAAAGAAAGCTGGAAAGAGGAACACGATGCGGTTCTTGCTGCCGGTGGTCTTCATATTATTGGTACTGAGCGTCATGAATCTCGCCGTATCGATAACCAGTTACGTGGTCGTTCTGGTCGTCAGGGGGACTCGGGTTCATCTCGTTTCTATCTGTCGATGGAAGATGGCCTGATGCGTATCTTTGCTTCTGATCGTGTATCTAACATGATGAAGAAGCTGGGTATGGAAGAAGGTGAAGCGATCGAGCACCCATGGGTAACCAAGGCGATTGAAAACGCTCAGCGTAAAGTTGAAAGCCGTAACTTCGATATTCGTAAGCAGCTGCTTGAATTCGATGATGTAGCTAACGATCAGCGTAAAGTGGTTTACGAACTGCGTGATGAGCTGATGAATGCGGAAGACATCAGCGAGATGATTGAGCAGAACCGTGATGATGTCATTCAGTCTGTTATCGATGGCCACATTCCACAGCAGTCGCTTGAAGAAATGTGGGATATTGCTGGCCTGGAAGAACGCCTGCGTAAAGATTTTGACCTTGAATTGCCAATCCAGGAATGGCTGGACAGCGAAGAGAAGCTTTACGAAGAAGCACTGCGTGAGCGTATTGTTGAGAAAGCAGTTGAAATTTATCGTCAGAAAGAAGAAGTGGTAGGTGCTCCGGTTCTGCGTAACTTCGAGAAGACGGTTATGCTGCAGAACCTGGATACGCTGTGGAAAGAACACCTGGCCGCGATGGATCACCTGCGTCAGGGTATCCATCTGCGTGGTTACGCTCAGAAGAACCCTAAACAGGAATATAAGCGCGAGTCGTTTGAACTGTTTGAAGACATGCTGGATAACCTGAAAGCGGACGTTATCGCGATCCTGAGTAAGGTGCGAGTACAACAGCAGGAAGAAGTTGAGCGTATGGAAGAAGAGCGTCGCCGTCAGGCTGAAGAGCTTGCCCGTCGCCAGCAGTTCCAGCACCAAAATGCGCAAAGCCAGATCGCTGATGAAAGCGAAGAAGGTGCGGAAGGTAAAGAGTCCACTCCGTACCAGCGTGACGAGCGTAAAGTTGGCCGTAATGAGCCTTGCCCATGTGGTTCTGGTAAAAAATATAAGCAGTGTCACGGTAAACTGAGCTAATTTGATTCGGCTTACAGCTTTGATACAGTAAAAAGGCCGCTTATGCGGCCTTTTTTACAATAATGAAAATAGGGGATGAATGTGTGATGTGTTTATCCCTCAAAAAAGCAGGCTTTAAATGGATAAAGAACGCGTTTGGATCTCGGCAGGGATTATTCTGAACGAGCAGCAGGATCAGGTTTTTATTACCAGGCGGGCTGCCAAAGCGCATAAAGGCGGATTTTGGGAATTTGCCGGTGGTAAGGTGGAATCTGATGAAACTGCTGAGCAGGCGGTGATCCGCGAGCTGGATGAAGAAGTGGGAATTCGCGTTACTGAGCTGGAACACTTTGTTTCCCTAGAGCACGATTACCCCGAAAAAGCGTTGAAGTTTGATTTCTTTCTTATCAAAGGTTTTGACGGTGAAGCCTACGGAAAAGAAGGCCAGCCAGGGGGATGGGTAAAGCTTTCTGAACTGCGAGATTACGCTTTTCCGGAAGCGAATGATGTTGTGTTGGATAAGTTAATGGAGCTTATGTAAGGCTTGAGTTATAAGTGAAAAGAAGCGAGAAATGATTTGAATCTCCTCGCTTTTTGTTTTTGGCTTACGGGATTAGTAGCCCATATCTTCTGACCAGCCATCAGCATCTGACATGTCAGGCGCGCCCGGGATGGCTTTTTCCTCTTCAGCCCATTCACCAAGGTCAATCAGCTGACAGCGCTTAGAGCAGAACGGACGGAACGGGCTTTTTTCGCTCCACTCAACCTGTGTCTTGCAGGTCGGGCATTTAACTATAGTGATCTGTGCCTGGGAAGGCGTGCTAGATTGCGTCACAATGAACCTCAGCAGATAGCTAGTTTAAACTCGATAGCTTCCGCGATGCTTGCACCTTCATCAAATGGCAGGAAGCGGATAGCAAAGCGGTTACGGTGGCCCGATATCATAGGGTAAACCCCGTAGCTAGGGCAAATATCCAGACGTAACAGGGTGGCATCCTCGGCCTCATGCTGGAAAAAACCTCTACGAGCAACCTGAGGCTGTAAATGGCCGGACTCGCGGGTCAGTCGTAGCCACAGGTTCAGGGCTTCAGTTAACTCTGCAAGTTGTTTCATCCAATTAGCCAAATCACTTTGTTTATGGGCTAATGGTAAGTGTAGCCAGTGATGCAGGGCTGGCAGGTCAAAGCTACAGTTGCCTCCCGGAATAGAAAATCGCTGTTTAATACCACTTAGAAAACGGTCTTCTCGGATATCCTGGCCCAGGCGGTTGGCGGCAATCAGCCTGTGATGGGCCATATCCAGGTTATCAAGAATTGCTAACAGGGCAGTTTGATCGACCCCATCAATGTTAAGCCAGTTTTTCAGCTTAGCTCGTTGTTTATCTAGATCTTTTGCCAGCTCAGACTTTACTTGGATCTGATCAAGAATTTCCAGAAGATCGAACAGGGCGCGGAAGAAGATCTGATGCTGCCACTGGTCATTGAGCTGACTGGAATGAGTCATTTGCCGGATCAAATACTCAAGCCGTAAATAGATACGCACTTTTTCATTCAACGGATGTTCAAAGCGGTTTGTTAGCATACTCGTATTATCCGATGTTAACTCGTTATTTGTATTGAAGGCTCATCGCTAAATACTGCTGGTGAAGCTTGGCCACTTTGGTGGCAAGTTCGCTGCTGTCACCATTGTTGCTGATCACATCATCGGCAGCCGCCAGCCTTTCGTCACGGCTTGCTTGGGCTGCCAGAATTTTTTGTACGTGTTCGGCATTGACCTGGTCCCGATGTTGGGTTCGGGCTATCTGCACTTTTTTGTCGACATCGACAACCAATAGGCGGTGAGCCATGGTCTGCAGGTTATTTTCAACCATCAGCGGAATGACCAGCAGACAGTATGGCGACTGCGCACGGGTAATATCAGCTTGCATTTTTTCCCGGATCATCGGGTGCAAAAGTTTATTTAGCCAATTTTTCAGACTGTTATCGTTGAAAATTGCTTCTCTAAGCTTACTGCGGTTGAGAGTGCCATCTGTCAACAGGATGTCAGAACCCAGTTTGTCAGCAATAGCATTCAGCCCCGGCGTTCCAGGCTCGACAACTTCCCGGGCGACAACGTCGGCATCAATAATATCAATGTCATATTGGGCAAACAGATCGGCGACAGTGGATTTTCCACTACCGATGCCACCAGTCAGCCCGACAACCATAGTCATTAATTACAGTCCTAAATATGAAGTCAGGTACCAGTTCAGGATATCTTCCCCCCACAGGATGCTTATCCAGCCAGCCAAGGCGAGGTAAGGACCAAATGAAAACGGGGTTTGGGAGTCTGAACTTTTTATACGCAACATGATGATGCCACAAATTGCCCCGACCAAGGAAGACAACAGGACAACAAAAGGCAATAATTGCCAGCCCAGCCAAGCACCTAGTGCAGCAAGTAACTTGAAATCACCGTACCCCATCCCTTCTTTTCCGGTCAGTAGCTTAAAGCTCCAGTAAAGGCCCCACAGTGACAGGTAGCCAGCCATGGCACCAATGACTGATTCGGTCAGAGATACTGGTCCCCACCCGAGAAGTGCAACCAGGATCCCGGTCCACATCAAGGGCAGGGTGATCTGATCCGGCAGGAGCATTTTGTCGATATCAATAAAAGTCAGGGCAATCAGGGCAAAGCTGAAAAAGATCACTGCCACAGACCATTCAGATGGTGGAATGACAGTTGCGACAGTGGCTGTAACAATGGCGGTAAACAGCTCGACAGCTGGGTAGCGGGCACTGATTTTTGCATTGCACGAACGACAACGACCTTTGAGCAGTAGCCAGCTAATAATCGGGATATTTTCCCACATGCTGATGGGGTGCTGGCAATGCGGGCAGCGTGAGCGCGGTACACTGAGGTTAAACGGCTGGCTGTCTTCCGTGTGACTGAATTCCGGGAAGCATTCGGCACAATCAGCTTTCCACTGCCGTTCCATCATTATCGGCAGGCGGTAGATCACGACATTGAGGAAACTGCCGATTAGCAGGCCAAACAGGGCTGCAAAGGCAGGAAAAAGCCAAGGGTAGTGTGTCAGCAGTTCCATGAAAAACATCTCATATTTCGTTGTATTGCTATTGTATGGGAATTAGGGACGAGATCATAGAATCGAGTCAGTTAGGAGCTCGGGCCCAGAGCTAACCAATCACGCTCATCAGCTTGAAGATCGGCATATACATAGCGACCAGTAATCCCCCAATTAGAATGCTGAGAAAAATGATGATAAGCGGCTCAATGATTTTACCTAGATTGTCGACGGTGTTATCGACATCGTTTTCATAAAGGCTGGCTATTTTGATGAGCATATCGTCGAGAGAACCGGATTCCTCGCCAATCATCGTCATTTGCAGCATCAGCTCGGGAAAGACGTTGCTCTGACGCAGTGCTATATGCAGTGGCATACCGGCAGCGGTGCTGACATAGGCGTCTTCGACAGCTTGCTGGATATGCAGGTTACCAGTGGTTTTGCTGGCAGATTGTAGGCCGTTTAATAATGGTATGCCCGCGCTGAACGTTGTTGCCAGGGTGCGGGCAAAGCGGGCTACGGTGGCTTTTAGCAATACGTTGCCAATGATGGGGAGTTTGAGGTTAAAACGGTGGACTGCCAGCCGGAAGTTTTGCGATCGCTTGTAGCTATAGCGTATCAACAGGAAGCTGAAAGAGAGTGTTATTGCAAGTAAACTACCACTATCAAGCATAAAATCAGAAGCTTTGATGATCTGACGGGTAAACCAGGGGAGGTCGGCGCCAAAACTGTTAAAGGTGCTGGTAAATTGAGGGATGACAAACAGCAGCATGAGAATGGTGACAACAAGGGTTGTTAGGGTGACCATGGTTGGATAGATCATGGCCTTGATCACTTTTTGCCGCGTCGCCTCACTTTTTTCACGATAAGTGGCCAAACGCTGAAAGATTTCTTCTAAGTGACCTGTTTGTTCACCCGTGGTAACCAAATCACAGTAAAAGTTATCAAAGAGCGGTGAACTGGTTTTTAGTGCCTTAGCCAGTGAGGCGCCGGATTCGACCTGTATAGTGACTTGGGTCAGTACGGCACGGGCCTCTGCATTGTGGTGGCTGTTAGACATCAGCTTCAATGCCTGTACTACAGGTACTCCGGCTGTAATCATGGTTGCCAGCTGGCGGGTAATAGCTGTGACATCTTTTGCCTTCATCTGGTTTTTGAGCTTGCTCAGCGTTGAAGGGTTGCGACGTTTTAACTTCTTAACCTGGATCATCTGCTCGCTCAGCCTGGCGCGAACTTCCTGCTCCTGAAATCCCAGCGTTAAGCCTGAGATTTTTTTTCCTGCCGGGTTTACGCCTCGCCAGTGGTAATAACGGACTTTACTGGCTTGTGACATGATAACTCCTTGTTGCTGTCATTCTTTTAATTGTTTTGAGGTCCGGAACAAAAACGGCCTAACTGAAATGCAGAACCCGCTGCAGCTCTGCCAGACTGGTGATACCTTCTTTGAGCTTTTCAATTCCGGATTGTTGCAGTGTCTGCATGCCCTGGCGGCAGGCAATGTCTTCAAGCTCCAGGGTTGTTGCTCCAGCCATCAGTGCTTCTGCTAACTCCCGGGTAAAGGGCATTACTTCATAAATGCCGACCCGGCCGATATAGCCTTTGTTACAGTCGTCACAACCACTCGTTCGGGCTTGGTAAATGGTGGTATCGGCTCCTATTTCGAGCTTTTCCCGGACAAAATCATCAAGCTGGTGGACTTCTTTGCAGTGGTTGCAGAGGCGACGGGCCAGGCGTTGAGCAATGATCAGGCTGAGTGAAGAAGCGAGGTTGAAGTCCTCCACCCCCATATTTGTCAGACGGGTAATGGTTTCGGCTGCGGAGTTGGTATGCAGGGTTGATAACACCAGGTGCCCTGTCTGAGCGGCTTTAATAGCAATGGAGCCAGTTTCAAGATCGCGGATTTCACCGACCATGACAACATCCGGGTCCTGACGAAGAAAGGAACGCAGGGCTTCGGCAAAGCCCAGTCCTATTTTGCTGTTGATCTGAACCTGATTGATACCGGGCAGGTTTATTTCCACCGGATCTTCGGCGGTTGAGATATTTCGCTCTTCGGTATTGAGGATTTTCAGTCCGGTATAAAGGGAGACTGTTTTGCCGCTGCCGGTCGGACCTGTCATCAGGATCATTCCCTGAGGTTGCTGCAAGGCATCCAGATAGGCTTGTTTTTGCAGCTGGTTATAGCCGAGGATATCAATATCCAGGCTAGCACTGGAGCTGTCGAGGATCCGCAGTACGACTTTTTCTCCCCATAATGTTGGCAGGGTAGAAACCCGTAGGTCTACGGCCAGTGTCGGTGTCAGCCTGAGCTTGATCCGGCCATCCTGGGGCTGTCGGCGTTCGGCAATATTCAGTTTGGACATCACTTTCAGGCGGGTCGACAGGCGCCGTGAAAGATGAGCGGGCGGAGTGGCATGTTGATGCAGGATCCCGTCACAGCGAAAGCGGATCCGGTAGTTTTCTTCATAAGGCTCAAAATGGATATCCGAGGCTTTTTTGCGCACCGCATCAAGCAGCACCTGGTTGATATAGCGGGTAACCGGGGCTGTGTCTTGGCTAAGATCGGTGGCATCATTGAGTAGCTCATCATCACTGAGATCAATCAGCTCACCTAAGTCAGCATCAGTAACACTGCGCTGGTAGGCCATTTCACCGTTGTGTGTGCTGTTACCGCTGATGTCACTACCATAGAGGCGCCGGATCGCAGCTTCAAGCTGTTTGGTTTCCAGCAATAGTGCTTCGATATTTTTTCCGGTCGTAAAGCGAAATTCATCCAGGGCATCGAATTGAGTCGGATCACACAGGCCGATATACAATGCATGGTCACTGGTTTGCAGCGGCAGGACTTTGTGCCTGAGAATCAAGTCGCGCAGGTTAAGGTTTTTACAGCAAGCGTCGTAGTTATATTGGTGGACATCAACTAACGCGATAGCAAAAATCTGCTCAAGATGACGAGCCAGCTCGGCACTGCTGAACAGGCCGAGCTGAATCAGAGCCGAAGGCACACTGGTGCCTTCGGCCTGTACCGTATCCACCACTTGTTGCTCCTGTACTGGGCTGATAAGCCCGGCCTGATGCAGGGTAGAGGCTAGGTTGGTATTCATTGATTAACTTTTAGGGCAGAAATTGCTTTGATCGTCTCCGCTACATGAAACAGTCCAGATTACACCATTAGCGTCGCTTTCAGGGGTAACTTTTACAACTGCATTTTTGGGTAGTGGACCTTTAGTTTTTCCGTTTGGTACTGAGGCCTTAACAAATTTTCCAGTAGTGACAGTGACCACTCCTTTGTCATTGATTGTTGCAGTGACATCAGACGATACAACAAATGCGTCACCGTTACCTTTTTCAAAAGTTTGCTTTGTTGGAACACCGTTCTTTCCGCTGGAGCAGTCAATGGTTTTTGATGAACCTGAAACATTGATATTGCCAGTAAGAAGGCAAACACCAACGGCGGTTTTAACCGCCGTTGTTGCATTTAACATTTCTGTTGCGTGAGCGCGTTTGGTGTAGTTTTGATATGCAGGCATAGCAAAAGCACTTAGCACTCCAATAATTGCTACCACGATCATCAATTCAATTAACGTAAAACCCTTTTGCCCTTTCATCTGTTTTTAACCTTTTTAGATACTTTGCCCGCAGGCATGAAAATAAAGTGGCTTCAGCATAGTTCCTATATATAAAGTACTGAAAACAGAGAGAAATGATTGTTGGGCACAGTTATAAAAATAATGTGCAAGGTTTCATTGTTTGCATACCGACTATCGGCGGACTACGAGTTTTGGTGATAAGAAATTGTCTGTTGAGGGATTGAGTTATAAGAGAGGAGGGGAATAGCTTGAGGTGCAAGGTGCGGAGACGCTGGATAAGAGGGGCGAACACTCGGTTATCGCCCCTTTAGATTCAAGACTGGGTTACTTAAACCGCATCGACAAGTCCATCGCTTTTAGATGCTTGGTTAGCGCACCGACAGAAATGTAATCGACGCCGGTTTCGGCGCATTCGCGGATGGTTTCCAGCGTGATATTGCCGGAGTTTTCCAGTGCAGCACGGCCCTTATTAATGGCTACGGCTTCTCGCATCATATCCAGGGTGAAGTTATCCAGCATGATGATATCAGCTCCGGCATCAATGGCGCGTTTTAGTTCATCAAGACTTTCGGTTTCCACTTCAACCGGTTTTCCCGGGTTCAGCTCTTTGGCCGTGGTAATGGCGGCTTCAATGCTGCCGCAGGCGATGATGTGGTTTTCTTTAATAAGGTACGCATCAAACACCCCTATACGGTGGTTGTAGCCGCCGCCGCAGGTAACCGCGTATTTCAGTGCACTGCGCAGGCCTGGAATAGTCTTGCGGGTGTCCAGCAGGCGGGTGTTGGTGCCCTCAAGCTGTTTTACGTATTTGGCGGTAACAGAGGCGCAGCCGGAGAGGGTCTGAATAAAGTTCATCGCATTGCGCTCGCCGGTCAGCAGGATCCGGGACGGGCCGCGCAGGGTACACAACGTCTGGTTCGGCTCAACGGTATCACCGTCCTGGACATGCCACTCAATAGATACCTCGCCCCCCAGCTGTCTGAATACTTCTTCTGCCCACATTTGCCCGCAGAAGATGCCGTGCTCGCGGGTAATAATGGTCGCGATACCTTGGCTGTCTGCCGGAATCAGGCTGGCAGTAATGTCCAGTGAAGGATCAATTTCACCACCGAGATCTTCTCGTAATGTATCGGCAACGGCACGGGTAATTTCCTGAGGAAGTTGCTGTTTGAGGTAATTCAGGCGCGAGGCGCTGTCGTGTTTCTTTTCCATCTGAGTCATGACATATCCGTAGCAAGATTCAACTGCTGATAAAGCGGAACATTATTTGTTCTGTCCGCTTTTTTGATGTCCGGGATCATACATGGAGAGTCAGGGAGATGCGAGATCCGGGATCTGAGTTCCAGGCAAAAGAATATAATAGCGATATGGTAACGAGATGCTGAGCGGGGAGGATAGTTTCAGGTGAAGAGACTTGATTCTTCTTTTGGCTTCAGGAAGGCTGTGACCTTCTACACTCAGGATTTACAAATGCTAACAATTAATTCCCGACACTGGCTCGAAGGGGTCAAACATGTGCCTTCACCGTTTTATGATCAGCGGCCGGACAGTGATGATATCTCGCTGCTGGTGGTACATAACATCAGTTTGCCGCCGGGGCAGTTCGGTGGTCCCTACATTGAGCAGTTATTTACCGGCAAGCTAAACCCGGACGAACATCCCTATTTCGAGTTAATTTCAGGCTTTCGTGTTTCGGCTCACTGTTTAATTAGGCGAAATGGCGATATTATTCAATTTGTTCCATTTGATTGTCGGGCATGGCATGCCGGTGTTTCGCAGTTTGCGGGGCGGGATAAATGCAATGACTTTTCAATCGGAATAGAGTTGGAAGGAACGGACACCCTCCCTTATACCCAGGCTCAATATGACACGCTTACTGAGCTGACCCGGGTTATTTTTAACTGTTATCCGAAAGTTAATTCCTCAAGGATCACCGGCCATGAATTTATAGCGCCGGGGCGAAAAACTGACCCTGGATTGTCATTTGATTGGCGGGCTTATAAAACCGCACTGCGGGAAAAATAACCTCTCAGGGATGGGAATCTATACTAAACCAAATTGGTCTGACCATTTATTCTTCGCCCATCCTTATTTCTCTTTCTTACTGTTGATGAATGATGTCAAAGATGTTTTAACAAGTTTTCATAAGTTGAAATTTGTGTTAAATGTCTCGCCATTCTATGATTTCCGTCAAGTTGTCGGTGGACATCCTAAAATATTTCTGTAAACTTTCCTTCCATAATTTAATTGGTAATACCAATTATCCGCAATTGGGTTTCCTGAAGCGTAAATAAGTACAAGAAACAAAACGATAAAAATGACTTATAAACGGATTCGTCAGCCAAAGCTCTCCGATGCCATTGAGCAGGAAATTGAGCGTCTAATCCTGGAAGGCACCTTGTCTCCGGGACAGCAGCTACCGCCTGAGCGGGAGCTCGCACGGCAATTTGACGTTTCGCGCCCGTCAGTCCGAGAAGCCATTCAACGTCTTGAGGCAAAACGCCTTCTGACCCGCCGTCAGGGCGGTGGCACCTTTGTAACAGAAAAGCTATGGCAGAGTTTTTCTGAACCTCTTTTGGAACTGATTAGTGCCCATCCGGAAACCCAGCTAGATTTATTGGAG
The DNA here is from genome assembly GCF_000331515.1 of Photobacterium marinum. GTDB lineage: Bacteria > Pseudomonadota > Gammaproteobacteria > Enterobacterales > Vibrionaceae > Photobacterium > Photobacterium marinum. Next base: position 110,665 of record NZ_AMZO01000007.1, read on the forward strand.
TCTCGCCATGCCCTTGAAGGTTTGGCGGCGTACTACGCAGCATTGCGGGGAAATGAGGAAGATTTCAGCCGTATCCGTGACTGCCATAAACGGATACAAGATGCCCAGCAGCAAGGCGATATTAAAGCCGAAGCAAGTGCGGTTATGCAGTACCTGATTGCAGTAACTGAATCCGCCCACAACGTTGTATTGCTTCATATTATTCGCAGCCTTGCACCATTGCTGGAGCAAAACATATTACAAAACTTTGAACTCCTGAACCGTCGCCAAGAAGTGGTGGAGAAGGTGAGCAAGCACCGAGCCGATATCGTACAGGCGATAGTTTCTGGTGAGCCCGTGATGGCCCGTGAAGCATCGCATGCACACTTGGCTTATATCGAGGAAACCTTGTTGGATTTAAATCGTGAAGACAGCAGACGACAGCGCTCTCTTCGACGGATTCAACAACGCAAGGACGGGCTGGATTAGTACCCATCATATAAGCCGAGGCGGGTAGTAAACAGTCGCGACATTGTTAGTTTTGTAGATTATCAACAAAAGGATAGATCGCATGTCTGAAGTCATGAAAAATGACGTGGACGCACTTGAGACTCAAGAATGGCTAGAAGCCCTGGAGTCCGTCGTTCGTGAAGAAGGTGTTGAACGCGCCCAGTTCCTACTAGAGCAAGTTCTAGAGCAAGCACGTCTTGATGGCGTAGATATGCCGACTGGCATTACGACCAACTACATCAACACTATCCCATCAGATCAAGAACCTGCATATCCAGGTGACACAACGCTTGAGCGTCGTATCCGTGCCATTATCCGTTGGAATGCGGCAATGATTGTTCTGCGTGGCTCGAAGAAAGATCTTGAGCTGGGTGGCCACATGGCATCATTCCAGTCTGCAGCCGCGTTTTATGAAACCTGCTTTAACCATTTCTTCCGTGCGCCGAACGAAAAAGACGGCGGCGATTTGGTTTACTATCAAGGTCACATTGCACCGGGTATCTACTCTCGTGCGTTTGTTGAAGGCCGTCTGACTGAAGAGCAGCTGGATAACTTCCGCCAGGAAGTAGACGGTAAAGGTATTCCTTCATACCCGCACCCTAAACTCATGCCTGAATTCTGGCAGTTCCCTACCGTTTCTATGGGCCTTGGCCCAATCTCAGCTATCTACCAGGCTCGTTTCCTGAAATACCTTGAAGGTCGTGGTCTTAAAGATACGTCAGCTCAGCGCGTATACGCGTTCCTGGGTGATGGTGAGATGGATGAGCCAGAATCACGCGGTGCAATTTCTTTCGCTGCACGTGAAAAACTGGACAACCTATGCTTCCTAATCAACTGTAACCTACAGCGTCTAGACGGCCCGGTAATGGGTAACGGCAAGATCATCCAGGAGCTGGAAGGCCTGTTCAAAGGTGCTGGCTGGAACGTTGTTAAAGTTATCTGGGGTAACAACTGGGATTCTCTGCTAGCGAAAGATACCTCTGGTAAGCTGCTGCAGCTGATGAACGAAACTGTTGACGGTGACTACCAGACATTCAAGTCAAAAGACGGCGCTTACGTACGTGAGCACTTCTTCGGTAAGTACCCTGAAACAGCTGCACTGGTTGCTGACATGACTGATGACGAAATCTTCGCACTTAAGCGTGGTGGTCACGAGTCATCTAAACTGTACGCGGCATACAAAAACGCGGCAGAAACCAAAGATCGTCCAACCGTTATCCTTGCTAAGACTGTTAAAGGTTACGGCATGGGTGAAGCGGCTGAAGGTAAGAACATTGCGCACCAGGTTAAGAAGATGGATATGTCTTCTGTTATGCACCTGCGTAACCGCCTAGGACTGCAAGATCTTGTTTCTGACGAAGAAGTTAAGAACCTGCCTTACCTGAAGCTGGAAGAAGGTTCAAAAGAACACGAGTACCTGCACGCTCGCCGTAATGCTCTGCACGGTTACACTCCACAGCGTCTGCCTAAGTTCACTGAAGAGCTGGTGATCCCTGAAGTTGAAGAGTTCAAGCCACTGCTGACTGAGCAGAAGCGTGACATCTCTACAACAATGGCATTTGTTCGTGCGCTGAATATCCTGCTGAAGAACAAGAACATTGGTAAGAACATTGTTCCTATCATTGCCGACGAAGCTCGTACTTTCGGTATGGAAGGCCTGTTCCGTCAGATCGGTATCTACAACCCGCACGGCCAGCAGTACACTCCTCAGGACCGTGACATCGTTTCTTACTACAAAGAAGCGACTTCTGGTCAGGTACTTCAGGAAGGTATCAACGAGCTGGGTGCAATGTCTTCTTGGGTTGCTGCGGCAACGTCATACAGCACCAACGATCTGCCAATGATCCCGTTCTATATCTACTACTCTATGTTCGGCTTCCAGCGTGTTGGCGACATGGCGTGGATGGCGGGTGACCAGCAGGCACGTGGTTTCCTACTGGGTGCAACTGCCGGCCGTACAACGCTTAACGGTGAAGGTCTGCAGCACGAAGACGGTCACAGCCACATCATGGCTAACACTGTTCCTAACTGTATCTCTTACGACCCGACGTTCGCTTACGAAGTTGCTGTGATCATGCAAGACGGTATTCGTCGCATGTACGGTGAGCAAGAGAACGTGTTCTACTACCTGACGGTAATGAACGAAAACTACGGTATGCCAGCAATGCCTGAAGGCGCTGAAGAAGGCATCCGTAAGGGTATCTACAAGCTGGAATCTTACGTGGGCGATAAGTCTAAAGTTCAGCTGATGAGCTCTGGTACGATCATGAACGAAGTACGTAAAGCCGCTCAGATCCTGAGCGATGATTACGGCATTGCTTCAGACGTATTCTCTGTAACTTCTTTCAACGAGCTGACTCGTGAAGGTCAGGATGCTGAGCGTTACAACATGCTTCACCCAGAAGCTGAGCAGAAAGTACCTTACATTGCACAAGTAATGGGTACAGAGCCTGCAATTGCTGCGACTGACTACATGAAGAACTACGCAGAGCAGGTTCGCGCATTCATGCCATCAGAGTCTTACAAAGTACTTGGTACTGATGGTTTCGGTCGCTCTGACAGCCGTGCAAACCTGCGTCGTCACTTCGAAGTTAACGCTGGCTATGTAGTTGTTGCTGCACTGACTGAACTGGCTAAACGCGGTGATGTTGAGAAATCTGTAATTGCTGAAGCAATTGCTAAGTTCGACATCGACGCTGACAAGATCAACCCGCTATACGCGTAAGAGGCAAATTAAACATGGCAATCGAAATTAATGTACCTGACATCGGTGCGGATGAGGTTGAAGTTACTGAGATTCTTGTAAGCGTTGGCGACAAGGTTGAAGAAGAGCAGTCTCTGATCACTGTAGAAGGCGATAAGGCTTCTATGGAAGTACCAGCTTCTCAGGCGGGTATCGTTAAAGAAATCAAAGTTGCTGAAGGCGACACGGTTTCTACCGGTTCTCTAATCATGATTTTCGAAGCCGAAGGTGCAGCTGAAGCTGCACCTGCTCCGGCACCGGCAGCAGCTCCTGCTGCTCCGGCGCCGGCAGCAGCGGCTGAGCTTAAAGAAGTTCACGTACCGGATATCGGTGGTGACGAAGTAGAAGTTACTGAAATCATGGTTGCAGTTGGCGACAGCATCGAAGAAGAGCAGTCACTTCTGACGGTTGAAGGCGATAAAGCATCAATGGAAGTACCTGCACCATTTGCCGGTACTCTGAAAGAAATCAAAGTAGCTGCAGGCGATAAAGTATCGACTGGCTCTCTGATCATGATCTTCGAAGTGGCTGGTTCTGCTCCTGCGGCAGCTCCTGTTGCAGCTGAAGCACCAGCGGCGGCTCCTGCTGCAACAGTAGCCGCAGCAGCTAAAGAAGTGAATGTACCTGACATCGGTGGCGACGAAGTAGAAGTTACTGAAATCATGGTATCTGTTGGCGATACAGTAGAAGAAGAGCAATCTCTGATCACTGTTGAAGGTGACAAGGCTTCAATGGAAGTTCCTGCACCGTTTGTCGGCACAGTTAAAGAAATCAAAGTTGCTGAAGGCGACAAGGTTTCTACTGGTTCACTGATCATGGTATTTGAGGTGGCCGGCACTGCTCCTGCACCAACAGCGGCGGCTCCAACTCCTGCAGCAGCCCCTGCACCTAAAGCTGAAGCACCAGTTGCGTCGGCTCCAGCGGCAGCACCAATTGCGGGTGACTTCCAGGAAAACAACGAGTACGCGCACGCGTCTCCGGTTGTTCGCCGTCTGGCTCGTGAATTCGGTGTTAACCTTGCTAAGGTTAAAGGTACTGGCCGTAAGAACCGTATCCTGAAAGAAGATGTACAGAACTTCGTTAAAGATGCGCTTAAGCGTCTGGAATCTGGTGCTGCGGCAGCGGGTAAAGGCGACGGTTCTGCTCTTGGTCTGCTTCCATGGCCGAAAGTTGATTTCAGCAAATTCGGTGAGACTGAAACTAAGCCACTATCTCGCATCAAGAAGATTTCTGGCGCGAACCTGCATCGTAACTGGGTGATGATCCCTCACGTTACACAGTGGGATAACGCAGACATCACAGCTCTGGAAGCATTCCGTAAAGAGCAAAACGCGATTGAAGCGAAGAAAGACTCAGGCATGAAGATCACGCCGCTAGTGTTCATCATGAAGGCGGTAGCTAAGACGCTAGAAGCGTTCCCTGCGTTCAACTCATCTCTGTCTGAAGACGGTGAGAGCCTGATCCTGAAGAAATACGTGAACATCGGTATCGCAGTAGATACGCCAAACGGTCTGGTTGTTCCAGTATTTAAGGATGTGAACAAGAAAGGCATCTTCGAGCTGTCTGAAGAGCTGATGGCTGTTTCGAAGAAAGCGCGTGCTGGTAAGCTAACTGCAGCTGATATGCAGGGTGGCTGTTTCACAATCTCAAGCCTGGGTGGCCTTGGCGGTACAGCGTTTACACCAATCGTGAATGCGCCGGAAGTAGGTATCCTGGGTGTATCTAAGTCTGAAATGAAACCGGTATGGAACGGCAAGGACTTCGAACCTCGCCTGATGCTTCCTCTGTCACTGTCTTACGATCACCGTGTGATCGACGGTGCGGAAGGTGCACGCTTCATTACATACCTGAACGGTTGTCTATCTGATATCCGCCGTTTGGTGCTATAAGGTTTCAATCCGCAACACCATGCCTGCAAAAGCAGGCATGGAATTGTTGAGCAGCTCACAGGCTATACTAATTTGCTTTTCAGTTTGTTAACAGGTCTGTAAACTTGATAATCAACCAGAAGTATAAAGAAGCAATTAACCTTATAGCCTGTTAGGGATAAAAGACTTACAACGAGGTCATGATGAGTAAAGAAATTAAAGCCCAGGTAGTGGTTTTGGGTTCAGGCCCTGCTGGTTACTCTGCGGCGTTCCGTTGCGCTGACTTAGGTCTGGAAACGGTTCTAATTGAAAAATACAACACCCTTGGTGGTGTATGTCTGAACGTGGGTTGTATCCCATCTAAGGCTCTGCTTCACGTAGCGAAAGTTATCGAAGAAGCAAAAGCAATGGCCGATCACGGTGTTGTATTCGGTGAGCCTCAAACAGACATCAACAAGATCCGTCTGTGGAAAGAAAAGGTAATCACTCAGCTAACTGGCGGTCTTGGCGGCATGGCTAAGATGCGTAAGGTTAATGTTGTTCAGGGTTACGGTAAGTTCACCGGTCCTAACTCTATCCTGGTTGAAGGTGCAGACGGCGAACAGACCACTGTTAACTTCGACAACGCTATCGTAGCGGCGGGTTCTCGTCCTATCGAGCTACCGTTCATTCCGCACGAAGATCCACGTATCTGGGACTCAACTGACGCACTTGAGCTGAAAGAAGTACCAGAGAAACTGCTGGTAATGGGCGGCGGTATCATCGGCCTTGAAATGGGGACGGTTTATCACGCTCTGGGCTCTCAGATCGACGTTGTAGAAATGTTCGACCAGGTGATCCCGGCGGCAGATAAAGACATCGTGAAAGTCTTCACTAAGCGCATCCAGAAGAAATTCAACCTGATGCTGGAGACGAAAGTAACTGCAGTTGAAGCGAAAGAAGACGGTATCTACGTTTCTATGGAAGGTAAGAAAGCACCTTCTGAGCCTGTACGTTACGATGCGGTGCTGGTTGCTATCGGCCGTGTACCTAACGGTAAGCTGATCGACGCAGAGAAAGCGGGTCTTGAAGTTGATGAGCGTGGCTTCATCAACGTTGATAAGCAGATGCGTACTAACGTTCCTCACATCCACGCTATCGGTGACATCGTTGGCCAGCCAATGCTTGCTCACAAAGGTGTGCATGAAGGCCACGTTGCAGCAGAAGTTATTGCCGGTAAGAAGCACTACTTCGACCCTAAAGTTATTCCTTCAATCGCTTACACTGAGCCGGAAGTGGCATGGGTTGGTAAGACTGAGAAAGAAGCGAAAGCTGAAGGCATCAACTACGAAGTGGCTACATTCCCATGGGCTGCATCAGGTCGTGCAATCGCCTCTGACTGTGCTGACGGTATGACGAAGATGATCTTCGACAAAGATACTCACCGCGTAATTGGTGGTGCTATCGTTGGTACCAACGGTGGTGAACTGCTGGGTGAAATCGGCCTGGCAATCGAGATGGGCTGTGATGCGGAAGATATCGCTCTGACTATCCATGCTCACCCGACACTGCATGAATCTGTTGGTCTGGCTGCAGAAGTGTTTGAAGGTTCTATCACTGACCTGCCAAACGCTAAAGCGGTTAAGCGTAAGAAGTAAGCCTTCTTTAAATGAATATGAAAAAAGCGCCTCAGGGCGCTTTTTTAGTTTCTGTTGACCTGTCTTAAATAAGGTCGCCACTCAATAATCAATTCAGTTGCTGGCACTGAGCTGTTTTTATTGAGAGCCTTTGGTAATGAATTACCTCAGAATTAGTACTGAGAGTCCTTCACTATTTTCTCACCGTAGATGCCGTTTTGCGGTACCGGCTTATAGCTGGAGCTGGCATTGCGCATAATACGCAGTCCTTCCGCACCTGCGTTACGAGCCGAGATAATATCGCCATCGGAATCTCCGTAGTAAAGCTTAATATTGTTCGCTTTGATGTATTTGGTTTTGGTGTATTCCGTTTTGCTGGATCCTGCAAAAATTACCTTGTGCATGTTGTTAATACCGAAGGCATCTTTCAGGTACTGAGTTGAAATTTCACATTTTGATCCGGTACGTCCGGTGATGAAGTAAATTTCATCACCACGCTTCTGGTGCATATCAATCAGCTTCTTGCCAATTTCTTTCGGTAAACTGAATTTTTCCCATTCACAGTTCATTTTGTCCCAGAATTGCTTAGATTTCAGATAGCTATAGCCATTGGGAGAAAATTCTTGCTGGCCGCGGTAAAAACCAGGAGAGCTGAACAGAACTGTATCGTCAATATCAAAGCCGACAGCCATTGGTGGTTGATTTTCAAGGCTCTTTTCAATGTCATCAACCGATACCCAATGTAGTTGAGTCGGTTCGCCCTGACGCATTATTTGAATGGAACTGAAGCCGGTTTCTGTACCAGGTAATTTTGGATCCGCGAACACAGAACCGGATGCAAAAGCGCAAGCTAATAGGGAAGAGATTGCAATTTTAGTGATTTTCATTGGTATTGTTCTTTTTGTCATTGATAAAACTGAGAGGCAAAAATACTCCTCAAAAACACATGAGAACTAGATGAAAGTCACAAAGCGCTAATCTTGTTGCATAAGTTTGCGGTGATTTTGACGTAATGAAAGGGCTTGATAAGTCTAGGTTATGGTTTTGACTATAAAGCTGGCTTTGGTGAATAAAGCAATAAAAAGGAGAGCCGAAGCTCTCCTTTAAATTAACCACTCGATTTTCTCGGCGAAGTACTCTCGTCCTTCGCTTTTAATCTGATTACAGCTTAAATGCGCCAACCATGTCATCCAGTCGCTTCGACAGATCACGCAGTTCCTGGCTTGAGTGAGCCAGATCTGTTGCTGTGTCTGCCGTGCGCTGGGTTGTCTCATTGATTTCTTCGATATTGCTGTTGATGTCATTTACGACAGTCGACTGCTCTTCTGTTGCGGTGGCAACCTGAGTATTCATATCAGAAATCAGAGTAATACGGTCAGCAATTGAAACCAGTGCGCCTGATGCTTCGTCTGCTGCTGATACCCCTTCCGAAGTCAGCTGGCGGCTCTGAACCATCGCATTTACCGCATTGCTGGCTTCTTCCTGCAGACGGTTGATCATATTTTGGATTTCGTCGGTTGAATCAGCAGTACGGCTTGCAAGGCTGCGTACCTCATCAGCAACAACAGCAAAACCTCGGCCCTGTTCACCAGCGCGGGCTGCTTCGATAGCGGCGTTCAGTGCCAGCAGGTTGGTTTGCTCCGAGATACCGCGGATCACATCCAAAATGCTGCCGATTGCCTGCGTGTTGTTGGCTAGTGATTCAATCACTTCACTGACCTGACCTACGTCACTGGACAACTGGTTGATGCTGTTACGGGCCTGGCCGACTACATTCTGGCCGCTCTGGGTTTCTTCTTCTGCGTTGTGTGCAGCTTCTGCTGCCTGAGCGGCATTGCCGGCAATTTCATTAACGGTTGCGCCCATCTGGTTGATTGCGGTTACAACTTGCAGGGTACGGTCACGCTGAGTATTGCTATTGTCTAGCGTCAACTGAGCCTGAGAAGCAACCGCTTCAGCTGCACCGCGCAATGAGTTACCGGTTTCAGCAACTTCTTTGACTGAGTGATGGATTTTGCTGATAAAGCTGTTGAAGCCGTCAGACAGCTGAGCGATTTCATCTTTGCCTTCAATATCAATACGGTGGCGCAGATCGCCTTCGCCTTCACCCAGATCTTTGAATATCACGGCCAGTCGCTCGATAGGGCGAGTAATATTGCTACCAAGCCAAATGGCCAGCAGAACAAAGACTGAAGCGATAACGGCAGTCCAGAGCATGATCTGGTACTGAGCCTGATTCAGACCGGCAAAGGCTTCCTCTTTTGGTAGCTCTGCAACCACATACCATCCCATTGACGGGATATAGCTGGTCGCAATCAGGGTGTCCAGACCGTTTAGTTTCGCTTCAGCAACATTGAACTCTGACTTGTTCAGTAGCTTGCGTGCGGTGTCACTGTCGTAAATATTGGTCAGATTCGCCTTGCCCATCTTACTTGAATCTTTGTGGATGCGAACCAGCCCATTGGCATCGGTCAGGTAGACAAAACCGGTTTGCTCCAGCTTGAACTGGTTAATGAAACGAACCATTTCGTCGATAGATTTCGACAGGCCCGACATACCTCGGCCATTAAGTTGCTGGTAGTTAACAAACAGTTTGATGTCACCGTTGGCTTCCTGGAACACGTTCAGCATCGTCGCGTTGCCACTTTTGACATAGTCAAAGAACCAGCCGTCGATGTTATTTTGGGGATCCAGTTTGCGTAGGAATCCATCCTGATTCCAGTAATGGTGTGTATTTCTGTCTGCTACTGATGAGTCGAACAGGTTGTATTGCGCTTTGATATCATTGAGCATCTGAACCAGACGCGCTTCCTGTTCCGGCGTTTTTTCATCTTCATAGTAATCGGTGATAAAGCGGTTATTGGCAAGCTGCCGGGCGGCGGCCTGCATGACAGAAATCTCCTTGTCGATATTATTGCCAATTTGCTTTAATGTGGCGGGTAATTCCGACTTGAGCAATCGGGTTTCAACAACATCTCGGGCTTGGTTTTGGCCAATGATGCCCACGAGAATTGTTGAGGCCAGGACGGCAAGAACCATCGCCAGGATCAGTTTTTGTTTAATTGTAAACTGGTTCAACTTCATAATGCTTAGCTGCTTCTTGATATAGTTTTGAACGAGCGAGTCGTTCTCGGACAACATGTAGCCAATGACACCAATTATGCCACTAGTAACAAAACACTCATTTAAGATGTATCGGCCATTTCGTTGTAAAACTTTAGTGATGCTTATCACTTTATGCGGGATATTTTTCTCGATACACACATATGCATCGGAGAGACCAAAGGTTGGGGTTGTTTTAGGCGGTGGGGGGGCCAAAGGTGCGGCTCATATCGGTGTGCTTAAAGCGCTGGAAGAAATGCAGATCCCGGTTGACTATATCGTTGGAACCAGTATGGGGGCATATGTTGGAGGCCTTTATGCAACAGGTATGAGCGCTGATGAAATTGAAGCGTTATTGACGACTGTTGATTGGGATAAAGGCTATACCGATCGTGTTCAGCGCAGCGACCGTCGGGTGCGAGAAAAGCAGCAGGAAGACAGATATCAGATCCCCAGCGAAATTGGTTTTGATTTCTGGGAGCTGAAGGTGCCAAAGGGAATCGTACAGGGGCAGAGTATGGGAGAAATTCTACGTTCGACCTCAGGGAATCTGCCGGAAGTTGAGAGTTTTGACCGTTTGCCTATCCCATTTCGTGCCGTCGCGACTGATATTGAAAACCTGGAGCCGGTTGTCTTGAGCAAAGGCGATTTGGCTGAGGTGATGCAGGCCAGTATGTCGATCCCAGGTTTATTGCCGCCAATGGAACTCGGTGACAAGCTCTTGGTTGACGGTGGTATCACTAATAACTTGCCTATTTCCGTGGTAAAGGGGATGGGGGCCGACATTGTGATAGCCGTTGATATCAGTAACGAATTTAAAAAGCGCGATGACCTGAATAATTACTTTGCGGTGATGGATCAACTGACCGATTTTATGGTGCGCGATAATGCAAACCGTCAGATACAGCTGCTGACAGATAAAGATGTGTTGATCCGACCGGATGTAAAAGGTATTTCAACTGCAGATTTTCAAAAGATGCCTGATGTATATGAAAGTGGCTATAAGGCGACGATGGCTTATCAAGAAAAGTTGCAGGATTGGGGGCGCACATACTGGTATCAGGATTATGTTGATCACAAGCAGCTTCGCCGTCGCGCGCTTAACCACCTGGATCAGCTCCGTATTGATGATATTCAGTTGGTAAATCATACCCATTATGCTGATCAGGTGCTGTTGGACAGGCTTGAATTGGAAGCTGGGGATAGGATCAGTTCCGAAGATTTGGCAGAAAGTGTCCGTAACCTGTATGCCTTGGATCGCTTCGAACGTGTTGATTATCGAATTCAGAGTAAAGGGGATAAAAACATCATCCAGCTTGAAGTGACGGAGAAGAGCTGGGGGCCCCACTTTATCGATCTACGCTTTGCTCTGGAAGACGATTTCGAGAACAGTACTGAGTACTCCATGGGGATCGCTTTTAATGTCACAGGGCTAAGTGAAGCCGGGGCGGAATGGCGTACAGAGCTGGAATATGGTTCTAGTAACCGGATTGCGACAGGACTTTATTTGCCGTTTTTCAAAGACCAGGAATGGTTCAGCCAGGTAACCGCCGAGTACAAACTGGAAGACCGGCATATAACAGACTCTGAAGAGCCAAGTTTGGATAATGTTGATCTGTTTATACCTGCCTCTTTTACTGATGTGACTTTCGATGCTTCTTTTGGCTGGCAACCTGAGTTGTGGCAGGAGTTTCGATTGGGCTTCCGCTATATCACCGGTGACATTGATTTTCCTCGCCTTATTGATTTGAGTTTGAATACAACCAAATTAAAGCGAGAGAGCCGAATGGGTTATATCAGTTATAACTTAGATACGCTTGATGATTTTATGATGCCGAAAAGCGGTAATTATCTGCATCTTGAAGTGGCAGCTTCAGATGATGTAGGGAAGAGCCCTGAGGAGGTTGAAACTGATTTTTCCATGCATTTTGATGCCAAATGGAAAGGAGCCTACACCACAGGCGATCATACCTTTATGGGGAAAGCGGAAATTGGCCGGTTAGATTCCGATCTTATTGAAGTCTTTTATCCGCAACAGATAGGTGGTTTCCTTAATTTATCGGGGATTCCGAAAAATAGCCTTTCCAGCAATAATAAGCTCTTTACCGCTTTCATTTACCGTTATCATTTGTTAGATCAGGACTTTGGCCTGTTCAATTCTTCAGTGTACCTTGGTGGTTCTGTAGAGTGGGGGGGGGTCTATAAAGATCACGATCAGTCACTCAGAGAAGCACCACTCTACATGGCAGGTAGTATTTTTTCCGGTATCACAACACCGCTTGGTCCGTTGGTGCTGGCTTATGGCCAGACTGAGCAGGCTCATAATACTTTCTATGTCTTTTTCGGCGGCGCATTGTGATCTCACTCTCGAGAATCGTTACTCAATAATTATGCGTGACGTGTGAATGTTGTGAAAACAGGGTGGATTTTAATTTTAAGTTAAAACTGATATGCTCACAGGACGGTTTTGGTCTCTTCTGTATGGACTTAGCTCTCAGCCAGGGTTTCTTAAATGGCATACAGCAGCAGAAGAGATCAATCACTTCCAAGGATGTTTAACCACTAAGGTTAAACCGTAATAAGAGGAATATGTCGTGCTTGAAGCTTACCGTAAACACGTCGAAGAGCGTGCTGCAGAGGGAGTTGTAGCCAAACCTTTGGATGCCGAGCAGGTTGCGGCGCTGGTTGAACTCCTGAAAAATCCGCCAGCAGGTGAAGAGGCCTTCCTGTTGGACCTGTTAGAAAATCGTATTCCACCGGGTGTTGATGAAGCGGCATACGTTAAAGCCGGTTTTCTGGCAGCACTGACCAAAGGTGAGGCGGTATCTCCGATTGTCAGCAAAGAAAGAGCTGCTGAGCTGCTTGGTACCATGCAGGGTGGCTACAATATCGAACCGCTGATTTCTCTTCTTGATGATTCTGAACTTGCTTCGATCGCTGTTAAAGCACTTTCCCATACATTGCTAATGTTCGATGCCTTCTATGATGTGGAAGAGAAGGCCAAAGCTGGTAATGAGTTTGCGAAGCAAGTTATCCAGTCCTGGGCTGATGCTGAGTGGTTCCTGTCTAAGCCGGAACTAGCAGAAAAGATCACTCTGACTGTGTTTAAAGTAACGGGTGAAACCAACACCGATGACTTGTCTCCTGCACCAGATGCCTGGTCGCGCCCGGATATTCCGTTGCATGCCCTGGCGATGCTGAAAAATGAACGTGAAGGTATTGAACCGGATCAGTCGGGGGCGGTGGGGCCGGTTAAGCAGGTTGAAAAGCTGAATGAAAAAGGTCACCCATTGGTTTATGTCGGTGATGTTGTCGGTACCGGTTCGTCACGTAAATCTGCAACTAACTCAGTGCTTTGGTTCATGGGTGAAGATATTCCCTATGTACCGAATAAACGCGCAGGCGGTTTTGTTCTGGGCGGTAAGATTGCGCCGATTTTCTTTAACACCATGGAAGATGCTGGAGCACTACCGATTGAGGTTGATGTGACAGCCCTGAATATGGGGGATATCATTGATGTTTATCCTTACAAAGGTGAAGTTCGCCGTCATGACTCAAATGAATTAGTGGCGAATTTTGAACTTAAAACCGATGTTTTGCTTGATGAAGTTCGTGCCGGCGGTCGTATTCCACTGATCATTGGTCGTGGCTTGACTGATCGTGCCCGTCAGTCTTTGAATCTGCCTGCATCTGATATTTTCCGTCGTCCGGGGGCGGTTGCAGACAGTGGTAAGGGATACACCTTAGCTCAGAAGATTGTCGGTAAGGCATGCGGTGTCGAAGGGATCCGTCCGGGGACATACTGCGAGCCTAAGATGACAACGGTCGGCTCCCAAGATACAACCGGGCCGATGACCCGTGATGAGCTGAAAGATCTGGCTTGTCTAGGCTTTTCTGCTGAACTTACTATGCAGTCATTCTGTCACACCTCTGCCTATCCTAAACCGGTTGATGTTGTTACTCATCACACTCTGCCAGATTTCATCATGAATCGTGGTGGTGTTGCCCTGCGTCCGGGCGACGGTGTTATCCACTCCTGGCTGAACCGTATGTTGCTGCCGGATACTGTCGGCACCGGCGGTGACTCACACACCCGATTCCCGCTGGGTATTTCGTTCCCGGCAGGCTCCGGTCTGGTCGCATTTGCGGCGGCAACCGGTGTGATGCCACTGGATATGCCGGAATCGATCCTTGTGCGCTTCAAAGGCGAGATGCAACCTGGGATCACTCTGCGCGATCTGGTTCATGCGATTCCTTACTATGCGATTCAACAAGGTCTGTTGACCGTTGAGAAAGCGGGTAAGATCAATGAATTCTCCGGCCGTATTTTGGAAATCGAAGGGGTTGAGCACCTGACGGTAGAGCAGGCGTTTGAGCTTTCTGACGCTTCTGCTGAGCGAAGTGCTGCAGGCTGTACGGTTAAGTTGTCAGAAGAGTCGATCTCTGAGTATCTGCAATCGAATATTGTGATGCTTAAGTGGATGATTGCAGAAGGTTATGGTGATCGACGTACTATTGAACGCCGGATTACTGCGATGGAAGATTGGCTGGCTAATCCTGAGCTGATGGAAGCGGATAAGGATTCAGAGTATGCCCATGTGATCGAGATTGATCTGGCAGAAATCAAAGAGCCGATCCTGTGTGCGCCGAACGATCCAGATGATGCGCGTCTATTGTCAGAAGTGCAGGGCACCAAGATTGATGAGGTCTTCATCGGTTCGTGTATGACCAATATCGGGCACTTCCGTGCTGCAGGTAAGCTGTTGGAGAAATTCGGAGGTCAGCTTGATACCCGAATGTGGGTTGCGCCACCGACGAAGATGGATCGCGATCAGCTCACAGAGGAAGGTTATTACGGTATCTTCGGTCGTGCCGGGGTACGGATTGAAACTCCGGGATGTTCACTGTGTATGGGTAACCAGGCCCGGGTAGCCGATAAGGCGACGGTAATGTCGACCTCGACCCGTAACTTTCCGAACCGTTTGGGAACCGGAGCTGATGTTTACCTGTCTTCGGCAGAACTGGCGGCAGTCGGTGCGATCCTTGGGCGTATTCCGACTCAGCAAGAATACCTGGAGTACGCTAAACAAATCGATGCCACGGCAGCCGATACTTACCGTTACCTGAACTTCCATAAGATGGAGAGTTACACCAATAAAGCTGGTGACGTTATTATTCAGGCGGCGGTATAGGTTATCTAAGCGAGGTAAGGAATTCGAGAGGCCAGCGATAAGTTGCTTTTCGGTATTCAACCTGATAATGGCCTGATAACAGAAAAGGGAAGCCAATAGTTGGCTTCCCTTTTTCTTTCCTGGCTTCTCAGAATGGCTCCCCTCTGAGCCCGTTATTTTCTTCCTAAGACCCAAACTCTGGCCACATTACTTGCTGTCATCCTGACATTGAATGTGGCTTCTTTGAAGGCCTCTTCTAATGTCATTGCTCGCGGGACAACACTGAAAACAGCATCAATGCCATGGTCATAGACCACACTACTGTCAGCGGATACACAACCGGCGATAGCGATGACCGGAACATTCTGCTGTTTTGCGCAGCGTGCTACGCCGACAGGCGTTTTACCGTGAATCGTCTGGCTGTCGATACGGCCTTCACCTGTGATCACCAGATCTGCACCCGTTATGGCACCTGATAGATTAACTGCCTCCATCACGATATCAATGCCGGGGCGCAGGTCAGCATCCAGCAAACCAAGCAATGCTGCGCCGAGTCCGCCAGCAGCACCTGCTCCGGCGATATTTTTGATATCTCGGCCTAGCTGGTATTTGATGATGTCTGCATAATGCGTCAGGTTTGCATCCAGTAACTCGACTATTTCCGGTGTCGCGCCTTTTTGCGGACCAAATATGTGGGAAGCGCCTTTGGGGCCACAGAGCGGGTTGTCGACATCACAGGCCACTTCCAGCTTTATATTTGCTAGCCTCGAATCGGCCTTGCTGATATCAATCGAGACAAGCTTTGATAATTCGCTGCCGCCAAAGCCGAGAGCTTTTCCGTTGCTGTCTGAAAACTCAATCCCCAACGCTTGTGCCATCCCGATCCCGCCGTCATTGGTTGCGCTGCCGCCGATACCGATGATGATATGCTCAACCCCATTATCTAAGGCGGCTTTTATCAGCTCTCCGGTACCGAATGTTGTGGTCAGCAATGGATTTCGCAGTTCAGGTTTTACGAGGTGTAGGCCAGAAGCGGCGGCCATTTCAATGACTGCAGTGTGGCCATCTCCCAGTAGGCCCCAAAAAGCGTTTACCGGTTCACCCAAAGGGCCTGTTACCTGGTGGCTCATGATGATACCGCCGGTAGCATCAACCAGAGATTGCACTGTGCCTTCTCCGCCGTCAGCGACTGGAAGCTTGTGATACTCGGCATCGGGCAAGATATGGCGAAAACCATCTTCAATGGCGGTGGCCACTTGCATCGCGGTCAGGCTTTCTTTGTACGAATCTGGGGCAATAACAATCTTCATTCGTTTTATTCCTGTTAGAAGAGATTCATCCATGATGCTGGTCGCAAATGGTCATTTGCTGCCTTCGGGCAAGGTGAGGTTGCATTCCCGCGCCAGATCCTGACAATGTGCGGACTCTGGCTATGACTATTAGATGCTGACGTAGTGCATTATGCAGGCTGACAGCACTGTTGCCCTGCTACGTACCGTTATTGTATCAGCCACAATTGCCAAAGACTGAATTAAGATTGATGAGGATAGCTATGGACTACGAATTTAAGAAAAACACCCTGGAAGGTAGCTATCATGCCGTATTCTCAATGGGCCATGAGGCGATGGGGCGCTGGTTGGTTGAGGAAATCGGAAAAGACTTTGCCAAGATGGACACTATCGTGACTCAAATTGGTGCGTTGAAAAACAGTACTCAGGAATGGCGACTGGTAGGAGAGGAGCTGACCCTTTGCCTGCAGGACAATGAAGCCTTAGTCCAAGCTAATTATCTGTTTTCTGAAGATGATACCGAGCTTGAAGAAGACATGAGCTTTTACGATGAAGAGTGTATGTCTTTGTGTGGTTTTGAAGATTTTGAGCAGATGCTTCAGGCCTGGCGCGCATTTGTGACTCGTTTCTAACTACGTCGCCCCGTTTCAGAACAATTTGCTTCCTTTGAGTGAAAAGGCTGCACCGCTATGGTGCAGCCTTTTTTTATTATATTTATCTTTCTGGTTAAGATTTTGATTTTTAAGCGATTTAAAAACTGGCACAAAGCTTGTTTGCTTGTGAACTGTAATTGAGAGGGAGTTCTGAATTCGAGGAGCAGGCAATGAAACTAATTAATGCAATCATAAAACCGTTCAAGCTGGATGATGTGCGTGAAGCGCTGGCCGATGTTGGTGTTGAAGGGATGACGGTAACAGAAGTAAAGGGATTTGGTCGTCAGAAAGGGCATACCGAGCTGTATCGCGGTGCTGAATACCAGGTTGATTTTTTGCCGAAGGTGAAGCTGGAGATTGCGACTCAGGCAGAAAACCTGGAGTCGATTGTTGAGGCGATTTCAAAAGCAGCCCAAACCGGAAAAATCGGTGACGGTAAGATTTTTGTTTATGACTTGGATCATGCCGTGCGTATCCGTACTGGTGAGACCGATCTGGAAGCATTATAGGAACTGGACTGAGAGGGGTTATGACTATGGAACTATCAACGACAGTAACAGAGCTGCGTTATGCGCTCGATACATTCTTCTTCCTGCTGTCCGGCGCACTGGTCATGTGGATGGCGGCAGGGTTTGCCATGCTGGAAGCGGGTTTGGTTCGTTCGAAAAATACGACAGAGATCCTGACTAAAAACTTCTGTCTTTATGCCATTGCCTGCACCATGTATCTCATCGTGGGTTACAACATTATGTATGTCGATAATGGCGAAGGGGGCTGGCTGCCTTCATTCGGCTCGCTGATTGGTACTCAGGCTGAAGGGGCTGATCACTCGCTGGAATCTGATTTCTTCTTCCAGGTAGTCTTTGTTGCTACAGCGATGTCGGTGGTATCCGGTGCTGTTGCTGAGCGTATGAAACTATGGTCGTTCCTCGTTTTCTCAGTCATTCTGACGGCCTTTATTTATCCAATGGAGGGTTACTGGACCTGGGGTGGCGGCTTCCTGTCAGAAGCGGGCTTCAGTGACTTTGCCGGCTCGGGTATCGTTCATATGGCCGGTGCGTCGGCGGCATTAGCTGGTGTACTTCTGCTGGGTGCCCGTAAAGGTAAATACGGTAAAAACGGTGAGATTATGCCGATTCCTGGTTCGAACATGCCATTGGCAACGCTGGGTACTTTCATCCTGTGGTTCGGTTGGTTTGGCTTCAACGGCGGTTCACAGCTGATGGTTTCGGACTTTGAGAACGCGACAGCTGTTGGTCAGATTTTCCTTAATACCAATGCGGCAGCAGCTGCCGGTGCGATTGCTGCGCTGGCGGTCTGTAAGACGACCTGGGGCAAGGCTGATCTGACTATGATCCTTAACGGCGCTCTGGCTGGTCTGGTTGCGATTACCGCGGATCCACTTTCACCGTCTCCGGTTGCTGCGGTCATTATCGGTGTGATTGCCGGTGCTTTGGTTGTCTTCAGCATCATTGGTCTGGATAAGCTTAAGATTGACGATCCGGTTGGTGCGATTTCGGTTCACGGTACCTGTGGTCTGTTTGGCTTGATGGTTGTACCGTTCAGCAACGCGGACGCTACCTTCGGTGCGCAGTTACTGGGTGCGGCGGTAATCTTCTGCTGGGTATTTGCTATGAGCCTGGCGGTATGGGCGGTACTGAAGTACACAGTTGGTATTCGTGTGACAGAAGAAGAAGAGCTGGCGGGCATGGATTTACATGACTGTGGTATTGATGCCTACCCTGAGTTCGTAAGCGTGAAATAACATAAAGAATAGAGAGATACGATCAAGCACCACAGACATTAGTAGTATGAATAATAGTGCTTAAAGTTAATATGCTGTTACGAAACTCATAACATATATTTAGATCACAACTTTTAAAAACGCTGCCAGAAGGCAGCGTTTTTTTTGTTTTCAAATGTAAGAGAGCATTGTTTTACAAAAGTGCTACAGTATAATCATCGAACTGATAAACATTCTCATTACATTTTGCATTAAGGGATGATAAATGAAAAAGCTGTTGGCTTCGGCGATTCTGGTTGGTTTGGCGGCTCCACAGGTGGCGACTGCTGCTGAAGAAGTAAATGTTTATTCTTACCGTCAACCATTCTTGGTTGAACCAATGTTTGATGAATTCACAAAAGAAACCGGTATTAAGGTTAATGTGAAATTTGCCAAGAAGGGCCTGGCTGAGAAGCTACAGCAGGAAGGTGAGTACAGTCCGGCGGACGTTATTCTGACAACGGATATCAGCCGTCTGGTTGAGCTGGCAGACAAGAAACTAGTTCAGCCTGTAGACAGTAAAGAAATCGAGAAAAACGTTCCGGCACAGTACCGTGACAATGAAGATGAGTGGTTTGCGCTGACATTGCGTACCCGCAGCGTTTACTCTTCCCGTGACCGTGTTGGTCACCTTCCTGCGAACTTTGATTACGCAGATCTGGCGAAGCCTGAATGGAAAGGCAAGATTTGTACTCGCTCCGGTAAGCACCCATATAACGTGTCGTTGGTTTCTTCAATGATTGCTAACCATGGTGAGGTTGAGGCGAAAGCATGGCTGGAAGGTGTGAAGGCGAACCTGGCACGTAAGCCTCAGGGTAATGACCGTGCCCAGGTGAAAGCAGTGAAGGAAGGCTTGTGTGATCTGGCGATCGGCAATAGCTACTACCTGGGCAAAATGGTGAATGATGAGAAGCAGAAGCCATGGGCTGAAGCGGTTTACATTAACTTCCCGGGTGAGAAAGCAAATGGTACTCACGTGAATGTAAGCGGTATGGCAATGGCCAAGTATGCGCCTAACAAAGCGAATGCTCAGAAGCTGATGGAATTCCTGACCGATGATAAGGCACAGCATATGTATGCGGAAGTGAACTACGAGTATCCGGTGAAGGAAGGAGTTAAGCGCTCAGAGCTTGTGGCGTCATGGGGTGACTTCAGTGCTGATAACCTGTCACTGGAAAAAGTGGCGCACTATCACAGCACAGCAATCAAACTACTGGATGAAGTGAAGTTTGATCTGTAAGTAGTCGTTACAAAAAATGGGGCACCATGCCCCATTTATTCATTGGTGCTAAGTAGTAAGCAATGAAAGAAAAATATATGTTTTGGCGAACCAGTGGCTGGGGGCTTTCCCTGCTGCTGGTTTTGCCCGTTCTGGCAATTTTTTATACTGCGATGGGTGAGTCTGATGAGGTCTTTTCCCACTTGATGGGCACTGTTATGGCGACCTATACCGGCAATACATTCTGGCTGGTAACCGGAACCCTGGTGCTTGCCCTGCTTTTTGGCCTGCCTGCTGCCTGGATCATGGCGATGTGCCGGATCCCCGGAGAAAAAGTGTTGCAGTGGGCACTGGTTCTGCCGCTGGCGATGCCCGGCTACATCATTGGTTATATCTATACCGATTGGTTTGACTATGCCGGCCCGATCCAGATTTTCCTTCGCGACTTGTTTGGCTGGCAAACTATCCATGATTACTGGTTCCCGGACATTCGCTCGTTAGGTGGAGCCTGTCTGGTTCTGGCCTTAGTCCTTTACCCTTACATCTACCTGCTGGCCCGTGCTGCCTTTATGGAGCAGAGTGTCAGCCTGCTTCAATCAGCTCGTTTGCTGCGTTGTTCGCCTTGGGATAGCTTCCGCCGGATTTCGCTGCCGTTGGCTCGTCCTTCTATTGCTGTCGGTATGTCACTGGTGGCGATGGAGACGCTGGGAGATTTCGGTACAGTCAGTTACTTCGCGGTCAACACCCTGACAACCGCGGTTTACGATACCTGGCTGGGGTACTCCAATCTCAATGCTGCCGCTAAAATTTCCGCCATCATGCTGATGGTGATCTTCTTGTTGATCAGTGCTGAACGTTTCAGCCGCCGCAAGCAGAAGCTGTTTCAGCAGGAGTTTGAGCATGGTGATGATATTCGCTATACCCTGACAGGACTGAACAAATGGCTGGCCCTGGTTTGGTGTTGGGGGCTGTTCTGCTTTGCTTTTGCTTTGCCATTGTTGCAGCTGGGATATTACACCTGGCACTACTTCGCCGAGAGCTGGACGCCTGAATTTCAGCAATACAGCTTGAACAGCCTGTTTGTAGCAACGGTAGCTGCTTTACTGGCTGTGCTGTTGGCACTGACAGTGAATTTTTATCGTCGTCTTGATGGCGGCCGGTCGACGCTGGTGCCGATCCGGATGTCGTCATTGGGGTATGCTGTGCCCGGAACTGTTCTGGCTATTGGTGTGATGATCCCGCTGACCAGTGCCGATCACCTGCTTAACGATATGGCGATTAGCTTTGATTTTGGCCGTCCGGGCCTGTTTTTCTCCGGTACTATGATTGCGATTATCTTTGCGTTTGTGGTGCGTTTTGCCGCCGTGGCGATCGGTAGTATCGAAAGTAGCCTGGCTAAGGTGCCTCCATCGTTGGACATGGCATCAAAAACTATGGGCTATGCTTCAACCCAAATGTTGCGCCGGGTACACCTGCCTCTTATTCGCAGAGGATGCCTGATTGCCGGTTTGTTGGTGTTCATTGAGTCAATGAAGGAGCTTAACGCAGCCTTGTTGCTGCGGCCTTTTAATTTCGAAACGCTAGCAACTTATGTCTTTAACTTCGCCTCAGATGAGCAGCTTGAGCTGGCAGCTCTTCCGGCGATTATCCTTGTCTTTGTTGGCTTGATCCCACTGGTGATGGTTAACCGTTCATTGGAGCAGAAACACTGATGAGTCATGCATTATCCGTTCGAAACCTGACATGTAAGTACAACGGGCAGGCGGTACTGAAGAATCTCTCCCTGCCGGTCAAAGATAACGAGATTGTCTGCCTGCTGGGGGCTAGTGGCTGTGGTAAGACAACATTGCTTAAAGCCATTGCCGGTCTGTTGCCGTTGGAAAGTGGTGATATTCATATCAATGGGCGGGTGATTGCGGACCAGCATACCTGGCTGCCACCGGAAAAGCGTAACATCGGTATGATTTTCCAGGATTACGCCCTGTTTCCGCATCTTACTGTGGCTGAGAATATTGCTTTTGGGTTACGTGACTGGGATAGCAACCGGATTGAAACCAAAGTTAAGGATATGCTGGAGCTGGTGCACCTGGCCGGACTGGATAAACGCTACCCTCACCAGTTATCTGGTGGTCAGCAGCAGCGGGTCGCGATTGCCCGGGCTCTGGCTTGTGAGCCGGATTTAATTTTGCTGGATGAGCCTTTCTCCAATATCGACACCCAGGTGCGTCATGGGTTGATCAAAGAGATCCGCCGGATATTCAAAGAGCAGGGGGTGACCGCGATTTTCGTAACTCACAGCCGAGAAGAAGCTTTCGCTTTTGCAGATCGTCTGGCTGTAATGAACAACGGGGTGATTGAACAGTTTGGTTATGCCACCGAGCTGTATTATCGCCCTAGCAGCCGTTTTGTTGCTGAGTTTCTGGGAACCGGTTCCTATCTGCCTGCGACGGTGAAAAATGATCACCAGTTGTTTACGCCGTTTGGTGAGCTGGATCTGAAAGCTGACAGACAGTTTGGCTCTGGGACCAATGTTGAATGGTTGCTGAGGCCACAAAACCTGAGGATCAAACAGGCAGAAACAGGACTCGGGGTGATAACTGAGCAGTTATTTATGGGGGACAGCTGTCGCTACACGGTGGATTACCAGGGGCATAAGCTGATGGTCAATTCGCATCTTATCCTGCAGGTTGGCGATAAGGTGGCGGTAGAGATTGAGCCGCATGATCCAGTTGTTTTTGATACCGCATGTTAGTTCGGTTGTCTCAGTTCAATCTATTGTTTTGATTGCAGATATAAGGCCAGCTTAACGCTGGCCTTGTTCGGTGGATTGAAAGACTGAGATGGTAAGTTATTTACCCAAGAGGCCGGTAACATAACCATCTGCCAGTTCTCGCATTTGTTCCTGATCTGGGTTAAGGTTGGCCTGCAGGTAAAGCACGTAGCAGATGCCGTACAATTGCCATGCAAGTTTATCTGCCGGTTGTTGAGTGGTGATTTCCTGTTTTTCCAGCCCTTCAGCAAACATTTCCGTCAGACACTCAAGGCTCTTACGGTTGTCGTGGGTAAATTGTGGCCAGATTTCATCACGGATTGAGGTACTCCACTCAAACCAAACTTTCAGCCAGTCTTGCTGCTCAATAACAGCATCAATCAGGTTGTGAGTGATGCAGTTGAGGCGCAGCAGCAATGGTTTGCCTGGATTGCCCATACATGTCTGTAGCATTGTGCTGAATCGGTTTTCAACCTGCGTTAGCACCTGTTCGACGAGCGCTTCCCTGGTAGGGAAGTAGTTAAACACAGTTGCTACGGACACGTTGGCCATTTCGGCGATGTCGGCGTGACCTGCACGGCCGATGCCACGACGGGCAAAAACATCCAGCGCGTAATCAAGTAATTGCTGTTTTCTTTTTTCTGGTGAAAGGCGTGTTCTGGTTTTCTTTACGATCGTATCCATTTCGCTTATTCCCTAGCCCTAACTATTTTTAAAAGTTATATGCTGATTCTTCCTCATAACTTTACAATAGCAACAGGTTGCGTTCAAACCAGTTTTTATTCAAGCTGTATCATATAGTTGACAGTATCGATAAAATAACGATGAGTGTTAGAATAGAGATCCGTTGAGAGTGATAGCCTGCAGGCGGCTGGTTGAGCCGTCCTGATGGAGAAGAAGATGAAGCACACAGTTGAAGTAATGATTTCTGAGCAGGATGTTCAGGCGCGGGTAAAAGAGCTGGGACAGCAGATCACAGAGTGTTACAAGGATTCTGAAAACCTGGTAATGGTTGGCCTGTTGCGCGGTTCTTTTGTATTTATGGCTGACCTGGCTCGTGCGATTGATCTTCCGCATGAAGTCGACTTCATGACTGCATCAAGTTATGGCAATACCATGGAAAGCAACCGCGATGTCCGTATCCTGAAAGACTTGGATGATGACATCAAAGGTAAGGATGTGCTGCTGGTGGAAGACATTATCGATACCGGTAATACCCTGAACAAAGTTTGCGAAATTCTGGCACTGCGTGAGCCGAACTCAATTCGTATCTGTACGCTTCTGGATAAGCCTGAGCGTCGTGAGGTTCATGTCGATGTTGAGTGGGTTGGTTTCGAAATTCCTGATGAGTTCGTAGTTGGTGTGGGTATCGACTACGCGCAAAAATATCGCCATCTGCCATTTATCGGCAGAGTTGTACCACTTGAAGATTAATGCTTCAGGACGGATTTAAAAAAAGCGACCATCAAGGTCGCTTTTTTTTGAGTTGGATATATGTCCCGATTGTAATTACTTGATGGTCGGAACGATTGAAGCCATGGCGTTCTGGTAGGCTTCTTCCAGGCCTTCTTTGCTGGTTGCTGCTACGCCGAGATCTCTTAAAACACCATCGCCGATACCGTAGATCCAGCCGTGAATTTTAACGTTTTGGCCGCGCTCCCATGCCTGTTGCATGATGGTGGAATTACCCAGGTTATAAACCTGAGTTGCAACGTTGATTTCACACAGCTTGTCGCTCCACTCTTCGCGTGGCAGGGTGCTTAATTCCGGGCGGTATTTCAGATACAGGTCGCGGATGTGCAGCAGCCAGTTGTTGATCAGGCCAAGCTGAGGGTTGTCGATAGCGGCTGTTACCCCGCCACAGCCGTAGTGGCCACAGACAATTACGTGTCTTACTTTCAGTACATCAACCGCATACTGAACCACTGATAGGCAGTTAAGATCGGTGTGGATCACTTGGTTGGCAACGTTACGGTGAACGAACAGCTCACCGGAATCCAGGCCGGTTAATCGTTCGGCGGGAACCCGGCTGTCAGAACAACCGATCCATAAGTATTCAGGGCGTTGGCCTTTTGCAAGGTGAGTAAAGAACTCCGGGGTTTCTTCCTTAATATTCTCTGACCAGGAGAGATTATTTGCGAATAGCTGCTTAATATCTGCCATGATGATGCCTTTCTCTGATACATTCTTATACCTGTCGGGAAACATTATATTATTTCTGTCAGCTGGAAATAGTGCTTGATTACAGGTGTATTTATTTCTTTCCAAATCAAGCAATATCTCGCTTTCAGCTATGTCTCTTTGTTCTGAAGTAATAATACTTTTCAGGGCTGACGCCAGAGAAATATTCCGACTGGTATTACTAATTCACATAAGTATCACCCCTGGTTATGCCAGGGTGGATAGTTATGAAAACTGGTTCCACTATACACAAGCTTGTCAGATAGCAAATCGGATTAGTTGTCCGAGTGAATAAAATTTCTAACATAAAGATTGCATTTTATGAACGCATTGGAAATAAAAAGTGTAAGCAAAATTTATAAGGGCGGTGTTCAGGCACTGAAAAATATAAGCCTGAATGTCGAAGAAGGGGACTTTTTTGCTTTGCTTGGCCCAAATGGTGCCGGGAAATCGACCTCCATCGGGATCATTAGTTCACTGGTCAATAAAACATCAGGAACGGTAAAGGTTTTTGGTTACGATATTGATACTCAGCTGGTTGATGCGAAAAATCAGTTAGGCTTGGTTCCTCAGGAGTTTAATTTCAACCAGTTCGAAACGGTTGAACAGATCGTTGTGAATCAGGCTGGTTATTACGGCGTAGAACGCCAGCAGGCGAAAGAACGGGCGAAAAAGTACCTAAGCCAGCTGGATTTGTGGGAAAAGCGCCATGAGCGGGCTCGGAACCTTTCTGGCGGTATGAAGCGCCGGCTGATGATTGCCCGTGCGCTGATGCATGAGCCTAGGTTGTTGATCCTTGATGAACCAACCGCTGGGGTTGATATTGAGCTGCGCCGTTCTATGTGGGACTTTCTGCGTGAAATTAACCGCCAGGGGGTCACCATTATCCTGACGACTCATTACCTGGAAGAAGCTGAAATGCTGTGCCGCAATATCGGTATCATCAACAACGGGATATTGATTGAACATACGAGTATGAAAGCGCTGCTGGGTAAGCTGGAAACGGAAACCTTTATTTTGGATGTGAACCTGAATGGCAATAAGCCAGAGCTGAACCGGATTGACTGTAAACTGCCGGATAATCACACCCTTGAGGTGAATATCTCGAAGGGAGAAAGTCTGAACGATGTATTCTCCCAACTGACAGAGCAGGGGATTGAAGTAAAGTCGATGCGTAATAAGGCGAACCGTCTGGAAGAGTTGTTTGTCACTCTGGTGGCACAGAGCAAAGGAGAGCAAGCATGAAGCGCCAGTACTGGATCGCCTTTAAGAGCCTGATCACCAAAGAAGTTAACCGGTTTGCCCGGATTTGGGTCCAGACCATGGTTCCGCCAGCAATCACCATGACCTTGTATTTCATCATTTTTGGTAGCCTGATCGGCAGTCGTATCGGTGAGATGGGTGGCTTTACTTACATGGAATATATCGTTCCGGGTCTGATCATGATGTCGGTGATCACCAATTCCTATTCCAATGTTGCTTCGTCGTTTTTCAGTGCCAAGTTCCAGCGCAATATTGAGGAGCTGCTGGTTGCTCCTGTGCCTAACTATGTGATTATCGCCGGTTATGTCGGTGGCGGTGTGCTGCGTGGTTTGGGGGTTGGTTTTATTGTGTCTGTGGTGTCGCTGTTGTTTGTGGATCTGCAGGTTGCGCATCCGGTCGTGGTGATTGCGACTGTGCTGATGACATCTGTGGTGTTCTCACTGGGTGGCCTTATCAACGCGGTGTATGCCAAGACATTTGATGACATCAGTATAATCCCGACATTCGTGCTGACACCGCTGACTTACCTGGGCGGGGTATTCTATTCACTGAGCCTGCTGCCTGAATTCTGGCAGGGTGTATCTAAGCTCAACCCTATTGTTTATATGGTTAATGCCTTCCGTTATGGCTTCCTAGGGGTCTCTGATGTCGGTATCGGTACTTCATTCGCTGTTCTCAGTGCATTTACCCTGGCACTGTATGGCTTTGTTCATTATTTGATTTCCCGCGGCATCGGTTTGCGTTCATAGCAGCGGCTGAAATCGAAAAGCAGTGTTTATTAAAAGCTACAACCATAAAAAAATCCCGGCACATGGCCGGGATTTTTTGTATCAGTCATAATGAATCATTTAAGATTCTGATGGCTGTTCTGCCGGAGCCGGAGGTGTCAGATCAACTGTCTGGTTATCGATCAGGCGAACTTTACCCAGGAATGCAGACATCAGGATCACGGCTTGCTGGCTTTCTTCTGAGATTGACTGCAGAGTCGCGGCATCACGGATATAGATTTCATCCGGTTGCAGGCCTGCAGCACGCAGTTGGTCGCTGGCATCAACAACAATTTCTGAGTAATCGGTACGGCCACCGCGCATCTGGCTGCTAATCCAACGCATAGAGCGGGACAGAACCGGTGCACGCTGACGCTCATCAACAGTCAGAAGACCGTTGCGAGAACTCATTGCCAGGCCATCCATCTCACGTACGGTCGGCACACCGATGATTTCGATGTCCATCGCCATGTCTTTAACCATCTGACGGATCAAAGCCAGCTGTTGGTAGTCTTTCTCACCAAAACAGGCTACGTCCGGTTGAACGATGTTAAACAGCTTAGTCACAACGGTGGATACGCCGCGGAAGTGGCTCGGACGCAGTGCGCCTTCCAGCATAGTAGACAGACCCGGAACATCGACAGAGGTCTGGCGATCCAGGCCCTGCGGATACATGATGTCCGGCGTTGGGGTGAAGACCATGTCTACGGCTTCAGCGTTCAGTTTCGCTAGATCGTCGTCAAGGGTGCGCGGGTAGTTAGCCAGGTCATCAGCTTTATCAAACTGCATCGGGTTAACAAAGATGCTGACAACGACGATATCAGCGTTTTCACGCGCTTTACGAACCAGTGTAAGGTGGCCTTCATGCAGGTTGCCCATGGTCGGAACAAACGCGATACGGCGGCCTTCACGGCGCCACAGGCGGACTTGCTCTCGGATCGGGGCAATCTCAGCGAATGTTTGCATTTTTAATTCCTTACTCAAAGGTATGTTCTGGGCCAGGGAACGTCCCGGCCTCGACATCTTCTAGGTATTTGGTAACAGCCGCACGCATCTCGCCGGTTTCTGCCAGGTAGTTCTTTGAGAAGCGTGGAATATAGTTGGCGGAGATACCGAACATGTCATGCATCACCAGGATTTGGCCGTCGGTCGCGTTACCCGCACCGATACCAATCACTGGTACTTCGACAGCTTTGGTAATGCGTTCCGCCAGACGGGCCGGGACACATTCCAGTAAAATGATTTGTGCGCCTGCATTTTTCAACAGGATAGCATCTTTTACCATTTGCTCAGCGTGGTCAGAGTCACGTCCCTGAATTTTATAGCCACCAAAAATGTTGACTGACTGAGGGGTCAGGCCAAGGTGGGCGCAGACAGGAACTGCACGCTCTGTCAGTTTTGAAACAGTTTCAGCCAGCCAGGCTCCGCCTTCCAGCTTCACCATGTTGGCACCGGCACGCATCAGTTCGGCAGCATTCTCACAAGCTTGCTCCGGTGTGCTATAGCTCATGAAAGGCATATCAGCCATCAGTAGTGAATTCGGGCTGCCGGCACGCACACAGCGGGTGTGATAGGCAATATCCTGTACGCTGACAGGCAGGGTGTCCGGTTTGCCCTGCAATACCATGCCCAGAGAGTCACCCACCAGCATGACGGGCATTTCCTGCTGTTCAAACAGCTGGGCAAAGCTCGCGTCATAAGCGGTTACTGACGCAAATTTACGACCTTCCTGCTTCCATTTCATCAGATCGTTGATAGTAATCTTTTTCATAAACTTATCTCCCTAATAACAATGCCTTATTGATTCCAGACAGACAGGCCATTGCGATCTACCTGAGACAGCAGAGTTTGCAGTGCTGTTTGGTCAGGCAGGATTAAATCCGGGGCAATTTCTGCCAGTGGGTAGAGTACGAATTCACGTACTTTCATACCGTAGTGCGGGATGGTCAGCCGCTCAGTCTCCTGCACCAGATCGCCGTACAGGATAATATCGAGGTCCAGAGTTCTCGGGCCCCAGCGTTCGTCCTTACGTTCCCGGCCATGCTTCATTTCGATAGCTTGGGTCTGGTCGAGCAGTTCAATTGGTGACAGAGTCGTGTCAATGGCGACAACAGCATTGATGTAATCAGGTTGATCCTGAGGTCCCATCGGGGTGCTGCTGTAAAGAGATGACTCGGCAACGACTTTGATTCCCGGTACGGTTTTCAGCGCTTCGATAGCGCTGTTGGCCTGGGCGACAGGATCACCCAGGTTGCTGCCTATTGCAATATAAGCTCGGATCATGATGATTTAACTGATGATTTAGCTTGTGGTCTTCTGCGACGCTGAGGACGACGGCGACGTGGACGACGCTGGCCACCGTTGCCATCGTTGATCAGTTGCACCATTTTGCCGCGCTTGTTGCGATCTGCTGACTGGAATTCATTCCACCAGCCGGCCAGCTCTTTGATGTCATCACCTTCAAACAGGGCGCGCATCTCAAGGAAATCATAAGCGGCGCGGAATTTCGGGTGCTCCAGCATCTTGAAAGCACGTTTGCCGGTACGACGGCTAAAACGCATCTGTTGTTGCCAGATATCGCGGACAGTAGTGGTAAAGCGGCGAGGGATCGCAATCGTCTTCACCTGCTCATCCAGGATATCGTTTGATGCCACCATAAAGGCATCGTAGTAGGATAGGCCGCTGGTAAAGGAGATTTCTTCTGCGCGAGTCACCATCGGGTACCACAGCATAGCTGCATACATGAAGGCCGGGTTTACCCGCTTATCTTCAACGATGCGCTTGTCTGTTGCAGCCAGGATATGCTCGATCATCTGCTCGGTCTGACTGTTCTGCTCTTCGGTAAAGTGCTCAGACAGCAGCGGGAACAGTTGCTGGAACAGGTTGTAGTGGCGCAGCAGCTTGTAAGTTTCTAATCCGTTACCGGATTGAAGCAGCTTCAGGCTTTCTTCAAACAGACGGGCTGCAGGAATATCCTGTAGCAGTGTCGACAATTGATGGATAGGTGCGGCTGTCTTCTCTTCGATATCCATGTCCAGCTTGGCTGCAAAGCGTACAGCACGCAGCATCCGAACCGGATCTTCACGGTAGCGGGTTTCCGGATCGCCCATCAGGCGGACAATACGGTTTTCCAGATCGTGGACACCGTTGGCATAGTCGCTGACAGTAAAGTCTTTGATACTGTAGTAAAGCGCGTTGATGGTGAAGTCTCGGCGCTCGGCATCTTCATCAATGGTGCCGTAGACATTATCACGCAGCAGCATGCCTTCCTGATTCTGCGCGGAAATATTCTGTTTGTTGCGAATATTTGGTTTGGCATCGGCATGGTGACCACGGAACGTTGCCACTTCAATAACGTCACGGCCAAAAAGGATATGCGCCAGGCGGAAGCGACGACCGATCAGGCGGCAGTTGCGAAATAGCTTTTTGATCTCTTCCGGTGTTGCGTTGGTAGCTATATCAAAGTCTTTCGGTTGTTTGTCCAGTAACAGATCACGAACACCACCACCTACAAGGTAGGCGTCATAACCGGCCTTATTGAGGCGATAAAGTACCTTCAGCGCATTTTCGCTGATATCTTTACGTGAAATGCCGTGCTCTTGGCGTTGAAAAATTTGCAAAGCCTGCTCCTCATTGGCGGGAGTACTACTGTCGCGATTCAATACCTTACGGCAAAAGCTGGCTACTCGATTAAAGATAATACACCTCATTTTCGTGGATCTGGTTCAACAAACAGCCGCATATCATATATCACGGCAGGCAATTTTAGAATGCTAGTGTGATCGCTGTCGTTTTGGGCAGCCGGTCAACACGCCAGTGCTGAGCACCCCATTTCAGGATATCGTCCAGGCTGCAGGCCATCAGGTCGGCTGGCGGGTTAATCCCGAGAAAGGTCATCGCCTGAAGCAAGGCCGGTTTCGGGTTAGCCTTGTCGATAGCTGGCGCATGGTTTTGCTTTGATAACTTATTACCGTTTTCAGTTACAGCCAGCGGAAGGTGCAGGTAGCTGACTTCCGGATGTTGTAAAAGGCGGTAAAGATTAATCTGCCGACCGGTAGGCTCTATCAGATCGGCACCGCGTACGATTTCGGTCACGCCCTGCTCAATATCATCCAGCACGACTGCCAGGTTGTAGGCAAAAAGACCATCACGGCGGTGAATGATGAAATCTTCCTGGGCCAGAGCCTCGGGGATCTCAATTCGGCCATGGAGTTTATCGTAAAAATGGGTAACAGGCGTAGTAACTTTTAACCGAACAGCGCTATTAGCTGTTTGTTGGTGTAGTTCGCGGCAGGTTCCGGGGTAGTAACCGCCGGCCAGTTTGATTTGTTTACGGGTACATTGGCAGTAGTAGGCCTCTCGTTCATGCAGCCAGGCATCGATCTGGGCCTGGTAGGCGTCATGGCGCTTGCTCTGGTACATGATATTGCCGTCCCACAGTAGTCCGTATGCTTCCAGGGTGCGCAGGATGTCATCGGCTGCACCAGGCATTTCCCTTGGTGGATCCAGATCTTCCATACGAACCAGCCAGGATCCTTGTTGTGATCGAGCTTGGAGGTAGCTACCCAGAGCTGCGATTAGGGAGCCAAAGTGTAATGGGCCTGACGGGGAAGGAGCAAAACGTCCGATATAGCGGTTTTCTGTACTCATAAACAAATCAGTAGAAATGAAAGAGGGAGCAACTGCTCCCCCTTAATAATGGTTGATGGAATATAATACCGCAGTATTAGCCTGCCATCTGTCTTTCTTTGATTTCAGCAAGCGTTTTACAGTCGATACACAGTTCGGCTGTTGGGCGAGCTTCCAGGCGACGGATACCGATTTCGATACCACAGGAGTCACAGAAACCAAAGTCATCGTCTTCGATGCGCTGCAGCGTTTTTTCGATCTTCTTGATCAGTTTACGCTCACGGTCACGGTTACGCAGTTCCAGGCTGAACTCTTCTTCTTGCGCCGCGCGATCAACTGGATCCGGGAAGTTTGCAGCTTCGTCCTGCATGTGGTTTACGGTACGGTCAACTTCTTCACGAAGCTGATTGCGCCAAGCTTCTAGAATCTTACGGAAGTGCTCCAGTTGCGCCTCTCCCATGTATTCTTCGCCAGCTTTTTCCTGATACGGCTCGACCCCAGCAATAGCCAGGATGCCTAGCGATTTTTTACCTTTGCTCTCTGGCATATAGCATCTCCTAATATACCTAATAACCGTCACTGGTTAAATTGGGCGGTAATCTATAGCAGAAAGGATAATTGGAGGCAATTACTGCATATATCCTATTGTATACCAATGTGAAGAAAGCATCATTTTTCACGAGGTTTGGCGGAATTCTATACAATTGTCCAAATAGAGCTCATTCTGGTCCAATACCGCTTTGTAACAGATGATCTCTACACCGGCCTGTTCTGCTTCTTTTATCAACTGATGATAGTCCGGGTCTATATGGTGTGCTGCGGATACTTTTTCAATACCTGAATGCAAAATTGCATAAAACAGCACAGCTCTTTCCCCGCGTTGAGCCACTTCTATCAGCTCCCGGAGGTGCTTTTGCCCCCGGGTGGTTACGGCATCCGGGAAAAATCCTTGACCATTTTCTTCCAGCAAAGTGACACTTTTAACTTCTATGTAGCACGATGGTTTGTCTTCGTCGCTAAGTAATATGTCTATCCTGCTGTTTTCACTACCATACTTTACTTCTGTTCGAAGTGACGAATAGCCTTGCAGTTCTGTGATGGCTTTCTTGTTAATTGCTTCTTCGACCAGGCGGTTTGCCCGGGCCGTGTTGACACAAATCCAGTGTCCTTCCTTGGTTTGAGTGAGCTCCCAGCTATTGGGATATTTCCGCTTCGGGTTATCTGAAGTGGAATACCAAACCGTGCTGCCAGGCTCGGCACAACCTGTCATTGCGCCAGTATTGGCGCAATGCATTGTTTTTACCTCGCCATTCGGGAGCTCGACATCGGCGAGGAAGCGCTTATAGCGTTTAATCAATTTAGCAGCCTGTAACGGTTGGTCAAATTTCATTGTTTATCCTGTTAAGTTATCCCATTGATGTCTGAGTTCACCTGAGCGGCCATTGCTGTAGGCACCGGTATTGGACGCCGGAGCCGTGTGTCGTCTGGCAGGGTTCTGAAATATACAGGCCAAAATGCTGAAAGTGAAAGGAAAGCTGTGGGCTTTGCGGCATTGGGTCCGGACGGCGGGGGAACTGCTTTTTCAGGGTGATATGCGGAATGTAGTCGCGTTCATCTTGCTCTAGCCCGACAGTTTGAGCGGCTGATTTGAGTTCATCCGCCAACAGGTAAAGCTGTGGTGGCGCTTCTTCGCTGCCGAGCCAGAGAATCTTGCTGCGTTTCCAGTAGCGCAATAGTGAACAATGGAGAGTAAACGAGTTAACTGAGATCTGCTTTGTCAGGTTTATCAGCAGGCTTTTTTGCTCCAGCGTGACCTGGCCGAGAAAAGCCAGGGTCAGGTGCAGGTTACGGTTGGGTACCCTGCGCCCGCCTTCAGGAAGCTGGCTGGAAAAATGACAAAGATGGCGGAAGGCCTGCCTGTTTTCGGCGGGCTGATCCAGCGCCAGGGCAAAGAATAGACGTTCGTTCTTACAGTTCATTATGACTCGACTCGGTTGATGAGTGAATGAAATCGTTAGTATCGTCAATAGATAGCGGTATGCTGATATGCCGGATAAATGTTCGGTCTGGTAATCGACTTTCTTGTACAATAGCGTCCAGCGTAATTTGAATATGACACAAGGTTTTCACATTGTCACAGCTGCCTATTGATGCCGTTCTATCTCCGCTGCTTGAGCAGCTTCAATCTCGTTCCCAGCTTATATTAAAGGCCCCGCCGGGTGCCGGTAAGTCGACCAGGTTGCCGCTTGCTATTTTGCAGCAGGGCGGTATCGACGGGCGCATTATCATGCTGGAACCTCGTCGCCTGGCTGCCCGCAATATTGCAACCTACCTGGCTTCTCAGCTCGGTGAGAAGGTCGGCCAGACGATTGGCCTCCGTGTCCGGGGGGAAACCCGGATCAGTGCTGCTACCCGGCTGGAGATTGTTACTGAAGGGGTGATGACCCGGATGCTGCAACAGGATCCGGAGCTGGAAGGTATCGGCCTGTTGATTTTTGATGAATTCCATGAGCGCAGTATCCATGCTGATACCTCACTGGCACTGGCACTGGAGGTGCAGGAAGCGTTGCGTGACGATCTAAAGCTGCTGGTGATGTCAGCGACACTGGATGCTGAAGCGCTGACCACTTTGATGCCGGAAGCCGGATATATCGAATCTGAAGGTCGCTGTTATCCGGTTGAACACCTATATAAAACAGTGGTGGACAGCAAACAGCTCCTTGAAAGTACCGCTCAAGAAATACAAAACCTGCTAAAAAGCGAAACCGGCTCAATGCTGGTGTTTCTGCCGGGGGCGGGGGAAATTCGTCGTCTGGCTGAATTGCTGGAAGAAAGAATTGGCGCGGATGTGCTGGTCTCTCCTTTATATGGGCAACTTAGTGCAACACAGCAGCAACAGGCAATCATGCCGGCACCACAAGGTAAGCGCAAAGTCGTGCTGGCGACTAATATTGCTGAGACTAGCTTGACCATTGAAGGGATCCGTTTGGTTGTCGACTGTGGTCTGGAGCGCATCGCTCAGTGGGATCCTAAAACCGGGATCAGCCGTCTGGAATCGGTGCGAATTGCCCGCTCTTCTGCTGAGCAGCGTGCCGGTCGAGCCGGACGTTTGGAGCCGGGTATCTGCCTGCGCTTGTATAGTGAAGAGATGCTTGCCAGACAGCCAGCAGTGCCGCAAGCTGAAATTATGCGTGCAGATCTGACTGGCCTTGCGATGGAGCTGGCGCAATGGGGTTGCAGTGATGCCGGTGAGTTGCGCTGGCTGGATTTGCCGCCGGCACCGTCTTTGGCGCAGTCGAGGCGTTTGCTGCAAAGCCTCGGTGCGATGGATGAACGTTATCAGCTGACAGAGAAAGGCCAGCAAATCCAGCAGCTTGGTGCTGACCCACGCCATGCTGCAATATTGCTGATGGCAAAACAGCACGGAGCGGCAGTAATGACAACGGCGGCTCTGCTGGTGGCTCTGCTTGAAGATCCGCCGCGCGGAATGAATAACCCGGATCTGCATTTTCAGTTAAACCTGCTGGAAGCGGGGAAATTACCGCGAAGCGGACAGTACCATCAGCGGGCGAAACAACATCTGACTAAGCTGACCGACACCAAATCGTCGGCGTTAAGTGTCGCACCGGAGTGGATTGCTCCTTTAATGGCTGCCGGTTTCCCGGATCGAATAGCGCTTTCCCGTGGCGGTGACGGGCGTTACCAGCTGGCCAACGGCCAGGGCGCGATGCTGTTGCCGGATGAGCCGATGGCAGATGAAGCCATGCTGGTGGTGGCGGATGTCGTGAAAACCCGTCAGGGTGACAGCCGGATATTTTCGGCTATTGCGGCTGACGGGGAGCAACTGCAGGATATATTGCCGCACCTCTTTGTTGAGCGGGAATGGCTGGACTGGGATGATAAGAAAGGCCGCCTGACCGCTGAAAAGCACCTATGTTGTGGTCAGTTGGTTCTGCTGCGAACCCCTATGGGCGAACCGGATCCGGCTAAGGCGAGTGAAGCTCTGCTGAATGCGGTTGTCCGCAAAGGCTTGGCTGTGCTGCCGTGGAACAATCGCGCAGAAAGTTTGTTGCTCAGAGCCCGTTGCGCTGCTGAATGGCTGCCAGAGCTGGAGTTGCCCGTAATGGATGAGGCAACCTTGCTGACTGAAGCTGAGCAATGGCTGCTGCCGTTTATGCATGGGATGAAGACTCTAAAAGCCCTTGATAAGCTGGATTTGGTTGCAGCATTGGAGTCCCGCCTGGGCTGGGATAAAGCTCAGGCGCTGGATGCCGCGCTTCCGACACATTATCAGGTGCCGACTGGTTCTCGTTACCCTATTCGTTATCAGGCCGGTCAAAAGCCGGCGCTGGCGGTAAGGATGCAGGAGATGTTCGGTGAAAAGAGCTCTCCTGTGATTGCCAACGGGAAAGTCCCTGTGGTCCTTGAGCTATTGTCACCGGCTCAGCGACCATTACAAATTACTCAGGATCTGGCCGCTTTCTGGCAAGGTTCTTATCGTGAAGTACAAAAAGAGATGAAGGGACGTTATCCCAAGCATGTGTGGCCGGATGATCCTGCCAATCATGCGCCAACACGTAAAACTAAAAAGTATCTGTAATCTGCTATGGCCGCTCCGGACGGGCGGCCTGTTATTTTTACTTCTTTGTTATTGGCGTTGATGCCTGTGGCAAGGAAGTGGATTTCGGGAATGAAGAAAAGCACCATGATTAAGCTGCCAGTTCGCTTTGCCGCACCTGCACCCAAAAAGCCGGACACGAAAAAGCCCGGAGAAAAGAAACCCGCCACGACCCGGCGTAAACCGGCGGCGAAGTCAGCTAAAACAACGACCAGAAAACGCCCGGCAAAGCGGGGCAAGAAAAAGAGTACCAGAAAGAAGCAATCATCAATGCCACGGTGGCTCAAATGGTTGTTGAGCTTTGGTTTGAAAGTGTCGATTGCAGTGGTTGCTGTACTGCTTGTTGTCGGGATCTATCTGGATAATGTGGTTCGCGATAAGTTCGATGGTCAGTTGTGGAATCTGCCTGCGGTCGTTTACGGTCGTGTGCTGACTTTACAGCCGGATCAGGCGATGACGCTGGATGAGATCCGCCGGGAGCTTGATTTGCTGCAGTACCATAAAGTCAGGACACCGCAGCGGATAGGTGAGTACTCGTCTTCTTCAACCCGGATTGAACTGAACCGTCGTCCTTTTGAATTCGAGGATGGTCATGAGGGCGCTCGCCATGTGATGCTGACGTTTGCTGATAACGAGCTGAAGAGCATCTCTGAGGTGGGAACCAAGCGCCAGCTTGGCTATCTGCGTATTGAACCCAAGATGCTGGGGATGCTGGGCACCAAAGAAGGTGAACAGCGTATCTTCCTGCCGCGGGAGCGGTTCCCTGAGGTTCTGGTTGATGCCTTGCTGGTTACCGAAGACCGCGATTTCTACCACCATGAAGGTGTCTCACCATTAGCTATTTTACGTGCGCTGGTGGTGAACCTGAAAGCTGGCCGGACTGTGCAGGGCGGCAGTACTTTGACGCAGCAGCTGGCCAAGAACATTTTCCTGTCCCGAGATCGAACACTGCTGCGGAAGTTGAGTGAAGCCTATATTGCCCTGATCATTGATTATCGCTACAGCAAGGACAGGATCCTTGAAGCGTACTTAAATGAAATTTATCTGGGGCAGGACGGAGCGAAAGAGGTTCACGGCTTTGCTCTCGGGGCGAGGTTGTACTTTGGCCGTCCGTTGCAGGAACTGCGTATTGATCAGCAGGCCCTGTTGGTGGGGATGGCAAAAGGACCATCTTATTACAACCCGTGGCGTAATCCGGAGCGGGCGCGTCAGCGTCGGGATCTGGTTCTGAGACTGATGATGGATAACGGTATCCTGAATGGTGCACAGTACGAGCAGGCAGCTTCCCGTCCGTTGGATGTTCAGTCTCGCCCTAAGATTGCTAGTCGCCAGCCGGCGTATTTCCAGCAGTTGCAGCGTGAGCTGAAGCAGAAAGTAGGGGATAACTTTACTCCGGGGATTGGCCTGAGGGTGTTCAGTACCTTAGATCCGTTGTCACAGCAGAAAGCGGAAGAGGCTGTGCTGTCTATGGTGCCGAAACTTAATAAGAAAGCGAAAACCAAGGTTGAGAGCGCGATTGTTGCGGTTGACCGCCAGAGTGGTGAAATCCGGGCGATGATTGGCGGCAGCCGGCCGGGTTATGCCGGATTTAACCGTGCTCTGGATGCCAGCCGACAGATTGGTTCTCTGGTGAAACCAGCGGTTTACCTGGCTGCATTACGCAAGCCTGAAAAATTCACCCTGGCTACAACGGTGGATGATAAGCCTATCGTTCTCAAAGGAAGTCGCGGAACGGCCTGGAAGCCGCGAAATTATGACCGTCGCTTTCGTGGTGAGGTGCCTCTGTATTATGCCCTGGCGAAGTCGCTGAATGTTCCGACTGTCAACCTGGGGATGCAGGTTGGGCTGGAGCAGGTGATCAATACCATGGTTCAGCTGGGCGTGGATCGCAATGAAATCCCTAAACTACCATCAATTTTGCTAGGTGCCTTTACGCTGACTCCGTACCAGGTGACCCAGATGTACCAGTCAGTCACCAGCGGTGGGCGTAAGGCTGAATTGACAGCGCTGCGTGCAGTTGTCGATCAGCAGGGGAATCTATTGTTCCAGAGCTATCCGAAAGCCAAACAGGTGGTACCGGAGCAAGCCGCTTGGTTGACAACTTACGGGATGAAGAATGTGGTCAGTCAGGGAACCGCTAGATTTTTGCAGCCTAAGTTCGGTTGGGCGGCGCTGGCCGGTAAAACCGGGACAACTGACAAAGCGCGGGACAGTTGGTTTGTCGGTATTGATGGTCGGGAAGTGGTAACTGTCTGGCTTGGTCGTGACGATAATAAGCCGATTAACCTGACCGGCTCTGCCGGAGCTCTGCGTCTTTACAACAATTATCTGGAGCGTCGTCATCCTGAGCCATTGCGCCTGACCTGGCCTAAGAAGCTAACAACGGTTAAGTATAACCGTCTGCCGAACGGTACCTTAGCGATGGATTGCGCCGGGAATCAATCTTTGCCAGCCTGGGATAAGGACGGCTCGTTGCGTTCTCGATGTGATGGCAGTAAGCCCGCAGGATGGATAAAGGATATGTTCTCTTGGAACTGAGTTTCAGTGAATTACATTCAAACTGATAGTAAATCGCCCGGTTTATACCGGGCGATTTTTTTAGGCTTAGTCATCGGCATCGAAGTAGAACGACATTCGGATGCGTGGATTGAGGTAGGTGTGGACGTTTTCCGGCAGCTTGTGCGGCGGGATTGCCTGTTCAATCCTGAGACCGCTTTCTTCCAGATCGATGATCGGTGCTTCGTTAGAAGGCACTGACGGATCATAGAGTAGCACATTCGGAAATAGCAGACTTTCAGAGTTAACTGAAATCACCAGGCCAAGCTGTTGATTAGATAGTTGGACCACACTGCCTGGCGGATAAACCCCCATCAGGCGAATAAACAGGGCCAGGTAATCGCTGTTGTACTGCTCCTTCTTGTTTTTAAACAGGTAGGAGAGAGCACTGTAAGGGATTCGGGCCTTGTTCGGATCCTGTGGGTGGCAGAGCGTGTCATAAGCATTAACAATGGCTACTAACTGGGCATTGTTGTCAATCTCATCACCTTTAAGCTGGCTCGGATAGCCGCTGCCATCAAGCAGTTCATGGTGCTGGCTCAGGATGGGTTTGGCTGCTTCCGGGAAGCTTTCGGCAAGGTTGGCCAGATCCAGACTGTATTTTGTGTGTAGCTTAAGGTAATTCTGCTCCGGTTCTGTCAATGGCGTTGTTTTACGCAGAATCGCAGAAGGAATTTTGAGTTTCCCCATATCGTGGAACAGGGCACCCAGAGCAATCGTCTTGATTTCCCTTGCGGATTTGCCACAGGACTTGGCCAGCATCATCGATAGAATGGCGACGTTCAGTGAATGAAAGTAGATATCTTCCGACTCTTTTGAATCATTCATCAGGTGGAGAGCGATGCTGTCGCTTTCAAGCAGAGCGTCAACCATATCTTCCACCAGGCCTTCTGCTTCCTGAATAGCGGTGACAGGACGACTTTTGATTTTTCCGACAATGGAGCGCAATTGTCCCATTGAACGGTTAAAGTTTTTCTCGCAGCGTTGTAGCTTGAGTTTGTAGTTTTTCAGCCGGGTGATGCGTCCCTGTTTTTCTTTCCACAGTTTCTCGGCCTGACGATCAAGAAAGTGGCTTTCATCTTCGGTCAGGGCATCTACCGGCGTATCAGGGTCAAGTGGCTTAGTGTCACTTTTTTCAGGGATTAGATAGACAAACTTAACGCCCAGATTCTTGATAAGGCGGATTTGCTGGTGATCTTTAATCTTAAAATGGTTCAGTAGAAAAGGGTGATCAGTCCACTGTAAGGGGAGCTTAATATATAAACCTTCGGTTAAGCGCTCTACTGAGAGTTTGATACTTGCCATTATTTTTAGCGCAACCTGTTATCGTAATATTTATACACCTGTAGGGTTATATGCAGTTTGCCGGAGTCAGTTTGCTTGCGGGAAAACCATGTGCATAGCTATGGCATAAAATGCAGTGATTTAATGAAACTGTAGGCATTCTGCTTATTGCTATCATTGTAAACTATATCTTTGGCGTGGCCCAATATGAAATTCGATGATATTTGAAAGCGAGAGATGAAAAAAAACCTCATCAGATGATGAGGTTTTAAAGAATGGTGCCGACTACCGGAATCGAACTGGTGACCTACTGATTACAAGTCAGTTGCTCTACCTACTGAGCTAAGTCGGCGGTGCGCAGTGATTCTCTATTGAGAAAAACTACTTTGTTTTTATTCTTTTCAAGCTAATGCTTAAATTGAAAAGTGGCTCCCCCTGCGGGAC
>NZ_AMZO01000008.1 GCF_000331515.1 Photobacterium marinum
ACTACGCCAATAACATCTGGAACTTAACACCAGTTTCAAAAAAGTAAACAAAGGGCGTTGATACCACTTGCTTGTTAACTTCTTTTGCTAGTTAGCAATCAAATTGAGTTAGCACATAGCCAATAATAAACATTCTTTATAGATATCAGCAAAAACTAACACCGTAGCGGCCGCAAGGCTGCTATCGGATGGTTGTGTCGGTATTTAACCATAACATTAATGTTTTAATAAATCATATGATTGTAAATAAGGATTAATAATAGTGAAGTTTCAAAAAGAAAAACTGAATTACACTTATAGACGAAGTCGTAACAAAAGTTTAAGACCAATAAAGTTGGCTCTATATTTATTACCAGCTATTGCTATGCAAAGTTGGGGGGATGAGTTTGCAAATTGTGCAATAGAGATGCCTACGGCCAACGTAGAAATGGAATATGTAGACATCTGTGATAAGGAAAGCAATTGCAAAAAGTTTTCTAGACTGGTTATGGGTACCGATCATTTAATCCAGGCTAATTGGGTTGTAGACGGACAACAAGAAATTTCAAATGAGGAATTAGATGCTATTCTTGACGAAGCTGTCAAGTTGGGTATAAATACTTTTGACACCTCACCAATTTATGTTGGTGATATTGAAAACAAGCTTGGTAAATGGCTAGATACTAAAAATAGTAAGGTCCGCGAAGACGGGTTTTATCACAATGAAAATCTGAATCCAGATAGAGAGCTTTATACGATATCAAAAGGAGGTTTTCCCCTTGATTTATATTACTGGCAAAAGCTGGAGTCAGGTAGTCATTCTGACGAATTCCTAACTGTTCTAAATGAAAAAGGTATATTGAGCGAAAAATCGACCATGATGGAAGATGGATCAATTAAGATACAAAATGCACCTAGCGGTACATATTCCAGCCGACTATATGGTGATAAAGAGCAGATCAAAGAGCGAGTTTCGGGCGAGCTACATCATACGACTAACCATCTAAGCAATGATATTACAGTTTATCTAATGCACCGTGATGATGCTGATTTCTTCAAGTTTGAGGAGATTGATAGACCACAAACACCTGTAAATGAAATTTTAAAGGCACTGAGTTCCGAGGAAATAGCAGACAAAGTTTGGCAAATTGGTTTGTCTAATTGGAGAACGCCAAGAGTTAATGAATCTTTAAAAGTTGCAACGGAAAATGCTGAATTACTGAAACCTGTAATTAATAGCCCTTATTTTTCTTTGTTTGAAATGTCAAAGAGAACAATACATGCCGGAGGTGTGCAGGTCTTTCACAAGGAAATGAATAACCCAGAGTTCCAGAAAGGTATCAAAATAATGCCATACTCCCCTCTGGGCGGTTTCAGTATTCTGGATAAACCCGAACCACGATGGGATAATGCTAAGGCTTCTGCAAAAGAGAAGTATGATGCGGGAGACCCATATTGGCAAAATGTATTTTACTCAATTTTCACTGAAGACAATAGACAGAGATATGAGCGAGTGGTGCAATTTACTAATGATTTTAACTATGAACATTGTACCAATTATACAGTAGACCAGATGATAAATGCATATGCACTTGCACATAAAAGAACTGATATGTTGGCTGTTGGTCCTATCACAATCCCTCAGTTACGACGAACGGTTGCTTCGCTTGGTCTATCAAAAATGCTGACTGACGATGATCTTGAATATCTTTATTATGGAGTTGTAGCTCAACAATAAACGGATGTCGACAAGTTAGTCTCCTAACGGCTTTGTTGCCTAAAAAATTATCACTATGGAAAACCTAACTGAAAGAAATGACGGTGTTGAAGCCATTTCGTCCCGTTGGCTAGAGATGGCAACTCAACATAATGCTCTGTCTTTAATTGCTAAACAAAGCACTTTCACTATTAGGTAACAAAGCCCCTCAAAGCTGTCGGTGTTTTTCAAGCTAATTGTCACTAGTTACTTGATAATTAAACAGCTTCTTTTTCTGGATTTTTGGGTCGTGACGCCAACTTGTTGAACTAACATCTGTAGAGTTCACGCTCAATGAATGTGCCTATTACTTTGTCATGCATTTCTTCAGATTTAGAGAAACCAATGGTTTTGCGATTTAGCCGCTTTAATCGCGTTCTCAATGTGAGATTCTGTCGTTCTATACGTTGGGTAAATAACTTCCCGGTAATGTGCTTCTCTGCTTGAAGGTTTGATGAGTAAACTCTGAAGTCATCAGTACAGAAGAAATTGATTGTAAATGGCTTTAAGAGCTTCAATAAAGCCTGAAGTACTTCCTCATTGCAACGTCCAAAAGCATGGGCGATGATCCGTTTAAACCTTGGCACCCAAGTATACCAAAGCCAACGTTGGTTCTTTTTGTTCTGAACAAATGACCATTGCTCATCAACCTCACAGATAAGCTCGATTTCAGCTTTATCGAATGGGACTAAAGTTACTTGCCTTGGTTGGAATTTTTAGTGTTCTCAGAACGGTATTAAGTCCAACTTTAAGTACCCTAGCAGTATCACGTAATCCAGCTTTGTTCATAGCCATATCTACAATTTGTTCTTTCAAGCCAGGGTGATAGGCATTGTAGGTGTAATCAAGTTGTAATGACTTTCGGCAATCAAGACAGCGATAACGTTGAGCTTTATTCGCTCCAGTCCCATGCTTGCGAACTGATTTGGTCTGAGAGCAGTAACGGCAAGGGACTTCTAGTATCGCCATAAGATCACCTGAGAACTCGACAAATAACTAAATATTGTTCAAATAACCAAGTTGGCGTCATGACCGAGATAAGCCAAAATATATCGCAAAAAAGCTGGATGCTCTCATCAGGACGATCGCCTCAGAAGGCACAGCCCCAAACACCTCAAACGAACATCATTATTCACTGGTCCGAAAAGCTTTGTGTCACCTTGAAGGTCATGGCTCCGATGAGCTAGAAAAGCAGCTCAGCTGTTCGCGTCGAACACTAGAGCGTGCTGTAATGAAAGTAACCGGGCTGACCATTAAGCAACATGAAATGATGAAGCGATTGGATCTGCTTTTTACCTACCTGTATAAGCATGCTGATAAAACGCTTAACTGGGTCGACATTGCCCTAAAATTTGGTTTCAGCGATCAACCTCACCTTATCCGCGAGTTGAAGAAGCACATCGGTGCCACACCGGGCAGTTACCTGAACACACGGAATTTGATCATAGATATTTACGGTGATTTCGAATCAACCCCCTGAAATGAATAACAGATACGTAAAATCCAAAATCACAACTCTGTCGCTTTTATTCAATATTGAGCAATCCGATATGGTTACTATGGCCAAAACCAAAGTGAATAAATAAAAGTACGAAGGACATTATGCAGTATCAACAATTGAAGCAGGGCCACACCTTTCCACTGACAAGGGAGCTAACTATCCGGCTGATCCGACAAGACGACTTCCGGATATCGTAGCCATGCTGGAAAATCCCAACGTCACCCAATACCTGTTTTTTGCACCATCGCCAGTGGAAGTGTATGAAGCCTACTTTATGCCTATTATCGAGAACACGAAACAGGCAATAAGCGAGGGCGAATGGCCGGAAAATCCAACTTTCATCATCC
This sequence comes from Photobacterium marinum, assembly GCF_000331515.1. Lineage (GTDB taxonomy): Bacteria > Pseudomonadota > Gammaproteobacteria > Enterobacterales > Vibrionaceae > Photobacterium > Photobacterium marinum. Next base: position 3,584 of record NZ_AMZO01000008.1, read on the forward strand.
GTGATACCAACGGTAATTTTATGGGGATGGCAGGCTTGAGCCAGGCGATGATGCTGACTGGGAATTATGATATCGGCTATCAACTACCTGAAGATGCATGGCGACAGGGTATTGCCACCACAGCCTGTCGTTTTGTCACTGCTCTGGCATTTAACGAGCTGGATGCCCACAAGCTTTGTGGTGACTGCTATGCCAGTAATATTGGCTCAACCCGAGTGCTGGAAAAGGCTGGCTACAGCTTAGAAGGGCGACAAAGAGCTTATTACCGGCTGGAAAATGGTTTTGACGACAGGCTATGGTTCGGCCTAAGCAAAGCGGACTTTGATAAACAATAACGCCGTTTCATCCCTTCGATCTGTCGGTAACTAAAAGCTATCGAACCGGAAAAAGCAGTGGCTGGCAGAAACTGTCATTGATTCAACAATCTGAGTCATTCAAACTAAAGACACTTTAGCTAATAAAATTTCCGTACCATGCGCCTCGACGATCTCAAACTTTTCATAACAGTGGTACAGCTTGGCAGCTTTACCGCCGCCGCTAATGCCCTCGATCTGCCACGGGCCAATGTCAGCCGTCGTATCGGTGAACTGGAAAAGTACCTCAACGCCCAACTCTTTTTCAGGACGACCCGTAAGCTCCGCCTGACTCAGCATGGTGAAATCTACTACCGTGAACTGCAAAAAGTCGTCGAGGGTATTGAAAATGCTCAGGAAGCGCTTTATCAACTGGATGACAAACCTGTCGGCAAGGTCAAAATCGGCATCCTCCCTGACAGCGATGAAGCCATTGAACCGATTCTGACTAAATTCCAGCAAATCTATCCTGAGATAGAACTGGAAGTCCGGTTATGCCAGAACAGCTATCAGGGAATTTACGAACAAGGCCTGGATTTAGCCTTCCATGTCGGCCAGCTTCAGGATTCCAGCTTCGTTGCCCGCCATATCACCAAAATAGGCCGCTTCCTGCTTGCCAGCCCGAAGTACATAGAGCAATACGGGCAGCCGGAAACCGTTGAAGATATCGCAAGCCACCGTTGTATCTGCTATCGCTGGCCGGACGGCACACTGGAGGATGTCTGGCACTTTGCAGATTGCTCCATCAAGGTCTTGCCTAAATTAAGTAGCAACAGTACCAATTTCGTACGCCGCTCAATGATTGCAGGTCAGGGGATCAGCTTTCTGCCACTCCTGCTGGCAGTTAATGCCATGGAGAACGGTGAATTGGTACAGGTTCTGCCGGAATACCAGTCAACAACCGAAGATTTCTGGCTGCTCTACCCTAACCGCCACGGGATCAGCCATGCCACCCGACTGTTGATAGATCACCTGTTAGAAGAGATCCCAAAGATCATCTGATTTTTGTCTTAAAAAAAGAGCGAATGAATTGAAATAAATCCTGTTAGCAAACTAAATGACGTGAAGTTTTCACGCCAATTGTCACGAAATTCATGACAGTCTTTCACGCATATGGCAGATTATCCCGGTAACTGCGCACACTAAAATGGCTCCCGAATTACTGTGGGAGTCAAACATGAAACAATTACCCTTTTTAACCCTGGCACCTGTGACATTGATGGTGCTATCAGGGTGCAGCGAAGCGCCGACTGCGATTGCAGATCAAGCTCCAAGACCAGTTCAGGTCATTGAGCTGGGCAACAATCAGCAAATCAGGCTAAAAACTTTCTCGGGCGTACTTGAAGCAGCCGACAGCGCCAACCTGGCATTCAAAGTACCCGGCACCATTGAACAAATTCTGGTCAAAACCGGCGATACTGTTAGTAAAGGGCAAATTATCGCCCGACTGGATCCCCATGACTATCAGGTTACCGTAACAGAACTTGAAGCCCGTCTTGAGGAAGCTAAAGCAGCAAGAGCTTTGGCTGAAATTGAACTGAAAAGGGTCAGACAAGCCACTGGCGACAATGCCATTGCCGCTGTTAATCTTGATCGCGCCGTCAGCGGATACAAACGTAGTGACGCAATGGTTAAGGTGGTACAACAAAACCTGCAAAAAGCCAAAGATGCCCTGAGCTATACCCAGCTGACCGCCCCATTTAACGGTGTTATCGGTAAACAGTTCAGTGAACAGTATGAACAGGCATCGCCGGGCATTCCCGTTTTCACCCTACACCAGCCAAACCAGCTGCAGGCAACTATTGATATGCCGGAAAGCCTGGTAACTCAGTTCGGTCAAATCAAAGATGCCCAAATAAGTTGGTTCGACGCAGATAAATCACTGCCAGTTCAGCTTAAAGAGATCAGCACCCTGCCGGATCCAATCAAGCAAACCTATACCTTTACCTATAAACTGGAACGCCCGTCTTCGGATCTGCTGCCGGGTAAAGCCATTCAGCTTAATCTGCCTTATCAGCATCGTGAAGACAGTTACTGTGTTCCCTACTCTGCTCTTAAAGAAGCAGAATACGGCCCATCGGTCTTTGTCCTGAAAAGTGGCAAAGCGGATTTACAACGAGTTGAAATCGAATCCATACATGCCAACCAGGCCTGCATTTCCGGCAACATGAAGCCGGGTGACATGGTCATCACCGCAGGTGCTCATTACCTCAAACCTGGCCAGCCTGTCGGAGCAATCCGGACGGTGGCAATGAACAACGCTATGACACAATAAGGTGACGAAGATGAACCTTGCAGAATTTGCCATCAGGCAGCGCACCTTTGTCACGTTTTTCTGCGTGTTGTGTGTGGTTGCAGGCATTACCTCCTATTTCAAACTTGGTAAGCTCGAAGATCCGGCATTCACCGTTAAGAGTGCCGTGGTTGTAACTCTGTATCCGGGAGCATCGGCAAGTGAAGTCGAACAGCAGGTGACCGACAAACTGGAAACCAAACTGCAGGAAATGGGCTCACTTTGGAAACTTCGCTCGCTTTCTCGTCCGGGCAGTTCGATGATTTTTGTCGACCTGCAAGAGGCGACCAACTCTAAACAACTCCCGCAGCAATGGGACTTGTTACGCCGAAAAATTGCCGATGCAAAACTCTCTCTGCCGGCATCAGCGCAAATTAGCATCGTTCAGGATGAGTTTTCTGAAGTCTACGGCATGCTGTTTGCCGTCTCCGGTGACGGTGTGGAACCCAATGAGCTGCGCCTGTATGCCAAAGAGCTTCAACGTCGACTGAAAACCGTCGAAGGCATCAAGAAAATCGAGCTTCACGGTGTTCGCAATCAGGTCGTCAATATCGACCTGCCTGACGAACGCCTGGCAGAATACGGGTTATCCTCCGCTCAAGTGCTGAACCAACTGGCCAGCCAAAACATGACATTTGATGCAGGCAGTTTCAAAGCCGGTTTCGAACGGATCCGTGTCGACCAGAGCAGTGAATTCAAATCACTGGACGATATCAGCAACCTGATGATTAAAAGTGGCGTTGGCCCACTGGGCAGCGGCTTGATCCGCCTTGGTGACATCGCAGATATTTCTATGGGTTACCAGACACCGGCTTTATCAATGAGCCGCTTCAACGGCCTTGATGCTATTACCCTTGCGGTCAGTCCGGTTGACGGGATCAACGTGGTGTCACTGGGTGACGCCCTCAATCACGTGATTGGTGATTATCAGCAACAGCTGCCGATCGGCGTGGAAATCAATACCATTGCTTTCCAGCCCAAAGAAGTCGAAAAATCGATAAATAACTTTGTAACCAATCTAATAGAAAGTGTTGCCATCGTAGTCGTCATTTTGTGGCTGTTCATGGGATATCGAAGTGCCCTGATCGTCGGCAGCAGCTTGTTGCTGACTATTCTGCTGACACTTATCTACATGAAACTGACCGCAATTGATCTACAGCGGGTTTCACTGGGTACTTTTATTCTGGCTCTTGGCATGCTGGTTGATAACGCCATTGTGGTAACAGACATGATCATCGCCAAGATGAATAAAGGGACAGAAAAGCTGAAAGCCGCACAAGAAACGATAAGTGAAACCGCCATTCCACTTTTAGGGGCAACTGTCATTGCCATTATGGGTGCCAGCCCGGTGCTGTTTTCACAAACTGATTCTGCTGAATTTGCCGTCTCGGTCTTCTGGGTAATGTGTTCATCCCTTCTGCTGTCATGGCTGGTTGCGATGACAGTAACTCCATTAATGTGCTGGAAATGGATTAAACCGAAAACCAGCAAAGGCGCACAGAATGACAACGAAGCGAAACCGTCCCTTTATAAAAAAGCCGTTCAGCTAACGGTGAAGCATCCACTAAAAGGATTGAGCCTGTTGATCCCGCTGCTGGCGATCACGGCATTTGTTGTCCCGCAAATCACTGTCAACTTCATGCCAAGTTCTGACCGGGCCATGGTGTTCCTTGATTATTGGTTGCCGAACGGTGCCCAAATCGAGCAAACATCTACAGACATGAAAAAGATTGAGCAATGGCTTCTGAAACAACCGGAAGTGAAAAACATCTCAACCTACGTGGGAGCCAGCGCCCCTCGCTTTTCCGTGACGGTTGAACCAGAGCCTTTCGATTCAAGTTACGGCCAGATCCTGATTAATACCCGTGATTTCACGAGTATTGCCGGGCTGGTTGAACGCGGCGATGCCTGGCTAAAAGCCGAATTTCCTCATGCAGAACCGCGTTTCCGCCCGTTGAAACTCGCCACCAAGGACAAATACAGTATTGAAGGACGCTTTATCGGCCCGGATCCGCAAGTACTGCATCAATTATCCGAGCAGGCACAACAGGTTTTTGCCACCAATCCTCACACCAAATACATTCGTGATGACTGGCGTCAACAAAGTAAAGTAATTGTCCCACAACTTAATCAGGAACAGGCCCGTCGCGCCGGTATCAACCGCACTGATGTCGCCCTTGCCATTAAACGAGCAAGTGAAGGTGTGCCGCTGAGCCAGCTTCGTCAGGGTGATGAGCTAATTCCGATAAAACTGCGCAGTCACAATGCCGATATTGACTCACTGGAAACCCTGCCGGTGCGCTCTCTGCTCGGCATGCATAGCGTACCATTAGGTCAGGTTGTCGATACCTTCGAGCTAAAGACAGAGGAAAGCATGATTTGGCGTCGCAACCGCCTGCCAGCTATCACTGTTCAGGCTGACGTTCACGGTGAAACCGCATCAGAAGTGCGTAAACAGCTCGCCAAAGAAATCGAGTCAATCAAACTGCCACCGGGTTACGCCTTTGAGTGGGGCGGCGAATACTACGATGAACATCGCTCTGTCGTCGACACTTTCATGCAGTTGCCCAAAGCTGTGCTTATCATGGTGATCATTCTGGTTGCCCTGTTCAATGGGTTCAAACAACCGGTCATCATCATGACCACTGTACCGCTGGCCGCCACAGGTGCGAGTTGGTTCCTGCTGCTGACCGACAAGCCTTTTGGTTTTATGGCCCTGATTGGTGCAATTGCCCTGTCCGGCATGATCATCAAAAACGGGATTGTCCTGATGGATCAAATTGAGCTTGAACGTGCAAACGGCCGTCCGCTGGAAGAAGCCATCAAAGAAGCCACCCTGAATCGTACGATGGCAATTTCAATGGGGGCACTGACGACGGCGTTGGGGATGATCCCGTTGTTATCTGACCAGCTTTTCGACCAGATGGCCGCAACCATCATCGGCGGACTGGCCGCTGCAACCGTGCTGTCACTGTTTGTTATGCCGGCACTGTACCGTTTGTTCTACCGCTCGGAATCACCTGCGGACACTAAGGAGTTCAACAATGAATATGCTTAAACTCACTCCGCTCGTAATTACGATGGTGCTGTCTGGCTGTGCTGTCGGTCCTGACTACCAAACAGCGGAGCAAACACTGACGACAAAACAGAAACTGGTTCTTGAAACCGAATACCTCAATTCCGGAGTCGCAGGAGTCAATAACACCAGCGCTTTTTCAACCAGTTCAGCCTGGTGGTATCAGTTTAATGATGAAGTACTAAACCGCTTGGTTGCCGATGCCCAGCAGCAGAACATTCCGCTGAAAATTGCTGCCGAGCGAATAAAAGCCGCAAAGGCCTATCAAAACGTTGTCGAGTCATTCAAAGTACCGACAGTCAGCCTCGGCATTGGTTTCTCGTCACTGGGACTGAGTGAGAATGATCCTTTGCTCGGCCCGGTTGTCTCCTCAGACAACCCTCTGGGGATGGCGCTTGTTGATTCCAATCAGCAAGCATTTCATGCCGGTGCAACCATTGCCTGGGAACTGGATCTGTTTGGCAGAATCGACCAGCAAGCCAAGGCGGCTTCAATTCGCAAAGAACAGGCCGATATTTTCCGCCAGGGGCTGACAACGATGATCACCTCTGAAGTAATCCATAACTACCTGCAATTTCGGGGCGCGCAGGAGCGCAAAGCCATTGCTTTAGCCATGGTTAAAGATCAGGAAGCAACGCTGAAGCTGGTTAACAAAGTCGTCGCCAGCGGTTACGGTTCAGATCTTGATCTCGCCCGGGCCAAAGCCATGCTAGCCGCGACAAAGTCTGTGGTGCCTCAGTTGGAAACCGCCGAAAACGCCCACCAGCAGCGACTGGCAATCCTGCTGGGGGATAGTCCGGCCCAAATGCAACAACGGCTGAACCGAGCGAAACCATTGCCTGAACTAAGCGGTATTATTCCGACTGGTTTACCGTCAAATCTTCTTCAGCGCAGGCCGGATATCCGAATCGCTGAACGGGAAATGGCAGCGGTTAATGCAGAACTCGGTGCGACGATTGCTAACCAGTATCCGAAATTCTACCTGACGGGCTCACCGGGCCTGGTCGCTGAAAATTTCGATGACCTGTTCAGCAGTGATTCGGCGGCATGGATTGCCAGCGTAGGAGTAAGCTGGAACCTGTATGACGGTGGACGCGGTGATGCACTTATTGAACTTCAGGAAGCACGCTTTAAAAGCAGTGTGCTGTCTTACCAGTATGCGGTGAACAGTGCGATCGGTGAAGTTGAAACAATGCTGGCCGGTTACGGAAACAGTCATCAATATCAGACGTTAGTCAGTGACTCAAAATCAGAAACCGACAAAGCAGTTAAAAAAGCCAAGTCGCTTTATGCCGCAGGATTAGCAGACTACCTGACCGTATTGGATGCTCAGCGCCAACAGCACATTATGCAAGACAGAGTGATTGCGGCGAGATTACAAACGGCAAACTTCGCTGTCAGATTAAACAAGGCCCTAGGCGGAAACTGGGAGGTACTGTAAGCCAGAGACTTTGTAACTGAAAGACACATCACAAACAGCACAGTTTCAGCTACCTGAAATAACGGCCGCCCGCCGGCTATTAAGGCAGACTCCCACAAATTCTGCCTGGCGGGACGGCCGTTTCCCCCCTCTTCTACATGAAGCTTTTCGCTAAAAATAAACCTTTAGCCATGTGTTCTTAATCGACGCAAATTTTCAATCGTAAATATCGTTGTTGTAATGATTTAGACTAAAGTTCTCTTCCGTCAGGAACTGCTTCGGGGTTACACCGGTGAAGCATTTAAATTCCTTAATAAAGTAAGGCTGATCATAATAGCCGTGATCCAATGCAATTCCGGTGTATTGCGTACTGCCCTCGCAAAGCAAGGTTCTTAAAGCCGACTGGAACCTGGAGGTTCGCTTGAAATACTTGGCATCAACGCCAGTGTAAGCCTTGAACTTGCGCTGAAACGTACGCTCACTGACATTCAGCTCCTGCTTTACATCACTGATCACATCACTGCTGTTCTGATAATAGACTTCATCAATCGCCCACTTCAGCGCAGAACCATCTGCCCGCTCAGGCTTTATTTGCTGTAGCAACCAGCTTTCCAACAGCGAGATTGCTGCAACCTCAGACTCAAATTCCGTAATCTGTGACAAAACACTTCGTGGAATAATCGTACTGACATCCACAATCTGATCGGCGATCTCCGTCAGAGGGATGCCAAACAACTGGAAAAAGCCAGCCGAGCGAAAACGCACAGACAGCACTTTCGTTGCCCCTGTCGGTTGAAGCCGGAACGTCGACTTACGCGGACATATCACCAGACCTTCACCAAAATTCAGCCTGGCCTGTGAAGGTGATTCGGCTACGACAGGCTCGCCGAGATTAAACAGAATCTCGACACCGGTTCCCGGCAAAATATCAGGAATGGCCAGAGGCTGACTCTGCTCCCACAGCCAGAACTGAGCGACAAAATCACTAAGCGGTGAGCCTGGTCGGATAAGTAATGTATTCATGGCGCGAATGTAGCACACCGCCTCTGATGCTGACAGAGGCGATTTTCCTTATTAAGACAGGAACAGCTCGTCACCGCTGACAAAGCCCAGACACGGATGCTTATCAAAACGCACCACACCAATATGCAGACGATCACCGGCAACTTTAACAATTTCAGCTACGCCCTGATGGCCGAATCCAGCACATAGTTCAACTGCCTTAATTCCTTCTTCCACCAGCGAATCAATCAGATCACAAGCTTCCTGATAACCTGATACGGCAATGGTCTTCACATGAACTTCTTTGGTTCGAACCCATGAAGCATCCGTTTCCGGATTAGCTTCAGGAGCCACAAAAATAAAAGCAGCTTTAAATACTTCAGACATAATCAATTCCCCTCATTTCGTTGATGAGGGCATGTTACCGGGGAGGCCTAATATAAGATTGTAGAAATGCGCCAACTGGCAACTCAATCTGCAAAATCAGGCAAAGCAAAACTTTATCAGCCAATATTATGTAATCAGAATGATTAACCATGATATTTATACGGGGAAGTGCCATGGACAAGCTACACCTTCACACCATCAAATCACCGTTTTCTGTCACAGGACACCCAAAAAATCTCTATGTTGTTAGTTACTCAGATAACATTAACAGCGCCGCCAAAGAACTTGTCGACCATGAATGCCTGCTCTACAGCCGTCACAAAGGCGTCGCCTCAGATCTGATCCACCTGACTGAAACCAATGAGTTCGGTGTCGATCTTTCCGACGTTGCTTTCATTCTGCGCTCACTCGATAGCACCAGCTACACCTCATATCTTGAGCATTTAAAAAAGCACTGTCGAAACGAAGATGATTATCACCAAATACTGGCAAACCTGATCAAGCATTACATAGAAAAAGGTTACGTCCCGGATGAAAGCGGCCACTTTGAAGATTACTCGCCATATCATGATTTCCATTGCGGAAATAAAGAATACTTTGCACAAAAATATAGGTAGGAGTCTTTCTATCAGAAAATAGAAATAAAAAAATAGTGGCTAATTAAATTAGCCACTAAGTGAGTATAGCGTGGACAGGACTAAGTTCCTTTTTTATGGTGCTACACTGTCAGGTTAAAAAACCTGACGCACTGAATATTATTTTGATTATGCCTCAGTGCAGGCCTCATACCCCCTTTTAGTATGAATGCTTTTGAGAGTAGTACGAACGACGATCCACAGCTTCACCAAGAATATAAAGAAGCTGCTTGAACTCTTCAGTCTTCTTAATCGTCTTCAGAATAATTGGATCACTGACTTTCATCAGATTGAACATGGAAGCTTCCAGATCGTCTTTCAGGTCATCATAATTGATAATAACGGCGGCAATGCTCGCTTTAACGATATCCTTGCTTAGATCTAATTCTTTCTTTTTCGCCAGATCAATAAGCTCACGTGCATGTTGTTTAATTTCGTATTGATGAAGGCATTCCTTCAGATTTTTTTCATCAAACTGTACGCCGATACCTTTAAGCGCTTTTACCATCTCTATCATTTTATGCATAACACTCTTCTACAATCGTAATATTATTTTTTAAGTCTTATTGGATAATGTGAACAACAACATTCACATTCCAGTACTCATTATTCACCCCATTTTTTGTTACCAAATCCTGACTTGATAAATCACCCACCCTCGGCATTTATCACATTACAGATTGGTAACAATTCAATTCCCTATGACTTGCAAGTAATTGCATTTCCGCTCTTATTTTTTGTGAAATGTATCACTATTTTTTGAAATAGATGGTCATACCACAGTAATTTTTTGTAACAAAATCAACCTGATGTACGAAAAGAAAGACAGCACAGTCTTGTAAGTCATTCTTATATATGGATGTTTCTTATGTAACAGTCGTTACAATTTAACAGTATGTTCATTCCGTTATAAATGAGCATGTTATGGTTACAGCAAAAGAAATAACTACTTCCAAGCTATTTGTAAGACATATTGACGTGTTAATTTATAATTCAACAACAGAATCATCTAACCCTAAAGTGGTACCACTCTCAATGTTAATAACAAGAACGGCTCTTTAACCAATCACCTTTATTCCTGTTTGATGACATAACTTTTAAGAAGCGTTGTTTTAAACAGAGAATTCAGATTCTGTTTTAATTAAAGCAAAATGCTTTTCACCTTGAATGGTCCGATGAGTTAGAGAATAATGAGTTTTAGGTGTTCAAAAATCACTCAACACGGATGGGAGTGCGACACGATGAAACTTCACCAAATAGAAGGCTATATCCAGTCGATATACCTGGCTGAATATCCCAACCGATTATTACTTTTAGATGGATGCAGCCGGGCTGACATTCCGGTTATAAAACAATTTATCAAGGGCAAGCTGAAAAGGCCGCTGACAGATCTAAAACTGGTTGTTGTTACCCACATGCACCCAGATCATGCCGGTGCTGCGCATCAGCTACGCCAATTAACTGGCTGCCGCCTTGCTGCCGCTAATGTCGCCGGTCAATGGTATTCAGGAATTGATGGTAAGGTCATGCATATTACTGACATTCTGCTGGCCAAATGGGTTGCCAGGCGTATGAAAAAGCCGAAAGTCAAAATCTGGTATCCGTGCAACCTTAAACCCGATTTTATTCTTGATGATAAAGAGCCACTGCCCGGCTTTCCTGACTGGTTAGCATTATCAACCCAAGGCCACACTGACAGAGATTTATCCCTGTACCATGCCTCTAGTAACCGGGTATATGTCGCCGATCTTATGGTTAAGGTCAAAGGTCGCTTTATCCCTCCTTACCCAGTGTTCTATCCCAATCGATACAAATCCTCGCTACACAAAGTCATTGGGCTCAAACCTGATTCAATCATTTTGGCTCATGGCGGAGAAGTTCAGCCATCTGAGCAGGAGTATAAATACCTGCTGGACAATGCACCTGAAATCCCAGTTACCCACTGGCGTTCAGTAAAAGCCAAACTGAAAAAAGTACTCAAGCCAGCTACTGACGCGTAATAAGAACTCAGAAAGACATAAAAAAGAGCTGCAATGATTAATTGCAGCTCTTCTACGTTATTTTAATTCTGATCTATGTATTAGCAGTCAGATTAAAAGTCACTTACGACAGAAAGGTAAACTTCGTCTTTACCCAGCTTACTGTCGAAACCATGACCGTAGCCGACGGTGATTGGTAACGTCAGGTTATAACCGAGTTTTGCCTCAAGGGTGATCTCAACACCGGCACCAGTCAGCTGTTTTCTGTCTTTTCCGGCATCCCATGCCGCACCGGAATCAACAAACACTGCACCGGATAAATCACCTAAACCAACCGGATAGAGTGACCAGTTTCGTTCAAAACGGCTCAGCCAGGTTTTCAGCTCAAGTCGCTGGGTCGCATAACGGTGACCGCGCTGAGCTGATTCATCGTAACCACGTAGTGCCTGAGTATCCCGACCAAACAATGGAGTTTCTTCCAACAAATCATTACCGCCCAGACGGAAACTTTTGGCTTCATCATCAGCATAACCACCGGCCAGCCTTGCTGTCAGAGTTGTACGTCCCGGCAGATCCCAGGTAGCAACCCACTGCGCCTGATACTTCTGTCCATCATAATCACCATCGAAGACATCATTAGTTTCTGCCACCACATCAATATAGTGCCCCCAACCAGTACCTGGTACATTCAGATAAGCCTCTCGGTTATCAAAGGTGACAGCCAATCCAACCAGCGCTTCGTTGGTTTCACGGAAAGTTGTTGACGCAAAGTCCGGCTCTGAAACCAGACTTTCTTTGTCCAACACACCACCGGCATGAAGACTTAGCTGATCTTCGAAGGCATTGAAGATATGACTGCGTTGAAGCAACACAGAGTCTTCACGGGTAATGCGATAATCCGTCCTGTTCCCCTGGATAAACTTGTCAAAGTCATGAGTGCTTTCTAATGTCATCAACCAGCGGTTATCGTACTGGTAGAGAATATTCAGATCCGCGACTTCATTATCGACATCCCACGCTGCCAACACTTGATAATTATGGCGCCCCAACGCATCAGCGCCGAATGTTGTTGCGCCGATCAATGTTCGGGTGTCATCGGCCTGCAGCACAGGAAGCCAGTTATGCGGACGAAGTGTAGACCAAGGGCTATAAGCTTCTGGCTCACTTTTTTCTACACTATTTGGCGCAGCCGACGGGAAGTCACAGCGTCCCTGATAAGCACTGACCTGCTGAGTCGATACCGCTTTGGGCTCCGCCAGGTGTCGTAGTTGGTAACCTTCACTATCATACGCCTGATAGAACAGGCCAGATCCCTGCTGCCATTCAGGCTGAAGTGCACCACCCAGCTCACGAGTCCACTGTTCCAGTTCACCACTTACGATATCAAGTGCATAGATATTGAAGATACCATCATAATCGGCACTGAAAACTACGCGGCCATCCGGCAAATATACCGGACTGCTTTCGGCGGCTTTGGTTTCAGTCACCTTAGTCCAGGCTTTGGTGGCCAGATCCAGCGTTTCCAGATCCCATCCCTGCTGTGGGCGTTTAACCGACGCCACTAATTCAGCGCCGTTCGGTGATATATCAAATGAGCCCAGAACCGTATCGGCATCACCGCGCCAAATACGAACAGCAGCATCTTTATCGTCAGCATTCAGCAGCCACAACTCACTAACGCCCCCTTCCTTGCGGCTGGCGAGCAGCTGCTTACCATCCGGCATCCAGCGAACTTTGCGGAAACGCTGACGCTCTGTGAGTTGCAGCCAGTCACTATCACGGAACAAGAAGATATCGTTGTAACCTCTGCCGTCGGCATAATGGATCAAACGTGAAACGGCCAGACCGGACTGAGGATGAGAAGACATAGAAGTCACGCTCTTGCTCTCTGCCAGCGACAACCACTCTAGATCTTGTGAATCAAAGACTGAGATTTCCGGGCGATCTTCACCGTTGTTGCGATTAACCAACAGGCCTTGTTGACTACTTGCCGTTACCTGAAGGAAAGGAGTCAATTGCAGGTCTTCACCGGTAACAGCCTGGGCCTTCAACTGCGCCAGCTGTGGCTCAAACTCCGCTTTCAAGTACCCCTGAAAATCGCGCCAGAGCGTATCGAAGTCACGTCCGAACGCCCGCTTCGCACTACGGTTGATCAAAAAGTAAGGAATAATGCGTCTGCTGTAATCTTGCAAAAACAACTGGATATTCTCTTCGCCATAAGTATCTGACAGGTACTTCATAAAGTAAGCACCATAAAGATACTGATAACCCAGCGGCCATTCGCGATCGGCAACAACAACCTCGTCCAGATCTTTTACCTCTCCGCTGGCAACTTCCATGCGCATTTCCATCGCATAATTGCTGCTTTGCAAACGCCCGTAGCCTAACTCTTCATTGGTTTCGAGATAAACTGCCAGCCCTTCCAACAGCATTGAAGGCGTTAGCGCATGAGGGAAGAAGAATGCCTGACGGCCAAAAATAGACTGCAAGGTTTTAGGAACACCGGTAGACATTTCCATATGCATGATATGAGCATACTCATGACGAATCAGCATATGCAGCCAGTCATCATTGGTAGCCAGATCACCACCATCTTCAGGCGGGCTCATAAATAAACGGATTTGTGCAAAAGGAAGTGGTGTTGCCCAACCATTCGAGTAATCGAAGTCATCAACCAATACCATCTCGGTACGATCTTTGGGTGCAGACTTAAAGAAAGGGAGCTGTTCGGTGCGAACGCGTTCCGCAATATCCAGTGCTTTGGCTGCCATTTGCTGATGTCCGTCAACAAAATGTACTGAGAAATGTTCTGATTCCTGGGTCAGCCAGGCTTTTCCGCTTTCGTCCCATGCAACTGGAGATGCAACTGCAGATGTTGCCGACAAACCGGCTGTTACAAGCAAACCAACCAAAGTCTGCTTGAGTGTAATCTTCTTCATTTTTTAAACCTTAAACTTATTACCAACAGTCCGGCATGAACGCGTAACCTTTACTTCGGACGGTAATGATTCTCCGTGGCTGAGAAGGCATATCACCTAATTTTTTCCGTAATGTTGCGATCTTATTGTCTATAGTGCGATCAAAGCCATCATATTCAACACCTCGTAATACCTTGACCAAGTATTCGCGAGACAACACTTCATCAGCCTTGGATGCCAGCAGCCACAACAGGTCGAATTCACTTGCGGTAAGCGAAATTACCTGTTCTTCCATTACACAGCTTTTTCGCTTGTTATTGAGCACCAGATTGCCACAAACCAATTTTTCATCACTGATATGAACAACCGAATGCGACAACTTGTCATTTAAATTATTCAACGGAGCATCAGACTGCATCCGGCGAAGTAACATACGGATTCGCGCCAGCAGTACCCTCATTGAAATTGATTGCTTAATGAAATCATCAGCGCCGAGCTCCAACGCTGCGACATGCTCAATATCATCAGCGAAAGGCGTTAGAAAAAGGAGTTTACTCTTTACCCTTGGACGAAGCTGACGACATATTCCTAAACCATCATTACCGGGACAAGACAAGCTGATTATCACCAAGTCAGGCTGAGCATCACAAACCAGAGACGTCGCAGAAGCTTCATCTGAAAGTGTCACATCATAACCATGTTCTGTCAGATATGACTGATGCTTTGCCCTCAGATCCGGATTGTCTTCCACCAAAATTATTTTTGTCATTCTGAATTCAATTAATTGAACAACGTACAATATTGGCATTTATATTACTCTTATTTTTCTGCTTGTAAATTAAGACGTAGGAATACAAGGCAATTACAAAGTAATGATTTGTAAGCGCGAATAATTGCAATCAAAAAAACGGCCAGAAAATAAGCGTCAATTGGCTTAAAAGCAAATCCAAGGCATACAAAAAAGCCCCAGCATTTCTGCTGAGGCTTCGTTGTTTTGGCGGAGCGGACGGGACTCGACGCGCACGGCCAGTGCCGCGACCAAGAGAACGTAGGACTCTCGGGAGCGGAAACCACATGCGAAAAAGCCCCTGTCTTT
>NZ_AMZO01000009.1 GCF_000331515.1 Photobacterium marinum
TTAAAGCCCTTGTCGAAAGACAGGGGCTTTTTCGTATGTGGTTTGCGCTGCCGAGAGTTCTACGGTCTCTTGGTCGCGGCACTGGCCGTGCGCGTTGAGTCCCGTCCGCTCCGCCACTGATTAAAGCCCTTGTCGAGAGACAGGGGCTTTTTCGTATGTGGTTTGCGCTGCCGAGAGTCCTACGGTCTCTTGGTCGCGGCACTGGCCCTGCGCGTTGAGTCCCATCCGCCACTACATATAAGGTTTAAACTAGTCGTCCTCGACGAAAGGCAAGGCCTTTTTTGTGTGTAGAGTTTGTGTTCGCTCTTCGGTCGAATGAGTCCAGTTTCGTTTTCTTTGCTTATTGGCTCAGGTATTTCTTTAGCTCTTTTTTTAAGTAAGTCAAGATTTTTGATAGCTTTTCAGGTAGTGGAGTCTGATACGGGTATGTGATGTATAAATCGACTTCTTTGCCACGGTGATCAGGTAGAATTTGAAATAACTTATCATGCATCGTGGCGGACAGGATATATGAAGGGATCAGTCCAACCCCCAAGCCATTTTTGATAAAAGATAACTGAGTTGCGGTCTCATTGACAAAAATAGTGTCTTTGAAACTATTAACGTTTAATAATTCATTTTCAACTTTTAGGTTAAAGCTTGGCGTACACGGAAAAGAGTTTACGACTAGCGTTAATTCATTGATTTGTCTATATTTATCATTTTTGTTTGATGAGACAAAAACCGTGCGATAAGATCCAACCTTATGAGCAACTAAGTTTTCGTCGACTGCTCCAATTCGGATTCCGAGATCAATTTTCTTATCTAGTAAAGGTTCGACATTATTACTGACAACAATTTCAAAGTTTACTTTGGGAAATTGCTTATTTAAACCTGAAAGCACTTCTGAAAAAATCGATGTCGCGATTGATGTCGGAATCGTAATGCAGAAACGTCCGCTGATACCGCTTGATAACGAACTTGCTTTATAGTCCAGTTGTTGGGAAGCATTGAGTAATGAAATTGCGTCACTTTTAAGTGCTAATCCATTTTCAGTTAATGTCAGGCTTCGTGTTGTACGATAAACAAGAGTTGTACCGATGCGCTTTTCCAGGTTTGCCAGTTGGCGGCTGACATGGGCTTTTGATTTTTTCAGTTCCTGAGCTGTTTCTGTAATAGACAATGTTTTACATATGAAAGCAAAGGTGAGTAGTTCATTATAGGAATCATGCACTTGAATTGTTCCCTCTCAGTAACAATGTGTTCAGTGAAAACTATTTGGGTTATCAATGATTAATAATATATAAATTAATGACGGTTAATCAATATCTTAATCATTGAGTTTAAATTAAAGGTAACTGAATGATGAGAGGTTTCAGTTGAAGTTTTATCAAATGAAAAAATTACACGTTAAAACAAATTTATTAGCGTTAATAAAATCTTATATCGATATTGTCTCACATAAGAAAATATACCGGGAGGATAAGTGATGTCAAGATTATGGTTAGTGATTAAAGCACTATTGTCACCTGTTCAAGGTGAAGTTAAAAATAAAAGGAAAGTAATTTATTCAGAAGAGCTTCCTGATTTTATTAAAAAGGATCTTGGTCTTTATTAATACACGGTGATATTTTTTAATTGAATTAAACTGGTTTTAATTGTGGTTTTAATTTGATGATCAGTCTTTGTTTCTAAATGATTTTACTAAGATTATAGTAGTTGGAATTGAAATTCCGTATTAAACCTTAATTGAAATGGATTGATAAATAGGTCTGATGTGAAAAGAAAAAGCCTGATAATTATGCCATCAGGCTTGGTTTTTGTTTGTTAATCTGGTTATTTGTATCATCACTCCTCTATATGATTTTTTCTTGGTAGCTGGTGAATGAGCCAGTAACCGATGCTCATACTCAGTACTACAATTCCGACTGCAATAATGTATATGGCGTCGGCATTATCGGCATCAATGATGATGACTTTCCGCGCGATCGCCATGAGCGCTGTTGCCATGACAATTTTGACATGGATGACATTTTCTCTGAGATAAATCGTGATGTTAATGATGATTTCAATGGCTATCAGCACCGCCATAAAAGCGCCGAAAGTCGCTAGCATATCTGAGATGGTCAGAATATACAGAGGTGGCGTGATTAGCTTTTGATACAGCGTCCATGCCACATCAATAACCCCCATCACGATAACCAGAACCATCAGAACAGACAGTGCTCTTACGGACCAGTGAATCACGATTTCCAGCTTTTTGGAGAAGGTGTCATTTTCATCTATCTTCATAGTTTCTATCCGGTATCAGCTTAAAACCGGCGAGCAAAAATCATCGGGTTTAATGGTAACAACAGAGCACTTCAGGGCATCAAGCATATACTCTGCGGAGTTGCCCATCAGTAACCCGGCGATACCGGTGCGTGACAGGCTGCCCATCACAACCAGATCGATATCTTCCTTTTTCACAAATTGGGGGACGATTTGCTTGGGATCCCCCTCCAGCATTCGTATGTTGATTTGAGTGCCGGAGGCCTCATAAGGTGAAATTAATGATTTCAGTCGATCTGCCCGGTCTTCTCGTAGCTGTTTGGCGACCAGTGCAATGTCCAAATCTGTGTAACTGTTCCATTTCCGAAGGTATCCCTCGGTTTCAAGTCGCCATGCATGGCAGGGAAGGAGCTCGGCCTGGCAAATGGCACTGAATTCATGGGCGATACTGATGATCTTTTCATTAAATTCAGTACTGGACGATGTCGTGACATCTATTGCTGCGACGATACGCTTGATGCTTTGCTGCTTTTCGTGCACTGACCAGATGGGAATGTTGGATTTTCGCATCAGGTGGCGGGTGGTGCTGCCCCATTGGCATGTTGTTGTTTTGGCATGGAGATGAGTATCAATAATGATGAGATCGGTTTGGTTTTCGTTAGCTGCTTTGATGATTTCAATGAAGGGGATACCAACCCGAATTAGCGTGTTGAAAGAAATTCTCGGGTACTGTTTCTTCAACTCATGAGTATGGGCGTTTAGCTGATGGTAGTAAGCCTGGGTTGTTTTATCTAATAAGTCCAGCGTCGTAATGGAATAGCTAGCCAACTCTTTTAGCTCAGCTAAGTCTTCGATGATAGTAAGCAGTGTCAGGCTGGCGTCGAAGTTATTGGCAAACTCCAGGGCCTGATGAAAAGAAGGGCCTAGATCCTGTTCAGGTAAAACAGGAATTAATATGCGTCTGAAAGTCATAACTCCTCCTGCTTGGATAGCGAGCCGATGGTCGCTGAGCTGTGATGACAGGGCTAATGTGACGCAATTTAATGTTAAAATATAATTAATAATTAACATGATTTATATAGATTAAAATCTATATATCCGTCATAGCCGGAGGTGATATGCCTCAGCATTTGCGTAATCGATTCAATGTTATTAAACCTCTACGGGTTTTTTTGACCGTTTATGAACTAGGCTCTGTGACTAAAGCTGCTGAAGTGTTGAACCTCACTCAGCCAACAATTTCTATTCAGCTCAAACAGTTGATGGAGTTGCTGGGCGTTCGTTTATATAAGCAGGTCGGACGAAAGCTGGTATTTACTGAGGCCGCTGCTATTGTCGCCCGACATGGTGAGGCGTTATTTGAGTTGTTGGACCGATTGGAGATATCGCTGGCTGCGCTTAGTGAGCTTAAAGCCGGAACGTTGCGTATCGCAGTTGTTACTTCTGCCAAATATTTCATTCCGCATTTAGTGGGGATGTTTTGTCAGCGTTATCCTTTGATTGATATTGAACTTAAAGTTGGCAACCGGGAGAAAATCCGACAAAGATATCTTCAGGAAAAAGATGACATATATCTGTTTAGCCTTCTTTCTGATGAAATGGAAAAACTGGCGATCAGTTTTCTGCCCAACCCTTTATACGCCATTGCGCACCGTTGCCATCCACTCTCTGCCATGAAGAAAATACAACCATTTGAGTTGTGCGCATATCCGTTTATTAGCCGGGAACCCGGGTCCGGAACAAGATATGCGATCGACCGCCATTTTGAGCAGTTAAATTTGGCGCTGAAACCCAGAATGGTTATTGAGAGTAATGAAGCGATTAAGCATTGTGTGCTTGCCGATTTGGGGATATCAATCCTTTCTGAGTATGCTTTAAAGCCTGAAATTGGCGATGAGTTAGTGGCTTTACCTGTGGAAGGGTTTCCAATCATGACCCGCTGGCATTTAGTTCGATCTCCCAACCGGGTACAAACCGCTCTTAGTGATGCTTTTGTGGAGTTTATTACTGACCAGGGGGAAGGTTTGCTGAATGATATTGTATTGCCTTGATCGTTTGTTCGGCTTTAAGTGTGTACTTAAGGTCATTATGAGGTTTGGTTTTATCTATTGTTCTTTCAATAAAACTTGTTATTATCCGGACAGATAGTCGGGGTGCCGAAAGGCTGAGATCGCATGTTGCGAGACCCGTTGAACCTGATTCAGTTAACACTGGCGTAGGGAACTATGTGTCTTGCTAATGATCGTTTGATTTATACCTCTCAACATCTTTGGCTCGGGCAGGATCCTGTGCGTCAGTCCCAGGAGCCCGATATGCCAAATCCAGTCACAGCATTTATATCTGTCGCTTCCTTCAGGTTCTCTCTATTAGCCTCCGGAATTTAGCCACCGGAATTAATAACTGCAATCTCTGAGGGACAGCATGAACACACAAACCATAATTCAAGCCCTGCAAGCGGTTCGTGAGCAAAAACCATTGGTCGTAAACCTTACCAACTACGTTGTAATGAATAATACCGCCAATGCACTGTTGGCGATCGGAGCTTCACCTATCATGGCGCATTCCCGTGAGGAAATGACGGAAATGATGTCTTTTGCCGGTGCGTTGGTTATCAATATTGGTACCCTAGACAATGTATGGACGCCACGTATGGCATTCGCTGTTAAACAGGCAAACCTTAATAATAAACCGGTAGTGCTTGACCCTGTCGGCTGCGGTGCCAGTCGCTTACGAACTGAAACTTCGCGCCAGATTGCGAAGGCGGCCAATAAGCTGATTGTTCGGGGTAATGCGTCTGAAATTATCGCTCTTGCAGGCGAGAAAGGGCAGAACAAAGGTGTGGATGCTCTCGATAGCAGTGAAGCAGCAGTGGATGCCGCGCGCTACCTGGTCGGGGAATACCAATGCTGTGTGGTTATTTCCGGTGAGGTTGATTTTGTTGTCACCAATGAAGGACTGGTTCAGTTGCGTAACGGCCATGCCATGATGCCTTATGTAACAGGCATGGGATGCACCCTGAGTGCACTGACAGGGGCTTTTGCCGCGGTCGGAGAAGAAACCGGATTAGCGGCGGCGGCAATTTTAGGTGTGGTCGGTGAAATAGCGGCAGAACAGTCGAAAGGTCCGGGTTCTTTGCAGCTTAATTTGCTGGATGCCCTGTATCAGTTTGATGAAGAGACGTTGGTTCAGCGTCTGAAGCTGGTTTAGTTTTGGGGGACCAAAGAATGAATCCTTATCGTTTATATCTTGTTACTGATGATCAACAGGATCTGGATACCTTAAAGACCGTTGTTAAAGAAGCTGTCACGGGCGGGGTGACCATGGTACAGGTTCGGGAAAAGCATGGTGATGTGCGTGCTTTTATCGAGAGGGCCTCGGCAGTGAAAACAATCTTGCAGGGCACAGGTGTTCCGTTGATCATCAATGATCGTGTCGATGTGGCACTGGCTGTAGATGCCGATGGTGTACATCTGGGCCAGTCCGATATGCCTGTTGAAATGGCTCGTCGGTTAATTGGTAAAGACAAGTTGCTCGGCCTTTCTGTTGAAAATGAACAGCAACTGGCAGAGGCTGAATGTTTGCCTGTCGACTACCTTGGATTGAGTGCGATTTTTGCTACCCCGACCAAAACTAACATTAAGAAAGAGTGGGGCATTGATGGCCTGAGTAATGCCGTTGCGCAAAGCATTTTCCCCATTGTGGCAATAGGAGGGATTAATGCGTCAAATCTTGATGCAGTTATCGCAACCAATGTCGATGGTATTGCGCTGGTTTCGGCAATTTGTCATGCCGAATGCCCGAGAACGGCGGCTGGTGATCTTATAGCGCTTATATCATAAGTATTATTTAGCTCTCAGTTGGTTTCACTTTTGTATTTTCCAGGCAAGGAGTTTTGACCCTTGCCTGCTTGATTAATGATGCTGCATGACAACGAGATGTAAAAAAGAGCAATTTGTTTGAAAAATAGTTTGAAAAAAGAACGGCAATATTTTTTACTCTCTTGAGTGTTTTTAATGATATCCGCCTCTACAAATGAAGGCGAAGCACTACGGTATATTGAATGGAAGGTGTCAAATCTGAACGGTTGGATGAGCCGTACAATTATGCGCCTGAAGTTGATATAAACAGGGGAGAATTTACTCATTTTCTCTTCTTTTGAAAAAATTGTCAGTTAGGTATAAAAACGTTGTCTTTAAATAACAGAATCATGTCCATTTTTGGCCTTTATAATTATTACAATAATAGGCATCATACGTCTCAAGCCAGACCGATGAAGATTGACAGTAATGGTGTAATCAATTACATATCGCCCTTGAAAGCATGACGTTGAGGGTTGTATGTCCAATCGAAGAAATGTGTATTTTGTTGTTCTACCAAACATGATGGCTCTGGATATTGTTGGTGCAGCCGAAACGCTTAATTTCGCTGATGATGTATTCAATATTATTTATGTGGGTCAGAGTGAAGAGGTTAAGTGTTCAACAGGATTGGTTATTGGAGAACTATCCCCTTTACCGGAGGTGATTCCAAGCGGCAGTTTAGTTGTTCTGCCTGGTGTAAGTGATTCATTGGTTGACTTTGATAATAAAGCTGCAGAAGCGACAATCAAATGGGTAAAAAAACTAAAGCCACAGGTTGATAATGATGAGTTAAGCATTGTGTGTATCTGCTCTGGAGCATTGCTTGCTGCCAAAGCTGGATTACTTGATAACAGAAAATGTACAACTCATCATGAAATATTAGATCGGTTAAGGGATTTATCTCCACTGGCAAAAGTTAAAGAGAACCTATTGTTTATAGAAGACAAGGGTGTATTTACTTGTGCTGGAATAATGGCAGGAATCGACCTTGCTTTAAGCTTGGTAAGAAAATACTGCGGAGATAAAGTTTCGATGCAAGTGGCAAGAGAAATGGTGGTCTATTTCCCAAGAAATGGAAAAGATAACCAAGTATCACCTTGGCTCAAGTTTAGGCATCACCATCACCCTGTTATTCATAGGGCGCAGGATGCTATTGTGTCGCACCCTGAAAATAACTGGACATTAGAAAATTTATCTCGTGAAGTTCATGTAAGTGCTAGGCACTTATCACGATTATTCAATCAATACTTAAATATCAGCGTTAAAGAATATCATGAAAGAATGAAATTAGTATTGGTAGATAAGCATTTAAATCAAGGGATAAAGAAGGAAAAAGCCGTTATATTGGCTGGTTTCAATTCAGTTCGCCAGTTTAAAAGAGCTCAAGAAAGAGTGGCATCAAAGGACTCTTGAATTTTCATATGTTCCTTTTTAACCCCCACTCTTTTTGAGTGGGGTTTTTATAAAGGAATAAAAAATGAAAGAGCACGATACTAAAGAGGCAAAATACGTTGTCATTGTAGATCCATTTTCGACCAGTAATGTCCTTGCTAAGGAACTTAAAGGTCGAGGATATAAGAGTATTGCCTTAATATCAAAAAATAAGATCCCGGATGTTTTTTCTGGTTCTTATGAGCGCGAAGACTTTATTCTTGAACTTCGTTTCAATGATAACTTTGAAGAAATTATCGGCATTTTAAAATCCCTTAATATCAAAGCCGTTATTTCCTGCCTTGAAACTAGCGTTGTACTGGCTGATAAAGTTGCCTATGAGCTAAATCTAAAAGGAAACAATCCAAACAGCAGCAATTTACGACGCGACAAGTATAAAATGGGTGAAGCTTTAAGGCATGCTGGTTTAAGGGCTGTTAAACAGCAACTGGCGACGTCAAAAGAAGAAGTCTATGATTGGCTGGAAGAGCATAAAAAATTCCCTGTTGTAGTCAAACCTGTTAAATCAGCGGGCTCTGATAGTGTCGTGATTTGTCACAACCTTGCTGAAGTGGATTTAGCCTGTAATGACATCCTGGGTTCAACAAATAAACTTGAAGAAAGTAATACTGAAGTACTAATTCAAGAGTTTTTGGCGGGTAACGAGTATGTTGTCGACACGGTAACATTAGATGGTTATACCGTTACTACAAACGTTTTTGTTTATGAAAAGACGCTTGCTAATGGTGCTGATTTTGTATATCGCGCAATCAGAGCTCTGGATCGTGATTCACGAATAGCCAAACAGCTAATTAAATATAATGATGAAGTATTAAAGGCTGTAGGTGTTGAACATGGTGCAGGGCACAGTGAAATTATTATTGAAAATGATGAGCCATGCTTAGTTGAAGTAGGTGCTCGCTTGCATGGCGGAAATATTCCGACAGTAGTTCAGAAATGTGCGCCTTGGTCTCAAATCGAACTTCTTCTTGATTCTCATCTGGATACTGCTGAGTTTTATAGAAAAATGGATTCAGGATTAAATATGGAAAAAAATATTCTGATTCATTTTTATATTTCCAATAAAGAAGGTACGGTCAAAAAAATCAATGAAAGAGCAAATATTTCATCATTGTCTTCTTTTATTGATGCAATATGGTATGTGGATGTTGGTAAGCATATAAATAAAACTATCGATCTCTATACTTGTCCATTAAAAGTCATTTTAGCAAATGAAGATGAAGATAAGTTATTAGAAGATAGAGATACCCTTATTTCTATGGAAAAAGCTGACACAGTTTTTGTCATCTAACGTTATATAACGTGTATTTTTATATTTTTATTAAATTTTGTGTGTTCCACATTTTAAGTAATTTGAAATAGGAGGATTTTACTATGGGTAAAGTTGCGGTATTAACCAATGATCTTCAATATGAGTTGGTGGAAAAAAACCAAAAGCGAATTGATGCTGTAGAAAGTATGAAAGAAAGTTTTGTTTCTTTTATGAATCAGATTCGTGAAATGGGACATCATGTAGTTCACTTACAATTGGTTAATTTGCCTGACGACCCAAATGCTGAGTGGTATGGCGATCATCTACCAGTACAAAAAGGTTCAAAAGGTGCTGAAGTCCTGAGCGACTTTTTGGACTCGTCAGATATTGTTGTGGAAAAAAATAAGGACAGTGGCTTCTACGAAACAGAACTCGACACAGTGCTTAAAAAATTGGATGTTGACACTGTTATCATCACAGGAATGCAAACTCAAATATGTGTTCAGACAACGGCTGCTGATGCTTTCTTCCGTGGATATAACGTATGGGTTCCTGAAGATGGTGTTGTTTCAGCTAATCCTGAAGATAAAGAGCGTGCTCTAACTTGGTTGGATGGTTACTGCGCAACAGTATCTGATTGTGAAACCATAATTAAGTCACTTAGTGAAAGCGGAAGCCTTCCTCGTAAAGAAGTAAAAATTCCCTAAATAAAGTTAAGGAGAACTTACGTGGAAGAACTTGCATTTATCGAATTGGATCACGGTACCGGAGCTAAATTGAGTCAAGACTTGATTGATATGATTACGTCGACTCTTGAAGATGTTCATCTTGGCAAAATGGAAGATAGCGCCATTCTTCCAATGAATGCTTCTCAAATTGCAATGACGACTGATTCTTTTGTTGTAGCGCCCCCTTTCTTTGGTAATGGCGATATTGGCAAAATTGCTGTTGCAGGCACTGTTAATGATCTTGCAGTTATGGGGGCAAAACCGCTTTACCTGACTCTGGCAATGATTATTGAAGAAGGTTTCCCTATTAGGGACCTGAAGAGAATTGTTTCATCTGTGCGAGAAGCAGCAAGGGAAGCGAAAGTTAAAATTGTTGCCGGTGACACCAAGGTTGTAGCAAAAGGCGAAGCAGACAAGATTTTTCTAAACACTGCTGGAGTGGGGATATTTGAGCGTGAGCCGCTTAGTACCTCGAAGGTTTCTGCAGGCGATAAGATGATCTTGAGCAGCAACATTGGTGATCATTCTATCCACCTGCTTTCAATTCGGGAAGGTCTTGGTTATGAAAGTCGGGTACTGAGTGATTGTGCTCCGTTAAATAACCATATTGATAAATTACTTTCTTCAAAGTTAGGCGAGAGTGTTATGTCTATCCGAGATGTAACACGAGGTGGGCTGGCTGAAGTCATGCACGAGTTTAGTCAGAAAACGGGAAGAGTGATTGCTTGCAATGAAGATGCTTTGCCGATTCGTCTTGAGACCGAAATGGCTGCAGATATGTTGGGTGTCAATCCGATTCATTTGGCCAATGAGGGGTGTTTGTGCATGTTTGTTAAACCTGACATGGCCGACGAAGTTGTCGCTTTTCTAAGAGAGTTTGAACACTTTAAGAATGCATGTGTTATCGGAGAGGTTACCAAAACGACCGGTACAGGTGTTCTTATGAGTAAAAAAGACGGCATGACTTATGAGCTTGAGCAGCTTATTGGTGCTGAGCTTCCACGACTTTGTTAATACAAAACATCTTTAAATACTATTAACTGATGCGCATGAAAATTCATCAACAATTAAGAGTTAATGGTGTGGTTCAAGGGGTCGGTTTTAGACCCTTTGTTCATAAAATCGCACTAGAAAATAACCTCAAAGGCTGGGTTCTGAATGACTCGCAAGGTGTTCTCATTGAGTTGCAGGGAACACAGGAACAATACGAGCGATTTAAATCACAATTAAAGAATGATCTTCCGGCAATGGCTGAAATCACTTATTTAAAAGAGTTCAGTGTTGAATCGGGTGATGAATTTAGTGAGTTTGAAATTCGTCAAAGTAATAGCAATCTCGATAATATCACTATTGTTCCATCTGATGCTGATGTTTGCGAAGACTGCCTGAATGAATTGTTTGATGAAAATGATCGTCGTTATAACTATCCATTTATAAACTGTACTAATTGTGGGCCACGATTCTCGATTATTCATGACATGCCTTACGATCGTAAGCAAACAACGATGTCAAAATTCCCGATGTGTCCCGATTGTTATACCGAATATACTGATATTTCTGATCGTCGGTATCATGCTCAACCTAATGCATGCCCGACATGCGGTCCATCAGTATGGATGAGCTTAAATGATGGGGAAGCGATTTCAACCGAGGATCCTATCGCCTATTGTCGGGATATGCTTGTCGCAGGGAAAATTATTGCTGTCAAATCAGTAGGAGGCTTTCATTTAGCGGTCAATGCGGCCGACGAGGATGCTGTTAATACATTACGACAAAGAAAAAAACGTGATAATAAACCATTTGCTCTGATGGCCAAAAATCTCAACAGAGTCAGAGATTTTTGTCATGTAAGTCAAAAGGAACAGGAATATCTGCAATCGGTGAAAAAACCGATCGTAGTACTTAAAAAGCGCAGTGATTGTCGGCTTCCGGATGTTATTGCGCCATCCAATCCTTCTCTTGGAATAATGCTACCTTCAGCTCCGTTGCATCACCTTTTGCTTCAGGATGAACGTATTCCTGCACTAATAATGACCAGTGCGAATACTTCCGGGCAGCCAATTGTTTATGAGAATGATCGGGCACTGGATGAGTTGAAGCATATTGCGGATGGGTATCTTTTACATAACCGAGATATTTATACACGTGTTGATGACTCATTACTAAAGGTTGTAAAAACACGTTGTGGTGATGACTTGGTGACATTAATCCGTCGATCCCGCGGATTTGCTCCAGCTCCTATTATGTCTAATAAGTCGCTTCGGAAGATTATTGCATCCGGTGCAGAGTTGAAGACAACGCTCGCTCTGACGAAAAATAATAATGTCTATTTGAGCCAGCATATTGGTGACTTAAAAAACGATCACACTTATGAAGCGCATTCTCAATGTGCACAAAAGCTGACTGGCTTATTTGAGATAAAACCTGAAGCGTGGGCGGTTGATTTACATCCTCATTTTCGTATGACCAGGACGATAGAGTCCCAGTCGGAACTTCCGGTTATTAAGGTTCAGCACCATCATGCTCACATGGCTTCCTGTATGGGTGAAAATAACCTGGAAGGATCCACTATCGGCGTTATTTTTGACGGTACCGGCTATGGCACTGACGGTAGTATCTGGGGTGGTGAATTTTTACTTGGGGATTACAACTCATTTGAACGTGCTGCCAGTATCAAGAGTTTCAATCTGCTTGGTGGAGATAAAGCCGTAAAAGAGCCTTATCGAGTGGCGTTGAGCCTGCTATATGAAACGTTTGGTGAAGAATGCAAACAACTGCAACTCCCTTGCTTTAGTTTCTTATCTGACCAGGATGTGCATGTCTTAGTACGTATGGCAGAAAGAAAAATAAACAGTTTCACGACAACGAGTATGGGACGTTTATTTGATGGCATATCAGCATTACTAAATCTTCGTACCGTCATTGAGTATGAGGCTCAGGCTGCAATCGAACTTGAGGGAGTGTTAGAAAGAACACTGGATATGGCTGAGCCTTATTCATATGAAATTAACGACTCCGAAGGTATTCATCAGTTTGACTACCGACCAATGATTAAAGAGCTCGTGTCAGATGTTATATCGAATCACGTATCGACAGCGATTATTTCGCGAAGGTTTCATAGCACCATAGTGATGGCAGTTTGCGAAATGTGTGAATTGCTTGCGAAAGAGCACGCGACTCGCCAGGTCGTATTGTCCGGTGGTGTGTTTATGAATGAGTTTATTTTGGCCAATACCTACACAGAGCTAAAACATCGAGATCTTAACGTGTACGTCCAGCAAAAAGTCCCTTCAAATGACGGCGGTATTTCATTAGGGCAAGCCTTTGTTGCAAATGCAAAAATGGAGTCAAAGTGATGGATGCAAATTGTTCAACTGAAACGACAAATGATCTTCTGCGTCAATATGAAATTGAGTCAAATGCAAGAACATACTCAAGAGTGGTTTGCAGCAATATAACCGCAGGAACCGGATCTGTTATATCAGATAATGAAGAAAATTACTTTATCGACTGCCTTGCAGGTGCAGGTACTCTGGCATTAGGACATAACCATCCTGCCGTTATTAAAGACCTTAAAGAATTCCTGAATAGCGGGCAAATTCTTCACGGGCTGGATTTTGTTACGCCAATAAAAAGAAGATTTAGTGAAACCGTGTTATCACTATTTCCGTCTAAGTGGCGAGATGAATTAAAAATGCATTACTGTGGCCCATCGGGAGCCGATGCGACAGAAGCTGCAATCAAACTGTTCAAGACCGCGACAGGAAGACGTTCCGTTATTGCTTTTCATGGGGCTTATCATGGAATGACTAATGGCTCGATGTCTCTGACAGGTAATACCGCAATCAAAGAACCTGTGCCTAATTTGATGCCGGATGTACATTTTCTTCCGTTTCCGTATCAATACAGAAGTCCATATGGTGTAGATAGCGAATCAACCATTGATGTATCACTACACCATATCAGAAGCACCCTTTCAGATCCTAATAGTGGGATCACTAAGCCGGCAGCCGTTATTGTCGAAGCTATCCAAGGGGAGGGGGGCTGTATTCCTGCTCCTGCCAGGTGGCTAAAAGGGCTGAGTAAGATATGTAAAGATTTGGACATACCTTTAATCCTCGATGAGATCCAGAGTGGTATCGGGCGTACAGGGGATATGTTTGCTTTCGAAGAGTCTGGCATTCAGCCCGATGCTATTTTGATATCAAAAGCGGTAGGTGGCGGATTGCCGATGTCATTAGTTGTCTATAACCGAAAATATGACAGTTGGGCTCCTGGTGCACATACAGGAACGTTTCGGGGAAACCAACTCGCAATGGTTGCCGGATGTACAACTCTTGACATCATTAAAGGCGAAACATTCCTTAAGAAGTGCCGTGAAAAAGGGATGCTGTTTAAAAATCTTCTTTATGATCTTCAGAGCCAGTACAAGTGCATAGGTGACGTCAGGGGACGAGGTTTGATGCTAGGTATCGAGCTTGTTTATCCATATGAAGCCAATGAGCTTGGTGACTATTTGCCGGATGGAAACTTAGCTAAAAGAATAAAGAAATACTGTTTTGATCATGGCTTAATTATTGAAACAGGTGGCCGGGATGATTCAGTTATTAGGTTTTTACCACCTTTAAATATAAAAAGAGAAGAGATTATCGAAGCGGTAAGAACGCTGGAGGATGCTCTTCACAACGAGCAAAACTAACTGAAGTTTAATTTATGTACACTGGAGAGGCTAAATGAGCCAGGGATCTCAAAACCATATAAAGGCAGGTATCTGCTACATTTTGACGTTTAATCTTTTATCGGGAATACAAGGGGTGTATTTATCTGGTCTTCTTCAGGACTCAGATCTATTTGCCACACTGGCGATTACCTTTTCCTTTGTAAGTTTGTTTTTTGTTGCGGTTTCAGTCAAGAAATCTAACCGTGATCAAAACAAACCCGCACCAAAGGTAAATATGGCGAATGTTATTGGCCTTAACATCGCTACGGCCGGTAGCTGGGTTGGTTTCTTTGCCGCTCTTAAATATATTGAGCCTGCGGTGGTCTCGGCTCTTGCAAATGCAGTCGGACCGCTGCTGACCCTTTTTGTCACTGTATATGTGTTGCGATCTGACAAGATCACAAAAGGTCAAGCAATCGCAGCTGTGGGTGTGTTGCTGTTTATGGGATTAATCATTAATTCGACAATCAGTAAAACAGAGACGATGACATCTATCGGAGTGGACACTTCACTGCTTGGAGTATTGATGGCCCTTTTGTGTGGATTGTCTATGGTTATGAATACTATTTTTTCCAAGAGATTGAATAATCAAGGCGTACAACCGCATCAGATTATGACATTCCGCTTTGTATTAATAATAATCATCGGAGCTGCGGTTGCAGGATTTGATGTGGTTTATCAAACATTACAAAATTATTGGTTGGCCCTATTACTGGTCGCAATTTTGGGTAATGTTATACCTCTTTACCTACTGCAAATTGGTATTAGTAAAACACCACCTTTGATTGTATCTAATTGTTTAGTTGTTGCTCCTTTGTTTTATTTTGTTTCTCAACAATTTAGCGACAGGATTAGTTTTTCATTAGAAACACTTCTCTATATATGCGGTTCTTTAGTGTGTATTGCCATTGGCGTTATAGCTAAATCTAAAGCGGTTGAGAGTACTTCCGCCTCTCCGGACAGTGCACAACTGGCAAAATCGTAATGTGACAGTGAATTATAATCGCTAATGGTTCAGAGCCGGTTTAATCTGAGACCGGCTTTGTCCATATCTCTCCTTACGGGGAGTCCTTCGGGTTAGTTTTCTAAATGCCCACTTACAACCGGTTTACCGTTATCATCTGTAATCATCAACACATTTGAGTCTTTAACCAACAGTAATTCTGTCGGAAGTAATGCCGGGCGATTAAATTCAAAGGCTGCTTTTTTAACTGGTGAATTAAGGCTTGCCATTAATTGGCCGACCATATACATCCCATGAGCTATTGGCTTTTTATAGCCAAAAAGCCGAGACAGCAAACTGCAAAGGTGAATCGGATTGTAATCTCCCGAAATGTTGGCATATCTTCGTGACATCCTTGGGGTGATGACTGTTTTTATTACATGTCTTAAATTGGTCGGGCTGGCAAATTGGGTGTTCTTTTGCGGCCTTTTCGGTGCTGTACTTTGTCTGGTTCGAATCAGATAACGGCTTTGGTAACGGGCAACACGCAGGCCTTGTTGGGAGGTCAATTCGCCTGTCAACTCAAATTCAAAACCCTTATCTATGTTGATTTGATCCGTGACGGTTAAAGAGAAGCTGTATTCTTCGGTCGGTTTTATTGCAGCAAAAGATTCAAATGAAATATAACGGTGAACAATGCCCCTGAGCGTTAGTTTTGCTGCTTCCTGGTTAAGCAAAAAAAGTTGTGCTGGTTGTGTGGCGACAAATAGAAATGGGACTGGAACAGTGTCTGAATTAAACCCTAAAAAGTGACAGTAGTTCTCCAGCTGGCTTTGGTTAAAGCGAAAACCTTTTACAACTAGTTGGATATTTTCCATTTTGTTCTGCTTGTTGCTCTTTAGCATTGCTTTCGTTAACAAGGAGGCTGAATTGGGCAAATCTGAGCTGTTAATCGTAATATTCATTTCTTATTCTTACGCATATCCTATGCATGCAGGCATAAAAACTGATGCGGTAAATTACCATTAATTCAATGGTGGAAAAATGGTGAAATCAGACATATTCGAGTCTGTTAAATAGGCTTTTTCCAGTTCTGTTTTACTCTTCCAAAAACGCCATCAAAGCATTGAGCCTCGCTGTATCGCGCAGGTACGGCGGATAAATGATGTACATGTCTATTTTCTCCAGCGTAAAGTCTGGCAGCACTTGTATTAAGCGACCTTTTTTTAATTCGTCGGCAATCTGGAATATTGGCTGAAGGGTAATTCCTGCACCTTCAAGTGCGGCATTGAGCATGGCCTGACTACTATTGATGTTGAGTCTGGATCTAACTTCCGGGGCGTAACGTTGGCTGCCATCATAGAATTGCCATTTTAGCGGGTATTTGCTGGTGTTGTGTTGCAGGCATTGATGATGAGTCAAGTCATCCGGGTGTTTGGGAAAACCAAATTGTTCGAGGTACTGAGGAGATGCACACAGCACCATGGAATAGCTACGGATTTTTTTCGCTATCAGGGATTCATGACCGCGGGTGTGGTCAAGGAACATGATATCGAAGCCGTCTTTTAAAAGATCAACAGGCTGATTGCTGAGGGTGACATTCACCGTCATTTTCGGGTGTGCGGTCTGGAATTTGGCCAAACGTGGGGCAAGGAAAGAGATCCCAAAATTAACCCCTGCTGCAATATTTAAATTACCACAGGGCTCGTTAAGGCTGCGGTGGATATCATTTTCGGCGGCCAGCAATTCAGACAGAATCGTTTTGCATCGGCGGTAGTATTGTTCTCCGGCTGGTGTCAGGCTTTGATGACGGGTCGATTTATTCAGCAGTTTAGTTCCCAATGAAGCTTCCAGTCCCCTGATGTGCTTACCCACCATTTGGGCGCTGATATCTCGTTCTTCCGCGACGGCGGCAAATGAACCGCATTCAACGGCTTGGACAAAAATTTCGATACTGGTTAAACGGTCCACGGTATAGCTCTTCTGTCGTCAGAGGTTTTGACTCTTGATGATTTTATTATTATTCGAAACTCATAGTTTCGAGTGAATGCTTTTTCTATACATTTATCATCACCAATTCCGTGAGTATCATCACGTTTTGTTTCTTTGATCTCCCCGACAGGGCGCTTTGGCTCTGTTGGCGGCTTGATGTGTTGAAAAGGAGTGGTGAGTGTGAACGCCGCTTTTTCTTATATTCCTCGTGAAATTGCTTTTAGTGATATTTATGTCCCGCCGTTATTGGTGGCGGCATTGCTTGGTTTGGTGCTGACATCCGTAACAGTGCGATTGCTTAACAAATTAAGGTGGCATCGCTTTTTTGTCAGCCCGCCGTTAGTCGAGCTTTCACTGGCGGTGATTTATACCGTCTTAATCAGTATTTTTTTGATTTCAGCGTAATTGTTTGTTGTGAGTTTGCCTGTGATAAAACGTGTTTCTTTAACTGTGCTACTGGTGTTAGCCGCTTTATGTTCCATCGGATGGAAGTATCAGCAGTATCTGGAACAGCCCTGGACTCGTGATGGACAGGTCAGGGCGCAGGTAATTCAGATTACACCGCGTGTGACCGGGCCGATTGTTGCGATGCACGTCAATGATAATGCCGAAGTGCAATCCGGCGATACTTTATTTGAAATCGATCCCCGTACCTACGAGGCGGCATTAAAGCAGGCTGAGGCAAATCTGGCTCAGGCGAAATCGAAACTGAAAAAAGCCCAGGATGATGCCAAGCGCGGCAAGTCGTTACATCGCCGGGAGCCGGGGGCATTGTCTCAGTCAACGCTGATTAAGCTGGATAATGCCGTTGAAGCGGCTGATGCGGGTGTCATGGTCGCGAAAGCCGCACTGGAGCAGGTCTCTCTGAACCTGGCATTTACTCAGGTGAAAGCGCCTGCCGATGGATTTGTGACTAACCTGACTTTGCGAACAGGTAGCCAGGTTGTGGCTAATCAGCCCTCGGTTGCGCTGGTGGATCGGAATAGTTTCTGGATTGAGGCCTTCTTTAAAGAAACCGATATTAAAGATGTTACTGCAGGCGCAAAAGCTGTGGTGACTCTGATGACCTATCCGGACCAGCCGCTTGAGGCCAGAGTTGAAAGTATCGGTTACGGCATCGCTCACAAGGATGGTAGTACCGGCGTGGAACTGTTGCCAAACGTGAATCCTAACTTCCAGTGGATACGTCTGGCACAGCGGATCCCGGTAAGAATAAAACTGGATAAAGTACCGGATGATATCCAGCTCAGGGTGGGGACTTCAGCTTCAGTGATGATAATCAAAACTGCGCAAGATGTGTAGGTGGTGAGATGATCAGTGAACGCTGCAAGCTACCATTGAAAGTGGCGTTGGCGCTGACGCTCGCCATTGTCAGTGCTTTGTGGTTGGGATGGGATAAACCCTACTGGGCTGCATTTGCCGTTATTGTGATGGCGGCGACAGAAACGTCCGGGCATTCATTACGAAAAGGCCGACACCGGGTGTTAGGAACAATCGCTGGGGTAATTTCTGCGTTTGTCTTTGTCGGACTGTATGCCCAGCAGCCTTTACCATTTCTACTTACTTTCTCTCTGTTTGCCGCGGTTTGTGTTTACTTGCAGACAAACCCGCGCAACGGCTACATGTGGTCGATAACACTGATGGTTTGTTCTTTGATTCTGGTCATGGGGAAACTGTCAGGAGAGCTGACGTTCAACATTGCTATGCTGCGTTTGCAGGAAACGCTGCTTGGAGTGCTTTGTTTTACCTTGGTCTTTAGCCTGCTTTGGCCGGTATCAAGCCGTCGTTTGTTACATGCCACATTGCAGGGCTTTTTTGTTGAGCAGCAGGAAAAGGTCAGCCAGAGTGCCTGTTTTCTGGCCGGAGAAGGTGAGCGATTAAAAGGGTTGGGCTTTGGTGACGGGATGCGTTTTTTGTCCCGGATTGAAGACTTATTGCCTGCTGCGATGGCAGACAGTTATCACGTCTCCCGTGAGATAGCTGCATGGCAAAGATTTCTGGTGCAGCTGAAAAAATGGGCGTTACTTTGCGGACACCTATCTGAAGCCTGCGATTTGCTGGATTCATCAGAGATCCCTGGCGGGCAGGCGGAATTGCTGGCATTACTTGCCCACATTAAACAGCGTTTTGCGACTGCAGGGCATTTGCTTGACCTCAATTCAGGAAAACCGAATACAGCTGAATTGCCAGCAGTAGAAAGAATTCGATTGCATGCTGACCATGATATAAACCCGCAATACAGTGGGGCGATTCTCTTGCTTGAGCAGGTATTGAATCAGATGGATGAGCTGAGCTTCGAGTTATTGGTCACTTTGCAAGAGGCGGTAGGTCAGAGGCATGGTAATGCCAACTCATCAAACCGATACGATAAATCTGTGAAGCCAAATGGCGCTGAAGCATGGTTTCGTTTTGATCCTGAGCGGATTTATCCGGCATTAAAAACCGTCATCGTTGTTTGGGTTTGTATTGCACTCTGGCTGTATGTTCCGATGCCCGGCGGTGCCATGATCGTATTGCTTGGGGTGATATTAGGAAGTGTGGTTTTCACCCTGCCATTTTGTAATGTGAAATCGCTGCTTTATACCATGATGGCCTGGTCATTGGTGGTTTTGTTGCAATACGTCCTGCTCATGCCGGTATTTACTGAAGTATGGCAACTGGCTCTGTTTTACTTTATTAATGCGTTCGGAATCTGGTTTGTTTTCTGGCAACCTCAGCAGTTGCTGACCAAAATGCTGGGCTCACAGCTGCTGGTTATGATGACAATGGGCGCGGTTCAGTTGACGCCGCAGTACGATATTCAGTTTGCTTTGCTGCAGTTGTTGTTGATTGTTGTCGTGATGCTGGTGATCTTTTTTGTCAACCAGACCTTCTTTTCAAGCCAGCCGGAACAGGTTCTGCTGCGCCAGATGAGTAGGGTGCGACACTTATTTATCTGGCAATTGCGCTTACTGGGAAAACAGGGCCATCAACAAAACCGTAAGCAAAAAGTGATAAGTAAATGGCTGAATAATCTGATATTGAATCAGAGTTCACTCCATCCCGTTGCGGTGGCAGAGGTGGCGACAATCCGAATAAACTGGGCCGGTTACCCGGATGTTGATACAGAAAAGCTGAGTTTAGTTATTTCGCGCCTTTATGCTGTAAATCTGCGCCTGAACTCGTTGCGCGACAGTTATCAGGCTTATCTGGCTGTTCAG
This sequence comes from Photobacterium marinum, assembly GCF_000331515.1. Classification (GTDB taxonomy): domain Bacteria; phylum Pseudomonadota; class Gammaproteobacteria; order Enterobacterales; family Vibrionaceae; genus Photobacterium; species Photobacterium marinum. The sequence goes on from NZ_AMZO01000009.1 coordinate 20,398, forward strand.
GATGAAGGTTCAACGTCACGTCGAAACGCAGATCTGGACCGATGGCTCGCAAATTCTGTAACGGCATTGTCGAATCTGCTTGAAAAGACCAACGGACTCTATTGTCTTCAACCGACAAAAGAACAGCTGACACAAATCCTGTCTCATCTTCATTTGTATCGGCAGGAGATCAATTCCGATTCGTTGTTGCAGCTGACATTAAGCAGGGAAAAAGCATCGAAGCTTTATCAGCTGGTCGCAGCACTGAAATTGCTACTGGATGAATTAAAGCAATTGAACGGTTTGGTTTCTGAAGTGGGCTTTGAGCAACTCAGGTATCGTTATTTTTCTTTATAAACGTTGAGATTGTAGCTCTTAGGCCATTTATGAATTGCTTTGAAACAAGCTGATGAAAAAGTCGCAACCAAAATTATGGTTGCGGCTTTTTTCTTTCCGGCAAACCTTCAAAAAGTCTGCCTGAAAGGGATTTATTTTATTACCGAATTACTGAGCCAGTGACTGCCACTTGTCGTAGATGCCCTGTGCCAGCGCTTTGTTATCCGTGAAGAAGTACGGAATGCTTTGGTTAGATTCACCCTCGTAGTGAACTGTGAAATCTTTGTCGCTAATAGTTGTTGGATGTAGAACCCAGTCACCGTCATCATCCATCATGTCATTACCGCTGATAACCAGTGCTTCGTTCTCGATCTTCCAGGTTTGCTTCCAGGTTTTCGTACCTTCAGTAATTGTTACTTCATCGCCTTCTTTGGCAAACGCGATGGTAAAAAAATCCGGATCGGCGTTGTCAGAAGTTGAGTCATCCCACATGTGATAGAAGGTTTTACCACGGTAGGTTGTGTCAGTAGCTGCTATTGCAGTGTACCCATTATCAATATTCGTTTGGGTGTAGAAGATCATGTCATTATCTGATGTTACAACCAGGCTGAATGCATCGCTCATGTAGATAGCTTCATCAATACCATCTGAAATTTTAAAGCCGTTTGTTGTGAACTCAATCGGGAATGTTTCCTGTTTGCCCTTGTCGTTGGTAACTGTGACTTCGTTTGCAGCAAATGTCAGTTTAGATAAACCTTCGCGACGGAAGTAAACTTCGTTGGTGCTGATGGATGAGAACAGCTTGTCTTTGCCAATAAAGTATTCTTTCACTGTCGGTGGCATATCGCCGATTACCGCTTTGCCAGCGTCATCAAAAGTGATAACGATATCGTCAAGCTGCTTGTTGCTGTTAATTGCGTCATCGACAGCTTTGATTATTTCACCAGACTGCTTCAGCAATTGGTCTGATTCTTTTTTCGAGGCTTCAATTGAACTGCCTAGTTCAGAGGTCACTGAGCGGGCAACTGCGTGTACTTTTTGGGCATCCTGTTTTGTGTCCTGTACTGTTTTGCCTGCTACATAGTCACCAGCAATCAGTTCTTTCGGCAGGTTTAGTTCTGCTGCCAGTTCATCAATGGTGATTTCTTTAACGGCTGCCAGCGTGGTAAACGGAGTAACAACATCTGAACCGGCTGTTGCCATCATCTCTGTGGTTTGAGTCAGGCGACCACCTTTGTCGGTGTCGTAAGTTTTTCCTGCAATTGCACGGACGATCAGAGAGTATTTGGTATCTTCGTTTTTGATTGAGATTACGCCATTTTCGTCGGTGAGTTTTTCCAACTTTTCATTGGCGTCGGCAACATTGTTGCCGTTACGGTCAACATAGACTTCAGCGTTAACCAAATAACCATCAAGAACTTTAACGTTCGTGCTGGCATTGTTTAATGCGTTACCGTTACTGTCGTTGCTTCCACCACATCCTGTAAGAGCGAGTGCCACTGACGCTGCTAATAAACCTAGTTTTTTCATTATCATTATTCCCATTCAAAAACGATGAATACCGAAAATTGGTGTATCGAATCGGCGGCTAAGTTACAGGGGAGGGATTGAGCCATCAAGGAACGGAAAAGCGACAAAAAACCGTAAGATTTTTTGCCGCTTTTACTAAAAATAGTTAATTGGTAACTCAGGCCATTTTAGTTTGCAGCCAGCAACGGGAGAATTTCAGATCCTTCTCGATCAGGCTGTTACTGCATTGCAGGAGCTGGCTGATTTCCTGATTTTTCATTCCCAGTAAATACTTTAGCTTCAGTGCTTCAGACTGCCGTGGGTAGTGCTGACTGAAATTATCCAATACTTTATCCATACTCAGGAGTTGTTCGAACCGATCTCCTTGGGAGTTTGGTTCTGCCTGGGGCATTTGCTGTCTTTTCTGAGCGTTAAGGGCCCGGGCATGATCAATGAGGATTTGTCGCATGACTTTAGCTGCCATCAGGTAAAACTGGCGGCGGTTTTCTATATGGGATAAGTCTGTGCCTGCCAGTTTCAGGTAAGCATCATGGATCAATGCTGTGGTGTTGTTGATGCAATCACTCAGCACCTGATTATCATCGCCGTGTTTTTTTGCATTTCGGGCTCGCTCCTGGTGGGCGATACTACGTAGCTGCAAATAAGCAAACCGGTACAATTCAGACTCTGCGTTTTTATCGCCATGGTGCCATTTATGGATGATTTGGGTGATATCCTGACTCATTTTCGTGACTCCCTGTTTTGGTACTTTTTCAGCTCGGAAATCAAATGTGTCTGAGGGTGTTGAATTCCTTTATTATCGACAACGATATGCTGTTGCAGGCGGTACAGAACACCTTGTTCCCAGTTTTCCCCTGCTGGCAGGTATTCCCAACTGGTATAACGAGGCTTGGTGTTAGTGTCATACCATTTAACAGCGGTATTGAGCTGAGCAAGTGTTGCCTTTGAGTTGGCTGGTTCCAGCCACCACATATCACCGTGTGATGCGGTTACATCGTTGGCGTAAGCTTTGATCCCGGTCGGGCATTCATCGTCGTCAGGCGCTGCAGAGAGTACTTTGCCGCCTGTGACTAACAGGCATTGATTATCGATGTTACCGTCGCTGAGGTAAGTTGTTTCCTGCCAGAGACCGTCAAAATCCACATGGTGATTTGCGTCAGCTCGGGTTGTCAGCCAGATCGATTCAGAGCGGTTAAGGTGAGAAACGTTTTCCTTAGGTCCCAGCCCCTGGTTTTTTTGCATCAGTAACTGTGTATTTGGGTCGTAATTAATCGCGACTGTGCGGTATTTCCAGTCTATTTCGTCATCGTAATCTTCAATGGTAAACCCGTTAATATCATTACGGGTACATCCCTGGATTGCGCAGCCGATCAGACCTCCCCATTCGGCAAATACTTCGATAGGTTCAAAAAGCACTTCGGTATACCTGTGTTTGGTATTCAGTTCACAGCCGGAAACAGAGCTGTCAGTACTGCCAAAGTAGTCACCGATATCCGGGTACTCATAAATCCCTTCTGCTGTGACCATATAGGTCATACTGCCAATCGGGCCGTAGTAGTCTGGTGATGACTTTCTTGCCACATCAAAAAAGCACAGGTTGCCCTGCCAGTCGCGGCGTTTGATGATGATATTGCGGAATTTTGTATTTAGCGGACGCAGGATCACTTCTTCAGAGGTGAAGTTCTTTTCGATATAAGTCTGACTCTCATCGAGGTGACGGGCAGCTTCCTGAACGGAAACCAGATCAATGCCCAGCTTGTCTTTTGAAGCGTCCAAAGCCTGAAGGTTTATTTGGCGCAACTTCTTCTGAAACTGCGGATCGGACAGTGCTTTGCTGACAAGGATTATTTCCTCTCGATTGCCTGGGGTACTGTCCAATGACAGCAGTAGTCGGGTCAGGTTAACACTACGGCTGGGGGTAGCGGATGCCAGTGTCGGGGTGACAACTTCCTGACCTGATAATGTCGCAATCGGAAGTGCAGATTTGTTTGTGCCCAGATAGAAGGTGACAACGTCGCCGTCTTTATAATTGAAAGCACCCTTGTCAGTAAAACCATCCAAGCTGGAACTGGTTTGGTAATAAAGCCCGGTTACCGGGGAGTCTATGAAATAGCCGGTCTGAATATCTGAGGCAGCCTGAATTTCAGAGGCAGACATCACTAAATGGCTGATGGTTGCTAGAGTAATGGCGGAAAAAGTCCTTTTCATCATGAGATATAACCTAGTTTGATACTGATGTTGCACAATTTTGTTGGCAATCTATTTTTATTGAGTGCTTCTCCGGCACTGGTGTCATCATTGCTAACAGCATTTTTTGTTTTATGTGTTGTGGCAGATCCGGGTTCGACAAAATACGTCTGCGGGTCAGCTCAAGCATGGTCTGAACCGACATCTGTCTGTCGACATCCCCTTTACTGTGAAAGAGCAGGCTGGTGACCTCAAACATCATGTCTTCGGCGATTGCTTTCTCCTGCTCCAGTTGTCTGTTTTTATGAACTAATGTTGCTGAAAATAAGACGGCGCACAGCAACAGGCATCCGGCCAATGCTGAAGGTAGTGGCCGACGCTGTATCAGCTTGTGGGTAACATAAAATGGCTTGTGGGCTTTCAGGCTGATTGGACGTTGGTTGAGAATGCTTTTGATGTCAGCCATCAGTTCTATAACCGACGAGTAACGCTGCCCGGCATTTTCTTTTGTTGCCTTATCTATGATCAGCTTTAGATCTGCTTTTGCCGGCTGCTCACCTACCATGAATAACAGCAGCTTTCCGAGAGAGAACACATCACTCTGGTTAGTCAGGTATTGGCCGTTTTGTTGTTCAGGGCTGGCAAAAGCCTTGCTGTAAGCCAGAAGGGGGGCGGCATCTTGTGAAGACTGCTGCTGTTTTTGGATAATGTTAAAGTCGAGGACTTTTGGCATCAGTGCGTCGTCAACCAGCACGTTTTCAGGCTTGATATCGGCATGTAAGATCTGGTTTTGGTGAGCATGTTGGATAGCCTGGCATATTAGGATAAACAGCTGGAGTTTCTGTCTTTGGTTCAGGTTTCCTGAGTTGATGACTTCATTGATGGTCCGGCCTTTTACCTTTTCCATCACGATATAGACATAACCTTGGTGTTCACCACCATCGAATACTTTGGCGATATAAGGATGGTTCAGTCGGGCGAGCAGCTGAGCTTCCTGAAACAGGAATGCTTTTCCTAGAATATCGGTCAGGGATGGCTGGATAAATTTGATCGCCAGCTCCTGCTCAAATGTCTTATCACAGCGTTCGGCAGAATGAACAACCCCCATACCGCCGCGACCGATTTCGTCATTGATTTTGTATTTGTCGATCGTAAGGCCGTTGAAGCTGATGTCGTTATCGAATACCTGTTTGACATGGAAGCCCAGCAGTTGGGTCAGTGCTGCGTCTGTTGCCTGATTTACATTAATTAGCGGTAGAACTTGTTGGTAAAGCGACGGGTGTCGTTTTTTAAGATCGTCAAGAGATCGCTGTTGCTCTGCTTCATTGAGATCAAGCAGCTGATAGAAAATTTCAGTGGAACTAGAGTTAGCTGTCACGGGAATGGCGTTGTTCTTTTATATATTGAGCAATATATATAAAAAAATGGAACGCTGTTAAGTATATTATCATTAAAACACGTGTTTACATGACATACGTAGCAGTTTTGTGTTTCTGTGGTGATTATTTCATCTGTTTTTAGTGTCAACAATCAGACTAAGGTCTGATACACATTGTTAACAATCATCCTTGAATAATTCTCTTTCTGGTTCTAGATTTGCTCATAAGTTGATTAATTGTTAACAACAGGTATGAGTAAACAAAGTTCATTTGCAGGTTCTGTCGACAATCCTTATCTCAATGAAAAAGCCGGTAATGATGATGCTGGGCGGGAGAGTGCAGGTAAGGAGTTGACCAAATCAGAGAATCTTACTGAGCAATTAATCGAGCTGATCGTTAACGGCGATTTCCCTGAAGGAAGCAAAATATCTGAACCTGAACTGGCTCGCCGCTTTGGAGTTAGCCGTGGGCCGTTGCGCGAAGCAATGATGCGGGTGGAATCACTTGGGTTGGTAGAGCGGGTACCGCATGTAGGTGCAAGGATCGTGACGCTGACTAGAGCAAAGCTGCTGGAAATTTACGCGGTGCGTGAAGCACTGGAAGGAATGGCTGCTCGCCTTGCCTGCATCCATATCACAGACGAAGAAATCGATGCGCTTCAGGATTTGCTGGAAACTCACCGCAAGCATATTGAGCAGGTTGACGGTGCTTCTTACTTCCATCAGCAGGGCGACTTTGACTTTCACTATCGGATCATTAAGGCCAGCCGAAACAGCAAACTCATCCACCTGTTATGCGGTGAGCTTTATCATTTACTGCGAATGTACCGTTACCAGTCCCAGCGTTCACATTCGCGTCCCTCTCAGGCATTAGGCGAACATTTCCATTTACTCTCGGCGTTGAAAGACAGGGATGGCGAGTTGGCTGAAATGCTGATGCGGCGACACATTATGCGAAGCCGTCAGCTGATTGAACAACAACTGAAAGATGACAAGGAGTAAGTCTCATGAGCCCGGGAAAACGCTTCAGGCAGGCCGTTGCAGCCAATCATCCGTTGCAGATTGTCGGCACCATTAATCCGTATTGCGCCATGATGGCGGAGCAGGTTGGTCACCAGGCGATTTATCTTTCCGGTGGTGGTATTGCCAATGCCTCTTATGGCTTGCCGGATTTAGGGATTACGACGCTGAACGATGTGCTGGAGGATGTCCGCCGGATCACCGCCGCAACAGAGGTGCCTTTGCTGGTGGATATTGATACCGGTTTTGGCGGCGCGTTCAATATTGCGCGCACAATTAAGGAAATGGAGCGAGCCGGGGCTGCTGCAGTTCACATGGAAGATCAGGTTACTCAGAAACGTTGTGGTCACCGCCCTAATAAAGCCATTGTCAGCCAGAGTGAGATGGTCGACAGGATTAAGGCGGCGGTCGATGCCAAAACGGATGATGATTTTGTCATTATGGCGCGAACGGATGCATTGGCAGTGGAAGGGATGGGCCCGGCAATAGAAAGGGCTGCTGCTTGTGTTGAAGCCGGTGCTGATATGATTTTCCCTGAAGCGATTAAAACGCTGGATCAGTATCGGGAGTTCGTTGCTGCGGTTAAGGTGCCGGTTCTTGCCAATATTACTGAGTTTGGCCAGACCCCGCTGTTTGGTTGCGATGATTTGGCTGAGTGCGGAGTGGATATGGTGCTTTATCCACTGTCGGCCTTTCGGGCAATGAATAAAGCTGCGCTGAATGTGTATCAGCACCTCAAGCAAGAAGGGCATCAGCGTAATGTTGTGGAGTTTATGCAGACCCGGGAAGAGCTCTATCGCTTTTTGGGTTACCACGACTATGAGCAGAAGCTCGATAAATTATTCAACGATAAATCATAACTACAACTCTTCCTTAAGGTATTGAAATACAGGCAAGTTAGTATTTCGTTTATTAGTGGGAAGACCATTTATTTAGTGGAAAACCCAAGAAAAATATTCATAACTGCTGCTGTTATCGGATGGTAAGGCTCTTTTTTGCCTGAAGAAAACAGGAAACAAAGATAACGGCAGATATTTTTCAATAACGTGAATCACAGAATAGTGAAAGGAGTCTGCTATGACTGCGATAGCCGTAGCTGATAAGAAAAAGGATAACTCGTTAAACAATAAACCTCTGGGTGGTGCTGGCCTTCGCGGCCAGAGTGCCGGGGTAACCGCATTATGCACGGTCGGTAAAACCGGCACCGGGCTGACTTACCGTGGTTATGACATAACTGACCTTGCTAAACACGCTGAGTTTGAAGAGGTTGCCTATTTGCTGCTCAAGGGCAAATTACCGACACAGGCTGAACTTGATAGCTATAAACAAGCGCTGAAAGAAGCTCGCGGTCTGCCGCCGGCATTATGTCAGGTATTGGAAGCGATTCCGGCTGATGCTCACCCGATGGATGTGATGCGAACCGGGTGTTCTATGCTGGGAAATTTGGATCAGGAGCAGGATTTTTCTGAGCAGTGGGAAAAGACTGACATTCTGCTTGCCATGTTACCGGCCATTATCTGCTATTGGTATCGCTACAGTCATGATGGTATCAGGATTGATACCGCCAACAGTGGGCAGGACAGTATCGGCGGTTATTTTCTCGAAATGCTGACAGGTAAGGCTCCGTCTGAGCTGCATAAGCAGGTGATGCACTGTTCATTAGTGCTTTATGCAGAGCATGAGTTCAACGCCTCGACTTTTACTGCCAGGGTTTGTGCGTCCACTTTATCTGATCTCCATTCCTGTATTACTGCTGCGATTGGCAGCCTGCGCGGGCCGTTGCATGGCGGGGCCAATGAAGCGGCAATGGCCATGATTGAGCAGTGGCAGACGTCCGACGAAGCGGAAGCCGGCATTTTGCAGATGCTTGAGCAGAAAGAAAAAATCATGGGATTCGGACATGCAATCTATCGTGAGTCTGATCCGCGTAATGCCCTTATCAAAGCATGGTCAGAGAAACTGTCAAAAGATGTCGGTGACACTACGTTATACGCGGTTTCTGAACGTGTTGAACAGGTCATGAAGCGTGAGAAAGGCTTGTTTTGCAATGCTGATTTTTTCCATGCATCGGCTTATCACTTCATGGGTATTCCTACTAAGTTATTCACTCCTATTTTCGTTATGAGTCGGGTTACGGGCTGGGCGGCACATGTTTATGAGCAGCGTGCCAACAACAGGATCATCCGTCCGAGTGCGGATTATACCGGGCCAGAGCACCAGGAATGGCTTCCTATTGAGCAGCGTAGTTAGAACAGTACAGATGCAATAGGCAAGTAAATGAATTGAGTAGGGAATAACACAATGAGTATGAATGTAGATATTAATGAACGTCCGCAACCGGATAAGCTGCTGGTACAGATTGCCGAGTATGTTGCCCATACTGAAATTGAATCAAACGAAGCCTACAACACGGCCCGTAACTGTCTGATGGATACGCTGGGATGCGGTTTGTTGGCGCTACGTTTTCCTGAATGTACCAAGCATCTCGGCCCTGTTGTGTCAGGAACTACTGTCAGGAACGGTGCTAGGGTTCCGGGAACCTCCCATGAGCTGGATCCTGTGATGGCGGCGTTTAATATCGGTTGTATCATTCGCTGGCTGGATTTCAATGACACCTGGTTGGCGGCTGAGTGGGGTCATCCGTCCGATAACCTGGGGGGGATTCTCGCCACTGCCGATTACCTTAGCCGTGTTGCTGTTTCACAGGGTAAAGCACCGCTGACCATGCGTGATGTGCTGACGGCGATGATCAAAGCGCACGAGATCCAGGGCGTACTGGCGCTGGAGAACAGCTTCAATCGCGTCGGTTTGGATCATGTGTTGCTGGTACGGGTGGCATCGACTGCTGTTGTCACCAAAATGCTGGGTGGTGATCGTCAGAAGATCATCGATGCGGTTTCCCAGGCCTGGGTCGACGGTTGCTCGCTTCGTACGTATCGTCATGCGCCGAATGCCGGTTCTCGTAAATCCTGGGCAGCAGGTGATGCCACATCACGAGCGGTACGTCTTGCCATGATCACCATGAAAGGAGAAATGGGATTGCCGTCGGTGCTGACAGCATCACAATGGGGTTATTACGATGTGTTGTTCAATGGTGAACCGTTTCAGGTTAATCAGACGTTTAACAGCTATGTGATGGAAAACGTGCTGTTCAAGATCTCTTTCCCGGCTGAGTTTCACGCTCAGACTGCGGTGGAATGTGCAGTAGCACTGCATGAAAAGGTCAGAGACAGAATTGATGTGATTGACCGTATTGAAGTGACAACTCATGAATCAGCGATTCGGATCATCTCTAAAGTCGGTGATCTGGCCAATCCGGCAGACCGTGACCACTGCCTGCAATACATGATTGCGGTGCCATTGCTGTACGGTGATCTGGTGGCTGAGCATTATGAAGATGAATTTCATCAAGGTGATGAGCGAATTGATGTTCTGCGTAACAAGATGGAAATCATTGAAGACAAACGTTACAGCGCCGACTATCTCGAATCAGACAAACGTTCAATTGCCAATGCAATTCAGATTTATTTCAAGGATGGGTCTTGTACAGAGAAAGTCGCGGTTGAATACCCGATTGGTCATCGCCGTCGTCGTGAAGAAGGAATCCCGGTGTTGGAGCGTAAGTTTGTGCGTAACTTGCAAACCCGCTTCCCTGTTGCAACCTGTCAGGCGATTTTTGATTTGTGCAGCGATCAGACCCGCTTGGAGGCAACTCCGGTAAACGAGTTTATGGATCTCTTCGTGATTAATTAAAGTTTTTTGTGATCTTGATCATCCTCCTTTTCTGCACTATCAATAAAAACAGTGCATTGCGAAAAGGAGGATTCTATGCAGTTTAATCTGATTATTGTGCTGTTTGCGCTGGCCGCTCTGGCGCTGGATAAGTTCTCAATGTTTGATGATAAGTCTGAGCGTTACGTTAATGCGCCTGTTGATATTTCATCATCATTGGTCGCGCCAACAGACAGAAGCAATGTGCAGTTATCGTCGGCAAAAAAACAGCTTGTAGTTAATCAGCAAGTAGCCAACAGAAAAGCGACGACGGTTCCCGGAGAAACTAACAGTATAGATCACTTTGAGCAGAAGATGTTTCCGACCAGGCATCAGGTGGTATTAGGCTCTGTTGTTGTGCCTTTCGAGCATTAAAAAAGCCGCATTAAGCGGCTTTTTGATATTGTTTTAAAAACGTATTTTTTGTTTTTCTCAGCAGTGACTGAGAATCTTTTTTTAGTTTTTGCCTAACCAGCTTGTTGTCCTTACTCATAGTAATGACTCACAGAGCTCCTTGTGTGCCTATCTGACGTTGTAACGAATTTGTTATAATATTGACCATGCATTGCAATAATGAATCATAAAGTGTGATTCAAATCGCAAATATATCGTCAGCTGCAAAATATATCGCACAAAAGTATTAATAGATAGCAGGAGATGGTCGCTCTAGTAGCTGATTTTTGTAACTGTGATCACACTCACGTAAGGTTCTGGAATTATTGAATGATTTTAAATCAACTGCTTGACGGCTATTTGTTCAGGTTGTCACGTAGATCAATAAGCGGTTGTTGGCTGACTTCAATGATACTACGAACTGGGCGATCCAGTTCGACGATCAGCGTAAGTACTAAAGAAAAAGCCAGTGCAAAAGGTAGTGACGCGACTAATGTCCGATCCTGTCCCTGAGAGCCAACCTGTATTCCATTCAGGGCAATTGTCAGAAAAGTGAGTAAGCCGAGTGTAAACCAGATACTGGCTGGGATACGCCCGCGTATACCTTTATTAACACGCTCAGTGTGGGTATCTATTACCTCATTCAGGGATTCAATATACAGGCGGCTTGCTGCTGGTTCTCCTTTATGATGGGCAGCGGTTGCCTGCTGCCATAGTTGCTGTTGGATGTTTTCGCTGATACGGATCACCTCATTGACTCTGGCTTTGCGTTCGCTTTGCTGCTCTACCACCCTCAGATTCACATATTTTTTCAGTAATTCTCTGCTATTGGTGCGATAAGGTTCGTCAAGCAGCTCGGTTCGCAGAACAGCCGTTCCAACCTGATTAGCCTCGTTTAAAACCAGTTGCTTCCTTGTGTCATGTTTAGCCGCAGCCATGCTGAATGTGATGGCAAGTATGAACGCCAGCAGGCTGGCAAGACCGGTTGCCATCGGGGTGATGGTCTTACTGATTTTATTTGGCAGAAAAAACTGTGCCAGACGATAACCAAATTCAAACATCAGTAATATGGCCCCGAAAATCAGGCTGAGGATGATGAAAATCGATAAGGAGTCAATGAGTGATTCTTGATACATAACACTGCCTTTGCTGCTTTGTTTATGGAATGCACCTGCGGATGAACAGGGCTGAAGCAAACAATGCAAATGGTTTAAATGTATATCCTGGTCAAAAGTATAGCGTTTTACATCATGCAAGATGATCTGCAGTTGAGAAAGCTTCGTTACTGTGCATACACAGAGGTGGGTATTAAGAGATTGAAACGGAATGTGTTCATAGCACTATTCTGTTTCGGTTTTATCTTCTATGGTTTTTGTATCACCAGTCATTTTGCCTTAATGATATCGAGTTGATTGGCTAACTGCGTTGAAGGAGAAACCTATGGGATACAAACATGTATTGCTAGCGCTAAATCTGGATGAAAACGCAGAGCATTTGGTACTGAAAGCGGCAGAACAAGCCAGAATTAATCATGCTCTGTTTAGTGTGATTCATATCGATCCTGACTTAGGTCATTTAGATGAAGGTGTTCGCGAGTTCGATGAAGCAAATCTGGATGAAAAAGAGCATTATGAATCGGTTCATGCAATGAAACGGTTATTGCGCGGTGCCAATTATCCGGTTTACAAGCACTTGTTTTATACCGGCTATATTGAAGATCAGATGATTAATGCCGTCGAAAAGTACGATGTTGATTTGCTCGTATTAGGCCATCACCAGTCGGGGCTTATTCGCCAGCTGATGATGTCGCTGACTGAGCCTCTGGTCAGGAAGATGCCGTGTGATATCCACCTGTTCCGGCTAGAGTAGCCATAGCTCATATTTGTGAGTTAAGAATGTATCAGCAGACTGATGGAATTCCACCTATAGACGTACTCATTTACTAGGTTGCCGTCAGGTGCCTGCCATTGCTGGTTTTTAATGTGTTGGGCTCCGTACTTTTGGTAAAACGCTTGCGCCGCTTTGTTACTGGCCAGTACCTCAAGGTACATACCATGATTGGGATTCTTGTTGTGGGTTAGCCGAGCTGCTGTCTGCAGCAGTTGCTTGCCTAACCCAATTCCTTTGCAATTTTTACTTATATGGAGGTTTTCTATCAGTGTTCCCCATTGTGAGTGATTAGCGAGATAGAAACAGATGAAGCCGTGAATTTTATTTTCACCATTGTTACAGGCGACGAATATTTGCTGATTTTTTTTGGGGAATAGAAAGCGCTGTTGCCATACTTGGCATCTGTCCTGATAAATATCATGGCTCAGGTAAGTATCAGACAATTCTTCTCGGTATATGTCCTGCCAGCTTTTGGCATGCAACTGAGCTATCTGTTGCATGTCTGTTTTAAAGGCCGCTCTTATTTCCAATATTGATACCCAAAAATGATGAGTTGTTCCGTAATATTAGCTGATGACGAGAGGCTACATCCATAGTTAGGGAGATGAAGCCTATGGAGAAAGAACAGCTCAGGAAGGTATTAGATTTATTACTTAGTTATTAGGTGGTTTTGTTGCTGTGCAATATAATTCACTTTAGATATGTGAAAAAGTGAGTGTATATATGAAGCCAGGAGAAACAGGAATCAAACGAATAATAGATGCTACTGGTTACTCTATTCAGGGCTTAAAGGCGACCTGGAAATATGAAGAAGCCTTTCGTTTGGAGATGACGTTACTTCCAATTTTGACTGCGGTCACATTTTTTCTTCCGGTAACTAAGTTAGAGCAGCTTGCTATGGTTGCCAGTTTGGTTCTTGTTGTGATTGTTGAACTTTTAAACTCCGCGGTTGAGGCGGTGGTTGACAGGATTGGCCACGAGCATCATGAGTTGTCTGGAAGGGCGAAGGATATAGGATCTGCGGCTGTGTTTGTTACCATGCTTTTGGCTGGATTCACCTGGCTGGTGGTTTTAATATGACCTGTTTGGTTGCGGGTGATTGCTTGTATTAAGGATAAAAATATAAACTATATTCATAACGTCTTATGAATATAGAAAAGCCCGACGAAAATAGAAAAAGCCGGGCTATATTCCCTTTGTTAGATAAATTAATAATAAGAAAGTATATTTAAAGTCAGGATGTTCTGGATATTGTCCAGTTATTTGAGCAATCATGGCACTCTAATTCAGCATCTGTGATGCTTTTATTGATTAATTCGGTGTTATGGGAGTCACATTTAGGGCATTGAGTTCTTGATGGCGGGCAATTAATATCAACGCAATGATTGGTTTTGTCCATTGATTTAATCATTGGTTGCTTGCATTCAGGGCATAACATTTAATAAATCTCCTTTTATTAAAGTCAAACAGTTAAATTAACTAGTAATTTAATATCACCATAAACTTTAAATCTCCAGTTCTCAGAGGTACTCATTTTATGTTCATTGATCCGAATCAGAAAAGACGGTTTTGAAATAAAATATCAACCCAAAACTATTACATCAGGTATATGTTTATCATACTAATAATATACAGTTGATTGTTTCAGTTTTGTGGGTAAAGCTGGTGGTATGTCTCTTTGGTTAACTATATAAATAGTTACTTAACTTCTTAATTATCATGAAGCTATCCCGTTGTTTTCTGGCTTATGTTTGTGGACATGCGGGGTAATTAGATGCTCTGGATATTTATAGATTTCATCTTGTTTCGCTTAAGTATTGAAAGCAATTGTCAGCATATCAACTGGTTTGATATTGGTCGCGTTTTATTATTAATAAGTGTGCATAACTGCGTGAAGCGAGATCAATAAAGTGTCGGATTGTGTAATTATTTATCAATTTATTATTTACATGCCTTCCTTGTGAATACATTATTTCCAACCCTTTCGATGGTATTAATGGAGACTTGTCTCCGGAATAGGTGTATGTGGAAAAATATAAGTAATAAAAGTATTGGTTTTCAATTAAAGTTTGCGATCAGTGTTTTGTTACTGATTGCGTTTAGTTTAACGGCCACAGTTGTTTACCGTAATTCATCCGATATATTGCTTGAGCAGACAATGACTGAACATCAGGCCAAACTGGATGCGTTGGCGGTTTCTATTGCTGGTCAGTTTGATGTTTACCTGGATAATGCACGTAAGCTGGAAAGTACGTTTAGAAATGGATATTTACATGATCTGAAATTTATTGGCGAGAATGTCAGCTTCTCAGGTCATCAGGTGCAAAACATAGTACAAGCAGGTGAATCGATGATTAACAGCGTTGATGTTGTTGATCGGTTCACTCAGGATACTGGCGCCATTGCGACACTTTTTGCGGCTTCGGACAATGATTTTGTTCGTGTGTCGACCTCTTTGAAAGATAATGCAGGCCAGCGTACTTTAGGCACTACCTTGGGTCAGGGCCATCCAGGTTACCTTAAACTGAAAAGTGGTCAGCCATATTATGCCAAGGTTGAGCTGTTTGGAGGTAGCTACCTGACCTTCTATTCTCCGGTTAAGAATAGTGCCGGTCAGGTTAAGGCGATTTCATTTATCGGTATTCCACTGGATAGTGCGTCTGAAGCTATTTTTGCCAGCGTGGCGAAAGATACTTGGGGTGACACCGGCTACACCATTGTTGTTGATAATGACAACAAAGGCCAAGGTGAGTACCTGTATCACCCGACTAACAAAATGAAAGGTGCAAAGATTCAGGATGTGTCTGATTACAATGGTAATAAACCATTCGGTGCAATTTTTGAGTCGAAGAGCGGGATTATGACTTACCCGTATGAGCACAACGGCATTATCGGGGATAAGTACCTTGTTTACACTGAAGTTCCTGGTTGGAACTGGAAACTGCTTGGCGGTACTTTCATTGATGAAGTAACTAAAGGTAGTCAGCAATTGCTGAAAGTGATCGTGATGGTTGCTTTGGCTGCCGGTATTGCGACCTTCCTGATCCTGAGCTTGTATTTGAGTAAGCTAACTCGTCCGCTGACAACACTGACCGGTTACATGGATCGCTTGAGACAGGGTGAAGTGACGCTGCAGATGGAATCAGGAAATGCAAACTCAGGTAACGAGATTGTCCGCCTGACCTATGGTGTGTCTTCTATGGCTGCCAAGCTGAATGAACTGGTAAGCGAGATCCGCCAGACCAGTGAATCTGTAAACTCACAGGCAACAAGTGTTTCTAATGATGCTAACCAAAGCCTGACTCAGGCGGATGTTCAGCAGGAACAAGTTGAGCAGGTGGTGACGGCAATCGAAGAAATGGCTTCTTCAGCGCAGTCTGTTGCTGAACAGGTTGAGGCTATTGCTGAAAATGTGCGTTCTGCTAATGAAGAAAGTGCATCCGGCTCTGAACTGGTATCCCAGGTGAGCATTGAAGTGGCGAACCTGAACGAACAGTTGGTTCAGTCAGCAGAAGCTATCGATATGGTAAGCCGTGAAAGTGACAACATTCAGTCAGTAACACGCATGATCGATGAAATTGCAGAGCAGACTAACCTGCTGGCGCTGAATGCCGCTATTGAGGCTGCCCGTGCTGGTGAGCAAGGTCGAGGCTTTGCTGTTGTTGCTGATGAGGTTCGTACTCTGGCTCACCGTACTCAGGAGTCTGTGAAGGAAGTTGTTGGTATCATTGAGCAGTTGCGCTCTTGCACCAGCAGTGCTGTGAGTATGATGTCGGAAAGCCAGGAGCGCGGTAAGCGGGTTACTGATCAGGCGATGCAGGCTGGTAATGCGCTGGAAGGTATCACGACTCAGGTGACCGAAATTGCTGCTCAGGCTGAGACTATTGCTGCAACCGCTGAAGAGCAGGCGCAAGTTAGTCAAGAAATCGCAATGAATGCGACTGAAATCAGCGAACTGAACCGTCAGGGACGTGAAGTGGCTGCTCAGACGTCACAGAGTGCAACCAACCTTCAAGGACTGTCTGAAGAGCTTAAGGGGCAGGTGGATTACTTCCACTAATCGGGTTTGAATGTTGCTATTCACTATGATGCAAGAGAGGCTTCGGCCTCTCTTTTTTTATGTTGAGTTCGCTATTAATGATATTTCTTGCGTCGGTTATTACATACAAATTGTATGACGTTGTAACTGCGAGGTCGTTCGAGGATTAAATGAAACCGAATGAAAAAGGCGAGGAGGGGGAGTCCTCGCCAATATGAGGGTTAGATATTTATGCTGACCGGGATTTTACTTGGTAGCAAATAGCTGTACCCCTCACGGTTTTGGTTTCGAATATTAATTTCCTCTTCTATGTCACTTAAGGCTTGTCGGAACTGATCGAGTGGTCCACCGTCTTTGGTAATATCAGGATCTTCAAACCAGTTTAGGTAAGGGAACTCATTGGTTTTATATTCGCCCAGTTGTCGGTAATAAACACCACCAAGCACTTCTAACACCGACAGCTGTTGCAGTGATTGCTTCAGAGGTGGCAGGGCTTTCCCCCATTCTTCTTCACTGTGAATATCGGACGGGGTTTCAGCCCAGAAGGCGCCGGTGACAGCCGGAGCAAAACTCATCAGTGTGCGTTGTGGGAAATTCACAGCAGCATGCTGAGCACTGGCGGTGAAGATCACCATGGTCAACACATTTGCCAGCTGCTCTCTTGTTGTGATTGGTTTGAAGCCACTGATGGCACCTTCAGTCATTAACGACTCTGTCCATGCAGTCAGTTCGTAGTCATTAACAATGTCATCATCTGCTTTGTAATAAATCTCGATATAGGACTGAGTCCAGTTACGGATAGCGTCCCAGACCAGGATGGCATCATCACGATACGGATAATCCGGTAGGTAGTCTTTGTTATCGACATTCCGTGATGCCAGATCGTTTGGCAGCATGTACTGGTAGAAATCAATGTTAAGCCGATCAGTTCCTGCAGCCTGCTGAGTGGCTTGGATTTTGCCGCCGAAAATATTATCAATTGGGCCATCCGGTGCGATCAGTGAGTTTGCTGCACTGTTATTGATAAACAAGGTTCCTTCGAAATGAGGAAGCAGCAGGATATTGACCGGGTGAGTTTCGGCCAGGCAGCGGTTGGTTGAAATAGTGAATGCTTCAATGACTAAGTGGGTACGGGCCAGGTGAACGAAAAGCTCATGATAGTTACCGTCGGCAACCTGAACCATGGTCATCGCAGCTTGCCATTGCCAATATTCTGGTGTGCCGCTGTTGTCTTCTACGGCGTAGAAGATGGCAGATGATGTCGGATCCTGGCCATCTTGAATTGCTACCGGAGTGAGTGACTGCTTACCTTTAGGAATCGCAAACAGCGCCATTGGAGCAAAGACTTTTTTATCTGGTCGTTGTGAGTGTTCGGAAAGTTGTTCCAGTTCATGGTAGTCCAGTAGGTAGAGGCGCTTGTCTGCAATTGCTTGATCAAGAGAGTCATCAGATCCCATGACATTCTGATAACCCTGTTCAGTGACAGGGAAATTAGCAGGTATCGCTGTGATCCCTTTGATCAACATCGGGTTCTGTCCGGCGACGCGGAAACGTGCAAAACAGTCATTTTGCTGGAAGACTTCAGCGACAGCAGGCAGTGGCAGCTTTTTAAATAGATCTTTGTAGGCTTGCAGGCCTGCTTCATCTCGGTGTTCCCTAACTTCTTGCTGAACCAGTCTCTGGAACATGTTGATCAGTGATTTAAGCATCAGACTAGAGTTAGTGATCAACGCCAGCTGTTGTCCCGGGTTGATGTGTTCAATCGCATCTGAGATTTCTCTGAAACCGTCTTTTATGTCGATCAGTTCGGTTGCATCTTTCACATTGGCGATAAGGTTTTCGACCACCGGAATCAATACCTCGGCGACCTTGACGGCCCAGGTCAGTGTCGGCAAGGCTTCTTTAGGGAGCTTCTTAACGATAGGCACCGGCCCAACATTCGGATTTTCAGTGTCCCATTCATAGTGCTCTTGAGTGAATTTCAGCTGAATTTTACGTTTGAACTGCTCTAGCTTGCTGTCATCTTGAGGAAGGGTTGGGTTTCTGCGTGGAAATAAATTAAACATGATGAATCCTTTCTTAATAGCATTCGTATAGATGCCAGTAGGGTTAAAAAGAAAAAGGTACTGTCATGCTGATGGTAAAAAAGAGCGCTTTTACCACCATACTCCACCGGACCACGGCTTTTGCTCTGATTGAGCGATCACTTGATGAGGTATGTAAACGAAGATAGTTCAACTTCGGATATACATAACCACAATGCATTTAATTTCATATTGTTTTGATGTTAACGTGAATTTGATTCCTGAATTTATGAAATTAAAAGTTAGGTTGAACATCTTTGTATGAACTTGATCGATATTGGTATTAGTAAGCTTTTTATCTGCAAGGGGACTCTGCCTTGTCGTTTTAGTCGATGCAGCCTGTCTGGTTGCTACGTCCTGATTGTTGGCTTGGCCGTTGCGTAACCTAAGTGTTTTGTATAACTACTGCGTTGTATAACTGGGCGCAGTCATGGTGCAGGTACTGGCTTTTTGCACCATCATGGATCGCAGTGGGGTGAGTATAGTCCTTTGTTCTTCTTTACATTTTTTTAACCTTTATGGTGTGGCGCACAATCCTTGTGCGCCTTTGGTTGTTTTAATTGTTTATAAATCAGTCAATTAAACCCGCAATAATTACAAGCGCTAATCTGGCTCCCCAAAATGGTTCGTACTGGCATAAAAACTGCTCTGTTACTGCGTAATATGATTAACCAACAAGGATGTGGAGACGTTTGTGGACAACATCAACAGCGCAGTAGAAACACTGATCCAAAGCTCAAATACTTTATTTATTCTGATGGGAGCCATCATGGTTCTCGCAATGCACGCCGGATTTGCCTTTCTGGAAGTTGGTACAGTCAGGCAGAAAAACCAGGTAAATGCACTGGTAAAAATCATTGCCGATTTTGGCTTTTCCGCCATTGCCTATTTCTTTATTGGCTACTGGGTTGCCTACGACACCACTTTCCTTTCCGGAGCTGCGCAGCTCAGTGATGGCAACGGCTATGAGTTGGTTAAGTTTTTCTTCTTGATGACGTTCGCAGCGGCTATTCCGGCTATTATCTCTGGCGGTATTGCTGAACGTGCGCGTTTTTATCCGATGTTGATCGGTGCTTTTTTCACGGTTGGTCTGGTTTATCCGTTTTTCGAAGGGATTGTCTGGAACGGAAATTTAGGTTTTCAGGGCTGGCTGGAAGCAACCTTTGGTGCCGGGTTTCATGATTTTGCCGGTTCGGTTGTTGTTCATGCTTTCGGAGGCTGGGTTGCGCTGGTGGTAGTGGCTCTTCTGGGGATTCGAAATGGACGCTATCGCAGTGGACGTTTGGTTGCATTCGCACCGTCAAACATCCCGCTTCTTGCTCTGGGGGCATGGATCCTAACGATTGGCTGGTTTGGCTTTAATGTAATGTCTGCACAAACCATGGATGGTATCAGTGGTCTGGTTGCGGTGAATACTCTGATGGCCATGGTTGGTGGTATCGTCACTTCGCTGTTTGTTGGTAAGAATGACCCTGGCTTTATTCATAATGGTCCGTTGGCTGGACTGGTGGCTGTCTGTGCCGGCTCCGACCTGATGCATCCTGTAGGCGCTCTGGTTACAGGTGGTGTTGCTGGCGCACTTTTTGTGTGGCTTTTCACTTATATGCAAAACAAGATGAAGGTTGATGATGTTTTGGGTGTCTGGCCGCTGCATGGTGTTTGTGGTGCATGGGGCGGTATCGCAGCCGGGATATTCGGTAGTGAAGCGTTTGGTGGCCTTGGCGGTGTGAGTATGGCAAGTCAGTTCCTTGGCACAGTGGCTGGTATTCTGGTGGCACTTGTGGGAGCTTTGGTAGTTTACGGTGTTATTAATAAGACAGTCGGACTGCGTCTGAGTGACGAAGAAGAATATATCGGTGCCGATTTGGCAATTCATAAGATCGGTGCAATCAGCGAAGACTGATTATTCATACTGAATGCTCTTTATCTTCAGCGGCTGTGATTTCTAAGTACAGCCGTTTTAGTTTACTGAGATAAAAGATAATTTTACCGTACTTTGACATAAGGATGACGAAAGCCGGACATTTACCCTTCTATAATCGTACCTTGTTCGATTGAGATTTTGTCAGGAGTTACCATGAATAAACTATTTCTTGCTCTGGTCATTGCCGGATTCGCGATTGCAGGTTGTGATCAACAGGGCTCTGTCGATTTGGCATCACAAAGCCATGCAGACACGCATGTGGTAACTGAAAACCAGCCACAGGTTGAGCAGTTGATATCTGTTGATAACGCACATAATGCCCGAAATTCCCTGGATTGGAATGGTGTATACCATGGCATCCTGCCTTGTGCTGATTGCAGTGGCATTGAGACAACACTGGAATTAAGGTTTGATGGCACTTACATGCTGAATGAAAAATACCTTGGCAAGAAAGACGGTGAGTTTAAAACTGAAGGTAAATTTAACTGGAACGCTGCCGGAAATGCTATCGCTGTTCCAAGCGACAGTGAAGATGCTGTGCGATACTTTGTTGCTGAAAATCAACTGTTCAGATTAGATAAAGATGGTCTGCGAGTGACCGGCGAGTTAGCTGATGCTTATACGCTGAAAAAACAATGATACAGTTATAGATATATTCTTTGTGATAGCCTGACTTCGGTCAGGCTTTTTTATTTCATTTATTCATAACAGTGAAAAAATATTGCAATTGAGTTCACAGTTAATAAGCAAACTTAGATCTTCTGTCAGGAAATCAAAATTACTGTGTTCATAAATAATTTATATTATTCACCCAATCACACTCGTCTATTCATATTGATTTTGTAAAATAGTCGTTTTACTTCAATGTTTTGCATAAAGTGACTCTTCTTTTTTATGCATTCTGTGCATAATTGGTCGCGCTCAGTAGCCCGTGAGCATTTTCACAAAATGTCTGTTGATAATTACTTAGTCTTTCTCCTGTAACTTCCTATATATCAAAAAGATACGATCTAAAAATCAAATAAGAGGGAATTTCAATGAAAGGCAGAGATATGCGTAAATCATCATTGGCGATAGCATTATTCGTAATTACAGCACTGGCTGGTTGTAATGATGAAACAACCAATGTTATTGAGCAGCCGAAAGTAACTACAGATTCTTCTGTCGCCATACGAACAGTATTTTCTGATTACCAGAAGGCAATGGATACATTGGATAATACGAGCTTTGGTCAAATAAATGATCAGATGGCGGCATCACGCCAGGCTGTCGATCGTTTATATCTCGATAAGCTGGAATCTATTAATCGTGATTCTTTATCGGATGAAGATAAGATTTATTACGATACTTTCCGTTTCGACCGTAATATCGCAATTCGTGGTGCATCACTGCCTAATACTCGGTTTGGTAATTTTGCTATTCCGATTACCCATTTTTATAACTACATCAAATGGAATGCCGAGTATGCCGGAGATAAACAGAACAAGCTAGAAGATTATCAGCAGCATATTCAGGTGGTGCGTGAATTTACTGCCTGGGTTAATAATCTTTATGCCCAGTATTCGATGGGGCAAATTGAGCATGCTCAGCTACCGAAAGTGCTAACTGAAAGATTGGTGAGAAGTACTGAAGAATCAGTTGCAGCTCATGATTATCAGATGTTGAAAAAAGGGTTGGCTGATATTAAAACGCATACCGGCTATGACACTGAATTCTACAAAGAATATGAGCTGGCAGTGGATGATGCCGTCAGAGCGACCACTGAGCTGATCTCCTATCTGAAAGACGGTTACATGAAAGTTGCTCGGGGGGCAGGACTTGAGGGAAGTTTGGATGATCGCAATATAGGTTGGGGTGATTTGCCTAATGGACAGGCTTGGTATCAGTGGCACCTGGATCGAAATAGTACGACCGGGAAGTCTGCGATGGAGCTTAATCGACTTGGTGAAGATTTGGTTGCTGATGCTAAAGCTGAAATGGAACGTGTAGCCAGGATTCTTGTTAAGAACCGCGGAAAAACGGTTGAAGCTGACTGGCGCGATGACAAAGGAGTTGTAAGTAAGAAGACATTTGTATTGGAAGATGCTAACGGAAACATTGATTTGACAGCATTTTTCGCTTTCCTTAATAGCCAGCAGTTCTTCTATGGTCGTGATGGTCGGACGATTTCCGGTACCGTGCACGCTGAGGCCTGTAAAACTGCATCAGACTCCTCGGCCTGTGAAGCAGCTTTGAAGGACTACTATAAGTTCAAGAACGATGCCAATGATGTGGTTGCCCGATACTTTAAGCCGATAAAAACTGATTACAGCATTGTGCCAATTCCGGCAGATGGCGAACTATATGAAGGGGTTGCATCTTACGGTAAAAACGAGTTTAACCTCAATACAAACCCTGACTACAGTTTGCAGAAGTGGAATGTTTCGACTCTGCTCCTGCATGAGGCTGCACCGGGTCACCACTTCCAGAATGCCTACTCGCTTGAGTATCCACCAGCGAATAAGCCCGATTACATCAAAGGTGTCAGTTACACCGCCTATGCAGAGGGGTGGGCGCTTTACACTGAATGGCTGGGACTGGAAATGGGTATCTATGGTGAGTTAGATGCCAATGGTAAGCCGACATTTGTTAACGGTACCGGCATGTGTAAAGAAGACCTTGATTATTCTTCTTTCCAGGGCGGTATTTACAACAATGCTGAAGAGTGTAATGCGCTGCAATATTTCGGTAGTCTGAACGAAGCCCAGTTACGTAATATGCGCTTAGCCGTTGATACTGGTATTCATGCTAAAGGTTGGAGTATTCAGGAAGCGCGTAAATACATGAGAAGTAACTCAGCTTTAGGTACAGGTGATATTGAATCTGAAAGCTTTCGTTATGCTGCTTATGTCGGTCAGGCCGTGTCTTATAAATCTGGCTATCTGGTGATTAAGGAAATGCTTGATAAAGCTAAGTCTGAGCTGGGTAATGACTTTGATTGGGCAGAATTCCATGATCAACTGTTGAAGTATGGTGATCAGCCTATGGAAGTGGTTCAGACCAGCATTGAAAACTGGGTCAAATCAAAGCACTAAATCACCCTGATAACTCATTGTGAAATTAGCCCTTGCGATAAAAAGCGAGGGCTTTACTGTTTTGGCTACGTAATTTTGTTTTATATCCTCGTTTTCTCTTATCCATTACAATGAAAACCAGTTAGTAACCACGAGCTCGGATCCCGATGAAAATTGATCTATCCAACATGGTAACGGAAAGCCGTAATGCCGCCAGCCAGCAAATCGATACACTCTCGACAATTGAGATGCTAAAGGTCATCAATGAGGAAGATAAAAAGGTCGCGTTGGCGGTAGAACAGGTATTACCGCAAATTGCCCTTGCTGTTGATGTGATTGCGGCAGCTTTTCAGAAAGGTGGACGATTGATCTACAGTGGTGCCGGAACATCTGGTCGATTGGGTATTTTAGATGCCAGTGAGTGCCCGCCTACTTATGGTACTAAGCCAGAGCAGGTTATCGGCTTGATCGCAGGCGGTCATCCGGCGATTTTCAAAGCGGTGGAAAATGCCGAAGATAACCGGGAGCTGGGCGCAGACGATCTTGAGGCGTTAAATTTCAATCATAATGATGTTCTGGTTGGTATTGCCGCCAGTGGGCGAACGCCTTATGTATTGGGAGCTATGGAGTACGCAAAATCTGTCGGTGCAACTGTGGGGTGTATCAGCTGTAATCCGCAAAGTGCGATGACTGAACTGGCAGATATCAGTATTACTCCGATCGTTGGCCCTGAAGTGGTGACGGGTTCTTCGCGTATGAAGGCTGGGACGGCACAGAAGCTGGTGCTGAATATGCTGACAAGTGGGGCGATGATCCGTATCGGTAAAGTGTACGGCAATTTGATGGTTGATGTTGAGGCTACCAATGCCAAACTTGTTGAGCGACAAAAGAAGATTGTAATGGAAGCCACCGAGTGCAGCCGCGAAGAAGCAGAAACCGCGCTGGTGGCTTGTAACGGTCATTGTAAGACCGCGATTGTGATGATCCTGGCTCAGCTGTCTGCTGATGAAGCTAAATCACTCCTGGCCAACAATAACGGCTTTATCCGTAAGGCAATTGAAAGCTGATATACGGTAATTAAATATCGATAGCTAAGAACTTTCGAGGCAGACAAAGAAATTTCAATGGTGAACATTTTTGGGCAGGGGATACTTTGTCTCTACGGTTAGTCTTGATGAAGAGGTTGGTCTTGAATACATCATAAATCAAAAACAAGAAGATGAGCATCGTGATCAACTTAAATTTGGTATATAGCGCCTTGGGTGCTTACTTGAACCCTTTGAAAGGCCTTGTTGACTAAATTGTACTGAACTATCTTCTACTATCGCGATTTGATCAGGTATTCCTTGTGCTGGATGTGATTGATAAATAAGAGCAAAGTAACTTACCAAACACATAGCTTGAAAGAATATAACCAAGCGCTTATTGACCGAGGCTCACTCACCTTTTGGATCAATGATGAGGTGTGATGTCAACAAGTTGGCGTCATGACCGAAAAATGAATGAAAACCACCTTGATCATCGTTCCACATTTGAATAGAACTTTTGCCGATACTGCTCCGGTGTACATTGTGCGTGGCGCTTAAACAGAGTAATGAAAGGTGAGGCCTGATGATAGCCCAGCGTCAGGGCAATCTCTTTAATTGAAACCCCTTTGCGCAATAAATGCAGCGAGTAGATGAACTTACGACGCTGTCGCCATTCTGTGAAGTTCATCCCCAGCTTATCTTGACAGTGTCTTGCCAACGTTCGCTCGGTCGTGTGAAGCTCTTTGGCCCAGTCGGAAAGGTTTTTGGGTGAAGTCGGGTGGCGTTCCAGTTCGGTTAGGATAGGTTTCAGCAGTTTGTGATCACTGTTCGGCAGGAACTGATCATGTTCATTGGCTTTGAGTACTTGATCGAGCAGGACTTTCACCATCCGAAGATCTTCATCGCTTTGCGGAACGGCAATACGCCTGTCTTTTAAGTCACTTATGATTGCTTCCATTATCGGGCTGACTTCAAGAAGGCAGGGATAATCGGGTAAGTCGTCAGCAAGAGGGGAGACAATGTTCATTGAGCAGTAGTCTAGGCTGCGGCGCATAAAGCTTTCGTGCTCGACACCGGCAGGTACCCATACCGCATACTGAGAAGGTGAAAGG
Source organism: Photobacterium marinum (assembly GCF_000331515.1). Taxonomy (GTDB): domain Bacteria; phylum Pseudomonadota; class Gammaproteobacteria; order Enterobacterales; family Vibrionaceae; genus Photobacterium; species Photobacterium marinum. The sequence goes on from NZ_AMZO01000009.1 coordinate 46,122, forward strand.
AAGCGCTTACTTTTTGTAGTCAGCTCTAGAATTCCGCCCTTAATGAACTGAAGCTGGCCCCACGGGTGACTGTGCCTTGGTGTCGTGGTGTTAGGAAGAAACACTTCATGGCCAAAGAAAATCTCTCCTGGAGGATGATTGTTATCAAATAGTGGTTGATAGATTTTCTTCATTTGTAATAGTTCAGGTGAGGATTGGAAATGGTTAACTTAATGAGCCCGTAGTCGTTTGGCAAGAAATTGCTCAGTAAGAAATAGTTTTGTTAGTAATGACCAGGCAAGTAACTGATGAAAATTTAGCCCTGACAGATTTGGGCGTGTAACAGCTAGGCTTACTTACAGGTAAGATGCTTCACAGCCCGCCTTCGTAACAGGAGGGATTACTTATGTCAGTACAAGTAAAAACGTTTTATCACCAAGATACATCAACTCTGAAGTTCCGGGTTGGAATTGTAAACTGTTGGGTGATACTTTTATTGATGAAATAACTCTGCAGATGGAATTAGGCAAGGCAAACTCAGGAAACGAGATTGTTTAATTTGAGAGATACTTTTCAATTGATTATTGATTGTCATTAAAGATGAATCTTTTGGTCAGCATCGCTCTGTTCCATGTAGAAAGTGATACTAATGGTAATGATTTCACTGGGAGACGTGCGGCATAGTTTGGTTGATGAAAATAAGTGGGTTAATTTGAATGAATTAGCTTGTTTGTTGGAGGTTAACCGACTTGGTTTTGCTTCAGATAAGGCTCTTAAGCAATATTTGGGGTGCTCATCCTAATGAAAGCCATATCGTACTTCTGATAAAAAGTTCAGGTTGGATGCGTTATTTTTAGTATCTGAAGCGAAAGCCTCTTGTTGTTTCAGTTCCTTCTTTATCGTGAGTAGTACGATTTGACCGTATATGATCGGGCAACCTGTAGCCCGATCATGTTTATCAAGCGGCAATGAATCGACCAGGTGTCTGATTGGTGTGTTTCTGAAAGAATGCAATAAAGGCACTGCTGCTTGAAAAGTCCAATTGCTGTGCGACATAGTGAACTGACTGTTTATCAGTCAGCATTTCCATTGCTTTCATCAGTCGCCATTGCTGGCGCCAGGCTTGGTAACTCAGGCCGGTTTCCCGCAGGAAAATACGCCCGATTGTTTTGCTGCTGGCACCAATCATCTTTTCAATCTCAATCAGTTTTGGTGGGTTTTGTTCCGATTTCAGTAAATCCAGTAAAGGGTTCAAACGTCGATCTTTGGGCATCGTAATATTTAAAGGATGCAGTAATGCAGCTTGTAATTCTTCTTGAAAAACAGATAGTGTTGAATGCTGCTCACTACTAGATTTATCCCATGGCCAGTGAGCCATCCTATCTGCTAGTTCGAAAAGTAATGAAGAAAAACCAATAATTAAAGGATTAGATGGAAGAGAAAGGCCGTCTTCAAAAAATAAAGAACGAAGTTCTACTTCATTATGAGCAGTTGTTTTATGCGTGGTTTTCGCTGGAACCCAGATTGCACAACTTGGTGGTACAAAATATCTGGAGTTATCAATCTCGACAATTAACCCACCGCCTTTTGCGAAGAGTAACTGATGTTTATTATGTTGATGATAGCCTGAATTATGAAAATATACCTTTGAAACAACACCAACGACAGGTGATGGAATAAGATCAGGATCAAAGTTATTGATGGATTTTATATACATGTAATACAGTCAATTCTTAATGAGTTGATATTTCTAGCTTAAACAGCATAGTTGGATAAATGATTTAAGCTGTGTGGCTGAATCACAAATGTAGTGAATGATTATGGTGTGTTTGAAATAATAAATTTATAGATAAAGGCTGATTATGTCTCTGTCATTTTGCGACAAATGATGTTCTTTTAATACAAAGAGAGTTGATATGCAACTGTATTTTTGAAACTAAAGGCAAGTAAAATGATGTTCTTCGCAAGTCTGTCTTTTCACTGTAGATAACTAAACCGCTATGAGAACTATGAATGAAGTACAGTTACTTAGTATATGAAGTACCTTACCATTATGAGTGAATGAGTTTCGGTGAAAGCTTGTATGAGTGGGGGAAGAGGAAACTAAGAATAGCTATTTAATTTATTTAATAAGAATCCATCTTAAACTGATTGTTACTAGATATATTTCAATAATGAATTCATTTTAATGATTGATAAGTGGCGCAATATGACAAGGTGGTGTATTGCTTTCTATTATATTATGTTAGGTCCATTGATGTGCTTATTTTGTAATATGTTCATGGTGGATGGTCAAATCAATAACATAGAATATGATGCAATCAAATTTTTGCGTAGTTTAAAAGTAGTAGAGGATATTTATGTCGTTTCGAGAATTAACGTATAGCATGCTATTGTTAATATCACCGCTGGCTTTGGCTACTCAGGTGACAAGTGGGAATGTAAATCCGAAAATTATCAATGGCATATCAACTGAGTTAAATCAAATTCCATGGCAAGTAAGTTTAGGTCAATATTCTTATTGCGGAGGTACTATTATTGCTCCACAATGGGTGTTAACTGCAGCCCATTGTGTAGTTTATAAAGATGGTACAGTGGATTCAAAAGTTGATATTGTCGCTCATGCCGTTGACTTTACCTCATCAAAAAATGCTAAAAAATATGTTGGTGATCACATTGTAGTTCACCCTGAGTATAATAGAAATACGCACTCTAACGATATTGCGTTGATAAAGTTGAGTGATAAAAATGAATTCTCGATTAATACATGGATAAAGCTACTGTCCAAAGAGGAGCAATCTCTTATGGAGAGCCAGTTTGTAAATGAGTGGGTTGAAAATCAAACTAGAAAAGCCAACCTACTCGTTTCTGGGTGGGGTGGGACAGATCCGACTAAGCCAAAGGAGAGTGGGACTACATTTTTACAACATACTTTGTTAAGCGGTGTTCCTTTTGAGCAGTGTATTGCACTGTGGAATTCATTGGACAGCGGCTCGGTCGGTTCTTTTGATAAAATGATACATGTAGTTTGTGCGACTTCGCCAGAACCTGAACTTGCTACTGATAGTTGTTTCGGTGATTCAGGAGGCCCTCTTGTTTGGCGAAACCAAAATAACACTAATGATAAGGATTTGGGTTTACGCCTGGCTGGTGTTGTTAGTTTCGGACATAAATGTGGCACACGCATTCCTGGAGTTTACACAAAAGTTTCAGATTATATTGAATGGGTAGAATCTATTTTAGGAACATCTTTAGATGAACTGTCTGGTTCAACTTTTACTCATGATCCGTTTAAAGATGATTATTCACATGCAATGAATCATAGTGCGGTTCAGCCTGATTATAAAGAGCACTTTTCCCGTGGTAGTAGTGGCGGTAGTACTAGCCTATCAAGTTTACTGTTATTAACTGGATTTATGTTTTCTAGAAAAAAAACTAAAAAATAGTTTCATTAATGGATAACAACCTCCTGTATAGATAGACAAATCAATCTGGGGGTTGTTGGTCAGAGTGATAATTTAACTATGTGGTCTTATATCGAATAAATCTGAATTAAGATAAATGTAATTTATCACTAATAAATGAATTGTTGTTCAGGAATGAATTTTGCGCCATATATTATTTTTTATAGTCATCACTCTAGTAATGCCAGTTTCGGTTAAAGCATCAGACTACAATAATATATCTCTTGTCTCTGTATCGACCGCTTACAGTGAGCAATCTGTTGACTATATAAAGCAATCTTTTGAAAAAAAAGGCTATCAGGTTAGCGATAAATATCTCGATCAGGTTGTTTCTGATTTGGGTTACGTAAATACTGAAAAATCTAGAGCTAATTTATTAATAGAAGCTCTTAAAGATAATGATAATGACATCCTTTGGTTTGTGCGCGGTGGTGGCGGTGCTATAAATCTTTTGCCATATTTAAAGCAGGCTATACCTGAACTAAAAAATTCAAAGCCAAAATTAATAGTTGGATTTAGTGATGTAACTGCAATTCATCAGTTTGTCAATGAATATTTAGATTGGCCATCTTTGCATGCTGTCGTTGCCGGACATAATCAGGATCTTAAGCGATTAAGTGCAAAACTTGATTTAGTAAAGACTAACGAGTGTGAATCCATCCCTGATATCAGAAAAATCATGAAAACCGGAGTCTCATATAAAAATGTTTTGCCACTTAACCAAGAGTCTAAGAAAGGTACTTCAGGAGAATCTATAGGTGGCAACCTAACATTGGTTTCATCAACATTTGCAACTGATTATCAGCTTGATTTTAAGGGTAAAATCTTATTTATTGAAGACGTCGGCCTCAGCTATCGTCAGTTAGACAGAAGCTTGCATCAATTGTTGTACATGGGTTCGTTGAAGCATGTTAATGGGATTGTATTTGGTCAGTTTTATCCTAAAAATCCTTTAGATTCAGAACGATTGATATACAAGAAAACGATAGAAAACTTTGCTAAACAGTTCTATAAGCCTGTTTACTATTTTCCCTTCTTTGGTCATGGGTATATAAACAAGCCTATTTTACTCAACTCTCATTATAATATTAAATGTGATGGTGAAGAGTTTTGCACCCTTTCATCGCATTAGAAGTACAAGCTTGTAGCGCGCTGCTTACTCAGGGCTTTTAAAGTTAGTCGGTTGTTTTTCTCGGAATAATGATGGCGCCACACCATAATAAGACTTAAATGAGCGTGTGAAATTAGCAGGATCTTTATATCCAAGCCTATGAGCTATATCACTAATGGGGGTGTTATCATGTAAAAGAGAAATTGCATGTTCAAGCTTTTGTTGTTTGATAAAGTCTCGAAAGTTCACACCATCTTTTTTTAATACTCGTTGAAGAGTCCTGTTCGAACATCCAAATAGGTCAGATATTAGTGAAAGGCTAAGGTCTTCATGATTAATAAAAGTATTTGTCACAAGCTTTAGCCTATCAATAATGTTGGATTCTATACTAAAATTGAAAATACCAATTTGAGGTGAAATAGCTTCCTGCTTGAAATTTTCTATAATTGGTATTTTTGCGTATTGTTGATTTACAAAGACTCTTCTAGCCTCTGTATTTATTATCATATCTATTGGTGGTGAATTCATTGAATTGAAGTGTAACTCTAATGGTTTCCAGTCATTACCTGTATAAAATCTAACAATTTCAATTATTGAAAGTGTCCTGAAGTACTCAGCTTGGTTCGTAAATGGCATTGAGTTTGATAAAGAACCCTGATGACATACAAAGAGAATGTTATTTTCAACTTCAAGCCATATTTTGAAATGTGAACCAATTAAATGTTGGTTTTTTGAAAGCAGAGTAAAAAATTCAACAACATTGTCTGTTGATTGCATAAGGCTTTTGATGTTTGCAATAAATGTTGGCAGCTTTACTATTTTATAAGCATCAATGCCAATATTTTTAGAATTGATCTTTTTTGATATGGACTTAAGAACTTCATATGCGATATAGCTTGGAATGTAGTTGTATTGTTGAACAATCTTAGAGTCTAGTTTGTGATGTTTGAGGATTTTGGTTGCATCAAATCCAGCCTCAGATAGGCACTTAAGGTATGGAATAAGTGATAGCGTACTCGTGATCGGGCAATCATTTAATTTATTCATTATTTTTCCTGTTTAGAAACTAAAGTCATCTGCCCTATAGTTTTTGAGGTGTCTGATTGTACTCTAGCTGCTACACCAATGCTTTTAATACCAGCATTCAGTTCTATCGCTGATATGATTTGACCAGACAGAACTAATGGGATGAAAACCTCTTTATTCATTTGTTCTGCATTTAAGTTGAATTTCCTCAAAAGTGTAGATGAGTTATTGACACCATCTGAATAACATTTCAAATATGGAATTAGCGTTATGGTGTTTATTACTGGTAAGTCAATGTTTCGTAAAGACATAGCAGTGTTAATTGATGTTAATAATTATGAATGATATTCAGCGTGGTAGTAACGTGTCAATTTGATAATTTGATTGAATAATCATACGTCACACTATCTTATTGAATAGATAAGATTTATTTTCCAGAAACTAATTGTTGTACTCTTTCTATGCAATGATTTGGTTATGTTTTTGCTGCGAACGAATTGCTCAATTTGTCCTGGTTTTGTTATTTGTTGTCCGTTTTTTTGTGTTGGTGGAAATGTGCTAGATGTAAGATTGTGAATGAAGATTAATAATCCTCACTTTCTTTTTACTTTTAACTTTTTTCAGGATTAAATTATGAAATTAATTACTCCGGCTATAGCTCTGGCAGCCACTCTGTTGCCTTTGACATCATTCGCACAGCCATATGTTGGTTTTGGTGTTGGACAATCACAGTTTGGTGATGTAACAACAAAGTTTACTAATAAGCTTAATGATCAATCAGTAACTCTAGATGGTGATTTAGATGAAAGTAGTGTAACTGGTAGCATTTATGCTGGTTACCAATTTAATCCATACTTTGCTGTTGAATTCACTGCGGGGGGAATGGATGCTATTGAGAAAAGCGTAGATGGTGTCGGTTTTTCGGCTGGTCATATGATGTATTTAGCGGCTGCTCCAAAGGCAAGCTTACCAATTGGTGATTTCGTTAATATTTATGGTAAGTGGGGGCTAGCAATTTTTAATGCCGATGTTGAAGCTGTTTATGGCCCACTATCGTATTCAGATGATAATTCTTCTTGGGGGGGGATTGTTAGTTTAGGTGCTGAATTTATCATGAATAAACAAACATCATTACGTGTAAGCTGGGATTATCTAAGACCTGAATTTGAGATTGATTCTGCAGTCGGCAAAGCTACGTTCGAAACGGATATTAATATGTTTATGGTTGGTCTGAACTATAAATATTAAAATAACTATAAATAGAGGTATCTATGAAAAAGCTTGTTTTCGCAAGTTTACTCTTACCGTTTCTGGTTGTTGGTTGTAATAGCAGTGATGGTGGTAAAGGTAGCGAATATCTAAAGCCTGGTAATCCAGTTCCTCCTGAAGAATTTAAAGCAAATGGAATCTTTGTTGGCGTTAACAATAATAGTGCTATGATTGTCGCCCCTGATTTCGGGCCGCTAAGTTCTGTGGTGATGAAACCAGAGGGAAGTTTAATTGTAACAGGGAGTGCTAAAACTTACGACAATAAGATGGAAGCGACAGGGGTAATGTATTACGGTTCGGGTGGTAGTGGATATGAAGCTGAATCCCGTAGCGAGATAGTCTTTGACGCTAATTACACAATATTTAAGTCTTCTTACAATGGAAGCTCTATAGAAGAAAGCTTCAAAAAAATTGAGGATTCTTTAGATCTTGCTTCTCTTGAAGGGACTCATACAAGCCCTTTAAATGGTGACACCATTAAAATTGAAGCTGACGGGTCATTAACTATTAACGGTTCTTGTACAGTTACAGGAACTCTTAAACGTACAGGATTTTACTACGGCATAGATGATGCCGAAGCTGTTGCTTGTAGCGATTCTACACTAAATGGCGCTTATCAGGGCGCTCTAGCTACAGTTAACTTTAATGGTGAGTATATGATTGCAAGTATATTTGTCTCACCTGAGTACGCTGTTGTTAGCGCTATTGCTGAAAAAAATTAGTACGTAACTTGGAATTCATCTGTGACAACTCATAGATGAATTTCTTACTTTAAAACTCTTACTAAGTTTATTTTGCCTTAAACACCTCTGTCTCAGGATAAAACGCATACCAGGCAAACCAGTACAACATTGTCGTATTGCGTAGCACACCATTCTGATCTGTCATTGTTGCTGATTGATTTTGCTGATCCCAATGAATGTTCAGCATCTCACCTTCAAACTCATAACTGAACGTTTCTTGGGCATTTTTACGAAGTTCAGATAGTGGAAATGCAATTTGTTTCTTTTTGCCTTTATAGCCTAATACAGTCTCTTTTGTCGGGTAACTGCTCGGTGCTTTATTGGCAACCGGGAAGAATAATCGGGGTGAGCGACTGTAACCTGCATATGGGTCCTGAGAGTAGTTGCGGTAATAGCCTGTACGCTCCGATAACACGAGTGTTTGGGGATGATCTGATATCCACTGTTGCCAACGCGTTAGTGTTAATGGATATTGAGTCAGAGTCTGACCTGCAGCTTTGCCGCTAATTGCCTGACCACGGATTTGCGACCATAGTGATTCGCTTTGGTGGTCATAGAGCAGAACATCAGAATTATAGAGCAGGCCGGAAACACCAAAAGTGAGGTTTCTGTTATCGACTTTTGCGAGGAATGCCATGCCGGAACCGCAAAGCGGGCAGTAGGTAACGATGAATTTACGGTTATCAATTTTGTCGTTGACGATTTCATGCCAGTTGAGAATTTTGATGGGGTAGGCACGACTCTGCCCATCCATCGTTAAGCCCAGTATGACGTCATGACTTTTCATGAAATCGGCTTTGTTACCTTCTACAAACCTCGGGTTAAGAATCGCGGGTATACCGTCCTTACCTGGTCCGCCGGAAAGAATTTGCTCTGCAGGAACTATTAGCCGATCAAGATTAAAACCGTTAAGCGATGCGCTGTGCACGCTTAACGGCAGAGTGAAGATAAGTCCGTAGAAAAGAATTAACAACAGTTTCATTGTTCCCCCTTATCGCGCTCAAAGAATAAGACCGAGCTGTGATGAAGAACTTTCAATAAAATTGCTGCTAATTAGAAAAATGAATGAAAACCGCCCTTGATCATCGTTTCATATTTGAATAGAACTTTTGCCGATATTGCTCCGGTATACATTGTGCGTGGCGCTTAAACAGAGTGATGAAAGGTGAAGCCTGATGATAGCCCTGTGTCAGGGCTATCTCTTTAATTGAAAACCTTTGCGCAATAAATGCAGCGAGTTGATGAACTTACGACGCTGTCGCCATTCTGTGAAGTTCATCCCCAGCTTATCTTGGCAGTGTCTCGCCAGCGTTCGCTCGGTGCTATCAAGTAATCATAAGTAAAAAGCCGAGGGCGGATACCACCGAGAACCGGTGAAACAGAATCTTACGCAGGTATCAGAGCATTAAATAAGCTCCCAAGGCTAGGTATGCTTGACACTCGTTGAATATAGTAACAACGAGTAAAAATGGGAGTTGTCCGTTCAATAATCTGAATTGTTCAATAGAGCTACCAATGGGTAAAAAAATAGCCGGCTTAAGCCGGCTACTTTGAGAGCTTTAGCTGAACAGATTAGTCAGCGATCTCTGCGTTGTGGTAAACGTTCTGAACGTCATCACAGTCGTTCAGTGCATCCAGGAATTTTTCGAATGCAGCCACGTCGTCACCAGACAGTTCAGTCATTGTCTGAGGAACGAAAGAGATTTCTTCTACGTCGAGAGTTACGTCTGGCATTGTTGCTGTCAGAGCGTTCTTAACTTTGAAGAATTCAGTGTGAGGAGCAAAAACAGTGATTACACCGTCTTCACACTCGATGTCAGATACATCAACGTCTTCCATCATCAGGTTTTCCAGAACGGCTTCTTCATCTTCACCTTTGAACTGGAATACAGCCTGATGCTCAAACATGTGAGCTACGGCACCTGGTCCACCGATTTTAGCGTTGTTCTTAACGAATGCCTGACGAACATCCATGTAAGTACGGTTGTTGTTGTCTGTCAGACAGTCAACGATAACCATGCTGTTACCCGGACCAAAACCTTCGTAGCGCGCAGTTGCGAAGTCTTCGCCTGCACCGCCGGTCGCTTTATCGATCGCTTTATCGATAACGTGGCTTGGTACCTGATCTTTTTTCGCTTTATCCATCAGACGACGTAGGGATAGGTTGCTTTCTGGGTCACCGCCGCCATTCTTCGCACATACGTAAATTTCTTTACCGTACTTAGAATAAAGTTTTACTTTGGCGCCCTGGGTTTTTGCCATAGACAATTTACGGACTTCAAAACTGCGTCCCATAGGAATCACTCTCTTTAGATATTTGGGATTTCTGTTGGAGCCGGATTTTACCAGCTAGCAGGTGGTTAAGGCTAGTATCAATATAGACATCAAAGATTACTGCTGTCTGATAGGATATTAACGATGTTGATATTGTTTCTTTGAAGCTGAAATATCGTTTTATCGAAAATGAAAACCACTAGCTGGCGGCTAATATCAAAACCAGTTTAGAATTTACGTATAAGTTTTGAACGCTTGAGCAAAAACATAAAAAAATTGCTTTACAGCATCCGGCTGTCCTCGTATTATTCGCCGCACTTACGG
>NZ_AMZO01000010.1 GCF_000331515.1 Photobacterium marinum
CTGCCCGTCGTGTGCTCCCCGTCCGAGATCCTATCCGCTCCGCTAACACAACGAAGCCCCAGCTGAAATGCTGGGGCTTTTTTGTATGTGTTAATATTTTCCACTATCACAACAGAAGGTTGCAACAGTTATCGGCTTGCCAGAGAAGCCTTAACGGTTACACCGCTGCCTGTATTAGGTGAGATGATTAATTTAATACTCGTTGCATAGTTATTTAAATCATCTACTTTCACTGAAGAAGGGCTATCTACGCTGTAGATTTTTATTTCCTTGTCATTCGATTTTGGTGTAAGAAGTATGGTTTGCTCAGATTCTACTTTTTTACCTGTCCAACGGAATGTGGTTAAAAACACTTGATCGTTATCAATTTCCAGATAAGTGTTATCGCTTAGTGAATAATTGCCGCCATTACCTTTCACTTTTTTACACTCATTTTCTTTAGTGCACAGGTAATCGCCTATCTCTATAAGAGTGTCTAGAGATTTAACTGGTTCTGGTCTAGAGTCATTTAAATACGCAGCTATTTGAGATTCGATTTTACTAAGGGTTGCAGCAGAAAGCAGTGTCCCCGTAAATCCACCACTAGTTTCATTAGAGATCCCCTCACTTTGATTGCTGGTAAGAGTGGCCGTCTCATTAGAGTTGATGGTTAGCGTAAATTCAAATCCACTATTGGATTTAGCTCCATGTTTGTCTTCTGCATAAATGGTCATACGATAGCTCTTAGAGTCAGTTTCCGGGATAGGATATTCTCCGGATCCAAAACTATAAGTGCCCGTATCTTCATCAGGGCCAGTCAACTCTGGGAGTTTACTCTCTTCTATAGTTGAGAAATCAGCTGAATTTAGATGTAGCTTTACAGTTACAGGTTCATCCGAGTCATCAGAAAAAAGTCCAGCAAGATTTAACTCATAAGCCGTGAAGTTATAATATGCCGGTAAAATCCCCCCCCCAAAATCGCTCATATCCATCTCGTCATTAAATGCACCACTCCCCTCAGCTGTATCAACCAGGTTTTCAAGAAGTTGTGAAACTACAGCGCTGTTTGCTTTATACTGAGGTGCTGTATTTGCTACCTGCTCCTCTGTTACCGTTACATCAAACTCGATTGATTTGGACTGATACTCTTTATCTTCAATCGTCTTCTTAATATAGAGTTTGAACTCGTATTTTCCTTTTTGTGAAAAAGACAGAGACGGAATAGTTAAGACATCGTTTTTAAAGGTAATGTCTGGTACTACTGACGTTGCGTCAAACGGGCTACCTACCATTTTTTGTGTTAGAACATAGGTAACGTCTGCTTCTGTGTTGTTATTATCTGTAATATTGGTAATTTCAACATTTGATAGTTGCAGGCTTGCCGATTTATCGCTGCGTGCATCTGCTGCTTCCGAGATTTTTGCATTTAACTGTTGTTTGAGGCTCTCAGATTTAGTAGACAAAGGTTGAGGAATATCTTTCAGTACACTGCTATCTATTTCTACAGGTTCATCGGTATCTTTGTTGAATTCATTGATGTTGCCTTTTATATAAACCGCAATTTTTTCAAGTTCCCCAGTAGCAATAGCCCCATACGCCTTCAAGGTTCTGGCAATATTAATGACTTGCTTCTTATTTAACGATTGCTCTTCATCATTCACACCAACAAGTAGCTGAGCCATGGTATGCAAACTTTCTGCTGCATCCTTCACTTCAGCTGTTTTTTTAGCTTCAATATAATCACTTGTAAGAAGCGTAGTAATGTCGTCTGAACTAGAGTCAAGAAGCAGGGCACCGGCCAGATCTGATTTTGCCAGTTTAATAGCTTCTTTAATCTCTTGTTCAGTTGCAGAAGTGTCCAGCTCCTTGATGGTATTATGAATGTAAGTCGTAAGCGGAGAAATAACCGGGGAGTCAACTGAACCTAATAGTTGAGGGGCTGGAGAATACAGAGTATATCCTTCGGTCAACGTTTCCCCAGGATTATCTTTGTCTATTGTTGCAGTGTCAGTGACCGCGCAGTAACCGTCTGATAGTTCGTTTTTTTCAATGGATACTTGCCCGTCATTGTTGGTTGTTCCCAACAATTTCCCGTCTTTAAGACAGGTGCCTTTTTCGTCCTGTTTATAAATCTTGGCATTGATCAGATAACCGTCCATTGCAGTTACGGTAACTTTGTCCTGAGCTGCTGTAGCTTTGTTTTCCTTATCAGAAGAATTGCAGCCTGCGAGTGCAACCGTGCACCCAACTAAAGTCGCGATAAGTTTTTTATGAGCCATTTTAGCCTCTTTTTGTAGTTGTTCTTCGTACAGTCAATATATCGATATGACAAATTGGACGCGCAATGATAATGATAATGCGAATGGTTTTCAAATGCTATTAAGTGTTGACTTATCACAAAGTCTTACAGTCAAACAGTGTTAGAAATACTGGCTAAGGATTTATGGGTAAGCCTGAACAGCTGTTCTGGTTCATTTAGATTGTATTGATGTGGACGATGCTAGCAGTAATACCAACCAGATAGTCGGTGATAGAAGCTTTGCTGAGCTTAGGAAGAAGCGATCTATTGGGCTATTGTCTCAACAGTTTCCACGACGACTAATGTTTTGTTTTATGTGTTAACGTAAGAGTAACTATCGATACTTCTTACTTGTATCATGACAACCTTGATTTGAGTGGAATACTTATGAGTTGAAAGGGCGCGTATGTGTTTAGTCGGTGTACATCAGTTGTATTGTTGAATCTATTGATATTACTGAAACCCTTTAAAGTTCGTTTTTTGTACTGATAACTTTTCGCCTTATGAGTCTTACTTGCCATAGTCTAAACACATAATAGGAAAGTCTTATACGCAACGGATAGAGCGACAAAACCTTACACTAAGAACACACCTTCAGAGGCTAATGCATAAAACGATCTGCTTTTTAAAATCAGAAGAAATTCATGACAAAGTTATTGGCATTGTTATTGAGGATTATTATTTCAACGCTTTGGTGTCATGACCCATCTACAGGAAATATAAAAAACCATAAATATTGAATTTATATTTATCTTGGGAAATAACTGCTGCAGTTAGAATAGAGTTTGCTGTGTTTTACATGGCAGATAGCAAAAAAATGCTTACTGATATTGATTTCATTTTTCAGTTTTGAATTTGTTTCCTTATTGACTCAATTATTATCTGCTTACATTTAGTGTGTGGCTAAAACTCACTAAAAATTGGTGGGTGGAATGGTTGATGGTAGGTTTACTCCTCTCCATGAGTTTGGTGCATTATGCCTAAAGTCTTAATGGGAATTCTTTAAATTATTCTTGGATGCTTGTTTTGATTATTTATTTTTTCATATAGGTGTCGATGTTCGTTAAAGTCCTGCTCGTTGGGGATTGGTTCTTGTTTTTGTCTAATAAATAATCTTAATGCTCTGATTGTAATAATGAGCAGAAAGAGATTGGTTGTTTAGTAATGTTTTATAAAAATTTATCCGTTGGTAAAAAGATTGCTGTAATTTTTGCCGCTATAACGGCAATAGTTATTGTATTTGGCATATTTTTGATGAATGAGCTTAAACTTGTTCGTGCGGGAGTTTTAAATTTTGCTGACGAAACTATTCCGACTCTTATTGCAGTTGAAGACTTGCAGTTTGAAGTGTCTTACGTTCGACGCACCCAGTACGCAATTTTAACTTACAGTGACCCTAAAGCGATTCGCCAAAGAGTTGATAAGGCGACAGAGCAAAATCGCCAAATTGAAAGTATGTTTAAAGCTTATCAGGCTTCGGTTTCAGATATCGCTTCTGATCATGAGCGGCAGGTACTCAAAGAACTTCGTGTTGCATGGATTAATTATCAGAAATCGTTAAATGGTTTTGCAGAAGCTGCGCTTAGAGGTGATTTTGCGACGGCTCAGCCGATTCTTGCTGGGACGTTTGATGAGTTCCAAACGCTGAGTGCAACATTGGACAGCTTGAGAGAGATTAATCTGGGATTTGTTCAACAAAACCGCACCGATATGCTGGCAAGTACTGATCGCGTAAGCACTATTTCATTGACTGTGATTGCATCTTTAGTCATTTTTATGGGGGTGATGAACTTGTTTTTGACCCGCCAAATCTGTCGTCCTCTGAATCAGGTTATGTATTTTTCCAGTGAGATTGCATCCGGTAATCTTACCTACAATTTACATCGTGATGAAATTGGTAATGATGAACTAGGTATGTTGGCTGATTCCAGTGTAAAAATGCGTGACAATTTGCGTACCCTCGTTGAAGAGATTGTCGCTGCTGTTACACAGCTAAGCGCAGCAGTAGAAGAAGTGAGTGCTGTTTCAGAGCAATCATCCCAGGGCATGCAACAACAGCAGAATGAGATTACCATGGTTGCAACTGCGATGGATCAGATGAAGGCAACCGTTGCTGAAGTGGCTAGTAATACTGAAGTGGCTTCTGTATCTGCAACTTCAGCGAGTGATGAAGCTAAAATAGGTTGTCAGGATATTCAGCAGAGTATTGAGTCAATTCTTCGTGTATCTGCAGAAATTGACAATGCTGGCAAACTGGTTCAACACTTGGAACAAGAGTCGAATAATATCAACATGGTGGTGGATGTCATCCGTGATATAGCCGATCAGACTAACCTGTTGGCACTGAATGCTGCGATTGAAGCTGCACGAGCCGGTGAACAGGGCAGAGGTTTTGCGGTTGTTGCTGATGAAGTTCGTACATTGGCTGCTCGTACCCAGGACTCTACCGGTGAGATCGTCTCTATTATCGATAAGCTACAAAAAAGCGCGATTGAAGCTAAAGAGGCAACATCTGAAAGCTGTAATATGATTCAGGATTGTGTGGCTCAAAGCCAAAATACCGGTCGTACTATTGAAAGTATTGAGCAGAGCGTCGGTCAGATTGCCGATATGAACCAGCAGATTGCGAGTGCATGCAGCGAGCAGGATTCAGTAACGGATGAACTGGGACGAAATGTTGAAACCATTAACCAGTCTTCAAAAGAAGTGGCGACTGGGGCAGAGCAAACAGCACAAGCTTGTGTTGAATTAAGCCAGTTGGCTGCAAACCTGCAGTCGATGATGAGCCGGTTCAGAGTTTAGGGCTTTTCGTGTAATAAATATAAAAACCGCTGCCATAGTGCAGCGGTTTTTGTTAGTACATCGTCTCAAGTTTTAACTGGCAAGATAGTCAATTTGTTTTAGCCATTGTTGGACAATCACGTCATATTCCGGTGCTTTGATTAGGCGAAGCTGTTTAATAGATTCCTGATAGTTACCCAACTCATATAAGCTGATAGCTAGCATAAAACGCCACTGAGCATTATCAGGGTTATTATCTACCAGGGTTGTCAGAACATTGCGTGCCGGATTCCATTTGCCAAGACGGAATGCGATTTGCGCTTTCTGAATCATTTGGGCTGTAGTCAATGGTTGGTGCTTTTCCATTTCACTGAAGGTTTTCAGTGCAGCGATATGATCGCGCCCAAGCAGGTTGGCATTAGTCAGCAATTTATATAGTGCTTTCTGATCACTGATTTTTTGTTCTTTCAGTCCTCGTTCCAGTATTGGTAACGCTTTATGGGGCGCTGACTGATTCATATAGAGTTGTGCCAGTAATATCCATGAACGATCTGGCAATATTTCTGCGTGGTATGCTGTGGCCAGAACTTTCAGAGCTTCTTTTGCCTGTTGGTTCTCAAGGTAGTTATAGCCAAGGCGTTCCCAGTAATCGCCATTAGTCGGGAATAGCTTGGTCATTGTGATTAATAACTTTCTGGCTTTGTCTTTTTGTTCTGATTTCTCATACAGAGAAAGCAGGAGGCGATAATCATTTTCTCCTCTCTGTTCTATATTCATTGCATCTAGAACATCATGAATGGCAAGCTTAGTTTTTTCCTGTTGCAGGTAGGCGTGAGCTGAAAAAATGTAGTTATTGGCCAGCTGTGTTTGGATACTACTGATTTTTTTTGATTTTTCTTGCATGAGTGTCTTTAACTGCGCTTTTGCCGCAGGAAGCCAGTTTCGCAGAAACTTGCTGGTGAGCGGGTACTTGCTTTGTTGGTAGCTTAATTGCGCACCCAACAAATTAAAATTGAGTACCTGCTCCGTTGTCAGTTCAAGTTGTACGATTTCCTGAATCCGTTGCAGCGCACACGGATAGTCTTTTAACCTCATACAGTTATCCAGGTACAGGTTGCCGGCTAACAGCTTGACTGTATCGGACTGATTTTGAGCGTACTTGTAAAACTGAATAACTTCAGGAATAGCTCTCTCCGGAGAGTTGCTGATTGCATTTTGTATCCGCTGATACGATTGATAGATCTCCGGTGAAACTTCAATCGCATTAACGTGAAATGCGCTCATAACCAGAACCAGAGCGCAGATTTTATTTTTTAAGTTCATAGCTGATTTTTAACTGTTGCCACGGGGATTGCCCGGCTGCTGGTGGCTGAAAACGCCAACGGTAAGCCGCCCTTTTAGCTGATTGAGCAAACACACCAATTGGGTTTTCTGATATCACTTTGATTTTTGATACCTTGCCATCTTCTTTAATGAACAGGTGCAGGATAACCTCACCTTCAATCCCTAACTGTTTAGCCCTGGGTGGATACTGAGGTGGCAGCTGAAAAACGGGAATAGCGGAAACCAGACCGCTGGCCATATTGGCTTTGACTGAACTGTTCGAATTTGCCAGCGTGAGATCCAGTTTTGTCAGTGAAGGTTCAATACTGAATTCAGTCGCTGTCATTGCCGGTAAACTTATCGCTTGTACCGGGCTGATTTTACTTACTGACAGATTGATTTCAGGCATGGGTAACTTGCTGATGGCCGGTTGCTCAGTTGTGTGTGCCAGTTCAGTCGGCTCTTCTGGTTGTTTGGGCTCATCCATTGAACGAAATTGCCGGAAAGAAAGCCGTATATCGTGGTTCTCTGACTTAACCTGCTCACCCCAGATCAATGAATTCATGACCATAATCAGGCATGTATTAACAACTAGGGCCAGCATTGCCCCCATCAGGTGATGGTTAACTTTTCTTGTTGGTAGCAACGGCGACATTGCTGACTCCTGCCAGGCGAACCTGATCCAATGTTTCAATTAATCTGCCTGTTGGGACATCGTTATCGGCATTTATGACCACTGAAAGCTGCTCGCTTTGCATCGCACGGGTTTTGATTTCACTTTTGACGAAGCGAATATCAATTGGCTTTTTATCCAGCCAGATAATGCCTTCCTGATCGATAGAAACGACAACATTTTTTGCCGCCGGATGAGAGTCGCTGACACTGCTGTCTGGACGGTTAACATCAATGCTGTTGAGTTTGGTAAAGGAAGCACTGACGAGGAAGAAAATCAGCAGAATAAACACCATGTCGATCAGTGGTGTCATATTGATATCAATCGATTCCTGATTGTCGGTCGAGTGGTAATTACGCATCGGTTATACCCGGGATAATTGCTGTGAAAAGGCCAGTGAAAACTTATGAGCGCGCTGGCTTAACCTGTGATGAAAAAATACGCCTGATAATGAAGTCACCAGACCGGCCAGCGTTGTCAGCAGAGCACTGGCGATCCCCGTTGAAAAGGCAAGAAAACTGCCTGTCTCAGCGGTCATGGCCTGAAATGTATCAATCATGCCGTTAACGGTTCCAAGTAAACCAAGTAAAGGTAATATCTTTGACAGGGTGTTAATCATCATCTGATGAGCGAACATCTGTTGGGAAAACATGCTGACGAGGCAGCTTCTGCTGCCCTCGTTCGCTCGTTGTTTTTGTACCAATTTCAGCCAGACATCAGAGTATGTTTTAAGCAGCTCTTTACGGTGGTGGTTTTGGGTAAAAAAAGCGGTACCGATTAAGTACCACATCACGCATGACACCATCATAATCAGCCAGAAAATTACATTAGTTCTGATGAAGTGGCCAAATGCCTCATTGATCTCGAAAGCATCATAGAACATGATTTTCATCCATTTCCCGAATCGCGATCAGTCCTGCTCCCTGATGCTCAAGAATGTGGATCAGGGCGTTGCTCCTGCTGTTAAGGAAGCAGTGAATCAACACCAGCGGGATCGAGACAACAAGGCCGAGTGCTGTCGTCAGCAAGGCTTGGGAAATACCGGATGACAGAATTTTGGGGCTGCCGTTACCAAATGCGGTGATGGCCTGAAATGTTTCAATCATGCCGGAAACTGTCCCCAAAAGCCCAAGTAATGGTGCAATTCCAGCCAGAACAGCCAGTGTAGGAAGGCCTTTCTTAAGTTTAGGAATCTCGCCAAGAATCACTTCATCTAGCAGGCGACTGAGCTGATCGGCACACACATTAGCTTTGTTGCCGATTTTAAGCATTCTGCCTAGAGGGTTATCGCCGGGTGCTGTCAGATTTAAACGCTGGTTTTCGATTTGTTTACTCTGACGGAATAACCGGATGCCCTGGACAAGAGCAATAACAAGGCCTGCAAACCCAACCAGCAGAATCAGGTAGCCAACGATTCCTGCTTGCTTAACACGCTGCCAGTTATCTGGTTGTTCGCCGGCAATAGCGAGCAATGCACCCCTTGATGGGTCAATGGTTGCGGTAATCGACTCGTTATTGGTTTGTTCAAATTGTGCCAGGTTGTCCAGTGGTTCCCCTTGCGGCTGGTGTGGAAGCAAGATGAATGCACTGTTTTCATCAAGATAGCGCACATAACCTTGCTGAGTAAAAGCCGTAAATGTACCGATTCGGGTAACTTCATTTTGTTCCATTACGCCGTTTGGTAGCACAACAGAAGTGTTGAATTTCGTAATTTTTCCACTTTCCACCATCTGAAGCATATAGCCTGTCCAAAGGTTCTGGATATCAGCGTCAGTCGGCTGATGTTTACTATCTAATAATGGTGAAATTCGCAGCTTATCATCAGGAAACTGTGAGGAAAGCATAGAGTTAGATGCAAAGTGGTCAAGATCCGAAGCGGCTGACTGAAGTTGTTTAAAAAGTTGCTGAAGATCTGCACTTTCTTCTGCAAGCTTTTGGGTCAAGACTTCGATTTCTTTGTGGTTATTATCTATCTTTGCCAGTAGTAAATCCGTTTGTTTATTTAGTGTGTTCAGCTGAATTTTTGCTGCTTTAGTTGTTTCAGCTTGTTTTGTATGTAGTTTTTTAAATTGTTCCAACTGCGCATTATCGAGGGTGATATCTTGCTGGTAGCCCTGTCGGACTCGCTCCAACAGGTTATCAAGTTCATTGCTGTAACCAGTATTTGTGATCAGGACACTGATCATAAAAATAATGACTTTTCTCATTAGTTCGCTCGATAAACCGGAAGTGAAAGAAGTTGAGGTGAAATCTGTTGTTCGGCCAGTTTTATTGCTGTGCTGACTTGCTGTAGATCTTCTTCATTTAGAGGCTGCCATGTGCGGGATTGCTTATTCCACATTCCACCTTGTTGTTGATCGGGTGTCAGGTAATAAAGAGCAAGGCGACCAATTCTGAGCTGGTGCATTAATGTCGGTGAATTACTAAATGGCAGCGGTGCTTCCCAGCTCTCAATAGTTGAGCCGTATTCCGTTTCAATTTGATAAGCTTCTAGAATACGTCGGAATTTGTTACTGGTATCCAGAGTCGGATTACTAAGCAGTTTTTGTAACTCTTTAACTCTTGCCTGACGCTCCTGCCAAAGAAAAGGCACGTCATTAGCGACGAATTGTTCAAGAACGTCGATCATGTTTTCCATTTGTGGCACAAGCTGTTGACGAACTTTAGCCAGAGCTGCTCGCTGCTCTGTTAACTGTTGTTTTTGTTTTTCCTGTTCCTGAACCTGCGCAGACAGGTTTTGGTTATATTTTTTTGTTAGCGCACTTTCCCTGAGTAGATTTTGGTATTCCTGCAATAGCGCGTCAGTCTCATCATCAATAGCTTCGATTTTTGCGTGTGTTTCTATCGCGGAATTCATCGCTCTTGTTTGCGATTTCATCACAGGTTCAAGGTGAGATTCAGCGTGTGTTACTGAAGTAACCGCTATCAGGCTCAACAGCATCCAGCACTGCAAAGGGTTTATTTTCATATGGTTATTATTCAAGAAACAGAGATGGAGCAGGAATATACATTTAAATGATAGTGATAGCAATTATCATTTACACTAACGGTTTTAACTGTTAGCATCCCCCGCCTTAAGAGTTTTGATTATCAATCAACCAGATATTGTTATGAAAATAATAAAAATCCAAGACATTCTGTTAACAGCAGGGATGGCTGCGACAGGTTTTGCTGCGACTTCTGTTTACGCAGCATCTGACGTAGAGAGTAACGAACACCTCGTAGAAGAGACACAAGAGGTAGTTGTTGTCGATCAGGCTGATGACGGACTTACTTCAAAAACGATAATTGATCGTGAAGCCATCCAAAATACGCCAGATGGCAACGGTAATATGACGGATCTATTAAAATCGCATGTGAATGTGCGTTTTGAAAAAGATGCTGAAAATGGTTTTCAGGGTGGTGAAATTAAACCTGCCAGCGTTTCAATTAATGGTGCGCCAACCAGTCAGACAGCTTATATGGTTGATGGTATCAATATTAATAATGATATTGACCCGCATAGTATTTTGAATGATGGCAGTATTGGTGTTTTACCTGGTTCAAGTTCTGAACAGGCATATTTTTATGACTCATCAATGATTGGTAGCGTGACTGTTTACGACAGTAATGTACCTGCAAGCCTGGGGGGCTTTACTGGTGGTGTTATTGTTGCAGACAGTTTGTTTTATTCTGGTGTTGACCGGGTTAGTTTGAATTATCGTACGACTAACGATCATTTTGCATCAATGCAAATGGATGACACTGTCAGAGAAGAGTATAAGAAAGGTTCTGACGGATATGATGCAGAGCTACAACCTAAATATCAGAAAGACTTTGTTAATTTGGTAATAGAGCAGGGTATTACTGATGAAATTGGAATGGTTATAGGACTTAGCCGTCGCCAGTCAGATATTGCCCAAGTGCGTGTTGTTGACGCAAAAGGCACATTGGATGAGCAGGATCAAACTCGTCAAATTGACAATGTGATGGCTAACTTTCGTTGGCAGCCATCGGCAGAGAAAAGTCTTGATTTAAGTACTCGTTACTCATCATATGAGTCAGGGCAGTTTTATGCTGATATGGATAAAAATAACTTTATTGATCAGCACAGAGCATACGGAGCAACGTTAACTTGGCAGCAGCCAATCGTAACAGGGAGCTTGAAAGCTACAGCATCTTACGATGATTTTAACGATAGTCGTGATTCAAATAGCGCTGATGCTAAAGAAGTTCTTGTAGATGATAAGCTATATCGTGACGGTGGCTATGGTAACAGTGAACTTCGACAGCGTAATACCACTGTAAAAGTTGACTATACGTCAGATGACTTTGATGCATTAGGTCTTAAACATCGTATATCGGGTGGTTTGGCATCAACCGAAACAAAATATAATTTCGAGCGATTTTCAAATGTAAACCAGCAAGTAGTTGTATCTATTCCTGATTGGGAAGATATGGTTACACATGCAGATCTCGCTTTTGCAGGGAATGTAGATACAGATTACACAATTTATTCAGCATACATTGATAACTCAATGACTGTTGGAAACTGGTCTTTCCGTCCCGGTGTCCGTGTGGAACGTGACGATTATTTGGAAAATAATAATGTAGCCCCTCGCTTTTCAACGTCATGGCAGGCATTAGCTCATACTCGCTTTATTGCCGGTGCTAACCGTTATTACGGTCGTTCGTTTGCATCAATGAAACTTGCTGAAGGCATAAGTGAATTAAGCAGGGATACAACCCGTCGATTTGCTGATATTGAGAATTTTAAAACACCACATGCAGATGAATTAACTTTTGGTGTTGATCAGAATATTGGTAATTTCACTATTGCTGCACGTTATATTTGGCGAGAAAACAAAGATCGCCTGGTACTTCGCCGTACGACAGACTTAGATGGAAAAAGGTTGGATGAATATGTCAACGGCGGTGATTACCATGTTGATGTTTACACAGTGCAAGTAAGTAATATTCAACCATGGGTTGTAGGCCCGACACTTTGGAATACGACGATTGGGATTGATTGGTTGACTACAAATCGTGCTGATTTGGAAGCAACCCAGGATCCGGAAGAAAGTGTGGTTCTTGATGGCGAAGAAATGACGCGTCGTGAGATGGAAGGGAAGATTAACAGCAGCCAGGAAGAGTGGAATGTTCGTCTTGGCATTGATATGAAACTTCCGGAATACAATCTGACTTGGAGTAATAAGGTTTATATCAAGGCTCCAGTGCAGGGGTATGAAGAAATAGGTGAAACAGAACCTCGTCGCTTTAAGAGTTATGAGTTTGACACCCACACCCAGTGGGATACACAAGTTCGTTGGCAGCCATCAACATGGGGTAATCAGGATATCTACTTCCAGGCTGACTTGCTGAACGTACTGAACGAAACCCGTCGTTTTGGTACACAGGCAAATGGTAATGATGGTGATTTTGGTCTGTATTCACCGGGTCGTCAGTTATGGTTGGAAGTCGGTTATAACTTCTAATTAATCTCATTAATTAATAACCCATAGCTCTGCACATTATTGTGCAGAGCTTATTGTCGTTTTTATCTGGAGCTGAATTTATGCAGCTGAATAATTTAATTTCACTTACTAATCGGCATTTTTTACTGCAGGTGTGGAATTTAGCGTCTCCTTATTGGAAAAGTCAGGAAAAATGGCTGGCGCGTATTTTACTTGTAACCATTATTGCCCTTAATTTCGGTACGGTTCAGCTGGCTGTTTTATACAGTGACTGGAACCGGGACTTTTTTAATTTGATGCAAAATAAAGAGTGGCATAATTTCTGGCCGCTTTTGGGTAATTTTGTATGGATTATGGGGATCTTTACCTTAGTTGATTTAGGTGAAGATTACCTGCGCCGAACGCTGCGTATTCGTTGGCGTCGTTGGTTAACAGACGCATATTTAACTCAATGGCTTCAGAATAACCGTTTATTCCGTCATCAGGCACAGAAAGGTGCAATTGATAACCCGGATCAACGGGTAACGAATGATATTAAAGAGTTCTGTGACAGCACATTGAGAATGGGGTTGGGATTGCTACGTACCGTAACCAGCTTGTTCTCTTTTGTGGTTATTCTGTGGAACCTTTCAGGTCAGCTCGAATTTGAATTTGCTGGCAGTGAGTGGGTTATTCCCGGCTATATGGTTTGGGTGGCAATTCTGTATTCCATTGTCGGCACCTGGCTGACCCATAAGGTGGCCAAACCGCTGACTAAACTGAACTTCGAACAGGAAAGGCACGAGGCTAATTTCCGTTTTCATTTAATGCGTGTTCGTGAACATGCTGAATCCATTACTTTGCAAAGTGGTGAAGAAGCGGAACGTAAGCGTGCTGGTGGTTTGTTTGAACGTGTTTGGGAGAACTGGCAACAACTGACCATGATGAAGTTGCGCTATAACGCTTTTAATAGTGGTTATAACGAAGTTGCCCGTATTTTCCCGTACCTGGTTGCGGCTCCTCGCTTGATGAGTGGTGCGCTTCAGTTGGGCGATATGATGCAAACGGCTACCGGTTTCTATCGTGTGCAGGAAGCTTTCAGCTGGTTTGTTGATTCTTATGAATCTGTTGCTGAATGGAAAGCTGTGACTGATCGACTGATTAATTTCCATGTTCAGTTGGAGCAACTTTCGGGTCCTGCATCTGCAATTGAACAAGGTGAAGCGCCGGGCTGGAGCAACCTGACAGTTATTAATCCGCAGGATGAAGTGTTATTTGATGCAGGCACCGGTGCCCTAGAAGTTAATACCATGATTAGCGGCCCGTCTGGTTGCGGTAAAAGTACTCTGTTCCGAACGCTTGCCGGGCTTTGGCCTTGTGAAAAAGGGCAAATTGTCATGCCGCAAGGCAGCGATTGTATGTTCATTCCTCAGCGTGGTTATCTCCCTCACGCATCAATGCGAGAAGTGCTCAGCTATCCGTATGAATCTGGCAAGTGGACTGATGAAATTTATATGGATGCCCTTACCGCTGTTGGTCTGAATGAATTGGCGGATCTTGATACCAGCGACACATGGCAGCATCGCCTGTCCGGTGGTGAGTTACAGCGAGTCATGATTGCCCGCGCGTTGGTACATCAGCCGGAGTGGCTATTCCTGGATGAAGCGCTTTCTGCTGTTGATGAACAAAGTGAACAGGCAATTTATGTCCTGTTGAAAGAAAAAATGAGTAAAACCCGAGTTATTTCAATCAGTCACCGTTCAAACTCAGTGAACTGGCATGAACACCATCTGATGGTATGTAAGCAAACAAATCAGCTGGTGAAGGAAGTCGTATGTTAAAGAAATTATTGTGTCTGGTATTGAGTTTTTCGCTGCTTTCTTGCGCCAGTGTCAGCACTCAATATGCACAGTTGCCTTATAACAAGCTGGTTGAAAAGGGCCAGCTTGAAAATGGTTTTAAGTATTTTCTGGCACCCAACAGCAAACCATCCGATCGGGTGTATATTCGCTTGGTCGTGAATGCTGGCTCGATGAATGAAGATGATGATCAGAGCGGTGTCGCTCACATCGTAGAGCATATGGCTTTTAACGGCACTGAAAATTACCCGGGTAACAGTTTGATTGATGAGCTGGAAAAAATGGGAATGAAGTTCGGTGTCGATATTAATGCGTTCACGGACTTCGAGAACACAGTTTATATTCTCAACCTGCCGAATAATGAACCGGATCTAATTAATTTAGCTCTGGAGATCGTGGCTGACTGGACCGGCAGAGTGACATTTCACAAAGCGGATTTGGAAGCAGAACGCGGTGTTGTGCTAGAAGAGTGGCGTAGCCGGCTTGGCCCGCAATTGCGTCTAGGTGATAAGAAGTCTGCCGTCGAAATGGCCGGTTCTCGTTATGTTACACGTGATCCTATTGGCAGTGTTTACTCAATCAAAAATGTATCCGTAGAGCGAGTTGCTGATTTCTATTACCGTTGGTATCGCGCTGATAATATGTCGCTGGTCATTGCCGGTGATGTCGATGCAAGCCGGATTAAGCAGCAAATCAGTGAGAAGTTTGCATATCTGAATCAGCCTGAAAAGCCGATGGATCCGATTGATTACTCAGTACCTATCCCGGATCAACTACGTGTTGCATCAGTAACAGAAGCCAGCCGGGCAGATTCATCGTTCGAGTTTAGTTTTTTGAAGCCATATCAGGAGGACAACTCTTTTTCTGCTTATAAGCAAAGCTTTATCAAAAACATTGCGACCAAGCTGGTGAATATTCGTTTCCAGGAATGGCAGGAGAAACAAACTGGGCTGATAAACAGCGCCACTTATTTTTCTACCAGCCTTGGCCGTGAAACGTCGCAGGATCTTTTTTCACTGCAGCTTTCTGAACCAAAGTTTGAGCAAGCCGCAGAGCAACTGTTTGCTGTGTTGGCTCAGATCAAACAGCATGGATTCCTGGCTTCAGAATTTGAAGGTGAGAGAGAACGCATTGATGCGATCCTTACCCGTCGTGCAAAATCAATGGAGTCGCCATACAGCATCGACCTGGCCAGCGATATGGTTGACAGTGCGGCTACAGGTCAGTTGATTATGAATGATGAGGTGCTGCTTAAGATCAATCAGTCCTTGCTTAAAGATGTCACACTTGAGCAGGTTAATGCGGCCTTTACTGAGTTGATTAAGCCGCAGGCGAGAATGTTAATGCTGACTCACCCGAATGGGGTCATTAAACCGACGCTGACAACTGAAACAGCAGAGCAGTTATGGCAAGCAGCCATGAATAAGCCTCAGCCGAAGTATCAGGTGGAAACAGTAACCGCTGAACTGCCGGAACCACCGAGTAAAGCCGGTGATCTGACGCTGGAGAAAGAGTGGCTTGAGTTGGGGATTAAAGAATACCGACTTAGTAATGGTTCAAAACTGATTTATAACTACAGCGATACCACGCCTAATGAAGTGCATTTCAAAATGTACACCGCAGGCGGTTTGATGTCGGTTCCTGCCGAAGATTACTCGAAAGTTAAGATTGCCGCGGAAGTGATCGATGAATACGGGATGGGTTCTCTGAGCCGTAAAGAGCTTCGAACCATCATGAATGGGCGCCCGATTGCCTTTACTACTATTCTGGATGATTACGAACAGGGTTTTTCTGGCTGGAGCCGGAGTAATGACATTGATACTTTGTTTAAGTTGTCCCGCCTTAAGCATGAAGACGTCGTGGTTACGGACGAAATCGTTGCAGAATACAAGCGAGACATGATTCGTCGTTTGTCTGAAGCCACCCGTGATGCTGAAGATGTTTTTGCCCGTAAAGTCTCTGCTGTTCGCTTTCCTCAGCAGCCGACAGTTTACAGTCTGACTATGCAGGCGGTGGACTCTGTTGATACCCAGAGCCTGATTGATGCTTATCGCCAGTATGTTTTGTCGAAAACAGATTATACCTACTACATTGTGGGCGATATCAAAGAGAGTATTCTTTTGCCGAAAGTGAAACGCTATTTGGCATCGCTGCCAGTGAAAAAACAGCAGCGTCAGATGCGTCAGTTTGAAGTTGCCTCGCCGGATGAACGTTTGGTGGTGAAGCAAAACAGAGAACCGAGCTCAGAAGTTGAGATTTACCTGAGTTGGAAGACGCCATGGAGCCTGCAAAAGAACTATCAGCTTGATGTGGCCGGTGAACTGGTCCAGCAGGAACTGCGTCAGGTATTACGTGAAGAAGCATCGGGCGTTTATGGTGTTAGCAGCTGGTTCTGGCAGGAACCTAATGATGGATACGCGATTGGTCGAATCAGCTTCAACTGTGCGCCGGAAAGGGTAGATGAACTGATTAACCTGACAGACAAGGTGTTGGCAAAGGTAAAAGAGAATGGTGTCTCAGAGCAAGGATTGGATAACATCAAAAATCAACGCAAAGATCGTTATCAGCGCTTGGTTAAATCTAACCTAGGCTGGCTGGATGTGATTAGCCAGAGTTATGCTCGTTACGGTGTGCCGACTGAAATTTATGCGCAGGAAAAGCTGAATGAACAGTTGGACAAATCCGTAGTTGATAAAACATTGTTGGATATGCTCAATCACAGTGAACGCTTTGAAGCTGTTCTGATGCCTGAAGATGATGTTTAAAATTGCTTAATGTTCTTGATTTCGCTTTGTTTTCATTCAAAACAATCAAAAAATGCATGGTTTTGATCGAATGTTGAGCGGTTGAGCAGTCAGGGGCTTTACAGTAATAAAAGTGCTGTGTATTATTCGCCGCACTTACG
>NZ_AMZO01000011.1 GCF_000331515.1 Photobacterium marinum
TTGTTAAAGAACTTGGTTATCAATCTGTTCGCAATGAACATTTTTCGTGACAACGGGAGCGAATTATAGGGAGAAATTCGATATTGGCAACCACTTTTTACGAAAAAAAGATTAACCGCACATATTTTAAACAATCGGTGCGTTCGGTTGCTTCGATTAACGACATAATGAGAGTTAAAAGGCTTAATCAAACTCACTATATCTGGAGATAATTGTCGTCAGCTCGACCTTTTGTTGATTTTGCCAGCGATCACTCCATTTAGCTGCAACCGTTATTTTCTTGGCACTACCAGATAAGGCTTCTATTGTAGCCACTTTGCATGACAAGCTGTACTCAGGCGGAACAGTGGTATCTATAGAAGGACACTGAGACGAGTTAATATCATCATACGAAATTAAGTTTACGCCACTACTAACCTCTGCCCTGGTACGAAAATATTCCAGTTGCTGTTCTGCAAGGTAGAGTGCATCTATCGATTTAAGTGCATTATATGATTTTACCTCCATGTAAGACTGCATTTTAATCAGCCCCATCACACCAGCGGCCATCATAAACAATGAAATCACTACTTCTAGTAGGCTAAAGCCGTTATTGTTAGAAATCACGCCAAGATCCTTGGTTCCATCTCGGTTTCGCAAAAGGTATTAAAACGTCTTTCAATACATCACCGTTGAATGAAAAATTAACACTTCCTGTAAGATTCGCCTTATAGCCGGGCATATCAAATACAAACCCTCCCTTTGTATGCAAAGCACCAAATTGATAATGTACGTACGTTGATTTATCCGGTACGTGTGCAGCCACCGACGTCGCATTCCATTCCGCAGCAGAAGGCTGCCATGGAAGCTCTGGTGACGTTTTAGGTGTTAGAAACTGATAAATGATAATATTCAAGCTAACAGCTGCTCCGTTAAAAGCCACCACTCCATCTTGAACAAGAATCAACGCTGACTTTGCCGCCCCTGTTAATGTCATGGCTTCATTGATTTCATCCGCATTATGTTTTAAATCGCAACTTCCCTCTATCCAAATGCGTTGCTTACCATTTTTAATGGCTTTTGCAATAGCTGTAGAGCAACTACTTCCTTGATTTATTGGAAAGAACTCTTTTTTCACTTCTTTCCACTGCCCTTTGGAATAACCGAACATCTCTTTAAATGGGTCTAAATTAACTTCTTTTTTAAAATCACTATTAAAGCGTTCAGGAGTTAATGAGAATGACGTATTTTTCACAGAAACAGTTCTATAATTACTCTTACATTTAGGTTTTCCAGAAAAATCAAAATCTGAATATGGAGGGTATTCAAAATAAAGCCCTTTATTTTGCAAAACGCCTTTTATTGTCAAATCTCCAGAAAACCTTGCTAATATACAGTTATATTCATCACCTTTTCTAACGCCCGGATCTGGATATACGTCCATATTACCGCCACTAACATTAAATATAATGTCAGACGTTGACTTAAATGCACCGCTGCTTTGAGATGTTAGTGAAAAAGACTTATTAACAAAAGCCTTAGCTTTGTTATCAATTGATGCCAAAGAGGAAATTTCATAATCAGCTCCCGACGCATTAATATTTATATCAGTGTTTTCTGTTTCGCAACTATAGATTAACGGTGTTAGTGCTGTATTTACACCACCAGCACGATTGACAGCAGCAAAACCACATTCCAAACCGCCTTCAGCCAACCAATGAACTTTTCTGGATAACACCTCATTCTGCGAGCGCTTCAACTGATAATAAAGATTCTTATATGAAGCAAGTGAAAATATCAGTGAAGCAAGAAGTATCATTGTTGTCACCAATAATGTCACAACCCCTCGTTGCCTTCTCATTAGGTCCAGTTCCTTGTCTTCACTGTAATCGTCTTTGCTGCTGAAATAGCATCATCACGTGTCGCTATTTCCAGATTAATAGTGATATATTTACTATTTACAGAGCCAACCGTCAACTTCTTCTCTGTCAACTCAAACTTGGTTACTTTTAACTGCTTATTGTCTAATACTGACTTCCCTCCTTCACATGCAGTTGATGTAGTGATAACTTCATCTTTTGTCGCATAAAAATTTAACTTATTATCTTTCAAGTAATAAGAACGGAAATATTCTTTTTTCCCATCATTATAGCCATAAGCAATACAATTAGAGTTTCCTGAAGATGATGGTTTTATATAAACCGTACTAGCAGCACCACTAATAACAAACGATGAGTTAGTGCTGGAGTTATAACCAGCCCTTAAAATGTCTTCCTTCAGTATCTTTAATGCATCATTAGCATCTTGAGCGACCATTAATTGTAATGAACGTTGCGAAAAAGAGTTAAACCCTGAAATAAAGACACCTGTCACAACAGCTAAAACCATTAAGCTAATAAAAGAAGCAACAAGCAATTCAATAATACTAAATCCATAACTATATCTATGAGCATTTGCTATAGTCATAGTCTCCCTCCTTGGAGCAAACATACAAACGCCCAGTCACATTATTTATCATAACTTTTACAATTTTGTTGTCTGCCGATGAGAAAGCAAAATGTCCATTGAAGTTAGGTCTCCCTGTTAAAGAGTCAAAGGTAATTGTGTCTGTATTAAATCGCTTACTGATTTTCAACTTAGGAAATTGTGAACCAACAACTCTTGAAATAACTGTAGAACCACCTGAAACAGATGCTTCAATTAGCCAGTCAGAGGAAACATTAGGCGTACCAGTGATATTAGTTACTTTCACCATTACAGGGTTACTTCGCATTACCGCTTCAGACTTTGCCTGAACCAACAGCCACTCAATTTCGGTTGCCAGCCGTCTTATTTCATTTTCTTCGATAATTTTGGAAAAAGAAGGTGCTGCAGCACCGACAAGAATCATCATTACAGAAAGCGTAATGATCAGCTCTAGTAAAGTGAAACCTCGCTTTACTCGACTACCAGAATGTACGAAATGTATAGCTGACACAATTACGCGACCTATTTTCCAATAACCCAATCAATCCCTGCTGACTACTAATAGACAACTTGAATCACATGTTACCACCACAGCAAAATAGGCCAGATTTAATAAAAAAGACTTGTCGAGTTAACTCTAATAAATCAGAGATTCAGAGAAATGGAAAAACAAAATGGCGTGACACTGATCGAATTACTGATAGCTGTCACCGTTATCGGAGTATTAACAGCATTAACCTACCCTTCTTACCAAGCACATGTATTAAAAGGACATCGCTCTCAGGTTATGGCAGATATGATCAAGATCCAACTCAATCTAGAGGAAAGTTACACTCAAACAGGAAGTTACGATGACTCAATAGTCACAGAGAGCACATGCAGTTTCTGCGAAACGGATACGAACAGGTACAAGCTGGAAATTGATTCGTCAGGAATTGGGATGGATACTTATAAAATCATCGCCACACCACAGGCAAGTAGCGGACAGGCTCAGGACAGCTGCAAAATCCTGACTCTAAATGCCGGAGGCATCGGAACGGCATCAGGTTCAGGACAATGTTGGTAGCTCCCTTACTTTAGTTAAATATCGCTAGTAATTGAATCATTGAAACCGCCTACACGCTAATACAACCACCCCAAAAAATGTAGCAACAAAAGTGTAGATGAAAAGACATAAAAAAAGCCGGCATCTGCCGGCTTTTCGAACAACAACTATTAACCTGTCAAATCATCAAAGAACTTCTTCACTCCATCGAAGAAGCCTTCTGACTTAGGCTTGTGCTTCTTTGCAGCAGAGCCGCCCAGTGTCTCTTCCAGCTCCTGCAGAAGCTCTTTCTGACGAGCACTCAGGTTAACCGGTGTTTCTACCACCAGCTTACAGATCAGATCGCCCATAGCACCACCGCGAACAGATTTCACGCCTTTGCCACGCATACGGAACATGCGGCCAGTTTGTGTTTCTGAAGGTACTTTCAGGTTTACACGACCATCTAGGGTAGGAACTTCAACCTCACCACCCAACGCAGCCATGGTAAAGCTAACAGGAACTTCGCAGTACAGGTTGTTGCCATCACGCTCGAAGATGCTGTGCTGAGCTACATGTACCTGTACGTACAAGTCACCAGCCGGTGCACCGAATTCCCCAGCTTCACCTTCACCGGACAGGCGAATACGGTCTCCCGTATCAACACCGGCAGGGATCTTCACAGACAGGGTCTTAGTTTCTTCTTTACGGCCCTGACCGTGACATACATTACAAGGGTCTTTGATGATCTTGCCACGACCATGACAGTGCGGACATGTCTGTTGAACAGCAAAGAAGCCCTGACGCATCTGAACCTGGCCCTGACCGTGACAGGTCGAACAGGTTGTTGCCGATGTGCCTTTCTTCGCACCGCTGCCGTCACAAGAGTCACAGTGAACCATAGTCGGTACACGGATTTCTTTACTGCAACCGCGAACTGCTTCTTCCAGTGTCAGCTCCATGTTGTAGCGCAAATCTGCACCACGCTGAGCACGCTGCTGACCACCACGACGACCGCCACCACCGAAGATATCACCGAACACATCACCAAAGATGTCGCCGAAGTCAGCGCCGCCACCAAAGCCGCCACCGCCGAAGCCGCCGCCACCCATGCCACCCTGTTCGAAGGCTGCATGGCCGTACTGATCGTATGCCGCTTTCTTCTGCGGATCGGTCAGGATCTCGTAGGCGTTCTTAACTTCCTTGAATTTTTCAGCTGCCTGCTCGTCGCCCTGGTTACGGTCAGGGTGAAACTTCATTGCAAGGCGCTTATAAGCCTTTTTGATCTCGCGCTCAGACGCATCACGCGCTACGCCGAGAACTTCATATAAGTCACGTTTTGACATACTAATCTGTCACCTGCCTTAATACAGCTACGGGCGCAAGAGTATTCCTCCAACGCCCGCGCTCAAATAAGATTAAGAGTTACTTATTCTTATTTCTTGTCGTCTTTAACTTCTTCGAACTCAGCGTCTACAACGTTGTCATCTTGCTGTTGTGCCGGCTGCTCGCCCTCACCGGCTTGCGCCTGCTGAGCTTGAGCCTGCTGCTGAGCAATTTCCATCAGCTTCTGAGAAGCAGCGATTAGCGCCTGAACTTTAGCGTCGATCGCTTCTTTGTCTTCACCTTTACGTGCTTCTTCAAGCTCGCTTACAGCCGCTTCAATCTTCTCTTTCTCGTCTGCAGGAAGTGCTTCGCCAGCTTCTTCAATCTGCTTGCGAGTACCGTGTACCAGCTGGTCAGCCTGGTTACGTGCAGTTACTAACTCTTCGAACTTCTTATCCGCTTCTTTGTTAGCTTCTGCTTCCTGAACCATCTTCTCGATTTCGTCGTCGCTCAGACCACCAGAAGCCTGGATAGTGATGTTCTGCTCTTTACCAGTTGCCTTGTCTTTCGCAGAAACATGTAGGATACCGTCCGCATCCAGGTCGA
This sequence comes from Photobacterium marinum, assembly GCF_000331515.1. Classification (GTDB taxonomy): domain Bacteria; phylum Pseudomonadota; class Gammaproteobacteria; order Enterobacterales; family Vibrionaceae; genus Photobacterium; species Photobacterium marinum. The sequence continues at coordinate 5,402 of NZ_AMZO01000011.1, forward strand.
AAGTAACTTCGATCTGAGGCATACCGCGAGGAGCCGGGTTGATACCTTCAAGGTTGAACTGACCAAGAGACTTGTTGTAGTTCGCTTGCTTACGCTCACCCTGAAGAACGTGGATAGTTACCGCGTTCTGGTTGTCTTCAGCAGTAGAGAACACCTGGTTCGCTTTAGTCGGGATAGTTGTGTTCTTCTCGATAAGCTTAGTCATCACACCGCCCATGGTTTCGATACCAAGAGACAGTGGAGTAACGTCTAACAGAAGAACGTCTTTAACGTCACCGGCAAGTACACCGCCCTGAACCGCAGCACCGACAGCAACTGCTTCGTCCGGATTAACGTCTTTACGAGCTTCCTTACCGAAGAACTCAGCAACTTTAGCCTGAACCATTGGCATACGAGTTTGACCACCAACCAGGATAACGTCAGTGATGTCGCCTACAGACAGGTCTGCGTCAGCCAGAGCAACTTTCATTGGCTCAAGAGAACGCTGTACCAGATCTTCAACCAGAGCTTCAAGCTTCGCACGAGTCACTTTGATGTTCATGTGCTTAGGACCCGTTGCATCTGCAGTGATGTAAGGTAGGTTTACATCAGTCTGCTGAGCAGAAGACAGCTCGATCTTCGCTTTTTCTGCAGCTTCTTTCAGACGCTGCATTGCAAGAGGGTCGTTACGCAGGTCGATAGACTGCTCTTTCTTGAACTCATCAACCAGGTAGTTGATCATGCGGTTATCGAAGTCTTCACCGCCCAGGTGAGTGTCACCGTTGGTTGAAAGAACTTCGAAAGTCTTCTCGCCTTCAACTTCATCGATTTCGATGATAGAAATGTCGAAAGTACCACCACCAAGGTCGTAAACAGCGATAGTGCGGTCACCGCCTTGTTTATCAAGACCGTAAGCCAGTGCAGCAGCTGTTGGTTCGTTGATGATACGCTTAACTTCAAGACCTGCGATACGGCCGGCATCTTTAGTTGCCTGACGCTGAGAGTCGTTGAAGTACGCTGGTACTGTAATAACTGCGCCAGTTACTTCCTCACCCAGGAAGTCTTCTGCAGTTTTCTTCATCTTCTTAAGAACTTCAGCTGATACCTGAGGAGCAGCCATCTTCTGGCCTTTTGCTTCTACCCATGCATCGCCGTTGTCAGCCTTAACAATTTTGAAAGGCATGATTTCGATGTCGCGCTGAACTTCTTCGTCTTCAAAGCGACGACCGATCAGACGCTTGATCGCAAATAGTGTGTTTTCAGGGTTTGTTACCGCCTGACGTTTAGCCGGCTGGCCAACCAGTGTTTCACCATCTTGAGTGTAAGCGATAACTGATGCAGTTGTACGCTCACCTTCTGCGTTCTCAATTACACGTGGTTTCTCACCATCAAGTACTGCTACACAAGAGTTAGTTGTACCCAAGTCAATACCAATGATTTTACCCATCAGGCTTTCTCCGAAATTCGTTTAGCTCTATTTGCCAGCCACTTAGTAATTTGACTGACAATGCGGCTGAGCCGCGGAAATTGTTTTACGATGTCGTATGACTACTAAATAAGGGCAGCCAATTTGTTTTCAAGGCCGACACCGAAAAAAAATCAAAAAAAATAAAAAAACCCGCAATTGCTGCGGGTTTCGTACAATTCTTACCCGCTTATGCTTGAGTATCAACGTTGCCTGAAGCGGCTTTCGATACCATAACCATCGCAGGGCGGATAACTCGGCCGTTCAGCTCGTAACCTTTCTGCATTACCAGCATTACGGTGTTTGGCTCATGCTCAGCGCTTTCCTGAATAGACATCGCTTGGTGGAATTCAGGGTTGAATGGCTGACCTTCCGGGTTGATCTGGTTCAGACCGAACTTAGCAACAGTGTCAGTCATGGTTTTCAGTGTCAGCTCAACACCTTCAATCATTGACTTGATTGCATCATCATTCTTATCTGCCATCTCGATAGCACGCTCCATGTTATCGATAACAGGCAACAGCTCACCGGCAAACTTTTCAAGTGCATATTTACGTGCCTTGTCGATTTCCTGTTCGGTACGACGACGCATGTTTTCAACATCGGCACGAGCACGCAATACACTTTCCTGCTGCTCTTTTACTTTCGCTTCGCTAGTCAGCAGCGCAGCTTCAAGCTCAGCAATACGTGCAGCCTGAAGTTCCTGCTCTGTCATTTCTACTACTTCCTCAGCAGATTCAGTTTCAACCGCTTCTGCTTCAACAGTGTCTTGCTTCAGCTGTTCGTCCTGTACTTTCTTATCTTCGTTGCTCATGCTTTAGCTTCTCCGCCAAGATATTTTGTTTGTCGGCTGGTAGGAAAAAAGAGAATGGTCCTACCAAGAAAAAACGTATATGCGCATATTATGGGGATGAAGTTCAATGATTCAAGCCGAGATCACTCACAAAGCGCGACAAGAATCTAAACCTGACGCTATACTGGCTGCACTATTATTTTCGGATCAAAGACATGAAGCGACATTTCCAGACAATCGCGATCATCGGTAAACCGAGAAATCCCGACGCTTTGCAAACTCATAAAGCGCTGTATGACTGGCTTACCACCAAAGGGCATGACGTACTAGTCGACCACCGGTTGGCTAACGATCTCGATGTACCGCAGCGGGCGTTGTGCGATCTTCTGACGATCGGTGACAAAGCCGATCTGGCTATTGTTGTCGGCGGTGACGGAAATATGCTGGGTGCAGCCCGTGTGCTGTCGCGCTTTGATGTTGCCGTGATCGGAGTAAACCGCGGTAACCTGGGCTTCCTGACAGATCTGGACCCCGATGCGTTTGATTCCGAGCTGGAAAAGGTCTTACAAGGCGAATATATCACCGAAAAGCGTTTCCTGCTGGAGGCTGAGGTCCATCGCCACGGCCAGATAAAAAGCCGCAATGCCGCCCTGAACGAAGCGGTGCTGCATCCGGACAAGATCGCCCATATGATTGAGTTCGAAGTTTACATTGACGATAACTTCGCCTTCTCGCAACGTTCTGACGGCCTGATCATCTCGACTCCAACCGGCTCTACGGCTTATTCGCTTTCCGGCGGCGGTCCGATCCTGTCACCGAGCTTGAATGCGATTTCCCTGGTGCCGATGTTCCCGCACACCCTATCGTGCCGTCCGTTGGTTGTAGACGGAAACAGCAAAATCAAACTGCTGGTATCCCCTACCAACGGCAGCACTCTGGAAGTCAGCTGCGACGGCCAGGTTTCCCTGCCAGTCAGCCCGGGCGATGAAATTTACATCTACCGGAGCCCGGATCACCTCCAACTGATCCATCCAAAAAACTACAGCTACTACAGCGTGCTTCGCGGCAAACTTGGCTGGTCGAGCAAACTGTTCTGATCAGCGGTAAAAATCACCAATTCGCCTAAGCCAGCTCCGTGCTGGCTTTTTTATTCCTGCTCATAATTAATTCTAATTTTCAGAAAGTTATCCAAAATCAAAATTACACAGCAAAATTTCATGACCAGCACTTTACTGTGTATAGATACAGTATATACTGTATGGAAAAACAGGTGTTGATTTAAACAGGTGAACACATGCTTGCCCATATGACCATCTCTAACTTTGCTATTGTTAAAAGCCTTGAATTCGAACTGAAGCCGGGCATGACCACCATTACAGGTGAAACCGGTGCCGGTAAATCCATATCTATTGATGCTCTCGGTTTATGCTTAGGCGATCGCGCAGAAGCGAGCATGGTGCGGCCAAACCAAGACAAAGCCGAAATCTCGGCGGCGTTTTCCCTACTAAATAACCAGTCGGCACGACGCTGGCTGGAAGACAATGAACTCAGCGACGGTGATGAGTGTATTCTTCGCCGCGTGATCACCAAAGAAGGCCGTTCCCGCGCCTTTATTAACGGCAGCCCGGTACCGGCTTCACAACAAAAAGCCCTGGGCCAGTTGCTGATCAACATCCACGGCCAGCACGCCCACCAGCAGTTAATGCGGGCAGACTACCAACAGCAGATGCTAGATCAGTATGCCGGTCACCACCTGCTAATGGATAAAACCCGCCAGTCGTATCAGATCTGGCGGCAGGCCCATAATGAACTCAAACGCCTGACCCAGAGCCGTGACGAAAATGAAGCGCAAAAACAGCTGCTGCAATACCAGGTAAAAGAGCTGGACGAACTGGCGCTAGGCGAGCACGAATATGCCGAAATCGAAGAAGAGCACAAACGCCTGTCTAACAGCGGTGAGCTAGCGGTTTCAAGCCAGACTGCCCTGTCGATGCTGTACGACAGCGACGAAGGCAATGCCCTGCAACTATTACAGATGGCAAGCCAACAAGTAATCAACTTAGGTGAAATGGATGCCAACCTGAAAGTGATCCCGGAAATGCTAGAAGACGCCATAATTCAGGTTCAGGAAGCCAGCCAGGAACTGCGCTGTTACCTTGATAACCTAGATATGGATCCGCAGCGCCTGATCTACTTGGAAGAACGCCTGGCGAAAATCATGTCACTGGCACGCAAACACTATGTGATGCCGGACGAACTATATCAGAAGCACCAAGATCTTCTGAAAGAGCTGGACGATCTAGACTGCAGCGATGAGCGACTGGAAGAAATGGCCGAGCAGGTTGAAGCCAAACGCCAGCTCTGCCTGACCAATGCCGAAAAACTAAGCAAGAGCCGCCAGCGGTATGCCAAAGAACTGGACAAGAAAATCTCAGAAAGCATGCACCAACTAAGTATGGAAAACGGTATTTTCAAAATCGATATCCAGAGCGATGCCGAACGTATGCTCAGCCCGCTGGGTTTTGACACCATCACCTTCCTGGTTTCAACCAACCCGGGGCAGCCATTGCAACCGCTGGGCAAAGTGGCCTCAGGCGGTGAGCTGTCGCGTATTTCCCTGGCCATCCAGGTGATCACAGCGCAGAAAATTGAAACTCCAAGCCTGATTTTCGATGAAGTCGATGTCGGTATCAGTGGCCCGACGGCTGCCATTGTCGGAAAAATGCTACGTACCTTGGGCGAGTCCACTCAGGTAATGTGTGTGACCCACCTGCCTCAGGTTGCCGGTTGCGGTCATCAGCAAATGTTCGTTGCCAAGAAGAGCACCAAGGGACAAACTGAAACCAACATGTACCCGCTGACCAACGACGAGCGAGTATCTGAGCTAGCAAGGCTGCTTGGCGGTAGCGAAATCACCGACCGCACCCTGGCAAATGCAAAAGAACTGCTGTTTGCAGCGTAAATCGAATAAACTTAAAGGCTGATGCAACTAATTGGCTGTACAGCAGTCTCAATTACAGTTTTTTTCTTAGACCGCTTTTTTACTTCTGCATGGAGCTTGTTTATCATCGCAGCAGTAAAAACGAATTTGCCGGGATGCTATGAGTTGGAAAAGCCTTGCTGCACTAACACTGGCTGCAAGCCTGTTAGGTGGCTGTTCAGTCGTTGAACGACTGGTGTACCGAATCGATATCAATCAGGGTAATTTCCTGGAGCAACAGGATGTCGATACCCTGAGGTACGGAATGAATAAAGAACAAGTACGTTACGTACTGGGTTCACCGATGCTGGTTGAACCGGAATACCCGGACACCTGGTATTACGTCTACTACCACAAGCCGGGCCACAACGAGCCAGTCCAGAAGAATCTGGTACTGAAGTTCAACGCCCAGAATCAGCTTGTTGCTCTGTCAGGTGATTTTGAAGCCGGTCCGAAATTCATGGACCCGATTAACTGACAAATACAACAGACACAAAAAAGCTCGCCAATCACCTTGGCGAGCTTTTTTATTGCCGCTATCTGATACCAAACAGTAATCCGAGCTTATTTTGCTGCTTTGGCAGCTTGCGCCTCTTGCTTTGCCTGCTCAGCACGCTTACGGCGGATCTCTCTTGGATCTGCAATTAACGGGCGGTAAATCTCAATCCGGTCACCGTCGTGAACCATAGCATCCAACCTGACATTACGGCTATACACGCCGACTTTGTTCTTCTTCAGATCGATCTCAGGATACATCTCCAGTACACCGGACTGCTCAATGATTTCCTGTACTTTGGTATCCGGCGTGATCGCCAGCTTAATCACCCGCTGAACGTGAGGCAGCGCATACACCACCTCAACATGAATCAGTTTTTCTTCAGAACTCATAAACTTCTCGGGCTCGTTGGGTAAACGCGTTCACCATATTGTTAGTCAGCTCGCGGAACACCTTACCGAACGCCGCTTCAACAATGCCATTGGTAAATTCAAAATCCAGCTTCAGTTCCACTTTGCAGGCCTCGGCATCCAGCTCAATAAAATGCCAGCCACCAGCCAAGCGCTGGAACGGGCCTTCCACCAACTGCATGTCGATCTTATTACCGTGGACAAGCTGGTTACGGGTGACGAATGTCTTCTTTATACCAGCTTTGGAAACATCGACCGATGCCATCATATGTTGATCAGAACTCTCTAAGATTTTCGTCCCTGAACACCCTGGCAAAAACGCAGGGTAAGACTCGACATCATTAACAAGTTCAAACATTTGCTTCGCACTAAAAGGAACCAGTGCAGAGCGACTAATCTGAGGCATAGTTTCTCCTTTACCCATCATAAGTGCCTCATCCCACAAGTATTTCGCCAAAACACCGCAAAACCTAGGAAGAAGAGGTAGCTCAATGATACCATTACTCAGCAATCAGCCAAAATCCGTGCAAAGCTCACAGTACGGGGCGCACGTAACCCCGCAGCTTATGCACTTCGACCGGGCCGACCTCCTCTGGCCCGGGACAGCATTAAAAATAGACGAGTATTATGGCAAAGAAAAAACCAAGCAAACCGGGCAGCAATACCATTGCAAAAAACAAAACCGCCCGTCATGAGTTTTCTATTCAGGATGAATACGAAGCAGGCCTTGAGCTTCAGGGCTGGGAAGTAAAAGCGATCCGTTCCGGCAAAGTGAACATCTCTGAAAGCTACGTATTCCTGCGTAACGGTGAAGCCTTTATTTCCGGTGTTACCATCACCCCGCTGAATGCCGCTTCTACCCACGTAGTCGCCGATCCGACACGTACCCGTAAGCTGCTGCTGAACCGTCGCGAAATCGACAGGCTGACCGGTGCGGTTAACCGCGACGGCGAAACCATCGTAGCCCTTAACATGTACTGGAAAGGTTCATGGGTTAAACTGAAAATAGGTACAGCGAAAGGTAAGAAATTGCACGACAAGCGCGCCGACAAGAAAGATCGCGACTGGCAGCGCGACAAGCAGCGCATCATGAAGCACAGCATGCGCTAAACAGCCTTGGCCCAAGCGATTGTTTTATAAGCATCCGGGCCAAGTTTGCAGACAATGATATTGACACAACAGATTTACCTGATAACATTTGTTGTTCTCTGGGGCTGATTTAGGATTCGACAGGATCACGAAGGCTCATGGAGCATGCCGAGGTGCGGTTGGCCTCGTAAAAAAGCCGCAAAAAAATAGTCGCAAACGACGAAAACTACGCACTAGCAGCTTAATAACCTGCTGAGAGCACTTCTGCCCTAGCTTCCGCTTGTAAGACGGGGAATCACAGGAGTTCAAACCCAAACAAGATAGCGAGGGAAGCTTTGACCGGAGAGCTGAACCGCGAAATAGAATTCTGGTATGTACTAGCATGGCGTGTCTACCCGCAGTGCTCTTACGAGAATATAGATAGACTAAGCATGTAGCGCCATTAGTTAGACTGGTTTTGGACGCGGGTTCAACTCCCGCCAGCTCCACCAAACATACGTATGTTAACGTCCACGGACGTTATGAAAGCCCGGTAAGTCGTTGCACTGCCGGGCTTTCTTGTATCTGCAGCATCCATTAACATCCACCAGCTTCCACAAATTTTGGTATTCCAAGTGGTATTCCAAACTTCTTGGTATACAATTTTGGAATACCATGGCAACGGAGGCTAGTGATTATGGGCAGGACAACGACTCGATTAACACAGAAAGAAATCGAACACGCCAAGCCCAAAGAGAAAGACTATGTGCTTTCTGATGGTGATGGACTTCAACTACGCGTTAGAAAGAATGGTTCTCGGCTGTGGAACTTCAACTATCGCCACCCATACTCCAAAAAACGCATCAATATGGGCTTGGGCCCCTTTCCTGAAATCTCTCTCGCTCAAGCACGTAGACTCACCATGGAAGCTAGAGCTCTTGTTGCGCAAGAAATTGATCCTAAAGAACACAGGGAGAATCAGCGCCATAATGAACGTTTGGTAAGTGAGCACACACTTCAAAATGTCGCAACTAGCTGGTTTGAAGTAAAAAAAGATTCGATTACTTCGAATTATGCCGATGACATCTGGCGATCCTTAGAGCTGCATATCTTCCCTCAACTAGGCAACTATCCAATAGCTAAGATCACCGCAAAAGAAGTGATTCAAGTACTTCGCCCTATAGAGGCTAAAGGAAGCCTGGAGACAGTCAAACGCTTAACTCAACGACTTAATGAGCTCATGACGTTTGCAGTTAACACTGGTCTTATCTTCTCTAACCCTCTGAGCGGAATCAAAGACGCCTTTAAAAAGCCAAAAAAAGAAAATATGGCAGCCCTAAAGCCCGATGAGCTTCCAGAGCTAATGTCTGCCATAGCTAACGCCTCTATCAAGCGTACAACACGTTGCTTGATAGAATGGCAACTCCATACCATGACACGACCAGCAGAAGCTGCTGGCGCACGTTGGGATGAAATTAATATCGACAAAAAAATCTGGACCATTCCGGCAGAACGAATGAAAAAGCGCCGAGAGCACCGTATTCCACTCACAGAGCAAGCCATAGCACTACTAGATACAATGCAGGCGATCAGTGGACATCGTGATTACGTGTTCCCTTCCGACCGTGATCCCAAGAAGCCTTGTAATAGCCAAACAGCAAATATGGCGCTAAAACGTATGGGGTTTGCCGGAAGACTTGTCAGTCATGGCCTGCGCTCACTTGCCAGTACCACACTTAACGAGCAAGGCTTTGAGCCAGACTTGATTGAAGCTGCATTAGCTCACGTTGATGATAACCAGGTACGAAGTGCTTACAATCGTTCAGACTACCTAGAGCGACGGATTCGTCTTATGTGCTGGTGGAGCAAACACATAGAAAAGGCGTCACTGGGCAGTTTATCCATAACTGGAATGAAATCATTAACCATCATTAGCTAGGTAAAAGATCCACCTTCTAAAGAAGGTGGCTTTGTATGAGCCCCCTAAAAGGGGGCATTTATTCGGTTCAACTGCACATTATCGTTTTGGATGCGCTTCAACTTCTCACTTATCTTCTACAAATCTGCTTTTTATCAGTTACTGGACTAAATCACTGGACTAGCAGACTGAAGTTGGTTGAAGACGCTTACATACAGTTATTCAGCTCAATGATAACGATGTTCCCTTTAAGTACTTCGCTTTATTGGCAAAGCCGAAAGGAATGATAACCACCTACTGAAGTAGGTGGTTTAGGGCTGAAAACAAAAAGAGGGAGCGCACGGCTCCCTCTCCACTACTGATCTCTTAAAGCGATACGTTGCTTTACCCAATCTAAGACTTCACTCTCCACCCAAGCGACAGCTCGTCCACCAAGTGGTACCTGAGCGGGAAAGCCATTTTCACTCACATGCTTATAAACACTTGAGCGCGAAAGGCCTGTCATAGCGATAACGTCTTTCAATCTAATCAGCCTAATTGGTTGTTCTGGCATATCTTCCCCCATAGTGTCAGTTCATCTCACTTGGTGATATATGCCTGAAATTTTTTTGACTGTTATCAAAGAGGATTTATCTACATAAACCATTCACGCCGTCAAATCTGGGAGACTAGTGAAGTAGCCATACAAAATGATAGCTAGAGGCAACCTATCAATGAAGAACGCAAAGTAGAATAAGAGAAGATTTAATCCATTGACTGAACCGAGTTCGCTAAACGTCTCTCCTGGCTTAGAGGCGTTGTGTAGAAACGCTGCTCAATACCGTAAAGAAGATATTTCAGTTCATCGTCAGTTTTAATTTCAAATTTTCCATTATCTTTATCAAAACGCAGTTTTTGGTCACAGTAACTATGGATATAAGTAAGCATTTGGTCACGTTCAACTGGCTCCATTGCATCTAATGTATCCATAGCCAGAGCAATCCGTTTTCTGTTTGGTTTTGAAACTTTTTCCAGACCGTAGTTATCTGACAGCTCAATAAAATCCTCTTCCAAAAACTTCTCAACCTCTTGAGCTGTAGCTTCTTTATAAAGAATATCGATACCCTTGAAGATACTCGATATCGTCGCAAGGTTAGTGAAAACAAGTGTATCCGATTGGCTGAAGTAGATAGCATCTGGTTTAGCGTTGATAACTAGGCGGTTACCATTATCTTCAATCTTTGCTGCCTCGCCAAATGCGACAGTCTTGCGGCGAATAAAAAGCGATGGCGTAACTTTTTGAAAGTAAAAGTCTCCATTTTGCACAGAAAAAACACAGCCGATCTTACCGAACTGCTCTTTTTTCAGGTCATCATAGTCCTTAGAGTCAAAAGGACACTTCAGAATATCTAGGCAAAATGGCCGCTGACTAAAACCCTCAACCTTGAACCATGCATCCTCATCAAGGTTATGGTCCGGGTCGTAAGACACACAAGCATTTACATCAATCTGAACTGCATCAAACAAACTGCTATCGGATACAAGTTTGCAATAAGGCTTCTTGCGTAATCCTTTAACCTTCGCCAAAACGTGATCCATTGCCACCTCGTTCAATAAACGTGTAATTATTAATTCGATTTGCTAAGGGCACATCAACCTCGCTAGGCTTTTTGTATTTATACCTACTTATCAAAAAGATAGACGTACCATTTTTAGTGGTAATGTTGTAGAACTCAAATCCAAAAAGCAAGAACAATGGATTAAAATACAATGCTTGCGACAAAAATGTGAACACAAACAGAACTCCGTACACAAACCACAATGTTTCCCAGTTGCCGACACTGAGCGCGACAAAAAAGTACCCTAGATAACTAGGTAGAAAACTATTGTTTGCGTGATCGATACTACTAATCTCGTCAGGCTGAAAATCATCTTTTCCAAGCAATGAGCTTAAAATGATACTTAGCCCTGTAAGTAAAACAGGTACAGATAAATAGGCAAGATACGAGAGATAATTCGGCGTACCGACCAAATAAGGACACTTCGGGAAAAAGTGCCCTATTGAGTATCCCTTTTGAACCAAAAATATAAGCATTAACAGCGAGGTCGCGTTAAAAGTCAGCAACAGTCGGTATATTGTATTTATCATTCTCACCCCTTAATGTCCGGTCGTTGCCATTTGGGTAAAGCTTTAATCTGAATATCCCAAACCGATTAGAGATCCATTCCTGCACCATTATGCCTCAACCAGGACACATGTTTTTGATAGTCCGGCATAATTTTGTCGACCAAATTCCAGAATGCAGCGTTGTGATTACGCTCCACGCGGTGAGCCAGTTCATGAACCACGATATAGTCCAGCACTGCAAGCGGTGCCATGAGACAACGCCAGTGAAAATTCAGGTCACCCTTTGGTGAACATGACGCCCAATGGTGCTGGAGTTCCATGACGCGGATTGCACGATAATCCACTCCTAGTTTTGGGGCAAAGTGCTCTACCCGTTTACTAATACGAGATAGCCCCTTGGTTCGATAAAAGTGTTTGAATAGCTCGCTACCGTATTCCGCTTTATCACGGCGCATCATGAAGTAACCATTTTTCAGGATCAAATCTTCTTTCTGCTCGTCCACCAGCTTTAAACGATAATTGCAGCCCAGGTAGGGGAAGCCCTCACCGCTCACGAACTCGCGCTCAACCTTGGTACGATTAAGGTCTTCCCACTCTGCTAAGTTGCGGTAAATCCAGCTCCGTTTTTCCTCAACGATACTCTCTATTTTTTCAATATCGTAGCCTTCAGGCGCAAGCACAGTAACACTCCCATCCCGCTCGATAAGAATGCTAGTTGTCTTTCGCTTGCTTTGTTTCAAGCTGTATTTGATATCTTTGTATTGCATTAGTGATATTTGTTCTTATCTTGCTTTGATGAAGTGCGGTCACACAGTTGCTTTAGTGCATCATCAACTAAGTTCTTTTCTTCGGTATAAGAAATCCCATAGTTTGATTCATTAAGCCCGCGCTCTGCACGATTTCGTTCAACCAATGCAGGTAACTCATTTTTAACTCGATCACCTTTTGAAACTATGTCCTTTATCGGTTGGCGTCCCTTCAAAGCAGTCGTTTTAATGACATCGTAGATTAAATTGGTCATTAGCCCCACTACAACAGTTATGAACAAACTTCCTCTTGCAGTCTCTTTTAAGGCAACTATTGGCCTATGTTCCAAATCAGGGAAAGTTAACTCTGATTGAATTGATAAAATAATATCGGTAAGAGCATCTCGGACGACTTCAGAGTTAAGCAAGAACTGCTTTCTAATTTCATACGGCAGTGACGAACGGTGCTCTTCTTCTTCAACATAGTTGATATCTGTTGCCACCTTGATCAATGCTAGCTCGTAGAAACTCTCATATTGCTCCAGCTCTTGGGCCAGGAATAAATCAACACCATCCAAGTCATATTTCAGCAATGAGAGGTCTGGTTGCTCGCTGATTTGTTTTTGTAACGCTTCAGGGTCAATAGCACGAAGCTTTTCGATAATTTCATCGATACGCTCATTCAGCGCCTGTTCAGACAGAATTAACAACTCCCTCCTGCGCGCTAATGTCACTACATCAGTTGTCAGTTGTTCACTTAGCTCACTCAATTGAGGTACGCCACTTAGTAAGAAGCGCATTTCAACTTTCCCTTCTAGCTCCGAAATCAAATCTTCGCGTTCCCAGAAGTCTAGGCTACCAATATTCTCGCCAAGCTCTTCCATAACGGTGTCGACACAGGCTTTCACCTTGTCGAGAGGCTTAACGGGCTCGCCATCTGGGAATGCAATGCTGACAATCAGATCGAAGAATGGGTCGGAGACTTGGGCATTAGGGCCGCGTCCCGCGTCGATTTCATCTCGTAAAGCACTCAGCTCTAGGATCATCTTTTCCCAGTTTCCAGAGTGCTTTTTAATTATCTCATCCAGCTTCTCACTCATTTTTTTGTGAAATACTGGGTCATCATCCGCATTTACTTTGCAGTGCTTACGAATGGCGTGTTCCATCTCACTCGCTTGCGCTTGTAAATCCGGCTCTTTACCCATGTTCGTCATAAACGCATCACTGAACAGGTCAATCGGTTTGATTTTAGGGTTAATGCCCAGGCTGATCAGATGCTCGTTCACAAGGTGACGAATTTTTGCGCCCACGCCCTGGAAGCTCATGCTGTCATCTTGGTAACGCTGACGCGCTTTCGCTTGAATATGCACAAACTGGTACATCGGCGTTTTGTACGGGTCCGCCAAGGAATTCGGCATGATGATGTCCATGCTTTGAAGGAACTTCTTCAAGAACACGTTGAAACTGTCACGCTGGCGAGGGTCTTCTAAAACTGCAATCGCTTGAAGCTGAACTTGATAGTGTTCATCGACACTGAGCTTCTGGTTTACAAACGCTTCAATGTTGCGAACCTTGAGTTCGGTAAACAACTGAAGCAATCGGCGATAACGACTTTCCAAAGCCGGCACTTCGCTATCAATGTTTTGCAAGCTTTCCAAAATGTCGTCTTGGTCATCCTGCGAGTACATTGACAGCGCATCTCTCAGGTGATGAGCTAGACCAATATAATCAACTATATAACCGCGTTTTTTCTCCTTCGCAGTTCTGTTTACACGTGCAATGGTTTGCAGCAAGTTATGCTCTCGCAGCTTTTTATCGAGGTACATCACCTGTTCAATTGGCGCATCAAAGCCCGTTAACAGCATGTCGCAGACAATCAAGAAAGCGACGCCGGTATTTGGCTTGCTGTGATCAAACTTCTTCTTGAAGCTCTCGACGGCTTTTAACTCTTTGGCCTGCTTTCTGGCGTAGGTGAAAGACGCTGCTTCGTTGGTGTCATCACTGGAGATCACTACCGCCGTTTTCAAAAACTCAAGGCGTTCAAGCCAGGCTTTATCAATACATTGTTCTGGCTGCTTTTTGTACCGCTCGATTTCTTTCGCCAGCGCTTTTTCAATGTAAGCTTGGTAATGAATAGCTGCTTGCTTAGAAGAGCACACCACCTGGGCTTTGAAGCCAGCTGGTAAAATCTGCCGTATGTAGTGTTTTACTAGGTCCTCAGCAATTTCCTCAATGCGCTTTTCTGCTTCAAGAATATCCCCTTCAGCACCGTATTTTTTACGGATCTCTCTGAGCTCTTCTTCCGTTCTGTCCGCAAAGAGATTTTCAAATTTGGTATCAAACCCCGCTTTATCGTAGATCGCACTGTCAGCGGTTTTACCTTCATAGAGGATTTTTAACGTCGCACCATCATCGACGGCATCCTGAAGCTTGTATTTGTCGATATAGGCTTTTTCTTGGCTGACGCCAAAACGCTTCCAGGTTGGATAAGTGTGGTGGTCAGCAATAAGCGGTGTTCCCGTGAACGCCACTCGGGTTGATTTGGGGAAAGCATCAAACAGATTATCTGAAAGGCTTGGGCGGTCTTTTCCGCCTCGCTGGGTGCGGTGCGCCTCATCCACCAAGATCAGCACTTTTTCACCGGCGTTGATCACGCCGAAAGGTCGATGCATAACAATCTCAGCATCAAAGTCAGCTTCCAGCTCTTCAATGCGCTCAATATCGCCCGCTTCTTTTGCTTCTGCGAGGTGCTTAGATAACAGCTTACGAACGGATTCCGGCAGGAAACTGCTGTCTTGCTCGCGGAACTTATGCACCATTACCATATTGGTGTTCGAGGTGTCATTAGCCAGCTCCTCCTTTGCATCCTTGGTGCTTTTGATCTCAACGACCGTATCACCAATTAACGCGGCGGTATTGGTCAGTTGCTCTTCAAGGTCACTCCGGTCGTTAACCATGAGTACCTTGTAACTTTTCAGCTCTGGATGGCGACGAAGCTTACGCACCAAGAACACCATGGTCAGGCTTTTTCCGCTTCCCTGGGTATGCCAAACCACGCCTGAACGCTGAATCCCCGTTTCGCCTTGCTCCATACGCTCAATGATTTTCTGCACCGCGCGAAATTGTTGGTATCGGCAAATCACCTTTACACGTGGGCCGTTGTCAGTATCCATAAACAGGGTAAAACAACGGATGATATCAAGCAGCCGTTGTGGATGGAGCATGCCCTGAACTAGCTTCTCCTGGCTGCGATGGGTGCCAATTTCCGGTGCGATATAGGGCTCTGTATCGGGGTAGATGGTTTTCCAGTTGAAGTAGTAATCTTCATTTGAGGTGATGGTACCGACTTTACAATCATCACCGTAAGTGCTGATCATCAACTGGTTGGCAAAGAACAGAGCGGGTTCACCCTCACGCAGTTTACTGTGTTCAGGCTCGCGCAAGTCTGCATAGCGGCGCAATTGGTCAATACCTGCTGCCATTGGGTTACAGCAATGCTGTGACTGCTCTTTACACTCAATCACCACCAGCGGCAGGCCGTTGACGAACAATACAATGTCTGGGCGAATGTGCTCTTTCCCCAACCCAGGCGTATCAACACGAAACTGATTGATGGCGGTGAACGTGTTGTTTTCCCAGTTATCAAAATCAATCAGCTTAACTACTGGGTATTCTTCGCCGGTCAGCTCGTTACGGTCGAGCTGCCATTTGTGGAGACGGCCAATAAACTCTTCGTTGGCCGCCAGCAATTTATGAGTACCAAAGTCGGTAACATCATCGAGCAAGACATCGAGTTGGCTATCCGTCAGCCAAGGCTTGCCGTCATCAGTGGTGTTGATGCGGTGTACTGCGGTTTTAAAAATGTCTTTTAAGATGACTTCACGAAAAGAGCTGCGAAAGCTGGTGGTTGGGTCGGTCGGCACACCTTGCCCTAAATCCGTCACATCCCAGCCCATGCTTTTAAGCTGGTTTAGCAGCGGCTTTTCTACCAGTTGGTACTCTGACATTGTTTGATATCCTTATTACTGGCAGCGAGCCATTTACCTGCTGCCACTTTTTATATTTTTATTATGCGGGGACTGAGACTTGGCCTGTTAAGAGGTCTTGCATTAGGCCTTGCTTAAGTGAAATGTTTTTCGACTTTTCCCTTTTGAGGTCAGCAATAACCTCGTCTAAAGCATCGATTTTTGATGCTATTAAAATTTGCTCTTTTCCCTCAGGGGTTGGACAGCAAAGCGAGGCGATTGTAGGTAAATTGATACCAGCTTTTGCACCTGAATCATTGTTTTTCTCAAACTGCTCCTGTCCACGGCGAGACGACAAGTAATTGCCAATAAATCTCGCATTTTCACCATCAGTGGATAAGCGAATTAGTGCCGTATGTTGGTTAATATAAGCTCTCCCCATATCTTCTGGGACAACACCAACAATACCTAAATCCGCAGTAATCGAAACAAGAATGTCACCAGGCTGTAGCTGGGTTCTTTCCCCCTCAGAACCACCACCGATATCGACATATTTAACTGAATCCCAACGAAAATTCACATGCTCGCGAGTAAGATTGCTAATCCGAACAAAAAGATCGCCCTCTGAAGAGTAAAACTTCGCCCAATCTCTAGAGCCACTTGTGATTTTTTCGGATATATCTCCAAGTGTTTTTACATCCCACCCATTAGGCAACATTCCCAATGGCGTCTCATGATAAAGCTCTGGCGCTTCTTCAAACGTTGGGCGAAGGGCTTTGGTTTCTGGGTCGATACCTCGGCTAAACAAGTCCGCCATCATGCCTTGTTTGATAGCTGTATATTTGTCGATAAGGGCTTGAGTTGCACCGATTTGGTTCGATACTGAGTTTAATACGTTCGATATCTTCTGTGCTACTGCTGAAGCAGGATGAAGTATCGTGAGCTTTCGAAGCAACTCAATACCAAGTGAGGATCTTGTTGAGCCGGTTAGGAGCTTATCAATCTGCTCCTGTATATCCTCACTTTGCAGAGCATGAAGGATGAAATCCCTATTGGTCCCAGGTTTAGGCTCTAACACGGCCATAGTTGGAGATACAACAAACTTAGTCGTAGGATTCCGAAAACTGATGACTTTACCAATAGTCGCCACTCGTCCAAAGCCGATAGTGCGATCTGATATCTGGTAGCGTTTAATATGCTCATCAAATATTTTCTCGGAAACTATTCTGCCTTTTCCTTCAATCAGTGAGCCGTCTTCTCGGATATCCCCAATACCAACAAACGGAATACCTTGGACTACCGCATCAGGTGCCCTATGGCTTGGATGAGGGTCAATAACATCAACTAACTCATCTAAGGGAATTCGTACCCAATCACTCATAGCCAAGCTCCTTCATAAAGCCAGCCAGCTTGCTCGCTTCCTGGTCTCGTTTGGCAATGATGCTTTTGGCGGTAACTTGGTATTTGCTATGTAAGTTCTCAACTGCAGCGATACGGTCAAGCAACAACGCACGCACATAACTTTGGTATTGGCGATCCAACTCGGTTTTGAACCGTTCCAGAATCAGGACCTTCGCTTCTTCTGGTGTAATTGCGTCACGGGCAGCATCAAGCAGTTCATCACGGCGTTTTTCCGTTTCCTTAATTTCGGCTTTCAGTTGTTTCAACTCATCTTCTAACGCTTTGTGTGCCGCAAACTTTGCTTCAATCGCGGTTGCTTCAGCGGCAGCCATTGCGCCTTTGCGGGCGTGCTCTTTAATCAGCTCAAAGTTGTCCAGCTGAACGCCAAGCTCACCCGCCAAACCCAGTATTTCTTTGTGAATGGAAAAGTTCAGCTCCTTACCCGTCAGCCCTTTAGCAAAGTCCCCCTGCTTAGTGCCTTTTGGTAGTTCCGCACTGTTTTTAAGCTGGATGAACGCATCTTTGATCTGCGCTTTCAGTACCGCCAAACTGGTTTTGATGGTCGCTTTATGAGCTTTAAGCTCGTCTTTGAGTTGTTTAACGTATTCACTAGGTAACGCAGGGTTTTCATCGGCAGGCTCGTAGTCTTCTTCATCTGCTGCATCGACAAAGGCTTGCAGTTCACTGATTCGAGCCTGCTTGGTTTCCAGCTCTTCCACGACGTCTGCACACTGGCTGGCAAACAGCACTTCATCAGGAATGAGCTCTGCGTTCCAGCCACTCGCCGCGACAGATTTAAAATCGGCTTCCAGGGTTTTAAACCAATCTGCCAGTGCACCACGCACCTTGTATTGGTTCAACAGTTTGATAGGCATTAAGTGCTGCTCGATGGTATTGAGTGATTCACGGCGAAGCGCAAATACCCCTTTCTCCCCGAGCTTTTTATCGCCCAGAGCTTCAAAGCCTGCAAGGTCCTGCTTCCAACCATCCAGTACGGCTTGGAAAGCAGCGTGTTTTTCAAGCACAGCAGAGAAGTTCTCAATATGTGGCTTAAGCGATGACAATGCATCGAACTCATCAGCGAAGTCTTGATAGTCTTTGTCTGCTCGCAGTACGAATAGGCTTTCTTTCAAACCTGGGTAGTCGTTCCAGGTACTTTGTAGGGCATCGATTTCTGCGGCTGGAATACCACCATTCAAGTGTGCCTTCACATTTTGCGGCTCTGGTGCCGGGCTGTTATCAACATAACGGCGAATATTGAGGTTATAGTCGTTTTCGGGCTTGGATAACTCACCTTTGTGTACAAGACGGGCATATTTTTCAACGCCTGGGTGCTTTTCATCTTCCAGCATCGCTTTATAGACGCTGGTGATTTTCTCAATATCTTCGGGGCGCAGGCTGTTTTGGTTTTTGCCTTCGCGATATTCACGGTCAGCGTTAATAAACAGCACTGAGTCACGGTTTTCACGTCCAGCTTTGTTGAGCACCAACACACAGGCAGGAATGCCCGTACCGTAGAACAAACCTTGCGGCAGGCCAATCACGGCTTCAAGAATGCCACGTTCAATAAAGTCTTGGCGACAAGTGCGCTCTTCTGCGCCACGGAACAATACGCCATGAGGCATTACTACAGCCGCTTTACCGTTGGCTTTGAGCGAAGCCACCATGTGTTGCACAAACATCAAGTCCGCTTTCTTACCAGACTCTGGCATAAAGGTGTTGAAGCGTTCTTTGAGCTGCATATCCGCTTTCTTATAGTTCTGTGAAAACGGAGGGTTGGCAATCACGCGGTCAAAAGGTCGCACTTCCCCGTCTTTGGTTCGGTGCAATGGTGTGGCTAGAGTGTCACCATTTTCAATGTCTGCGCCACCTGTTCCGTGCAAGATCATATTCATCTTACAGATAGACCAGGTGCCACCATTGTCTTCTTGGCCGAACAGGTGAATTTTCTTAACGTTGCCGCCCGTTTCCTGCACGTAGTTGCGGCTTTGGATCAGCATACCGCCCGAACCGCAAGTCGGATCGTAGATCTCCATGCCTTCAGCTGGCTCAAGAATTTCCACCAGCAAGCGCACCACTTCGGCTGGAGTGTAAAACTCACCGCCTTTTTTACCCGCGCTGTCGGCGAAGTATTTGATCAGGTATTCATAGGCAGCACCCAATAGATCGGGAAATTCGAAATCGTCATTTGAGAGAGGGATGCTGTCAAAGTGCTGAATAAACTCAACCAGACGCTCATCTGGGATGGGTTTTTTACCCACCTTACGGTTGAAATTGATGTGCTTGAGCACGCCTTCCAAGCCTTTCTTGGTATTGCTCTCTTCCAATGCTTCCAGCGCTTTGTTTAGCCCTGAGCCAACATTTGTTTTTAAATGGCGCAGATTTTCCCAGCGCGCTTTCTCTGGTACGAAAAAACTAAACTGAGACGCTTTACTAACTACAGTTTGGATAGCCGCGTCACTATGACCAGCTTTTTTTAACTCTTTTACTTTGGTTTCATAGTCTTTATGAAACTGGTCAGACATACGTTTAAGGAATAGAATTCCGAAAATGTATTCTTTGTATTCAGAAGCATCCATCTTGCCCCGCAGAATGTCACAAGCTTCAAAAAGCTTACGGGACAGTTTGTTAAGCGTCAGTTTTTGCATAATTTTCTCAATGATTGTGTTCAGCCAGCGCGGAACCGTTGAATTGGATAATGGATTAAAGATAGAGGGGCTTGGTTGCCAATAGGCTATTATTCAGCCACACCTTTTTGCTTCTCTATCCAGGCTTCAAGATCTTCACGTTTGAAGCGCCAAGAACCACCCACTTTAAAGCCTGGTAGCTTACCTTCACTGGCGAGTCTGTAGGCGGTTTTTTCGGCAAGTTTTAAATACGCCGCCACCTCTTTCAAGGTTAATATTTGATCATTCATTTCAGCGTGTTAGCTCTAACCGATTTTGTTGATAAGTTTGATGGTGAGAGAATATGGGAAAATTGGGGAATGGACAATGATCTGGGCAGTGCAATGTGCACTGCCTATGATTAGTTTGATTACTGGGAAAGCATTCCTAGTACTGCAGTTACGCCTCTATCAAGGCCGAAAATTTAAAGTTAGTACAGTCTAGTATTAACTAATCCATTGATATCTAACCGGCCTTGTCTGTTTCCTTATTAGCCCTTGTTCTACTGCCACACCTAGCCATGCTTTCACCTGACTTTTGTGGAGCCCTAACGATTCAACAAGTTCCGCTTCAGAAACAGCCTCACTCGCTGCAATTTGCAAATATTGAACAAACAGCTCAAAGAAACTCTCTTTAGATACAACTTTAGGTGTAGCTTCAGGCGATTGAGAGCTATCAGCATCTTCTGATACAACCTTAACGACTGTTAGTTCTGACTCAGAGTCTTCTTCTGAGGTAAGACTTTGTTTTATGTCCACCTCTGGAACGTCGATAAGCGGTGAGAAAAGATCGGCTTGCGGTTGGCCAAATAGTTCATTTTGATTGCTAGCGCTAAGATTAGTGCTGCTAACCAACAATGATTGAACATCTAACTCTGCAATGTTCCCACTGCACCAGTTTGCCCCTGCAGCGACAATTGCGGCATTGCCAGCAAGTGGGTCTTTGGTTTGTTTGACCCATGTAGGAATCCAACCTTTTTTTAAGTTTTGAAGAGCCCCTTCCCATGTTCCGCCCTTGGTACCTGAGTGGACGACTACAGAGGTATCAGCCAAACAATAGATGTACTTGTTACGATCCATCGCATTGAAACGGTTAAAGCCAGCTTCAGGATTAAATGGGGATACCAACACAACGTTGCTATTCATTAGGCCACTTCGATATTTTGCAGATGTGGAAGCTTTCAATAAGCTATCTGCTAGCACACCAATAACTGCTCCGCCAGCATTCATCGCACCTAACATAGACGCTTCATCCACCCCCCTAGCACCACCAGAGACTGTACCCAAACCTGAGCTCGCAGCCTTCACTCCTACTTGCTCTGCATACGTTAGATCTGTTTGTGCAGCATTACGAGATCCGACTACTGCGACACCACCAGCTTTTAGTAACTCTTTATCGCCACAGCCATAAAGAACTGGAGGAGCTTGATTACCTAGTTTGTGTAGTAAACGTTTAGGATAGCTGTCCTTATCTGCACGAGTAATTACCCATAAGCCAGAACGACTCCACTTCTCAAGAGCCAACGCCATGCTATGACCACGCTTTAATAGAGCTTCAATCCGCTCTTGGGTAACTTTATTTTTGGGGTCTCGCCACTGGGACAACAACTCATTTTTGTTGTTATCCAATAAGTCGGCAGGGCTTAGTTTGCTATCTCTCAACCACATTGCAAAACGCGCCCACTCCGCATTGGTGAGCGGTTTTGCGGCATCTTTATCCTGCTTACCAAAGTAACTAGTAAGCAAAATAATCGCTTGTGCTGTTGCTGTTAAATTCATTAATCATTTACCGATGTGGAAGCTAAAGCGACTGGGTATACTTTACCACTTCCAGCCTGCTTCAATAGCGCAGCACCAACTGTAAAGGTCCATTTTGATCGAACTACGTCGTCGACTAATAAAACACTGCCTTCAGGGCCTAACTTAGTGACCTTGAATGCACCGTCTAAATTCGAACACTGATGGTATCTGTTCTGCTGCCATTTTTGTGGTTCATTCTCTAATACTTTCTCCAAAGAATCCACGAATGGAAGATCAAGTTTATCAGCTAAACGCTTCGCAAAATCAGGTACTAACGTCTTATGATTTAGCGATGGGATGCAACACACCCACGTTGGGAAGTCTTCTGGCTGCCATCGTTCAATAATCATTTCAGCGGTCGCATCCACCAGCTCATCCCTGAAGTGGTTGCTATGCTTATCATCTGCAACCATCTGGCCCCATCCAGCATCTCCCCAACGAGACAATATTCGACCAGGTTCCGCTGCTAATTCTCCCAATACTCTAGGAAAATCATATCTTATAAAAGTTTTGGCTGCTTCATCATTTGAGGCTGCAATTTGTTTCCTTGGTTCCATTACCATCTCACTTCGGCAAAGGAAGCCTGCAGCCTTTTGCCCGAGTGTTTCATCTATCCTCGTAGGCAATAACTCTTCGCCTATGCAATTTTCACACTTACCACATGGTTCAGTTGAGTGATCATCTAAGGCATTTCGGACGGTGAGCATCAAGCAATCTTTACTTTCGAGGTACTCGGTCATTTCCATCCATTCAGCTTCTCTAATCCCCGTTATAGCTTGAACCTTATTCATGTCCATTCGATAAGGAATTGGGTTTCGATGCCATTTTTTACCAACATTCCCTACTGGAGCTGAATATTCGGCAGCAAGAAACTTTAGGACGTGCTCAATTCTTCCCTGGGGGAGATTGGCTTCTTTTTCTAAGCTTTCTGGAGTTAAATAGTCAACGGGTTCAAGCGCATTCAAAATTCGCTGAACATTAGCTTGCGTAGGAAACGCTGTTTTTCGAAAGAACTCATGAATTCTGGCATCTTCTTCCCCTGACATTAAAATACCTACAGCAGAATCAATACCCCGTCCTGCACGACCAACTTGCTGATAAAAGGCAACAATCGAGCCAGGAGCTTGAAAGTGAATAACAAAGCCCAAATCAGGTTTGTCATACCCCATACCTAACGCTGTTGTCGCAACAAGAACTTTCAGCTCATTGTTCAGCAACTGCAGCTCAAGGTGTTCGCGATACGTGTCAGTATCTAACTTCCCTCGTTCATTGACAAAGTCAGAATTTGTCACGCCACTATAATAAGGTTTAGCGTCGATACCACATGTATTGAGCCAACGCGAAACGATTTCAGCATCTCGCTGTGTAAGCACATATACAATACCTGTATTATCTAAATTAGGTATAACCTGGGCTAACCAAGCTAAGCGAGATGGTTGATCAGGAAGAACAATATTTTGTAGTGCAAGACTCTCCCTAATAAGTGACCCTCGTTGAATTTCAATATTGCCAAGCTGAGTTTGAATATCATCCACCACTCTATCATTCGCCGTAGCTGTTGTACCTAATACAGGCGTATTATCAGGTAATAGCTTTAGGATATTAGTAATACGTCGATAGTCAGGACGAAAATCATGCCCCCAATCCGAAATGCAATGCGCTTCATCCACAACCATTAAGGAAATTTTGTCCGAGATTGGGCGAAGGACTGTTTCAACAAAATTATCGTTTGCAAGACGCTCAGGAGATATCAATAGACAATCAACCTCACCATCTAAGATCTCGCGCTTCACTTTCTCCCAATCATTAATATTGGTTGAATTCATCGTTACAGCGTTAATACCCAATCGCTTTGCAGACTCAATTTGGTTACGCATCAAAGCAAGAAGCGGCGAAACGATGATTGTTGGACCTTGCCCTCTATCCCTGAAGATTTTTGTGCTGATAAAATAGACCGAGCTCTTACCCCATCCTGTTCGCTGTACAACCAACAGTTTCTGATGATGGTTTACCAGTGCATCAATGGCTTCCCATTGCCCATCACGAAAATGTGCATCTTCTTGGCCAATTGCGGTTCTAAGTAGCAACTCTGCGTCTTGTCTATTCATCTAGCCCACCGTTAGAATTATAAAGTCCGAACAATAATAAAAACTTGTTGCATACAATGCAGTGACATAATCTAACTCTTGAATAGGCAAAATATCAACTAACTAGCGCTATAGTTAATTCAGACTAGTCGCACGTTCAATAAGTTTCGCTTCCATCCATTCCTGAACCTCATCCTCAACCCAAGCTACGGCTCTGCCCCCAAGTGGGACACTCTTCGGAAAAGTCCCTTCAGCCATGAAGTTGTAAATACTTGAACGGCTTAAACCAGTCACATTCATTACTTCTTTTAATCTCATGAATCGCATTGAAAAATCTCCATTTAATTCTCTTCAATGGATTCCCCTTCGAGTAGAAAAAAAACTGTTTCTTGACTGCCACCAATTAATCTTTTTTCAGATATATGTCATCAGCATGAATTCACTCTCTTACTAATTAATAGAGGTATTTATGCATAAGCCACATCCAACTTTGTATCGTCGTGTAGCGGTTGTCAGCGAACGTCAGGTACTGGAACAAGCAGCTGAGATTCTTGAAAGAAACTACGTTAGAGGAGATGCATTCTGTAACCCTCAAGCGACTAAAGACTACATAGCCTACAAATTAGGTCATCGGAAACGGGAAGTTTTCGCAGTTATGTTTTTGGACAACCAGCACCAACTCATTGAGTTCAAGGTACTGTTCTTAGGAACAATAGACTCTGCCAATGTCTATCCACGAGAGGTAGTAAAAGCAGCTCTGAATGCTAATGCTGCAGCAGTCATCATCGCTCACAACCACCCTTCCGGAGATCCTACCCCATCTAACGCAGATAGACGCATTACTCGACGCCTTGTCGAGGCTCTGGCCTTAATCGATGTACGGGTTTTGGATCATATCGTGGTCGGAAGAGATTGTGTGTCATTCGCTGAGAGGGGCTATCTATGAACCAAGTAATGATTAGCAACCATCAAACAAGTATCAACAGCACGCTTTCAGAGCTAATTAGCACTATCTTAGGTGGCTTTGTCATTCCTGAAGATGCAAAGCGCATTAATCTTAACTTTCGTCAAAAAGAGAGTAGCTCTAAGAACCCGTTGCAACCTGTCGAAATGCAGCTTGAACGAGAACAAATAAAAGCTTTCTGGCAACTGAGATTTATCGCCACATTTGATGTAATTAATGACACGCCATCCAGGAGTGAACTGTCACTCTACTTTAATTTCGCACACAGTTGGTTCTATCACCCGGAAACACGTCAATGTACTTTGTCACAGCCAAAGGTCCAGGCATTACTAAATAGTTGGGTTATCGCTTTCTACAAGCACCTGACAACAGAACAGCTAAATGACTTACATCTTAAAGTTATTGATTACTTTGAATAAACAAGGAAGATAAATGAATTTAGTAAAGATAATTAGCGTATCTTTGTTAGGGAATTTAGCTCAAAGCCTATACGATAACCTGTTCAACAAAACACCTTACCCTATTCGTGGCAGTGTCGTTTACTGTGACTTGGCATTCGGTCATGCTGAACATTCTGGTATTTATATCGGTGACGATCAAATTGTTCACCGTAATAAATATGGCTTGATTGAGATTGTTTCATCTCGAGGTTTTTTGGCTGGAACCACGGCCATCACAATATATGTCAGTTGTGATTGTAATGGCCGGGCTGTTGGTGATGAGGATATAGCAATACTTGCAGAGTCAATGGTAGGAAGCCTTCATGATTACTCTCTGCTGTCTCGTAATTGCCATCAATTTTGTAGCTATTGCCTCAATGGTAATTGGTCAAATAGTAATGTACTTCTGACACAATTAAAGTCTGAAGCAAAACTTTTTTTACGAGCTTCGCAGTGGCGGGCCTGGGACCTATTACATCGTCCTTAATAAGAGTGAGAAGCCCTGAATATAGGGCTTCTTTTTTTAGTTGAAAACACTTAAGTGCTCTCTTCGTCGCTGACTATATCCAAAAGAACGCCTATCGCTTGAAATGTTTTTTGTTTGATATTTCGCCATATAACTTGCTCGTTGAAATAAATTACAGAACTGCTCTCTATAACTACGAGAGTTTTGTTCTAAATAGTAATATGGATTCCGTGGAATATGAACAGCCCTATGCGCATCATATACTGAAATATTCAGCACCTGAGCCCATGCCTCAACTAACATTTGATAGACACTCTTTCTATCATAATTTTCGCGTGGTGTTTCAATTTTGCCGACCCTCTGAAAATTATCTTTATTAAGAAATACCATTACATGGAAGTGGTCGTTAATAGCCTCATTACACTCACGACACCACAAATAGTGAACACCTCTATTACGATGAACTCTTACCCCTCTCTTATTTCTCCTATCAAGTTCTGCATCATGCTTAGCTTTAAAAGACCTAAAAAAGCCTCCAATGTCATTATACATTGGATTCTGTCGATACCTGCGTGGATAGCGAAGAACAAAAGTAACCGCAAAAACTCGGCTGTACAGTTCACTCGTATAGTTTATTACCTTATCGATGCTATTTAAATAACAGCTTACATATGGAGCGTTCTTAGCTGCTAACTCAATTCCTTTATAACAAGCATTCTTGTGGAATTTGTTTTTTCTTTGATAGTTACTCATTTCTGAACCTCTAGGTTTGTATTCAACATACAAAGAGGACTAGATGTAATAATTAACCACCTTACATAATTAGTTCTACATGATTATCTATTCGATGATTACTCATCTACTAACCTTCCCTATCACTTCTTACTATTATTTTTATATATGATTAATCTAATGATTGCTAAAACATATTAAACAATACCGACAGTTTTAACCTTAAGACAAAATATCTAACAGCAATAAAACCAAAGAACAAACAGATTAAATACCACTCTCAACTTAAGGGCAAAAGTTAATATGAATTACATCTCCATTAAGCAGACATTGGTACCTTTAATTAATAAGTACTTTTATTATCAGAGTCATACCAACCCTGGGCATACTATTACAAGAACAATAAAAAAATAACGACCACATAGATCTAAGGAGCCAAGGAGCCAAGGAGCCATTATAAAACTAACTACGTCCTAGGTTTTCTGCATATCACATCTCCCCCCTCAGCTTTATCCACTCAACAAAGCGTGAGCATGTCACATCCACCCACATGTTCATAACTCAACTCATATGTCTGCTTAAGCCAAGTCATCCATCTCAGAGAGACAAATAACAGCTTCATTCATATCAATAACTTAAGATACATGCTCTTATCTGTAAACTCTATAAAAACTTGTGACAAACTCTATAGAAAGACACTGTAAAACTACGGTAAAGTCACTCGAAAATCATCAAGATATCTACACGGAGATATCAAAGTAGTTGTGGTTTTTAACTGTTAATTTCATACAAGGGATTGGAGATGTTAGATTTTTCTAGTTCAGAACGAATTGAAGCAAAATCAGAAAGTGAAGCCATGTTTTACGCTAAATATTTAAATATAGATCCAAAAGGCATTGATTATTTTTTATATTTCCAAAGAGAGCCTTTAGATGAAAAAAACCGACTAATAAATAAATATTTAGCTGAAAAATATTCAGAAAAAGAATTAAAGTTCCGCGTCAAACAAATGATTAAGACTTATGAGAGTGAAAAGATATGTAACCAAGATTGGTTTTGGCTAAGTGCTGTTGATGAACGAGCAATAAACTGGGCCTGGGGTTATATACAATTAAATAAAGACAAAGAAATTTACTCAAGAAAGTTAAAAATTGAAACTGCTATCAACAAACTAAACCTAAACAAATTAGATCCAGACACTGCTACAACTTTAGCTCGTCGTAATTGCTTAATTGAATCTTTTCAAGAGACTAATGCACAAATAGAAGAAAGAAAGATTATAGCCAAAGATTTATTAAGAGAATGGGAGTATATCCTAAACAAAAAAGGCTTAGAATCATTAATTGATAGATATAATGAAAAGCAATGTGAATGGGCCTTATCATACTTAAAAGAAATACGCACAACCAATCATTCTCGAAGACTATTTAAGTCAATCAACAATAAAGAGAAATATTTCTCTGCAATTGCTTTGTTTGATCTCATCAACGACGATAGAGATAAAGAATTAATCTTAATGAAGATGAGAAAGGCATGGACACAGTATAAGTATAGGTCTAAACAAAATGGAAAGAAATCATATAGCATTAGTATGTCAAAAACGACTAAAAGTAAACTTGATAAAATAGTTGAACACACAAACAGTAAAATATGTGACACAATAGAGCGGCTGATAAATGATGAATATGAAAGATTAAATTAAAACCATCTTATCGTAATCATAATAAGATCATGACTAACAAACCATAAACTTTTATTAAGGACCTTTTCAGAGTATTACCATGGAAAACAAACTTGCAAGAATCTGCTTCAATACAAATAAGTGGATATTACCTTCAGGAAATTTTGGCAAGAGTAAAGATCGTAACTCATTTGAATACGATAGAGGTTATGGTCACGAAGAATGGTTGAACGACCACAGTAAGCTTATTAATGGATATAAATACTCATTTCTTCAACCTATCAACACACCAAACAAAAAACATCAAGGATTAGACTATGCGATATGGTTATATACTATGGACGGTAATCGAAAATTATGTTTGGGTAAAATTAAAAAGGTTGAGTGTGTCACCCGAAAGCAAGCCGAAGTAGCTATATCTAACTACCATGAGTCTGGTTGGTTTGATGATATGTATCAACAACTCAAATCACTAGATATTGATACAAGCTCTTTCATAGAAGATGACGCATTAAACTTATTTAATATAAGATTTAAGCCTCATGATTTAATATGGTTCGATGAACCTATAGATATTACCGAACATTATGGTAATAACCGTTATGTGTTACTCAATCTTGCAGATCCAGATTTTGTTGAAAAGCAAGTACTCGATGATAATTTAAGTATTGATATAAATCAGATTGTCGATGATACATCTCTTTCCCACTCGGAACGAGAAAGCCTTATCATGGCAAGAGTAGGCCAAGGGAAATTTCGGCAGCATGTAATAAACACATGGGGTGGTGAGAAATGTGCAATAACACTAACTGATGTCCGTGACATACTGATTGCCTCTCACATTAAAGCATGGAAAGATTGTAAAACAACTAAGGAACGACTTGATGGTGCAAATGGTATTATGCTGTGTGCTCACATTGATAAGCTTTTTGATAACCACCTTATAACGTTCAAATTTAATAATAACAAATACAAACTTGAAGTCTCACCATCGTTAGATATGAGACAAATGAATGGGCTTGGGTTAGAGAGTGGTCATGAACTTAATATCACGCATCTTGATTTTGACTCCCTTGAAAGGTTCAAAAGCTATATGGATTATCATAACCAAGAATTTGATATGAAAAATGCCAGATAGTTTTAAAACAATCCTGGCTCTAATCGTCACCATTAATCCATAGACATCCATTAATAACCATAACCTATTGTATTCCAAATGGTATTCCAAAAGAAAAGCAAATTTAAAATAAACGTTTTTAAACAATAGGTTATATCACCAATTCAGCTTACGCCAGCGCAGGGAAAATCAACATTACATATAACCATCGCCAAAGCCTCAAATTAATATATCCACCGCACACCTAATTAACCAATTCCCCCACCGTATACCCACCAGCAAATCACGGCATCTCAGTTAGTAAAAGTCTCTCAAAGTGACTCAAATTTTCTTCTCATTTCGGCCTGTTTGTTGCACTACATTCATACTTGGTTACGCCCTTATGCCCACAAAGCATTCCAACCTATTGATGTAAAAGGTGTTTAGCCAACGACAAACGTCAAAAAATTGCCGAACCATTAGCAAAATGTGAGCTGGGTAATAAATACCGGCAATCAGTTATGCGCAACTGATTATATTAAAAGGTCAAAGTATCGACAGAACGACACCGTTCATATATTTTTCAGCACAAAATAAAGACGTTCGCAAACGAAGCTCTATTGATAGAAAAATTACCAATATTTGCTATCTAACTGATGAACACCAAGTGGTCAAACCACAAAAGTTGACACAACTCGCAGATTCATTTTTAGCGCCACTCTTATTTTACCGTCAAAATTTTGTTCCCTTTTTTACCCATCATGCCAATTAAGGATATTCCTTTAACGAAATCAATCGCACTTTTTATGCTTCATGGATTCCTTTGCAATTGATCTCAGTAAAATGCGCTATGACTTTTACGAATGCCCCGTTTTTGGCATTCACCCACTGTGAGCAGGAAGCCAGAGACTATGGAATATCTAGAAAGAATTAAGCGTTTGGCCAAAATCCAGGGCATCAGCCAGAAGCAATTGGGCGAAGCACTGGACCTACAACAAGGCACAATGAGCCGTAAACTTTCCGGTAAATACGGCATAGAAGTTCGCGAACTTGAAAAGATTGCAGCAACCCTGAATACCTCAATCAGCTACCTGCTGACCGGGCAGATTGATACAGGTACCCGTGCCACTACAGCTATCAGCGATGAAACAGCACAAGGTACAACAAGCACCTATATCCCGATTATTCATCGCAAGGATTTCACTGCTTACAGCCAGGGCAGCAGTGTGAATGTAGTAAGCAAGCGTGCGATCCCGCATCACCTTGACCGTGAAGAGTGCCTGGGCCTGCTGGTAGATAACGAAAACATCGCGCAATGCGCACCGGTTGGCAGCTATGCACTGGCGACCCGCAAGGCCACTTACCGTCCTAAGCAGCCGGTATTTGCCTCCGTTCGCGGCAGTGAACCGGACTTCTACCACATGACCCAACTGGCAGACGGCGTGGTATTTTCAACCTCCCAGCCTGACTTCCCGAACCTGTTCGTGAACAATGGTGAGTTCCAGATCCACGGTTATATCATCCAGTCGGACTGGGCTTACGACCGTTAAGCAACGGTTTGAATGTTTGCGTGACATCATGTCGGCAAACCGTAAAATAGCTGGGGTGGAGGTAATAGTATGTCATCAGTTATCGTCGCCTCAGCTAATCCTGCCAAAATATCTGCAGTAGCTGACGCTTTTGCAACAGCATTTCCAAACCAGACTTTTTCTTTCGAGGGGATCAGTGTCGCCAGCGAGGTTCGTGACCAGCCGATGTGCGCCGACGAAACCCTGGATGGTGCCCGTAACCGGATCGCCAACGCCCGCAAAAAAGTTCCGGATGCCGACTACTACGTCAGCATTGAAGCCGGTATCGACGGCGAATTTACTTTTGCCTGGATGGTTATCGAAAATCATAACCAGCGCGGTGAAGCCCGTTCTGCCTCCCTACCACTACCGCCGAAGGCGCTGGAAAAAGTGCATCAGGGAATTGAGCTCGGTGATGTGATGGACGAGATGTTCAACCAGAATAACATCAAGCAAAAAGGCGGCGCGATTGCCATGCTGACCAACCATAAGCTCAGCCGCAGCACGGTTTACCAGCAGGCACTTATCCTGGCCCTGATCCCGTTCATGAATCAGGAACTGTTCCCAGCCTGACTTTTCGGGGATAAAAACAGCAATAAAAAACCCTGCCGCTTTCGGGGCAGGGTCTGTATAACATAGGTTATTTAGCGCTTTCTTCTCGCAGCAACTGTGCCAGCCAGTTTTTGGTAGCCTCATCATGATGCTTAAGCTCATTCGAGCCACGGGTGATAGTTGCCACACCAACGCCTAACAACTCACTGATCTTTCGCTGGCTCCGCTCACCATTCAACAATTCATTAAAGATATTGACCCGGGACAGCAGTACAGATCGCTCATCCGGTGTCAGTAGCAGTTTCAGCAACACATCTTCTTTTTGCTCTGATGCAGCATGACGCAAAATATCAATCACTTGCTGCCATTCAGTGAAGTCTGGAGTTTCTGGGGTGGAAGTCATTTAAACCTCATCAATGAGTACCTTTCTCGCACCGGATTCTATCCTGTTCTTGGCTTACAACCAACAATCAATACTTTGCCTCTAACTCATTGGGCTTGAGCAGCGGGGTTTTCTTGCCGATCAAGTCGCCATAGTACACCTCAAACATCAGGATGTTTTCTACATAACGCCGGGTTTCCGCAAAAGGGATCGCTTCAATAAACTCGTAAACATTGAGCTTGCCGTCTGTTTCCTCTCGCCAGCGGGCTACACGGGTCGGTCCTGCGTTATAGGCGGCAAAAGCGAAGATCCGGTTATCGTCATAGCGCTCTAGCATCATCTTCAGGTAGCCGCTGCCAAGGCGAATATTGACCCCTGGATCAAACAAGCTTTTCTTGCCCTGATAATTTCGCCCTAGTTTTTGCGCCGTCTCTTTGGCAGTCATCGGCATCAACTGCATCAGCCCCCTCGCCCCGACTGGCGATAATGCCTCGACATTAAGGGCACTTTCCTGTCGTGCCAGCGCCATCATGGTGGTCGCCGACAGTCCCCGCTTCTTACTGAAGAAATCAAACCACCATTTATGGGCGATCGGGAAACGTAACTCAATGTAATCCCATAGCTCACCAGATATGGTCGCCTGCACCGCCATATGATGCCACTTATTGGCAGCGGCATAGGTCGCGAGGTTAACCACTTCATCATTATCCAGCCGATCAAGCAGGTATTCCCATTCACGATAGGCAGAAAAAAGCTTATCCAATGCAATCAGCTCTTTGATACGCAGAAGGGCTGCGGCATGCTCATGGCTATGGTCAATCGTCTCTTGCGCCGTTTTCACCGGGTAAACAATCGGCTTTCCGAGGATGGTCGCTGCCGCCGCACTGTAGTAATTACGTTTGCCTAAAATGGAATGATAGAGTTTGTCTGCTTCTTCTTTTTTGCCTGCTTTAACAAGCAAATGAGCCTGCCAGAACGTCCAGCGTATTGATGTTTTCTCGTTTTCAGGCAGGCGCTCCATCCAGTTTTGTGCCTCCTGCCATTTGGCCTGACGAATTGCCAGCCGGAATCTGCGTTCCAGCAAGGATTTACTTCGGGTGCCTTCGAGCTTGCTGTCACGCCAAAGGATCAGTTCTTTATCATCCGTAGCAAACAGCGCACTGGCAGTATAGTCGGCCATACGCTGTCGCTTGGCTGCAGGGAAATGCTGACCGGCCATTACTCTATCGTACTGTTTTACCGCCTCGCGCACATCACTGCGCACCAGCCGCTTATAGGCAATAATGGTCAGGTTCTGGTTAAAAGGTGTGACTTTGCTGCGCTTGGCAAAATCACCGACATTTTCGGGGTTATCATAAAGATCCAGCACCGCTTTACCACGGGTCTGGCCTTTTTTCGACAACTGTTTGTATAGGTATTTGAGACGATTACGGTTTTTCTCTGCATAAACCAGCAGCATACGATCGAGGATAACATTATTAGTTCGCTGGCCGGCTTTTTGCCATTTACCCAACAGCGGATCACAAGCGTCACTGATGGATTTTCCTGTCATCCACAAAGACTCCGCGCCCTGCCAAGCAAGCTCGGTGTTACCCAGCTTGCTCTGAGCGTAGTAATAATGGCAACGCATCACTTCGTCTCGAGGAGGCATCGGCTGAACAAACACAAAGTTCTGCCAGCGCTCGGCATCGGCAAGATACTGGAGGTAGCGTTCGCGGATAGTTTCGCTGAAAGGCAGACTGTCGAATTCCTTGATAAAAGCCTCCACTTCAGAGGGCTTTTTCTGTACCAAGTTGCGTGCAAATTCGCGGTAATCAAGGTATGGCACCAAGGGGTAATCATCCAGCTTTTCTCGCAGCCGGCGAAAGGTTTCTACATCGTCGTCACTCAGCGCTTCCTTGGCTTCCTCATACCACTGACGCTGCTCATCAAGCGATGCTGCCAGTGCTGAGGCTCCGCCCAGCAGGCACAGAGCCATCAGGGCTACCCCGAATGCCTTACGGATGAAATAACAAGTCACTCTTTAATCCTACTCCAGTCGATTCTGTTCCTTCAGAAATACCGCGAAAGCTATTCCCAGAGCTCTTGTCCTAAGGTCCTTTAGACCCTTGAGATAATGCCCCCTGAGAAATAATACGCCCTTGAAACAATACGCACCTAATGGCATTTCATTTCTCGTGCTGTTTCTTCACTTCCGGTATCTCATAAGCAGGAACCGGAAGCAGACTGGTATTTATTCATCTTAAACGCTAATTATGAACAATGCTGTTAAACTTATGTCCAGAACAGGTAAAATACCCCTTTCCCTTTAATTAGAGATTACAAACGGATATGGCTGAATACGTCTATACCATGTCGCGCGTGGGCAAGATTGTCCCGCCTAAGCGCCAAATTCTGAAAGATATTTCCCTGAGTTTCTTCCCTGGTGCAAAAATCGGTGTCCTAGGTCTGAACGGTGCAGGTAAATCTACCCTGCTACGTATCATGGCCGGTATTGATACTGATATCGAAGGTGAAGCTCGCCCGCAGCCAGGCCTGAACGTCGGCTACCTGCCACAGGAACCTGTTCTTGATGAAGAGAAGACAGTACGTGAAGTTGTTGAAGAAGCGGTTGGCGATGTAAAACACGCCCTGACCCGTCTTGACGCTGTTTACGCCGCTTACGCTGAACCGGATGCAGACTTCGACGCCCTGGCAAAAGAACAAGGCGAACTGGAAGGTCTGATCGCAGCAAAAGACGGCCATAACCTGGAAAACCAGCTTGAGCGTGCTGCCGATGCCCTGCGCCTGCCTGAGTGGGATGCACAAATCAAGCACCTGTCTGGTGGTGAGCGCCGCCGTGTTGCTATCTGCCGCCTGCTGCTGGAAAAGCCGGACATGCTGCTGCTGGACGAACCGACCAACCACCTGGATGCCGAATCTGTTGCATGGCTTGAACACTTCCTGGTTGACTACACTGGTACTGTTGTTGCGATTACCCACGACCGTTACTTCCTTGATAACGCAGCTGGCTGGATCCTGGAACTTGACCGTGGTGAAGGTATTCCATGGGAAGGTAACTACACATCATGGCTTGAGCAGAAAGATGCCCGTCTGAAGCAAGAAGCATCACAAGAGAAAGCACGCCAGAAGACCATCGAGAAAGAACTTGAGTGGGTTCGCCAGAATCCTAAAGGTCGTCAGGCGAAGTCTAAAGCTCGTATGGCCCGTTTCGAAGAGCTGAACAACTCTGAGCACCAGAAGCGTAACGAAACCAACGAACTGTTCATCCCGCCGGGTGAGCGCCTGGGTGACAAGGTTGTTGAAGTAAATAACCTGACTAAGTCATTCGGTGACCGTGTACTGATCGACGATCTGTCTTTCAGCATTCCTAAGGGTGCTATTGTAGGTATCATTGGTCCGAACGGTGCAGGTAAATCGACCCTGTTCAAGATGCTGAGCGGCACAGAACAGCCGGATTCAGGTACTGTCGAGCTGGGTGATACGGTTAAACTGGCATCTGTTGAGCAGTTCCGTGACAGCATGAACGACAACAACACGGTTTACCAGGAGATCTCTGAAGGTGCGGATATCATCCGTATCAACAACTTCGAGCTTCAGGCCCGTGCTTACGTTTCCCGCTTCAACTTCAAAGGTAGCGATCAGCAGAAGCGCATCGGCGAACTGTCCGGTGGTGAGCGTAACCGTGTTCACCTTGCGAAGCTGCTTAAAGCAGGCGGTAACGTACTGCTTCTCGATGAACCGACCAACGACCTGGACGTAGAAACACTACGTGCACTGGAAGAAGCGCTGCTTGAATTCCCTGGCTGTGCCATGGTGATCTCGCACGACCGCTGGTTCCTGGACCGTATCGCGACCCACATCCTGGATTACCGTGATGAAGGTCAGGTGAACTTCTTCGAAGGTAACTACACCGAGTACACCGACTGGCTGAAGAAGACGCTGGGTGCGCAGGCTGCCGAGCCACACCGCATCAAGTACAAGCGTATCGCCAAGTAATTCAGGCAAGCATATTGCGCTGATGCTTACAAAACGATAAAAGCTAATTTCAAAAGGGCTGCACTTGCAGCCCTTTTTAATTCCAGCTCCATTCCCCCTGAATTCAACCAGTTCCTGTGCTGGACTAGCACATTTTTGTGATCGAATTGCTGGAGAAATGTCTCATTTCTAATTACACTTAATTTACTAAAACAAAAAGAAAGTATTGCTATGGCAGAAAGACGTCACTTTATCCGTATTCTTTACCGTACTCCCGCCAAAATAAAACAGGCTCAGGAGGAGTGGTCTGCGGAAGTTTGTGACCTCTCTCTACAAGGGATCCTGCTTACCTGCCCTCCCGGCTGGAAACCCGGCCATGACAAATACTACACCGTCAGCTTCTGTCTGCATGACTGTGACGTCGAACTGAACATGGAGACCCAACTGGTCAGCCAGGAAGACGATTACCTGCGCATGCAGATCCATCATATTGACATCGAGAGTGCCAGCCACCTCAAACGCCTGGTCGAGCTAAACGTCGGCACGGACGAGTTATTGCATCGCGAGCTCGAACAACTGGCAGATCTGGAAAAGCACCTTAACGAATAGTAGTTATCACATGTCGGACAGTATTTGTATCTCGGTTTCTGATCACCGAGGGACTTCTCATTATTTAATTAACCGCTTTAAGAAGCGCTATTTTTTCCTCGGGTTCATTATCCTGTTATCCATGCTCTCTTCTGCCGGTTACAGCATTTACAGCTTGTACCAGCAAACCATTTTGTCGGATCAGCAGCTTAACGAACTCAATGAACAGACAGAGCAGCTAACCGCTTCGCTGTATGAAGAAAATGCTACCAATCAGGCCCTGTCACAAGAGCTGTCAGATAAAAAAGCGGCGCTGGCCCTGCTGACCCAGCGTATTGATGATGTGGAAACCATCCTTGGCCTGCAGTCTAACGATGGCGAGGTGCTACCGCTTGAACAACGAATCGACAGTGCAGCGGTAAGCTCTGCCGTACGCGGTACCCTATTCCGTCTGTTGCCAAACGGCAACCCGACACCGGGGATCCGGATGTCATCCCAGTACGGTGTTCGTATCCACCCGGTCACCGGACGCCGTAAATATCACCGCGGACTGGATTTCGCCGCCAACATCGGCACCCCAATTTATGCACCGGCTGATGCTGTGGTAGAGGTGGTTCGTCCGAGCAAGAAAAAAGGCTCAGGTAATTTCCTGAAACTTAACCACTCTATGGGCTTTGCCACCACTTACTCGCATATGAAGAAATTCAACGTCAAACGCGGCCAGTTTGTCCGCAAAGGCGATTTGGTTGGCTGGACCGGCAATACCGGCCTGTCAACCGGCCCACACCTGCATTATGAGATTCGCTTCCTGGGCCGCGCCCTGAATCCGCGCCCGTTTGTAGAATGGACACCGGAGAACTTTGACTCGCTGTTTGAAAAAGAGAAAACGGTACAGTGGGCCCACCTGCTGGAGATGTTCAATAATATTGTATCGATGCAGGTTCAGCTGACTCACCATGTACCGGAATCGGTCGCGCCGATCAAAACAGCCAGCAACCAGGAAGTGGCACCGGATCAGCGCCAGCTCTGAGTTGCGAACACAAAGATCTGATATAAAAAACGAGAGCGCGACTCTCGTTTTTTATTGTTTTTTGCTTGCCGTATAAATCGGACTACAGCGCCACCCGCTCAAAAGCCGTCAGTGCTTCCTGCAAGTCTTCAACTGCAATGATCTCAATGCCATTCACCTGACGGCTGGCATTGGCTTTCGGCACAATCGCGCGGGTAAAGCCCTGCTTGGCGGCTTCACGAATACGCTCTACCCCGTTGGCGGCCGGACGGATATCCGCATTCAGGCCGATTTCCCCGAACACCAGCACATCCTGCGGGATCGGTGCATTCTTGAAGCTGGAGAAAATCGCCAACAATACAGCTAGGTCAGCAGAGGTTTCTTCTACCTTGATACCGCCGACACAGTTGACGAAAATATCCATGTCCGACAGCATCACCCCGCCGTGGCGGGCTAGTACTGCAATCGACATCGCCAGGCGGTTGGAATCATAACCAACGGTCAGGCGGCGCGGGTTCTCGGTGACCGAGTTGTTACACAGCGCCTGCACCTCCACCAGCAGCGGACGGGTGCCTTCCCACAGCGTGGTACATACTGAACCGGCGTGGTTCTTGTCCGAACGGCTGAGGAAAATCGCCGACGGGTTCTTCACCTGCTTCATCCCGGTCTCTGTCATCGCAAAGAAACAGGACTCGGAATCAGCACCGAAACGGTTTTTGGAAGTACGCAGTACCCGGAACTTCTCATCGGAAGTCGACGACAAGGAAAACAAACCGTCCACAATGTGAATAAGCTGCATCGGGCCGGCCACATTGGAGTCTTTATTGATATGACCGACAATCATGAAGGTCACCCCTTCAGTTTTGGCAAAACGGGTCAGCGCCGCTGCCGACTCTTTCACCTGGCTCGGGCTACCGGCGGCCGACTCATTGTGAGCGACGGTCATAGTCTGGATTGAGTCGATAATCACGAACTCAGCTTTTTGTGCAGTAATATGGTTGAGGATTTGTTCAACCGAGGTTTCTGCCACTACGCTGATCTTATCGATATTAGGGGTACCCAATCGCTTGGCGCGCTGTGAGATCTGGTGAATCGATTCCTCACCGGACACATACAGCGCCTGCTTGCCTGCTGCTACCGAGCCGATACTCTGCAACAGCAAAGTCGATTTACCCGCCCCTGGATCACCGCATAACAGTAAAACAGATCCCGGTACGATACCGCCACCGAACACCCGATCCAGCTCGGAAATACCCGAGCTATAGCGCGGCAAATCTTTACTCTCGACTTCCGAGAGCTTCTGAACTTTGGTTGCTGCACCGGCATAACTGTTGGCCGCTGAGGATGCCGATGCCCCGACCGCCGAGCGGGTTTTCGGAATGGTAAATTCCGTAATTGTGTTCCACGCGGCACAGGCGCTACACTGGCCCTGCCAGCGAGGAAAGTCTGCACCACATTCACTGCACACATAAGCGCGCTTGGTCTTGGCCATGTTTCACCTTACTAACTTGATCTACAGCACACTATTCCATCGCAGGATTCTTAAACTGGTAATTCCAGCCGGAATCCTAATGACAAAAAATTCTTTTGCTGCAAAATACAAATATTAAACTTTGGATCAATGTATCAAAAAATCTATGTTGCCGGACGACTATAAAGGACTGATCGAAAAACTGATACCGGTTTACGACAGTGATGACTTTGAAGACGTGTTTCTGCTGATGACCAGCGAAGCCAGCGGCCCTGCTCGTCTTCAAATCAAAATGGAGCTTAACCGTATCATGGCCCCCTGCCGCCAGGTAGTTGATCTCCGAGGCCGGGTAAACGGTGAATGCCGTCCCTATGAGCTAGGTGGACTACGCCATTGGCTCGATGATGTAGCCATCAACACCTACCATAAACGCATCAAGCATTTCGGCGGCAAATTCCGCGTCGGCCTTTACGAAGCGCTGATGAATACTCGCAATAACTTTCGTATCCTCCACCAGCAGCATAAGCAGGAAACCCATACAGCAGAGACACCCCGCCGAGATACTCAGTTTGATGCCAGCCTGATCCGCTTCGGCCATTACCTTACGCGGGAAGAAAACCGTCTGCAAATCACCACCCCGGTTGAACTGGCTCTGCCATTCAAACAAACGGTACATGGTGTTACCTCAGATTTATCCTGCTCCGGAGCAAAATTCAAGGTACCTTCGGCATTTAAATACAACCTGGGCATGTCGGTAAAAGCAACTTTTCCCCAAATGGCAGAAAAGTTCAGTGATCCCCGCCTCGCTAAAGGCGTGGAATACCGAATCCTGGGAATTGATGACAACAAAGATAACGACAGCTTCAAGTGGTTGCGCCTTAAAATTACCAGCGACAATACCGCCATCAAGCAAGCTATCGAACAGAGCCTGAGGCAGTCACACCACCGCACCAAAAAAAATCATGAAGATGAAGTGATCAAAGCCCGTACCAAAGGCTATGAGCACTGCTTCCTCAAGCATACCTCCAGCATGCCGATGTTCTTTGCCGGTAACAAACTGGAGTATTGCCTGCTGACCGAGCACAACCGTCATATCTGGGATCACTGGCACGACGAGCGCAACCAGCCGGTTATCAACCACCTGCTTTCAACTGAACGGATGGCAACTCTGGGTAAAGCAGGACTGAAGCAGTGCAGCACACTGATCTACAGTTTCTGCCATGAGCACAGCCAGAAAAGCTTTTTCTATTCAGCGGCTCTGCCGGAAATGACCATGGAAGAGCGCCAGCTTTTCTGGCATGTCGGCGCAGTGCGCAACAGCTGGCGGGTAAGCCGCCTGACGGTTTACCCGATTGAACAGGATTGCCTGGACGAACTGCAGGAAATCGCCCCCGAGATGGTTGATAAACTGAGCGTCCTTACTCACATCGGCATCCTACAAGATCTGACTAACGAAGAAGCACAGCAGGACTACCGGCTGACAATGAAGCCCCAGCTGTCAGGTAAGGCTTTGCAGCCATTCCGCCACCCGCGTAATCCTGTATCGGACGCCAAAGCCATCTTCTTTGATCCCAAACCACAACGTTGTGAGTCGCGGTTTATGTTCGAAACCCCTATCGAACTCAGTTCCTCAGATTTACCGACCATGACCGGAGCAACCGTCGACTTTTCTATCAGCGGCCTGAACCTGAATCTGCATCAACCATTGCCGCTAAGGCGAGGTCAGGAGGTGAGCATTAGCTTCACCGAGCTACAAAAACAGGATAAAAGAGCACCGCTGACCCATATCCCGTATCGTGTGATCAGAGTGAGCCCTAATCACCAGAATATCCAGCTGACCACCGGCAGCGGGGAAAGTGCCTGGCGGGGAGAGCAGTTCCTGCGCCGCCTGATCCAGCATAATGAAAGTAAGCTGACCCAGACCGAAGAACCGCTGCCAACCGGTGATCTGCTGCTGGCAATGCACCGGATGCTGCTGACTCACCTGAATATGATCCCTTACTTCACAGAGAAAGTGGATCATAAGATGAAAATCCGGGCAATCTGCAGTAATTACCCGCTTCCGGCCCTGCCAAAAATTTTCAACCAGGCCGCTGGTGGCAATGGCTATTCGCTGGAACCGATTTTCCGTAATCGGGTGAAACGAATGCTGGCGGAAACCATGCGACCAGTTGAAATCCACCAACCTTATATCCATGAGATGTACCTGAAACTACATATCAATGGCGGGCGGATACAACGCATCGACAGCAAACTGCGTGATGAATTTGATAACACCGAGCAACGGATAAAATTTATCAGAGAAGCGAAAAAACAAGGCGGTTTTATGGCGCTGAGGATCACCGCAGTACCGGTACTCAACCCGATGACCGCCCTGACGGGACTGGAACTGGGTGCACTGGCAAAGAAAATTCTTCACCGGGCCCGAGCTCTGGAGATGGAGTTCACGTCACTGGCGGGATGCGGTGAGATGTACGATATCACCGATGAGGTAATGGTTCGACTTGAAGTTGGATGACGCAAACAAATCAATCCCAGGGACCGGAAACTAAAGCAAAGCCAA
The DNA here is from genome assembly GCF_000331515.1 of Photobacterium marinum. Taxonomy (GTDB): domain Bacteria; phylum Pseudomonadota; class Gammaproteobacteria; order Enterobacterales; family Vibrionaceae; genus Photobacterium; species Photobacterium marinum. The sequence goes on from NZ_AMZO01000011.1 coordinate 46,772, forward strand.
GAACAAGTAGTCAGTAACTAAACACAAAAGCGAGAACCACCGACTCTCGCTTTTTATTTCAAACGGCCTGCTTTCAAGACATGATCAACGAAGCAGACAGAATACACATCACCCCGCCAAGGTCGGCATAACGGATCACCGCAGGAGCCTCTGCTTCTACTTTCGGTTTAGCATGGTAGGCAATCCCCAACCCTGCCGTTTTCAGCATGAGAAGATCATTGGCACCATCACCAACTGCAACTGTATTAGCCTGCGAAATGCCGTACTGCTCAGCCAGGTTCAGCAAAATATCAGCCTTCACCCTGGCATCAACCACTTTGCCTAACACATGTCCCGTCAGTTTGCCGTCGATAATTTCCAGCGTATTTGACTGCGCATGGGCCAGATCCAGCTCCTGCTTCAAGTAATCAGAGAAATAGGTAAAACCACCGGAAGCAATCGCCGCCTTCCAGCCATGGTGATGAAGAGACGCCACCAGTTCGCGCAGCTCCGGCATCATCGGCAGAGTTGAGCGCACGCTTTCCAAAATGCCTTCATCGGCTCCGGCCAGCTTCGATACCCGTTGGCGCAGGCTCTGTTCAAAATCCAGTTCGCCCTGCATGGCCCTCTCGGTCACTTCCGCCACCTGCTCGCCGACACCGGCCAGCACCGCCAGCTCATCAATGCATTCAATTTCGATGGCAGTGGAATCCATATCCATCACTACCAGTCCCGGCTGCGATAAATCCGGTAAATCACTGACTCGGGTACAGTCAAGCTTAGCCGCAATCACAGCCTGCTCCAGCGCATCAGAGAAGGCATTGCCGAGCAACAAGGCATCATAGCTACCGACTGTCCAAGTCGCTGTAACATCCAGCGTCTCTCCGGCCTTTTCATTCAATCCTGATAACAACTCAGCAGTGATCCCGCGGCCAAAAACCAATACGCCGGCCTTTTTTCGGTCTAAATTTGAAGCATCACCGATAGCGGGATAATGCTGTTGCATCGAAGTGTGTTTTTCAATTTTCAGCACGCTAACTACATCCATGTTTATGGGTTGGTCATAATATTCAACAGCTACCAAAGTACCCTATTGCAATTTATTTGGGCAAGCCCCAATATGGCATTCGAACATTTCGACCATATTGTTGGCGACGTTAAGATTATGAAACTAAGAACAAAGCGACTACACCGAGCATGGCAAATTCTGGTGCTGATCATCTGCTTAGGCGGGCTGGTTGCCATGCTGGAGTTTGGCTCGGATATCACCATCCGCAACTACCAAGCTCTGACTAATCAGACTCAGTCACTGGCTCGTATGGTCGTGCGCCAGGCTGCCGAAACAGCCGCCAACGATATGATCGACAAGAAACAGGACAAACTGCAGTCTCTGGTACAGCAACTCTCACAGGAACCGCTGATCCTTGATGCGACTATTTACGATCTGGAAGGGGTCACCGTCGCCAAAACTGAAGAATCCATGCCGCTTGAACAGGTTACCGGAATATCTACCCCGCTGTCGGTTGCCAGCTTCGGCCGCCTGCAGTTGATTGAGCCGATCATGGCTGAAGGCCAGGTGGTGGGCTTTGTCCGCATTACCTTAGAGCAGGGGCGACTGCTGGAACACGCCGCCAGCCAGGTTGAGTACATGACCAATACTATCCGCGGATTGGTAATTGCTGCGCTTATCATCGGCTTCCTGCTGGCATTTACCTTCGGCCGCCGCAAGGATATCTGGCACTTCCCGTTCCTGCTTACTTCAAACGCGAAAGACTGATCTGAATTGGATATGCTCAGTTAATAACTGAGCAAACAACCTCCCGACACACAGCACATAGAAAAAGGGCTTGCCATCGGCAAGCCCTTTTCAATATCCAGATACTTCTATCCCGAGGATTACTCTGCGTCACCCAGAAGAACAGATTCCAGTGCGATTTCCATCATTTCGTTGAAAGTCAGCTGGCGCTCTTCAGAAGTTGTCGCTTCACCACGCAGGATGTGGTCAGAAACAGTACAGATAGTCAGTGCCTTAGCACCAAACTCTGCTGCAAGACCGTAGATACCCGCAGCTTCCATTTCAACACCAACGATGCCGTACTTCTTCATAGTCTGGAAGAAGTCGAAATCAGGGTTGTAGAACAGGTCAGCAGAGAAGATGTTACCAACTTTAACGTCAACACCTTTCGCTTTCGCCGCTTCAACAGCATTCTGAACCATACCGTAGTCAGCCAGTGCTGCGAAATCATGGTCACCAAAACGGATACGGTTAACCTTAGAATCAGTAGATGCGCCCATGCCGATAACTACGTCACGTAGGTTTACGTCGTCACGAACTGCACCACAGCTACCTACACGGATGATTTTCTTAACGCCGAAGTCTTTGATCAGTTCAGTCGCGTAGATTGAGCAAGAAGGGATACCCATACCGTGACCCATTACAGAGATCTTACGGCCTTTGTAAGTACCAGTGTAACCAAACATGTTACGAACATTACAAACTTCCTTTACGTCTTCCAGGAAAGTTTCTGCAATGTACTTAGCACGTAGCGGGTCACCCGGCATCAGAACAACATCTGCAAAATCACCCATTTCTGCATTAATGTGAGGAGTAGCCATCTTTTATTTCCTTGATTTATCCGTTTTCCGTTGGATGCTTCTGTCCAACATCAATTTGCTATTTTTGAAGTGCTGTTTCGAACTATAAAACTATAGAACGAAACAGCGGCAGGGATAGGTTTCCGTGATTACAGGAATGACTTACCGTATTCCATATCGGTTGTACCGAAGTATTCTGCCAGTGACTGGCCGATATCGGCAAACGTTTCACGGCGACCGAGTGAGCCAGGCTTCACTTTAGGACCTGATACAAGAACAGGGATGTGCTCACGAGTATGGTCAGTACCTTCCCACGTAGGGTCACAACCGTGGTCTGCTGTCAGGATTAACACGTCATCTTCTTGAAGCAGTTCAGTAATTTCCGGCAGGCGCTTATCGAAGTATTCCAGTGCTGCAGCATAGCCAGCTACGTCGCGACGGTGGCCGTAAGCTGAATCAAAATCTACGAAGTTAGTAAACACGATAGTGTTGTCACCCGCTTCCTTGATTTGCTCAAGTGTAGCTTCGAACAGCGCAGGAATACCGGTTGCTTTCACTTTCTTAGTGATGCCGCAGCCTGCGTAGATGTCAGAGATCTTACCGATAGAAACAACGTTACCGCCTTTCTCGTCAACCAGCTTCTGCAACACAGTTGCTGAAGGTGGCTCGATAGACAGGTCACGACGGTTACCGGTACGCTCAAACTGACCTTTACCGGCGCCGATGAATGGACGCGCGATAACACGACCGATGTTGTAGTCTTCAAGCTCTTCACGAACGATCTGGCAAAGCTCCATCAGCTTGTCCAAGCCATAAGTTTCTTCATGGCAGGCAATCTGGAATACAGAGTCAGCAGAAGTATAGAAGATTGGCTTGCCAGTCTTCATGTGCTCTTCGCCCAGGTCATCCAGGATTTGAGTACCTGATGCGTGGCAGTCACCCAGGTAACCAGGCAGCTGAGCGCGTTCAACGATGCGATCCAAAAGCTCTTTAGGGAAGCTGTTGGAGTGTTCAGTGAAGTAACCCCATTCAAACAGTACAGGTACACCAGCAATTTCCCAGTGGCCAGACGGAGTGTCTTTACCTGAAGAAATTTCTTTTGCGTGAGCGAAAGCACCAGTGATTTCAGCATCCGCATCCAGACCTGCAGGGTATTCACCTGAAGATTCTTCGCACGCCTTGGCCAGACCCAGTTTCGTCATGTTAGGCAGGTGTAGCGGGCCGCTGCGCTCGCCGTTGTCAGCTGCGCCGCGGGCACATGCTGCTGCAATATGACCAAGTGTATTGGCACCAGTATCGCCGAAATCAGCGGCGTCTTCTGTTGCACCAATACCGAAAGAATCTAGTACAAGGATAATTGAACGTTTCATTTTGACTCCATTAAACATCTTCAGGACGAATGCGGCGGTATACCTCTGGGGTCGGTTCAGGTTTCTGTTCAGAAACCACGATGCTTTCGCGAACCGCTTTAGCCGCTTCTTCCCATTGAGCTTCTGTGCGGGCGTGGATGACAGCCAGCGGAGTTTCCGCATTAACTTCATCGCCCAGACGGATCATGTCACTCAGACCTACTGCATAGTCGATCTTGTCAGTCGCAACGCGGCGACCGCCACCCATACCAACAACTGCCATACCCAGGCCGCGAGTATCCATTGAATATGCGTAACCTGTAGTTTCAGCAAATACCGGCTTAACAATGTCTGCTTTTTCCAGGTAGTTGTCGTAGTTCTGCATGAAGTCCGCAGGGCCGCCCAGGCCAGCAACCATCTTGCCGAAGCACTCTGCCGCTTTACCGTTGTCCAGTACAGCCTGCAGCTTAGCACGAGCTTCTTCCAGATCAGCCGCCAGGCCGCTGTTTACAAGCATTTCGGCACACAGTGCCATGGTTACTTCGAATAAGCGAGGGTTACGGTATTCACCGGTCAGGAATTGCACCGCTTCGCGAACTTCCAGTGCGTTACCAGCTGTTGAAGCCAGTACCTGGTTCATGTCAGTCAGCAGAGCTGTTGTCTTAGTACCGGCACCGTTTGCTACCGCAACAATAGATTTAGCCAGCTCTTCAGACGCTTCGTAAGTTGGCATGAAGGCACCTGAACCGACTTTCACGTCCATTACCAGCGAACCAAGACCAGCAGCCAGTTTCTTAGACAGGATAGAACCTGTGATCAGGGAGATGTTATCAACCGTTGCTGTCACGTCACGAGTAGCGTAAACACGCTTATCTGCCGGTGCCAGATCGCCAGTCTGACCGATAATTGCCACACCTGCGTCTTTGGTCACCTGACCGAATACTTCATTAGAAGGGGTAATGTTGTAGCCTGGAATTGCTTCCAGTTTGTCCAGCGTACCACCGGTATGGCCCAGACCACGGCCAGAAATCATAGGTACGAAACCGCCACATGCTGCAACCATAGGGCCAAGCATCAGTGAAGTTACGTCACCTACACCACCGGTAGAGTGCTTGTCGACGATTGGGCCGCCGAAGTTCATGTGATCCCAGTTAATAACCATGCCGGAGTCACGCATGGCACAAGTCAGGGCAACACGTTCATTCATGGTCATGTCATTGAAGTAGATTGCCATTGCGAATGCTGCAATCTGACCTTCAGAAACTGTGTCTTTAGCCACACCCTGAATGAAGAAGTTGATTTCGTCAGCCGTTAGTTCGATGTTGTCGCGTTTTTTTCTGATGATTTCTTGTGGTAAATACATGGTATTCCCCAATTCTGATAATTTGTGTAGGGCATATGACGATTTACCTCGTAAAGCCGATTTGTACATCCTAAATCGCTTTACGGCATGATTCTCGGCCGCAAGAATGCTGCTCGTGCCTAAAACCCGGCAAGAACCACACAGTAAACAGTCACGGAAATAAATAAGGTGGCATTCATTGCCACCTTACGAGATAAGATTAGTAGCCGCCTTCAGCCGCTTTTTCGCCTTCGCCTAGCGTATGTAGCAGGTTAGCTAGCAGGCTAGATGCACCAAAGCGGTAGTGCATGTTGTCAGCCCAGTCAGCACCGTGGATGCGATCCGCCATTTCCAGGTAAGTCTTCGCATCTTCAGCAGTACGAACGCCGCCAGCTGGCTTGAAGCCAACAGTCTTCTCTACGCCCATCTCTTTGATTACGTTCAGCATGATTTCAGCAGATTCCGGTGTCGCGTTCACTGGCACTTTACCAGTTGAAGTCTTGATGAAGTCAGCGCCTGCTTTGATTGAGATTTCAGATGCTTTCTTGATCAGTTCTTCTGTCTTCAGCTCACCAGTTTCGATGATTACTTTCAGAAGGATGTCGCCACATGCTTCTTTACACTGCTTAACCAGTTCGAAGCCAACTTCCTCATTACCAGCCATCAGAGCGCGGTAAGGGAATACTACGTCAACTTCGTCAGCACCGTATGCAACAGCAGCTTTCGTTTCAGCTACTGCGATTTCGATGTCGTCGTTACCGTGTGGGAAGTTAGTTACAGTTGCAATACGGACTTCAGGTGTACCTTGCTCACGCAGCTGCTTCTTCGCAACAGGGATAAAACGTGGGTAGATACAGATAGCTGCTGTGTTGCCTACAGGGGTTTTCGCGTTCTTACATAGCTCGATCACTTTTGCGTCAGTGTCGTCATCGTTCAGAGTTGTAAGATCCATTAGTTTAAGTGCACGTAGTGCAGCAGCTTTTAAATCGCTCATGACTATCTCCAGTCCAGTTATTTTCTACCAAGCTTATAGAAACTGTTCCATACGCTTGACGGCAATCTATTCCTATACCGTCAAACGGCCCGCCTACAGCGAACAGTTAGATGAGCGGACTTGGTTCCTTGAAGACTCAGGAAAGCAATGCGAGATTACCAACCTGATTGATATCCATTTCACCGCGCAAGACACCAGGGTAACCAACGCATCTTGCAATAAGTGCCGTTCAGCAAACCGTGACAGTACTCCCATCACGACGGGGAAACGCTGAAACAGCAATCGTCAATTCTTGATGGTGCTCGCTAATAATACCAAGCTCTTTTACGCCCCACCATCAAAGTCGTGTTTCCATCCGTGCACAATGTGTTTACGACTATAGATTAGAGTAAACAATTGTTATTACTTGATAAATTACTCATCAAGTAAAGAAACGCTCCACAAGCCACTGGTAAAAAATACCACCGGCATACACCCCGAAAATACCCATGACACCGGGCAGAACCGGCGGCGCAGGAATGGGCAGTTTTATTGCTGAAAACAAGACCCCGACAATAAAACCTGCCGCCAGCGCCAGTATGGTTTCGCTCATAACTTTTCTCTCTGTGTTATACAGCACAAGAAAAGTGTAGCCCGCGGTCACTGGGGGTGCCGTTGTAACGACAAGATTGATAGTAACAAAGGGAGCTCACCAAAATCGGAGCGCAATCGATTAAACAGAACAAAGTTTCACACGTTACAAGGTTTTTACCAAATCTGTTGAATAGACATAAGTGAAGAGATGCGGCAGGAAAAGGACGAGGAGTTACACATACAAAAACGCCACAGCATGGCTGTGGCGTTTAATATACTTACTGAATTAAATCAGTGATTACATTGCGTTCAGGCTTACAAACAGGCCAGCGATAGTTGCAGACATCAGGTTAGATAGAGTACCTGCTGCTACTGCCTTCATACCGAAGCGAGCAATGTCGTGGCGACGGCTTGGAGCCAGACCACCCAGACCACCAAGTAGGATTGCTACAGAAGATAGGTTAGCAAAACCACACAATGCGAAAGAAATAATTGCTGAAGTCTTGTCAGTAAGAACAACTTCTGCACCTTCAGCTAGGTAAGGAGCAAAGTTCAGGTAAGCAACGAATTCGTTCACTACCAGTTTCTGACCGATGAAAGAACCAGCGATAGTTGCTTCTTCCCATGGAACACCGATTAGGAATGCCAGAGGAGAGAATACGTAACCAAGGATCAGTTCCAGAGTCAGCTCTGGCATACCGAACCAACCACCGATACCACCCAGCAGGCCGTTGATCAGTGCAATCAGACCGATGAATGCAAGAAGCATCGCACCAACGTTCAGAGCAAGCTGCATACCAGAAGATGCACCAGCTGCTGCTGCGTCGATAACGTTCGCTGGTTTCTCGTCTTCAGATACTGCATCGCCAGCCATCTGCTCGATTGGCTCTTCAGTTTCAGGCTTGATGATCTTAGCAAATAGCAGACCACCTGGTGCAGCCATGAAAGATGCCGCGATTAGGTATTCCAGAGGTACACCCATTGAAGCGTAACCAGCAAGTACACCACCAGCAACAGACGCCAGACCACCACACATAACCGCAAACAGCTCAGATTGAGTCATCTTAGGTACAAACGGACGAATAACCAGAGGTGCTTCGGTTTGACCTACGAAAATGTTAGCTGTAGCAGACATAGATTCGGCACGAGAAGTACCCAGTGCTTTCTGCAGACCACCACCAAGGATGTTGATAACAACCTGCATGATGCCTAGGTAGTAAAGTACGCTAATCAGTGCTGAGAAGAATACAATTACAGGAAGTACACGTAGGGCGAATACGAAACCGCCACCACCGAACACTTCAAACATCTTAGGTGAAGTCAGGCCACCGAATAGGAAGTTGATACCGTCGTTACCATAGTTGATAACATTGGCAACAGCAGTAGACATGCCGTACAGCACGTCACGACCTACAGGCACATACAGTACAAAGGCACCCAAGCAGAATTGGATGGCAAATGCACCACCAACAGTACGTAAATTAATAGCTTTGCGGTTATCTGATAGTAGTACAGCTAGACCTAGCAGTACTGCCATCCCAACCAGGCTCATAAACAGGCTCATAGTTTATGGCATCCCTTTAGTTAAGTTTGGCGTCTCGACAATTCGGCTCATTAAGAGTCCGGCGCATTATACTCATGCCGTGACCGATAAAACTAATGCGGATATCACACTTTCCTAGGAAAGAAAGTGAAAGCAAAACCACAATTGTGACGCTACTCACAAACTACTTATTAACCAAAGCAACCGTTTGGCATTTTCGTTTGCTTTAGCGATCGAGATCACATCGAAATTCGAAACAATTCAGCCGTAGTTAAACTGGTGGCCAACTCGATTTCCGACTGGGACTCAGGCCTGATATCGGCTAACGCCTCAATGATGTTGCATAGCCTGTCGGGACGGTTCGGTTGTCCCTGAAAGCCAGCAACGGGCATATCCGGCGCATCGGTTTCCAGCATCAGTGTTGCCAGTGGCAAAGCTGCGATTGTATTGCGGGTTTTATTCGCCCGCTGATACGTTATCGTTCCCCCTACGCCAATTTTGATCCCCAGCTCAATAAGCTGTTGTGCCTGAGGCAAACTTCCGCTGAAACCGTGATACACACCACCCGCTGACGGCGGATGTTGTTTCAACAGTCTTAACAGCTCCGGAAAGGCTTTTCGACAATGGAGGATTACTGGCAATGCATACTGATTAGCCAGCTCCAGTTGCGCCCTGAGTAACTCAATTTGCTGTTCCCGATCAGCACCGACAATGGCAAAGTCTAGTCCACATTCACCGACAGCAACGCATTTAGATGCGTTTTGTCCCGTGTCTGCGACAGCTTTTGCCAACTGCTGTTTCAGCCCTTCCAGCGCACCACTCCCGTGCTCCTCACTGAAAAACGGATGCAGGCCAAGGGCATAGAACAGCTCATCAAATTGCGAGCAGAGACTCTGCACTCGCTGCCAATTTCGTTGCCCGACAGAAGGAATAATGATTTTTCCGACTCCGGCACTATGGGCCAAAGCCAGATAGTGCTTGGGATCGGAATCGAAAGGTTCAAAATCGAAGTGGCAATGGCTGTCGATGAGCATGGTAAATCTTACTCTCTGGGTTATACCAAACTGAATAATAATCTGGCTCTCAGAAAAACGCTGGCGATTAACTCAGCCCGATGTCACCGACTCTCATCAGGACACCGGATTACTTTGGCGCTAACTCTTCTTAGCAACCATAACGATCATACTACGCCCGGTCGCCAGAATGGTATTACCCTGATATTTCGGTGCCTGCTCAATCGTATAAATATCTCCGGGACTTGGCTCGGCAGTATTGATCAGTATGTGCCAATCACTACTGTTTCGATCCGGGATAGTGAACTCCAGCGGATCCCAGTAAGCATTGCAAATTACATACAGCTCATCTTTGGTGATCGGATGGTTAACCGTTAGTGCCAGCGAGTGGGAATGTTCAGACCAATCCGGCTTGTTCGGCTCCGTGCCATGCCAACTAATCCCGACATTTTCCAGCACCGAGCTGAGCGACATATGCATATTCCAGTCGATCGTCGGCTCAGCACTGCGGATCTGGCTAAGTTGAGTGACAAAACGATGAATATCAGCATGCTTGTCAGCTAACCGCCAGTCGAACCAGCTGATTTCGTTATTCTGGCAATACGCGTTGTTATTGCCCTGCTGAGTCCGCCGTACTTCATCGCCCATGCAGATCATCGGCGTCCCCAAAGAGAGAAACAGAGTTGCCAGCATGTTTTTGCACTGACGGTTCCGAATATTATCAATTTCAGCTATCGCGGTCGGGCCTTCGATTCCGTAGTTACTCGACACATTATGGTTATCGCCGTCACGGTTGTTTTCGCCATTGGCATGGTTATGTTTTTTGCTGTAACTGACCAGATCATTGAGGGTAAAGCCGTCATGGGCACAGATAAAATTCACCGACCTGTGCGGTGAGTGGCGGTGGCTACAGTAAATATCTGGAGAGCCTAAGATTCGCGATGCAAAACGGCCGACATAACCGTTATCACCGCGCCAGAATGCCCGGACATCATCGCGATATTTGCCGTTCCATTCATTCCAGCGGTCGCCGATAAACGAACCGACCTGGTACAAGCCTGCGGCATCCCAGGCTTCAGCAATGATCTTGGTACTGCTAAGGATTGGATCCGAATCTATCGACCACAGTAACGGCGGCTCTTTCATCGGATGCCCTTGACTGTCTCTGGCCAACACCGAGGCCAGGTCAAAACGAAAACCGTCGACATGCATTTCAGTTACCCAATAATGCAAGGCATCAATAATCATCCGCCGCAACACACTGTTATTGGCATTGCAGGTATTGCCACAACCACTGTAGTTAGCGTATTTGCCATTACTTTTATCCAGCAAGTAGTAGGCCCCGTTCTGCAAGCCCTTAAAGCAAAATGTCGGGCCGCTCTCATCGCCTTCGGCGGTATGGTTGAACACCACATCCAGAATGACTTCAATCCCGGCTTTGTGAAGCTCCCGGACCATAGTTTTAAATTCATTTATCGCCACCAGAGGTTCTTTTTCGACACTGTAATCGGCATGAATCGCAAAGAAGTTTATCGGGCTGTATCCCCAATAGTTTTGCCGTCCTTCCGGTGCATCCTGAACATCAAACTGCTGTATCGGCATCAGCTCTACCGCCGTCACCCCAAGCGACTTCAGGTACGGAATTTTCTCGATAATCCCGGCGAATGTGCCCTGTCGGGTCTCTTCGATACCGGATGACGGATGCCGGGTAAACCCTCCGACATGCATCTCATAAATCATGGTATCGGTAAGCGAATGATTGGGTGATGTAGCCCCCTGCCAGTCAAACCCGTGCTGATCTACGACCATACTGAGCATACTGGATCCCATGTTCGAACCGGGACCGATGGCCCTATCGCGACTGTAATTCTGCCCGAAGCAAATCGCCTGGCTGTAAGGGTCGATCAACACTTTATCCCGGTCAAAACGCAGACCGGTACGGGGTTTCCACGGCCCGGCCACCTGAAAACCGTAAACCTGGCCATGACCGATACCGGTCACGAACACAAACCAATAATGACCGCGCTTGTGGTCTACGGGGTTTAATTCAATCGACCGAAACGGCTGACTGGCATCCGGGTTATCAAACAACAGTAACGTCACCCGGGTGGCATCTTTGGAATAAAGGCTGAAGTTTACGCCCTGATCTTTCATTGTTGCGCCCAGCGGATAGGGCTCTCCCTGCAAGGCTCTGATTTCGTTCTCGGCGAAAAATTCCATTACGCCCTCCTTTATCTGATGCAACTAATGGAATATTAAGCTGTAACCGTCAGAAGGAAAGAGAGCCAGGGCAGATCCGTAGAAATGTCATAAAAAAAGCCGCCACGATTGTGACGGCTTTGTCGATCGGTAGGCTAAGGCCTGTAACAAAATTGCTTAGTGCTCACGGGTTGCACGGAAATCAATGTCCGGGAAGCGCTCTTTTGCCAGGTTCAGGTTAACCATGGTCGGAGCGATGTAACTCAGGTTATCGCCGCCGTCCAGTGCCAGGTTAGACTGGTTCTTACGTTTGAATTCTTCCAGCTTCTTGGCATCGTCGCATTCAACCCAACGTGCTGTCGCTACGTTAACGCTCTCGTAGATTGCTTCTACGTTGTATTCAGCCTTCAGACGGGCAACAACCACGTCAAACTGAAGCACACCAACCGCACCTACAATCAGGTCGTTGTTCTGCAGCGGACGGAATACCTGTACCGCACCTTCTTCAGACAGCTGTACCAGACCTTTCAGCAGCTGCTTCTGTTTCAGAGGATCTTTCAGGCGGATACGACGGAACAGTTCCGGTGCAAAGTTAGGGATACCAGAGAACTTCAGAGATTCACCCTGAGTGAAGGTATCACCGATCTGGATAGTACCGTGGTTGTGCAGACCGATAATATCACCCGCGTATGCGTTCTCAGCACGTGCACGATCACCGGCCATGAAGGTTACCGCATCAGAAATGCTGACGTTCTTACCGGTACGTACGTGGTTCATCTTCATGCCCTGGGTGTAAGTACCCGATACAATACGCATGAAAGCAATACGGTCACGGTGCTTAGGATCCATATTTGCCTGGATCTTGAACACGAAACCGGAGAATTTCTCTTCCGTTGCTTCAACAACACGCTCGTTTGTCTGGCGAGTCTGTGGCGCAGGCGCCCACTCAGTCAGACCGTCCAGCATGTGGTCAACACCGAAGTTACCCAGTGCAGTACCGAAAAATACCGGTGTCAGTTCACCTTGCAAGAACAGCTCACGGTCAAATTCGTGTGATGCACCCAGTACCAGCTCAAGCTCTTCACGCAATTGCTCTGCCAGCTCTTCACCAATTTCGGTATCAAGTTCAGGATTGTCCAGACCTTTAATGATGCGAACGTCCTGGATTGTGTGGCCCTGACCTGTGGTGTAAAGAATAGTCTCGTCACGGTGGATGTGGTACACCCCCTTGAACTCTTTACCGCAGCCGATAGGCCATGAAACCGGTGCACAAGCGATGTTCAGCTCGCTCTCAACTTCGTCAAGCAGCTCCATCGGATCACGGATATCACGGTCAAGTTTGTTCATGAAGGTGATAATTGGCGTATCACGCAGACGGGTAACTTCCATCAGCTTACGGGTTCGATCCTCTACACCTTTCGCTGCGTCGATAACCATCAGACAGGAGTCAACAGCAGTCAGGGTACGGTAAGTATCTTCCGAGAAGTCTTCGTGTCCCGGGGTATCCAGCAGGTTCACCAGGCTGTCGTTGTATGGGAACTGCATTACCGATGTTGTTACCGAGATACCACGCTCTTTTTCCATTTCCATCCAGTCAGACTTAGCATGCTGGTTGGAGCCACGGCCTTTTACCGTACCGGCTTTCTGGATCGCGTTTCCGAATAACAGAACTTTTTCGGTAATCGTTGTTTTACCCGCATCCGGGTGAGAAATGATCGCAAACGTACGACGTTTGTTCACTTCAGATAGAAAAGACATAAGCGCTGATAATCCTGTGAGAGATTTCAATAATCGAGTCGCAGCCCTGCTGATATTTCAGCGAAAGGCTGTCGGGCTCCTGGTTCGGCACCGCTATTCGGTTACTCACCGGCACAAGTGCCGGCCAGCGAGCCACTGGAGCCAAAAGATGGCGGAATTATACGCAAACTCCGCGGAAAGTCACAGCGGTAAACCTATCCGGTTTACCGCTTATAAAAGGTTAAGTCGCTACATGAACATATAAGTCATGATCAGGGCGTCTTCCCGTCCTGTCGCTGTCGGATAGTAATCCTCACGGCGGTTGATTTCATTAAAACCAAGGGCTTCATATAACTGAAATGCACGGGTGTTGCTGGCCCGAACTTCAAGCCAGATTTCCTCAGCATTGCCCTGTGCCAGACAATCAATAAAGCCTTCCAGCAAAACCTTGCCGTAACCCTTACCCTGAAAAGCCGGATCAACGGCAATATTCAGCAACGTTGCCTCGCCAACGATATTCTGGCCAAAACAATAACCGACAACCTGGTCGCCAGCCTGCAAAACTAAATTAACAGCAAACTTACCCGGCTCTTTACGGATCAGCGATTCAGACCAGGGAAATGCGTGAGCAGCCTGCTCAATACGCCAGACATCGTCCAGGTGATGTGGCTCAAGTGATACAATTTTATGAGTCATATGAACAAATTTGTTGCCATAGGGCTTTTTTGCCTGCTGGATTGGTATGCATTTGTTTCAGTGATACCGAGGTCAACAGTCGGCTACCCGCAGGATTTCCCCCCTGACAGCCAGCCAACCAGCACCAGGTCAGATGATGTTCACGAATCTGCTCCAGCGCCTGCGGCGGCACCAGCAGCGCCTGCTCCGGCGTCAGCTTCATGCTCTGCAGGATCCGGCCAAATAACCAGCGGTCATGTTCGTCCAGTTCATCTTCGCAGACAAACAGCAGTTTGCATTTCTCGGGAAGATCAATCACAGGCACCTGCACCTCAGGAAAAAAAGATGGCTTTCTTACCTGCCAGTAAGTCAGGTCCATTTCCTGCAAAACCTGTATATCTCGCTGTTTCATCCTCTTACCATTCTCTGTGTGGTGGTATCACTCCGGCGTGCGATCCTACCAGAACCGCCCCGCCAAACTGAATTATTATCCATAAAAATACCACCCGAAGGTGGCATTTTTGCAGTTCATGAGCAAAGCAAAGTTAAACGTCTGAAAATTCAGCGCTGTACTCCACCAGCCCATTTCTGCCAGCCAGGGTACCCGGGATCAACTCCAGCACCATGAATGCCTCATCAGGCACCGGCCAACTGCAGCTCAGGCCATAATCTGAAGCCTTCACAAAACCGACCTTCGGGTAATAATCACTGTGGCCCAGCACAACAGTAACCGGGTAGCCAAACTCAGCCAGCGTTTCTTTCGCTTCTTCCATCAGTGCCAGGCCAATGCCCTGACGCTGAAACTCCGGCTTCACTGCCAGCGGAGCCAGCCCCTGCCAGTTATCATCCTGACCATCGACAGTCACCGGGCTGAAAAACAGATGGCCGATAACCTCACCTTCATCACTGCAGGCCACCAGCGACAATGTGCAACGGCCGTTTTCGCGCAGTTTCATTACCAGGTTGGCTTCAGCTTCAGTTTCAAAAGCGGCTTTCAGTAACCTGTCGATAGG
The DNA here is from genome assembly GCF_000331515.1 of Photobacterium marinum. Lineage (GTDB taxonomy): Bacteria > Pseudomonadota > Gammaproteobacteria > Enterobacterales > Vibrionaceae > Photobacterium > Photobacterium marinum. Next base: position 61,784 of record NZ_AMZO01000011.1, read on the forward strand.
CAGAATATCTGCCGGTGCTTCAGTTCTAATGAGCATTAATTACCTCGTGTTCTGCAGCAATATCCTGCATGCCTTTCTGGATGAAGTCCGCAGACTGCTCCAGTACAAATTTAACCGGGGCCGGCAGTGAATCCAGATCGATACTGTCCATCAGGTTCTTCACTTCCAAGCCTAGTTCGGTGTCACCTTCAATGCGCAGACGGCGCTGGAAGAAAAGGGTATCCGGGTCTTCTTTGCGGGCTGCAATCAAAACCAGATCATTGCAGTCGCCGCTAAAGCTAACATCTTCCTGCTCAACGTGCTCAGATACAACCAGCTTTTCATCCTGGTAACTGATGTGCCAGCGCAGGCCCAGATCTCTGACTTCCACTTTCAGCCAGCGGTCTTCCAGAAATTCAAAGTCACCGTCTTCCAGCGCTTCTTTGAACACCATCGCCAGGCCATCCAGCATCACTTTCTTCTGGACTGCAAAGGGGGTCAACTTTGCTGGCACACGGATCAACGCCGGGCCATGCTGTACCATATGCTTTCGTAGTTGAGCAATCACTTTATTATCCTGTCTGTTTCACACTTATTGATCGATTGTAGGGTAATGAAGGCGGTGCTTTTTATGCCTTGGGTCAAAAAAAACGTTTCTATGCTCGCAAAGTTTGGAATTGCGCCTTCATCACAGGTTATAGTATCCGGCACTGATATTTGACCGGCTAAGGCCGAAGTCTAACGCATACGGACGTACGATTCATCAATGCCGACAGAGCAACTTAATTACTGGTTACCACTGCTGACCGATAACAGCCCTTTTTTATTTGCTGTTTTGGACAAAGAGCATAATTACTTGGTCGTCAATAACCGCTACTGCGAGATAAGCGGATTGAAACGTGAAGAGCTGACAGGCCAGAACGACAAAGCGATTCTCGGTCAGGCATTTTACGACTCTCTACGCCCCTACTATGAACGGGCATTCAAAGGAGAATCCGTCGAAGGTGAAGTGGTATTGAACGATAATCGCCACGATACCAGTATGCACTTCAGCCTCGCACCGCTACCAGACAAATCCGGCGATATTGCTTATATTGTCCTTCATTCAGCCGACACATCTGAGCGCCAGGTACTGGCCAACTCACTGCAGGAGATGGAAAACCAGCTCAACCAGCTCAATGAACTGCTCACAGACGGCAGCTGTATTGTCGAAGGCGATATCATTATTTCCGCCAACCAGGCCGCTGCCGATTTACTCGGCTTCGAATCTCCTCGGGAACTGATTGGTGAAGAACTCGGCCGGCTCCTGATCGACAGCCACAGCCAGCGTATCCTCGGCGGCCATATCAGCCAGCTCGGTAAGACCTCACCTCGTCAATGCCAGACCAGCCCTCGATGTAACACAGAACGTATGCTTCAGGTGACCGCTTCTGATATCACCCTGCTCGGCTCACCGGCCAAGCTGATACTGATGAAAGACAATTCAGAGCAAGCAGCACAACAAGGGCAGGTTGAACAGTTGGTGCATACTGATCCCCTGACCGGCCTATATAACCGCCACGGCTTCAGCCGTCGATTAAGCCAGCTGATCAGCCAGAGCACACCACTGGTAATGCTCTACCTTGACCTTGATAACTTCAAAAACATCAATGATTCGCTTGGCCACCATATCGGAGACCGTGTGCTCCAGGAAATTTCCCAGCGTCTGCAGCGCCTTTTACCGGAGTCAGCCATTATTGGCCACCTGAGCGGCGATGAGTTTGCCATTATCCTGCCAGAGCCGGAACACGACCGTGCCGGCGAGCTGATTTCCCAACAAATCATTGCTCTTATCAACCAACCGTTTGACCTCCACCACTTCAGCAAGCATCTGGCTTGCTCTATCGGTATGGTCAACTACCCGGGGGACGGTAATGATGCCCGTATCCTGTTGCAAAATGCCGATACAGCCATGTATGAGGCCAAAAACCGTGGTCGTAACCGTCTGGTGAAGTTCAGCGAAGAGATGAACAAAGAAGCACGGATGCAGCTATGGCTGGAGATTGAATTGCAGAAAGCCTTGCAACATAACGGGCTGGAAGTCTGGTATCAACCAAAGGTCAATGCCCGTGACTTCGTGATCGACGGTGCCGAAGCACTGGTGCGCTGGAAGCACCCAGTGGAAGGCTACATCAGCCCGGCCCAGTTTATTCCGGTCGCAGAGCGCTCCGGGATGATTGAACAGCTAGGCCAGGTGGTCATGAAGGAAGTCTTCACCACCGTCCGTAAATGGAAACGGCAGGGCCTGATGGCCGGACGCGTTGCCATCAACCTTTCACCGCAGCAGTTCGGTAATCCAAACTTAATCACTTACGTTGAGCAGTTAAAGAAATCCACCGGGGTCAATCCTAACGACATTACTTTCGAGCTAACAGAAAGTGCGGTAATGAGTGACGGCGAACATGCCATTCAGATGTTGAACGCTATCAAAAAGCAGGGTTTTGCGCTGTCTATCGATGATTTCGGCACCGGCTATTCGTCACTGTCTTACCTTGCCCGCTTCCCGCTTGATGAACTGAAGATAGACCGGGCCTTTATCAAAGACATCGAAACCCTGCCCAAACAGGTTACCCTGATCGAAAACATCATCAACCTAGGCAAGTCACTAAATATGAGCATTGTGGCTGAAGGGGTAGAGACCCGCCAGCAGGCAACCTTACTGTCGAACCTTAACTGCGACTATATCCAGGGGTTCCATTTCTACCGGCCACAACCGAAGAATGAGCTCGAAGCGATCCTACTCAAGCACAGCCGTCGGCAAGACTAAAATTTCACAAAATTTTGCCCGATTGATTACAAAACGGCCATTAAACACGAAAAAATTGTCCTAAATCAATAAAACCTGCCTGATATCAAGACAAGGGGGCACCAAGCCCCCTACTATTCCTCCATAACTTTCATTCCACCACTGGTAGATATAATAATTATGGAGCTACTCTGCCCCGCCGGTAACCTTCCGGCGCTGAAAACTGCCATTGATAACGGTGCGGACGCGGTGTACATCGGCTTTAAAGATGACACCAATGCCCGTCATTTTGCAGGTTTAAACTTTACTGGTCGCAAGCTGGAGAAAGCTGTCCAATACGTGAAAGATCATGACAGGAAGTTACATGTAGCCCTGAACACCTTCGCTCACCCTGACGGTTTCGATCGCTGGGCCAAAGCGGTCGACAATGCGGCAGCCATGGGGGTGGATGCCCTGATCGTGGCTGACATTGCGGTACTTGACTATGCGGCAACCAAATACCCGGATCTGGAGCTTCACCTGTCGGTACAGGCGTCAGCCACTAACACCGCTGCCATTGATTTCTACAAACAGAACTTCAATGTTAAGCGTGTGGTACTGCCTCGCGTACTGTCTATCCATCAGGTTAAACAGCTGGCACGCAATACAGATATGGAACTGGAAGTTTTTGCGTTCGGCAGTCTGTGTATCATGTCCGAAGGTCGCTGCTACCTGTCTTCCTACATGACCGGTGAATCACCAAACACTGTCGGAGCCTGTTCTCCGGCTAAATATGTACGCTGGCAGGAAACCCCGCAGGGTCTGGAGTCACGCCTGAACAACGTCCTGATTGACCGTTACGAAGCCGGAGAAAACGCGGGTTACCCTACCCTGTGTAAAGGTCGCTTCGAAGTTGACGGCAAGCGCTACCATGCCCTTGAAGAACCAACCAGCCTGAATACGCTGGAAATTCTGCCGGAACTGTTTAAAGCCAACATCGCTTCGGTGAAAATCGAAGGCCGTCAGCGCAGCCCGGCTTATGTCGAGCAGGTTACCCGCACCTGGCGCGCTGCAATCGACCGCTACCTGGCAAACCCTGAAGGCTACCACGTAGATCCGGCGTGGAACGCTTGCCTGGGCAATGTCTCTGAAGGCAGCCAAACCACCCTTGGCGCGTACCACCGTAAATGGCAATAAAGGAGAACACTATGAAATACTCGCTTGGCCCACTCCTTTATTTCTGGCCAAAAGATGATGTTGAAGCTTTTTACCAGCAGGCGAAAGAAGCCAACACCGATATCATCTACCTGGGTGAAACCGTATGCTCGAAGCGCCGTGAAATGAAGCCAGCACACTGGTTTGAAATAGCCAAAGACATCGCTTCCACCGGCAAACAAGTGGTACTGTCGACCATGGCACTGCTTGAAGCACCAAGTGAAGTCAATGTGATGAAGAAATACATCGACAACGGTGACTTCATCATCGAAGCCAACGATGTGTCTGCGATTCAGATGGCTCACGAAAAAGGTATCCCGTTTGCTGTCGGCCCTGCGGTGAACTGCTACAACCCGCAGACCCTGAACCTGTTTTTGAAAAAAGGCATGGTACGCTGGTGTATGCCGGTCGAGTTGTCACGCGAATGGCTGCAAAATGTCGTTCAGCAATGTGAGACGATGGGTATTCGTGACAAATTCGAAACCGAAGTCTTCAGCTACGGCTACCTGCCGCTGGCCTATTCTGCCCGCTGCTTCACCGCCCGTGCCGAAAACCGAGCCAAAGATGACTGCGAAACCTGCTGTATCAAGTACCCGAACGGGATCACGGTAAACAGCCAGGAATCACAGAAAGTCTTTACCCTGAACGGTATCCAGACCCAATCAGGTTACTGCTATAACCTGATCAATGATCTAAAAGGAATGGAAGGCCTGGTGGACGTAGTTCGCCTGAGCCCGCTAGGTACTGAAACTCTATCGCTGGTTGATGACTTCCGCGCTAACGAACAAGGCGCAACCCGTCACCAGCTCGAAGGCGGCCATCAATGTAACGGCTACTGGCATAATCTGGCCGGTCTTGAGATTATCTGATCGGATTGATTTGCCAGCCTGAAATACAAAAAAGCCGCGAATTCGCGGCTTTTTTTATTCTATTCAAACTATAGCGTACGGTGCTATCAGCTGTCGCTTTGCTCCGTTTCTTGCTCCCGCTTTGCTTCGGCCATCAGGCGACTCAGCTCTAACAGCGAAAAACGGTGCTCGACAAACTCATAAACATTACCGGACAACGCCAGCTTATAAAGCATCAGGGCTGACTGGTAATCCCTGTTATGGTGATAGATTTTACCCAGGTAGAAATACGCCTCGGTAAGACGTTCTGCCAGGATGTCATTATCTTCACTTTCGTTGGCAATCCGGTTCAGTAACTCACTTTCACTCAGCTCACCCAAATAAAGACGGACAATTTCCCACCCCCATTCTTGCTTTTCAGCCACTTCATAACGCTGTTTCAGCCTATCCTGAGCTGTATCCGGTGTGCGTTCCAGATCAACCAGGTAGAGCCAAATCACCCGGTACGGATCATTTACATTCTGCTGATAGTGAGCCACCAAATCTTCATGAGCCAGGTCGTAACGACCGCCATAATACAAGGCGATCCCACGGTTGCGCTGGGCAAACGGGTGACGAAGGTTCAGCTCCAGGGTGGAATCGAAGGCTTCATAAGCCGCATCAAAATGTGCGCTCTGGGTGAAATAGACACCAAGGATGTTAAAGACATCCGGCTGGTCAGGTTTTAATGACAGCGACTGGTTAAAATCAAGGCGAGCCAGATCCCGAAGGCCAATACTGTCATGAAGCAAACCGCGCTCATAATACACCTGGGCCAGGGTGTTATTGTCCAGATCACTGCGCTTTAGCAGCTGATCAATGCGAGCCAGCTGGATCTGTTGCTGAATTGTCGGCTGGAAAGGTACCGCCATCGGGGGATGAGCCCATTTAGACTGAGGTGCTGAGCTGCAGCCAGCTAACATCATCACCGCAATACATGCGATTTTTAACCTGTTTGCAATCAATGCAATTCTCCCTGAGGTCATACCAAACGGACAAGCTCTTCTTACTAGCTTATACCATCAGCGCAAGAAGGCGCGTATCGTTAAGGCTAATACCAAACGGAACAATTATCCTGCGACTTTCACGACACCACGGCCGGGTTGCAGACTTTCTGGCTTGGCATTTGTTATTAAAGGATCTAAAAAAGGGGCCTTTCAGCCCCTTTTATATCATGCTTTTAGCAAAAAGACTTAAGCTTCTGGCTTCTCTTCAGTTGCCGGAGCTTCATTTTGCTCTGCTACCGCTTCTTTCATGCTCAGGCGAATACGGCCCTGACGGTCAATCTCAAGGACTTTAACCTTAACTTCCTGACCCATTTCCAGGTGATCTGCCACTTTCTCAATGCGCTCCTGAGAGATTTGAGAAATGTGTACCAGACCTTCTTTCGCGCCAATCACAGAAACGAAAGCACCGAAATCAACAATACGCATTACCTTACCGGTGTAGATGCGACCAACTTCAACGTCAGCAGTGATTTCTTCGATACGGCGGATAGCTTCTTTCGCAGCTGTACCTTCAGTTGCAGCGATCTTCACTGTACCGTCGTCTTCGATTTCGATCGTTGTGCCAGTCTCTTCCGTTAGAGCACGGATAACTGCACCACCCTTACCGATCACATCTTTGATCTTCTCTGGGTTGATCTTCATTGTGTGAATACGCGGAGCGAATTCAGAGATATCTTCACGAGGAGCGTTGATTGCATCGTCCATTACGCTCAGGATGTGCTTACGCGCACCTTTCGCCTGGTTCAGGGCAATCTGCATGATCTCTTTAGTGATACCTTCGATCTTGATATCCATCTGCAGTGCAGTGATACCGTCGTCAGTACCAGCAACTTTAAAGTCCATGTCACCCAGGTGGTCTTCGTCACCCAGGATGTCAGAAAGAACAACAAAGTCATCGCCTTCTTTAACAAGACCCATTGCGATACCCGCAACAGAAGCCTTGATTGGCACACCAGCGTCCATCAGCGCCAGAGAAGTACCACATACAGAAGCCATTGAAGATGAACCGTTAGATTCTGTGATTTCAGAAACAACACGTACTGTGTACGGGAATTCATCAACAGAAGGCATTACAGCAGCAATACCACGCTTCGCCAGTTTACCGTGGCCGATTTCACGACGCTTAGGAGAACCAACAAAACCAGTTTCACCTACACAGTATGGAGGGAAGTTGTAGTGCAGCAGGAAGTGATCTTTACGCTCACCAGTCAGCTCATCGATGATCTGTGCATCACGCTGCGTACCCAGTGTTGCAGTTACCAGCGCCTGAGTTTCACCACGGGTGAATAGTGAAGAACCGTGAGTACGTGGCAGAACGCCTGTACGAACATCAAGAGCACGAACCATGTCTTTCTCACGGCCGTCGATACGTGGGTTGCCAGCGATGATACGGCTACGTACTACTTTCTTCTCCAGAGAACCCAGCATGTCACGAATTTCGCGCTCATCCAGTTCTTCGTTCTCTGCCAGCAGTGCTTCTACCACGTCATTCTTGATCTCGCCAACTTGGTCGTAACGAGCCATTTTTTCTGTGATTTGGTAAGCTTCAACAAGGCGAGCTTCAGCTTTCTCTGCAACCAGTGCTTTAAGCTCTGTGTTTTCAGCTGGAGCTTCCCAATCCCAAGCAGGAGTTGCTACTTCAGCAGCGAATTCATTGATCGCTTTGATAACAGCTTGCTGCTGGTCGTGACCGAATACAACAGCTTGTAGCATCTGCTCTTCAGACAGACGATCAGCTTCAGATTCAACCATCAGTACTGCACTTTCAGTACCGGCAACTACAAGGTCAAGACGGCTTTCTTCCAGCTCAGTATTGCTTGGGTTAAGAACGAACTGGTCGTTGATGTAACCTACACGAGCTGCACCGATTGGGCCGTTGAACGGAATACCAGAAATAGCAAGCGCCGCAGAGGTACCGATCATAGTAACGATATCTGGCTGTACATCTGGGTTAACAGAAACCACAGTTGCAATAACCTGAACTTCGTTTTTGAAATCATCTGGGAATAGCGGACGGATTGGACGGTCAATCAGACGAGCAGTCAGTGTTTCGCCTTCAGATGGACGGCCTTCACGCTTGAAGAAACCACCTGGGATTTTACCTGCCGCGTAAGTACGCTCTTGGTAGTTAACAGTCAGAGGGAAGAAGTCCTGGCCTTCTACCGCTGTTTTTTTACCAACAACAGAAACAAACACAGATGTGTCGTCCATGCTTACCATTACAGCAGCAGTCGCCTGACGTGCCATTACACCAGTTTCGATGGTAACTGTGTGGTTACCGTACTGGAAAGTCTTTACGATAGGATTCACGTGAATTTCCTTAATTTTTATTCCGCTTTCTATTTGCGTCGTTAAGTATATCTGACACAAAGAAAAGCGTCATGTGATGAAAGGCACTTTACGGTGATTTCACGTATCGCGACTAATGATAATTCTCGGCAGGATAAGAACTGTCATTAGCCGCGACCTGAGGGTCGACGAAAACGACTCGTGATCTCACTGATTTAAAGGGCCGGATAAAAAAGAAAGGAGCCGTTAGGCTCCTTTCTAGAAAGCAATCTTAGCGACGTAGGCCCAGACGCTTGATTAGGTCTTGGTAGCGATCTAGGTTCTTACCTTTCAGGTAGTCTAGAAGCTTACGACGACGAGAAACCATACGTAGCAGACCGCGACGGCTGTGGTGGTCGTGTTTGTGGTTAGCAAAGTGACCTTGAAGGTGGTTGATTTGTGCAGTTAGCAGTGCAACCTGAACTTCAGGAGAACCAGTGTCGTTTGCGCCTTGCGCGTATTCAGCAACGATTGCTGCTTTAGTTTCTGCATTCAGAGACATAACTCATTCCTAATACAAAGATATTTTTAATTTGTGCCAGCCAATCTCTGATTCAGCCGACACCCGAGCCGCGGATTATACTGTCAGGCCGCTGTAACTACAAGTGAAGATTACAAGAAGTCGCGAGATTAAAAAGAACAAGAAGATCGAGATATGAGATGCCAGTTTCTACGCACGGGGAAAGGAAAATCTAGTGGCCTGGTTCTATGGCCACAGAGCGGAATAAAAAAGCGGAATGCTAAAGCTAAGCACTCCGCTCTTTTTACAGAACCACACGGCCAAAGTGCCGCACCCGCATCTCGGAGCGCAGCGTCAGTTGCTATTTCTACTTTAACCTTGCTTATTCGCCATCACGCGTTTTGGTGCCAGCATGCCATCACTATCGATAACACCCACACCGATAAATTCACGTTGCTCACCCACAGTAATACGCACCAGCGTACCTGTTTCCGGCACTCGACCGGCCTGAACCGGGTTACCATTTAGAATATAAGTAGCAAGCATCGGCAGCACGTTTACTTCCGGCAGATCCTGAACCGCAGTGTCGGTCGGCAACAACAGAGGATCAAGCAGTTCACTTGGGGCAATGCCCTGCTCATTAGCTTGATCCAGTAGTGCCTGAAGCTGCTCCAACGTCACGATACGTTCCATCGGGTAGTTGGAAACACCGGTACGACGCAGGTAAGTTACGTGCGCACCACAACCCAGCATTTCACCAAGGTCATCAACAATAGTGCGAATGTAAGTACCCTTAGAAACATGCAGCTCCATCTCTACTTCGTTGTTTTCAAAACGAAGCAGCTCAACGGAATACACAGTGATCTTACGGGACTCACGTGGTACTTCGATACCTTCGCGGGCATATTCATACAGCTTACGCCCCTGGTATTTAAGTGCCGAGTACATTGAAGGAATTTGGTCAGTAGTGCCGCGGAACTTGGCAATGCAACGTTCCAGCTGGCCACGATCCACTTTCACTTCACGCGTTTGGACAACTTCGCCATCAGAGTCCGAAGTATCTGTACGTTCGCCCAGCTTGGCAATAACGCGATAGCGCTTGTCTGAGTCCAACAGGAATTGGGAAAACTTCGTCGCCTCACCAAAGCAAATTGGCAACATACCAGTTGCCAATGGGTCAAGCGCCCCCGTATGTCCTGCTTTTTGTGCGAAGAAGATACGCTTTACTTTCTGCAGCGTATCGTTCGAGCTGAGTCCGGTTGGTTTGTCGAGAAGGATTACCCCATCGACTGGACGGCCTTTACGACGACGTGCCATGCTTATTCCTCGTCTGTTTCCGTTTCATCACCACGACGAACTTCATCATCACGTACCGCCTTAGTAACCAGGCTAGAGATACGCATACCTTCAGTCAGTGACTGATCAAAGATGAAGTTCAGTTCAGGAGTCACACGCAGACGGATTTGCTTACCCAGCAGTGAACGGATGTACGGAGCCATCTCGCGCAGTGCTTCCAGGCTGTCTTCCGCAGTTTGCTCACCAACAGTCAGGAAAGTCACATAAACTTTTGCGTAACCCATATCACGGGATACATCGACACTTGAAATGGTTGTCATTGCTAGGCGCGGATCTTTAATCTCACGCTGCAGGATCACCGCCAGCTCTTTTTGCAGCTGCTGTGCAACACGCTGGGTACGGCTAAATTCTTTTGCCATAATTGTTTTCTCTCTCTAAGAATGCTTTCTTGAAAGAATGGGGAGCCGAGGCTCCCCATAAGATTAGTCGTTATAAAACAGCTGATTACTCTGAGGATTAGTCAAGAGTACGCTTAACTTCAACGATTTCGTAAACTTCGATCTGGTCACCAACGCGAACATCATTATAGTTCTTAACGCCGATACCACATTCGTAGCCGTTCTTAACTTCCTGAACGTCATCTTTGAAGCGACGCAGAGACTCAAGCTCACCTTCGTAGATAACAACGTTATCACGCAGAACGCGGATTGGGTTGTTACGCTTGATGGTACCTTCAGTAACCATACAACCGGCAATAGCACCAATCTTAGGTGACTTGAAGACATCACGTACTTCAGCAAGACCCATGATTTCTTGCTTGAACTCAGGAGCAAGCATGCCGCCCATTGCCGCTTTCACTTCATCAATCAGCTGGTAGATGATTGAGTAGTAACGCAGATCCAGGTTCTCGTTTTCAATTGTCTTACGTGCAGAAGCGTCAGCACGTACGTTGAAGCCAAGAATGATAGCGTTAGATGCTGCTGCAAGAACCGCATCAGTTTCAGTGATACCACCAACACCAGAACCAACGATGTTAACTTTAACTTCGTCAGTTGACAGCTTACGCAGTGAGTCAGCAATTGCTTCAACAGAACCCTGTACGTCAGCTTTCAGTACTACGTTCAATTCAGCAACTTCACCGGCAGTCATGTTGGAGAACATGTTCTCCAGTTTCGCTTTCTGCTGGCGAGCAAGTTTAATATCACGGAATTTACCCTGACGGTAAAGTGCAACTTCACGAGCCTTACGCTCATCTCGTACAACTGTTGCTTCATCACCAGAAGAAGGAACACCAGAAAGACCCAGGATCTCAACCGGAATTGACGGACCGGCACTTTCAATTTCCTGACCCAGTTCATCACGCATTGCACGAACACGACCGTGCTCCAGGCCACAAAGAACGATATCGCCTTTGTGCAGCGTACCTTCCTGAACCAGAACTGTTGCAACAGGACCACGACCTTTATCCAGGCGAGACTCTACAACTACACCGCGAGCCATACCTTCAGAAACGGCTGTAAGTTCAAGTACTTCAGACTGAAGCAGGATAGCTTCAAGAAGACCGTCGATGTTTGTACCTTGCTTAGCAGAGATGTGAACGAACATGTTCTCACCGCCCCACTCTTCAGGAATAACATCGTACTGTGCCAGCTCGTTCTTCACGTTATCTGGGTTAGCGTCTTCTTTATCGATCTTGTTCACTGCAACGATCAGTGGAACACCTGCCGCTTTCGCGTGCTGGATAGCTTCCACAGTCTGTGGCATTACGCCATCATCCGCAGCAACAACAAGAACAACGATATCCGTAGCCTGAGCACCACGAGCACGCATTGCAGTAAATGCGGCGTGTCCCGGAGTATCCAGGAAGGTAATCATGCCATTGTCAGTCTGCACGTGGTACGCACCGATGTGCTGAGTAATACCGCCCGCTTCGCCTGAAGCCACGTGTGCTTTACGGATGTAGTCAAGTGTCGAAGTCTTACCGTGGTCAACGTGACCCATGATGGTAACAACAGGAGCACGAGGAACAGCAACAAGGTTTTCATCACGGTCAGAAAGTACAGCTTCTTCCAGCTCGTTTTCTTTACGCAGAATTACTTTGTGGCCCATTTCTTCTGCAACAAGCTGTGCAGTTTCCTGGTCGATTACCTGGTTAATGGTCGCCATTGCGCCCATCTTCATCATCACTTTGATAACTTCAGCAGATTTAACTGACATCTTGTTAGCAAGCTCAGATACAACGATAGTTTCGCCGATTACAACATCTTGCTTAGCAACTGTTGCCGTCTTGTCAAAGCCGTGCTGCATTGAAGTCGGCTTGTGCATACGCTGCTTGCCGCGACCACGCTGGTTGCGACCACCGCGACCTGCATTACGGTCATCTGACTTAGCGCCAGCTTTCTTCTTCTTACGACGGTGACCGCCTTCTTCTTTACGATCCTGTTCGTCTTCAGCTGCGCGAGCGTAGCTAGACGTTGTAGTATGGTAGTCTGCTTTTTCCATATTACTCGTATTCTGATCAGCCTTTGACCAGTTCTTCTGATTCATTTCTGCCATTTTGCGTGCCTCTTCTAGCTGGCGCTGACTTTCTTCTTCGGCTTTACGCTTGGCTTCCTCTTCCCGGCGACGTTGTAGTGCCTCAGCTTCTTCTTTAGCCTGTTTATCAGCGGCGGCTCGCTTAGCCTCTTCAGCTAAACGTTTTTCCTCGGCTTCACGATTCTGCTTATCCTCAGCATCACGTTCGACCTTATGTTCTGCATCACGCTTAGCCTGTTCTTCAGCTAAACACTTCTCTTCAGCGGCACGTTTGGCTGCTTCTTCAGCCTCACGCTTCGCCTTCTCTTCCGCTTCACGCTTAGCAGCTTCTTCAGCTGCACGTTTAGCGGCTTCTTCAGCTTCACGCTTGGCGGCTTCTTCTGCTTCACGCTTGGCAGCTTCTTCTGCCTGGCGCTTCGCTTCTTCAGCTGCGCGCTGCTCTTCTTCAAGAGCAGAACGTTTTACGTAGGTGCGCTTCTTGCGCACCTCGACCTGAACACTTTTACTCTTGCCACCTGCACCTGCAACACTCAGTGTGCTGCGAGTTTTACGTTGAAGAGTAAGGCGTGTCGGAGCCCCGCCGGCGCTTTCGCCACCATGTTCTTTCTTCAGGTGAGCTAACAGCGTCTGTTTTTCCTGTTGACTTACGCTATCTCCAGCATTCTTGCTGATACCAGCATCGGCAAACTGTGTAAGCAGACGATCAATCGGCGTACCGATTTCCTCAGCTAATGCTTTAACTGTAACCTCTGACATGCTGCTCCTCCCTTGCTTGACATTTGTGATTACGCTTCGTCACCGAACCAGCAGATATTACGCGCGGCCATAATTAGCTCACCCGCTTTTGCTTCGTCCATGCCTTCGATGTCGATTAGGTCGTCAGTAGCCTGATCAGCCAAATCTTCAAGCGTACTTACACCTTTTGCCGCAAGTTTGAACGCCATTTCGCGTTCCAGGCCTTCAAGGCCTAATAGATCTTCAGCTGGCTCTGCACCATCTAAAGATTCTTCCTGGGCAAGAGCAAGCGTTGTTAGCGCTTCCTTAGCACGGTTACGTAGTTCGTCTACAGTCTCTTCGTTAAGACCTTCAACGTCCATAAGCTCGTTCACTGGAACATAAGCGATTTCTTCTAGTGTCGTGAAACCTTCTTCAACCAATACAGTTGCGAAGTCTTCATCGATATCCAGGTGCTTAGTAAACGCTTCGATTGACTCTTGCGCTTCTTCCTGGTGTTTCTTCTGCAGATCTTCAACCGTCATTACGTTCAGTTCCCAGCCAGTTAGCTGAGAAGCCAGACGTACGTTCTGACCGCTGCGACCAATTGCCTGAGCAAGGTTATCCTTCTCAACGGCAATATCCATTGTGTGATTGTCTTCATCAACGATGATAGAGCTAACTTCAGCCGGAGCCATTGCGTTAATAACGAACTGAGCTGGGTTTTCATCCCACAGTACGATATCGATACGCTCACCGCCAAGCTCGCCAGAAACAGCCTGTACACGCGCACCGCGCATACCAACACACGCACCAACAGGGTCGATACGCTTGTCGTTAGTCTTAACAGCAATCTTCGCACGAGAACCTGGATCACGAGCCGCGCCCATCAGTTCAATCATTTCTTCGCCAATTTCCGGTACTTCGATACGGAACAGCTCAGATAGCATTTCCGGCTTAGAGCGAGTCATAAACAACTGGAAGCCACGTGCTTCTGGACGAACTGAGTACAGCAGACCGCGAACACGGTCACCCGGGCGGAAGTTTTCACGAGGTAGCTGGTCATCACGCTGGATAACAGCTTCCGCGTTATTGCCAAGGTCAATGATAACAGCATCACGGTTAACTTTTTTAACAACACCGGTAATTAGTTCACCTTCGTTGTCAATAAATTGTTCCACGATCTGTGCACGCTCAGCTTCACGTACTTTCTGTACGATTACCTGCTTAGCAGTTTGAGTCGTGATACGGTCAAACGTTACTGATTCGATTTCTTCTTCAACGAAGTCATCCAGCTTGATGCTTTCATCATCGTACTGAGCTGCTTCTAGAGTGATTTCCAACGTAGGCTGAGTCACTTCTTCTACAGCTTTCCAGCGACGGAATGTATCAAAATGACCAGTCTTACGGTCGATTGCTACACGTACGTCGATTTCTGCTTCGTACTTTTTCTTTGTCGCTGTTGCCAGTGCGATCTCAAGTGCTTCGAAGATACGCTCACGAGGAACAGCTTTTTCATTGGATACCGCTTCAACGACAGCCAAGATTTCTTTGTTCATTTCTAATGCCCCAACTTAGCGGTTAGAATTTTGGAACCAGGTTGGCCTTGGAAATATTGCTTAGTGCAAATGTTTCTTCATTGCCATCAACTTTCAGAGTGACTAGCTCACCGTCAACGGCAACGATGTCACCTTTCCACTTACGACGATTATCCATCGCCATTTTCAATACCAGGCTGACCTCGTGGCCAATAAATTGCTGATAATGTTCTGCTTTAAATAGTGGCCTTTCAAGACCAGGGGATGACACCTCCAGGTTGTAAGCCACTGTAATCGGATCTTCTACATCCATTACCGCACTAACCTGGCGGCTAACATCGGCACAATCATCAACAGTAATGCCATTTTCATGATCAATGAAAATACGCAATGTTGAGTGTTCACCTGCACGGATAAATTCCAAACCGACTAGTTCATAGCCCAAAGCCGTTACCGGTGCTTCAAGCAGTTCGGTTAATTGCATCTCTAAAGCTGTCAAAACAACCCCCTGGAAACAAAAAAAGGGCACTAAAGCCCAGTAAATACCTGAATGGTCATTTTTCAGATAATAAAAAACCCCGAATTACGGGGTTTTTTATTACTGGACCCTGATTATCACAGCTATTAGCTATGATAGAAAAAACGCACTTCACTAATAGGATAGCCGTTTTTTCAAAACTTGGTTGCGGGGGCCGGATTTGAACCGACGACCTTCGGGTTATGAGCCCGACGAGCTACCAAGCTGCTCCACCCCGCGTCCGTAATCTGGCGATGATTATATCGTCCAGTTGTTACTCTTTCAAGTAACTGAATAATGGTGCCGAGAAGGGGACTTGAACCCCTACACCTTGCGGCACTAGCACCTCATGCTAGCGTGTCTACCAATTTCACCATCTCGGCTAAATTCTTTTATTACTGAGGAATGTCACTGTTTGCAGGAACACTCTCAGCTTCTTCAACAACTTTTTCTACTGCAGGGGCTGTCAGGTCTTCCCAGCCGCTGGTCTCTTCACCATGCTTAGCAGAAAGGTTACCAAGAATCAGACTGATAACGAAGAAAACAGTTGCAAAGATTGCAGTCATTCGGGTCAGAAAGTTTCCAGAGCCGCTTGCGCCGAACAGAGTTCCTGATGCGCCAGCCCCAAATGAAGCTCCCATATCTGCGCCTTTACCTTGTTGAACCAAAACTAGGCCAATTACACCAAGCGCAGCCAACAGATAAATCACAAGTAGAATTTCGTACATAGTTTCCACCTATGGTTAAATTGTTGTGCCGGCTTTGCTTAAGCAGTGCCAGCGCACTCCCTAATTCCAGGAGCGAGAGAATACTAGCGAAACCCTCACTCTGTGACAAGTAAAATCTGACAAAAAGACTATTGCCATGAATCACTTGACCAAGTTTTAAGCAAAACCCGACACATAAATCACTATTTCCTATAAAAGGAGATTAGCAGTTTTCTTTAACGGCCTTAGCAATCGAAAGCGCAGATTCTTTAACTAAATCAGCATCTTTACCTTCAACCATGACACGAATCAAAGGCTCTGTGCCAGACTTGCGAAGCAGCACGCGACCGCTATCTCCAAGTTTAGCTTCAACCTCTGCCTGTGCTGCCAGAACCGCCTCAGATTCAAGTGGGTTAGCATCACCGGAGAAGCGAACATTTTCCAGAACCTGAGGATACATAGTCATACCATCAGTCAGCTCTTTCAGTGTCATCTTGCTGCCAACAATTGATGCCATCACTTGCAGGCCAGCAACAATACCGTCACCTGTCGTTACTTTATCAAGCAGGATCACGTGGCCTGAGTTTTCAGCACCAATCAGCCAGTTGTGTTTCACCAGCTCTTCCATCACGTAGCGGTCACCCACTTTGGCACGAACAAATGGAATACCCAGGTTCTTCAAGGCAACTTCCATGCCCAGGTTAGTCATCAGAGTACCAACCACACCGCCTTTCAGCTCGCCACGACGTAGAGCATCACGGGCAATGATGTAAGCAATCTGGTCACCATCAACCTTATTACCTTCTTCATCAACCATGATCACACGGTCGCCGTCACCATCAAGGGCAATACCAAAGTCTGCTTTCTCTTCCAGCACTTTAGCCTGAAGCGCAGCAACGTCAGTCGCACCGACTTTATCATTGATGTTAGTACCGTTCGGCTCACAACCAAGAGTGATCACTTCAGCACCCAGCTCTTTAAAAACATTCGGTGCAATGTGATAAGTCGCGCCGTGAGCACAGTCCACAACAATCTTGTAATCGGCAAGGCTAAGCTCTGTCGGGAAAGTACCTTTACAGAATTCGATGTAACGACCGGCCGCATCACTGATGCGGTACGCCTTACCCAACATGGCGGACTCAACACAGGTCAGTGGTTTTTCCAGCTCAGCTTCAATGGCCAACTCGACTTCATCAGGTAATTTAGTCCCCTCTGACGAGAAGAACTTGATGCCGTTATCGTAGTAAGGGTTATGAGAAGCCGAAATAACAATACCGGCTTCGGCGCGGAATGTACGAGTTAAATAAGCGACTGCCGGAGTCGGCATCGGACCAGTAAATGCCGCTTGCAGACCAGCTGCAGCCAGGCCAGCTTCCAGTGCTGATTCCAGCATATAACCTGAAATACGGGTATCTTTACCGATGATCACTTTTCTTGTGCCCTGCTTGGAAAGAACACGGCCGGCAGCCCAACCCAGTTTCAATACAAACTCAGGGGTAATTGGCCCTTCACCGACTAAACCACGTACACCATCCGTACCAAAGAACTTACGTTCTGCCATTATCAGCTCCTAGCTATTTATCTTATTTTCCTGCTCTAAAGTCATACGACACACTTTTAATACATCAACGGTTTCCTGTGCATCGTGGACCCGAATGATCTGGGCACCTTTCATGGCTGCAATCGTCGCGCAAGCCAAGCTACCAGCCAGACATTCAGCAGGCTTTTTATCTAATAATTTAAAAATCATTGATTTACGCGACATACCGACCAGCAGCGGTAAACCAAACTGATGAAATCTGTCTAACTGCGCAAGCAGCTGGTAATTATGCTCCAGCGTTTTGCCAAAGCCAAATCCGGGATCCAACAACAGCTGTTCACGACGTATTCCCGCCGCCTCACAAACAGCCACTCGTTCAGCAAGAAAATCACTAACATCAGTAATTAAATCGTTATATTCCGGCTGCGTTTGCATTGTACGCGGTTGTCCCTGCATATGCATTAAGCAAACAGGTACATTTGCATCTGCCGCCGCAGCAAGTGCTCCCGGCTCCAACAAAGCCCGCACATCATTGATCAAATCAGCACCGGCGTTAACCGCTTCAGTCATTACTTTGGCTTTACTTGTATCGACAGATATCCAGCAATCAAAACGGCTGCGAATAGCTTCGATAACCGGCACCACTCGTGCCAGCTCATCATCAAGCACAACATCCGCCGCTCCGGGACGAGTCGACTCTCCGCCAATATCAATAATACTGGTTCCGGCAGCCAGCATTTCCTCGATATGGTACAACGCCTTGTCCAGCTGGTTGAATCTACCGCCATCTGAAAATGAGTCTGGCGTAACATTTAAAATTCCCATGGTATGGGCATAAGACAGATCCAGCGTCTTATCTTTACTTGTCAGGATCATCAAGTTCTCCCTAACAGACAGTTGCCGCAATGTCGTGCCAAAGCAAACTGCCTCTAATCACACAGAGGTGAAACAAAAAAAACCCCGAGACAACTCGGGGTTTTAGTATTTCACTCACAAATTATACTTGTGGTTTGTTGTCTTCTTTGTTGTCGGCTTCAGGAGTATTGTCGACATTATCAGTTACTGAACTTTCGTCAGCAGCCTTGTCATCCTTTTCCTTTGTAGCCTCAGCTTCAGAAGCAACCAGCGTGTCATTCTCGTCAGTCCAGCCTTTCGGCGCACGAATTACCGACTTACGTTCCATCAGATCATCAATCTGAGACGCATCGATAGTTTCATACTTCATCAGTGCATCTTTCATTGCATGCATGATGTCCATGTTCTCGATAAGAATTTCACGAGCACGCTCGTAGTTACGGTCGATAATGGCACGAACTTCCATATCAATCGCACGCGCAGTGTCATCAGACATATGCTTGGTCTGAGTAACTGAACGACCCAAGAACACTTCGCCTTCTTCTTCAGCGTACAAAAGCGGACCTAGTTTGTCGGAAAAGCCCCACTGCGTCACCATTTTACGAGCAATGTCTGTTGCACGCTCAATGTCATTAGACGCACCGGTTGATACCTTCTCAACACCGTAAATCAACTCTTCAGCCAAACGACCACCATAAAGGCTTGAGATCATCGACTCAAGGTATTCGCGAGAGTGGCTTACACGATCCTGCTCAGGCAGGTACATAGTCACACCCAGCGCACGACCACGTGGAATGATCGATACCTTGTAAACAGGGTCATGATCCGGCACCAGACGACCAATGATTGCGTGACCTGCTTCATGGTAAGCAGTCGACTCTTTCTGATCGTCAGTCATCACCATGGACTTACGCTCAGCACCCATCATAATCTTGTCTTTCGCCAGCTCGAACTCAACCATAGATACCGTACGCTTGTTACCGCGTGCAGCAAACAGGGCCGCTTCGTTAACCAGGTTAGCCAGGTCAGCACCGGAGAAACCAGGTGTACCACGAGCAATCAGTGATGGTTTCACATCATTGTCCAGCGGCACTTTACGCATGTGAACTTTAAGGATCTGCTCACGACCGCGGACATCAGGCAGACCAACAACAACCTGACGGTCAAAACGACCAGGACGCAGCAAGGCAGGGTCCAGAACGTCAGGGCGGTTAGTTGCAGCGATAACAATGATACCTTCGTTACCTTCAAAACCGTCCATTTCAACCAGCATCTGGTTCAGTGTTTGCTCACGTTCATCGTGACCACCACCAACACCGGCACCACGCTGGCGACCTACCGCATCGATTTCATCGATGAAAATAATACAAGGCGCGGCTTTCTTCGCCTGTTCGAACATGTCACGGACACGGGAAGCACCCACACCAACGAACATTTCTACGAAGTCTGAACCAGAGATAGTGAAGAACGGTACCTTTGCTTCACCGGCAATCGCCTTAGCAAGCAAAGTTTTACCTGTACCCGGAGGACCAACCATCAGTACACCGGTCGGAATCTTACCGCCCAGCTTCTGGAAGCGGCTCGGATCACGCAGATAATCCACCAGCTCTTTAACGTCTTCTTTCGCTTCGTCACAACCGGCAACGTCTGCGAAAGTCGTCTTGATCTGGTCTTCGCTCATCATGCGAGCCTTAGACTTACCGAACGACATGGCACCTTTGCCACCACCGCCCTGCATCTGGCGCATAAAGAATATCCAGACACCGATAAGAAGCAGCATCGGGAACCAGGAAATGAAGATGGAAGCCAGCAAGCTAGGCTCTTCAGGCGGTGTACCCATCACCTTCACGTTCGCATTAATTAAGTCGTCCAACAGCTTCTGGTCGTTAACGACAGGCAGATAAGTCACGTATCGCGCGTTATCACGTTTATAAACGGTGATTTCACGATCATTGAATCGCACTTCCCTTATCTGATCCTGACCGATTTCACGGACAAAGGTTGTATAGTCGACTTGACGGCCAGCACTGTCACCCGGTCCAAAACTCTGAAAAACAGACATAAGAACCACGGCGATAACCAACCACAGAATCAAGTTTTTTGCCATGTCACTCAAGGTGTTAACCTCGCGATAACTTAAAGATGAATTTAGGGTACTACAGTTTGTAACCTGTAGCTACGATATATACCTCACGAGAGCGATCTCGCGACGAATCCGGTTTGCGAATTTTGACCACTTTAAACATGCTACGCACTTCAGCCAAATACTGGTCAAAGCCTTCTCCCTGGAACACTTTTACCGCAAAGCTGCCGTTTGGCGCAAGCACTTGCCTACACATATCTAATGCTAGTTCAACAAGATACATAGCTCTAGGCTGATCTGAAGCCAAATTTCCGCTCATGTTCGGAGCCATGTCTGAAAGTACTACATCAACCATATCCGGCTGAATACGTTCAAGCAATGCATCCAATACAGCTTCTTCACGGAAGTCGCCCTGTAGGAAGCTGACACCTGGCAGGGAATCCATTGGCAGAATATCACAGGCGATAACCTGACCTTCATCGCCGACAATTTCTGCTGCATACTGTGACCAACCACCTGGTGCAGCACCAAGGTCAACCACTGTCATGCCTGGTTTTAATAGCTTGTCTTTATTCTGAATTTCTTCAATTTTAAAAATCGCGCGGGAGCGATAGCCTTTTTTTTGAGCTTCCTGAACATACTTATCATCAAAGTGTTCTTTCAGCCAACGGCCTGAACTCGCCGAGTGCTTTTTTTTACTCATGATTTACCTAATGAGTTAGCGTACTTATAAAGTATACTTGACCAACATACCGTGGCGTATACTAAACAAATTAGTCTTCTAGACTAGATGGCGTTAGAATACCCTGTTTTCAACCCTAGTAATAAAAAAATAGAGTCATCATGAACCTGAGCACCAAACAGAAGCAATACCTAAAAGGCCTTGCTCACAACCTGAAACCTGTTGTCCTTATGGGTGCAAACGGCCTGACTGAAGCAGTTCTGGCTGAGATTGAACTTGCTCTTGACCACCACGAGCTTATCAAGGTTAAGGTTGCAGCAGAAGAGCGTGAGACAAAGGTTTTGATCGTGGATGCTATTGTTCGCGAAACTAAAGCTGAAAAAGTACAGGTTATCGGTAAAACGCTGGTTCTTTATCGCCCAAGCGAAGAGCGCAAAATCGAGCTTCCTCGAAAATAAAAAAGGCCGCCGTTGCGGCCTTTTTTACATTTCGATCATGGCATGAAATGCCTGTCACTGCAGCTGACGGAAACATTCACTAACAATTCATGCCAACAACTACAACTTAGATGTAAGCAACTTCGGCAATCTCAAATTCTTTCTGACCGCCAGGTGTAGTGATTGTCACCTCGTCATCTTGCATCTTACCAATCAGGCCACGAGCAATCGGAGAGTTAACAGAGATACGGCCGGCTTTAATATCTGCCTCATCGTCACCCACGATTTGGTAAGTCACTTCTTCGTCAGTGTCGACATCGATCAAAGTTACAGTTACACCGAAGATAACCTTGCCGCTGTTTTCCATCTTAGTAACGTCAATAACCTGAGCGACAGACAGTTTGTATTCGATATCACGGATCTGAGCTTCACAGATACCCTGTTCTTCACGAGCAGCATGATATTCCGCATTCTCTTTCAAATCGCCCAGTTCACGCGCTTCACCGATCGCTTGAGAGATTAGTGGACGACGCTTAATCAGAGTTTCCAGTTCTTCACGCAGCTTTTTTTCGCCGCGGACAGTCATTGGAATCTTATCCATAAATATATTTACCTCAATACCACCCTTAAGCGCTTGTCACTTTTTCGGGCAAAAAAAAGCTAGCCCAGCATCAGTGCTGAACCAACATCGTTAATAGGGAACAAGCTCATTCTAAACAAACTTGCGCCAGAGATCATCCCGGATCACATCGACAATCAGGTCGCAGTTGTTGCATAAACAAAAGGCTAAACCTTGCCTACAAGAATAGGCAAAAAATTAATGTGTTTGTAGTCACAAAAATACTTAATAGCACAAATTTCTCACCAAAGAAAAGCTCAACACACTTCTAAATTGAGCTAAAAAAAACACCCCACAGCGAACTTTTATTAAATCAGTTAAGTGACTGATAAATCACAATATAAAAACAAAAAACCTATTGTAAATCATACTCATAAAGTATTTTTCAGTTTTTTTTACTAACCCTTTGACAGCAGTAACCAGTAAAAAGAACAGTATGCATTTAGCACTCTTATGCATACAACAAAATAATTCCAAAATGGATTTCCAAAAGGATTCGACAATGAACAAGAACCTTATTGCTTTAGCAGTAGCAGCAGCAACAATTTCAAGCGCAGCAACTGCTGCAGAAGTGTACTCAGATGAAGCATCTAGCCTGGCAGTTGGCGGTCGTTTCGAAGCTCGTGCCCTAATGGCTGACACAGCAACTGACAGCAACAAAGTTTCTGATAAAACTCGCGTACGTATCAACGTAGCAGGTAAAACTGACATCTCTGACGGCCTGTACGGTACTGGTTTCTTCGAAAAAGAATTCCAGAGCGCAGACAGCAGCGATGATGAAACTCGTTACGCTTACGCGGGTATCGGCGGTACTTACGGTCGTCTAGTGTACGGTAAGGCAGACGGTTCTCTTGGTATGCTGACTGACTACACTGATATCATGTCATACCACGGTAACGAAGCGGGTAACAAACTGGCTGCAGCAGACCGTACTGAAAACAACCTATCTTACGTTGGTTCTTTCGACCTGATGGGCAACAACCTGACAGTAAAAACCAACTACGTATTTGACAACGGTGATAACAAAGACGGTTACTCTCTTGGTGCTCAATACGTAATGGACATGGGTCTTGGTTTCGGTCTTGGCTACGGTGAACAAGACAGTGGTACAGCAGAAAAAGGTAAGCAACTATTCGGTGCTATCTCTTACACCATTGGTGATTTCTACTTCGCTGGTCTATATCAAGACGCAGAAAACACTTCCGTATATAAAATTAGCAATGCAGACGTGAACGTTAAAGAATCATCAGGTTATGAATTCGCAGCATCTTACACTATGGGTAAGACTGTATTCATCGCAACTTACAACTACTTGGAAGATTCTGATAAAAACATCGACCTGCGTGACTCAATCGCAGTTGATGCAACTCACTACTTCAACAAGAACTTCCGCGCTTACGCATCATACAAGTTCAACAACCTAGACGAAAATGCTACTGCGGGTATCAACAAAGCAGCAACATCTGACGAATTCGTTCTGGGTGCTCGTTACGACTTCTAATTTAATTAGAATTCATAGCATTAGCTCCAAAAAAACGGTACAGGCTTTCGGGTCGGTACCGTTTTGCTATAAGATGACTAAGGTTTATATCTAAGCCTCTTCCCAAAGACTTCTTATGGCACCAATGATGTTACGAGTATTCCCTTTTCTGCTAGGTCTCTTATTAGGCCTCCCGGCTATAGCCGGTTTTTCTCCTCAGTTTGCTCTCAACCAGTTACCAGCAGCCCAGGACACAGCCCTGCTTATTATCGACCCTGCAACTGGTACAACACTATTTAGTCAGCGAGAAAATCAGTTTCAGGCTCCGGCCAGTACCCAGAAGCTCATCACAGCACTGGCAGCCCGGCTCTACCTTGGTAAAGATTTTCGTTTTTATACCGACCTGGAACAAGACGGCAAAAACTACATCATTCATTTCAGTGGTGACCCAAGCCTGTCACGCCAACAACTGGCAAATCTGTTGAGAAAAATCAGTAAGAACAAAATCAGCGGCAACATTATTCTTAACGGCAGTGTTTTCAGCGGCTATGAGCATGCTCCCGGCTGGCCATGGGATATTTTGGGGGTTTGCTACAGTGCGCCTTCCAGCAGTATTTCTCTGGAGCACAACTGTGTACAAGGAGCTTTGTACAGCAGTAAAAGCGCGGGCAAAGTGACTCGGGTGCATGTTCCGGCACACCAGCCAATCAAAGTCGCCACTTCCGCTATCACTGTGACCAAAGAGCAGCAAAAACAACGGCATTGTGATTTGGAGCTCTATGCTGATGCTTCCAATCATTACCAGCTCAGTGGCTGCCTTGCCCAAATGGACCGTCCGCTTCCGCTGAACTTTGCGGTTCAAAATACCGTAGACTACACTGCCGCGGTGATCCGGAGTGAACTGAAAAGGGCCGGGATCCGATTTAATGGCGAGATAATGCGCAACGACAATGCCAGAGGTAAACGCATTGCCCGCCACAGTTCCGCCCCCCTAAGCGAGTTGCTTGATACCATGGTGAAGGATTCAGATAACCTGATTGCCGATAACCTTGCCAAAACACTAGGCCACCGCTACTTCAATCAAAAAGGTACATTTACCAACGGAGTCGCTGCAATAAAAACGATTCTGCTAGAGCAAGCCAGTATCGATCTCAGCGCCGCAGTGATGGTCGACGGCTCAGGTCTGTCCCGAAACAACCGGCTGACAGCGGCACAAATGATGGAAGTGCTTACTTACTACTACCGTAATGACAAACAGTTAAAGCTGTTATCCACCCTACCAATAAGCGGCCAGACCGGAACCCTGCGCTATCGCCAGAGTATCCGCCACCAGCCACTAAGCGGGCAAATTGCCGCGAAAAGCGGTTCGCTGTTCGGAACCCATAACCTGGCTGGCTTCATTACGACAAAATCAGGTAAGCAGTTGATGTTTGTCCAGCTGGTATCCAACTACCATCCACCGGAAAAAGACGATGATGCGCCCAAAGTCGCCCCGCCGATTGAACAGTTTGAAAGGGAACTGTACAGGGCGTTGTACGAGAATTATTAAATAACTTAATACCAAAAGAGATATAGCAGAAGAGCTTAGGGGAGACAAATGAGTATCGAGAGGAGATCCGACACTCGTCGCTCTCCCCTCGTATCTCCGGTCTGGTTATTGACTCCGAGGATTCCGAGCCTCTATGCCAGCCCCAGGAACCAGTTCACCGTGGTGAAGTAGATAATCATCCCGGAAATATCAACCACCGATGCCAGAACCGGACTCACCAAAACAGCCGGGTCCAGGTTACAGGCTCGAGCTATCATCGGTAATACACCACCGACAGTGGTTGAAAGTACCACCTGAAGCGAAATTGCCATCCCGATCGCCAATGCAATATCATGAAGGCTCATCCCGACCGGCAGGACCGAGCCATCACTGAAAAGCATGACCCGGCCGACAATCACCATTGCCAGCACAACGGCAATCACAATCGCTACACGGAACTCTTTCCACAATACGGCCAGCCAGTCGCGACATCGTATCTCTTCCATTGCCAGTGCCCTGACCACCAATGTCGCCGCCTGAGAGCCGGTATTACCCCCGGCAGCAGCAATTACCGGCATGTAAATCGCCAGTAATACCAATTGGCTCAAGGTGTCCTCATAGTGTGAAATGATCAAACCAGACACAATACCCAGCAAAGCCAGACCAACAATCCAGCCAATGCGCTCGCGCACATGACTGAAAACGCTGTTTTTAAGGTAATGCCCTGCCGGTTCCGCTTCCGAGCAGATCAGCCCAAGTCCGTTCGCCAAATGGCGCATACGGACATCTTCATTTCTTTCATCAAGCAGATCCAGCAAGGTCTGCACGTGCCGCAGCGGGCACTCATGTAATACCGCAATCGCTTCTGAAATCGGCATTCGAACCAGCAGAGTAGCCTGCTCCTCGATGTCATATTTCAAAAACGCATTACGAACGGCCAGTACATCATTCTGACCCAAATGTTCAGTTGCTATTGCAGCGTGTGCTGCATAGTTCATTACCGCCATGGCGAATCTCCCGATTGGCAACACCCGCATTCGCCTTCAAGGCAAAATACGTGGCATAGGGTAACGACCACCAGAATCGCGTCTTACTACACATACGAACGAGCAATAACATCCAGTTCCGGGCAAAATAAATACAATTTCACCATCACTGGAATAGCTACAACCCGGTCATCAGCAATAGCGTGACGCCGTTCTATCATTGAGAAATTGGCAAGAAAACCAGGGAATGGTTTGTCAAAGGAAGGTATCAATAAGAAAAGATACAAAAGACATACTATTCCGAACCCGTATCAGAGGTTCGGAATCACAGGAGACCGACACCGTTAGCGGGTTTGATTTTCCACCTTCATACTCGGGGGATGGTCGGTATCGTTCATTAAAGTCTCCAAAATAATTTATCGCTTATGCGACGCGGCCAATTCTACGTGATTCGATGTTCAGTTCAAGCACTAATGGCCTGACTTTTGATGCCTTTGCTCATTCTTTGGGCAAAAATGAAACAGCCCGCAAAATGCGGGCTGTTTGGTCTACTGTTAGTTCTTTATAAGGAACTATTCAGCGCTTTTTACTCGTGCATGCAGTTCCTGCACTGAATTAACCGTGTTACGGTCATCAGCACTCCAGGCCATACAGGTAGCAAAAGCGGCATTCAGCGTCGTGGTGTAGTTCACCTTTTCAGCCAATGCGCCCCGGCGCAGCACTTTCGAATCCTCAATCGCCTGACGACCTTCAGCCGTATTAACGATGTAGGTGTATTCGTTATTCTTAATACGGTCAAGAATGTGCGGTCGACCTTCATATACCTTATTTACCAGACGCGGGTTGATACCGGCTTCACCCAGCACAATCGCAGTACCGTGCGTCGCATCAAGCTCATAACCCTGTTTTACCAGTTTGGATGCCAAATCAACCACACGTTGCTTGTCATTACCGCGAACCGATAGCAGAGCACGACCTTTGGCCTGCTTCACTTTTCCGCAACCCAATTCCGCTTTCGCAAAAGCTTCAGCGAAAGTGTTACCAACGCCCATTACCTCACCGGTAGAGCGCATTTCAGGGCCAAGCAGCGGGTCAACACCCGGGAACTTGTTAAACGGCAGCACCACTTCCTTCACTGAGTAGTACGGAGGAATAATTTCCTTGGTAAAACCTTGCGATGCCAGTGACTGACCAGCCATTACGCGGGCAGCAATCTTCGCCAGCGGCGCACCGGTAGCTTTAGATACAAAAGGAACGGTACGTGCTGCACGCGGGTTCACCTCAATCAGGTAAACTTCGTTGTCCTTGACCGCAAACTGAGTATTCATCAGGCCACGCACACCCAATTCGAAGGCCAGTTTCTCAACCTGCTGGCGCATCACATCCTGGATTTCCTGGCTCAAAGTATAAGCCGGCAGTGAACATGCTGAGTCACCGGAGTGAACACCGGCCTGCTCGATATGCTCCATGATACCGCCGATAACTACATTCTCACCGTCACAGATAGCGTCGATATCTACTTCAGTTGCGTCATCCAGGAAGCGGTCCAGCAATACCGGGGACTCGTTAGACACACTGACCGCCTCGTTAAAGTAACGGCGCAGGTCGCTTTCGTCATAGACGATTTCCATTGCACGGCCACCCAGTACATAAGATGGGCGAACCACCAGCGGGAAGCCGATTTCTTTCGACTTTTCAACAGCCTGCTCCAGCGCTGTCACTGTCGCATTCTCAGGTTGTTTCAGGCCAAGGCGCTCAACTGCAGCCTGAAAACGTTCACGGTCTTCCGCACGGTCAATGGCATCCGGGCTGGTGCCGATAATAGGAACACCAGCGGCTTCCAGTGCTCGCGCCAGCTTCAATGGTGTCTGGCCACCGTACTGAACGATAACCCCTTTCGGCTTCTCTACACGGACAATCGACAGCACGTCTTCCAGCGTTACCGGTTCAAAGTACAGGCGATCGGATGTGTCATAGTCGGTTGAAACTGTCTCAGGGTTACAGTTAACCATGATGGTTTCATAACCGTCTTCACGCAGCGCCAGCGAAGCATGAACACAGCAGTAGTCAAATTCGATACCCTGCCCGATACGGTTAGGACCACCGCCCAGTACCATGATTTTGTTATTGTCGGTTGGATTTGCTTCACACTCTTCATCATACGATGAGTACATGTAAGCCGTATCGGAAGAAAACTCAGCCGCACAAGTATCAACGCGCTTGTAAACCGGGTGGATGTCGAACTGGTCACGCAGCTTGCGAATTTCCGTTTCCGCTACACCCAGCAGCTTCGCCAAGCGGGCATCAGCAAAGCCTTTGCGCTTAAGCTTGCGCAGTGTCTGTGCATTCAAACCGGCAAAACCGCCCTCTTTCACTTGATTTTCAAGCTTCACCAGCTCTTCAATCTGTACCAGGAACCAGCGATCGATATTAGTTAGGTTGAAGACACCGTCAACCGACAGCCCGGCACGGAAAGCATCAGCGATATACCAGATACGCTCTGCACCAGCATCTTTCAGCTCGTGGCGAATTTTAGTCAGGGCATCCGGTGCATCCAGGTCTACCATTTCATCAAAGCCGTTTGCGCCGACTTCCAGGCCGCGCAGCGCTTTTTGCATCGACTCCTGCTGGTTACGACCGATTGCCATCACCTCTCCGACAGACTTCATCTGGGTTGTCAGACGGTCGTTGGCACCGGCAAATTTCTCGAAGTTAAAGCGCGGGATCTTAGTTACCACATAGTCGATGGTCGGTTCGAATGAAGCCGGCGTCGCACCACCGGTGATATCGTTCATCAACTCATCCAGGGTAAAACCAATTGCCAGTTTCGCCGCTACCTTAGCAATCGGGAAACCGGTCGCTTTTGAGGCCAGTGCAGAAGAACGGGATACACGCGGGTTCATCTCGATGATAACCATACGGCCATCTTTCGGGTTGATACCGAACTGAACGTTAGAGCCACCGGTTTCAACGCCGATTTCACGCAGTACCGCCAGCGATGCGTTACGCATCAGCTGATACTCTTTATCCGTCAGAGTCTGTGCCGGTGCGACAGTAATGGAGTCACCGGTATGGATACCCATAGGGTCGAAGTTTTCAATCGCGCAAACGATGATGCAGTTGTCGTTCTTATCACGGACAACTTCCATCTCGTACTCTTTCCAGCCGATCAGAGATTCATCAATCAGCAGCTCATTGGTCGGAGACAAGTCCAAACCACGACGGCAGATTTCTTCAAACTCTTCCTTGTTATAGGCGATACCGCCACCGGTCCCCCCCATAGTAAAGGATGGGCGGATGATACATGGGAAGCCAACCATCTCAAGAACCTGATAGGCTTCTTCCATGCTCTTGGCAGTATCGGCACGCGGACACTCAAGGCCGATAGCCTTCATCGCCGCGTCAAAGCGGGAACGGTCTTCTGCTTTATCGATAGCATCCGCCGTTGCACCAATCATTTCGACGCCGAACTCATCCAGCACGCCATGACGCTCCAGGTCAAGCGCACAGTTCAGTGCTGTCTGGCCCCCCATGGTCGGCAATACTGCATCCGGGCGCTCTTTCTCAATGATTTTACGTACTACTTCCCAGTGGATTGGCTCAATGTAAGTTGCATCGGCCATGTTCGGGTCGGTCATGATAGTCGCTGGGTTAGAGTTGACCAGGATTACACGGTAGCCTTCTTCGCGAAGGGCTTTACAAGCCTGTGCACCAGAGTAGTCAAATTCACATGCCTGACCGATAACAATCGGACCGGCACCCAGAATAAGAACACTTTTAATGTCAGTACGTTTTGGCATTTCTTCTACTCCCGGCTTAGGCGCTGTGCTGCTTGATTAGTTCGATAAAGTGGTCAAATAACGGAGCCGCATCATGCGGACCCGGGCTCGCTTCCGGGTGCCCCTGGAAACTGAATGCCGGCTTGTCGGTGCGATGGATACCTTGCAGGGAACCGTCAAACAAGGACTTGTGTGTCGCTCGCAGATTTTCAGGCAGCGACGCCTCATCAGCAGCAAAGCCGTGGTTTTGCGAAGTGATCATCACAACATTGCGGTCAAGATCCTTCACCGGGTGGTTGGCACCATGGTGGCCGAACTTCATCTTCACTGTCTTCGCACCGGAAGCCAGTGCCAGGATTTGGTGGCCAAGGCAGATACCAAAAATTGGCAGGCCCTTGTCCAGGAATGTTTTTGTTGCCTCAATTGCGTAGGTACATGGCTCAGGGTCACCCGGGCCGTTTGACAGAAATACGCCATCCGGATTCATCGCCAGCACTTCTTCAGCCGAAGTCTGTGCCGGTACAACAGTCAGGCGGCAACCGCGGTCAACCAACATACGCAGAATATTACGCTTGGCACCGAAGTCGTAAGCAACCACATGGTATGGCAGCTCGCTGTCATCTGCCGGTTCTGGCAGACCGTTTTCCAACGTCCATGAACCCTGTTTCCACTGATAGCTTTCACCGGTGGTCACTTCTTTCGCCAGATCCATACCTTTGAGGCCGGGAAACTCTTTGGCTTTCGCCAATGCCAGCGCTTCATCCAGGTTGTCACCCGCCATGATGCAGCCATTCTGGGCACCTTTTTCACGCAAGATGCGTGTCAGCTTACGGGTGTCGATATCGGCAATGCCGACAATGTTCTGGGATTTAAGGTAATCAGAAAGGGATTGTTGATTACGGAAGTTTGAAGCGATAAGGGGAAGATCGCGGATTACCAGGCCTTGCGCGTGGATGGAGGTGGATTCTTCGTCTTCGGAATTAGTTCCGGTATTGCCAATATGGGGATAAGTGAGGGTAACAATCTGTTGTGAATAGGAAGGGTCGGTGAGAATTTCTTGGTACCCCGTCATCGAGGTATTAAAAACAACTTCACCAACGGCCGATCCGTCTGCCCCAATGGACACGCCGTGGAACACTGTCCCATCTTCCAGGACTAACAGTGCTGATTTGCTCAAGACAACCTCCATAAAACAATAAAAATGCACTTAAAACAGATAATTTTGCACTTACCCATTCCATACAAAGTCAAAAAGCGAGTCAAGCATAATTTTGACAAATTGCGCGCATTCTAGAGACCACTCTTTAAAGTGTCAATAAAACAGTCAAAATTAATTTAAATTTAGACCAACCCAAGAGAAAAAACAGACCAACGCTGTATAACCGCACATTTTCATCGGTTTTTCATCACACAAAGCAGAACCCGATCTCATTTTATCGTTTGCCTGGATTTAACGAACTCGACAAACAATAATCTAAGTACCAAACCGTAAAAAAACCAAAATTAAAGCTCACTTTTGCACAACTCACAACAAAACCATTACCAACAATACAAAAATGACAGAAATCTTGATTAAAATTACAGCAAAAGCACAGATTCAAAAAAACAATAGAAATCGAAGGGGAGGATTCACTAATTATGCACCCACAGGTCTGTGAGTGCATATCAATGTAATTGGCTGGAATAGTTACCGCAGAAAGGAAATTTGGCAGTAATTGCGGAGATACTTATAATTCGTCCAGACTAAGCACGTCCTGCATTGTATAAAAACCAGGCGCTTTATCATTCAGCCATGCCGCAGCTCGGACAGCTCCATTGGCAAACGTCATACGATCGGTCGCTTTATGAGTGATTTCCACTCGCTCACCAATATCTGCAAACATAGCGGTATGCTCACCAACAATGTCACCGGCACGAACTGTTGCAAACCCGATTTCATCACGGCTGCGTTCACCAGTAATACCTTCACGGGCATACACGGCTACATCACTCAGCTTGTTACCCATCGCACCAGCAATAGCCTCCCCCATACCGATCGCTGTTCCTGACGGAGCGTCGACCTTATGGCGATGGTGGGCCTCGATGATTTCGATATCACAATAATCACCCATAACCTTGGCGGCTTTTTCCAGTAACTTGAACATCAGGTTTACACCAACGCTGTAGTTTGGCGCCATCACAATCGGCATGCTCTTAGCTGCCTCATCAATCTGCTGTCGCTCCTGCTCGGTAAAACCGGTTGTACCAATGACAATTTTTTTGCCATGCTGCTGACAGAATTCAATATTTGCCAGAGTCGCTACAGGTGCTGTGAAATCAATCAGCACATCGAAGTCATCCTTCGCAGCCGCAAGATCATCAACAACGGTGACAGACAGTGCACCAATTCCCGCTAGTTCACCGGCATCAACACCAACCAAAGTGGATTCACTACGCTCAGTCGCTGCACCCAGTGCAGCCAGTTCTGACAGGTGTGTCGCTTTTAACAGCTGTCGGCCCATGCGTCCTGCCGCACCGGCAATCGCAATTCTTACCATTGCGTATTTTCTCCCTAAAAATCTCTTATGTTGTTCTACTCCACTGTAGCCTGTTGACGGATATAAAAAAAGCCCCAGCATTCGCTGAGGCTTTCAAACCGATTGTATTCTTCCAGCAAGGCTTATACGTTCTTGACCTGAAGTTCACGTGGCACTTCGAAGAACATATTCTCTTCCCGACCGGTCAGCTCCTCAACTTCTGCACCGCTTAGCTGACGGATTCGCTCAATGATCTGGTTAACCAGTTCTTCCGGTGCCGAAGCTCCGGCTGTAATCCCCACTTTCGCTTTACCTTCGAACCATTCAGGCTGGATATCTTCCGGACAGTCCGTCAGACAACCCGGCGTTCCCAGCTTCTCAGCCAGTTCACGCAGACGGTTTGAGTTAGACGAATTCTTTGAGCCAACAACAATCACCACATCTACCGACTTCGCCATTTCACGCACAGCATCCTGTCGGTTTTGAGTTGCATAACAGATATCATCTTTACGCGGCCCCTGAATTTCAGGGAAAACCTCACGCAATTTAGCAATCACATCTGCAGTTTCATCGACAGACAGGGTTGTCTGGCTGACATAATGCAGGTTACTCGGATCTTTGACCTTCAGTTTTTCAACATCTTCCGGCCTCTCAACCAGGTACATGCCACCTTCTTCGCTGGTGTACTGGCCCATGGTACCCTCAACTTCAGGGTGACCGGCATGACCAATCAGTACCACTTCCATATGGCGGCGACTGGCGCGCGCAACTTCCATATGGACTTTGGTTACCAACGGGCAGGTTGCATCAAACACTGTCAGCTGGCGGGCTTTCGCTTCATTGCGAACAGCCTGAGATACGCCGTGGGCAGAGAAAATCACAATATTGTCATCCGGCACTTCGTGCAGTTCTTCGACAAAAATAGCACCACGTTGCTTAAGACCTTCGACCACAAAACGGTTATGGACGACTTCATGGCGAACATAAATTGGCGGTTGATACAGTTCCAGTGCACGTTCAACGATACTGATCGCACGGTCTACGCCGGCACAAAAACCGCGTGGGTTGGCTAATAAGATTTTCATTGCTAACAGCTCTTAGTTTTCTATGGCCACAACTTCGACATCAAAAGTGACCCGTTGCCCGGCAAGCGGGTGATTGAAGTCAACGGTTACTGAGTCGCCGGCAACTTCTGTAATTATTCCTGGGATATCCTGACCATCAGGGCCACTGAAGGCAATAATGGTTCCCACCTCGGCAGGTGCATCGGCACCGAATTTAGACAGTTCGAGATGGTGGATATTGTCGGGATTAGCCGGTCCGAAGGCATCTTTCGGCTCCAGTTTAAACGAGCTTTTCTGGCCAACGCTCAGTCCCAACAGGCATTTTTCAAAATTTTCCGTCAGGCTACCATCGCCCATACGGAACTTTGCCGGTTTCCCCACTGCCTGGGTTGAATCTGCCACTGAACCGTCATCGAGCTTAATGGCAAAGTGCATCAGAACTTCACTGTTTTCCTTGATAACCGACATGCTCACTTCCCTGAATTGAATATTTATAGCGCTCTTTTTACAACAAAGCGCCGCCCGTATCAACGGACAGCGCTTAAGGTTATAAGGTCTGATCGCTTTTAGCGGTTAACCGGTTGCTTGTCTTTATCGGCCAAAAAGCCTTCCAGGACAATCAGTCCGGCACCGACACAAATAGCGACATCGGCAATATTGAATGCCGGCCAGTGGTGCTTACCGATATAAAAATCCAGGAAGTCGACCACAAAGCCATGATACAAACGGTCAAACAAGTTACCGAGTGCACCACCGATAATCAGGGCATATGCACAATTTGCCAACTTATGGGAGGCCGGCGAGCGGCGCATCCAGAAGATAAGCAAACCACACACTGCAAGTGCAATCGCCGTAAACAACCAGCGCTGCCAACCACCAGCGTCACTCAAAAAGCTGAATGCCGCACCATAGTTGTGTACATACAGCAGATTAAAGAACGGCAGCAGCTCAATACGGTTAGGCCAACCGTATTCCATGGTATTCATAACCAGCAGCTTGCTGACAAAATCCATGACGAACACCAGGGCCGCCAGCCACAGCCAGCGAACTCCGGACTCTTTCAACGAGGGCATTTGTTTAGGCGATAACTTGATCATTAGGCAAACTTACGCTCTTCACCTTTACCGTCAATGTTGCTTACACAACGACCACAAACTTCTTCGTGACCTTCGATAGTGCCTACATCCGCAACGTGGTGCCAGCAACGATCACACTTCGCAGCTTCTGACGCTTTAACTGTTACATACAGACCTTCAACGTCAGTTTCCTGTGCACCTTCCGGCTTGCTGTCAGCAACAACAACGTCAGCTTTAGAAGTCAGCAGAACGAAACGCAGTTCGTCTTCCAGCTTGTTCAGCTTCGCTGCCAGCTCTTCATTTGCAGCCAGTGTTACTTCAGCCTGCAGGGCACCGCCGATAACTTTATCTTTACGTGCACCTTCCAGCAGTTTGTTCACAGCACCACGAACGTGCTGGATCTCAGCCCAGAATTCGTTGCTCAGCTCTTCACCTTCTGCCAGACCGAACAGACCTTCGTACCACTCACCCGTGAATACGAACTTGTCGCGCTGCTCACCATTACCTTGAGAAGCTGGCATTTCATTCCAGATCTCGTCAGCAGTGAACGACATGATTGGTGCCATCCAGCGAACCAGAGCTTCAACAATGTAGTACAGAGCAGTCTGACAGCTGCGTTGTGCGTGGCCACCGCGCTTCGCAGTGTACTGACGGTCTTTGATTACATCCAGGTAGAATGAACCCATTTCAACCGAACAGAACTGCATCAGGCGCTGAGTTACTGCGTGCAGGTTGTAATCATCGTAAGCCTTGATGATTTCTTCCTGTGCAGCTTTCGCACGGCCAACAGCCCAGCGATCCAGAGCAACCATATCTTCTGCCGCTACACAGTCAGTTTCAGGGTTGAAACCGCTCAGGTTAGCAAGGAAGAAACGTGCTGTGTTACGGATACGGCGGTAAGCATCAGCAGAACGCTTCAGGATTTCATCAGAAACGGCAACTTCACCGGTGTAGTCAGTTGATGCAACCCACAGACGCAGAATATCAGCACCCAGCTTGTTAGTTACATCTTTCGGTGCAACAACGTTACCGATAGATTTCGACATTTTACGGCCCTGACCGTCAACAACGAAACCGTGAGTCAGCACTTGCTTATAAGGAGCTTTACCCTTCATTGCAACAGAAGAGATCAGTGAAGACTGGAACCAGCCACGGTGCTGGTCAGAACCTTCAAGATACAGATCGGCACTGTTGCCATTGTATTCTTCGCGGCTGTCTACAACTGAGAAGTGAGTAACACCTGAATCGAACCAAACGTCCAGAGTATCAAGTACTTTCTCGTAATTAGCCGCATCTTCTTCACCCATCAGCTCAGCAGGTTCTACATCCCACCATGCCTGGATACCTTTTTCTTCCACCAGCTTAGCTACTTTTTCAATCAGCTCGCTGGTATTAGGGTGAAGATCCTGAGTTTCTTTGTGAACGAACAGTGCGATTGGCACACCCCAAGTACGCTGACGAGAGATACACCATTCAGGGCGACCTTCAACCATACCTTCGATACGGCTCTGACCCCATTCAGGCATCCACTGAACACTCTTAATTTCTTCCAGCGCTTTTGCACGCAGGCCTGCCTGATCCATCGATACGAACCACTGTGGAGTCGCACGGAAGATGATTGGCGTCTTGTGGCGCCAGCAATGCGGGTAGCTGTGCTCGTAAGCGTGGTGGTGCAGCAGTGCGCCGTGCTCTTTCAGCGTTTCAACAACAGCATCGTTCGCCTTAAATACGTGCTGACCGGCAAACAGTTCTGTATCCGGCAGGTAAACACCGTTGCTGCCCACTGGGTTAGCAACTTCCAGACCGTATTTCTGACCAACTGCAAAGTCTTCCTGACCGTGGCCAGGTGCTGTGTGTACACAGCCTGTACCAGAATCAGTCGTTACGTGATCGCCAAGGATCACAGGAACATCGAAGCTATAGAACGGATGGTTGAAACGAACCAGCTCCAGCTCGGCACCTTTACAGAAACCAAGGTTACGGTATTGCTCGATACCGGCACGATCCATTACGTCTTTAGCCAGCTCAGCAGCAACAATCAGACGCTCAGAAGGCTGTTCACTATCAGAGCCACCTTCAGTCTGGATCAGTACGTATTCCAGATCATCACGGATAGCAACGGCACGGTTAGCTGGCAGAGTCCATGGTGTTGTTGTCCAGATAACAATAGACACATCACCCTGACCTTCGTGGCCTTCAGCACAATCGAACTTAGCTACAACCGCCGCTTCGTCAACCGCTTTGAATTTTACGTCGATAGACGGTGAAACTTTATCTTTATATTCAACTTCTGCTTCAGCCAATGCTGAACCACAGTCAGTACACCAGTGAACAGGTTTGAAACCTTTCAGCAGGTGGCCCTGGTCTGCAATTTTACCCAGAGAGCGAATGATGTTCGCTTCTGTTGCAAAATCCATAGTGCGGTAAGGCTTGTCCCACTCACCCAATACACCCAGACGCATGAAGCTTTCTTTCTGACCTTCAACCTGACCAGCAGCGTAAGTACGGCATTTCTCGCGGAATTCAGCCGCAGTCACTTTCTGGCCTGGCTTGCCAACTTTCTTCTCTACCATCAATTCGATTGGCAGACCGTGGCAGTCCCAGCCAGGAATGTATGGTGCGTTAAAGCCAGACAGAGTCTTTGACTTAATAATAATGTCTTTAAGAATCTTGTTCAGTGCGTGACCAATGTGAATATCACCGTTGGCATATGGAGGGCCATCGTGTAATACGAAGGATTTTTTACCCTTCTTGGCTTTACGGATTTCACCGTAAAGGTCTTCATCATACCAACGCTTAAGCATCGCAGGCTCACGGTTAGCTAGATTGCCTCGCATCGGAAACCCTGTTTCAGGCAAATTCAGGGTATCTTTGTAGTCGCTCATTGATTCTCGATTCCGTTACTTGGGCGAAATTGGACATTATTACGCTCAGACAGCCACACCCGTGCTGTTTGAGCATCACGCTCTATTTGCGCTTTCAGCGCATCAAATGATTCAAATTTAATTTCGTCACGCAGCTTATGACGCAGCACGACTTCAATCTGGCGTCCGTAGAGATCAGATTTAAAATCAAACAGGTGTACTTCCAGTTGCTGGCGCACACCATTAACTGTCGGTCGGTGGCCAACATTGGCAACTCCGGGAAGCGGAGCACCATCAACACCGAAAACCTCTACAGCGTAAACACCGGAGACCGGTGATACCCGCCGTTTAAGAGGTACATTTGCTGTAGGAAAACCGATAGTCCGGCCCAGTTTACGTCCATGGGAGACGCGTCCGCCGATAGTATACGGACGGCCAAGCATCGACTCTGCCAGCGGCAAATCATTATTTGCCAGGGCCTGACGAATTGCCGTACTGCTGACACGTTGTTCAGAAACGCAAAAGCTCTGGGTACTGACAACCGTAAAACCGAACTCTTTCCCCGCAGCTTCTAGCATAGCAAAATTCCCGCTCCGGCCTTTTCCGAAGCAAAAATCATCACCAACAACCAGAAACTTAACACCCAATTGCTCTACCAACAAGCGGCGAACAAAATCTCGCGGTGACATATTGGCGAAATGGGCATTAAAATTGACACAAAACAAACGATCCATTCCCAGCTGTTTCAATTGCTGGTACTTATCTCGGAACCGCGTCAGTCTGGCCGGGGCATTATCCCCTGCAAACAATTCCATCGGCTGAGGCTCAAAGCTCATCACAGTTGCCGGCCAGCCCAGTTCTTTGGCTTTGGCCTGCACCTGGCGCAACACCGCCTGATGACCTAAGTGAACACCATCAAAGTTACCAATCGTCAACACGCTTCCGTGATGCTCTGGCTTGATATTATGTATACCTCGGATTAATTCCATGCGCCGCTTTAATTTTCGCAGAGTGAAAAACTGACGGATTATATACTACTCTGAGCCCATCATACCAATCGGAATCATTTTCCCGCTGGCTGATATCATATTTCAGGCAAGAGCTTAGCCCTCAGCCTTCAGATGATGAAGGCGTATCCCCAGAACAACAACCGTCCCCAGATACACTAGCGCTCCTACAGCAATCAAACCACCCAGCCACATTACTCGAGCGCTCAGTGTCCAGGCCAGCCAGTGATCCATTGCCGGCAGAGCCCAAAGCAAAGCCGCAACCATAGCTGCACCAGCTAATACCAGACGCGCAACAAACAGCAGTGTTGTTTTGCTGATTCGGTAAACATTCGCCATATGCAGGCCTCGGTACAGCAGTGCCGCATTAACCAGAGCCGACAGAGCTGTGGCCATTGCCAGGCCAATGTAACCATACAAATAAGCAAAGATGGCGTTAAACACCATATTGGTAAACATTGCGATAATACCGAAGCGTACCGGTGTCTTGGTATCCTGGCGGGCATAGTACCCCGGAGCCAGTACTTTAATTAGCATAAAGTTAAGCAAACCAGAAGCGTAAGCCAGTAATGACAACGAAGCCTGCTCTACATCGGTTGGTGAAAACTCACCTCGCATAAACAGCACCATCAGCATTGGCTTCGCCAGAACCATCAGGCCGAGCATGGCAGGGATCCCCAGTAGCAAAACCATACGCACGCCCCAATCCATGGTGTGAGCAAAATGCTCGCTTGATTGTTCTACATGCTTACGTGACAGCGCAGGTAAGATCACTGTTGCTATCGCAATGCCGAACAGCCCCAGCGGGAATTCCAGCAAGCGGTCGGAGTAATACAGCCAACTGATTGAACCTGTTGTCAGGAAGCTGGCAATAAAGGTATCGAACAGCAAATTGATCTGGCTGACAGACACACCGAACAGTGCCGGGATCATCAGGGTGCGGATTTTTACTACCCCAGGATCGTTCCAGCCCCATTGCGGTTTAGCCAGCATACCCTCTTTATATAGGAATGGGATTTGGAATAAGAACTGAATCAGGCCACCAAGGAAAACACCGATCGCCAGACCAATTTCCGGCTGAGGCAGGTTCGGAGCCAGAAACCAGGCACAACCAATAATGGCAACATTAAGAAAAACAGGCGTAAAAGAAGAAACCGCAAACTTACCCAGGGTATTGAGGATTGCGCCAGACAGCGCAACAAAGGTAATAAACCACAGGTAAGGAAAAGTGATTTTTAGCAACAGGCTCGCCAGCTCAAACTTAGGCGCTGCCGGCCCACCGTGCAGCCAATCAATAAACCAGCCGGCACCGAATAGCGCGGTTACGACACCAGAGCCCAGAATACCGAACAGGGTTACCACGGAAACGATGACCCCGAGAGTACCCGAGGCTCGAGCAATCAACTGGCGGGTCTTATCCATATCGCCGGCAGCATGGCTTTCAGTAAGCACAGGCACAAAAGCCTGAGAGAATGCTCCTTCAGCAAATAAACGGCGCAAAAAGTTAGGAATTTTGTTAGCAAAGAAGAAAACATCGGCTGCAGCTCCGGCTCCCATTAGGTTTGCCACCACAACATCTCGCACCAATCCAAGAACCCGAGAGACCAATGTCATGGTGCTGACAATCAGTCCAGAGCGCAAAAGACGCTTACTCACAAAAAAAACCTCATAAAGATAGCTCAGAAAAGGTGACTTCCGAACCTAAATGCTGGTAAAATCTGCCGCCATATTAACCGTGTTAATCCGCAAGTGCCAAACATGTTTGGTTCGGCGGTTCTTTGCACAAATCATTTGACATTCTCTGGTTAAGCAGGCATAGTCCTCGGCCTTAAATTGTCACCGTACCAAGATTTGGGAGTTACCCTTGGCAAATATCAAATCTGCTAAGAAACGTGCTATCACTTCAGAAAAACGTCGCCAGCACAACGCTAGCCGTCGTTCTATGATGCGCACTTTCTTCAAAAAAGTTATTGCTGCAATCGAAGCTGGCAACAAAGAAGCTGCTACTCAAGCTTTCGCTGAAATGCAACCTGTTATGGACCGCATGGCTACTAAAGGCCTGATCCACAAAAACAAAGCTGCACGTCACAAAGCTCGTCTAGCTGCTAAAATCAAAGCTCTTTAATCTAAGAGTTGCGATTCAGTTATAAAAAAACCGGCTAACGCCGGTTTTTTTATATCCTAAAGCCTGAAGTTTACTGACCACCGCCACAGTACAACTTATGAAGCAGTTGCATCATCGCCTTCACTTCTTCACTTTTTAAACGGTAGTAGACTGTTTGCGCCTCTTTGCGGGTATCAACCAGCCCATCACGCCTTAACCATGCTAAATGCTGGGATAGCGCAGACTGACTCAAACCGAGTTTTTCACTCATCATCCCAACCGACATTTCTTGCTCCAGCAAATAGCAAAGGATAAACAAACGTCGTTCATTCGCCATGGCTTTCAGCAGTGCTACGGCCTTCGGGGCATTTTGCTCCATCTGCTGTAGTTCCATACGTCCACCATCATTAAACTTAAGTTAATGCTAATGTACTTAATTTACGAGCGCATTTCTAGCCGTAGCCGATGAAAAATCGTGCCAGAAGGAGCTTTATTTCAACAACGTTATTTAAACAACTTCCTAAAATCTGCCTCACAGATCTTCTTAACGGCCGGATGCATAATCATTCTTTCGGCAAAAATGACGTAATACTCTTCCTTGATTTCCTTTACCCGTTTCACTTCACGAATATTATTCGACTCAATCTCTTCAGCATAAATTGACGGAGCAACAAACATTGACTGATGATAAGCCCCGAACGCTTTCATCAATGCCGCATCATCAAACTCACCGAGGATATTTGGCGTAATACCCTGCTGATCAAACCAATGATGCAGTTTACGCCCCATTGCGGTCCGTCGGCCGGGAACCAAAAGCTTATAGTCTTCAATACAGGCTGGGAAATTCAGCGAATTAGTCGGCACCGAGCAGAAAAAGCTCATGCTCGACTCACCCAGCTTCTTACTATAAAGGCCGGGACTCTGCGTTGAGTCTACCGGGCAGTCCGACAGAATCATATCCAGCTTATGCTGAGACAACTGCTCAAGCAGCATTTCGTGAGTGGATTCATAACAACGCAAATGAATCCGTTCGTCTTCAGGGATACCTTCCAATAGCACCTTGCTGACAAGACGTTTAGACAGAGCGTCGGCGACCCCAACCTCAAGCAATTGGTTTTCCCGCTGGGTATAGTTCACGATATCCAGCATTTCGTAACTAAGATCGAACATCTTATCGGCGTACTTAAAGACCAACTGCCCCAGCTCCGTCGGCTCGATATTCCTACCGACCCGCTTGGTCAGCTTACCCTTCAGTCGCTCTTCCAGCGCCCGGATCTGACCTGTCACCGTTTGCGGCGCCAGGAATAAGGCATCAGCAGCTTTGGTCACTGAGCCCTGCTTACAGACCATCCAAAAGTAATAGAGGTGATTGTAATTTAGGTGAGACATCCTGTTTTACTACTTCCCGGAAATGAAAAACCCCAAACGCGCAGCTTACGCTGTGCATTCGGGGTCTTCAACCGTTATTAGTCAGGATAAAGTGGTTCAGGAGGAAACTTCGCCCTCTTCAGGCTGAACCAATTCTTTCTGCGACTGAACAGATTTACGGTAACGCTCTCCTACACGCTGCTCCAGTGCTCGTGAGCGAAAATCATCTTCCGACTCAGACATCACTGTGGTTTCAACGCTAGCCTTACCGTGGCTAAGGCCGGCCAAATAGGCCTGGCACACTTCCGTATTAGTGTTCTCGGTACAGTCATTGTAATCAACTGACGCAAGAACCGCTGAAGATGACAACATTACAACGCTTAGAAGATAACGTTTCATATTACGCCTCCGTTTTAGGCAAGGTACGACTTAACATGAAGTACCCCGTTAACGCTGCAATCGTCGAGCCCAGCAGAATCCCCAGACGCGAATAAGTGCTGAAGTCTTCTGGTGCGCCGACAAAAGCCAGCGAAGAGATAAAGATGGACATCGTAAAACCGATACCACACAGCACGGATACAGCAAAGATATGGGTAAAGCCAACACCATCAGGCAGCTTCGCCAAGCCAGTTTTCACAGCCATAACGCTTGCTGTAAAGATCCCCAGCGGCTTACCGATGAACAAGCCAAGGGCAATACCCAGCGGTAACATAGATGTCAGGCCCGACAGAGACACGCCATCCAGTGAAATACCTGCGTTAGCAAATGCAAACAGCGGCAGAATCATAAATGCGACATACGGGTGCAGTGCGTGTTCCATATGCTTCAGTGGTGACGCATGCTCTGAGCGATCACCGTCTTTACCTGCCAGCGGAATGGCAAAACCAAGTACCACACCAGCCAATGTCGCATGAACACCGGACTTCAATACGCTAATCCATAGAATCGCACCTACTGCCAAGTACCAGGAAATCTTGGTTACATTCTTCACATTCATCACGAACAATGCAGCGGTTGCAGCAAACGCGACAGCCAGAGCCAGGGTTGACAGATCACTACTGTAGAACAGAGCAATAATCACAATAACACCAAGGTCATCAATAATTGCCAGTGCCAGCAAGAATACTTTCAGTGATACCGGAACGCGGCTGCCTAACAGGGCCATAATACCCAAAGCAAATGCGATATCGGTTGCTGCCGGGATCGCCCACCCCTTGACTGCCATCGGATCGGCAAAGTTAAACAGCGTATAAACCAGTGCCGGGGCAATCATGCCACCAACCGCTGCGATAGCCGGGAAGATCGCTTTTTCTTTAGTATTCAGCGCACCTTCAATCAGCTCTCGTTTTACTTCCAGACCAATCAGCAGGAAGAAAATCGCCATCAGGCCGTCGTTAATCCAGTGAGCAACAGACAGACCGGCAACATATGAATGCAGGGTGCCGTTATACAGCGGCTCCAGTGGCGAGTTCGCAATAATCATCGCGATCGCTGCGGCAATGATCAGGATAATTCCGCCTGCAGACTCCATTTTGAGAAAATTACGAATTGCTTCGGCCATCGACCGTAACTCCTTTACATGAAACTAATGTCACAACAAAAATGTAAAATTAGTTTAGACGTCACACTATGCCAGT
Source organism: Photobacterium marinum (assembly GCF_000331515.1). Lineage (GTDB taxonomy): Bacteria > Pseudomonadota > Gammaproteobacteria > Enterobacterales > Vibrionaceae > Photobacterium > Photobacterium marinum. The sequence continues at coordinate 105,356 of NZ_AMZO01000011.1, forward strand.
GAAAAATCGTTTGTTTAGAGATAACACCTCGAAAAAACCGAGCTATTATCCCTCATACAAAGTAATATCCGCAAATTACTTATATAACTATCAGAATTAATGATGATTCTCGGATTTTGAACAAATTAACATTGTAATCACTCTTCAAACTAAAAAATCCCGATATAAGCCCATTTTCATCCAACCTTGGCACCAACCAAAAAAAACACAATAAAAGCAAATGTTTAATAACTGCTGCAAGCTTAATCTTACATAGAAAAACCACAATTATGGTCACGTTTTAATCAGAAAATCTCTTTGTGACAGGCTGTGTCATATTTCTGAAATATTCCAGCTCTACCATCGCCGCAGATTTCAAAAAAATGAAACCCAAACGACATGTTTTTGTCATGGAGAATTTGATTATGAATACCCAAGCCACTACTGCTGCGCCAATAAACAGCTCTATGCGCTGGGTCCGCTGGGTAAACCTAGCGTTCATGCTTTACGTATTACTGGTCGCTGTATCTATGGTAAGCAGCGGCTTCAAATGGTCTGTCGGTGAGCAGGCAAAAACACTTTTTGAATTTGCATCCCACCCTGTTGCCGGCCTGATGATTGGCCTGGTAGCCACCTCACTGATCCAGTCCTCCAGTACTGTTACCTCAATTATTGTAGGCCTTGTAGCCGGTGGTCTGCCTGTTGAGACTGCAATTCCTATGGTCATGGGTGCCAACATTGGTACCACTGTCACAAATACTCTGGTGAGTCTGGGCCATGCTCGTTGCAAAGACGAATTCCGCCGCGCTTTTGCCAGTGCAACCGTACACGACTTCTTCAACCTGCTTGCAGTAGCTATCTTCCTGCCGCTGGAAATGATGTTCGGTATTCTGAATAAGATCTCTTCATGGCTGGTTTCACCTATGATGGGTGCCGGTGACATGAGCATGAAAGGCCTTAACTTCATGAAGCCGCTGACCAAACCTGCTGTAGGACTTGTAAAAGGTCCGCTGGAAGCATTTGGTAACATGGGTGGCGTGATCCTTATCTTCATCGGTATCGCCCTGATCTTCGTTGCGATCACTGCAATGGGTAAACTGATGCGCAGCCTGATGGTTGGCCGTGCCCGCGAAATCCTGAAAAGTGCTATCGGCCGCGGTCCCCTGCATGGTATCGCTTCAGGTACTGTCGTAACCGTACTGGTACAATCCTCATCCACAACGACCAGCCTGATGGTGCCACTGGTAGGTACAGGTGTTCTTAAAGTTCGTGATGTTTACCCGTTCACTCTGGGCGCGAACATCGGTACCTGTATTACCGCATTGCTGGCAGCAACAGCAATCGCTGGTGACAATGCGGCATTTGCCCTGCAGATTGCACTGGTACACCTGACATTCAACATTATGGCAACCCTGCTAATCTTCGGTATCCCGCTTCTGCGTGAACTGCCTTTGAAAGCAGCGTTCTACCTGAGTGACCTGGCGTCAAAGAGCAAAGTTGCTGTAGCCGGTTACCTTGGCCTGGTGTTTGTGGCAATTCCTGGTTCTATCCTGGCATTCACAGCGTAATAGCCAGTACAAACAGTCCAATCTAGTCCAAAAAAGAAAAGCCCCGCATGGAAAATGCGGGGCTTTTTGTTGTTTCGAACTCAGTCCGGATTCCGGTTGTTTCAGGGGTAAACACTTAGTTACCCCATGCAACAGTTTTATACAGAAAAAGGGTATTTGATCGGATCGTGGTGCTGGTAACCCACCACTTCAAAATCATCCATGGTTACCCAGGTTTCCAAATCTTCCAGGCTCTTAATTTCAGGGTTAATGATCAGCTGTGGTGACTCAAACGGCTCACGCTTAAGCTGAACATCACGCATCAGCTCCACCTGATCTTCATAAATATGAGCATTGATGATCTTATGGTAAGCCTGACCCGGTTTCTTACCGGTGATCTGAGCCATCAGCGCCAACAGGGTGTAAACCTGAACCTGATTAAAATTCAGCCCCAGCGGCACGTCACAAGAGCGCTGGTAACTGGTCAGGTACAAAGTATCCCCCAGCAGAGAAAACGTGTGCGTGTGCATACACGGACGCAGGCAGCCCATATCGAACTCGCCCGGGTTATAGAAAGTCAGGATTTCACCACGATCGTCGATACCCTGACTCAGGTTATCAACAATTTTGCGCAGCTGGTCAATGGTCGAGCCGTCAGGCTTCTGCCAGCTACGGCCCTGTACGCCGTATACCCGTCCCATATCATCTTCACCTTTACGGTGCGGGTTATTCAGCCATGCTTCGTTATCATTGGCATTCATGTCCCAGGTCTTGGTACCCAGGGCGCGAAAATCAGCAGCATTGTCATAGCCACGGATATAGCCCAGCAGCTCGGCAATCGCCGCTTTCCAGAAGCTTTTGCGCGTTGTAACCAGTGGGAACTGGTTGTTAGCCACATCATATGTCAAATCAGCATTGATCACTGTCAGGCAACGCTTGCCAGTTCGCTTGTTTTCAACCCATACACCCTCGTCAACAATACGCTGACAAAGGCCTAAATACTGTTTCATATTCCCACCCATAAATGACAGTGCCTAGGCACAAAATTGCGCCTGATTTTACCAGAATAGAAAAAAGGCGGCATCCGAAGATGCCGCCTTTGTGCTGTCCATAACCTGTCTTTTAATCAGGCTGTTTTGTTTTTAGCCTGGAATTTGTACGCCCAAAGCATCATCAGCAAACCACCAATCACCATCGGCAGTGACAGGATCTGTCCCATACTGATCCAGCCGCCATACAGGCCCAGGTGGGCATCCGGTTCTCGGAAGTATTCCACAATGAAACGGAAGCTACCGTATCCGAACAGGAACAAACCGGAAACCGCACCGGCAGGGCGAGGCTTACGGATAAAGATATTCAGGATGATCAGCAGAACCACACCTTCCAGGAAGAATTCATACAACTGTGACGGGTGACGCGGCAGCGGACCGCCCGTCGGGAACACCATTGCCCATGGCACATCTGTGGTTCGTCCCCACAGTTCACCATTGATAAAGTTGCCCAAACGACCGACCCCCAGACCAAACGGCACCAGCGGAGCAACAAAATCCGCTACATTAAAAAATGTCCGGCCATTTTTATGGCCATACCAGAACATAGCCGTAATCACACCGAGAAGGCCGCCGTGGAATGACATACCACCGGTCCAGACCTTAAACAGGTACAACGGATTGGCAAGGAACATATCAAAGTTATAGAACAGGACATAACCGATACGCCCACCGAGGACAACGCCAAGGAAACCGGCAAACAGCAAATCGCTGACCTGCTCACGAGTCCAGCCACTGCCCGGCTTATCCGCACGGCGGTTAGCCAGCCACATGGCAAAAACGAAGCCCAGCAGATACATCAGACCATACCAGCGCACTGCCAGCGGGCCAATTTGGATCAAAACCGGGTCAATATTAGGAAATGTTAAATAACCTTGGCTCATTCAATTAATCTCAGAAAGCAGGGAAGCGAACCTCCCCTGAACTACAATTATCCCAAAAACATCTTCATACTGATAAAAAGCAGGAAGACCGCAAAAATTTTCTTTAATGTCGCCGTCGGCAACCGGCTGACCAGAGCCGCACCGTAGCGAGTAGTTACCATGGATGTCATAACGATGCCAAACAATGCCGGTAAATAAACATAACCGATACTCATTGACGGCAAGGCTTCATCTCCGACGCCGGCAACAATGAAGCCCAGCATTCCGGCAATGGCAATCATGGCACCGGACAACGAAGCGCAACCGATGGCCCTGCGCATTTCCACACCATGCCAATTCAAATATGGCACTGTCAGAGAGCCTCCGCCAATTCCGGCCAAACTGGATACCACTCCAATCACCCCTCCGCTGCAGATAGTACCAATAGGCCCCGGCATTTTGCCCTGGCGGGAGATCCGCATTGAACGCAGCATCTGCAGTGCCAGCATAAGGACAATAACGGCAAAAATCTTAGGTAAGAGCTCCGTCGGTACCAACTCTGCAATAACGCTGCCGCCGAGACCGCCGACAACCACTCCCGGCGCCAGTGACTTCACAATGGAAAAATCAACGTTGCCTAATCTAAAGTGATTACGGGCTGATGAGCCAGAAGTTAAAACAATACTGGCCAAAGAGGTTGCCAGCGCAATGTGCATTACCAAACTACTTTCAATTCCAGCCTTCGGTAGCAGCCATACCAGCGCAGGAACCACAACCAGACCGCCGCCAATCCCCAGCATCCCGGCCAGTAAACCAACCACACTACCGAGCGCAAGACACATGGCAAACAGCCACAACGCATTATCAATCATTCTAACCTACTGCTTACCTGCACGAATAAATCCACCCAGTCCTCGCTGGTCTACAAATTCCGTTGCCATTTTGCGGACATCATCGGCAAAAGTCGACTGCAGAGCCGAATCTGTCAGCTGCTCCATCTCACTGACCGCGATATGACGCAAAATATACTTAATCCGGGCAACGTTGCGGGTATTCATACTCAGAGAACGGTATCCCATCCCCACCAGCAATAAGGCTCCCACAGGATCACCGGCCAGCTCACCACACACACTAACAGGCATATCCAGTACCCGGCTGGTATCTGCAATGTGCTTAAGTGCATTCAGTACCGCAGGGTGTAGTGCATCATAGACATTGGCAACCCGGGAATTGTTCCGGTCCACGGCTAATAAATATTGGGTAAGGTCGTTGCTGCCAACGGAAATAAAATCCACTTTCCCTTTCAGGGCTGGAAGCTGATAGAGGATAGACGGGACTTCAACCATGATCCCGATCTTAGGGCGCTTAAGAGTCTCTCCCTGCTCCTGTGCATACTTGGCCACTTCGGTATAAGCGCGGTCGATCAACGCCCTCGATTCATCCAGCTCCCCGATGCCTGAAATCATCGGCAACAGGATATCCATGTTTTCCAGTCCAATACTTGCCTTGAGCATCGCCCGGACCTGGATCAAAAAGATTTCCGGGTGATCCAGGGTAAAACGAATACCGCGCCAGCCGAGAAACGGGTTGTCTTCCTCGATAGCCAGATAAGGCAACGGCTTATCACCACCGATATCCAGCGTCCGCATAACCACTTTCTTGCTTCGGTAGGTCATCAGAATAGAGCGATACTGCAACGTTTGCTCTTCCTCGGAAGGAAAGCTGCGTTGTAGCAAAAACGGTACTTCAGTACGGTACAAACCTACACCGTCTACTCCGCGATTAACCGCAATACTGGTATCAGCACTCAGGCCGGCATTAAGGTGGATGTAAATCCGCTCCTTATCCAAAGTACACGCAGCTTTACCTACCTCACCTTCAACCGTCCGGGTCAGCTCATTTTCTTCCCGAAGCAAACGGGTGTACTCGGCCATAACATGACGGTTCGGCTCAACCAGGAAATCCCCGAGGTAACCATCCACAATCACCTGGCTGTCATGGACTTTTTCCGGCACAAAATCAACGCCCATGATAGCCGGAATCCCTAATGCCCGCGACAGAATAGCCGCATGGGAGTTGGCCGCACCTTCCTGAGCAACCACCGCCGCCAGCTTATCTCTGGGAATACTGGCCAGCATGGCTGCCGTCAGCTCACGAGTCAGCAACACCACAGGTTCATCCCACTGGTGTTCAATGCCTTCCTCGTTCTGAAGGAAAAATAGCAAGCGCTGACCCAGTTCTCGGATATCCTGAGCACGCTCCTTGAGGTAGTCATCTTTCATCCGGGCAAAACGCTCGGAGTACGCCTCAACCACCTGGCGGATCGCCCACTCGGCCTGATCGCCATCCGCAATTTTGGCAAATAAATCCTTTCGCAGCATAGGATCGTTGAGCAGGTGGCTGAACAGGTCAAAAATGGCCAGCGTCTCTTTATGAAGTTCACTATCAAAACGCTTTCGCAGTCGGCGAAACTCCGCACTGGCCAGCTCAATGGCAATACTCAGCCGTTCCTGCTCTGCTTCAACATCGACACAGGATACCGGCAGCACCTGCTCCAGCCGAGGCTGGTTGTCATCCCACCAGGCTCGGGCAATTGCCACGCCTGGAGAAGCGGCAGAACCGACCAGATGTAGGCCGTTGCGTTGATCCGGCCACATTCCCTGCGCTTTGGCATGAGCCAGAATGACCGCCAGCTGGGCAGCCAGTGTCACCATGAAAGATTCTTCACTCTCATCGAATTCACGGCGCTCACGCTGCTGAATAACCAAAACACCCAGCACCTGGCGCTGGTGAATAATCGGCGTACCGAAAAAAGAGCCGAATGACTCTTCACCGATACCGGGAAGATGTTTGAAGTGGGGGTGATGGCGGGCATCGGCGACATTAATCGGCTCAGCCCGGCTGCCGACAAGACCGACAAGGCCTTCGTCAAAACCAAGCCGGATCTGACGGTGAGGCTTGGTCAGTCCCTGAGTTGCCATCAGCGTGTACTGCTGACGCTTATGATCGGCAATATAGACGGAGCAACACTCCGTCTTCATCGCATTACAGGTACTGACTACCAGCTGATCAAGTGCTTCCATCAGGCTCGGGGCACTTGCGACCTTCTCAACAATTTCTCTAAGCTGCGTCAGCATAATTAACCTTATCTGGGATTACTGCATTATCCTCGCTTGCCTCGGCGTTTGCCTTTACGCTCTCTTCGCTCCTTGAATGGCATCGCCATTGCAGCAAATTCCTTCAGCGCCCGCCGATAGACATCACGCTTAAAAGACACAACCTGACGCACCGGGTACCAATAACTGACCCACCGCCAGCCATCAAACTCCGGCGTACTGCCACGCTGCATGTTAACCTTTGACTCATCACATTCCAGGCTGAGCAAAAACCACTTTTGCTTCTGCCCGATACAAACAGGCTTAGAGTCCCACCTTACCAGGCGCTTGGGTAATTTATAACGAAGCCAATGTCGGCTTGACGCCAAAATCCGGACATCTTTTTTTGTAAGCCCTACTTCCTCATACAGTTCCCGATACATGGCTTGTTCAGGCGTTTCACCCTCATCAATACCGCCTTGCGGAAACTGCCAGGAATGTTGTCCATATCGTCGAGCCCAGAATACCTGGCCATGGCTGTTGCAGATAACTATCCCTACGTTAGGGCGGTATCCATCGCCATCAATCACTGGACGACCTCTAATATAATTCTCTATTAACAGTGATTTTTTCACAGACAATGCAATGGGTAAACAAACATTCTAATTAATAACCGTTTTTTCCTACTTAGCACTCAATTTCTGGATAACTCCGCACACCTGACTAATTTATAAACAAGCAAATGAGACCCAAGCCACATTTATACACGTTTTCTGTGGATACATTTGTGAAGAAGCCCTGTCACTCCAGCTTTATGACAGAGTCCCCCAGATACAAAACTGTAATCAAAAGGCAAAGAAAGAATAAATAAAGCATTTAGAATCATAAACTTAAATCAAGCGTAAATTATAACCCGCTCATTAAGACAAGATCATTTTTGTTATAAAAAACGGATCGGTTAAAGATCAACCAACACTCACTTTATCCACACCAAAAACCGTCAGCAGCAGTTATCCCGCTCAAACATGTGTTTAAATATCCAACAAACACCTGGATAAATACACATATCTACTGAAAACACAATATTTACCCAAATATCCTGTGGATATCTTTGTGAAAGATCCTTACATTCTTACTTGATAACCGTATTTTCCGAGCGAAGTCGTCGACGTCTATTTATTCACAAAGCTAATAAAACATCTATTATTCAATTGGATACAGGTAACACCTACCTTTTTATGCAGCCATTCAATTATTTGACACAAAGGATCGTTCATATTTCAACCGCAGCCCGCCTAATAGCAACTGAAACAGAGATAACTCGAGCCAAAGAACTGAAGAAGCGATTGGAGTACTATTATCAGCATAGAAGCGCTGTGGTAGTATGCCCGGCTCCGGCAAATATTTGTCCCAAACAGAACTTCAACCGATATGCGCCCGACTCCCCAGACAGAGCAAGAACTTCTCGACCGAGCCCATGAACTGGCCGGACTGACCTTAGGCGAACTAGCCAGACAGGCAGGGATAATCCCGCCACCTAACCTGAAGCGGGATAAAGGCTGGGTCGGTCAGTTACTGGAGTGGCATCTGGGGGCAGCAGCGGGCAGTAAACCGGTGCCGGACTTCATGGAGCTGGGCATTGAATTAAAGACAATCCCTATCGGTTATAACGGCAAGCCGCTCGAAACCACCTTTGTCTGTGTGGCACCACTTATCGGCTTGCAGGGGCTAAGCTGGGAAAACAGCCATATCCGCCATAAGCTGGCAAGGGTACTCTGGATCCCGGTTGAAGGTGAGCGGGATATTCCTCTGGAGAATCGCCATGTCGGCTCTCCACTGCTTTGGAGTCCGTCTGCCGATGAGGAGCAGCAACTTCGCCAAGACTGGGAAGAACTGATGGACATGATTGTTCTCGGACAAGTAGAACAAATTACCGCAAGGCACGGTGAAGTACTGCAACTACGTCCGAAAGCCGCTAACAGCAAAGCGCTGACCGAAGCCTATGGTGCCAACGGCCAGCCGATAAAAACCCTGCCGCGGGGTTTTTACCTTAAAACCAGCTTCACCGCAGGACTGCTTGGGCGTAACTTCATCCTATAACGCAATCGTCATATCTTCCTGGCAAATGGATGGCTTGCCATCAGGTGAAAATTCATCATAAGGATCAATCACCCGTAATGTCACAGAGGTGATCCCGAGCGGCTGCAGCAATTCTTTCACCTGCTCAATCGACTGAAAATGCAGCATTTCATCATTGTCGTCCTTGAGCGGCTCAAGCTGATGCTTAAACTCCACTTCCATCAAATAATCTGAACAGCCGGCATAACTGGTCAAAATACACTTGGGGGTCTGACTATGGCTTCCCTTCAGCCAATGCTTCAACTGGGTCAGTTTCATGCTGCCTCCTGGACTCACGAGGTTGATGCCTAGTTTGAGATCAATCAGAGTTTAACTATGTGACATATTAATAATATCAGCAAGATGCCCTTCAGAAATTCTGAATATCTCAAATTACCTTTCCATTCTTCTCAGCACGATAAAGACAGGTTATATTCGAAGTAAATCACTGGTCCAAGGAGGGCTTATGGAATACCACCGACTCCCCCATTCCTCGCTGGAAGTCAGTAAAATCTGTCTCGGTACGATGACATTCGGCGAGCAGAACAGCGAAACGGATGCCCACAGTCAACTGGATTTTGCTTTTGAGCGGGGAGTAAACTTCATCGATACCGCTGAGATGTACCCGGTTCCTCCAAAACCGGAAACTCAGGGGCTGACGGAAACCTATATCGGCAACTGGCTGAAGAAAAGTGGCAAGCGGGATAAAGTTATTCTGGCGACCAAAGTCGCAGGCCCGAGAAGCCTGCCGTATATCCGCGAAAGTATGGCGCTGGATCGGCGCAATATCCATGATGCAATAGAAAACAGCCTGAACCGCCTGCAAACCGATTATATCGACCTCTACCAAATCCACTGGCCACAGCGCGAAACCAACTGCTTCGGCACACTCAACTATCCGTATAAAGATCAAAATTGCGGGATCACGATTACCGATACACTGGAAGCACTGGCCGAACTGGTCAGGGCCGGGAAAGTCCGTTACATCGGGCTGTCAAACGAAACGCCGTGGGGAGTAATGTCATTCCTGCGCCTCGCTGATAAACACAACCTTCCTCGAGTGGTTTCAATCCAGAACCCTTACAACCTGCTTAACCGCAGCTTTGAAGTCGGACTGTCCGAAATCTGCCACCATGAAGGCGTGGAGCTGCTGGCCTATTCGCCGCTGGCATTCGGTTCCCTGAGCGGCAAATACTTAAACGGTGCCCGTCCGGAAGGGGCTCGCTGTGCTCTGTTCGAGCGCTTTTCCCGCTACTTCACACCACAAGGCGTTGCCGCAACTCAGGCTTATATCGATATCGCCAATAAACACGGTTTGGACCCGGCTCAAATGGCGCTGGCTTTCGTCAACCAACGACCTTTCGTGGCTGCCAACATCATTGGGGCTACAAACTTGGAACAACTGGAAACTAACATCGAAAGCATCAACATTAAACTCAGCAATGAAGTCCTGTCGGATCTGGAAGAAATCGGAGCCACTTACTCCAACCCTTGCCCGTAATATTTAGAACCGGATATGACTTTTTAGCCAGCAATAAAAAGGCCCCTCACGCAAAGGGGCCGATAACAGTGCTCAGATTCACTCCTCTTAAAGGAAACATGAATCTGTTTCTGCGCCTTGCTGTCGCACTAAAGCAAAGCGCCGCTGTTACGTAATCAATCGCGATTTCTGTTCTCGCCTGAGGTGACGGACAAAGCGGCTTTCCCTGCTTGATATCAAGCTACTGGCAATTCGCTGATCTTTCCCCACACCGATATCTGTCAACAAGTGATCGGATAAATGCGGCAGGTGCAACCGGATGCGACGGTGCTCACGACGCCAGGCGGCATCTTCCCGCTGAACATCAAGGCGAACTAATAAAACTGCGATACGTAAATAGAATGACTGGCGCATAATCGTGCTCTCCATATAAAAAATTAGGAGGGACACAGATACAGCTGTCACAGACTGACTACTTAGACTTGCCGCGACAGATATCCGCGGCCCGTTTATAACAGTATTAACTGTCAGTGATTGGTGTATTGAAAGACATCACCAGCAGGACGCGTACATTTCAAACGATGATTTGTCATGATTAGCTCCTCCCGGCAATAAAAATGAGTGGTAAAAAACGCCTTAATTTTAAACAGATAGATGAATAAAACAAGCATATCAGTGCACTGAAAAGCATAAAGCAAGATTATGCTGCATGATGTGGTTTCAACGCCCAGATCCCTCTTTAACTACTGAGTACACCCTTTATTCCGCAGAATAAAACAATGGATTACTATTTCGCTTCATGGTGGAAGAATAATGCCTGAAAGCCTTACACCATGATTCACAACCGGATTTCTCTCAGCAACTTAAGTAGTTCCCGTGACGCTGGCCCCATCGGATGCTGGGTCGACCAGGCAATATCCACCCCCTGTCGCCAGGGCTGGCTTTCAAAATCCAGAGCCAGTTGTATCAGAACGCCGGATTCAATTACATCACGCACCATTTCTGCCGGCAACGCAGCCCAGCCAATGCCGCTGCTAACCAACTGCATTGCTGAAATCGCATTTTCTGTCTGCCATACCGCATCTGACACCCGCCAGCGTTGCTGATCCTGTCCGTAACGGCCGGTCACCAAGATCTGCCGGGATTGCTGCAAGTCCTGCCATTTCGGCTTGGAGACACTAGCTAGAGGGTGACAAGCCGCCGCAATACACCACATTTCTAACGTACCGATACCATGCACTTCGATTCCGGGTTGAAGCGACTCCATCTGTAACATAACCGCGATTTGGGCTCGTCCTTCTCTTACCAGCTTCAGAACGTCACCTTCACCAGCGCTGAGAATTTCAACTTCAACCTGAGGGTAAGCCGCTTCAAACAACTTCAGCTGATCGGCCATCGTCTGGGTCATGGCCATCGACTCCACCGCCAAAGTTACTTTTTGTTCTACGCCCATCTGAAAGCTGTCTGCCGCAGCCAGTAAAATCCCGCATTCATCCAAAATCCGTTTTGCTTTTACCAGCAACACTTTTCCATTCGGGGTCAGCAAAGGTGTTCGACCGCTTCGATCAAATAATTCCTGATTTAAATCTGCTTCCAGGTTCGCTACCGCGGTACTGACGACCGACTGAGCTTTCCCGAGCCGCCGGGCACCAGCAGAAAATGAGCCTGCTTCCGCCGATGCGACAAAAGCTTCAAGTTGTTCCATCGAAAATCGCATCCGACTCTCCCTCTTATTTCTTTGCTGGGCATCTAAATCTATCTACATAAGCGATAGTATCTAACTTAATAATATCAAATATACCGTTAGAATTAACGCATATCCCAAGCTCAGCTTGACTCAATCTCTATATCACGGGAAAACAATTATGCGTTCAACTCTGGACAGAATCCGCCATGCCATCGGTTTTGAACTGATTGCGCTCGTTCTGATTATCGTCGTACTCAGCCAGTTGTTTGGCTTCGAAGCCCACAAAGTCGGGGCTCTGGGAATTGCTTTTTCACTGTTTGCTACCGGCTGGAACTTTGTCTATAACTTACTGTTTGACAAAGCGATGATGAAATACACCGGCCAACTGGAAAAGCAGACTAAACACAGGATCATCCACGCCATCCTGTTTGAACTCAGCCTACTGTGGATTACCCTGCCGGTAATTGCCTGGTGGCTGAATATTAGTCTGCTGGACGCCTTTATCATGGATATCGGGCTTGTGGTGTTCTACCTGTTTTACACCTACGGTTACAATCTGGCGTATGACAAGGTATTCCCGATTCCGGCCGGTACAACTTCTCAAGCCTGATCGCCAACGTCGAACCAACACTAAAAAACATAAAAAGCATGCACAAAAAAGCGCCTTACGGCGCTTTTTTTGTTCTTTACCCCTGACGGAAGTGCCGGGGGGGCGGCACCAAATCGTGCTTATTCAGCAAGCGATACATTGTAGCGCGCGACACGCCCAGTTCTCTGGCAGCAGCCGAAATCTGGCCCTTATTATTCTCCAGTACTGTCAACAAAGCGCTGCGCTCAGACTCTTCCCGAATCTTCTTCAGGCTCTGCTTATCATCACACAAACGAGGAAGATCAAAATGTTCAGCATCGATAACCCTGGTTTCTGCCAGCAAAATGGCGCGTTTGATCTGACCAATCAACTCACGCACATTGCCCGGCCATGGGTAATGCAGCAGCAGCTTACAGGCATCCTCAGAAAAAGATTTCGCCATACTGTTATACTGCCGGGAAAACTTCAGCAATAAGTACTCGGCCAGTAACAAAATATCCTCTCCCCGCTCACGCAGAGGCGGAACCGTAAGGCCCAGAACATTGAGGCGATAATAGAGTTCTTCCCGTATCTTGCCGCTGACAAGCAGCTCCTCCAGCGGATAACGGGTTGACACTATCAGCCTGACATCAGACTTAACCAGGCTGTCATCTGCATTAGTAAAGCACCCGTCCTGAAGAAAACGGGATAATTCCTGCTGTCGCTCATCGCTGAGCTGAGAGATTTCATCCAGGTACAAAACACCTTTATCAGCCTGCTCAAAATAACACAGCTCAGAGCCGACATTATCATCAGCCATCGTCCAAGTATCATTCACTGCATCACAACTGACAGTGACAAACGCCGCTTTAGCCCTCGTTGATGCCTGATAGATAGCCTGAGCGACAAGCTCTTTACCTGTCCCGATTTCGCCTTGAACGAAAATCGGCATATCCGCTGCCGCCATCCGTGTTACCTGATGGCGCAATTTTTTCATCGCTGCTGCATTTCCCTGAAGGCCATGCTGACCAAAGTTACCCAAATCTGGCCATACCTTGCGCTCAAGCTGCAGCATCCCAAGCTGATGCCCGATCGTTTTAAGTAACTGAGACTCTGGCACCGGTGAAGTAAAATAATCAATGCAGAAGCTCACAATGAACTGGCAAATTGTCTCTGTATTGAGTTGATTCTCTCGAACCAGGGCTAACCAACGAGCCTGCTTATTCCGGTTCACCAGACCGGCGATCCCGTTAAGGCTAAAGTCATCCTGAGTTAAATCTACAACACCGACACAAGGTCCTACTTCCAACAGCAGTGACTCGGCAGTACGGAGATCATAACAACGGTGACAAATCCAGCCTGCTTTCTCCAATGTTGCGATCCAGGGGATCTGACTTCCCCCCAGCACAATGAGTGTTCCCAGGGCTGAAGCGCGTTTTATTTCTGTCTTCATCCTTTACCGCCTTTCCATCTGCCAGTACAAATCACTGATATCGTTAGTCATAAGTTCAACCGTTAAAAAATCAGGATTTGCAAAAAATACATACAGATAAAATCCCGAACCTTAATGATAAAATGCTCGGCAAAACAAATGCAACCTGTTTACTATTATAATCAATATACAAAGAAAGATTTCATCTAAATTATCGCCCCCAAACGCAAAAAGCGCCCGAAGGCGCTTTTTTCTCATCGTCTGATTGCGAGTTAACTCACTGTTACAGTCTCCGGACGAACTTCCGTCTCTTCCACACCAATTTCATTTTCACTCTTGGCAACAATGGTATTTACAGCTGTGTCACCGACAACATTCGAGCTGGTACAGAACATGTCATTGATTCGGTCAACCGCTGCAATAATTGCCAGACCTTCTGCAGGCAGACCCAGTTGGTGAAGCAGTACACCTACCATCACCACACCACCGCCCGGAACACCACCTGCACCGATAGACAGCAACAGGATAGTCAGACCCAGAGTAAACAGGTCAGAAGTGTTAATTGGCTGTCCAAAAGCGTTAGCGACGAAGATAGTTGCCAGCGCAATATAGATAGATACGCCTGACATGTTCATGGTTGCGCCCAGTGGTACCCCGAAGCCGGCAACAGACTTAGACACTCCAATCTTATCGGTCAGGGTACGCATGGTTACCGGAATGGTTGCGTTAGAACTTGCCGTCGACAACGAGAACAGAACCTGCTCACGGGTATTACGCAGGAACTGCGACGGTTTGATACCGGTAGTCAGGCCCACAACCATCGGGTAGAAGAAGAAAATCCAGAACACCAGCATTGCTACTACCAGCGCCACATAACCGGCAACTGACATCAGGGTGTTCGCATCCAGAGTAGCACCCAACTGAATCATCAGGGCAAATACACCGTATGGCGCCAGGCTCATAACAAGGCCAACCAGCTTCATCATGATTTCGTTAGCCATCTTGAAAGTCTTGATTGCCGGGCCACCACGGCTATCCAGAGCCTGAATTGCCAGACCGGTCAGAATCGCCATAAAGATGATTTGCAACATATCACCATTAGCAAACGCCTGGATCGGGTTACTTGGAACAATGTTGACGATCAGCGAGAAAATATCAGGCGTTTCTGTCGTCGTCAGCTCAACGGCTTCAGAAACGGTTCCGGCCAGATTAGCACTGGCACCCGGCTGGAAAATCATGCCGACGGTCAGCGCGGCTGTGATCGCAATGATGGTGTTAATAATGTAGAGACCAAAGGTTTTGCCACCTAAGCGACCAAATGCCGTAATATCTTTCAGCTCGACGATACCGCAAACAATCGAGACATAGACCAGCGGCACAACAAGCAGTTTGATCAGAGATACAAACATACCACCGGCACCTTCTGCCAGTCCGAGCACATAGGTATCCATCAGTGTCACGCCGTTAAACAGATACTGGATCGCAGTACCTATAATCAGACCCGCAAACAGGCCAGCAAAAATTTTTCCTGATAGCGATTTCTTCATCGTCCATCTCCAGTCGGTTGTGCTGTTAACATTTCCATTTACATCCTGTTCCCACTGTAACCCGTGGGTTAGGCGACATTTTACACAGATGACTTCGACTGGAAAGAATAAATTTTACATTTTAGATACAATTTAAGCACAAAATCAAACGCCACCCGATCAGATAAATTACAGCAAAAGAAACTAATTTATTTATCTATCTGTCACTTATCGGCGGCATTCAACACAGGATTCAAGCAGGATATTGTTCTGTTTATAACAACATAAATTCCTAATAACGTGAATAAGATCACAGGCGAAAATTCACTATAGGAATTAAAGGTGAGCAATTTCCACTATCGGAAATATCAGTAAAGAAGGGAAAACTCTTCTCTTGCCGTAAAAACAGAAGATGACAACAAGAGAAGATAGTCAGAAATTAACCTTGGCTTAGGTCAATACAAGTTTTATCAGTAACGACATCTGTAACAAAACCGCCATTACCGACGTACCAGTAACGCACCCCAAGTCCTTGTTCCAATTCATGGTCAAACTCATTACAAACATACGGGAACAAGTCTTTCTCAACTTCTGATTTATGCACATTCCAATACCATCTTGGATTTGGCAGACGATAAAGAACTGTTAACAAAGAGCGCTCTTGATCAAACTGAAAATTCTGCATCCCCCCTCGAAAGGGACGAGAAGGAGCATCATTAAACTTCATAAATTCTGCTTTGTACTCATCAGAAAGGCTACCGACAAAGTCTGTTGGAGGCGGAACTAATTGAGTAGACATACAGCCACTGAGTAATGCAACTGACGCAAACGGCAATAAAAATTTTTTCATGACAGTCCTGCTAATTATTGTTTTTACCGTTGATGTTCAACCAACGAATTTTATCTAACAACAGGCACATGCATCATTTTGCTACCAGCCATTGTGATCACCATCACGTATTATATGCTACTGATTTAAAGTTGATTTATCACTCCACACAAAAAAGCCACCCGGTTGGGTGGCTTTTTGATTATGGTATAACTAATTTTTAGTTATTTAGCCTGTGGGCGCATTGCCGGGAACAGGATCACGTCACGGATAGTGTGCGTGTTAGTAAACAGCATTACCAGACGGTCGATACCGATACCCTGGCCAGCTGTTGGTGGCAGGCCGTGCTCAAGAGCAGTGATGTAGTCCGCATCGTAGTACATTGCTTCATCATCACCAGCATCTTTTGCTTCTACCTGAGCTTTGAAACGCTCGTCCTGGTCCTGTGCATCGTTAAGCTCTGAGAAGCCGTTCGCCACTTCACGACCACCGATGAAGAATTCAAAACGGTCAGTAATGAATGGGTTTTCATCGTTACGACGAGCCAGTGGAGAGATATCCGCTGGGTACTCAGTGATGAAAGTAGGCTGGATCAGTTTAGGCTCAGCCGTTTCACCGAATACTTCTTCCAGGATCTGACCACAAGTCCAGAAGCTCTCGACAGCAATGCTCAGAGACTCTGCAAGGTTGCGCATGAAGTTGATGTCACGAACTTCGTCGTAAGTCATCTTCTGGATAGTTTCGTTATCCGGGTTGTACTTCTTGATCGCGTCCAGCATGCTCAGGCGTGGGTATGGGCCACCGAAGTCAACCATTTCATCGCCGTATGGCAGCTTAGCCGAACCGCAAAGATCCTGAGCGATGCTGCTTAGCATCTCTTCTGTCAGATCCATCAGGTCACGGTAATCAGCGTACGCCATGTAGAATTCCATCATAGTGAATTCAGGGTTGTGGCGAGGAGACAGACCTTCGTTACGGAAGTTACGGTTGATTTCGAATACACGCTCAAAACCACCAACAACCAGACGCTTCAGGTAAAGCTCAGGCGCAACACGCAGGTACATGTCAATGTCCAGCGCATTGTGGTGAGTGATGAACGGACGAGCCGTTGCACCGCCAGGGATCACGTGCATCATTGGCGTTTCAACTTCCATGAAACCTTTGGTTGTCATGAAGTCACGGATAGCGCTAACCACTTTAGAACGCATCATCATCGCATTGCGAGAATCTTCGTTCACAATCAGGTCAACATAACGCTGACGGTAGCGCATTTCCTGGTCAGTCAGACCGTGGAATTTTTCAGGAAGCGGACGAAGTGCTTTAGTCAGCAGCTCGTACTCATCCATGTTCACGTAAAGATCGCCTTTACCTGACTTATGAAGCGCACCTTTAACACCGATGATGTCACCGATATCCAGACCAGCGTATTTGTCTTTTAGTTCTTTCTGAACATCTTTAGAAGCGTATGCCTGAATGCGGCCAGATACGTCCTGGATCGCCAGGAAAGGACCACGCTTAGCCATGATACGACCAGCGATAGCAACTACGTTACCGGCTTCTTCAAGTTCTTCTTTAGATAACTCGCCGAATTTAGCCTGCAGATCTGCCGCTAGGCTATCGCGACGGAAATCGTTCGGGTGGCCGTTTGCCTTGCACTTCTCGCGAATCATATCCAGTTTCGCGCGGCGCTCAGCAATCAGCTTATTCTCATCTTGTAATTGATCAGTCATGGGTTACCCTTAAATTTTTAACCGGAATCGGTTACAGACCTGATTTCAGGCTGGCTTCAATAAAACGGTCTAAATCGCCGTCTAGTACTGCTTGGGTGTTACGGTTTTCCACCCCGGTACGTAAATCTTTAATGCGAGAGTCATCCAGAACGTATGAACGAATCTGGCTACCCCAGCCAATGTCAGACTTGGCGTCTTCGTTAGCCTGCTTCTCAGCATTTTGTTTTTGCATCTCAAGCTCGAACAGTTTTGCTTTCAACTGCTTCATTGCCTGATCTTTGTTCTTATGCTGAGAACGGTCATTCTGACACTGCACCACGGTATTAGTCGGTAAGTGAGTAATACGTACCGCAGATTCCGTGGTGTTTACGTGCTGACCACCCGCGCCTGACGCACGGTATACATCAATACGCAGATCAGAAGGGTTAATATCGATGTCGATATTGTCATCCACTTCCGGATAGATAAACGCAGAAGCAAACGAAGTATGACGTCGGCCACCTGAATCGAACGGTGATTTACGAACCAGACGGTGTACACCAGTCTCGGTACGCAGCCAGCCGTAAGCATACTCACCGCTGATACGGACAGTTGCTGATTTAAGGCCTGCTACTTCACCTTCAGAGACTTCAATCACTTCGGTCTTGAAGCCCTTGGCTTCAGCCCAGCGAAGGTACATACGCAGCATCATCGAAGTCCAGTCCTGGGCTTCGGTACCACCAGAGCCCGCCTGAAGATCGATATAACAGTCTGACTCATCGTGATCACCAGAGAACATGCGACGGAATTCAAGCTTCTCAAGCTTGGTTTCCAGCTCAGCCAGTTCCGGTTCGATCTCGTCAAACGTTTCCTGATCGTTTTCTTCAATCGCCAGCTCAAGCAGACCATCAACGTCTTCAACGCCCTGATCCAACTGGTCGATTGTATCTACCACAGCCTCAAGGGCTGCGCGTTCTTTACCCAGAGCCTGAGCACGTTCCGGCTCGTTCCATACATCTGGTTGCTCTAGTTCTGCATTTACCTCTTCTAGACGCTCTTTCTTAGCATCGTAGTCAAAGGTACCCCCTAAGGACATCAGTACGCGCTGATACATCCTCAAGTCGGTTTTTAATAGGATTAATCTCGAACATTGCCGCTCTTCATAGCTGAAATGGACATAACCGGTGGATTCTATCGAATTGTAGATAGAATATACAGAGGGGAAGAAAGGTTATCGGTGATTTTATTATTCCATCCCGATCATATAAACAGTCTTGTCACCATCTTGAAATAATTTAGTTACTGTCTCAGGCTTCAGCCGCATTTCATCCCGGCCAGCCTAGACACCAACACAGACAACAACGGGGCCTACCTGCCCCGCTGCTTGTAACTCAATGGAATCACGCTTAAAGCGCCTCGATATACTCAACCAACAGTTGAGCACTACAGTTACCACGGTATTCATTCACATCCAATCGGTAGGCTAACTGTACCTGCTGAACTGAAGCATCCGGCCAGCGACGCAGATCAACATTAAAGGCAATGCCATCAATCACGCTACCACCGCAGATTGGCTCCAGCATCATCTTCAGATGCTTACCGCCCACCAGCTTCTGATGCAAAAGGCGGAATCGGCCGTCAAACATCGGCTCAGGGAACTGCTGTCCCCACGGGCCACCAGCGCGCAGCACCTCCGCTGTCTGCAAGTTTAGTTCATTAGCCCCCAGCTCTCCATCTGTCAACAAAACGCCTTTGAGCGCATCTTCATCCAGCTCATCGCGCACCGCCAGATCAAACGCCTGCGTAAATGCCGACAGCTTGTCTTCCGGTATCGTCAGGCCGGCCGCCATTGCGTGGCCACCGAATTTGCTAATCATTCCCGGGTTCTGGGTATCAATCACATCCAGGACATCACGCATATGCAGGCCGGGGATCGAACGGCATGAACCTTTGATTTCACCGTTACCGGCATCGGCAAAAGCGATAACCGGGCGGTGGTACATCTCTTTGATACGGGATGCCAGGATCCCAATCACACCCTGATGCCAGTCTCGCTGGAACAACGCCAGGCCATAAGGCATATCCTGCTGATTGAACTTCAGGCGTTCGCAGATAGCCAAGGCTTCTTCTTTCATGCCCTGCTCAATTTCCTTGCGGGTCTGGTTTAAAGCGTCCAGCTCCGAAGCCATCCGGCGGGCAGCCTGAATATTGTCACACAACAATAGCTCAACCCCGAACGACATATCATCCAGACGTCCGGCAGCATTGATACGCGGGCCAAGCGCAAAGCCCAAATCGGTCGATACCAATCGGGCCGGATCACGGTTCGCCACTTCAATAAGGGCACGAATACCCGGACGACACTTACCGGCACGGATCCGCTGCAACCCCTGATGAACCAGAATACGGTTATTACCGTCCAGAGCCACTACATCGGCGACAGTGCCAAGTGCCACCAAATCAAGCAATTCAGCAAGGTTGGGCTCAGCAATCCCCTGATTTTCAAACCAGTTGTTTTGGCGTAATTCAGCACGAAGCGCCAGCATCAGGTAGAAAGCCACCCCGACACCACACAGGGACTTAGACGGAAACTCACACTCATGTAGGTTCGGGTTAACAATCGCATCGGCCTGCGGTAGCTGATCACCCGGCAAGTGATGGTCGGTAACCAACACCTGCATCCCTTTTTCCTTAGCCGCCGCCACACCGGCGATCGATGACACACCGTTATCCACGGTCATGATCAATTCAGCTCCGCGCACTTCTGCCTGCTCAACCACTTCCGGACTCAGGCCATAACCGTCATCAAAACGGTTAGGCACCAGGTAATCAACATTGCGGCAACCCAGCATCCTTAACGCCAGCACCGACAATGCCGAGCTGGTTGCCCCGTCGGCATCGAAATCACCGACAACAATGATCCGCCGGTTGTCAGCCAGCGCTGAGGCCAGTAACTGCACCGCCGCCTCAATGCCATGGAGCCGGTTAAAGCCCAGCATGCCACGGACACCCCGCTCTAATTCTGCATCGGAAGCCAGGCCACGGCTGGCATAAATTCGCTTGAGCAACGGATGAACCGCATCGGAAAAGCCGGTGATATCGGCCTGTGGACGACGTTTAATTTCAATCATATAGGCTGTTTTTATGCTGAGTTGTTGAGTCTTTAGCGCTGTTAGAACCGGACAATTATATACCCAAGTCACCACAAGATGCTTGTTCAGCGAGAACTTTTAATCTCGCGGCGATATAAAAAACCCGGTGTCATTATCCGGCACCGGGTCTTAAATTCAGTATCGTTAACAGCAGTATCAGAATTAGCTGTTGCCGTTACGGCTGTCGAGCATTTTACGCAGCATTGGTGCAGGCTGATAACCTGGCAGCATAGTGCCGTCTTCCAGAATCATAGCCGGAGTACCACTCACGCCCATTGCCACACCCAGCTGATAGTGCTTGCGAACTACATCCGGACGCTGAGGAATATCGCTAGGATCGAAATGACCATTCTTGGCATCATCCATTGCTTTGGCCATATCTTTAGCCCCCCAGATAGCACTCATTTCGCTGAAGTTACGCGAACGCTCACCACCACGCGGGAAAGCAAGATAACGAATAGTGATACCGGCATCGTTATACGCCTTCATTTCATTGTGCAGCTTACGGCAATAACCACAGCTGGTATCCGTAAAGACAGTAACCACGTACTTCTCGTCTTTCGCCGGATAGACAATCATTTCGCTTTCCAGGCCTTTCAGCTTATCTTTATTCAGCTTGGCCATTTTCTGCTCGGTCAGGTTAACCGGCTTAGCGCCGTCATTTTTGTAGAGATGACCGGCAATGAAATAGCTGCCATCATCGGAAACATACATAATGCCGCGGTCAGTTACCACTTCATTCAGTCCCGCCAGCGGTGACGGAGTAATGGAGTTCGGAACCAGTCCCAATCCACCAAGTTTCGCCTTGATAGCAGCATCATCAGGCGCAGCCGCTGCTGTAAACGCCGTCATGGCAACTGCGGTGGCAAGTAAGGTACGACCAAAAAAGTGCATTCGACTATTTCCTTTCAGCAAAATTTAGATAATTACTAAGACCTGTAAGAGTCCGAAAAACTTTCAGAGTTCAATAACAGAACCAACAAGCTACCAATCGATAGGCAATGCACGTCGGCTCCGGGCTCTGTATTTTAATAACGAATAAGCAACCAGTATAACTGATTTCCCGACTCTTTTCTCAGCATGAAACTTATGCTCCGACACAGAGCAGGTTTCCTGCATGAAGATCTCATTCGCTTCAGGCTCTCGGGTGATGTTTCTCATGCAGCTGTTTAAGGCGCTCGGTTGCCACGTGCGTATAAATCTGGGTTGTCGACAAATCACTGTGGCCCAGCAACATCTGAACCACCCTCAAGTCTGCACCGTAATTCAGCAGGTGAGTAGCAAAGGCGTGGCGCATTACGTGCGGCGACAATTTCTCCTGATCGATACCAGCCAGCACTGCATAGTGCTTTATCCGGTGCCAGAAAGTCTGACGGGTCATCTGCTTGGCCCGCTTGCTGGGAAACACAACATCCGAGCTTTTCTCACCCAACAGTTGTGGACGCCCGACTTCAAGGAACTGCTCAATCCAATCGACCGCATTTTCCCCCATTGGCACCAAGCGCTCTTTATCACCTTTACCGGTTACCCGCACAACCCCCTGGCGCAGGCTGACGTTTTCCATCGTCAGACTGACCAACTCAGTAACACGCAGCCCGGTCGCATAAAGCAGCTCCAGCATGGCTTTATCACGCAGCTCAATCGGATCATTAGGATCCGGGGCATCAAGCAAGGCATCCACCTGTTCTTCGCTGATATCTTTAGGCAGCCGCTTAGGCAACTTAGGCGTCACCAGCATGGCACTCGGGTCATCCTCACGGATTTTTTCCCGGTACAGATACTGATAAAGCCTGCGGATCGCCGACACCATACGGGCACGAGAGGTTTGCTTATAGTCTGCATCAAACAACCACTGCTGGTAGCGCTGCAAATCATCTACCGAGGCCGTGGCCAGGCTAAGTTTTTCCTGTTCGATCCAGTCACACAATTTCCTGAGATCATTACGGTAAGAAGTCAGGGTATTATCAGACAGCCCCCGCTCCATCCACATTGCATCAAGAAACCGCTCAATGATCACTTCATCGTTTTCCACAACAACCTCTGGCCAACAAATACATGGATAAATACACAGTAGTTCTGCCCATAGTAGTCGATTTAGTGCTAAAAGTAACTGACCAATTGATCATTTCCCTACATAGCGTTTTCCAGATAACTCTCCTGCCAAATTGCCAAAACCGACTAACACTATTAGTCAACCGATACCAACCTAGGTAGAATCCACCCTATTGTGATGCACAAACCAACTGGACTAACGGCATGAAAATTGGCTTATTCTATGGCTCAACCACCTGCTATACCGAAATGGCAGCGGAAAAAATCCGTGAATGCATCGGTGCAGAGCTGGTTGAACTGCACAACATTAAAGAAGCAGACATCAGCACGATGAATCAATTCGACATGCTGATCCTGGGGATCTCAACATGGGATTTCGGTGAACTGCAGGAAGACTGGGAAGCCGTTTGGGACCAGCTGGACGGACTGAAACTCGAAGGCAAGACCGTTGCCCTGTTCGGCCTGGGTGATCAAGAAGGCTACACCGAATGGTATTTAGATGCGATGGGTATGCTGCACGACAAACTGCTACCGACCGGGGTGAATTTTGTCGGCTACTGGCCAAATGAGGGTTATCACTTCGAAGCGTCAAAAGCCCTGACCGAAGATAAGAATTTCTTTGTCGGCCTTGCGCTGGATGAAGACAGCCAGTACGAGCTGAGCGATGACCGTATCACCCAGTGGTGTGAGCAGATCCTGACGGAATACAGCGAAACCCTATAAAACTGACACTAGAAACGTCAGGACAAAACAACAGATACAAAAACGGGATGCCAAAGCATCCCGTTTTTTATTGGTATTCAATTGAAGCTTAAGCTGCCTGAGCATCCTGCTGGCTCAGCGCGCTACCCGCCAGGCGAGCAACAACCAGTGCAGCCAGTGTCGGCAGAACCCATGCCATACCGTAATCAAACAATGGCAGGATGTTTAGTGCTGACATGTCAATACCCATGAACTTAGCCGCATCAATCAGGCTGAACAGCAGTGATACAGACAGTACCGTGCGGTAAGCCAGACGTGGGTTTGGCATCCACTGGCGAACGAAGGTCAGGGCGACCAATGCAACCGCTACCGGATACAGTGCAAACAGAACCGGAATCGACAGTGAAATAAGCTGGTTCAGGCCAACATTTGCAATTACCGCACAAATCACCGCCAGGATAACCGCCCACTTCTCGTAAGACAGCTTAGTCAGTGAGCTGAAGTAATCAGAGCATGCACTGATCAGGCCGATAGCGGTAGTCAAACAAGCCAGCAGTACAATAGTAGACAGAATCATCTGACCAACAGGGCCAAACAATGCCTGTACGTAAGCTGCCAGAATTGCACCGCCGTTATCAGCACCTACCGCTACAGCAGAGCTGGTTGCGCCTAGGTAGAACAGTGAGATGTATACAAATGCCAGACCGGCTGCAGCAATCAGACCTGCGTAGATCAGGTAAGTACAAGTCGCTTTCTCGTCTGTCACACCTTTCTTGCGGATCACATCAACAATCAGCATACCGAACATCAGTGCCGCAAAGGTATCCATGGTGTTGTAGCCTTCCAGGAAGCCTTTGGTGAACGCCATGTTCATATAGTCGCCCTGAGCTGCCAGGATTTCACCCTGCGGGTTAACAAATACCGCAATAGCCAGTACCGCCAATACCGCAAACAATGCCGGAGTAAGGAACTTACCAATCATGTCGATCAGCTTGCCGCGAGACCAGGCAAAGAACAGAGCAACAGCAAAGAAAATCACTGAGAATACAGTCAGGCTAGTCTGACCAGCATCACCCAAGAACGGCTTAACAGCCATCTCGTAAGCAACCAGACCTGTACGCGGTGCTGCAAAAGCGGGACCAATAATAATGAAGATCAGCACAGCCATCAGGGTTGCCACTTTCGGTGGCAGGTCACGAGTCAGTCCGTCCCAGCCACCACCGGCAACAGCAACGGCGATAATGCCGATAAGAGGCAGGCCAACGGCTGTAGAAAGGAAACCGAACATAGCCGGAATCATATTTTCACCGGCAGACAAACCGGCTTGAGGTGGGAAGATAATGTTCCCCGCACCTAAGAAGAAAGCGAAGGTCATAAAACCCAGCGCCATGATATCTGTGAACTTGAGTGATTTGTTCAAACTGCACCCTCCCACTCATTGCTGCATTGATGATGTGTTTGCGTAATTCTTAAATTTATTTGTCACAAATTACTTATTGCTGAATGTGACATTTATCGCAGCATAATGAAGAAAAAGAGAACAAGAAGCAACCACCCAGTGAAAAACACCATAATCTTTGGTATCACAGCTCAAAAACCAGCATAACTGGCTATTTTAAGAACTCAGATCGAAACATAAAACCAGTAAAAGAGAGTTATTAAAAAGATAAAAAATAGAATCAATAACCAGATAACAACAAATTAACAAAATTAAAATATTCTGATGTTGTTATCGAACTGGCTATAATGCCGATCCTGAACAAAATTCCATCCCCGGCACACGCCAATGCCGAACCTGACGGAGTGAAAATGGCAAAAGGTTTTACTTTCAAACAATTCCATGTTGATGACCACGGTTGCGGTATGCCGGTCAGTACCGACGGGGTGCTACTGGGCACCTGGGCCGGATTACCAGAGCTAGGGGAGATACTGGATATCGGTACCGGCAGCGGATTACTGGCACTGATTGCCGCACAGCGCACCGGGCATACTTCACTGCCAGTCACCGCCGTCGAGATCGATCAGCCTGCGGCAAATGCCGCCAGAAAGAACTTTGCCGACTCTCCCTGGGCATCCCGCCTGCATTGCATTGAGCACAATGTTCAAACCTGGGCGCAGGCACAGCCGACGGGGCGCTTTAACGCCATTGTCTGCAACCCGCCCTACTTTAACAACGGTCAGCAGGCAGACAGCCAGGCTCGGGCAACCGCGCGACATACCGACAGTCTGAGCCACTCTGACCTCCTGACAGTAATCCGCCACCTGCTCAGCGAAGATGGCAATGCCAGCCTGATCCTGCCGGAATATGAAGGACGCCAGCTGATTGAACAGGCAACTCAGCATAAATTGTTCTGCCGCCGCGTCTGTGAAGTACGCGGCACGGAGAGAAAGCCTGTAACCCGACTGCTTATCACACTCTCGCCACAATCCGGTGATACCGTAAGCGAAGCGCTTTGTATTCACCACCAGGGCGCATATTCAGAGGCATTTACAACCCTGACCAGCGACTTTTACCTGAAGCTTTAAGCCTGCTCAAGTAACAGTAAACCACCACAGCTGCGCACCGTTTTGGCTTATCGTGATTTTTTTGTGCTTTAATCGGTGCGAGTTGCGGCAATTATCTCTATAATGCCGCCCCTTATCCCCATCCTCCCGTTATAGCCTTTTAAACATGCTGTGACGGGTATAAGTCTTAATTCCCGAGGAGAAATGACTGGTGAGAGACTTTTCCGAATTAGAGTTAGATAGCGAGCTGCTTCAAGCGATTGAAACAATCGGCTATGCACGCCCGACCGTTATTCAGGCACAGGCTATCCCTCACGCCCTGGACGGTAGAGATGTTCTGGCTTCCGCTCCGACCGGTACCGGAAAAACAGCCGCATTTCTTCTGCCGATGATCCAGCATCTGCAAGACTTTCCGCGCAAGAAGCCGGGTCCTGCCCGTGTGCTGGTTCTGACTCCGACCCGTGAACTGGCTATCCAGGTTGCCGACCAGGCTCGCGAACTGTCGCAGTTCACTAACCTGAAAGTCTTCACCATCACCGGCGGTATCTCTTATGACGAGCACGCAGAGCTGCTGGGTAAGACACAGGATATCGTAGTGGCGACCCCGGGCCGCCTGATGGAATACATTGAAGCCGAGCGCTTCGACTGCCGTGCGATCGAATGCCTGATCCTGGACGAAGCAGACCGTATGCTGGATATGGGTTTCGGCAAAGCCGTTGAGAAAATCAACCACGAGTGCCGCTGGCGCCGCCAGAGCCTGCTGTTCTCTGCGACACTGGAAGGCAAAGGCGTTCGTGAGTTCTCACGCACCATCCTGAACGAGCCAGTTGAGGTTAACGCTGAACCACCTCGTCGTGAGCGTAAAAAGATCCACCAGTACTACCACCGCTGTGACCACATGGAGCACAAGCTGGCACTGCTGGAAAACATTCTCAAAGAGCAGGCTGAGCGCACCATTATCTTCGTAAAAACCCGTGAGCGCCTGGCTACATTGCGTGATCAACTGGCTGCGATGAAAGTACCGTGCTGCTGGCTTCAGGGTGAAATGGCCCAGGCCGCCCGTAACAACTCAATCAGCCGTTTCCGCGACGGTACCGTCAATGTGCTGATTGCCACCGACGTCGCTGCCCGCGGTATCGACCTGCCAGACGTCAGCCATGTCATCAACTTTGACATGCCACGTACTGCTGATATCTACCTGCACCGCATCGGCCGTACAGCCCGTGCTGGTAAGAAAGGTACCGCAATTTCACTGGTTGAAGCCCACGATCAGACAATGATCGAACGTGTGAGCCGCTACATGGACGAAGAAGTGCCGGAGCGCTTCATCGAAGGTATGCGTCCGCAACACAAAAAGCCGGCGACAGTGAAGAAGAAAAAGAAAAAAGACAGCAAAAAAGACGGCAAGAAAAAAACGTCAGCCAAAAAGAAAAAGGCGAAAAAGTAAGACGTATTAAGTTGTTATGAAACACAAAACGGGCTGGTCGAAACCAGCCCGTTTTTTTATAACCTGAATTCTTCGTGAGTTTTCTTATTTCACAAGTAACTACTGTTCTTCGCGCTTAAACACCAGTTCGCTTTGCGTCGACTCCGCCGGGACGAAGAAGTAACCCGCCACATCAAACTGCTTCAATGCCTCCACAGACTCAACACGGTTATCCAGGATATAACGCGCCATCATGCCGCGGGCTTTCTTGGCATAAAAGCTGATCACCTTGTAGGTGCCGTTCTTGCAGTCTTTAAATACCGGCGTGATCACCTGTGCATCCAGCGTCTTCGGCTTCACCGCCTTGAAGTATTCATTCGATGCCAAGTTGACCAAGAGCTTGTCTCCCTGCTCTGCCAGAGCCTGGTTTAACTTGTCGGTAATAATCTCGCCCCAGAACTGGTAGAGATTACTACCGCGTGAATTAGCCAGCTTAGTGCCCATTTCCAGACGGTACGGTTGCATCAGATCCAGCGGACGCAGCAGGCCATACAGTCCGGATAGCATTCGCAGGTGCTGCTGCGCATAAGCAAAATCCTCTTCACTCATGGTTTCCGCTTCCAGCCCGGTATAAACATCCCCTTTAAACGCCAGAATGGCCTGCCGGGCATTTTCCATGGTGAATTCCGGTTGCCACTCAGCAAAGCGGGCAGCATTGAGGCCGGCGATTTTGTCACTGACCTTCATCAGAGTGGCAATGTCTGCCGGGGTCAGCTCACGGCAAACTTCTATCAGCTCAGCTGAGTGATCCGTCAGCTCCGGCAAAGTATAATTTTTGGTGGCCAGAGGAGACTCGTAATCAAGTGTTTTTGCAGGAGAAACCACAATTAACATAAGGCTTTATTCCTATTTCGGCTAACTGCTCAAAGGGTAACACCGTGTCTAGTCCTAAAATAGGTT
>NZ_AMZO01000012.1 GCF_000331515.1 Photobacterium marinum
TGCGCTTTTTTGTTGAGTTACTTGAAGAATTCATAGATAAGTCTCCAAAGTGTCAACTTATCTCAGGACGGGACATTGAATTGAAATGAAAAAGCGAGAGTATTACTCTCGCTTTCTTACTTCAGATTAAGCCGATTCCTTTAGGGAATTGGCTTTATCTTGAATTTTGTACTTTTACAACAAAGCAGGGATTTGCATGCTTTGATGCAGAAGCTGATTTTATTTAGCCAGTGAGCGGCTCTTCAGTTCAAAGATCATTTTTTCTGCGCTGCACTCGAACTGAACACGAGCTGTTAGTTCCTGACTGTTGTCGTCAACAGGAGATAGTTCATGTTTGAAGTTTTCATTAACTTCTTTTGCCAGAGCAAGGTAGTTGTTCAGCTCTGCCAGTAGTGCGTCTTTACCGTTAGCAAAAACTTTTACTTCAGCTACTTCATCGCCTTCCTTGATGATAAAGCCCATTTCTGCTGATACGCCGCAAGCTTCACAAGTTTCGTATTGTAGATCTTCGTTTGACATGGCTATAACTCTATTTCCATTGATATTATGAGACTATTCTAAAACTTCGTGATGAAGATCGCTATTTATTAATGATGAAAAGTGAGTTTTATGCACTCACCTGAAAGTAAAAATGTACGTGAAGTTTTTATATTCCCGTGTGAGTGATTGATGGAGTTGAGGAAAGCGGATCAGACACAGAGCCCGAAGGCTCTGTGTGATAAAGGTAAGTAACGTAGTAGATTATTTGAGTTCAGGAAATACTTCGGATACCAGCTCTTTGGTTTGACGGAAAGGGTAGGCTTCAAGTTTGGCAAATCCACTCATCTGTCTTGCTTTCACTTTGGTATTTAACGGCGAGGTCATGCCACTCAAAAAGCGGGTAATTGCTGCTGTTGATGGCGGCGTCGGGCAGGCTGTGATAAATGGATCGCACCAGATTTTGAGTGTGTTGACTGTAATTTCCGGCAGAGGCTCTGAGTTCACGAGCTCTGCGACTTTGCCGCGGCAAACAGAGCAGTGTCCGCATTCGTGAGGTGCGTTCGCATCGGCAAAATAATCTGCCAGTGTATGGCTCAGGCACTGGCTGCTCTCAAAGAAACTCAGCATCCGTGTGATGCGCTCAATCTCGCTATTCTCTTTTTGTTGGAATAGATCGTAGAGGTATGAAGCCAGCTCCTGAATGTTAAAATTCGGATTAATGACTTTATAGACGTCCGTCATCTGTTTGCTTTCCAGCTCGATCCAACCTTTTTCATTGAAGTAATCGATAGCCGAGACAACACGCTTTCGCTCAGCCTGACAACCTTGCCAGAGTGCTTCGAAGTCAACTGTGTGCCAGGTGCGAGCTTTTGGTGAGCAGGCAAAGATTTGGCTGACGAACTGACGACGCTCGCCCTGGAAGTGCTCAATGATAGATTGTTGGTCCTGAATCATCTTGAAGCGGTAATCAGCAAAGTAGGTGTACTGTGGTTCGATGATTTGCTGCATTTCGAGATAGACCAATAAGGTTTTGAGGGGCAGCAGACGAATATTACTGTCGCGGGACAGACGTGACAGCATCACTTCCCATTGACCCGGACTCGCCTGGATTTGTGCCAGGATGAAGGCGATTGCATCAAGGTCCGGTGTGTCTCCATAAACAAAATTTTCAAGTACGTTTACACTGGATTTGTTTGCCAGCACCGTACAGTGTGAAAGCTGACCATCACGTCCGGCACGGCCTATTTCCTGGCTGTAGTTTTCAATTGATTTCGGCAGATCATAGTGAATAACCTGACGGATATCAGCTTTGTCGATCCCCATACCGAACGCGATGGTAGCAATGATGCAGTTGTGCTGACCGGCCATGAAAGCCTGTTGAATCTGCTGACGTTGTTCGCTGTCCATACCTGCATGGTAGGCCTGCGCCTTGTAGCCGTGTTGGTTTAGCCATTGCGCCAAATTCTCTGCTGTTTTTTGCAGAGTGACATAAACGATAGTTGGCTGTTGTGGGCTTTGCTCTAACTGAGAGAGCAATGCTTGCTGCTTATCGGCTTCAGCTGTCGGGGCGATGGTCAGATCCAGGTTTGAGCGATAAAAACCGGTGATGACGATGTTGTTTTGCTCGATGCCAAATTTATGGCTCATATCTTCGATAACCGCTGGTGTCGCAGTCGCGGTTAACAATAAAACCTGCGGGATGTTCAGCCACTGGCGATGGACAGGTAGTTTTAGGTAATCAGGCCGGAAGTTATGTCCCCATTCGGAAATACAGTGCGCTTCATCTACGACCAGCAGAGAAATCGGTACTTGCGAGATGAACTGACGGAATCGCTCGTTATTGAGGCGTTCGACTGAAATCATCAGAACTTTGATTTCACCGTTTCTGACGCCTTGCATTACTTGCTGGCTTTCATCCCAGCTTAAGGTGGAATCAATTGATGCAGCAGGGATATTTTTACTGCGAAGGAAATCAAGCTGATCTTTCATTAGTGCCAGTAGCGGAGAAATCACTAATGTCAGGTGAGGAAGTTGTACCGCTGGTAACTGGTAACAAAGCGATTTACCTGAGCCTGTCGGGAAGATAGCCGCGGATGATTCACCATTTAGGATACGGGTGATCACGGCTTCCTGGCCCGGGCGAAGGGCATCAAAACCAAAGGTGTTTTTCAGAGTTTGCTGGTACATGAATCAAAAGCACTGTAATGAGAAGTCATGCGGAGATAATAACTCACCTGATGCTTCAAATGCATACAACGACATTATTTGATGCCTTTTTATTGTTAATAATCAGGCAAAATTCGATCAACCTTTCAATGAGTCGGCAAGAGGCGCACTACTTAATCTGAGATTTGAGTGCCGCTTTGATTTTCTCAGCATCGTCTTCAGATAACAGATATTGCCGGGTATATTGTTCCAGTTGCTCGTATTCAGCAGTGAGTAAGTAGTTCTCTAGGAGTTTGCTTTGAACTTTTTTGGCTATATCTGGATGCTGACTTTCCAGTACGCGGATTTTTTCTTCACTGCTTGTCAGCCACCCTTGCCAGATTTTTTCGACACTTTCCGCCACTGCGTTAGGAATTTGCTCTTCTTCCGCCCATAATTTCAGCTCTGAGAGCACACTGTTACAGCTGATCATTCGTGCCAGTGCCATTTCATACTCTTGCTCGACTAATCGATGAGGTTGTTTATAAATGAAGGTGTGAATTTTGTGCAGCAGAGAACTCATTTCTCGAGGAAGAAGAGAAAATCCTGGTCTGGTGTATTCGTGTCGAATTGCTTCCATTTGTTCATCCAACGAGTTTTTTAGCTCTTCATAGACAGTGGCACTGATCAGGCCTTGATCAAAGAGCTGATATAAATAACCAATTTCAACACTGGAGCAACGCAGCATCAGCCTGTTCCACAGTCCTATGGGGCCAACTTCGGCACTGAACCAGTGATGAAGCTGTTTTTCTTGCTGCTTAATCAATGGTTCGATTCGATCAGACAGCGTTTTCGGTGCTTGTCTTGTCGATAGTTCGGTACGGAGCAAAGGCTCGAGGGCCTGACGTCCTTGTCGAAGGGCTGATAAGGTGATTTCAGCGGTTGCAATATTGTCGTTGATATCCTGCTCACGAAGGCATAGATGCGATGTCAGCGGCTTAATCAGTAGGCCTTGAATCAGGGTTGAGAAGAACACGACATTGATGGCAATGGAGAGCAAGGTTTCGTCGCCGAGCAATGTCACCAGCCCCATAGCCAGAGCCATGGTTACTGCGCCGCGCATACCACCGACAAAAACCAGATGCTGGTATTCGATGGGGATGGCTTTATCTTGTCGTTGTATTCGGCCCACCTGCGGTAGCAGCAGGTAAGCGATCAGGGCACGGGAAACCCAGAGAATGATCAGGACAACAAGTGAAATTCCGGCGTTTTCCCAGATTAGGCTGAGATCCATCCATAGCCCTACGATAAGGAAAACGCTGGCTGTGGCAATAAATGAAAGATAAGACCAAAAGTGGTTCAGATACTGCTGAGAGTTACGTGATATTGGTAGCGGGACATTCATTGCCAGGGTCAACCCTGCTGTGGTGGTTGCAACGATGCCGCTGGCATTGAGTATCTCTTCTGCAAACAGATAGCTGCCAAAGGCAAGTAAAAGGCTGAGGCTGATTTCCAGAAAAGGGTCATCCGGCATTTTTTTCCATAGCCTCAGTAATATGCGGGCTAAAATCCATCCGCTGGCGATACCGCCGATAAGGGTCAGCAAAAAAAGATGACAGCCATACAGCAGGGCTGAGCCAAGGGTTCCGCCAATCGTAAATACAGCTACCAGAATTTTAGTTAGTGTGATCGCTGTTGCATCATTGAACAGGCTTTCCCCTTCGATCAACATGATCAAATCTTTCGGGGCGCCAAGTTGGCGAAAAGCGGATATGACGGCACTGGGATCGGTGGCGCTGAGAATAGCACCCAACAGGAGTGCCAGTGATACATCTAGCGGAGTCAATAGGGCAACAAGCAAGGCTACGATAAAGGTTGATATTAGAACACCCGGTAATGCTAGTACGAAGATAGGCAGTCGGTTGGCATTAAGTTTACTGATGTCCATGTTATACGCAGTTTCGAACACCAGAGTTGGCAGCAGGACCATCAGAATAATGTCATGGGCAAATTCTTTGGTTGTCAGGGCTCCAAGCGGCAAGGGTACCAGTTCTTGCGTCGAATGAAGCAGTAACCCGGTAAGGATTAGTAAAATCGGGTGCGGAACCTGAGTTGCTTTAGCGATTGGCCGGGTGATGACAGCCGCAAGCAAGAAAATAAAAAAAGCGATTAACACAGACAGGCTGGAAGTACTCATTTTGAATATCCCTTCAAAATTCGAACGTTTATACCAATCAGCATAAATATATGAGCGTTCTTGCTGGTTAAAATCACCTATTACAGCGTCATAATTTTTGTAATTAGCGCCACTAGTAACTGCAAATTCTTCCTTGTTCTAGGTGATTTTACTGGCGCAATAATTGCGCACTTACTTATCCTGATTGGTATTATTTATCCAGATGTTCTGTTTTATTAAACGCCTTTTTGCCGGGAAAGACAAACATGGTGCCTATGTTGGTTCAGCGAGTATATATTGGCGCTGTTTTATATTGCTGAGGTTTTGATATGAAGAGGACAGGCGTTAAAAGATGGCAACTGTGAGTTACAGTTGCCGTGGATCAACAGCTGAAAAATAAGTAATGGCTTACTTTTCTTCGAAGCGGGCTGCAAGCTGGTGGAAGTCATCAACTCGTTTTTTCAGTGTTGAGCTGCTTTGCTCAACCTGAGCGACTTCCTGTAAGTTTTGCTGTGAAGCTTCCGCGATGGCATGGATATGCTGGTTGGTCTGCTCAGACAGTTGTTCCTGCTGCGAGGCAGACGTTGATACTTCACTGATCAGTTCGTTGATTGACTGCATATTGGATTCAACCTGCTGTAGGCACTCAGCACCTTTTTCGGCGATATCAACACATTCATTGGTTTTATCTCGGTTACTTTCAATCAATGCCTGCCACTCATCAATAGTGGTAACCATTTGCGAAATGCTTGATTGAATTTGTTCAGTGGCATTTTGTGTTCTTGATGACAATGCCCGGACTTCATCAGCAACCACGGCAAAACCGCGTCCGTTTTCTCCCGCGCGTGCTGCTTCAATCGCCGCATTCAGCGCCAACAGGTTTGTCTGCTCAGCAATACCTCTGATTTCATTCATTACGGTACTGACTTTATTAGCCTCAGAACTGAGCTGTCGGGTTGCCTCTGTGGCCTGTTCTGCCTGAGATGACAGGTCATGAAGACTGTGCTGAGTTGAATCAAGTTGAATTCGTGTTTGCCTGCAATGATCACGGGTTTCATTCAGTAATGAATTACTCTGAACGGTATGTGACGCGACAGAACGTGCTGAATCAGAAATATCTTCCATCGCATCGGCAACATGCTGGATGTTTCGGTTTTGGACAGAAATAGCCTTATTTACTTTAGTAGCAGAGTCACTTAGCTGATCGGCCAGATCATGTAGCGGAGCTGCTGAATCAGTCATTCGTCCAAGTACGGTACGGATACGGGCTGATGCCATTTTAAGGTGGTAATCCGCAACAGAAAAGCGATCACTGCCCGAAAAAATCAGGCGGCTGATGCTGTCATAGCGCTGACGTAATTCTTTCAGGCGAATCGGGGTGTCAAACAGCTCCTGACGGAAAAGCAGGCCAATAACGGCGACAGGGGTTAAAGACAAGGCGGCTTGCATATTGAACCCGCCATCAAGCAGGTTGCTTATGGCAGGAAGGGCGCAAGCTGTTGCCAAAGCAGTATATTTCAGGCTGTCGGGAAGGGCAAAGGCTGCGCGTCGCCCGCGTTTTTCAGCTTTAAGCAGTTGCTGGTATGCCGTGGTCGCTATTTTCACCCAGTGAGCTTTGGGTTTTACCCGAACTGATTGGTAGCCGGTGATCTTGCCGTTTTCATAGATAGGCGTCACATAAGCATCTACCCAGTAATAATCACCACTTTTGGCTTTGTTTTTCACAATGCCGCGCCATGCTTTTCCTTCACGCAACCGTGCCCATAAGTCGGCAAATGCGGCTTTAGGCATGTCCTGGTGTCGGATGATATTGTGATTCTGACCCAAAAGTTCGTTTTCACAATAGCCTGCAACACGGCAGAACGATGGATTGCAGTAAGTGATGACACCTTTTAGATCGGTAGTAGATACAAGCTGTTCGCCTTCAGGAAAAACAATTTCCTTTTGATTACAAAGAGTATTGCTTCGTGACATTTTAAATGAGCCTGACTTTTCGCTGGCCTTATTTTTAGGCACCTTATTATAAATCGGGCTAATGAAAACATATTATGATGCAAAGTGGCAATATATTAATAATGCTTTGCTGGATAATGTCGAATATTACAAATTTATGACTATAAAATATCTTTGATGTGACTTGTGTGACTCAAGTTGACTATGGCTGCGAGCAAGATCGTATAACAGCATAAAAAGGTAGTTACATCGATCATCAGCACGTGTTGTCGGTCACAATTCTTATTAATCATCTTCAATTAAGATTGCATTCTCATAAAGAAACCTAAGCTGCTTGTGGTGTTATTGACCCATTATAAGCAGCAACTGTTGCAATAAGTGAAATGACTCGATTTTAAGTAATTAAATCATGTGTTTGTATGGCTTTCTGTTGGATGCAGCACGCATTTGTCGCTATGGTGAGCGCCTTATATGCAAAAGTGTTCATTGGTTCGGGAAGTTAATATGTTGTGGTTTAAGAATCTGACATTCCGGTGGAAGTTTTTTTTTCCGGTTGCACTTGTGATTATTCTCTTTTCAGCATTATTTACGGTGATATCCGTAGTGTCACATGAGCAGGCAAATGCAGGGAAGCTACTGACAGACGAAGTTCTGCCTGTAGAGGAAGAACTGGATGACGGTTATCGCGATATGTATCAGATGATAGCTGCCGGACAGGGGGTTATTCTGGCAGAAGATAACCCGGAACGTATTCGTTATTTTCAGGAAGAATTTTATGATGACCTTCCTAAAGCGTTGCCGCGTTTATTGTCACCGAATCGCCTGATCGAAATAGGCTTTTTGAGGGAAAGTAACCGCGAGCGGTTAGTAAAACTGAAAATGGCATTTAATCGCTGGGCTGCTCATTACCGCGCCATGATTGATGAGCCGGAACTGGCGCAGTTTTACTACGACGAAAACCAGAAAGTTATTGAAGCTGAATTTGATGTATTGCGCGGTCATGTGAAAGATTTCCGGAAAGAAATTCAGACCTCGCAGAACACTCTAAAAGCCAGTATCGACAATCAACTGGCAACAGCGACTCGTATTCTCCAGGTTGGTTTGCTTGCGACAATTATCATCTCATTGTTATTGTCATGGATTGTTTCAGGCCTAGTTATTGCGCCTGTTAAGCGCCTGTCTGTTGCAATGAATGATATTGCCAGTGGGGAAGGTGATTTGACTCAGCGAGTCAAAGTAGAAAGTAGTGACGAGGTTGGCCAGTTAGCTGGTTCGTTTAACGAGTTTGTTTCCCGTATCCATCACACGATAACGGAAGTTGCTGCGACCTTGAAATCAGTACAGGGTGAGACCAGTCAGATTCATGTACAGACAGAAGGCGTTGTACATGGCGCGGTTAAACAACGTGAAGAAAGTACACATGTTGCGACTGCTGTTCACGAGATGAGTGCCACCATTGATGATGTCAGCTCACATGCCAATGAAGCAGCAGAAGCGAGTCAGAGTGCCAGCAAGGAGTCTGAAACGGCAAAAGATGTGTTGGGAAGCACTGTTGCATCGATTTATCAGTTGGCTGATGAAATTGAATCGGCTAATGGTGTTATCAGTAATCTTGAGCATGATGTTGGCAACATCGCCTCAATTTTGGATGTGATCCGTGGTATCGCAGATCAGACGAACTTACTGGCGTTGAATGCGGCGATTGAAGCGGCCCGAGCCGGTGAGCAGGGAAGAGGTTTTGCCGTGGTTGCCGACGAAGTAAGGACTCTGGCAAGTAAGACTCAGGCGAGTACCGGTGAAATTCAGGTAATGATTGAAAGATTGCAGCAAGGGGCTCATGCCGCGGTTGTGGCTATGGAAAGTAGTCGTAACCGGGGTAATGAGACGGTTGAGCAGGCTCAGTCTGCAACAGACTCATTGGATGTCATTACCAATTCCATTAATGTCATTAATGACATGAACGTTCAGATTGCAGCAGCATCGACTCAACAGAGTCAGGTGAGTGACGGGATCAGCAGTAATGTTCAGACCATTGCTGATATGAGCGAAGATATGGTCGGTCGTGTCCAAAATACAGAAAAAGCCTTTGATGAACTGGCAAGGCAATGCCAGCAACTTGAGCGGTTACTTGGTCAGTTCCGAATTTAGCTCTAATTTCGAATTCTAATCTATTTCTAATATCACCCTTATAAGAACATCCGCATTGCGAATGTTCTTTTTTTAGTAATTAATATTTCATTTGTATGAATATTCAATGGGTTGATGTAATCTGGTGCATTATGAATGGTGTTTATTTAAGGAGTGTATAGTGCCATACGATACGTTAATTACAGTGGGAGCTTTTCTCTTCGTCGCGATTGTATTTATTGCTGCCGGCGTAAAAACTGTCCCGCAGGGAAACGAATGGACAGTTGAACGATTTGGCCGCTATACCAAGACGTTACGTCCTGGCTTGAACCTAATTGTTCCCTTTATTGATTCTATTGGTAACAAAATCAATATGATGGAGCGAGTGCTGGATATTCCGGCTCAGGAAGTCATTTCCCGTGATAACGCAAACGTGACCATTGATGCGGTGTGTTTTGTGCAAGTTATTGATGCGGCAAAAGCGGCTTATGAAGTCAACGATCTGGAACACGCGATCCGTAATCTGACGCTGACCAATATCCGTACTGTGCTTGGCTCAATGGAGCTGGATGAAATGTTGTCTCAGCGTGACCGAATCAACGGCCAGTTGCTGACGATTGTCGATGAGGCGACTAATCCATGGGGTATTAAAGTTACCCGTATCGAAATCCGCGATGTACAGCCACCAGAAGATTTGACTGCGGCGATGAATGCACAGATGAAGGCTGAGCGTAATAAGCGTGCTGAAATTCTGGAAGCTGAAGGTATTCGTCAGGCTGAGATCCTGCGAGCAGAGGGTCACAAGCAATCAGAAATCTTGCGCGCTGAAGGTGAAAAGCAGGCTGCTATTCTTCAGGCTGAAGCCCGTGAACGTGCTGCTGAAGCAGAAGCGCGAGCAACAGCAATGGTATCTGAGGCCATCGCAAAAGGTGACCTGCAGGCTGTAAACTACTTCGTGGCACAGGGATATACTGATGCGCTGAAATCGATTGGTCAGTCTGAGAATGGTAAAGTGATTATGCTGCCGCTTGAAGCAACCGGCCTGATGGGGTCTGTTGCAGGTATAGCTGAATTGTTGAATCAGCCAAAGACAGCCGGCACGGTAAAAAAAGGATCTGAAGAATGATTGAACTGCTTGAGCAGATGAACTTCTGGCACTGGCTTGCGCTGGGCCTTGTGTTACTGCTTTTGGAGTTGGTGGGAGCTGCGGGTTACCTACTGTGGTTAGGTGTTTCTGCCTTACTTGTCGGATTGTTGATGACCATGATACCGATGAGCTGGTCACTGCAATGGCTGACCTTTGCAGTCTTTTCGCTGTTTTCTACCTGGCTTTGGTGGCGTTATCAGCATCGTAAAGATCGTGCAGACGATCAGGCCAGTACGCTGAATAAACGTAACGAGCAAATGGTTGGCCAGACTTGTCGACTGGATGCCCCTTTCCCGCCAGGGCAGGGACGAATCCGAATGGGGGACACCTCCTGGCTGGCAAAAGCTGATGAGCCGATCGATGCCGGAACATTAGTTGAAGTGATTCGGGTTGAAGGTATTGTTCTGGTGATTCAGCCGAAGAAATAGCCGGAAAACTTTCTGCTTACGCTGATTTACTGATGAAAAAGAAAGAGTGAAGTCTTGTGGCTTCACTCTTTTTTATTCAAGTTGCACTCTGTGCTGTCGTCATTTTGCTTTATCTGGTGAGTGGTTAAAAACCTTGCTCAAGCAAAAAGAGAGTGCGCTGAGGTATTGAACGAGCTGGTGGTTAAGCCACAAATAACCGAATTGGTTGATGTTCTGTTCAGAAAAATCGGTTGGAACATGCTGTGCCTCTGGTGGAGATAGGGTAAGGTTCAACTCAATATCTTGAGTCAGAACTTGTTTCACTTCACCTGTGTCAACTTCAAGACTTAGTTGGTTAATGGTTTCAAAAAGTGTTTCATTAGCAGCAAGTAACTCCAGTCCAGTCGTGTTCTGATGAAGCTTTGTCACTGTCTCCCAGCGGCTGTTTATCAGGTTCTCAAGAATACTTAATACTCGTCTTTCAGAAATAACAATATCCGCAATCTCTTGTTTATCACCATGCCATTCCTTTTGTACGTGAACCATTAAACTTCTCTGTTTGGCTAAATTCACACTGAGCAATTTCATATTGTATTCCATATGCTCGTCGTCGCTGGCAAGTTCCTGGCTGTGCAGTAAATAGTAATCACTGCTAAGTTGTAGAAATTCGCTCACCAGCATTTGAAAGTGCACTATGGCGCGGGAAGGGAAGAATAAACGGCCACAGGCATAGTTGATCACTGTGCCAAGTATCACATTCAGCGTACGCCATTCAGCCACCTCTAGGTCACCGGGGCCGGTACCGGCGACTAACACTAGAGTTATGCCAACTAAAATAGCGGCATAAGAATGGCGGCCATGGGCAAAGTACATTGCTACGGCGATGAAAATTAACAGGATTACATCATGAAACACTGACAGATTCATTGGCAGCAGGTAGAGCGTAAAACCTAATGATGCGCCAACCAGCGTTCCGAGCAGACGCTGGTTGGCTTTAGTCAGCACTGAGCCGAGATACGATACTGGGCCCATAACAACAATGATTGTAATAAGCGCCCAGCTGCCGTGAGGGATAGAGAAAAGGTGGAGGATTAGAAGGGCGATAGCACAGGCAATGACGATCCGAGCCAGATGAAAAATGGCTTGATGACGTATGATGAAACGATCAGAGAAAAACATAATCTTGCTTAAGGGATTGAGTCGTAATATAGCTTTTGGCTTTCTAGGAATACTGGTTTGTTTTCAGCTGTGTTCTGCTGCTCACAACACGGTATTTGTCCGGAGGGAGCTGCTCGCATTGATAATTGCGGATAAAAACAGAAAAGGTTTAACCTGGTGCTGAATGAATGAAAGTGTCGGTGTGAGGCGTTAGATTTTGGATATCTTCATCACTAAAGCTGACTCGATTGAATAAATTCGATATGACTTTATGGAATTTAGCACGTGTGGGAGCAGGAACGTCTGGGGGAAAATCTTTCATGCTGTGTAATCCGTCCTGATAAATCCTTGAGGCTTATAAAATGGCATGACTTTGACAGAATTAACAGTAATTTCGTGATGTAGGTCTGAAAGTTTATTTTTCAGGGTTGATCTAAGGTGCTTTTTTTTATGTCCCACTATTTGAAAGTTATCTGTGTCGAGCGTATTGAGAAGGTTTACTTTCTTAACGCCAAAATCAAATCAGAGCCTGAGAATGTTGAGTCGCGATATTTTTCTGGGGCTTTATTTTTATGTGATGTAGCCCCAAAGTCTTTCAGTGGCGGACTTTGGGGCATGAAGTGAAGGTAGAAGGGGCACAACTTAAAAGTTGTTACCACCAAGACTGAAGTAAACTGAACATATCATTAACTTAAGATAGGTGATAAGTAAGATAGTTTTTCTTTTGCATACCATGGTCTCATGTGGTTTGAGTCTCTGTAAAAGAAGTTATTACCATCTCGAGTCGGGCAAACTCCGTCCTTACATAAATAATTTAATGGGTTGATAACGTTAACGTCATTCAGTTCCTTAAGCTCACTTAAAGCATGATTATGTAATGAATAACTCTCTACAACCTTGTTTAGAGGGACATAAGGCTTCAAATTATGCCTTGCTGTTTTAACTGGTGAAAATTCATCACCTTGGGGTTCACCGAGAATCAAAAATACTTCTTTAGATCTACTTTTTATGTCTTTTAGGAATTCATCGTATTCACGGATTCGTTTTTCAACTTGTTCCTCTCTAACCGACTTGTTTTTAGAAATGAAACAATCGAAGCAATAAAAGCTGGTGACAACTTTGTCGAAGTTAACCTTATCCATCAATGACATATAGTCTTTAATGTTTGAACAATCGCCATCTTCTTCTTTTTGAGAGTTCATTGATGGTGTAACAAAGCACCCGCCCATGGTTAAATAATAAACATTATATTTATTGTTTAACGCAGAAACATATGGGTATGTTTGTTCAATATGACTAGCGCCAATAAATAATATATTTTTGTCGGTTTGTTCATGATTTTGAATGCGTCTTATTTTAAGACCATTAACATCTAAGTTTGCGTCAGGATATGCCCAATCCTCTTTAGCTTTCTTTATTGAAGAGTAGAGTGATTGCTGGGATTCATTATATCTAATGTCTACACCATCAAAATGGTGTACTAATCCACCGAGTAAGAGAACCGTTACTGCTCCACGGAAATATTTATCTTTGATGAAGATATGCTTGACCAATCCCGACTGTTTGTTTTCAATAAACTTAAAGCTAATACATCCAAGTATGATCGATGCCGCGATGCCAATAATGAAAAAGTTATCCATTTTGTTCCACTCGCCAAATACAACCAGAGGCCAGTGCCATAGATAAATAGAGTATGACCATTTACCCATCGCCTGGAAAATAGGGTTGTTTGTTACTAGACTGTTTTGTCGGTTGGCAACGATGACTAGGTATGTCCCTATGACTGGCAGTAGTGCAAAGTGTCCCGGCCAAGGTGTATCACTAGAGATGAATGCATACGAGATGAAAATCAGCGCTAAACCTGATAGTTCAAGAAGTTTTTTTTGACTCTCTTTGAAAGACCATGGATAGAGGTAAGCAATTCCGCCGAACAACATCTCCCATGCACGAGATGCTAATAGATAGTAAGCAGAATCTGGTTGATAT
This sequence comes from Photobacterium marinum, assembly GCF_000331515.1. Lineage (GTDB taxonomy): Bacteria > Pseudomonadota > Gammaproteobacteria > Enterobacterales > Vibrionaceae > Photobacterium > Photobacterium marinum. The sequence goes on from NZ_AMZO01000012.1 coordinate 13,580, forward strand.
ATTGTGGCGAAAACACTATATGAAAAACCGATTAGTGTTGTTGCTATTATTAGTTTTTTGATTGTTTCTATAGAGAAAAATCGCTTTAACGCTAACAATAAAATTGGGTACACAATGTAAAATTGCCACTCAACAGATAAAGACCAGGTATGTAACAGCCATTTTTCGTGAGAAGTAGCGTCAAAGTATCCGTTTTTACTGCTGTAAATGATATTAGATACAAAGATTATTGCGTTTACGACTTCATTACCTAACGCACGGTAATCTATTGGAATGAGATTAAACCAACCAAAGATGAGCAATGCCAGGCACATTGCAACTAGCGCAGGAATTATTCTGTTGGCTCGTGCTAAGTAAAACTTGGGTAAGCTAAAAGAATTGTTTTCCAGCCCTCGGAAAATAATCCCCGTCATCAAGAAACCTGATATAACGAAGAATACATCAACACCGGCAAAGCCACCCGGAACCCAGCTTGGGTTAAAGTGAAAGAGTACTACGGCAATTACTGCAATGGCCCTGAGGCCATTTATGTCATAACGAAAGTTCAAAATATCCTACCATACCCATACAGCGTAAAACAAAGCGCGAGCGATAGTATCAAGGCTCGGCTATGCAAGGCAATTGGATTGTCGAGAACTCTCATTTTACCGTTTAGGAGATTGTTTGTTTTGTATGTAAGCTGTTACTTTTTGTGTAGTATCGCGCAGTAAGGAAAGAACACTGGTATATCAACGTATAGCATAGGCTCAGTCGCTCTTCTGATATATCCAGATTTATTACCAATATCATGAGATACTGGATTGAAACCACAAAAAGGCTTTTCTCATAGGGTAGCACTTAATAAGAGTAAGAGCCTAACCCCAAGCTTCACTACTCTCCACTGTATCAACTCAAGGTAGCCTACCAATCTGATTCGTCCCGGCACCTTTCGAGCAAAGTGCTGCAAATAAGTAAAACGCTATTGAGCAAAGCAGAATGGATTGGATACCGAAGTGTAGGGCAAGTCCAGCCGCGACAATGGAAGTGAGAACCGAGGCGCATCCGTTCATCGCCCAGGCATAAGCCCGCTGTAAAGGGGTTGTAAGCAGACAACGCATTCCCAGAGCGAACGGCACCCCCATTAAAACCCCTGGCGGAAAAAGTATAAGCAGGGCAAATAAATAACGAAGAAGCTCGGGTAATATCAGAAGGTAATCAAGTAGCCGGTCAATAAAGACAATAATACCAAGGAGCGCTAGGAGGAGAGCCGTAAGAGAATACATAACTGCATTCTTCCTCATTTTCTGAGACCACCACCCGCCGATCCCGGAAGAGAGCAGAATACCTGCTAGGACAAAAGTAAAGCTGAATACCGGACTGGAAAAGATCAGGATATAGGCCTTGATAAAATAGATTTCTACGAACATGAATCCCGCTCCGATGGAGAAGAAGTAAAACTTCTGTGCTAAAGGAACGGATTCTTTTCTTCTTCTGGCTAGCAATTTGGGAAGTAATAACAGCAAGGTAGCGACAACCAATGCCTCTAAAAAAACGACAGCAATGACGACCTCTCCGGAAAGAAGCATTGAATAAGGCCTGCTTCCCAAGCTCAGGTACAAGTCGTCTAATCTATCCCATTTGATAAAGCGGCCTGGAAATGGCCTGTCGTCATCTTGTGGTGCTATATCCAGAAGGTAATCATCAAAAAATTGTTTATCCCTTTTTTTGCTGTAATGCTGGATTAGCTTCTCGATGGCAAGGTAATGATGGGGGTGTTCGAATATATTGAAGCGATTTGCATGAGAAGACTGCATATCCCGGATATAAACAATGTCGAAATTCAGCTTTTTAGCAAAGTTCATCGCAACTTCTGTATTTTCAATAGGATTTTTCCTGACGAGCAGCGTGAAAATCCCCCAGTTTCTAAATAGAACAAGGTGGTGTTGTGGATTTTCTATGCCGTGCTCCTGTAGAGCCAGAAGTGCCGTGGAAAAAAGACGGATCGAGTCGGAAGGAGGAAGAAGCAGCTTGCGTGAAATGATAATGATCCCTTTTTCAGAAAGGTGGTTCAGGTACTCTCCGAAGGCTTCCGTGGTAAAAAGGTACTCTTGACCCAGAGCCGTTGAGCCGGGCAGGGATGTACCCCAGTTTTCAAGATGGATGATGTCGTATTTTCTTTGTGATTGCTTGAGAAATATCCGAGGATTTTCAGACGTCGTGTGCAAATTATAATGTTTTCCTATGGCCTGAGATATGATGGGATTTTCATGAATAACGGTGATTTCCGGGATATCGGCAGCAAGTGCTGCAGGAATGCTGGTTCCTCCTTCTCTAAGGATAAGAAGGGCACTTTGCGGATAAGAGACAATATCGTAGCCTATCGTCGGTAAAGTGAATTTCGCAAAGTCGAACGACCTTAAATTGCCTTCAGTTCCATAGAGAACCAGTTGTTCGTCTCCGTCTCTGAAAATGGATTTTTGCACAGGAAGGTTGCCACTAAATTTAAGACTGAGGCCCGGTGCATAACGGATATAGGGGCTGGTTACTGTCTCTATTTTACCGGTTATGCTGCTGTGCGATTCTGTGACAGTTGAATAGGGAAATTGCTGAAGCTGGCTTAGTGATTTATATGGTGAAGGGGTGACAGCCAGCTGAGCACCGCCCCATGGGGTGAATAGCAAAGTTGCAGCAAGCAGGATAGAACAAACACTTATTAGGGGAATAATAAGGTTCCGGACAGGAAAATGGGAACCGATGTTGTCTTTATTCTTTATATAAACGGCTGCAGTGATATAACAAAGAGGGGCGATTGCAACGGTTACGACGAGTTTTCCCTCCCCGATAAAAGGCAGTAATAGGGAGGGAAGGATGGTTCCCAGAGCAGAACCGGTCATATTGGAAAAGTAGATTATTCCTGTGCTTTCCGGCTGTTCGACATAAGCAGTCAGAACAACCAAACCAGCGAGGAAAAATGGTAATGCGAGAAGCGCATAGGAGAGAAAAAGATAGAATGCCTGAATCGACTCCAGTGCCAGCCTGAAGTAATCAATGGGGAGTTTGGTGAGAATAATAAAAGAAGTAAGTGTTGAGCAGCTGTAGAGAAGAACTAAAACCGTTGTTGCTTTCTCTGTAGCTAATTGTTTGACCCAGCCACTTTTCCTTGAATCGAGAATACTAAGTACGGTGCCGCTTGCAGCAAAGCCGAATAGCGCGATGCTGATCACCATAAAAGAGAGGTGATTCCATTGACTGATTGAGAAGATCCTGGCGAGAAGTATCTCGAAGGCAAGAGACGAGAGGGATACCAGAAAAACTGCAGGGAGAGTCATTGTTATTCACCGGAAGTCTGCATTGCGTGTCCGGTCATGGGAACAAAGAGAACCCCGGCGATTTGCCAAACCTTATAGTCATCACCTTTTTTGGTGACGAGAACAAGATTCTGATAGCTGAAGGGGTTTCCCAGAGGAAGAACCAGCAGCCCTCCATCTTTTAGCTGCGCTAAAAGGGGCGGAGGGATATGGTCAACAGCGGCGGTGAGCATTATGGCATCATAGGGCGCACCCTTATTCCAACCAAAGTAGCCGTCACCACATCGTACCTCAACATTGGTATAACTCAGAGAGTCCAGCAGTTTGCGGGCCTTAATGCAGAGCTTTTCCTTGATCTCGATGCTAACCACCTCCTTAGCTAGCTCGGAAAGTACTGCTGCCTGGTATCCAGAGCCGGTTCCTATCTCGAGTACTTTTTCACTGCCAGAGAGTTCAAGCAGCTCCGTCATCAGGGCAACGATATAGGGTTGTGATATGGTCTGTCCTTCGCCGATCGGCAGGGGGGAATCCGTATAGGCTTTGAAAGCCAGTATTTCCGGGACAAAAAGGTGTCGTGGAAGCTTTTTCATAGCCATTAGCACTCGCTTGTCTACAATGCCACGCTTGCTTAGCTGGCTTTGGACCATATGCTCACGGGCGCTGACATATTTTTCAGAATCATTCACGGCTAATGCTGCAAGATGCTGGCTTCCGAAGATGATAAAGGCAATAAATAGAAACAAGAGTCGACCCATAGCGCATTCCCTACAGGATTTAGATATGACTAAATCACTATAGAGTATAGGAAGATTAAGTGTCTGACCTATCCATCTGTATGCCTTCTTCCAGCAAAGCCTTAATGAGGATGCGAACGGCATTAGGCTGATACTTTCTGGCTTTATATACCAGGTAAGACTGGCGATCGCTGCGGTGATAGTCTGGTAGTAACTGTACTAAATTGTTTGCTTCACTGGCATGTCTGAGCGGCAGTGAAGCGACACCAAGGCCTCTGCTGACAGCATCAACAACGGCCCTGATGTCGTTGACAACCAGTCGAGGTTTAATTTGATGCTCTTCAACTAATTGTCCGTCACGGAAGAAGGCAAAATTGCTTTTCCGCTCTACGGTTACCCAGTCAAGTGCTGCGAGGTCTGATGGGGCAGAAATCTCACCGCATTGCCGGATATATTCTTTACTTGCGAAAAAGCCATGCTTGGCGGTGAAGATTGGCCTGGCAATCATGTCATCCATATCTTCAATATCGAAGGTTATTAATAAATCCCTGTCTGTTTCAGGTTTTGCCTGCTCGTTGTTCAGAAGCAAATCAAGTTGCACCTTCGGATAGGTCTTGAGGAATTTTTCGATCGTTGATGCGATAAAAGAACGATAGAAACTGTGCGGAACAGACAATCGCACTCGACCGGCAACTTGATTCGTTTGTTCGGTGAAGCTCTCAATACCGGATTCAATCAGTTCCATGCCGCTGTTTAGGTTTTCGAAAGCAAGTATCCCGACCTCTGTTGGGGCCAACTCTCGCCCTTTCTTTTCCAGCAGCCTGACATTTAGCCGGGTTTCCAAGGCGGCCAGGCGCCGAGACACTGTAGATTGCGGTAGATTTAGATGCTTTGATGCTCGTTGCAGCGAGCCTTGTTCCACGACTTTGCAGAACAAAAATAGGTCATCAATATTTCCAAATATGGAATCCACGGTTCAACTTTCACCTATTTTTACTATTTATGGTTAGGTTTATACTTTTTTCATAAATTTTCAATAGGAGAGTATGCATTATGAGTAAAAAGCAATTCTGGATTTCGACACTTCTGTCATCGTTAACAATGGCCACCATGATGTCTGGGTTGATTTCCGGCGTAAAAATGGGATTCAGCGCCGAATGGCCTCCAGTGTGGGGCCAAAGCTTCTTAATGGCGTGGCCATTTGCACTGTTTCTTAACCTGACCGTGTTGCCTCAAATCCGCAATTTTGCAGCTTGGTTGTGTCGGCCAAAAGAGACTGTTGCAGTGGTGGAAAGTGAATAGCGAGAGAAATAACAGATATTAAGTTAGCGTAAACAATTAGAGTTCAAGTAGAACTCTTAATTATAAATATAATAAAACCCCAATCAGCAAAAGAAACAACAGAGTAGTTAAAGTTTGAAGCTTATACTGAAAATACCTGCCGCGGAAATTATCAATGTTCGTTTAGAACCTTTATAAAGTAAAGGGGTAATCTTAAATTTCATGAAAACAGAGAGCTTAATATTAGCACTACAAATATCTTCATATACATAAAGTAGCCATAGGTGGTACCGTTAATATATGGAGTGGTTTGATTATGATTGTGTGATAATTCAAGCTCGAAGCCTGTTTCTTGGGGGGCTACAATGGCGAATTTTACTTCTGTTAGTGATGAATGCTTATTACAGATTAGTCTTAGTATTCTCTCTACACACCATCAGTTATTAAGCCAAGTGGATACGACTTTTTGATAACAAAAATTTATGATAATGAGAATAAACTATAATTTTAAAGATATGGTTGTTTAACGTATATTTGTCACTGAAGCAGTGGTTAAGTTTTACACTGGAGTGTTTAGTTAGCGTTTGATTGTGTAATTAGCTGAAATTATTGCAGATGATTCAGAGGGGGGATAATGCACGCAGACGTTTTTGACACAGGTTTGGATAAACTCTCTATCGATCGTTTTTTTCTGGAGACTACATTGGTGTAGAGTAGTTTTAAATCAAAAAGCAGGAAAACCCAGAGAACAGTTTTGAATACTGAAAGTAGCTGTATTCCACTTTAGTGTTCAGAATCAAATGGAGAGAATTGATTCTTGAACAGTTACAGCTGGCGGGGACAATATGTAAAAGTACCAAGTTATTACTACCCGGGTGAAAAGGGTTGTATGTAGGTTATTAGTTAATTCAATTAACTAACGATAGAAGAATGGTAACTAATAAAAGCTAATAATTCAATGGAAACTTTGACTTGACCAAATTTAAGTAAGGCTCAAGGAAGGTATTGATTTGTCAAAAAGGAATTTTATGAAAAATATTTTTGAGTTTATCGAACAGCTTGAAAGTGGGAAACATCATTTCAATATTTGGGTATACTCGAATAAAGGTCATTATTGTCAGTTTGATATACCAACGAATAAACCTCGCACTTCCCCACTGAAAGAAGCAGTTGAAAATCATTTACAAGTTTTAGTCGAAATACATAATGATGAAATTGATAATGCTTTTCTTTTATTACCTGAAGTACATATGGTGTTACCAGTTGCATTCCATGATGAGCAAATACTATTGTCAACTCGACCATTAGCAGTTTAATCTGCTATTGGGATGTGGGCGATAAATAATCCCTAGCTCGGTTATTTCTGAATAAATGCGCAGTAAATAGTTTTACTGACAAGTTTTTCTGTTGGTGTGCTCTAAACAATCACTGTAGGTTTTAGTAACCACGGCTACGGTTACTAGAACCTAATGTGTTTTTATTGAAAGTTTCGGCTGGCCTCACATATTGAATAATCTTTATATCCCATTATTTTTAGTCATAATTTAAAAGCTATTTGGGATTATATGTAGAAGATTTATACCGCTATGCGGGTAAGTTATTGATTGTAGCCGTAAAAAAACCATCAAAACAAGGTGGGTCCTTCCGGTCTTCTTTGTGCATTTCCGGCTTAATGCCTTCTTTCCCATAAAAATCAGACAACGAACTATTTTCATGGCTCGATATATACTTTAGTATATATCGAAATTGAGTTAACTGACTTTAGAGGAAACTATGAATAAGCGCTTGTTAGCATGTCTGTTTACGGCCACTTGTGTTCTTGGTGCGTCCGGCTCGGCCTTCGCGGCAGAGAAGGTAACGGTTTTTGCTGCGGCATCACTGACCAATGCCTTGAACGAAGTGTCGGCAGTCTATGAAGAAAAAACAGGAGTTAAATCAACGCTTTCATTTGCTTCCTCATCGACGCTGGCTCGTCAGATTGCACAAGGGGCACCAGCTGACATCTATTTTTCTGCCAATGAGAAATGGATGGATTATGTCGAGAAACAGCAAGCCATTGAGCCGCCGACTCGTAAGAGCCTGCTGAAAAACCACTTGGTAATGATTGCGCCGAATGCGTATCCTGCGGACAAAATAGAAGTGACTGCGTCATGGGATTTGGCTAAAGCACTGGATGGTACTCGTTTGGCAACCGGCGATCCTAAACATGTTCCGGCGGGTATTTATGCGAAAGAGTCTTTGCAGTCTATTGGATTATGGGAGAAAGCCTCTCCACTGCTTGCTCGTGCAAATAGTGTTCGTTCGGCTCTTCTTCTGGTAGAAAAGCAGGAAGCGCAGCTTGGGATCGTGTATAAAACGGATGCCCTGATTTCCGAGAAGGTAAAAGTAGTGGCTGAATTGCCGGATAAAAGCCATGCCGCGATCACTTATCCCGTGGCTATCGTAAAAGATAAGTCAGGTGAGCAGGTAAAAGCATACTACGACTTCCTGCAATCTGATCAGGCACGCGAGATTTTTGAGAAATACGGTTTTGGAGTTAACTAAGCGTGTTAACCGAATACGAGCTGCAGGCACTGCAACTTAGTTTGAAAGTTTCCGGAGTGGCAGTGCTGGTCAGCCTGCCACTTGGCATTTTATGTGCGTGGTTACTGGCGCGATGCCAGTTTTACGGAAAGGCTATTTTGGACGGTATTGTCCATCTGCCGTTGGTGTTACCACCGGTTGTGATTGGTTACCTTTTACTTGCGATGATGGGACGACAGGGGGTAATTGGTAAGCTGCTGTACGACTGGTTCGGTCTTACTTTCAGTTTTAGTTGGCGAGGGGCGGTGATCGCTGTGGCGGTTGTCTCGTTTCCGCTTATGGTTCGCTCTATTCGCTTAGCGCTGGAAAGTGTGGATATTAAACTGGAGCAGGCAGCGCGGACATTAGGCGCAAGCCCGCTTAAAGTTTTCTTTACTATTACCTTACCATTGACACTACCGGGTATTCTGACCGGTGCGATTCTGGCTTTCGCTCGTGCTTTGGGCGAGTTTGGTGCCACCATAACTTTCGTTTCAAACATCCCAGGTGAAACACAAACAATCCCGCTGGCTATGTTCTCCTTTATTGAAACGCCTGGCGCTGAAACCGAGGCTGCTCGTTTGTGTGTCATTGCCATTATTATTGCGCTGGCATCGTTGCTGGTGTCTGAACTCTTTGCCCGAATTGCACGTAAACGGTTGGAAACTCAATGTTAGCGATTAATGTTCAAAAGCAGCTGGGTGATTTGCAGCTCGACGTCCAACTGGATCTGCCTATGCAGGGGATTACAGCGATCTTTGGTCGTTCCGGTACCGGCAAAACATCCCTTATTAATGTGTTGAGTGGCCTGAGTAAGCCTGACAGCGGTTCGATTAAGCTTGGCGAGCATGTATTGTTTAGCAGTGAGAATCGAGTCGATTTACCGCCGGAAAAACGCCGGATTGGTTATGTGTTTCAGGATGCACGCTTGTTTCCTCATTACACCGTTGCGGGGAACCTGACTTATGGCTGTAGTAATAAAGATGAGGCGCACTTCAATGACGTTGTTCGTCTGCTGGGAATTGAAGCGCTTTTGAAGCGTTATCCGTCCTCGCTTTCTGGTGGAGAAAAGCAGCGCGTTGCGATTGGGCGAGCATTGCTGACAAAGCCAGATATGTTGTTAATGGATGAACCTCTGGCATCGCTGGACCTACCAAGAAAGCAAGAATTGATGCCATATCTGGAAAAGCTGGCGAAGGAAGTCAACACGCCTATCGTTTATGTTACTCACAGCCTGGATGAGATTCTACGTTTAGCCGACCATATGGTGATGCTCAATGAGGGCAAGGTGGTTATCTCCGGCCACGTTAATAGTGTATGGGGTTCTCCCGAGATGCGCCCATGGCTGCCATCTCGCGAACAAAGTTCGTTGATCACGGCGCGAGTTAACCATTCTCATCCCCAATATGCACTGACGCAGGTAATGCTTAACCATAAGGCTTGCTTGTGGGTAAGCCAGCTAAGCCGCGCACGCGGCGAGTGGGTGAGGGTACGTATTCACTCAAATGACGTTTCAATCACCAAGTCGAAACCACACCACACCAGCATTCGAAACATTCTTGAAGCTCGTGTTGATAAGATCCTGCCTGTCGATGAAGACGAGAAAGTAGCCGTTCGCCTTCGTGTGGGGGAAGCCAACATATGGGCGAACATCACGCTTTGGGCGGCAGATGAGCTTGAACTTAATGTGGGTGATGAGGTTTTTGCTCAGATTAAAGGTGTGAGTGTTACTCAGGAAGATCTCGCATAGAGCAAATGTTACAGATTTGCGAGCAAAACTAACCGTGCGAGATAAAAAATAACAAAAAATAAATGTACCTTTTTGCTTTTACCACAAATAAATATCAGCAAAATATTATTTAAATGATTTTATTTGTGGTTTCTTTTCTTATAAATAACCTTGTTTTTACCAACTAAATTAAATTAAGGAAATTACGTTGGCATAAATTATGCCGATGAATTACACCTTTTTATACATAACTGCCCACTTTTCTATGAGAAGTCTCAATATTGATATTGAGGTTATTATCCTATTGAAATAGAAGATTAACTATTTTTGTTTTGTGATCTTGAACAACATCATATTTTGTCAATTGTCTGTCAGGATGTTTAAAAAGTAACCGTTGCATATTGAAGTGTTCAGCTGCCAGTCAGTATATTGTCCCCACGTTGAAGCTGATAGGAATATCAGTTTTTGAATAAGTCTGAGTTTTCTCAATATACTTTTTTGCTGTTAATTGCCGACAGAAGTTTATTTTGAAATCTTTAGTTCAATAAAACATATTCTGGATGTAGCCATGCGAAAACTATCACTACTTTTAATCTCTATGTTTGTTGTTACTGGCTGTGGTGCTGGTGGCGGTTCTGAAGGCAGCTCTTCTTCCAATACCGCTTCTACAGGTACAAATGTTGTTAACTCTGGTGACACAAATATTGGTGGCGACACTAATACAGGTGGTAGTACAGATAGCTCTTTCGGTGACACTGGTAGTTATGTGCCGTCTAACCCAACACCTGAACCAACACCGACTCCAGAACCGGCACCTGAGCCAAATGGTGACTTTGCAGACCAAATGTTGGCAGCAGTTAATGCGGCACGAGCTCAGGCGCGAAGCTGTGGTGGTGAGATGATGCCGGCTGTACCAGCTCTGACCTGGGATTATGCACTGGAGCAAGCTGCGTTTGTTCACTCAAGTAACATGGCAAACTATAACTTCTTCAGTCACACAGGACTGGATGGAACACAACCAGCCGACCGTGTGACAGCACAAGGTTATGACTGGCGTGCTGTGGGTGAAAATATTGCAGCAGGGCAGAAAGATATTGATGCGGTTATGACGGCTTGGCTGAACAGCCCTGGTCACTGTAAGAACATCATGAGTGCTAACTATACTCAAATTGGTGTGGCATCAGTACTAGGTTCATCAGGTTCACAGTACAGCATTTACTGGACTCAGAACTTTGCCCGTCCACGCTAACTTATATCCAATCAGCAGTTGGTAAGGGAATATCAACTGCTGTTTTATTGAATAAATTAAGTTTTCTTCGATAGTAATATCACTTGGCCGTCACTGAAATAGTGGCGGCTTTTTGAATATGCTACCGGGCTGCCGAGTTGCTTGTATTCTATATCCCATCCTGAACTCTTTGCCTTATTTGCAAAATCATCTCTTTCTTTATCAATATCTGGGTCGATAGCGTGAAGAATGGTAATGATCCCTTTATAATGCGCCAGCTTTAAATCATTGTCATAGCTGACAGAACCTACCCAAATATCTTTTTCTGTTTGTTTTTCTCTTCCTGCATACCACCAGCGAATATGTTTCCTATTAATTAAATCTCCGGCTTTTTGGTATGCTGACCATTGCGGTTGCTGGTTCCAATATAGGTCTGATATTGGTGGCAAGTTTTTGGAAATTAAACTTATGTAGTTAGTGAAGTTCAGATCATTTCGTGAAAATGTTTTATTCTCAATCCAGCCCAGTTCCCCCATTAAATCCTGAGGTGTATTGTCTTTGATAACAATGTTGATCGGTTGAGCTTTGTAAACTGGAGCCAGACCGGGGTAAACAGCATAATCGAGTGATTTAAGCTCGATGTTGTCGTTGTGAGCTGCTTTGCTTTTGTAAGCGTATGCGTTGCCAACAAAGAAATGTATGTAGTTGACGCTGCCCATAATTGAAAGCCAACAAAAGCTGATTTTAAGCCATTTCTTCCAGCTACGGCTGCGGTAAAGGAAGGTGCTGATGGCTGAAGCAAGCATGATCGCAATTACCAGCAGGCTGTGTTCTTTGAGAAACAGCGTAATGTTGGACATGTCTGGGATAAGCTGGATACCTTGTGCCAGAAATAAACCCAGCAGTACAAACTGCCCGACACCTAAAAACAGGCCTATAAGTGAGTACATAGTAAATGTCATCCATGGCATAGTGTATGAACCAACAAGAAAAGGCGTGATCCACGCGACTGGACCGAGTAATCGAGCGGCGGCCACAACCAGGGGGCCGCGTTTTTTCAGTACTAGTTTTGCCCTAGCGAAAGGGCGGCGTGTTTTCGGTATGCGTCGGCTCAGTGTGCGGCGGCCTTTTGCTCCTAGTTTCCGGCCAATGAAATAACTGAGCTGATCGCCAATTAATCCTCCGGCCAGTACTGAAAGAACACCGTACACCGCACCTTCATTGAGCAGGTAGCCTGCTGCCAGCAAGAAAGGTTCCCCGGGAAAAAACAGATTGGGACCAATTAACGCATCAAGCAGGCTTCCTCCGAAATACCACCACCATTCAGCGTTTAACATTTGTTATTTGCGTCCGTATAGTGACCGAATTTGTATTCCATCTCGTTGTTGCGCATTTCTCCGAAGAAGAAGCGGCGAATATTGGCTTTGAGGTAAGTCAGCCCCATCTTTAAAAAGCCATCTTGCTCCAGGCGGCGAGGGTCAAACCAGAAGCTAACTGGGATCATGCGGTAGCGCCAGGTTTGTGATGCGCGGCGTACATAGTCACAGTCTTCGCAAAGGACAATGGCCTCATCAAATCCGCCGATTTCTTCGTGGACTCGTTTGGTCGAGAACAGGCATGCTCCGACGGATGTCGGGAAAAAGAACGACGTCATATACAGCCCTGCATTGAATGCACCGTAACCAAGTTTGTAACCAAATGAGAGTTGCTTCGCACTCATGTAGACCCCGGCTACGTCCAGTTTTTTTTGTTCAAGCTGGTGAAGGGCATTGGTGAGGAATGTCGGGTCAAGACGTACATCTGCGTCAAGGAACAGAATACGTTCGTTTGATGCCAGATTTGCACCGGTATTTCTTCCTAGGCTGGCGCCTCGTTTTTCCATTTTATGAACGGTTAGAGCAGGTAAAGCTTTTTCAAACCCCTTGGCGATTTCACAAGTTTTATCTTCGCTGTTGGAGTCAACGAGGATGACTTCAAAATCACTGTGCGTCTGTTTGCTCAGGTCATCAAGCAGGCGACCGATACGTTTTTCTTCATTCAGGGTGATGATTACGATGCTTACAGGAGTCATACAAACCTCTCTTAATTGTCCATGTTGGTAACTGTTGAGAGTAGTATGCTTGTGGGGTATTGAATGAATTATGATGGCTTGGTTCATTTTGCATTCAGCTTTATCTATCAACGACATGATAAGAGCTTGCTGAATCCAGGAAGAAAGAAAAAGTATAGATATGTAGTGGGGGGAGGTAGGGGGAAGCCTGGAGTGGGACTCCAGGCTTTAACAGTGCCAACCCTGTGACAGGCTGGAAGGCTTTAATTTAGGTTAGCACTGATTTTCTTAGCTACTTCTAGGCGAAAAGCTGTCAGTTCCGCTACCCAGTTTGGACGATTAATATACTTACCGAGCAGGAAAGCAGGGATTAAGAAAATAAACAGCGGTAACGACTCGTGAAGGTATGTAGAGGCCAATGCTTCTTCATGAGAGAAATAATTAAGCACAGCCAACACATCAAAAATCACAGCCAGTGTTACCAAGATAGAGGAGATGACTAGGACGATGCCCAGAACGTCTCTAAAATATAGCTTTGATGCTTTCATATTTGTTCCCTCAACACATTGCAACCAATTAAATATACTCTCAATTACATATAAAAGATTGAGTTATGTCATACAATTATGCGTGAGAAATGAAAACATAGATTTAACGTATGTTATCAACCTCGCAAAAAAGCGCTAAGTCGTATAGTCTTTGTCAAAAAAAATGAAGCTATTGATTTTTAAATTCAACAGGTTGTGATGGCGCGTTACAGTGCCCATTGAAAAGCACGGTGAAACTTCTCTTTACCGTTTTCGCTGATGACCTGACCGTGGGAGAGAATGATTCGATCAAATGGCCAGGTGAGGATTTCCTGCAGTGACTGGCGTAAGCGGGTTTTATCTTTGAATGTCATTCGCCAGTACAATGGCATTCCCGGTGAATGATAGCAGTCGTTAACTAATGCTAACGCTGTCGTTAATAAACTCGGTGAGGGTTTAAGCCATGCTAGAGTGTCGCCGACAATTAAGGTATGCGATTCGGGATCGCAAAATACAACTTCCTCCATTTTATCGCTGCCACGAAGTAGGGTCTGATAGAGTTGATGACGCCAGAGTACGGGCGTTTGTGCACTGAGTGCGTCGTCAAAGGCCAGATCTGTACGTTTGTGCTGTAGTCCGGGCGGAGCGAAAAAATAAGCTTCTGGGTAGGCCAGCCACCATTCAGAAAGGAACAGGTGGTGATTCATGTTCGGTGTAACGATCGCATGAACTTGTCCGAGTTTACTTAGCTCCAGTTGTAACTGGGTAGTTAGCTGGACTGGTGAGTGGATCAACAGCTTGTTGTCATTCAGTCGAATGACTGTCATTCGGGCTCCGACAGGAATGCCGTTCACTTTGAACGGCATGTCCTGATACCAGATTCGATCGCAGCTCCATTCAATCATAGGTCATCCTTAACCTTTGCTGAGCTCCAGATAGCTATCAGAAGCCCATAATCTTGAGTAAGTTTTCTGCTGTTTCAATAGCCTGCTGGCGGTTAGCGATATTCAGCTTCTGGTAAAGATTTCGGATATGAGTTTTGATTGTGGTTGAAGCCACATCAAGCTCAGAAGCAATTTGTTCATTGCTGTAACCGGTATAAATCAATCCCAGTACCTGCCATTCACGCTGGGTGAGCGGGCTGGTGCGAATCAGCTCTGGCACATCCGGCAGATTCAGCAGTTTTTCAACGAAACTTTCATCAAAGTGAACCGAGCGGTTTCGTTCTTTGCTGGTCATTTCACGAAGTAGCTGACGTGCGCGGTGAAGCTCAAGTTCACTGAGTGAACGAGTATCAACCAGTTCCTGAAGCAGATCGTAAAGTTCACAGCCATCGCATAGGAAAATACCAACCATCCCTGTGCTGTTGGTCAGAACCAATGCTTCTTTCAGTTGTTTCAATGCTTCTTGGCGCAATCCTATACGCTTACTAAGTACCGCTTGTACCACAAGATTACGATTTTTGTCTGTGATCAGATTATGCTTATCACAATGTTCCTGCAGCATTTCCAGAATGTTTTTTGAGCGCTCAAGCTCGCCGGCATTCATACAGGCGCGGGCAATATTACGCCACTGAAGTTGCTGGAAGTGGTTACAGGCGCCTTCCGGCTCCTCTGCCTGCTTAAGCCAGTGTTGAATACTTTCCTGATCACCGGTGTTTTGCCAGTGGAACAAGTTGGCTAAATCTGTGTTGGCACGCCAGTCGATGTGGTACTGGGTGCGATCCATCATGCTGTTACACAGTTCCAGATAGCGGGAAGCTTTGTCCTGTTCACCTCGGGTAACGGCAATACGGGCCAACATAGAGTAGGCATGAAGCGATTTGGTTTCGTCGAACGGTGCCAGCACTTCAAGACTTTTCAGTGCCGCTTCTTCCGCTTCATCCAGACGGTTCCAGCACCAGAGGATCTGGGCACGAAGTCGGAGCAGGAATTCATGCAGCGGTACTTGTTGTAGGTGCTGTTCTTTTACCAGTTTGAAAGCCTGATCAAGCTGTTCGAATGCAGACTGAACATAGCCCTGTGCCAGCAGGATTTCACTTTGTTGCAGGATTGCCCAAAGTGCCTGATGGTATACATGGTACTGACGAGCCATTTTTTCCGTTTGTTGCATCATAGGCAGCGCACGGCTGAGGTTACCCAGACAGTGATGAACTTCACCGACAACTGAGGTCGCGACAATTCGGCTACGGTAGGTCGTAGATGGCAGTTGCCCAAGTGCTTGCTCTGACAAAATCAAAGCATCTTCCGGTTTGCTTTGGTTGATTGCAACTTGTGCGCGAAGGGCATTGAATTCGCCCTGAAGCGCATCATCCAGTTCAATGTTGTACTTCTGCATTTCTGCTTCGGCTTCTGCGATTAGATCGCCGACATCGTTATAGCGGTGCTGGCTTTGGATCAGCCATAGTCGAAGCAGAACAAGGCGAGGGGTGCTGAATAGTTTGCATCTGTCTAAACCATCAATGGTGTCCTGAAGTAGTTTCAGCTCACCGTGATGGAACATTTCCCAGCCGTACTCAGAAAGGATTTCAATCGTCAGTTCTTTATTTTCGCTTTTTTGCGCATGCAAAAGAGCTTGTTGAGGCGAATGCTGCTTGAGCCAAGCCTTAGCCGCCATGGTGTGCAACTCAGAACGCTGCTGTGGAATCTGAGAATAACGCTGGTGGCGCAGGAATTCTGCAAACAGGTTATGGAAGCGATACCAGTTGTTATCACCTTCCAGGTTATTGAGGAACAGGCCGTAGCGGTTCAGCGATTCCAGCATGGCCAGTGCGTCACTTCGTCCGGTCAGGTCTGTTACCAGCTGGGCATTGAACATGTCCAATACAGAACACTGTAGCAGGAACTGCTGAGTTTCCTGATCCAGCTGATCAAACACTTCTTCTGCCAGGTAGTCCCACAAATGACCTCGGTTAAAGCTAGCGACGTTAACTGCTGATTCAACTAGGTTGTCTGGTTTTTGCTGGGCATGAAGGGCGATAAGTTGCAAAGCTGAAGGCCAGCCTTCCACTTGTTGGCGCAGGGATTTTAGTACATCTGTCTCAACATTATTGCTGACTCGTTTATTAAAGAAACGCTCTGTCTCTTCTTCATCGAAAGCCAGCAGATCATTATCAACTTCTATCAGCAGGTCGCGAACACGCAGGTTAGCTGTACCCAAAGGGGGAAGGGTGCGGCTGGTAACAACCAGCGTAATGTTATCCGGCATGTTTTTCAGGAAAAAGCGCATGCCATCGTGAATATCGTCGTTATTGATAACGTGGTAGTCATCAAGTACCAGGTAAGTCTGTTCGTGGTATTCGCTTAGTTCGCCGAACAGCTCACTAAATAGGGTTGATAAGCAGGCAAACTGACGGCGTTCTGCCATCGCCTGTGTTTTCAGACAGGCGTTGTTTGTCGCTTTGTTGATAGATTGCAGCAGGTAATTGGCAAATCGGAATGTGTCGTTGTCGTTCTCATCAATATTGAACCAGCCAGTATGAGGATGGTCACTTAACCATTGTGCTGCCATGGTTGTCTTGCCATAGCCAGCCGGAGAGCGGAATAGTACAAGACGGTAAAAAGGTGCCTGTTCAAGTGCTTCCAGCAATCTTGGGCGTAGTATTGCATTATGAAGACGAGCCGGCCGTGTCAGTTTAGATGGTATCCACATAGTCTTGTGTCTTTTTGTAAGGTTTCAGGTTCCGTTGAAAGCTCTTAGATTTTATTTCCCATCATTTAGCGGGGGGCTTATATGAGCTTTATGCAATGCTGTTCTCAAAAACATGCATGAAAATTTCTTCACGCCGTGTGAACTGGCCCTTAACTTTAACCTTCTACGGGGTGAATTTAGTAATTCTATGTTTTCTCATCCCTAGAAATATGAGCTACATCACATATATTGAAACAATCTGTAATAAAAGATCACCTGGCTGCGCACATGATTTAATCTATTTTTATGAATTTTGTTGCACCTTTCGGGCTGTTAAGTGCCTTCTCCACCTCGATTTTTTGCAGGACGTCACAAAATGGGAGGGGGTCTGGTAACTACGCCCCTGCCACTCATCCCTAATCCTCCCCCCGGCGGGAGGATGTTTAACCGGACTA